>CAVQYN010000001.1:0-21333 GCA_963718225.1 uncultured Chloroflexia bacterium
TCTCCGCTACCGCAATTTGATTTTTCCCGCAATGCTTGGCGCGATACACCGCGCGGTCGGCTTGCTCGACCAAGTCTTGCGCCGTCAACGCAGTGATCGGCAGTGTGGCGATGCCTTGGCTTACCGTCGGCGCGGGAATGTGTCGACCTTGGCGATCCTCAATAATCAGCGCGGCAACGGCGGTCCCAATTTGTTCGGCGACACGATAGGCGGCGGCTGGATCGGCATTGGGAAGGACCATCGCAAATTCTTCACCACCCCAGCGTCCGGCAAAGCCGGTCTGCCCCACATGTTCTCCAATCACTTCTAAACCATCGTCAGTACCCAATCGCCAAGAGTGTGCCCGTACGTGTCGTTGTATTTTTTAAACTCGTCGATATCGAGCATGATGAACGATAACGGTTCGCCGCGTGGCTGGCATTCCGCAAATGCGTTGTGCAATTCGGCGATCAAGGTGCGATGATTTAATAGCTGCGTCAAGCTATCGCGCCGGGCTTGCTCGCGCAGTTCCATCCGGAGTTGCATGTTGGTGATTGCAATCGCGGCGTGATTCGAAACGCCAGAATAAATTGCCTTGCTCGGTCGTGAACGGACTGGACGTCGTGCGATACAAATTGATTTGACCGATGAACGCGTCACGCGCAATCAACGGCGCGGCGAGCCAGGTTTGCACGTCGTCCATGCCGGGGACGGTGATCCAATCCGGCGAGGTGTTGACGTTCGAAAGCGTGACCCACGTGCGCTGCGTGGTGAGGTCTTGGAAAAGGCGATGCTTGCTCACATCGAACACGAGGTGCTTGCGGACGGAGCGGGGGGATGCCGCGCGCAACTACAGCGCGCAGCATGGTTCCTTCCAACATCGCAATCGTCGCGCGGTCGCTTGGCACAAGTTGCTGAATCTTTTCCAGAATCGTGTCGAGCATCCTCGAGAGATCGCTGATCGAGTTGATCGCGCGATCGATTTCGCGCAACAGCGTGAGTTGGTGGACTTGTTTCTCAACCGAGGTAAAGAGTTGCGCGTTTTCGATCGACACGGCGATGTGTTGCGCAAGCGTTTGCACCGTTTGAAGATCGACGGATTTGAAAAAGTCGCATTGCCGGCTATTGACCATTAACGCGCCGGTCATGCGGTCGCGCGAAAAAATGGTACGGCGAGAAACGAGCACACGTGTTCCGCGCCCGGCACCCAAATCCACTCGGGCTGTTGGCGCACATCCGCAAACAAAACCGGCTGAAGGTCGTGCGCCATGCGGCGCAACACGGGGCTGGTCTTGAGCATTTCGCCGGCGGCGTGACTGGTTGTTTCTTCATTGGCGTAGCCGATGCCAACGATCAGTGCCGGTTCGTTTGGCTCGCTCAACAACAGCACGGAAGCCAGTCGTACACGAGGACGCGTTTGAGTTGTTGCAACAAGATGCGCAAGACTTGGTTCGGTTCCAAACTGGAGCTGACCGCGTGCGCGGCGTGGCGCAATGCCTCGGCTTTTTCCACGGCGGCGCGTTCGGCGGCAAAACTGCGCGCGCGTTCGATGGCGATGACAACTTGGTCGGCAATCGTGCCAAGCAGTTGTTCTTCTTGTTTGCCGTATGCGTTGGGCTGATACGACTGGATCGAAAGCGCGCCGATGACTTGTTCGCCTCGCATCATCGGCACACCCAGCCAAGTGGCGGTAGTTTCATCGTGCCGAAATAGATCGGCGTGGGCAGGACATCGCGTTGCTCTTCCCAATCTGTGATGAGAACCGGTTTTTTGCTGTTGACGACCAATGCCGTAATCGGCGTGGAACTCAGCGGTTGACGTTCGGGAGGTTCGTGTTTGCCAGAATCGATTTGCACGCGAAAATCCATTTCTTGCGTGGCGGCGTTGAACAAGCCGATGGTGAACGCGTCCGGCGCGAGCGATGACGTGACGATGGTGTCGCAAATCTCCGCAAGTAAATCATCCATCGACGTGCGCAATTGCCGCGCTGGCGATGCGATTCAACACGCCGAGTTCTTCGACGGCACGTTTGCGCGCGGTGATGTCGATGAGCGAACAATCGAAATACGCAGGGTCGCCGTCCTGATAAACGACTTGGGCCGTCACCAGTCCCCAAATCAATTTGCCATCTTGGCGTTCAGTTGCTGTTCGTAGTTTTCCACGCGCCCAGCCCGCAGCACGAGGTCGGAAAAATGCTTGCGCTCGGCCGGATTCGGGTAAACATCCGCCACATGAACCTTTTGCAATTCCTCCAGCGAAGGGAACCCCAGTATTTCGAGATAGCCCGGGTTTGCCATCAAGAACTCGCCTTGCGAACCGGGGGTCGTGCGATAAACACCAACCGGAATGTTCTCTACCAACGTGCGATGGTCTTGTTCCGAGGTTTGCACGCGCTCATGCAAGCGCGCGTTGGCAATGGCCACGGCGGCTTGATCAGCGAGCGAGTGGAGCGCGCGCGTATCGTCTTCCGAAAAACGGCGCGGCTTGCTAAAGGCCACATTCATCACCCCCACCACTTGTTCGCCAATTTTGAGCGGCATGCCCATAATCGCGCCTGCGCCGCGCCATTGCGGCGGCGCCGCGGAAAAAAGTGGATGCGTGTTCATATCGGACACTTGAATCGTTTCACCGGTGCGGGCCACGGTCGCCGTGAGCCCGTTGGGGCGCGGACGGCAAATTGTTCGCCGACGTGCCCATCGGACCAAGTGCCGCGCCGAACGTCCAGTGATCGGGGTGATATAAATAAATGTGCGCGTTCTGCGCGTCGCTGGCAAAAAGCAAAACGCCTTGCAGAACCTGTTGCAAAACCGGGGCAAATCCAACGTCGACGTGATGACGAGGTTGACTTGGCGAATGCTTCCAACTCCGCGTTGCGCGCGCGCAGTTCTCGATCCGCACGCCGAAGATGGGCGCTCGCGCGGCGAAACCAAGCCCAGATCGCGAGCGAAATGACGATTGCCGCCGCTAAAACGGCAATCTCAAACGGGGTGATTACTCCATCCAGGATCATCGTTTTTTCAAATCCGCATAACGCGCAATGAGTCGCTTGACGCCGGCATTCTCAAACGCGACTTGTACTTCTTCATCCGCGCCCACCAGTTTGCTCGCTACGACCACCCCATCGCCAAAGGTCGCGTGCCGCACGTGATCGCCGGCGTTGAACTTGCGGTCATCGGCAACCGGACGCCGCGCTGAATCGATGGCTGACGCGCGGCGCGGACGCGGCGGCTCATCGATTTCAAAGTCATCAATGTCCTCACGCCGCGCGGGCGGACGAAACGTCAAACGCCCGGCTGGTCGAGGGTCGATCGTCGTCCCAGGTTTTGGCGCGGCTCGTGCGCGCATTCCCGGCGATGAGCTGTCGCGGAATATCGGCAAGATAACGCGACGGCTCGCTCGCTTCGGAATTGCCGTAGAACGCGCGGCGAAACGTGTGCAAGAGTACAAGCGTTCCTTCGCGCGCGTGATGCCGACGTAACACAAACGGCGTTCCTCTTCCATCTGCGCCGGGTCATCGAACGAGCGCGAGTGCGGAAACAAACCTTCTTCCAATCCGGCGATGAACACCGCGCGAAATTCCAAACCCTTGGCGGTGTGCAACGTCATCAATGTCGGCACGTTCGTGTCCTCGCGCATAGAGTCGATGTCGGCGACAAGTGCGACCTCTTCGAGGAACGGCGCGAGCGTCGTTCCGCGGCATCGTCCGAATATTTTTTCGTCGCGCGTTGCAACTCCATCACGTTGCCCCACGGTCCTCGGCTTCGCTCGTGCCATCGACAATGTAGTCCTCGTACACGATTCTCTGCAAAACGAAATCGACGAGCTCGCTCAATTTGCGATCGGCTTTCGCCGCGATGACCGCGTCAAGCAAACTAACGAACGCGCCAAGCGATTTGCGCGAACGCGCGTCGAAGGCGTCGCTGGGAATCAATGCGGTGTCGTCCGTCGTTTTCAACAACTGCAAGATTTGGTACGGCGACATATTCAATTTTTGCGCCCAGCGTGCCAAATGGTCCATCGTGTTTTTGCCGATGCCGCGTGGCGGCACGTTTAGCACGCGATTGAACGCGACGCTGTCGTTCGGGTTCGCGCACAGGCGCAGGTACGCCAAAATATCTTTGACTTCGCGGCGCTGATAGAATCGCAGCGAACCGACAATTTGGTACGGCATCCCGCGCCGTGTGAACGCCGCTTCCATCGCACGCGATTGCGCGTTGGTGCGATAAAACACCGCGCACTCGCCGGGGCGCAAGCCCTGCCGCGTCAAACGCGCGATCTCATCGACGATGAATTGCGCCTCTTCGTCTTGATCGTACATTTCGAGTACGGTGATGGGAATGCCCGGCGGATTTTCCGTCCACAGTTCTTTGACGTGGCGTGATTTGTTTTTTTGAATGACCGACTGCGCGACGTCCAGAATCGTTTGCGTGGAGCGGTAATTTTGCTCCAGCAGTTTGACCTGCGCGTTGGGAAAATCCTCTGAAAAGCGCAAGACATTGCGATAGTCCGCGCCGCGCCAGCCGTAGATTGAATTATGGACGACGATTCCGTTGGCGATGTAATTGTGAACTTTGGGAATGTCTAAATCGTAGACAAAGCTGTCATGTTTCCTGCTATCAACGCTCACCACCACATCATCGATGATTTTCCCATCTTCGCAAACTGGAATGATCATGGTTGGGTGAATATGCGACGCCGGTTGAAAATCAAAGGGCAGGGTCATTCCGCCGGCAGATTGCGTGTTCGAGAGAAAGGCGCTACGGTATATTTCCACATTGCCGCTTGATTGGGCAAGTGTGCGGACAAAATCTTCGGCCGCATCGTAATCCAGGTTCGAGCTTTCGACGCGCCAAGTTTTCCGGCGTCCTGCCCGAGTGTGATACCCGGCAAGGGACAGTTGTTTCTTGAGCTTAAGATCGGTGGTGTTGATGCTAACGCGGTGCGCGCCCCAGGGGCTCGTCTCTGTCCAACGCGAGTCGCCAAACAATTTGAAATTGATGATCTTGCGGTCAATGACGGGACCGCGCATAACGGCTTTGGGGCGAAAGTGAGGAAATTCCGGAAATAGTTGTAAGTCTGCCATCAATTGCCCGGCGCGCGGCGCGGTATCGAGCGTTTCATACAAGTGAGCGATTTGTTCCTCACTCAACGCCAAACCACGCCCGACGCCATGGAAAAGTGTTGTCGGAATACCATACTTGACTGCAAAATGTTGTTCCCAATATTTTGCGTCGGATTGGGAATGACAGACGCGCAAGATCCAAACCTTGTCCGCGTGTTCTTGCCGACAGCGAATGGCCAGCCCGGTAAAGAGCTGCTTGCCATCCGAGCGCGTTCCAAATGCAATGCCGACGCGATACCCGCGATCCGCGCGATACATCAGATAAACGTAGTGAATCTGATCGGAGATGCCCAAACGTGCAAAGAGAATATGATTCGGGGTTACTCGAAGAGTGTATCCGCGTTGCGTGTGGATTTCAATCAATGGCCCCTGATACTTGCGCCGATGAATGTTCTCGACACCGATCGTCATCGTGTATCCGCGTCCCGCGCCAGCGGTTATGCTGTCGCCAATCCGAATTTTCTCGATTGGCTTTGCGCCATCTGGAGTTTCGATTTTTGTGCCGGCAGGCAGACACTGATCTTCATCACCCACGCAAAACAAATTTTGGTACTTGTCCGCCAATAATTTCATCAACACGTACTGCGCAATGTTCGTGTCTTGAAATTCATCGACGTGCAAGTAGGCATAGCGGTTTTGGTATCGCTCGAGCACATCCTGATTTTCGCGTAAGAGGCGCGCGGTCGCCATAATCAAGTCGTCGAAATCGGCGGCGTTGTTTTCCGCGAGCAAATGTTGATAGCGTTGGTACATCCGCCCGACGACTTCGTGCCAGTACCGAGGCCGGGGCATATTGCTCTGGCTCGATCAATTCGTTCTTGGCTTTGCTAATCGCGCCCAGCACCGCGCCCGGTTTGAATTTCTTGTCGTCAAGATTCATCTCTTTGAGGATTTGCTTCACGAGCGAATTCTGATCATCGTCGTCATAAATGACAAAACCGCGTGCCAAGCCGACGCGCTCGCCGTCACGCCGGAGAAAGCGCGCGCACGTCGCGTGAAAGGTGCCGATCGTCAAATCGTGCGTCGCCGTTTCGCCGATGAGTTGCACCAAGCGTTCGCGCATTTCGCGTGCCGCTTTGTTTGTAAACGTTACGGCAAGCACGTTGTACGGCGCGATGTGGCGGTCATTAATCAAATACGCGACGCGATGGGTTAGCACGCGCGTCTTGCCACTGCCCGGACCGGCCAAAACGAGGACCGGTCCGTTCACTAGTTTGACCGCTTCTTGTTGCGCGGGGTTGAGGGATGAAAGAATGTCCAAAGTTAAAACCAGGTAATTGGTAAGAACGAATTACTGCTTCACTTACTTTTTAGAATTTCCTGAGCGACCGGGCAATCGATCTGCAAGTGTTTTTGACATGCGTGGTCGGGCGGGTCAACGCGGACCTCATATGTTTTCAGCACGCGGTACAGATGGCACAGGGGCAACCCCATCACGTTGGCGAAACACCCGTCGATGTGATCGACCGGATGAAAATGATTGGCTTGGATCGCGTACGCGGCGGCTTTGTCAAGCGGCTCACCGGTCGCGACGAACGCGGCGATTTCTTGGTCTGTATAGTTGCGCATCCACACCGTCGTCGTGGCTACTTGTGTGATCGATTTTTCGCCGTGCGTCACCGTCACGCCGGAGTAAACCGTGTGCGCGCGGTTGCGCAAAAGTTTCAACATCCGGGTCGCGTCGGCGGCATCCACCGGCTTGCCGAGAATCACGCCATCGATCCAAACAATCGTGTCCGAGCCGACGACGATGGCGTCGGGAAATTTCTGCGTGCCCATCGCGGCTTTGGCAATTGCCAATCGACGCACGAGTTCGGCGGGCGATTCGTGCGCGCGCGGCGTTTCATCAATATCGGCAGAGGTGAATTCAAACGCGACGTTGTAGAGTCCAACGAGTTCGCGCCGGCGGGGTGAAGTGGAAGCCAGGATGATACACATGTGAAGGCATAATAGAAGAAGCGCCACGATTTGTCAATTGAATGGTTGTCACGCGCGTTTGAGACGTGCTATAATAAGTTTGGGCGAGGAGGTGTGAAATGCGTTTTTCAAAACTCGTTGACTATTTAGCCAAACTCGAGGCGACGACGAAACGCTTGGAGATGACGGCGATTCTGTCCGACTTGTTCAAAGAATCGAGCGAAGACGAAATCGCGCCGATCATTTATCTCACGCAGGAGCGTTTGGGACCCGCGTTTGAGCCGATTGACTTTGGCATCGGCGAGGCGTTGGCGGCGGAGGCGCTGGCAAAAGCCTCGGGCAAAGACAAGGGTGCGATTGTCAAACTGTACAAACAACACGGCGATTACGGCATCGTTGCGGAAAAGTTGATTAGCGATGACGCCAAGAAACTGAACGTCGTCCAAGTGTTTGAGCGATTGAAAGCAATCGCGACGACAAGCGGCGAAGGCACCGTGGCGCAAAAAACAGATTTGCTCGCCGATCTGCTGCAAAAACTTTCGGGGCGCGAGGCGCGCTATCTGTTGCGGATTCCGCTCGGACGTTTGCGGCTTGGCATCGGCGATCCAACGGTGATGGAAGGTTTGTCGTGGTCGCAGGCGGGCGACAAGAGTTTGCGTCCGCAGATCGAGCGCGCGTACAACGTCTGTTGTGATCTGGGACAGGTCGCGCATGTGTTCAAAGCGGAAGGCGTTAAGGCGTTGGAAGAAATCAAAGTGAAAGTGGGCAACCCGGTGCGGATGGCACTCGCCGAGCGCGCGAAAGGCGCGGAGGATATTGTCACGCGCTTGGGCAAATGCGCCATCGAAAAAAAGTTTGACGGCTTTCGTTGTCAAGTGCACAAGCAGGGGAACGACGTGCGCATTTTTTCGCGCAACCTCGAAGAGACGACGGCGATGTTCAGCGACATTGCCGAAGGGATTCGGAAGCAGATCAAAGCCAAGACCGCGATTTTGGAAGGGGAGGCGTTGTCGTACGATCCCGAGACCGGCGAGTTTCATCCGTTCCAAGTGACGATGCAACGCAAGCGCAAGTACGATTTGGAATCGATGACGGTCAAATTTCCACTGCGCTTGATCGCGTTCGATTTGTTGTTCGTCGACGGCAAGGATTTCACGGGGCAATCGGTACAGCAAGCGGCACGAAACACTCGCATCGATCATTGCGCCCGGCGACCGCGTGCAAATCTCGGAGCATTTAGTTACCCAAGATGCGAAAGAGATCGAAAAGTATTTTCTGGAGGCGATCACCGGCGGTTTGGAAGGCATCATGGCAAAGCGGCTCGATTCAAAATACCAAGCCGGCGCGCGCAATTTCAATTGGATCAAATTGAAGCGCTCATATCAAGGGCATTTGTCGGACACGATTGACGGCGTCATCGTCGGCTACTTGCGCGGACGCGGCATGCGCGCGCGTTTTGGCATCGGCGCGCTGCTGGTGGCGGTGTACGATGCCAAGCAAGACAAGTTTGTCACGATTGCCAAGATCGGCACCGGCTTTTCCGATGTCGAGTGGCCCAAGATGCGCGAACTGCTCGACAAGCTACAAACCGATCACAAACCTGCGCGCGTTGAAGCGGTGATGGAACCGGATGTCTGGGTTGAGCCGAAATACGTCATCGAAATGCAGGCGGACGAAATCACTCGCTCGCCGATTCACACGGCGGGCAAGGTGGGCGACGAGCCGGGCTATGCGCTCCGCTTTCCGCGCGTCATCGGATTCATTCGCGCCGACAAAAAGCCGGAAGACGCGACGACGGTGAAGGAGATTCTAAAGATGTTCGAGAAGCAAACCAAAGCCACGACCAAAGGCGAAGAGGACAGCCAATGAAACTAGCGACTTACGAGTATCAAGGCCGGGTGAGTGTTGGTATGGTGCGGGAGGACGGCATCGCGCCCGTCGAGGGTGTGCCGGATATGCTCACGCTCATTGAGCAGGGCGTACCGCAGGCGGTATCCGCGCGAAAAGTAATTCCGTTGAGTCAGGTGAAACTGCTTGCGCCGATTCCGCGTCCGCGCAAGAACATTTTTGCGTTGGGGCGCAATTACGCCGACCATGCCAAAGAATCGGCGGGCGCGCGCGGTGAGCAAGTCTCGCCGCCGGTCGTGTTCACCAAAGCACCGACGACGGTCAACGCACCGTTCGGCGATATTGTCGTCGATCCCGACGTGTCGGTGCAAGTGGATTGGGAAGTGGAGCTTGCGGTGATTATCGGCAAACGCGCGCGCAAAGTATCGCAACGCGACGCGCTCAAGTCCGTGTTCGGCTACACAGTGCTGAACGATGTGACCGCGCGTGATTTGCAGAATCGGACATCGCAGTTTTTCGTCGGCAAATCGATTGACGGCTACTGTCCGATGGGTCCGTGGCTTGTAACGGCGGATGAAATTTCCGACCCGCAAAATCTCGACCTGACCTGCCGCGTCAACGGCATCGTCAAGCAACACGGCAACACGCGCGACATGCTGTATTCGATTGCGTTCATGATCGAGGATTTGTCACGGCTGATGACGCTGGAACCGGGGGACATTTTGACCACGGGGACGCCGGCGGGCGTCGGCTTTGCGCGCAAGCCACCGGAATTCTTGAAACCTGGGGATGTGTTGGAAAGCGAAATTGAAAAGATTGGCGCGCTGAAGAATCGAATTGTTAGTGCGTGAACCCCAAAAGACAAGGAGACAAGGTGCGTGGGAGACATGGAGAGAATTTTCTCCGCGTCTCCTTGTTACCTTGTCTCCCGGTTGGGCTTGCCCCCGGCGAGATTTGAACTCACAACCTAAGCGTTAGGAGTGCTTTGCTCTATCCAATTGAGCTACGGGGGCGCACAAAAATTATAACACAGGTGTGCGTCCGCCGCAATTTGCCATTCTGTCGCAATCATGCTATATTTGCCGACGTCAAATAGGGGCCGCTAGCTCAATTGGCAGAGCAAATGACTCTTGAGTCTAGGAGCCCTCTGCAGAAATGCAGAGGTGAAAAATCTGGCTGTATGCTGGAAAGCCCTAAAGCCAACAGTACCCCAGCGGTAACAATCTGTTGGATTGGGTAATCAGCAGGAAACTTGACGGGGCTTGTGGAACATCCCAAGCGGAAGGGTGTAATCGGCGAAGGGATCGTCATGGTTGAACTTTTGAAGGCGGGTATCCCGGTCTTTCAGGAGTTTGGCGACCTGAGTCGAGTTGACTTGATCGTTCTGATTGGCGGTAAACCAATCAAGATTCAAGTCAAGACCACAACGTCGAAAAAGGGTGCAGCGCTTCTTAATCTGAGAAAGATTGCGCAAATCCAAAGTACAACTACACGTATCGTGTAGACGACGTTGATGTGTTCGCTCTTGTCGTAGAAGACAAAAATCAAGTCTTTTACGTTCGCGCAGAGCAAGCTCTTAAAAACAAAGGCACTCTCTCAATCCGACTTGAGCGCGCAAAGAACAATCAGCGGGCTCTCGTCAAATTGGGAGAGGATTACACCCTGTCAAGGCTCCTCAGAGACTATACGCCGGACGCCCGACTTCCTAAACAGAAAGGGCGATGAGATAGTCCAGACCACAACCCGCAAGGGGCTTGTGAAAGCAAGTGTGGCATGTAATCATTAGGTTCAGGGTTCAAGTCCCTGGCGGCTCACATTTAATCCGTCTCGCGCAGCGAGGCGGATTTTTGTTTGTGCTATAATGAAAACGTGATCGCCCACCTTCGCACGCGCATCTTTTTGCCGCTGACGCTTTGCCTCGCTGCTCTCACCGCGCTGGCGAAAATCACTTTTGACGATGCAGACCGCCTCAATTACTTGCCGGTGGTGCTCTTGTGGATTGCCAGCGGGATGGTGTGCGCGCTGGTCTTTGCGCCGAAGCTCGAGGCCGTGCGCCGATGGTGGCAGGCAAAACGCATCGCGCGATCAGAATGGCTGGGCGTTGCCGCGCTCACGCTGTGCGCCGGCATCATTCGATTCTTTGAACTCGGCACGATTCCAAATGTGGTGGTGGGCGACGAGGGCTTGCTGGGGCAGGCGGCGATGATGACGCGCGAGAATCCGCTGGCGAATCCGTTCGCGCTTTTTGAAAATGTGGGCTCGCTGTATCTGTACGCGATCCGTTTTTGCATTGAGCAATTTGGACGCACGGCCTTTGCCTTGCGGCTTGTGCCGGCAATCATCGGCACTTGTACAATTCCGCTCGTCTATCTGTTCGCGCGTGAATGGTTCGGTCGGCGGGTTGGCCTGTTCGCCGCGTTCTTGATGGCGTTTTCGCACGCGCATATCCACTTTACGCGTATCGTCGCCGTCCCGTACATCATCAGTGTGCTTTTCATCCCCCTTGAATTCTACCTTCTCATCAGCGGCTTGGAAAAGCGTAGCGCGTTTCGCTTGGCGCTTGGCGGCTTGGCACTCGGCGTGCATTTTCAGATTTATCTTGGCGCGCAAGTGGTGACGATTCTCTTTGCGATCACCCTGCTTGCGCTATTCATCGCGGGGATGCGGACGGCGTTACGCGACTCGATTCCGTTTTGGTTTGGCGCATTCATCGCCGGGTTGCCGGGACTGGTATATGCCGTGCGCTACCCAGACGAATTCATGTCACGTCTAAACGCCGACGGCACATTTCATTCCGGCTGGCTCGACCAGGAGGTCGCGATTACCGGGCGTTCGTCGCTGGCAATTCTGGTGGAGCGGGTTGCTCACGCTTTTCTGACACTCGTTTACTATCCCACGGATGATTTCTACGGCGCACCCATGCCGTTGCTCACGTACATTTCGATTGGCTTGCTGATGATTGGCATCGGCGTGGCGCTGTGGCGGGTACGCGAGCCTCGTTATCTCATGCTCAACTTGTATTTCTGGTCAATGCCCTTTGCGGTTGGCTTGTTCGCCGTCCCCGCGTCTGCCGATTCGTATCGGATGCTGATTGTTCTGCCGGCGGCGCTCGTGCTCGCCGCGCTGGGACTGGAGCAAGTGGGCGCGCTGTTTCGCCGATTACTGCCCAATCGATTCTTCTTCCGGCACGTGGCAATGGGTGTCGTGTTGGTATCGATCATTGGATTGAATCTCAAAACGTATTTCATTGATTTTGCGCTGACGTGCAGATTCGGCGATACGTTCGACACGCGCTTTGCGTCGTACCTGGGACGCTATGTGCAACAAATCGAGCGTGAGGTTCCGATTGTTTTGCTCAGTGGCGAGTTTGTCTACGGCACGAACGAGGCGGTCGATTTTTTCACGGACGCTTTGCCGATCCAGAACGTTCCCGGATCCATCGAGGGCGCGGTGTTGCCGGCGCACACGGTTGTCATTGCCACGCCGAAGCGCATGGACGAGTTGCGCGGGTGGGCGCGCAAATATCCGGACGGCAAGTTCGACATGCTGTCCGACTGCGGGCAGCCGATTCTGCTCGCTCTGCAATTGCCTTAAAAAGAAAAATCCGGCTGACGCGCGTCAGCCGGATTTGTTTTTGTTGTTATGACCGTAACTGCGGAAACAGAATCACTTCGCGAATCGACGCTTGATCGGTCAAGAGCATCACCATGCGATCCACGCCGACGCCCAAGCCCCCGGTCGGCGGCATGCCGTGCATCAATCGCGTGGATGAAATCCATATCGAGTGGATTCGTTTCCTTGTCGCCGGCTTTGCGCTGTTCCGCTTGTTCCATGAACCGCGCATACTGATCGACTGGGTCGTTGAGTTCGGTGAACGCATTGCCCAGCTCCATGTTCAACGCAAACGCCTCAAAGCGTTCCACGACCGTGGGATTCTCCGGTTTCTTTTTCGCAAACGGCGAAATCTCTTCCGGATAATCCATCACGAACGTCGGCTGGATCAGCGTTGGCTCGGCGAACGTGGCGAACAATTCGTCGACTTGCTTGCCCCAGGTGGCGTGCCGTTCGAGCTTGAGCTGCAACGCATCGATGCGCCGGCGCAGGGCGGGGAGATCGGTGTCCGCGTAAATATCGACGCCGCTCGTCTTGAAGATAATGTCGCGCATCGTCACGCGGGGCCACGGCGGCGTTAAATCGATGGCGTGCCCTTGGTACGTGATCTGGAGTGTGCCGTTCGCCGCGAGCGAACACGCGCCGTACAATCCTTCGACCAGAGTCATCATCGTCGTGTAATCGCCGTACGCCTGATAACACTCCATCATCGTGAATTCCGGATTGTGTTTGAAATCAATGCCTTCGTTGCGAAAGTCTTTGCTGATTTCGTACACGCGCTCGTACCCGCCGACGAGCAGGCGTTTCAAATACAATTCATCGGCGACGCGGAGATACATATCTTGATCAAGTTTGTTGTGATGCGTGACGAACGGCTCCGCCGCGCCGCCGCCGTACAAGGGTTGCAGCACCGGCGTCTCGACTTCAAGGAAGCCTTGTTCGTCAAGAAACCTGCGCATCGCGGTCACGATCTTGGAGCGCTTGACGAAAATTTCGCGCGCTTGTTCATTCGAGAGCAAATCCAGATAGCGCTGGCGGTAGCGCGTCTCGATATCTTTGAGCCCGTGCCATTTTTCCGGCAGGGGCGAAAGTGTTTTCGCGAGCAGTTCAAAGCGCGTGACTTGGAGGGTCACCTCGCCGGTCTTGGTTTTGACGACCTCGCCTTCCGCGCCGATGAAATCGCCCAAGTCAAAGTCTTTTTGCAGAGCGGCGTACAGGTTCTGCGCCGACTTGGTCTTTGCGAAACATCAATTGGATTTTCGCCGTGCCATCTTGCACATGCGCGAACGACAACTTGCCCATGTCGCGCAACGCCACCAATCGACCGACCAGGCGCGCGTTGGTCAGCGCCTCGCCGCGATTGAACGCATCGATGGCTTGGCGCGCGGTGTGCGTGCGCGTGGCGCGCAGGGGGTACGGATCGATGCCGTGTTCGCGCAAGCGCCCGAGTTTTTGGTACCGCTGTTGTTCTTGATCGTTCAGCGCGGTGATGAAATCGTCAGTCATGATCGCCATCAATGCAATTGTCGAAGGGCAAGGTCACCTTGCCCCCGACAGCGGTTATCGAATTTCCGTGATCTTGAGATGGCGCATGCCATCCGGAATTCTGACCTGCACTTCATCGCCGACGCGTTTGCCGAGCAGGGCGCGCCCGACCGGCGATTCGTTGGAGATGCGCCCGCGCAAGGGGTCCGCTTCCGCCGAGCCGACGATCTGGTACGTGTCATCGTCGCGGTTGCCGCGCTCGATCACGGTGACGAACGAACCGACGCCGACGATATCGCCGTTCGTGCGCCGCTTGTCGATCATTACGGCGTTCTTGAGCATCTGCTCGATCGTCATGATGCGCCCCTCGACAAAGGCTTGCTCGTTCTTGGCTTCGTCGTAGGCGGAGTTTTCCATGATGTCGCCTTCCTCTTTCGCCGAATGAATGGCTTCGGCGACTTCGGCGCGACGGTTGGTTCTCAGTTCCTCCAGTTCCGCTTCCAGCTTGGCGCGGCCCTCCGGAGTCAGAAAAATTTGCTTGTCAGCCATATGGTGCTAACCTCGACCTTATAAAAAATCAGTCGGACACCGTCTGCAATCATTACGCGACGACGTCCAACTGAGAGGCATTATAATCGAGATTTGAAATTTGCGCAAACGCCCAAATGTTTCGGCAGGGCGCGAGCAAAGTCAGTTGCCCCTGTCACACTTGCCCTGGCGGGAACGCAAGTGCCAGGGAAGACCGCGCCTCGCAATGACATGCCGTCTCTTGGTTTTGTCAAGCGACTTTGCACACGCCGTGGTGTTTCGGTTAGTTGGGGTTGTGGCGCGCATGGCGTTCCTGCAAGAATGCATGATTTTCACCGTCGCGCAAATCTTGGCAGTTGGCAGAAATCGGAACCGGGCCGGGTTGGGAGGGCGCGTCAGCGCAAATCACCGCCTTGATTGCGCCCCGGTGACATGCCTTTGATCGATCGCAAAACGGATGCTGTGCGGCGCAAGAAAGCCGAGATATGCGAATTTGAGACAATTCGGGCACACTCGAGACCCAAAATTATCTTTGTTACTAAGATAATTAGAATCTAAATTAAATTTGGGCCAAATGAAACTTTGTTCTTGGACATGAAATCCTTGATCTGGGGTAGAGTGATCTGGGAGTGAGTTCAGGTAGCTGCATCGCTTTGGTCGCGACCGAAAATGAAACACGAGTTTTCAAAACTCGTTGCAAAAAGTATTGACACGCGCCGAAGCTATGGCGTATAATGTCAGTGAAGAAAAACAAGCGGAGATTTCGATTCCGCATCAATTTTTTCACGGATGCGTTGAAGCCTGGCTGTTCGCCTATGGACGCCATAGCCAGGTGGAGCAAATGGCGTAACCGGCCGTGTCGATGTTTTTATGCATCGCACGGTTTTTTGTTCGAAAGCACGCAAAAATCACGATCTAGTTTGAAAACAGCGAAAACTGCGCCAAAATGCGGATTTCGCGGATTCGTATTAGGATACAATTTCCGAAAAACAGGGCGCAGATTAATTTTGAACCATCGGACTAGACAATTCCTAACTAGTTTAGACCGTCAGACAAGCCCAATGGCGGGAATGAGGTCAGACCCATGTCCACCCCGAAGAAAAAATCGGTTGCCGGTCAACTAACCCGGCGCCAGGTGAAGAGTTTTCGCAAATCGCAAGGCTGGAGCGCGACGCGCCTGGGTTTAGAAATGGCGAACGGCTTGCCGCGCGGGTAATCGCGTTCCTACGTGAAAGCGATCGAAGGGGGCAGTCTCCCCATCTCGCGATTTTTCGCGCAGCGTTTTCGCTTGTTGCGCGCGCGGGTGATCGGCGAGCAAGTGCGAAGCAAGGACTGGGTCTTCCCAGGACGCACGCCGAAGCATTTGATTATCCAGGCGAAACCGAAACGCTGTCCGGTATGTCATAAATCTTTTATCGGTGCGACTTCGAATCAAAAGTATTGCAGTGCCGAGTGTAAGGCCTCATCGAACGCGACGAGTCGAGCGTTGAAACCCAAGTTGGGCGCCAAAGCGACCCAATCCCGCGCACGCGCGGCGCGTGCATAGGAGTTATCGAAATGAAATCATCCACCCTTCGTAAAACCGATACCACGCGGAAAACAGTTTGGCTCATCCTGTTCTCGGTATTGATGTTGACCCTCGCCTTTGCCGCGTTGTTGGCGCAGGATGCCAAGGCGCGCGCGTGGCTCGCGGCATTTGCGCAACAACGCGCCGGGGATGGCACCTGGCTCGCGTTGCCTTTGCTCGCAACCGCGTCTTCACTCCTGATGGTGTGGCTGTACCGCACTTTGGCGCAACGCCGTCTGAGTGTGCGTTGGGCGCGCGTGTCGCTATTGGTGGTCTTGTTCGCGGCAGTCGCGTTGGCGTCTTTGTATGTCGTGCCGGTGGCATTGGGTCACAACTTGGAGACCAAGATTGGTGTACATGTACTTTGATGCGGCGACGCAGGCGACTTTCGATGCGCGCATCGCCGATGAACCCGCCGAGGCACGCTCTTGCTGCAGGGCAACGATATTGTCGGCTTGATGATCAAAGTTGTGCCGGATAGCGGTACGACGACCGGCGTTGGCGGCTATGTCGATTTCTATGTGCCGAACGGCGTTCAGGTCCTCGACGCCGCGTACGTCGAGCCGGATGGCGGTGGTGGCTATGACCGCGCGGCGATGAAAGGTCAATCGCCAATTGCGATTGGCGATGGACCGGTCGGCGCCAAAACGGCGGCCTTGCGTTGGTCGGCTTGACTCTGGGTCCCAACATCAACGGCGTGACCGCGAAGACGGTGACGACGCCGGTTGTCACAATGGCACGATTGCCGGCGTATATGGTGATATCGGTATTTTCTATTCGACCGATCCGCGCACCGCGTACAATACCTGGGCTCGAACTGTGGGTAGACGGAACCCGGCGACGAACGATAATACGATCACGAACAATAGTGGCGATGTGGTGCTTGCCCCTGAACCAGTGGGACGCGGAACAACTTGCCGGTCGTATTCCGGCTCCAACACTCCTGGCCGTTCGCCGATTGTGGATGGGCCGATCAGCGCGGCAATGCGCCGTGGGGTTTCGCGAACGCCGTGGCTGGTCCGCAAAGCGGCTATGCGTGGGAGTTCAATAGCAATTTCTACAGCCACCATCCGCCGCGATGCAGCGGCGTCCAGCTATGTCGGTCCTTGGAATCGCATCAAATATCCCGGCAGTCAGGTCTCGTACGATCAACCTGGGTTGAACAGCACGGTCCTGGGTTTTGCGGCGACGGATGGGAGTCAAGTGGGTTTCACTCTGAGTCCATCGACGCCGCTGACGGCGACGGTCGCGCAAACCGACACGACGAGTCCCAATGCGATTCGGTGGGCATCGGCCAGATGACGCAATTCGTGCCGGAATATGTCTGGGTCAGATTCGGGTCAACGATCTCAACGGAATCCTCCGCGCCAAGGGCTGTCCGTATTTCGATGGCGGCACCTTCGGCGGTGACGCCGGCGGAACGGACAATGGCAAGGATCATATTTGGCGCTATTATGATCCCAACGGCATGACAGTGGAATGTCTGTATGGGCGCGGGTAAACCGGATAATGTTGCCGCCGTCAAAGTGGGCGACGTGTTTCAGTACAACATTCAATTTACAATTATGGTATTACTGCCGCAGACGAATGTGATCGTGACCGACACGTTGCCCAGCGGCGTCGCATTTATCAGCGCAACGCCGGCGCAGAACAGCGGTCCGAATCCGTTGGTATGGAGTGTTGGCACATTGCCGCTGGGCGACAAATTTGCGTCGACAGTCACGGTCAGGGTGACCGGGAGTGGTACCGCTTAGAATCAGTTGAAGTCACATCCAATCAATCGAGCTCCTCCGGTCATTGACATCGTCCCGTCCGGCGCGATTCCGATTTTGTCTCAGACCAAAGTCGTCAACCCAGCGACCGTGTCGCCGGGCGCGACGGTGCAGTACACCATCACCGTCGACAACATGGGCAGTGGGCCAACGGCGTCGCCGGTGCAGGTTCAGAGTATTGCCGACCAGTCTGGTTCTGCCGTCGGTTTTACCTTTGTCAGCAAAGACAAGGTGACCGTCAACGGCGCGGATGTGACCGGGCTGACGACGGTCAACGCGACGAATCCGAGCCAACCCCTCTTCTCCGTTCCCAGCGCATTGAATGCCGGGCAGTCGCTGGTCATCGTTTTCAACGCGCAAGTGCCGGCAAACATGCGCGACCGGCTCGTACTGCAACTCGTTCATGACGCTGGAGGGTGGCATGCCGAAAGCGACCGGCGCGCTCGCATGCTTGACGGTGGGTGGTGGACAAATCGGCGATACGATTTTCCGCGATTGGAATGGCAATGGCGTTCAGGACCCGCGGAGGAAGGTATTCCCGGCGTTACCGTGCAATTGAAACCGGCGCAACGGCGGTGACCGACGCGAACGGCAAGTATTTGTTCACCGGCTTGACCGCTGGGACGTACACGGTGACGGTGGCAAGCGGCGTGCCGGCGGGTTACACGGTAAACGTGGATCCGAAAGGACCGCCGATGAGCAACAGCTACGGTCACGTTGGCGACGAATCAGCAAAACCTCACCATCGATTTTGGATACAAACCCGGCGGCACCGGCACCATCGGCGATTTGGTGTTTGAGGACAATAGCAAGAACGGCTGTTCGATGGTACAGATGTGCCCATCACCGCAACGGTGACCGTCTGGCTGTACGAAGACACAACGGCAATGGCGTATCGATTGCTGAGCGATGCCAAGGTCGTGACGACGACGACGAACGCGAGCGGGTTGTATTCGTTCACGAATCTCGCGACCGGCATGAATTATTTGGTCGATGTCGATCAGACCGACGCGGATCTCATTGCCTATTTCTCCCCGAATGCTTTTGTCTCTACGCTCGCCCGATCCGGGCGCGTGACCAATCTCACCGGCAGTTATCTGGATGCCGACTTTGGCTTTTTCAAGAATCTGCCTGGCTCGATTGGCGACGCGGTTTGCCGCGATACGAACAGCGACGGCTTGTGCACCGGCACCGACACCGGCATTCCGAATGTCACTGTCTGGCTCTACCGCGATGCGGACGCCGATGGCATGCCCGACCCCGAAGAATTGGCGATCACCGCCACCACCTCGATCACCGGGTATATTCCTTCACCGGGTTGGGACCGGATAATTACATTGTCGTCGTGGACACCACCGATCCGGATTTGGCGGACGGGTATACGACCTTGACTTCGCAGATTCCCGTGACGCTCGCGGCGGGACAGAATGTCACGACCGCCGATTTTCCGTTCACGCCGCTGATTTCCAAGCAGGTGAGCAAGGCGAATGCGAATCCCGGCGACACGCTCTACTTTACGACGACCGTGAACTATCTCGGCAACGATTTGTTTGAAACGGTGCGCGTGCGCGATCCGTTGCCCGCCGGCACGACCTATGTGACCGGCAGTGCGAACATGAGCGGCACATTTGGCATCTTTGTATCTGAGGAGGACCAACCGGCGGTGGATGAGCTGGATACCTATTCCACCGGCATGACGATGGCGGTCACGCCGACGGTGATTGCGATCAATGGCACGGTGACCGTGACGATGCAACTCACGACGACGCAGACGATCACGAACGTCACGCCGCTTTTGCCGAACATCAACGGCGGCTCTGGAACGTGTACCGGACCATTAGAATCGGTGCTGGCGAATGTGACAGCGGGAACGCCGCGCACATTTACTTTCCGTTGCACGTTGACTTCCCAGGGTGAGTTCACCTTCGGTGGTTCGGCGTCGGGCGCACTGGGCTATGAGTTTCCGCGAGCCACGTCGAATAGCTTGTTGGTGAGTCGAACGGGCAGTGCGTCTGTGGTGACCTGGCCCCTGGGCAGTAGCGTCGCGGGCACGCCCGGTGTGGTGATTCTGACCGGTTCTCTGCCAGGTATTTACGCTTTTCAGGGAGGCAACACCGCGTCGTTCTGGCGCTATGGAACTGTACTCAACAGTTGGACGACGAAGGCAAACACACTCGCAAATGTGGCAAAGGGCGGTGCGTTGACCTATGACGGCACCTACATCTACGGCTTCCAAGGCAACGGGAAAAAACTGTTCTGGCGCTATGACATTACCGCCAACACATGGACGGCGCGCGCCAGCACTGATACCAACGTAAGTGAGGGCGGCTCAATGGTCTTCCTGAACGTTGGCGGCACGGACTACATTTTTGCCCTTATGGGTGCTAGCAAAGAGTTTCGGCGTTACAACATCAGCGGCAATAGTTGGAGCGTCCTGGCTGATACGCCAGAAAATGCGAGAAAGGGTGCGGCGCTGACGACCGATGGTACTTTCATCTATGCGCTTCAAGGAGATAACAAACCTGGTTTCTGGCGTTGTAATCCCAGCACTACCGGCACCGCTGGTTCCTGCGATACGAGTTGGACCGTGTTGACAAATGTGCCGGCGAATGTTGCTTGGGGCGGTTCGCTCACACGCCTCGGTAACTATATTTACGCTTTCTCTGGTAACGGCAAAGCAACCTTCTATCGCTACGATATCACTGCGGGGACGTGGAGTGCCCGCGCGAATGCGCCAGGGAACGTGGCGGATGGCGGCGCGTTAACGAACGATGGCACGTACATCTACGCGCTTCAAGGCAAGACGACCGGTTTCTGGCGCTACGACCAGACGACCAATATGTGGTCAACGCGCACCAACACGCTGGCGGCGACGAATCAAGGTGGTGCATTGGTCTTTGTGCCCGGCGGTCAGCGGATCGCACCACGCAGTTGTCCACCTCGCGCACGTTGGTCAACAGCGGCGATCAGATCACCGTGACCATGCAATTGAACCAGAACGCCAATGTCAATTCGGTCGCGGCGCGCAATCCCATGACGATTACGACCACCGGCGGCGCGAGCGCGTCGTGCGGCGCGCCCAGTCCCGCGAGCCAGAATGTCATCAGCGGCACGCTGGCAACCTTTACCTACACGTGTACCCTACCGCCTGCACCATGCCGGGAACAGTCACGTTCACCTCCGATGCGTCTGGCAGTGGTGTCACTTGGGCGCCGGCGACTTCGAACAATGTAATCGTCATCGCGCCGTTCACCTTCCGCGCGACCGTCAACACTCCAGCGAGCGTGAACTATGTTCAAAACATTTCCACGATTTCTGACCATGCCGTGCCAGCGTACGCCCAGCAACGAAACGCAAACCGCGTTGGGCGCGACCATCGGCGATTTCATCTGGGCTGACCTCGACGGCGATGGCGTGCAAGATACCGGCGAAGTCGGTATCAGCGGTGTCACCGTCAAGCTGACGTCGGCGGCGTCTTGACCCCCACCGCCACGACCGATGTC
>CAVQYN010000002.1:0-14353 GCA_963718225.1 uncultured Chloroflexia bacterium
AAGGGGCGAGGCATTCGCGCAAGCCGTTTTCATTGCAATTGATTTGCGGCAAGGCAATCATGGTTGAAATTCAAATTTGGTTAAACGAATGCCTCGCCCCGGAGGTTGTATGATCTCTCAACCACTCGACAAACAATTACCGTATGGCGTTGCCGATTTGTTCTTCAACGATGCCGCGCGCAAACGCGCCGTCGAACGTGCGCTGGCGGACACGTTCACGCGCTGGGGCTATTCCGAAATCATCCCGCCGATGTTCGAGTACTATGAATCGCTCGCCGCAGAAGCCGGACCACAACTGCGCGATGAAATGTATCGATTCTTCGATCGCGACGGTCGTACGCTGGCGCTCCGCGCCGATTTCACGATTCCGATTGCGCGCATCGTCGGCACCAAATTGTTCGACCGCGTGATGCCCTTGCGATTTTTTTCCATGGGTCCGGTGTTTCGGTTCAAAGAGCCGCAAGCCGGCGTCCGCCGTGAGTTTACGCAAGCCGGCATCGAGTTGATCGGCGCGGACACTGCCGCTGCGGACGCGGAAGCGCTGGCGTTGGCGATGACCGCGTTGCGCGCCATCGGCTTGGAAGATTTTCGATTCACGTTGGGGAACACGGCATACTTGCGCGCGACGATGCGCGAAGTTGCGTTGAACGCTGCGGACGCTGCCGCGCTTGAAGAAGCGATTCGGCGCAAGAACACGCCCGCGCTCACGCACCTGCTCGCTGAATTGAAAATCGATGCGACGCACAAACGTGTGCTTATGCAACTGCCCACGTTGTGGGGCAAGGTCGATGTGTTGGATCGCGCGGTGTGTGTTAATGACGAAGCGCGCCAAGCCGTTGACCGATTGCGCGAAATCGTGGCGCAGTTGAGTCGATTCGGTTTGCAGGATTTCATCACGCTCGATCTCGCCGAAAATCGCGGGATGGCGTACTATACTGGTTTTCTGTTCGAAGGTTTTGTGCAAGGACTTGGCTTTGCCGTGACGAGCGGCGGTCGGTATGATAATCTCATCGCGCATTTTGGACACGCTATTCCGGCGGTCGGCTTTGCCATCGGCGTCGAGCGCGTGATGATGCTACAGCGCGTGCCTGCAAACATTGCGCCGGATGTGATCGCGCAAGAATATACCCCGCAAGTCGATGACGCGAGGGTGCGGGGAAAAGTCGTTGAACTGGATATTTTGAAGCGTAGTGAAAATGCGTTACGCGAGTACGCCAGGATTCGCGGCGCGCGCGAAATCTGGTGGCGCGATGGACGCGTTGAGAAAATTCCCTCGGCCTCACAGGGAGAGGGTTAGGGTGAGGGTTGCCATGTCTCAACTTACAATCGCACTGGCAAAAGGTCGTTTGCTTGAACCATCGATCCGATTGCTGGAATCGATGGGCTATGACTTGCGCGACGCGCGTGATTCACGCAAGCTCGTGATTGAATCGAACGGCGCGCGGTTTCTCATCGCCAAAGCGAGTGATGTGCCGGTCTATGTCGAGTACGGTGCGGCGGATGCCGGTATTGTTGGTCAAGACGCCTTGCGCGAAAGTGGCGTGAACGTGTACGAACCGGCGGTGCTGGGCTTTGGCGCGTGTCGGCTAATGGTTGCCGGCAAACCGGAATATAAGGAAGCCGAATGGAAAATGCTTGCTGGCTTGCGCGTGGCGACCAAGTATCCGCGATGCGCGCAAAAATATTTTTCGTCGCGCGGGCTTTCGGCAGAAATCATCACGCTGTACGGCTCGATGGAACTCGCGCCGATGGTGGGCTTGGCAGATTTGATCGTCGATGTCGTTGACACCGGGCGCACTTTGCGGGAAAATGGACTGGTGGAACTTGACGAGATTTTCAAATCGCAAGCGGCGCTCATTGTCAATCGCGCAAGTCACACGTTGAAGGTGGATGCAGTGCGAAGGTTGATTGATAACATTGCAAATCGCAATTCCTAATTCGCAATTGCGAATTGTGAATTGCGAATTAAGGGAATCGCTATGACCATTACAATTATCATCGGCAAGCAAGCCGGGCAAGAAAGAATTATGCGCAATCGGGGAATGTTGGGCGATGAGGTGGCGCCCGAGTTGTTGGGGCGAATCGAAAAAACGATGGGTGAGCGATTGTCGCCTGAGCAGGCGGTTGCGCGGATCATCGCGGACATTCGCGCGCGCGGCGATGCGGCGTTGCTTGATTGGACGCGTAAGTTGGATCGCGTTGATTTGCCAACGGTGGCGGTTAACCAGGACGAAATCGATGCGGCGTATGCGGAAACGCCTGCAGTGGTGCGCGAATCGATTGAACTAGCGGCGGCGCGGGTGCGCGCGTTCCACGAGAAACAAAAACCAAAATCCTGGTTGTCGGGTAAGGGCGAGGCATTCGCGCGAGTGCGTTCGTCGTTGAAAGAAGATTTGCGATTTGTAGAAGATGTGAATGCGTCGGATGATTTGACGAATGCCTCGCCCCTACTGGGACAACGTATTACCCCGCTGGCACGCGTCGGAATCTATGTGCCAGGTGGCGTTGCGCCGCTTCCATCGTCGTTGATCATGTCGGCAGTCCCAGCATCGGTTGCGGGCGTGCGCGAAATCGTTATTGCCACGCCGCCATCGCGCGAGGGACACATTGCGCCCGCAATTCTTGCGGCGGCAAAAATCGTTGGCGTGTCGCGCGTATATGCGATGGGAGGCGCGCAAAGTATTGCCGCGCTTGCCTTCGGCACGGCGACGGTTGCGCGCGTCGATAAAATTATCGGCGCGGGTGGAATTTTTACGACGATTGCGAAACGCCAGGTCTTTGGCGTGGTCGGCATCGATGGATTGTATGGTCCGACCGAGACGTTGCTCATCGCCGATGATTCCGCAAATCCTGGATGGTGTGCCGCTGATATGCTCGCGCAAGCGGAACACGACGAACTCGCAACAAGTTTACTAATTACCAATTCCCAATTACTTGCAAAACAGGTCATCATCGAAATTGAAAAGCAGGTTGCCTCACTCGCGCGCCGTGACATTATCGCAAAATCATTGGCGGGGCAGGGCGCGATTATTGTCGTCGAAAATTTGGACGAGGCGATGGAACTGGGGAATGCGTTTGCGCCTGAGCATATGTGTTTGCTCGTGCGCGAGCCGTGGAACTGGGTCGGCAAGGTGGAGAATGCGGGCGGCGTGTTTGTTGGCGAGTGGACGAACGAGGCGCTCGGCGATTACGTGATTGGTCCGAGTCACGTGATGCCGACGGCAAACACGGCGCGATTTTCGTCGCCGTTGAACGTGAACGATTTTGTGAAAATCACAAGTATATTTAGCGTGAGTGCGAGCGAGGCGAACGAGTTGGGCGAACGAGCGGCGACGCTGGCAGAAGCGGAAGGTTTGACTGGGCACGCGGCGGCGATTAGGCGACGAGTGACCGCTTTGCGGGACTGATGATCGACGACGGAGGGCATAATGCGATTGGCACTTGTATCCGATATTCACGGAAATTATTCGGGGTTGAAAACAGTGTTTGCCCATCTAAAGCATTGCGGCAGTTTCGATACGCTGTATGTTTTGGGTGATATTCGTGGAGGAATTGGCACAGAAGGCGTTATAGACTTGCTTGTTGAAAATTATGCGCGGCTAATACGTGGAAATGCTGAGGAACTGCTTTTCGATATAGAGAATCTGATTAACAAAACAACTGATCCGTCAATTGTTCGGCAAAAAGCAGAGTGGTGTCTTGCGAACTTGTCCGATGCTCACTTGAATTTACTTCGAAGCCTTCCGACCCAAGAGACTGTTGAGATTGCTCCAAATCGCAAAGTGTTTCTTTGTCACGCTGCACCAAATGATGTATGGAAACACAGTTGCGAACCAACTACGCCTACCGCAATGTTACGAGAAACTTATGGTTCTCTTGATGCGGAAGTTATCGTCTATGGTCATTATCACGGTCATCACGTTATTTCATTGGACGGAAAACTTTTGATCAATGTAGCAGGGGTTGGCATTGGAAACGGTCTGAGCGCAGTAACACTTTTGGAATATGACAATCGATGGATTGTGCAGCAATTCCAAGTCCCGTCGAGGTAAATAAGTGAACAATTTTGACCCAGCCCAACTCTTGCGCCAGGACCTAAACGATTTTCCGCCGTACTCGATGGGGCACGTGCCGCTGGCGGATTTGGGCAAGTACATCAAATTGGATTTGAACGAAAACAATTTTGGTCCATCGCCCAAGGCACTTGCCGCGCTCGCCGCGATGCCGCATTACAATCGTTATGTCGGTCAGGAAGAATTGCGCGAGGCGATTGCGCGCTATGTCAATGTGGACAAAGATCACATCGTTACGAGCAACGGTGCGGATGAAATCATCGACCTGGTTCAGCGCGTGTTCCTCAATCACGGCGATGCGATTATCGATTGCCCGCCCTCGTTCGAGATGTATGGTTTCTTTGCGCGGATGAATGGGGCGAAGATTGTGAGCGTGCCACGCAAAGAAGATTTCTCAGTCGATGTTGACGCTATCGAAAAGACGATTGCAGATTCGGAAAATCGGAAATCTGAAATCTGCAATCTAAAATTAGTCTTCCTCGCCAATCCCAGCAATCCAGACGGCAGCGTGCTTTCGCACGCGGATGTCGAGCGATTGCTTAAACTGCCCGTGATGCTCGTGCTCGATGAAGCATACGCCGAGTTTGCGGGCGAGAGTTATGCCGCGCGCGTGCCAACGCAATCGAATCTGATTGTTCTGCGGACGTTCAGCAAATGGGCTGGGCTCGCCGGTTTGCGCGTTGGGTATTGCATCGCGCCAAAAATTGTTGCGGCGAAAATCTTGCAATGCAAATCGCCTGAGAATGTGAATGCGGCAGGCAATGTCGCCGCGCGCGCATCGCTCGACGACCTCGATTATTTGCTGGGGAATGTGCGTCGCATCGTCGCCGAACGCGAACGAATGTCAGCGGAATTGGCAAAGCTGGGATGGATTCAGCCCTTGCCGAGCCGCGCGAATTTTATTTTGTCGAAAGTCGTCGGACGAACAGGCAAAGAGGTGCGCGATGCGCTTGAGGCGCGCGGCATTTTGATTCGCGCGTTTGGTTCACCGCGTTTGCGGGAATACATTCGCATTGCGATTGGCAAGCCAGAGGAAAACGAGGCGGTGCTGAGTGCGTTGAGGGAAATCGACGGATGACGGACGACCGAAGACCGACGCGAATCCTTTCCGTCCTTGGTCTTCGGTCATCGGTCGATGCCTATGACCAAACTTTTTCTCATCAAACACTCAATGCCCGTTCTTGATCCTACGACGCCTGCGCCTGATTGGCATTTGGGCGAACGCGGGCGCGCATTGTCCGAATTGCTTGCAAACAAACTCGCTGCGTATTCGCTTGATGTCGTTGTCAGCAGTGTTGAGCCGAAAGCAATTGAGACCGCTCAAATCGTCGCGAATCGTTTGCATTTGCCCCACGAAATTGTTGAGGACTTGCACGAGCACGACCGACGCAATGTCCCGTTTATGCCGCTCGCGGAACTCGAAGCACGCGCGGCGGAATTTTTCGCCAAACCCGATGAGTTGGTGCTGGGAAGCGAAACGGGCAATCAAGCACACGCGCGATTCGCAAATGCGATTGATCGCGTGATCGAAAAATATCCACAGAAAAACATCGCGATTGTTTCGCACGGCACAGTGATTTCGCTTTTCGCCGCGCGCAATAACGAAATGCCGTTTGATTTCTGGAAACGCTTGGGACTGCCGTCGATTGTTGTGTTATCACTGCCTGCAATGACAGTGGAAGAGGTGATTGAGAATGTCGAATGAGCGAGTTGCTACGGTTGAACGCAAAACCACAGAGACCGATGTGCGCGTTACGCTGAATCTCGATGGAACTGGGATTGCGGACATTGCCACGGGCGTGCCGATGCTCGACCATATGTTGTCGCACGTTGCGGTGCACGGTTTGATCGATTTGGAAATTCGCGCGACAGGCGATTTGCACATCGACGCGCATCACACGATTGAAGATGTGGCGATTGTACTCGGCGATGCGCTCGACCACGCGCTCGGCGACAAACGCGGCATCGTGCGCATGGGACACGCGTATGTGCCGATGGATGAATCGCTTGCGTTCGTCGCTATCGATTTGAGCGGGCGCGCGTACGCGGTGATCGATGCGCAGTTTTCCGCGCCGATGATTGGCGCGATGCCCGCGAGTCTCGTTGCGCATTTTTTTGAAACACTCGCGACGCACGCGAAAATGAATTTGCACGCCCGAGTGTTATACGGACGCGACGACCATCACAAAGCTGAAGCGATGTTCAAAGCACTAGGACGCGCGCTGGCAATGGCGGTTGCGATTGATCCCTGCCGAGATGGCGTCGCTTCAACTAAAGGAATTATTTGACCGAAGACGGAGAACGGATGACCGAGATGCTCTGCGTTCGTCTTCTGTCCTCGGTCTTCTGTCGAGGTTTTGATGATTAGCAATTATCGACTATGGAATGGGTAATCTCCGCAGTGCTTTGCGCGGAATCGAAAAAGCGGGTGGTGAGGCGCGCATCATTCAATCGCCGCGTGAGATGATTGGCGCGGATGCAATCGTTCTGCCTGGTGATGGCGCGTTCGGTCATGCGATGAAAAATTTGCGCGAGGCGGGCTGGGTCGAGCCGCTGAAGCAAGCGTGCGCCGACGGCGTGCCGTTCCTGGGAATTTGCGTGGGAATGCAATTGCTTTTTGAGACAAGTGAAGAGATGGGAACGCATGAAGGGCTGGGAATTTTTGCGGGCAGTGTCAAACGATTCCCAAAGGGGTTGAAAGTGCCGCAAATGGGCTGGAATCAATTGAACATTCGACAATCCAATCCGTTGATGCGTGACGTGCCGAACGGCGGATACACGTATTTCGTTCACTCGTACTATTGCTCGCCGCGCGATTCATCGGTGACGTTGGCGACGACCGATTACGGCGTTGATTTTGCATCGATTGTTGGACGCGATAATGTGTGGGGCACGCAGTTTCATCCAGAAAAAAGCCAGATGGTGGGGCTGAAGATTCTGGAGAATTTTGTGAGAGTGACCGATTTATGATTTGCGATTTAGGATTTAGATTTCAAATTCGTTTGGTGCGGTAGCATAAATCCTAAATCATAAGTCCGAAGTCCAAAATTCCTTATGATCATTTATCCTGCAATCGATTTGCGAAACGGTCGCGTTGTGCGATTGAGACAAGGACGCGCGGAGGACCAGACAGTTTATTCGGATGATCCTGCTGAGATGGCACTGCGTTGGCAAGAGCGAGGGCGCTGAATGGTTGCACGTGGTCAATCTCGATGGCGCATTCGGAGGTGAGTCATCCGCGAATTTACGCGAATTGACACGAATAATTTCGAGCGTGAAAATTCCTGTTCAATTCGGCGGCGGCTTGCGTGATTTGGCGAATATTCAAGCGGCATTTGAGTGTGGCGTTTCGCGTGTCGTCATCGGCACAGCGGCGATTGAAAATCCGCAACTGGTGTCCGACGTGATCGCGCGATTCGGTTCTGCGAGAATTGTCATTGGCATTGATGCGCGTGATGGGATGGTGGCGACGCGCGGCTGGGTCGAGCAATCGCACATCAGCGCGACTGAGTTGGCAAAGCAGATGCGCGCGCGCGGCGTCGAACGCATCGTCTATACCGACATCGCGCGCGATGGGATGTTGCAAGGTATCGATGCGAAAGCTATGGCGAACCTGGGACGAGAAAGCGGTGTGAGGGTCATTGCCTCAGGCGGTGTTGCGGGAATGAATGATGTGATTGCATTGCGCGAGCATCGTGAAGTTGAGGGAGTGATTATTGGGCAAGCGTTGTATGTTGGCAACGTAAATTTGCGGGAGGCGATTAAAGTCGCCAGTCAAAAGTAGACAGTCGACTGTATCTGGTTCACTGTCGACTGTTGACTATCGACTGTCGACTATGCTAGCAAAACGAATAATCCCTTGTCTTGATGTGAAAGATGGGCGCGTCGTTAAAGGCGTAAATTTTGTAGAGTTGCGCGATGCCGGCGACCCGGTCGAACATGCCAAAGCGTACGATGCGGCGGGCGCGGACGAGTTGATTTTTCTTGACATCACCGCGTCGCATGAACAGCGCGATATTTTGCTCGATGTGGTGCGCGCGGTGGCGGATCAAGTTTTTATTCCGTTTACAGTCGGCGGGGGCGTGCGCACCGTCGAAGATTTTCGCGGCATTTTGCTGGCGGGCGCGGACAAAGTCGCGGTGAATACGGCGGCGGTTGAGAATCCGAAAGTGATTACCGACGCGGCGGAAAAATTTGGGTCGCAGTGTGTGGTGGTCGCAATCGACGCGAAACGACGAACGACCGAAGATGGAGGACGGAGGACGGAAGAAATTCGGTCGTCGGTCGTTGGTCATCAGTCGTCTTGGGAAGTTTACACCCACGGAGGGCGCACGCCGACCGGGCGTGATGTGATCGAGTGGGCGCGCGAGGTTGAATCGCGCGGCGCGGGCGAAATCTTGTTGACGAGCATGGATCGCGATGGAACGAAAGATGGATACGATATTGCATTGACGCGCGCGGTCGCCGATGCGGTCTCGATCCCGGTGATTGCATCGGGTGGGGCGGGGCGCATTGAACATTTTGCGGAGGCGTTGACCGAGGGACACGCAGATGCGGCACTCGCGGCGAGTCTATTTCATTTTGGTGAGTTGAGCGTCGCGCAGGTGAAGGAATATTTGGCAAGTCGCGGAATTGCGGTGAGGAAATGAGTTTCAAGTTTCAGGTTGCGAGGTTTCAAGTAGAACCTGAAACTTGAAACCTGAAACAAGGAGCAACAATGAGTGAAGAAATCATTTGGGATGCCAACGGACTTGTGCCAGCTATCGTGCAAGATGAAAAAACCAAACAAGTGTTGATGGTCGCGTTCATGAATGCCGAATCGTTGGCGAAAACGCTTGAAACCGGCAATGCGACGTTTTGGAGTCGGCGGCGTAAAAAGTTATGGTTGAAAGGGGAAACGTCTGGCAATGTGCAACGCGTCCGCGAAATCAAATACGATTGCGATGGCGATGCGATTTTGCTCCTCGTCGAGCCGGCGGGACCGGCGTGCCACACCGGCGAGGTGAGTTGTTTTTATCGTAGTCTTGGAGCCAAGGTAAAACAAGTTCCCCAGAGTCCCTCAGAGACGCTCTGAGGAATTTGGAGGGGTTCGGAGCAACATATGAGTGATGTTCTAGATCAGTTGTATCGTGTCATCGCTTCGCGCAAAACGAACGCGCCCGCAGGATCGTACACCGCAAAATTATTTGCGGCGGGCGAAGATGAAATCGTCAAAAAGCTGGGCGAAGAAGTCATCGAAGTGATTGTCGCGGCGAAAGGGCAGGGTGATGAACGCATCGTCTACGAGATGGCGGACGTGATCTATCATTCGATGGTGTTGCTCGCGGCGCGTGGAATCGAATGGCGCGCTGTCGAAGAAGAATTGGCGCGACGGTTCAAATTGTAGCGTAGACAAACAACAAAAACCAGCCCCCCATGGACTGGTTTTGTTTTTTCGCAGAGCGGAAGACGGGATTTGAACCCGCGACTTTCTCCTTGGCAACAATAATGGCTGCCCCCCAAGGAGTGGGTCATCTGGCCAAATCTCGACCTCTTTTAGAATGGTCTTCACCAGGACTACCGGCGCGCGGCATAAAATACAAAACTTCGTCCAGACAAACACGGCCGAAGTTTCTGGCTAGCACAACAGGCTAGGGCTTGGTGCCCAACTGACTTAACAAGTCTTCGGCGCGCTTGCGCAGTTCAGTATCGTTACTTGACCAATAAACTTGTCGGAAATCCGCGATGGCGCGATCTCTTTGATGGTCGCTCACATAGATCAAGCCGCGGTTGAAATAGGCTTGGAAAAATTGAGGGTTGATTTGGAGGGCTTGCGAATAATCGGCAGCTGCACGATCCAGGTCATTCTTCGCAAGATAGAGGTTCCCGCGCGCGAAGTAGAGAACAGCACTCTGGGGGTCTAGCTGTAGAGCCTGGGAGTAGTCAGAAAGCGCGTGGTCATTTTCACCAAGCGCGGCATACGCACTCGCGCGATATTGAAGGGCGGTTGTGTTTTGGGGGTCTAGTTGGATGGCTTGGGTGTAATCCGAAATCGCTTGGGCAAGCTCTCCCGAAGCCGCGTGACCCAAGCCCCGGCCCAGATACGGTAAAGGATTGTCCAGGTCGATCTGAATGGCTCGGGAAAAATCCGCTAACGCTGCCGCAAACTGATTGAGACTCAGATAAGTAAAGCCGCGATTGACGTAGGCGGTGCTCATTTGAGGACTGAGTTTAATCGCTTGCGAATAATCGGCGAGTGCTTTGTCTGTTTCCCCTGTCGCACGATAGATGGTCCCGCGATCGCTGTACACATTGGCAAGTTCAGGATCAAGGCGTATTGCCTCAGACAAATCGGAGATGGCTTCGGCGTTTTTATTCTGAGCGCTGTGAATGAGACCGCGATAATAGTAGGCCGCTGCAGATCGCGGATCGAGTTCGATCGTCTTGGAATAGTCTGCGGTCGCTTGCGCGAAGGCACGCAGGTTGCGGTAGGCATTGCCGCGCTGAAGATAGGCCTCAGTCAGTTGTGGATCAAGGAGAATGGCGTGCGTCAGATCAGCAACGGCTTGTTGCGAATTTCCGAGTCCCAGCTGGGCAAACCCCCGACCCAGGAAGGCGAGCGGATTCTGTGAATCAAGCTCAATCGCCCGCGTGAGATCCTCGAGGGCTTTTGGGAATTCTCCTTGGTTGGCGTACGCAAATCCACGATTCGTCCAGGCATCGCCCAGTTTGGGATCAATTTCCACGGCGGCCGAATAATCGCTAATGGCGTTGGTTGGATTGCTGAGCTTGGTGTAGAGATTAGCGCGTCCCAGATACGCTCTCGCCAGCTTGGGACTGAGTTCAAGAGTTTTGGAATAATCCGCGAGAGCGCTTTCCGTTTTGCCCAGGGAGGCTTCCAGGACGGCGCGATTGTCATACGCGTTTGCATTCTGCGGATCGAGCTGAATGACTTGGCTCAGGTCATAAATGGCTTGAGAAGTGTTCCCTTGGGCTTGATAAGCCAGCGCGCGATTGAAGTAGGGGCTGGGCGTGTCCGGCACCAGTTGAATCGTCTGCGAATAGTCATCAATGGCTTTCTGGTATTCTTTGCGCTGGGCATAGACCGAGGCGCGGCTGAAGTAGGGGGCGGCATATTGCGAATTGAGCGCTATAGCCTGCGTAAAATCGGAAAGCGCCTGCTCCAGTTGTCCATCCGACAAGTACGTCATGCCGCGTCGAAACCAGCTTTCCACGCTGCGCGGGCTAAGGCCAATCGCCTGCGAATAATCGGCGAGGGCTTGATCGGAGTTTCCTTGGTTTTGGTACGCGGTACCGCGTTCCATGAAACCGGCAGCGTTCTGGGGATCAAGTTCGATGTTCTTGGACAGATCGGCAATCGCTTTGGCGTTGTCGCCTTGAGCGCGATAGGCCACGCCGCGGCCTAACCACAGCCCAGGCGTTTGCGGGGCGAGTAGAATCGCCTGCGAATAATCTGCAATCGCCAGTTCGGTTTTGCCTTGCGCCGCATAGGCATATCCGCGTCGCATGTAGGCTTCGGCTTGCCGAGCATCGAGTTCAATCACGCGCGAGAAATCCAAAATGGCTTTGCCGGTTTCGCCGATGGCTTGCCAAGCAACGCCACGACCCAGTATCACCTGCAAGTTGTGCGAATCCATTTCAAGGGCCTTGGTAAAACTGGCAGCGGCATTCTCCCAATCACGCTGATCCTGGTAAGTAAAACCTCGTCCAAGATAGAATAGCTCGGTCATTGGGTCAGTTCGGGCGCGCAGACCAAAATCTGCGAACGCTGGCGTTGAATCTCTCTGAATGAACCGAATCAGACTACGCTGATAGTATGCGGCAGTAAAGGTAGGATCGAGTTGTAGCGCTTCTGATAAATCCATGATCGCTTCGCGCATTTTTGAGAGGCGGCATGAGCCGCGCCGCGGTAAAAGTAGACATACGGCTTGCTCCCATCGTCGATAGACTGAGCCGCGTTCAGGGTGGCGTCCAGAAAAGCCAGTGCTGTGGCATAGTCGCCGACTTGATAGCGCAACATGCCGCTAAGAAGCCGATTGAAAGATCAAGTGACTGACTTTGAAATCGAAAACTATCCAATTGCGCCAATGTCAAAGGAGTGGAGCTGGAATTTATGGGCAACGAAAGGTTCTCCACGTGTATCGTGAAACGCGGTTGGCTCCGAATAGTCTCTATGTGTCCCCAGATTACCACATCGGCCCGATAGCGCTGACCTTCTTTTCTGGCTCGTTCACGCCCGTCAGTCTCCGTGATCACCGTATCCAGCGACTGAATGATTGTGTCGCTAAATCGTCCATGGTATTGGCGCAGTCCGGTCAACAGTTCTGCCGATAACGTGCGGCTCAGAGCGTCCGAACCCTCCACGCCGGCGACCCGCACCACGAACTTGCCCCGGGTTGTCGCTTCTTGTGAAGAGAAGAAAAAAATTGTGGGGATGAGGAGCAAGACCCAGAGAACGATGGCCAGACGCGCTGCTCGATAGAATGATGAATAGAGAGGAATCGGCGACCGGAGTGGACGGCCGGTCGATTTGGTGGGCAACCGAGTTTGAGTTCCCACATACCAAAGAACACCGAACCCGATTAGAAAACCCAAGAACCAGAAGAGGCGCGTCTCGAGGTCACGAATGCCGCGTGCCAAATCGTAGGCTTGCGAAAGATACAACCCCGTGGCGAAAATGAATGCCGACACGAGTAGGATGGGGCCAAGTCGCTTGGCATGAGGAGCAGTCATCAATTCCATCTTACACCCATCCTCAATCAAGTGCCAAGCCGAGCCCGTGATAAAACGAACCTGTGTTCTATTGACTCGGAGGTATTCAGGTATTACAATCATTTAGCAATTAACATGTACGACGCTGTACAGGGTCAGTCGCCCCAATCGGTTGATGGAACACGACCGAGTGTCTTGGTCGTGTTTTTTCGTTCCCTAGGTGTAGTGATGAGATTGCCCCGTGTGCTCTTTTTGCTCGTGCTCACCTTGTTGATTGCTTCGGGAGCCAATGCAACACCGAGTGCTTATGCCGAGGAACCTCCCGTCACACCCACGTCTGCCACGAACCTGCTAGCGACGCCTGCCCCCAATGTTTCGACAGGCACCATCGGCCACGGAAAAGAGCGGGTCCCGCTCTGCGACATCGACGCCTGCTCCAAGTTCTGCGACACCCGTACTCTCGACCACACAAGCGGCGGCTCCCGCTACGACACTGACGCCTGCCCCGGGCGTTTCGCACTCGCACCATCAGTCACGGAGCCGGCGGGGGACCAGCAGCGACGGCGACGCCTGCTCCAAGTTCTGCGACACCCCTACCATCGACCACGCAAGCGGCGGCTCCCGCTGCGACATCGGCACCTGCTCCAAGTTCTGCAACACCCGTACCATTGACTACGCAAGCAGCGGCTCCCACTGCGACACCAACATCTGCCTCAAGTTCTGGTCAGCCCCATGTTGTCGAGCATTGGAGTTGCGGCCCTACCGCGATGCCGGTGCTTAACCAGTGCGCCATTGCCTAAGAGTAGTCCAACGGCGCCGACGGGTGCCAGATTCCACAGTCATCAGTCCCACTGTGAATTTGATCTCTTCAGCCCCAATCTTGACTACCGCGCCAGTCAATGATTTGACGGAACAGCCCAAAACGTCACGGCAAATTCCGTTGCTCAAAAACGAACTCAGCCGTGACTTCCAAAGTGCCTACAACCACCCTTGTCATTTCGATAAGTGTGCCTCAGCCTGGTGGCGTCACCCCGACACCTGAGCCTGCAACGCAATCTTGAACCTAGACCTCAACACTTCACTTGCGACTGCAGATCCCTATCTCACGGTGGGTGGAATCACCTATCACTTCCAGGTCAATTGTGCGAATACAGCCAATTGGTACTTCCTCAGAAAACACCGATCCAATCGGCCCTTGATTTCGCTTCTACCGTTTCGGCGGATTATCGGACCGTGGACCGTGGCCGGGGGACAATTCGGTGAAAGTATTACGATCAAGAGTGACGGGCCAATCACGTTGTTGGGTGAAGCCGATAGCAAGCCCTCTGTCATCGAGGGCAAAGTGACCATTCTCGATTCAACCGATGTGACCCTGGATTCAGGCATTCATGATTCAGGGTGAAATCGAGATTGCCAATTCGCGCAAGATTACCGTGAACAATGCGACCATTGTAGCCGGACCAAGGAACCCGTGCCGGCCTTTAGTATTGCCAAAGAGTGATACCGTGGCGATCAATCAAGTGACAACGGATAGCGGGATGCGAGTCACCGATTCCCGTAATGTTACG
>CAVQYN010000003.1:0-24421 GCA_963718225.1 uncultured Chloroflexia bacterium
AAAATTTAGAATCCGCTTCCACGCATCGGTCGAGGCGTCAGCAAATTCTTCAAATCGCCGGTCGAAAAAACTGTGCGGCGCGCCTGGATACGTAACGATTTCGCGCGCGACGCCGGCAATGCCCAGCTGTTTATCGAGTTCTTGGACTTGGTCCGGCGGAATCCCCTGATCCGCGCCGCCAAACAATCCCAGCACTGGGTAACGCGCTTTGCCGGCTTGGACCAGCGCGGTGCCTTTTTCGCCGGTGATCGAGCGGCTGAGCCCGGCGTAAAACGCGATGATGCCAGCGAGATCGAATTTTTCCGCGGAGGTGTGCAACGCGAGCGTGCCGCCGCGGCAAAAGCCAACAATAAACGTTTTGCGCGGAGTTTTGCTTTGCGCTTTCAAATAGTCGAGCGCGGCGGTCACGTCGTTAAGAAAAGTTGGAATCGTCATTGCCGTGACGTGCGGTTGCCAATCGAACGGTTCGGCGCGCGAGGTGAGACCGGCGGTGCGTCCAAAATAATCGATGGCAAGCGCGCGAATCCCGGCTTCGGCAAAGCGCAACGCCAATTCTTTGTAGAACTGGTGTAAGCCGCGGATGTCGGGATAGATGAGCACTTGGGGTCCATCGGCTTGCGACGAGTACGCCATGTACGCGGAAAACTGATTGCCGTCCGCCGCGGTCAAAACGATATCGTGTCCATCACCCGAGCCGCCGGACACCGGCGGAATTGGAACACGTGCATTATCATCGTAACACATTTTGCTCTCCTCGATTAAACTGCCGCGAGTCTAGCACACGAGTCGATGGTCTGTCAAACGCATTTCAGCGCGCCGAGATGTACGTGATCGGCGCACGTTCGATTTTTTGCACCGGCAGAACATCGATCAATTCGTACTGGCGTGTGCCAAAGCCAAGTTTCTCCGCATAATCGGTGACGACGGTACGGGTCTTTCATCAATATTGACTACTAGAGCAACTTGACTACCAGGTTTCTAATCGCGAACAACCGGCAGCTATCGTTATCTGACCAGCGTAATTTTCAGATCAGCCTATATTGCTTGGCTGAAAAGGCGCTGCACGTACGGCAGATGCTCCTGCATCGCTTTTTCACCCGCTTCGATGATGCGGGGAAATTGCTGCGCATCCATCGCTGACAATTGATCACCAAAGTCGGGCCAAATCGCAATGATTTCCGCGTGGTGTGCGAGGTTGTGGAACGCATACGCTGACTTGAGCAAATTGTTCATAAAAATCGAATTGTATTGATTTTGCACCGCGTTGAACGAACGAAGCCGCGCGCGGTATGGCAACTCGAATCCCATCGCGAGGATGACGCGCGCGCCTGCTTTAATCGCCACATCGACGGGCAATGGATCCGAGGCCGCACCGTCCGTCAGCAATCGCCCATCGATCTCGCACGGCGCGTAGATCATCGGAATCGCGGAACTCGCGCGAACGGCGTGCAGCAATTGACCCGAGGTCAGAACAACTTTTTCGCCATTTTTCAAATCGGTCGCCACAATGGAGAGCGGAATCTTTGCGTCGCTAAATGTCTTTTCGCCGAAAACCTTGGCGTATTGCGTCATCATGCCGACATCGTCCACAATGCCGGAGCGTTCGTTGAAATTCATCTCCCCCGACATGGCCGCGCGCAAGTTCTGCGCGTAACCCGACATGACGTCGCCGGTCCACAACTCCATCGTCATGCGCGCCATCTCCTCCGGCGAATATCCAAGCGCGATGCACGTCGCGTAGAGTGCGCCGCCGCTGCAACCTACAATCATATCGACATCGATGTTCGCGGCGCGCAACGCTTTCCACAAACCAATGGATGCCGCGCATCGGACACCGCCTGAACCAATCACGAGCGCAAGACGAGGTTGGTTTGTCATCGATCGCCTTTCAAGAGTCGTCGGAGGTACGGCATTTGCGCTTCCGCCGCGCGTTCGCCTTCCTCGATGATGTACGGAATTTTGTCGGTGTCGAACAAACCGATGCGCTGGGTAAATTGCGGCACAATCGGGATAATTTCGCTATGATGCGCCAGATTGTGAAAAGCGAAATTCGCTCTGAGCAAATTGTTCGACATGACACTACTGACCTGGAATGAAAAACGCATCAATGAGTTCATCCGTGATTGATACGGGCTCTCGAATCCCATCGCCAGAATCACATCCGCTCCTTGCTTGATCGCCACGCCGACCGGCATCGGGTCGGATAAATATCCATCAACGAGCAGTCGCTCCGCGACGCGGTACGGCTTGAAGATGTACGGCATCGCGATGCTGGCGCGAATCGCATCGGCGAGTTTGCCTTCGCTCAAGGTCACTTGCTCGCCGTTCAAGAAATCGGTCGCGACGATGCGCAAGGGAATCTTGACATCGGCAAATGTGCGCTCGCCGTACGCGGCGCGCAGGCGACTCATCGCCAAGCGGTCATCGAGCAAGCCAAAGCGTTCGTTGAACTTGAGCAAACCGGGCAGGAGGATGCTAAAGAAATCGCGATAACTGCGCGGGCGCGTGATCTCGCTAGTCCAAAGTCGCCGGGTGATCTCCGTCATCGTCGGAGCATCGTAGCCCAGTGCCATCAGCGCGGCGTAGAGACTACCGCCGCTGCATCCGACGAGCAAATTCAAATCGAAACCTTCGCGGTGCAACACGTTCTGCAGTCCGATTGCCGCCGCGCACTTGACGCTTCCCGATCCAATGACTAACGCGATTGGTTTGGTCATGCTCTCCTCGATTTCAACCGATGCGTTTGACGAGCGTGAGGATATTTCCTTGCGCTGGGTCGGAGCGATATTCAATCTCGTCCATCATCTCACGGATGAAATGCCAGCCCAAGCCACCCACCTGGCGCGTCTGCCACTCCTGATCGAGCTGAGGACGCGGCGCGTTTTCGGGCGGAAACGGCGGCGCGTGATCGCGAATCATCACGGTCACGCGATCCGGCGACGATTGCAGGGTAATGCCGACTGCGCCCAGGGCATGTTTATAACCATGCTCAACCAGGTTGACAAAAACCTCTTCAACGGCGAGCCGCATGGCAAACGTGATGGTTTCATCGAGGGCGGCGTGCTGGGCAAACTCATCGAGGAATTGATGAATCGACTCGAGGTCCTGCAATCGCGCTTGCGGCAATTCGAGAGACGTTTTCATTGCGCCACGCCAACACACTTGGCGATCACGATCGTAATATCGTCCGATTGCGCGCGGTCGCCAACAAATTCGGCGAGGGTGCCACGCAAGGAACGCAACATCTCATCGGGCGAAGCGTCGCAGTGCTCTTGCAGAACCGAGAGCAGCCGCTCTTCGCCGAACTGTTCGTCGGCCGGATTGAACGCTTCGGTTACGCCGTCGGTGTACAGGACCACGAGATCGCCAGGATGAAATTGCACGGCGCGCTGACCGAATTTCATCGTCTCGTCAAAACCCAGCATCGTGCCGGTGCGCTCAAGCAGCTCCACCGTTTTTGTCTTCGCGCGATAAACAAGCGGCGGATTGTGCCCGGCATTGACATACGTCATTTCATTGTTGCGCGTGTCGAGCTGTGCGTAGAATAAAGTGACGAACATTCCGCCGGTGGAATCGGCGCAGAGCAAGCGATTGCTTTGCTTCAAACTATCTGCCGGCGATTGCCTGGCCGTCGTGGCCGCGCGCAACACACTGCGGGTCAAAGCCATGAACAACGCGGCGTGCATCCCTTTGTCCGAAACATCGGCGATGACGATGCCGTGTTGCGCGTGACTCCCCTCGCCAACGTGGTCGATGAAATCGAAAAAATCACCCGCCACCTCGCGCGCCGGATTCCAGTAGGCGGCGAATTGCCAGCCCGGGATTTGGGGTGTCTGGCTTGGAATCAAACTCGCTTGCACGTCGCGCGCCAGCTGCAATTCGTGTTCCAACCGCTCTTTTTCAAGAACTTGCTGATGCAATCGCGCATTATCGACGGCGATAGCCGTTTGGCGCGCGAGTGCCATCAACAGTTTTTCGTCGCTGGCTGTGAAAATCGGCTGACCGCGCGCCCGCCCCAGCACGATGCCGCCTAGCACGCGCTCTTGCGATTTCAGCGGCGCCCATATGAGCGCGCGGTACGGAATCTCAGACGGATAATCGGTTACGATAGCAGGCTGATTGCTCTGCCAAGCCGAGCCCAACGTGGACGGCACCATTTGACTAAATACCTCTGCCCCCTCGCCAGGCGCAAAGCCGGCTTTGACTTGCCACGCCGCATCATCCGACGACACCAAAAAGACAACGCCGGCTTCAGCCCGAATTGTGCGCTGACTCTCCGCGAGCACCAGCCCGGTGATTTTCTCCACGTCGAGCAGTGCACCAATCGTTTCGCTCACGCGATACATCAAATTGATTTCACGATAGCGTTCCAGCGCTTCGGCGGCAACATCGCGTTTTTCCAAGGCTTCGGCAAGGATGAGGTTCAGACTCGCGTGCAAGGCGCGCTCAAGGGCAAGACTGCGCGGCGGCGATTGCTCATCGGACACGATCATCGCGCCGACCGGGTGCGCGCCAGCCGCGAGCGGATACAATCGAATCTGATCGATGTGGCCACCCTGCCCGGCATCGGCGCGATGCCAACCACCGTTGAATGTCTGCTTGCGATGGCGACCAATTCGCCGTGCTGACGAAGACCGAGCCGTCGGTGCGCACCAACGCGAGCGCAAGGTTGGTCACCGAAGTTTCCATCGCTTGGATGAGCGCGGTCGCGTTGCGCTGGCTGAGCAAACGCTGCAAAAGCAGATTTTCGTTATGGCTCACGGATCACCGTCTTGAGGCGCTTGGTTAGAATCAGCGTGTTCCCTTCTTCGCGGGTCTTGTAATCTACCGCATCCATCGTGCTGTAAATGAAGAACAAACCAAAACCGCTGGTCGGTTGATTGGCGAGCGCGGCGTTCACGTCCGGTGCAGAAGGCTCGTAGGGTTCAAACGGGTGCCCGAAATCGGTGAGGCGCATGACCACTTGGTCTGGCGAAAATTCCAGATCCAAAATGATCGACCCGGGATTCATCCCGGCGTAGCCGTGCGTGATGACATTCGTGCATGCTTCATCAACGGCTAGTTTGAGATCGTAACACGTTTCGGCATCGATGCCGCGCGCGGCGCACGCCTGGTCGATGAATTCTCGAAAGCGCGCCAAGGAGGTGAGTTCGGCTGCTTTCGTCAGACGAAGTTTTGCCGCCATTTCAGTTTTCAATTCAATACGTCGCCTCCGGGAACGTGCACACGCCCGCGTGCCGCCCCACTTGCTTGACCATCCGCACATTATTCCAGGTCGCATCGATGGCCGCGAGGATGCCATCGTGAATTGCCCACGCGCGTCCGCGCACCGATTGCCATTGCTCCGCCTTTCGGAACGGCGTACTGCCATCCAGCGCCTTATGTAACCGACCGCCCGGGTTGAAACTCGGTGTGAATATCGTCCATCAACTTGTGACCGCGAACATAGGCCAAGCCGCGTCGCTCAAAGACCCACGCCGATGCGTACGTCAGCGGCTCGAGCGACAGCGCTTGATGCCCCAAAAATTCCAGAAAAGCCTCGAGGTGCTGAAACGTCGCCACCGATCCGTTGAGCGACGAGCGAATCTGTCCGGGCGCAAGTCCGTTTTGCATCGCGCGTTCTTCTTCCGCTCGATTGCGATGAACCGTGCCAAACAAGGTGACTTGGCCCGCCTCGTCCGAATCGGTTTTGAAGCGCCGGGTGGCCGGATCGTTGAGCAGAAGCAAATTCAAATCGATGCCGTTGAAACTATTGTCCGCGAGTTCGACGCAAAAGAAAACATCGTCAACCCCGGGCGCATCACGCACCGATAAATTGACCAGACCCTTTTCAGGTTCGGCATTCAACTGCACATAGCCATCGCCCTCGGGACCGCGCCACGTAATCGGATTGATTTCAAAGCGCGTGAGCAATGCCGGCGGAATCAACATGCGATAGATGCGCTGTTTCGCTTCGCTCGGCAATCCATTAAGCGTGCGGATCGAAATGGGCAACGCCAAATCGCCCATTAACTCATGCACGGAAATGGAGCCAGGATCAGGCGCGACGATATTCGGTTCTTGTTTGACGCGCAGATATTTGAACATCAATCAAACGCGATTAGAAACTGGCAACCGCCGCGGCGACATCGGGATAGAATTGCATGATGCTGACAAAGCCGCTCAGATCAAAAACTTTTTTGACGTTCGCTTGCACCGCCGCGAGGCGCAGATCACCACCACGCGAGCGAGCTTCCTTGACGGTGTTCAACAAAACGCGCAAGCCCGCACTGCTGGTGTAATCAAGTTTTGCCAAATCGACCACAAGCTTGGCGTTGCCTGCCTGCAATTGGGCGTCCAAGTGCTGGGTCAATTGCGGCGCGGTGAGCGCGTCCAGACTTCCAACGACTGAAACAATCGTAACGGTGCCTTGTTGGATTTGTCCTATTTCCACTTCATCCTCCCACTTGAGTTGAGCCGACTAATCGAAATCATAATCCAAGCACTTGGCGCGCCTGCGCCAACAATTCGTCCGGGTCGAACGGCTTGGTCATGTACACATCGGCGCCCACTTCGGCGCCGCGCTGACGGTCATACTCTTGCCCTTTCGCCGTAAGCATAATGATGTACACCTCGTTCAGATTCAGTTGCCGCTTGACGGTCTGACAAACATCGAACCCGTTCATGCGCGGCATCATCACATCGAGAAAAACCAAATTCGGTTTCTCGGCCTTGATCGTTTCGAGCGCGTCCGCGCCGTTGTCGGAGGTCATAATTTCCACGCCCGCGTCTTCCAATTCTTCCAATGTTTGTTCGATCAGCAATCGAATGTGTGATTCATCATCGACGATTAAAATTTTGCTCAAGGGGACTCCTTTTGATTCACTCACGCAGCTCTTTTATTACCGCAGGAGACGCCAAGTGCGCTGCGTTGAGAAATTTTCATCTTTGGTGTTCTCGGTCGGTAAAAACTCGCACAGCACGTGTTATTCAAACAACAGGAAAAAGAGATTTTCCATGCCTTTTTCAAACCGCAGGGTCTTGACCAGATTATGTTTTTCGGACAAGAGCGAGCGCACGATCACCAGATCAGGACGGTCCGCCACGGCTTGGTCGATGCCATCCGTGCCGGTGTACGCCGCCGCAACCGAATACCCCTGCGATTGCAACGCCTCGCTCAGCGTCTTGACCGTTGCCGCATCTTCATCGACGACAAGCACTTTTTTCTTGGATGTGCCTTGCGTCAATAGCGCGCCGATTTCGTTCAACAACGCGCGCGTGTCCATCGGTTTTGTAAAATAGCGATCCACGCCCAGACGATAACCGCGTTCCTTGTCCTGAATGATCGAGAGGATCACGATCGGAATGTTGAACGTTTCCGGATCGTTGCGCAGAACGGCGGCAACGTCAAAGCCGGATAGTTCCGGCATCATCACGTCGAGCACGATGAGATCTGGTTTTTCACGTTTGACTTGCGCCAACGCTTCGCGCCCATCTTTCGCTTCGCGCACCGTGTATCCTTCCGACTCCAATTCTTGCCGCAACAATTCGCGGATACTCGCTTCATCGTCCACGACGAGGACCGTTTTCTTGCCGGTGACCGGCACTGCACTTGCCAGTCAGGTGCGCGCGCAATTGACTGACCAGCGCATTGACATCGATCTTTTTCACGTGCACATCATCGACCGGCTTGGCGACGCCGGCTTGCTGCGGCGGCAAGCGGCAGGGTGAACGAGAACGTACTGCCCTGCCGATTTCGCTTTCGACCCAGATGCGCCCGCCGTGATGTTCGACGATTTGTTTGCAGATCGGCAACCCCAAGCCGGTACCCATCGGTTTGTTCGTCAACGTATCGCCCACTTGGACGAATTGTTCAAAGACTTTGCCGTGATCTTTGGGATCGATGCCTCCGCCGGTATCGATGACACTGACGACGATATTGCCATCGTCGCGTCGCGCGCGGCACGTAACACCGCCTTGCTCGGTGAACTTGACCGCGTTCGAAATCAGATTGATGACGACCTGGATCAGGCGATCGTGGTCGCCGGTGAGTTGCGGCAAATCGGTTGCACATCGACCGTCAGTTTGAACGGCTTGGGTTCGAACAACGCCGCGGTGGCCGTCGCTGCTCGTTCAATGATTTCTTGAATCGCAATCGGCTCCATATGCCATTCGACTTTGCCAGCTTCGATTTTTGCCAGATCAAGCACATTGTTAATAAGCGCGGTCAAACGCTCGCCTTCAGCGATGATGATGCCAACGTTGGACGTAACCTGTTGCACGGCCCGTTGCGTTTTGGGATTGTCCAGCGGCACGACCGGGAGAATCACTTCATCCAAGCGCTTTTTGATGATTTTCGCAAAACCCAACACCGAAGTCAACGGCGTCCGCAGTTCGTGACTCACATTCGCCAGGAAGGTGCCTTTCATTTTGCTCGCGGCTTCGGCGGTTTCTTTCGCTAGCAAGAGCGCGGCTTCGGCACGTTTGACATCGGTGATGTCGCGGACCAAACCAATGAACAATTCCTGACCATCGCCCACGCGGGTATCCGTCACCGCGATTTCAACCGGAAATTCCGAACCGTCTTGCCGCACGCCGATTGCTTCGCGCCGCGCGCGTCCCATGCGCACACCCTTGTCGAACTTGGAAAACATTTCGTCGTTCGCGGCCGGCACCAACATTTCCACATCTTTGCCGATGACCTGACTTGCCGCGTAACCAAACATGTTTTCCGCGGCGGGGTTGAACGATAGAATCGTGCCTTTTTTATCGGCGGTCAAAATTCCATCCGCCGCACTATCGACGACGGCTTGACGATACTGACTCTGCGACACGAGCGCAGACGCAATCTTGTTGAACGCCGTGACAATTTGTCCCAGCTCATCGCGATTCTCCAGCACGAGTTCTGAACTCATCGTGCCGCTGACCATCCGCTTGGATGCGGCGTCGAGCGCATCCACCGTGTGCATGACTGCGAGATAAAACGCGACCCAGAGATAGGCCACAAGCGCAAGGAACACTACCGTCAAACCAATCGCAATATTGCGCTGTTGATTCAGGGCATCGATGCGAACCTGCAAGAGCCGATCCAATTCGACAACACTGCGATCCCACAACTCGTGGCTAGCCTGCAACGCTTGCAGGCCGGGCGTGCGGTAACGCGGTCCGTCAATCGCCGCCGGGTGCATTCCAAATGCGACCCACCGTGTTGATGAATTCCGTCGTCGTGGCAACGCTTTCTTCCAGCGCCGGGCTGAGATTAGTTTGAAGCGCACTCGCGTGCGTATTCTGAAAAGCTACCTGAAAGTCTTCTTGCATCGCACTGATATTCGATTGCTGGACGCCGATCATGGTTGAAGTGCGAGCGAGTAGTGCCGTCGAGCCTTGGCGCGCGAAAACCGGCAAGTCCAGCGTAAGAATCTTCGCAAGGATTCCCTGGACTGCCGGCAAGTCGATCAACACAGCATTGATGAGATAATGACTATCCAATTCCGCATCGAGAACCAAATGGGACGTGTCGCCGACCTGCACGCGCAATTCATGCTCGTGGTCCAGAAGCGTGGTGTATAGGTTCGCGATGGTCACTGGAGCTGGGATCGGGGGGTTGATTTTTCAGCGCAAGCCAGGTTTCCTTGAGCACCTTGAATTTTTCGCGCGTGCCCAAGCGTCACGCCGAACTGCTGATCACGCGCGTCCAGAAGTGTTGAACGCATCGTCCATTTTTCGGCGTGTGATCAAAACATCCTGTTCGGCCGACGGCGAGCCGGCAAGTTCCTCTTCAAGCAGTAACCCTTGAATCATTTGTTCCGAAAATGCCTGAAGCGCGCGCAGGTATGCGATCCCGTCTCTTTCTTGGTTGGACACGTCGATGCGCGCTCCAAGATTGAGCACCAGCAAGATCATGAGCAAAGCCAAGGGCAACGCGAACAACAAACTGATGAGCGTGAATTTTTGTGGAAACCGCAAACGATTCATCAACCGAATCGCTGGATTGAATTGCGAATATAGAAACTTGACCAGTGGCTTATCTGACGTATTCATAGTCTCCCTGTTCAACCGGGCGATAGCGTGCGATCAAACACACTCTAGGGTGGACAAATCGTGAACCCCTTTTCAAAGACCGCGCCGTCGGGTTGCGTGTATGCCACAGCCCGGCGATTGATCTCAAGGGAAGCAACGCGTGCAAAAAAATAGTCGCACGGAGGAGTGCCTGCCCCTAGTTTCCAGCTGCCATCGGATCGGATCTCGTGCGTGCCCGGTGGAATCGAACTCTGAAGCACAGTCGTTTCGCTGAGAGAGCGATTGGGGGTGTCGGCTTTGTAGATATAGACCACCCATCGAGGGTTAAATTCCGAGTTGCCTGAATTCAGAAAAGTTACATAGAAAACCAGATCGACTCCGCGCACTGGCGGGTTGGGGGCAATGCGCAAGTTGGTCACATACAAACCCGGTTGAACAGCGACGGTTGGGGTAAGCGTCGGTGGCAAGGTTGCAGGTGGGGTTGGCGAAGCGGTGAACGATGTGGTGCCAATAATCGCAGTCGGCGCAACCGTTGATGGCGTGGCAGTCAGCGAAAGCATCGGAGTTGGCGATATGGTCGGTTTTGGCAATGCGGCAGGGGTTGACGAAGGCAACGGCGGCAAGGTGGGCACGCGTGTGCGCGTAGGTGATGCCGGGGTAGCCGTGGATAACGGCGCGCATGCGGCACCGAACAAAACAAAGCCTGCTATCGTAAAGACAAAGACAGCGCACTTGGACATTCTCTTCTCCTGGAAAACGCACGACAATCGCCGCAAGCGGGTTAGTACCACCAAACTCGAAGGGGCTGCATTATCGCATAATTGATTACCCTTGACAAGGGGGCAACGAACTTCGGGCACGGCTGTTGCAAAGTCGGTCTTGCGACTGGAAGAATCACCGAAAACCGAGTGCGCCTTTTCAAGTCAGAGCGATCGTTAAGTGCGGCTTCACACTCCCGTGTGAGAGTTTACCCCTGCCGTCAAGAGACCTTACAAAAACCGTGCGGCCAACAACATCCTACCGTGCCCTCAATGATTTGATGCGGCATTGGGGTTGTGCTAAAATAGCACCCAATTCTGCAGCTGGTTTGCAGTGTATCTCGCGAAAAGTATAGGATTACTGGTCATTTAGACCAAAACCTCATATTCCAACCACAGAGGATCATTTTATGCCTGCTCAAGTCTTTTTCGGCTCACCGCGTCAAGCCCGCTTGGAAGCCAAGGAAACTCTGCCCGCCAAACTCGATTTGATTTTGGATCGTTTGCATTTGCGCGAACGAGTGACAGGGGAGACGGTCGCGATCAAAATGCATACAGGTCAAAACCTTGGATATTCGACCGTGCATCCAGTTTTTGTGCGCAAGGTTGTGCAAGCGATCAAGGATGGCGGCGGCAAACCATTTGTCACCGATGTCAGTTGGGACGCCGAAGGCGCGGAGCAACGCGGCTATTCATCGGAGACGCTAGGGTGTCCAGTTTTTCCATCCGCCGGCGTCCATGAAAGGTATTTCTACCCGCATCAACGACCATTTAAGAATATTCAGACCTGGAAACTCGCGGGCATGATTCAGGATGCCAGTTTTCTCGTCGATCTCGCGCACGCCAAAGGACATCCCAGTTGCGGTTACGGTGGCGCGATGAAAAATCTCGCGCTCGGATGCATGATCGGTGAGACACGCAGCGCAATGCACGACGCGATGCATTTTGACAAGTATTGGTTTGCCGATAAATGTCCCGATGCCGCGACGCGCCAACGGATCGTCGATGTGTGCCCACACAACGGCATCGTGCATGACAAGCAGGATCCGAACGAATTACACCTCCACCCGGAAGAGTGTAATGCCTGTGGTCGTTGTTTGCAGATTGCCCCGCCGGGTAGTTTGAAAATCGATCCTGTGAATTTTCACGCTTTTATGGAAGCCTGCGCGATCTCGGTTGACCTCGTGCTCTCAACCTTTGCCAAAGAAAAAGCGACCCACTTGGTTTTGGCAACCCATATGACCCCCGTATGCGACTGCTTTGGCTTTACGAGTATGCCGATTTTGCCCGACGCTGGGATTTTTGGATCGGATGATATTGTCGCACTCGACCAAGCTGTTCTCGATGTGACTGCACGGACGCCACTCATTGAGGAGAACATTCCAACTTCGATGGAAGTCCATACTCGGCAAGGGCATCCACTGCGCTGGTTGCATGGACCATTGAAAGACCCTTACCTAGTAACTGAATATGCGGAGCAGTTGGGATACGGCGCACGCAAGTATGAATTGATAGACGTTTTGCCGGTGGAACAAGTCACACGCACCCCTGTAACGTATATTTCAGCAAGATGACCTCCTCTTGAATTGAAAAATGGGCAAGCATCGATCGCTTGCCCATTTGCTTTCTTATCAGACTTGAGACAACCTGCCCGTCCGCTTGGTGATTCAACTTTAACCGATAGAAACGCTCGAGAGCATCAGTCGGGAATCGGGTGTCGCGCAGATGGCAACCTAGTCAATTACCTCGGGACTCTTCGGAAGAAATGATATCAGGAAGGTGCGATTTGTTCAACTGCAGTGGTGGTGTCGGATTCGGTTCGGCAAAGCCGGCTTGAAACGCTTCCGCCATCCCCTCATACATTTCGCGCCAGAAATCGCGCGCGGCTTGCCACTTGTTCGCGCGAAAACGCGCAAGCCACTTGTCGAGCTCGGCATCCTTCAAACCATCACGTTGCCATTTCTCCAAAAAGCCGTGAATAATATCGACGACGCGTTCCGATTCCCAAACGATGCCGCGCGCCGATTGCGCATCGTGAATGGATTTGGCAAGCTGGAAATTGTCGCGCCAGAAATCGAATTTCAAATCAAAGTGCGAAAGGGTGATTTCATCGATAATGTCCTCGACCCACTTGCGATGAAACCGGCACGCGCCGCTATTTTCGGAATACAACTCGTACACAAAGCGTTCGACGTTCTTGCGCCCGAGTGCGCGCGGCGGCAGAAATTTGTTTTCGTAGAAGCTAAAATACTTGCCCATCAGCGGCATCGGCGCGAACATGCCCGGCGTCCAATATTGATTCGGCACCATGCACCCGGCGTCGCCGTGCGCGACAAAGACCGCGCGATCCAAGGAGCGAATCTTGTATTTCGCATCGAGCCATTTCGCCGCCGCGCGAATTCCCTGCCGAAAAGGTTCGCCTGGCGCGCTGAACAAGATCATTTTGACAATCGCGATGGCGTAATCGGCGTTGAACGCTGAATCTGCGGCGATATCGAATTCACTCGGCTGACTTGCGAACTTGAAGCGCGGTTTCTCCATCGGCAAGCCAAAATCCGCCGGCGGAATCAAGCCATCGGCGATCAATTCCATGATCCACGCGACTGTGCCGCCGGTCTGAATCGCATCCAGTCCCATCGCATCGACGAATTTGTTGAGCCGCTCCGCCGCGCGCTGATCGAACACGCCGCAATTGGGACCCAACGCTTCGTACGGCTCGTAATCCTTTTTGAATTCGTTGACGTATTTTTTGCACGCGACCGCGCACGGTTCGCCGCAATGATCGAAATTTTTCGGCTTGATGATTTCGTCGTTGAATTGTTTGAGATAATGCCCGAGGATAAATTCGTCGTGCTGGCGCAAGCGTTCGGCGTCGCTCGCGTAGATCGAGCGATAGTTGAAACTGAACAAGCGATCATTCGCCGTGTGCATGTTCACGCCGAACGTGCCGCCGGTTTCAAACTCCGGCACATAGCGATACTTTTGCGAGAGCGCGAGATCGGCGGCAATCGCGCGCTTACCAAACCGCGCCAAGAAATATTCGTCGAGTTCGCGCGCTTGCGCCAGCGCCGGGTCTTGCCAATCGCCGCCGAACACAATCGCCGCGAGGCGATGATGTTGAAGCAAGCGCGAACCCAGCCCGCCGCGCCCCGCCCAATCATCGATGTTGCTCAGCGCGCCTTTGCGAATTTGATTCGACCCAATCGCGCCTTCGTTGGTGTGCCGCGCCCCAGGTCCAACCGCGAGAATCCGGAAATTGTCGCCGGTGTATTCGGATTTGTATTTATCGAACAGCGCCGATTGCAATGCATAGAATCCAATGCGCGCGATGCCGTCCTGACCGGTATAACCCCGCCAGAGCGCCTCGGCATCAATCGGCTCGAGCCGGACGCTGTATTCATTTTGCTTAAGGTTCAGCACCAGCACCGAATCGACGGGACAGCGACCGCGCAACCACACATAGTTCACGCCGAAGCGATGGAAGACGTACATCGCGCCGCCGAGCGCGGAAACGTAAAAGTCTTCCCATTGCGGGGAATAGCCGCAAAAAATCATGCGCCGCGTGCCGGGCAAGGGCGACCCGGCAAGCAAGCCACCGCCGAACGTCATCGAATCGGCGTCTTTGCGAAAGCGATCCCAGCCATATTGCAGCGGACCGATCAGCGATTGATCGAGCGGACAATTCACACCCCAGTCGCCGTTCGACAGATTGATCTGCAATTCATAGAGGATCGATTTGTTTGCCATTATTTTCAATCTACCACGCTTGGAATATTGCGTCAAACCGTCACGGATTCGTTCTGTGTTATAATCGCGAACAAAGGAGCAATGATGACAACTATGATCATATTTTGATAATGTGATTGATCGTCGCCACACGGATTCGGACAAGTGGAGTAAATTCGGCGAAGACGTTTTGCCCATGTGGGTGGCGGATATGGACTTTCAAGCACCGCCCGCCGTCATCGATGCAATTCAACAGCGCGCGCAACACGGGGTCTATGGCTACCCCATGCGCCCTGATTCGTACTTTGAATCGATGGTCGATTGGATGCGCCGGCGGCATGGGTGGGACATCCAACGCGATTGGCTCGCGCACAGCCCCGGCGTCGTCACCGCGCTCGACATCGCGGTGCATGCGTTCACCCAACCGGGTGACAAGATCGTCGTTCAGCCGCCGGTGTATTTTCCGTTCTTTACAATTACCAAGAACAATGGGCGACAAATTGCCTTGAATCAGCTGCATGCCGAGAATGGTTATTATCGGATGGATTTTGCAGATTTGGAAAAACAGATTGACAACCGCACTCGCGCACTGATCCTATGCAGTCCGCACAATCCAGTCGGGCGTGTGTGGACAAGCGCGAGAATTGACCGCCCTGGGCGAAATTTGCGCGCGCAAAAATATCTTGATCTTCTCCGACGAAATCCATTCCGATTTGATCTTGCCCGGCTACAAGCATACGCCGCTGGCGATGCTCTCGCCGGAACTCGCCGAGATCACCATCACGCTGATTGCGCCGAGCAAGACCTTTAACATTCCCGGTTTGTACACCGCCGCCGCGATCATCCCCAATCCCAAACTGCACACGCAATTCAATCTCATGTTAGAGAATTTTGCCTTAAATAGTTCAAATATTTTCGGTATGGTCGGATTGGAAGCGGCGTATCGCGGCGGCGAGGAATGGCTGGAAGCATTGCTCGATTATCTGCAAGACAATATCGATTACACGATTCGATTTTTCCAGCAACGGATTCCCAAAATCAAGATCGTGAAGTCCCGAAGGCACGTACCTGCTCTGGCTCGATTGCCGCGACTTGGGACTGGATCAAGCCGGATTGCGTGATCTATTCCTGAAACAAGCCAAGGTCGCGTTGAACGAGGGGCACACGTTTGGACCTGGCGGCGATGGATTCATGCGGATGAATATCGGTTGCCCGCGTTCCGTCCTGCAAGAGGGGCTGGAGCGCATCGAGCGCGCGAGTAAAATCAAATAACCGCAAATACTGCGCGCAAAGTTCGCACAGCCAACGCAGAAGAAACAGAATTCTGTTTCGCGGATAGATTTCTGCGTATTTCTGCGTGATTCTGTGGGAGATTATGATCTCGCAACTCATCTCCGATTGGAATACCGATTCCTCTATCGCGCCGAACATCGCCGCGCGCAAAACGATTCCGGCGCGTGCCGCGCAAACCGTTGTCTTCCCCGACGATTTGCATCCCGCGCTAATTGAATCACTGCGCGCGCAGCGGAATCGATTCACTGTACACGCATCAAGCGACCGCGTGGCAACATGTGCGTGACGGCAAACACATCGTCGTCGTCACTGGGACAGCGAGCGGCAAAACGCTGTGCTACAATTTGCCCGTGCTGGACCGGCTCTTGCGCGATGACCAAGCGCGCGCGTTGTACCTGTTTCCGACGAAAGCGTTGGCGCAAGACCAAGTGGCAAATCTGACCGAGGACCGCTCCGCGAGACCGAAGACCGAAAGAAATTCTCCGTCCTCGGTCATCGGTCTTCCGTCCGTCTCCACCTACGACGGCGACACGCCCCAGCATCTCCGTTCCACCATTCGCAAATCCGCGCGCATTATTGTTTCCAATCCCGATATGGTGCACACCGGCATTCTGCCGCATCACACGATTTGGGCAGAGTTCTTTCGCAATCTGCAATTCGTTGTCATCGACGAAATGCACGTGTATCGCGGGGTATTTGGCTCGCACGTCGCCAACGTCATTCGCCGATTGAAGCGCGTCGCCGCATTTTATGGCGCATCGCCGCAATTCATTCTCACGTCGGCGACGATTGCGAATCCGGTCGAACTCGCCGAGCGACTCATCGAAGAAAATGTTACGCTCGTCGATAACGATGGCGCGGCGAAAGGCGCAAAGCAATTCGTCCTCTACAATCCGCCGGTCGTCGATGCCAAAGCTAGGTCTCCGCCGCAGTTCGATGCTCGAAAGCGTGCGGCTCGCGCAAGAGTTGCTCAAGCAAAATATTCAGACGATTGTCTTTGCGCGTTCGCGGCGAACAGTCGAAATAATGTTGCGGTACCTCACCCCCACCCCTAACCCTCCCCCGTCGACACAGTCGACAGGAGAGGGAGTTCGCGGTTATCGCTCCGGCTATCTGCCCAGCCAACGCCGCGAAATCGAAAAAGGATTGCGCGATGGAACCGTGCGCGCGGTTGTCGCGACGAATGCGCTCGAACTCGGCATCGATATTGGCGGGATGGGCGCGGCGATTCTTGTTGGCTATCCGGGGACGATTGCGGCAACGTGGCAACAAGCTGGGCGCGCGGGTCGCGGCGATGAGGTGTCGCTCGCGATGCTCGTCGCATCGGCGGATCCGCTCGACCAGTTTCTCGCGCGGCATCCCGATTATATTTTCGGTCGTTCGCCGGAAAGCGCGCTCATCAATCCCGATAACCTTTTGATTCTCCTCGCGCATTTGCGTTCCGCCGCGTTCGAGTTGCCGTTTCGCCAAGGTGAAAATTTCGGGCGCGTTGAGTCGTCGCGCGTTGCCGAGTTCCTCCAGTTTCTGGTCGAATCGAAAGTCATTCATCAATCGGGCGAAAAATTTTTTTGGATGTCGGACCAATATCCTGCCGATGCGATTTCGCTTCGCAGTGCCTCGGCGCAAACGGTGGCGTTGCAGGTCAACCCCCATCCCCTGTCAGAAACGGGGGAGGGCAAGGGTGAGGGGTATCATCGGCAATGTCGATCTGGAGAGTGCGTATTGGATGGTGCATCCCGAAGCGATTTATTTGCACGAGGGGCAATCGTTCGTCGTCGGTGAACTCGATTTGGAGCATCACATCGCGCGCCTCGTGCCGACCGACGCCGATTACTACACCGAGCCGCGCAAAGAGACGACGGTGCAGTTGATCGATGAACTTGCGCGTGCCAATGCGCGCGGCGCGACGAAAGCGCACGGCGAAATTGCGGTGACGACGCAGGTGACCGGCTATAAAAAAATCAAATGGTTCACGCACGAAAATTTGGGTGAAGGTGTCGTCTCGCTTCCGCCGACCGAATTGCACACGACCGGCTACTGGCTTGCGGTGACGGATGAGACGGTGAACCAAGTTGCGCGATGAAGGTTTGTGGTCGAACGCGCCGAACGATTACGGACCGGACTGGGATGCGATTCGTAATCGCGTGCGCGCGCGGGACAAGTATCGCTGTCAGGGTTGCGGCGTGCCAGAGGATGGCGACCACATCACCCACGCACAAATCGCGGGGTCTTCGACGTTCATCACAAGATTCCGTTTCGCGCGTTTCCAACACGCCAACTCGCTAACGAACTATCCAACTTGGTGACGCTGTGCCCTAACTGTCATCGCCGCGCGGAACTGGCGGTGCGAATTCGCAGTGGGCTGGCGGGCGTCGCGCACATCCTGGGGCATCTCGCGCCGCTGTTTCTGATGTGCGACACCGGCGACATCGGCGTTCATTCCGATCCCGAATCGCCGCTCGCAGACGGCAAGCCGACGATTGTGATTTACGATCAGATTCCGGCGGGCATTGGTTTCAGCGAACGCTTGTTTGAACTGCACGACGAGTTGCTGGCGCGCGCGCTGGAACTGGTGTCGTCGTGCGAATGCGAGGACGGTTGTCCCTCGTGCGTGGGTCCTGGCGGCGAGAATGGGTACGGCGGGAAGAAAGAAGCGAAAGCGTTGTTGGAAATTCTCAGCAGACAGTGAGATAGTTCTTGGCGTTTACGATTGCATGGCTGGCAGGAACAAGAATAATATCGCCAACCAAGCAACGCTGAACATTTCTCGTTCGGCTGAAATTCTGTATTGAAGGGAACACATTGATGGGCATCAAGAAATTTACGATACTCCACTCGAACGATATGCACGGCGATTTTTTCGCCGAAGCGCAGGGCGCGCCCGGCAATCTCATCGGCGGGCTGTCACTCTTGTCCGGCTATATCCGCCGCGTGCGCCGCGAAGAGGAAAACGTGCTCTTTGTGATCGCCGGCGATATGGTCCAAGGTTCGATGATCGACTCGGAATTCAAAGGCATTTCGACGGTAGAATTGATGAATTATCTCGCGCCGGATGTCGTCTCGCTCGGCAATCACGAGTTGGATTACGGTTTGCCGCATCTGCTTTTTCTCGAAAAGATGGCAAACTTTCCCATCGTCAATGCGAACATGTACATCAAAAAGTACAATCGGCGCTTGATGCGACCCCATCTCGTTTTGGAGGTCGATGGATACTCGATCCTGTTTATCGGCATTCTAACCGAAACGGTTTTGCAATCGCTCAAGCGCGACGCAAGCATTGCGACCTTTATCTCGCTCACTGAAGCCGCGACCGAAGTGGGGCGTATTTGCAACGCCTATAAAGACCTCAACATTGATTTGACCGTGCTGCTCACGCATATCGGGTTCGAGTCGGACAAGGAATTGGCGCGTTTGCTCGACCCGGCGTGGGGCATCGATTTGATTATCGGCGGCCATTCACACACAATTCTCGATCAGCCCGCGTCGGTCAACAACGTGCTCATTACCCAAGCCGGTGTCGGTACCGATCAAGTCGGACGGTTTGATTTGATGGTGGATGATGTGACGAATCAGATTGTCGAATGGAAATGGCAGTTGATTCCGATTACGAATCAACTCGCCGAGCCGGACGCCGATCTGCAAAAATTCATCGACTCGTTCAAAGAAGTGGTGGACCGCAAATACAATGTGATGTTATGCCGATTCGCGCAACCGCTGACGCATCCACATCGCGAACAAGAAACAGCGATGGGTAACCTGTTCGCCGATATTTTCGCCGAGACGCAACGCATCGACGTGATCTTGCTCGGCAGTGGCTCATTGCGCGCAAACACGCTGGGACCGTTGGTCACGCTGGGCGAGTTGTACCGCGTCTTTGCCTACGATGACGCTTTGAATCGATTCACGATTACGGGCGCGCAGTTGAAAAAGATTTTCGCGCACATTATGCGCCCTGAAAATCGCAATAGCGAAGGCGAGTGTTTTCAAGTGAATCGCGGTGTGCGCGCGGTGTACAACGATGCCACACGCACGCTCGAAACGTTGATGGTGAACAATGCGCTCGTACAAGATGACAACACGTATACGCTGGGCTTGCAGGGATTTCATGTGAAAAACGCGGAGCAAAATATCGGCTTGACGAATGCCGAGTTGGAGGCGCACGCGGGATCGCACGTTGCCACCACTTCGCTGCGCGATGTGTTGGAAGAATATCTGCGCGCGCATCAGAATCTCAACAGCCAGGTTGAAGGGCGGCTTGAATACAAGTAACACGCCGTCCATTGTCGTCGTGCGAATGCGACGCGGAGCGTGGCTGTCCGTCGTGTGTGGGTCCTGGCGGCGAGAACGGGACGGCGGGAAGAAAGAGGCGAAGGCGTTGTTGGAGACGTTGGTAGGATGAACCCAGCCATCGAAACAAACAATCTCGTGAAACGGTACGGCAAAGTCACCGCCGTCGATGGATTGTCGTTGCGCGTCGAGCGGGGCGAAATCTATGCGTTCCTGGGTCTCAACGGCGCGGGCAAGACGACGACGATTCGGATGTTGCTTGGCATGGTCAAGCCGACAGCGGCGAAGCGCGCGTGCTGGGAACGCCGATTCGCATGGGCGAAAAAAAACCGTGGCGCGGTCGGCTATTTGGTCGAGACGCCGAACGCGTATCCCGAACTCACCGTGCGCGAAAATCTCGAAGTGATGCGTCGTCTGCGTCCTGGCACCGAACCGCAAGCCGTTGATCGTGTCATCGAACTGTTGAGGATCGTCCGAGTATGCGGACCGGCGCGCAGGCACGTTGTCGCACGGCAACGCACAACGACTGGGACTGGCAAAGGCGCTGTTGCACAATCCTGAACTGATCATCCTCGACGAGCCAGCCAACGGACTCGACCCGGCGGGCATCGTCGAAATCCGCAACCTCCTCATCAACCTGGCGCACGAACAAGGCGTCACCGTTTTCATGTCGAGCCATATTCTCGGCGAAGTGTCGCGGCTCGCGCATCGCATCGGCATCATCCATCAAGGACGCTTGCTTCAAGAACTCGATGTCGATGAACTCGAACGCAATCGGCGGCGACGATTGCTCATTCGCGCGCGCGATTGTCAGGCGGCGCGCGCTGTCCTCATCGCCGCAGGATTCTCCACCGAATTGTCAGCCGATGGCACTATCGAAATAAAAGACATTGCGGCGATCGAGCGACCCGATGAAATTGCGACGCGATTGGTCAATGCGGGTCACGCGCCGACAATGCTCAACGTCGAGCAAGAAGACCTCGAACATTATTTTCTGCGACTCGTCGGAGTAAAACATGGAACCGCGAAGACGCCACACTGCCCGGGGAACGCGAGGCCAGGGAGAAGCAGAATATTTTTTCTTGGCGTCCTTTGCGTCTTTGCGGTTAGAAGATTTTTGTCGATGAATAATTTGTTTCAATCGATCTGGGTCGAGTTTCTCAAAGCGCGACGATCTAAAATGCCTTTGTTCACCGCGCTTGGATTTGCGATGGTTCCATTCGGCGGCGGATTTTTTATGATCGTCCTGAAGGATCCCGAACTGGCGCGCCGCGTTGGACTGATCAGCGACAAAGCGCGGCTCACGATGGGCGCCGCCGATTGGCCCACGTATCTTCGATTTCTACGTTGGCGGTTGGCGCGGGCGGCATTATTCTTTTCGGTCTCATCGCCGTTGGGTGTTTGGTCGCGAGTATTCTGATCGCACGGTGAAAGATTTGCTTGCCTTGCCCACCTCGCGTTCCACGATCGTGTTGAGCAAACTCGTCGTGATTGCGGTATGGTCGGCCGCATTGACCATCAATCACTTGTCTCATCACTCTTGCTATCGGCACAGCCTGGGTCTTCCACAAGTATCGCCGCAAATCTTTTGGCAAAGCGGAATGATGATCGTCGTCGCCGTATGTCTAACCATCGCACTCGTCACGCCGATTGCTTTCGCGGCGAGCGCATGGCAAGGTTATTTGCCGCCGATCGGCGTCATGATTCTTGCGATGGGACTGGCGCAACTCATCAATGCCGCTGGATGGGGAGAATACTTTCCTTGGTCTGTCCCCGCTTTGTATGTCCAAGGCGAAAATCTGGGAGCGTCAGTTACATTGATTGTCATTCTGACGAGCATCGTTGGAATGATCGGCACATTCGCTGGTGGGAACGCGCCGACCAGGCGCAGTAGGACAGATCAGTGGGACAGAATTCGCAGATTGAAACCCCGCGCCTCGTACTTCGCCCAATGCAACCCACCGACCTCGACGACCTCTTGCGCATCTTTACCGATCCCAGGGTGATGGCATCGTTCGGCGGCGAATTGTTTCCCCGCGAGCAAATGCAACGCTGGCTCCAACGCAATCTCGATCATCAAACGCAGTACGGCTATGGACTGTATTCCGTCATTCTCAAATCGAGCGGCGCGCTCATCGGTGATTGCGGCTTGGAGATGCTGCAAGTCGATGGCACGACGGTTGCTGAATTGGGTTATGATTTTCGCAGTGACTATTGGCATCGCGGTTACGCGACCGAAGCGGCAATCGCTGTGCGCGATTATGCATTCGGCATCTTGGGGCTGACGCAGCTCATCAGTCTCATTCGCACCGGAAACAATGCATCGCGGCGCGTGGCAGAACGCGTGGGCATGCAGCTCGATTCCGAATTCGAGCGGTACGGCAATCGCTATTGGAAATTCGTGCTTGTGCGCGATAAATCATAAGGAGGAACAATGGACTCGCCAGAGAAGTATTCGCTCGACGAAGCACAATTAAAGTTCGCCAAGCAGACGAACGGCAAGGTCTGGAATTTACTGGACAAGCCCAATCGCTCGGCGGACGAAACTGCAGAGATGATCGAAGCCGCGTATACCTCGCTGTATCATTGGCGGTTCGCCGGCACGCAAGTAAATCGTCAACGCGGCGAATGGTTGATTGCGCGCGTGCTCACCGTCACAGGCAACGCGAATACGGCGCTCCACCACGCGCAACGCTGTCTCGATCTCACGCACGCGCACCGCGATGAAATGCAGGATTTCGATCTTGCGTTTGCATACGAAGGCATGGCGCGTGCGCTCGCGCTCAACGGCAAAATCGATGAGGCGAAACACTTTTGGGCGCAAGCGCGTGCCGCTGGCGATCAGATCGCCGATGCGGAAGACAAGAAAATTTTCGATGAAGATTTCGCTGGCGGCGAATGGTACGGTGTCAGGTCAACTACACACCCACTAGAACCGGGTGGCTTGTAACTGCACTCGACCGCAGTTCCATTGAGACAGATTGCATCTCAACAGCTTTGGCTTCATCGTGCGCTACGTTCGGCGGGTTGACAACCGCCCGACTCGCAATGTTGCGAGCCGCGATGTGATCTGCGAATCCAGATATCCACAGGCCACACAGGAGAATTTACTTTGCGAGGGACGATTGCGTTTATCGACACAACCGCAGTGAGGACAAGTGCGCGACGTGTTACGCGGGTCAACAGGAATTACCGTGACGCCAGCCAGTTGCGCCTTGTAACGAGGAACGCTCGGAGTTGAAAGAACGACCAACTATGCAGAGTGGCTCTCTGGTCGCGTCTAACCGTAACTCGTTTGCGAATGCCCCTCAGTCTTCCAGGGCAATCGCACGCCGAGTGCCTTGCGCGAGTGTCACCACATGCTTGCTGATCGTGTGATTGACGTCTTTGGCAAAACGGGCTTCTTTGCCCGACAACTTTTTGAGAAAACGCTTGGCCGAGCGCGTGCCCTTCTTTTGCAATTTGGCTCTCAAACGACGATGGCGAAAGCGCACGTGGTTGATGGTCTTGCCCGAATACACGGTGCCATCCGAATCACCGCGATGTTCACGACACCCAGGTCAACGCCCAATACCCCTTCGCTCTGAATCGGTTCGGGTTCGGCAACGTTGCACGTCGCAGACAAATAGCATTGGTCTCGAAACAGAATCAAATCCGTTTCGCCTTTGCGCGTCTTGAGCAGTTCGGATTGTTTGTCACCGCAGACAAACGGAATCTTGATGCGTCCGTTCGTCGTCCAAATCGAAACCTGGGATTGTTCCAACTGCCAACTCAAAATGCGGTCGTCGTAAGTGATCGCGCCTTGCGGTTTGAATTTGCGTTTGCGTCGCTAATCCAACTTGTACGCATCGGCAACTTTGGCAATACACCGTACCGTCACTTGCGCCGACAAGCCAAACTGCTTTCGCACGCCTGGTAAACCAACTTGTGCAAAGCAAATTGCTTGAACGTTTTCTGTTCCCACGCGACGGACGAAATGTAATCACAGGCGCGATTGGCTCTTGCATCGTCTGCTTGAGCGCGGCAAGTTGTTCGGGAGTGGTTTGCAGTTTGACCTGGGCAATCAGTTTCACAAACCCAGGATAGCACAGATGTTCGTATGTGTCAATAGTTGCGCTAATCTCTTTGGCACTCCCCGATGGAACGGCGAATCCGCATCGTGTCTGCGCTCACGTGACCTGCGGTACCAACATAGTAGCCCTCTGCCCACAGCGCGGCATGGGGTCCCCAGTAAGCACGGCGAATTTGTTCGAACTCTTGAGAGAGTCGGCGCGAGGTAATTCCTTTGAACAACCGCACGACCTGAGAAGGCGCAAATTTGGGTGGCGCGGAAACAAACAAGTGGACGTGATCGGGCA
>CAVQYN010000004.1:0-21528 GCA_963718225.1 uncultured Chloroflexia bacterium
AAGCGAGTATGAGAGGACGAATACCATTGGTCAATCATCCATTTGGATCTGAGACCGGTGAGGTTTCCGCCAATGGCGCACCTTCCAGGTCTGTGGCTTATCTCTCCGCATTGGTTTTGAGATGCTGCGCGCCTTCGGGTCTGTTGCGCTTACCGCAGAATCAATGGCAGATACAAACTCGCATTGCCCACCACCTGCCCACCGCTCAGCGTGCCGGTGCTGGCGTTGAAATTGCCGTCACCGCCGTAGTCCGCCGTGACGATGCGCGTGCCGACAGTGAGTGCTGCCGTGCTCACGCTCGCGCTGCCGCCCGACAGCGTCACGGGCGTCTCCAAGTTCGCGCCGTCCACCTTGAACTGCACCGTGCCTGTCGGCGTGCCTGCGCCAGGCGCAACCACCACAACGTTCGCAGTGAACGTGACCGACTGCCCGAGGACGGCTGGATTCGCCGACGATGTGACGGTCGTCGTCGTGTTCGCCTTGTTCACCGTCTGATTCGGCGAGAGCGTGCAGGTGCTGGCGTTAAAGTTGCCGTCGCCGCTGTACTCCGCGGTGATAGAGAGCGTGCCCGCGCTCAGCGCGGAGGTGGCGCAGGTTGCCTGCCCCGAACTCAGCGCGACGCTCGAGCAGATTGCCGTACCGCCGTCTTTGAAAGTCACGTTTCCCGTTGGCATGCCCGGTGGTCACCGCGCTGACATTCGCCGTGAACGTGATCGTCTGTCCGATGACCGACGGATTCACCGACGAAATCAGGGTGGTCCTGCTGTTTTCCGAGGTCCACCCGCACCACGATGCCCGGCGTGGTGTCTGTGCCGAAGTAGGCAAAGCCGCCCGTCGGGTCTATCACCGCCGAGCTGAGATAGTCCTCCCCTGCGTTGAGGGTGAGCACACCGACGCGGTTGAAATCCGACAGCCGAACCTTGACGACTCTGCCTGGTGAAGTGCCTGTGCCGAAGTAGGCAAAGCCGCCCGTCGGGTCTATCACCGCTGAGTCGAGGTTGTTCTCCCCCGCGTTGAGGGGGAGCGCGCCAACGCGGCTGAAATTGGAGAGCCGCACCTTGACGACGATGCCGGGCCAGGTCCCTGTGCCGAAGTAGGCAAAGCCACCCGTGGCATCAATCACCTGAGAAGAGCGTATTCTCCCCCGCGTTGAGGGTGAGCCCGCCGACGCGTGTCAAATCGGAGAGCCGCACCTTGACAACAAGGCCCGGCCCGGTCTCCGTGCCGAAGTAGGCAAGTCGCCGTGGAGTCTATCACGGCTGATTCAAGGCGGATTTCCCCGGGGTTGAGTGTGAGTGCGTTGACGTGGGTGAAATCGGACAGCCGCACCTTGACGACGATGCCCGGCCAGGTGCCTGTGCCGAAGTAGGCAAGTCCGTCCGTGGGGTCAATCACCGCTGAGTCTAATTCTTCTCCCCCGCATTGAGGGGCAGCGCGCCGACGCGGGTGAAATCGGACAGCCGCACCTTGACGACGGGCCGGCGAGGTGTCCGTGCCGAAGTAGACCAAGCCGGCCGTGGGATCTTCACCGCCAAGCCGAGAAAGTCTTCCCCGCATTGAGCGTGAGCGCGCCGACTCGGGTGAAATCCGACAGCCGAACCTTGACGACAATGCCCGGCGAGGTGTCCGTGCCAAAGTAGGCAAACCCACCCGTGGGATCTATCACCGCCAGAGGAGGTCATTCTCCCCCGCGATGAGGGGGAGCGCGCCGACGCGGGTGAAATCGGACAGCCGCACCTTGACGACGATGCCCGGCGAGGTGCCCGTGCCAAAGTAGCCGAATCCATCCGTGGGGTCTATCACCGCCGAGCGGAGCACGTCTTCCCCCGCATTGAGCGTGAGCGCGCCGACGCGGGTGAAAGTGGAGAGCTGCACCTTGACGACGATGCCCGGCGAGGTTCCGTGCCAAAGTAGGCGAACCCCCGTGGCGTCCATCACCGCCGAGAAGAGCCGGTCCTCCCCTGCGATGAGTGAGTGCGCCGACGCGGGTGAAATCGGACAGCCGCACCTTGACGACGATGCCGGCCCGTTCCCTGTGCCAAAGTAGGCGAATCCATCCGTGGGGTCTATCGCCGCCGAATGAGATAGTCCTCGCCCGCGTTGAGGGTGAGCGCACCGACGCGGGTGAAATCGGAGAGCCGCACCTTGACGACGATGCCCGGCGAGTTGTACGTGCGAAAGTAGGCGAACCCGTCCGTGTGGTCTATCACCGCCGAGAGGAGCCGGTCCTCCCCGGCATTGAGGGTGAGTGCGTCGACGCGGGTGAAATCGGACAGCCGCACTTTGACGACGATGCCCGGCCAAGTCGCCGTGCCGAAGTAGGCAAAGCCGCCCGTGGGGTCGACCACCGCTGAGTAGAAGTTGTTCTCCCCCGCGTTGAGGGGGAGCGCGCCGACACGAGTGAAGTCGGACAGCCGCACCTTGACGACGATGCCGGCCGGTGCCCGTGCCGAAATAGGCAAAGCCGCCCGGCGGGTCAATCACCGCCGAGAGGGATAATTCTCCCCGCGATCAGGGTGAGCGTGCCGACGCGGGTGAAATCAGACAGCCGCACTTTGACGACGTTGCCCGGCGTGGTGGTACGTGCCGAAGTAGGCAAACCCGTCCGTGGGGTCTATCACCGCCGAGCAGAGATTGTTCTCACCCACGGGACAGCGTCAGACTGCCAGACTCGGCGAACGCGGGAGCGCGGGCTGGCGCCGGCCTGTCTTCCGTCGCGTTCAACCCGAGCGCACGCATGGTCTCCAGTGGTCCCGCTGCCGTCAGGTCCGCCGTCGCGTGCCCCGTGTAGTCAATGCTGTTCGGACGATTCGTCGTCGTGTCGAGCACGCCGTTGCCGGTTAGCGGCGCGCCATCGCCCGCCAGGTCCAGTTTTCCGTTCGCGCCGAGACGCACGATGCCGGGCGTCTGGATGTCGAGCGCATCCACGCGCATCGGCGCGCGCGGCGTCGTCAGTGTCCCGCCGCTGACGCGCGCGGCGCCTTGAATCCACAATCGCGCGTCTTCGCCGGCGAATGTTCCGCCCGCCATCGTCAGGTCGCAGGCGATCAGCAGGTCGCGCTCCACACGCAGCGTGCCCGTGTATTCCTGCTCCAGCACGATGCCTGCAACAACGCCGCCGAACACGGCATCCGCGCGCGCATCGGTAGAGCCAGCGGCAAAGCGCGCGACGTCGGATAGGCACGGGGACAACGCCGCCTGCCAGTTCGCAGTTTTGCTCCAGCGTGCGTCGCCGCCGGCGCCTGGCCAGGTGATGGTCGCGCCTGACCTGAGCAGAGCCGAAGGATGGTCAGGTGGTCGCGTCGTTGCCGCGTGCGCGGATGTCGTGGTCAGCGCGAGCAGTGTGAGGAGCACGCCCAGCCGCCACACACTTGGCGATAGGAAGATGCGTTTCAAAAATGGTGTGTTCATTTTTCCTCCTTGCAATTCTTGAGCGGTCCTCAATTGGTTTCAAGATTTTCAAGTCGTCATTGGCGATGTAAACCAGACCGCCCGGACAATTCCAACCATAATGGCGGCGTCACCCGCTCGCGCACCGACCAGTTGCCGGGCGCAGGTGTGCCCTGGGCATCGGTGACCTGACGCCCTTCTCGGATGAAAGCCACCAAAATTCTTCGTCACCTCAGTATCAGGGGCAAGAACAACTTGCGCTGACCAAGGAGAAACGCCGCGGAGAACTCGGAAGTGTTATTGTCAATGTCTCTGCCGAGAGCGGTGACGTTGGGACCGGTGATTACGCCAGGATAAGTCCATTGCCCGCTGCTGACAAACGCATGTCCAAGAAAGTCGTCCCTGACTTCCGCTGTCTGATAACACTCCACGACAAGCACCGCGCTGGGAGCAGCCCCTGACACGCTGGTTGCGCTGGCAGTAGTGATCGTCGGCGCGGCAATTTCGGTGTTGCCGCCGTTCATAAGTTCAATGCCCTTGCCTCCGTTTTTGAAAATACTGTTTCCCCAGATTTGATTGCCTGTAGCGGTGGCGCCATCTATCCGCACCCCATCTTGAGTATTGGAATAGATGCTGTTGAACAACACTTGGCAACCGACACTATTAGAAATTCCGACACCTTGCCAAGTATTTGAAGCAATGAAATTGCTGTACACCTGTGTTCCGTGCGCGTCTCGGAGGGATACCCAGCTTCGCCCATTCCCGCTGATCGTGTTATTCGCAAGGTTTGTACTACCGATCTGCGTCCCAATTGCGCCGAATACCACCTCCACACCATGGTACCCATTGCCGAACATGGGTCCGCCAATGAGGTTACCACCTAGAAGGTTGCCGTCGGTGCCTGACCCTTGGATAAGGACTCCGCTGTAGTCGTTGGCCGTGATGTAATTCCCCTGGCTGCCGTATCGCCGCCAATCGTGTTGTTGTATGCCCCGTTGATGATGTATACGCCGTAGTAATTGGGCACCTTGGTCATTCCGTCCGGGCTGACACCGATGAGGTTACTCTGGACAATGTTACTGACCCCGCCGCTGATGTACACGCCAGTGTCGTTTCCGGATAGCACGTTGTGTTGGCCCGCGGCAGTGCCGCCGATGGTGTTGTTGGCGGAACTGATAAAGACGGCACTCCCCTTAAAGTTGGTGATGTACAAGCCATGGACCTCGGACCAAATGGGCGGCAAGCCCAAGCCCGTTGAAGTTGCCCCCATTGCCGTTCAGCGTCACACCCGGCTGGTTTTTGGCAATATCCCAGACACTACTCGCGTCAATCTTGACGGCGCGAGTCAGTGTTGGCAATTTGCCCTCGCTGAGTGCAATAGTCATCGCCTTGCTGAAAGTGATGGTGTTGACCCCAGGAAAGGCATTCGATTCTTCGATGGCTGCCCGCAGAGTGCATCCTCCGCTAAAGATGATAGCGCCGACACCGTCACCCGGGTTGATGTCGTGAGCCAACGGTCCGTCCATCGCGTTGTTCACGACAAAACTCGCCGCGTGGACGGGAACTGGTGGATCATGAGCAAGCAAACCATCAAGACCATCACCAGCGTCAAAGATCGAAAGTGTCGCTTCATTTGGATTGCTCCTTTCGCAGTTCGATCTGGGCGCACACGGCGCCTTGAATCCGCAATCGCGCATTTTCGCCTACGAATGTTCCACCCGCAATCGTCAGGTCGCCGGCAATCACGAGGTCGCGCTCCAGACGAGCCGTTCCGGCATAGTCTGGTTCGAGCACGATGCCGCCGACCACGCCGGTGAAAGCAGCATCCACGCGCGCATCGGGAGAGCCAGCGGCAAAGCGCACGATGTCGGACGGACCGGGGACAATGCCGCCTGCACTGTTGGCCGGATTACTCCAGCGTACGTCGCCGCTGCCGCCGCACCAGGTGATGGTCGTGCCTGTCCTGAGCAGAACCGAAGGATGGTCAGGTGGTCGCGTCGTTGCCGCGTGTGCAGATGCCGTGGTCAGCGCGAGCGCAATGAGCAATGCGAAAAGAAATGGTTTGCGAGACATCGCTCCTCCTTCTTTTTGGGAACATCCGCGCCAAAACAAAAAACTGATACCCATTCTTCCTGCATCAATCTACACCATCAGTGTCTCGCAGGTGTCTCTGCGCGCGGAAACCATCCCGCCATTTTTCCAAAGGCTTCCGCGAGCAATCGCCGCAGACGATGGTGGCGGCGTGCGGTTTTGCCTTCGATGGACGCGTCCTCCGGGGCAGCAATCGTCCACGTGATCTCGACGTACTCATCATCGCGCCGCGCGCGCCCTGTCGGCGCATTGGCGCGCGGCAGGCGAACTTGCGCCCGACGCGTGCGCGCCCCTTCGATGAGATCGAGGTAATCATCCCAGATCGGTTTGCCCGGGGCTGATGTCGTGAACGAACGCGTGCAGGCGTTCTTCATCATGAATCGTCGCGGCTTGCCTCATCAGCAGGTCGTGTGCCGTGGGTAATGCCGTCAGACCACGCGTCGTTTCACGTGCCGCAAGCAACGCGAGCACTTGATCAGCGTAGGCGGTCACCTGAGAGTGATTTCCCTGCACGGTGGCGACGCGGGAGACCGGCGAGCGCGCGCAGTCCTCTTCGCGGCGCATCGCGAGCCCGGTGCCGTGTACCCGTTTGCGCGGCATCCTAATCGCCGAGATATTCCGAGACCGGCGAGATAGACCCAGCCATATCCTTCAACGCGGCGATCACCGATCGCGTGCGTCAGTTCGCACACTTGCTCCAGGGTGCGCCGCCCGCTGCTGATCGCCGCTGTCGTGATGAACCAGACTGATGTTGTAATAACTGCTGTCTTCGTTGCGCGCGTTCGTCCGCGCGTCCGACGGGGGTATCTGCGCCAAGCGCGCGTCGTCCAGCGCCAGCGGCATGGGCAACAAGGTCGCCAACAAGTACAGCGCGGGGCTGACACCGCTGCGTTGCGTGATTTCTTGCGCGAGCGCGACGGTTTCGATTTCGGGTTCAAGCGCGAGTTCCGCGTTCAGAATTTGACGGCACGCCGCAAATTGTTTCAGCGCGGCTTCGGGGCGCTGAAGCGCAAAGTAGAGACGCATCACTTCGCGCTGCGCTGACTCGCGCAACGGATCGGCGATCGTTAATTTCAGCGCGGCTTCGAGCGCGTTTGGATAACGCCGCGTGGACTTCTACCGTTGAACCAGGCGCTCCTGCTGTTTCGCACTTTCAGCTGACCCTCCGCGAACCCAGTCGTCGTCAAAACCTTCGAGGAGGTCGCTGCGGCCAACCAATTTCAGATTTCAGATTTCAGATTGCAGATTGCGCCTCATTCCTCTGAACTAGGGTTGATAAACTTGAAATCTGAAATCCTTTTAAATTCTTCCACGTCCACCCAGATTGGCGCGTCGGCGTCGGTTTCAATGAAGCGCGGCAGGACGCACCGATGTGCCAGAGCGCTTGCTTGAGCGCGCGCCGCGCGCGGTTTTCGGATAGATCGGGAGAGAATAGTCTGACGAGTACCTCGCGCGGGTGAGGTTGTTCGCGGTGGAGGAGGAGATAACCGAAGAGCGCAAGCGCGTTGGCGGAAGACCGCAAGGGCACAACCTGCTTCCCGCGCCAAAACGTGAACGCGCCAAAGAGATGAGCATGAAATCGGTGCGAGGGTTGGAGAGGATCCATCGGCGGTCTCCCACGCGCAAAACTACCGCAAATCGATAAGCATCCGTCTACTGTAGATTATATCACCATTCGCACGGCGAAACAAGATTTTGGCTGAAGTTCGGACATGAGTTCGAACACGTTGAAGGCTCCCGAAACAGATAAACTTGGATTACCACGCAGAAGAGTTCCGAAGAAGTGCGGAGGACGAGGAAAATTCGCGTCTTGAAACATCTCCATGCTTTGGATGCTGTAAAGAGTTCATTGGCGAGTAACCCTTAGTTTTCGACCGTGAATTTCAAATTCGTGCAGGTGTAGTTGGCGATGGTGCTGATCAGAAATTCAGCGTATTGAAGTTTGGTGATCATAGCCGCGCTTTAAAACGCGGCTGGCTCAAGGGAAAGTCCTGAACCTCCAAAAGAGCCATCTGTCCGATCTTCAGCGCCTGGCTAGGTTGATGATTGCCATCTGCCTAGCCTAAACCTGGATCATCAATCTGGGCGTACGCGCCTTGCAAGATCAATAGCGCAGCTTGATCCATCGTACCAGGTGTTGTTTCAATCATCCGGATAGTCTGCATCAAAAAAGTGTACGGTAGTGAATATCGAAAACGGAATTGTCGATGTAACTGTTGTCTAATTGTTTTCGCATGGTGCAGATCCACCGCGCAGAGTTAGCCAATCACATTTTCACATCTCGTGCATTGACCAAGTTCTGTTTGTAGATAGCCGATGAGGGATCCTTTTTTGCCTGATTTTGCTGTGCGGAACGAGCGTGCTATACTGACATCGTTGTGAATCCAAAAGTGGTGTGAGGAAGTGACAAGTCAAAAAGCAACAGCCATCTCAAACTCGAATATAGCATTCATCAAATACTGGGGCAATCGCGATGGTGCGCTCCGCATTCCGCTCAACAATTCCATTTCGATGAATCTCGATCACGCAACGACGACGACGACCGTCAAGTTCGACGAGCATCTCGACGCCGATGCGATTGCGATTGGCGGCGCGGAGACACGCGGCGCGGCGCATGAGCGGGTCGTCGCGCACCTTGACCGCGTGCGGGCAATTGCCAAAATCGAAACGCGCGCGCGTGTGCAATCGCAAAATAATTTTCCGATGGGCGCAGGTATCGCGTCGAGCGCGAGCGCATTTGCGGCGTTATCGCTCGCGGCGACGCGTGCGGCGGGATTGCAGCTCGGCGAACGCGAATTATCGATCCTTGCGCGGCAAGGTTCCGGTTCCGCCGCGCGCTCGATTCCAGGGGGATTTGTCGAATGGTATGCCGGCGCGGATAGCGCGAGTTCGTTTGCGGCAAGCATCGCGTCGCCTGAACATTGGGCATTGCGCGACGTCATCGCGATTGTTAGTGCCGAGGAAAAAAAAGTGGGTTCAACCGATGGACACGCCGCCGCGCCATCAAGTCATTTTCTCGCGGAACGATTGCACACCTTGCCCAATCGATTGGAACGCGTGCGCCACGCAATTTTCGCAAGGGATTTGTCCGAGCTGGGTCCAGCCATCGAAGAAGACGCAGTCGAATTGCACATGATGGCAATGACTTCATCGCCGCCGATTTTTTACTGGACGCCGGCGATGGTGCGTGTGATTCAAGCCGCACAGCAGTGGCGAAGCGAAGGACTCGGCGTGTACTTTACACTCGACGCGGGACCAATGTACATTTGATTTGCGAGGCAAAAGACGCGAACCAAGTAGCGTCGTTAGCGCAAAAAATCGAGGGCGTGCAACAAATCATTGTCAATGCGCCGGGCAGTGCGGCACGGTTGAGCGACGAGCATTTGTTTTAAGTGACAGTCAGCGCAAAAAAAAATCGCGGGAGAATACTCCCGCGATTTTTTATCTTCTCATTGACTCTCATTGATCGGAGATTCAACCATCTCGTTTGCGCTCAGACTCAATTACCACACCGTTCGATCCCTGCCAACAACGCATCCTCTTCGCTCGCCAGCACCGTGCGCGGGTCAAACACCACGCGATTCTCTTCGATGCGCGCGATGATCGGCGGCGTGTTTTCGCGCAAACGCCGCGCAAAGTCATCTGGCGATTCAAGCGCAATCGCCAGCGCGCGCGTGGGTAACGTTTCACCGGGCAACGCGCCCCCGCCTACCGTCGATTCCGCATCAATGACTTGCGCATCGATTTTTGCAGCACGCAATTGTTCCGCCCATTTCTGCGCGCGCGCGTCGAGCGATTCGCGCGTGGCAGAGAGCATCATCCAAATCGGAATTTTTTTCGTCGCTTCGTTTTTCAGATAATGCAACAGCGTCGCCTGCACGCCGGCGAGCGTCACTTTATCGACGCGGAACGCGCGTGTGAGCGGATGTTTTTTCAAAACGTCGATCGCGTTCTTGCGACCGACGATGATGCCGGCTTGCGGTCCGCCAAGCAATTTATCGCCGCTGATCGAAACGAGATCTGCGCCGGTCGCCAGCGATTCTTGCGGCATCGGCTCGTGTGCCAGTCCGTATACGCTCGTGTCGATCAGAGCGCCGCTTCCCAAATCATCGACGCATAAAATTTTCCGTTCGTGCGCGAGCGCGACAAGTTCGGCGAGCGTGGGTTCATGCGTAAATCCAACCATCTTGAAATTCGACGAGTGCACTTGCATCAGCAACGCCGTTTGCTCGTTGATCGCGCGCTCGTAATCGGCGATGTAGGTGCGATTCGTCGTGCCAACTTCAACCAGCATCGCGCCGGACTGTTGCATCACTTCCGGGATGCGAAACCCGCCGCCGATTTCGACGAGTTGTCCGCGCGAGATGATGACTTGCTTGCCGCGCGCGAACGCGGCAAGGATCAACATCACCGCCGCCGCATTATTGTTGACGACAAGCGCGGCTTCCGCGCCGGTCAAACGCGTGATAATCGATTCCGCGTGCGCATGGCGCGAGCCGCGTTCGCCGGCACCCAGATCATATTCGAGATTGGAATAGTTTTGCCCGGCGATTTTCATCGCGGCGAGCGTGTCATCGGATAGCGGCGCGCGTCCCAGGTTCGTGTGAATGATGACGCCGGTCGCATTGATGACCGGCACAAGCGACGGTCGCACCGCTTGCGCGACGCGTTCGTAAATATCGTCAATGAGCAACGCCGGCATCGGCGCGTCGCCGCCGGCGAGAATCGCTTGGCGCGCGGCATCGAGCGCGGTGCGACACGCGTCGACAACCAGCGTGCGTCCAAAGCGTTGTTCAAGTTCACGCACGACGTGAGCTTGCAACAGCCCATCGACCGCCTGGCAGATTGCGCAGTTGGTCTTGTTTCATAAGCGTATTGTATCGCGTTTGTCGTGAGGGGTCAAAAATCGGACTTGACACTCGCCCCAATCCACGCTAGTATTCAACCAAACTTGCAGGAGGCTATTCTCTGGAACCTAGCGCGCTGGCTCACTATGTCGTCGATGCGATTTCCGACAAAAAGGGCGAAGACATTATTCTGCTCGATACGCGAGTGCTGACGGTCATCGCCGATTATTTGGTTGTCGCAACGTGTGATAATGAACGGCAGATGAAAGCAATCGCCGATGATTTGCGCAAGAGTCTCAAAAAGCATCACATTGCGCCGCTCGGCACCGAAGGCACACCGGACTCGGGCTGGGTTCTCCTCGATTACAACGGCGTGATCGCGCACTTGTTCAGCCGGTCGATGCGCGATTACTATCGCTTGGAAAAATTGTGGGAGCGCGCGCCGATTGTCGTGCGAATGCAGTAGCAGTATTCTCTCGCCAAAAGAAACGACGCGGATGGCTCCGCGTCGTTTTGTTTCATTCGATTTGGCACCCGGAGCGGAGTTCCGCGTAACGGAACGTAGTCGAAGGGCGCTTACTCATTCACCCACTTGTCGAGATCGCGCGTATAAGTTGCCAATTCATCCGGCTTGAACCACAACGCGATTTCGTTCTTCGCCGTTTCCTCCGCGTCCGAGGCGTGAATCAAATTGCGCAAACCCATCATCGCGTAATCGCCGCGAATTGTGCCGGCGGCGGCTTCCCACGGGCGCGTCGCGCCAACCATCGCGCGCACTGCGCCGATGGCTTCGTGCCCTTCCAGCGCCAGCGCGACGACCCGGCTGGAGGTGATGTAACTCACCAACCCTTCGTAGAAAAACTTGCCCTTGTGCACGGCGTAGTGTTTCTCCGCCAGTTCGCGGCTGACTTGCACGATTTTCAGCCCAACGATTTTCATGCCGCGTTCTTCAAAACGCACTAGAATTTTGCCCACCAACGCGCGTTGAACACCGTCCGGTTTTACCAGCACCAAAGTTCGTTGCACCACCACCTCCGTCAAGATTCCGCAATATGTTCGAGCACAAAACGATAATGATATAACGCTTGAGCGAGCCGATCCGCGCGTGCGTACGCATCACCGAGAATATGATGTGTCCGCACTGGCATGTCTGCGCGTTGTGCGAGGATCTCCAAATCCCGAATCACCTCATCCACTTGGCTCAGCGAATGCTGCACAACCCAATCGTATTCCGCGAGCGCTTGGTGCCAGAGATTCGCGTCACGGTGCTCGCGCGCCAATGTCAGATGATCGATGTCTTTCACCGGCACTAGTTCGCGCGGCGATTCTGCCGCCGATTTCTCCGCATCAATATATTGCGCGATGATTGATTCTGCCTCTTCCACCAACGATTCCATCGGACCAGCTTCGTCATCGTCGATTGCGCGCACGGCTTCCGAATCGATGATGACCGGCGTGTTTCCTACGGTTTTGTTTTTTTCTTCGGCGCTGGGAACATAATCCGCCATGGTCGGATCGACGACTTGGAACGGCGAGCGCGTGCCGAGCAACTTGTCCGCCACTTCGTTCAGCGGATCGATTTCTTGCGCGCGCGCAAGATGCTGTGCGCTTGCCTCAATTCCAAAACGTTTCCACACCGTACCCAAAATCAAATTCGCCTTGAGACAATCCGGCAGTGACGCACAATTGTTTCCGAAATGTGTGCGGCGTCGCGCGAATAATCACCGCGCCAAAGCGCTTCCGCCAACACGACCCAGATGTCAAACCGCGAAGGCGCATTGGCAATGGCTGTGCGTAGTTCACGAATCGCTTGATCGACTTGACCTTCATCCAAGTGCGCGCGCGCCCGCACCACCGGCGTCGGCTCGAGACGCGTAATCGATTTGCCGGCTCGATCGCATAATCGAAGTATCAGGTCTTGATGCGCGGCATCGTCCGGCGCAAGATCATACGCACATTCGGCGTGCCAAAACGCTTGACTTGGCGCACGCACGGCCAGCGTCTGCGCCAAGCCGGTGTGCGCTGCGACGTTTTCTGGATCGGCGGCAAGCGCGCGCAGAAATGCCGCCTCGGCAGATGGCTCATCGCGCACCATCAAGTATGCCTTCCCCAAGCGTTCGTGCACGCGCGCGTATTGCGGATAACGCACGAGCACATGCTTGCCCAACGCAATCGCGTCATCGAATTGTTGTTGCTGAATGAACTCGTCGATTTTTTGGATGTATAATCGAAGTGACGCCGCGTCGTTCACATCTTCCTCCAAGTCCGACGTCATTATGCCGTAAAGGGAAACAATTGTCAATGTTTTCTCGCGAGCCTGTTGAGAATGTGCTATAATCCCGTCGAGGAGCAACAATGATTGGCGCATTCTTTGATGTCGATGGCACGCTGTACAAGGCGAACATGTGGCGCGGGCTGACGCAATACGTTTCCGAACATGGCGGCAAAAATCGCACCCGCCTGTACATGGCGCGCAACATGCCGTTGCTGTTCTTGCGCAAATTAAAATTGATCGATGAAGAAACGTTTCGCAAGCCGTGGGTGCTCACGCTCGGCACGCTGGTGCACGGCTGGGAAAACGCGCGTGGCGATGCCGCGCTACGCTGGGTCGCCGAGCGATACATTCAGCCAACCGGCAACGTCGGATGTCATCGCCCGATTGCCACAGCACGTCGCGCAAGGGCACATCGTCGTTCTCGTTTCCGCGATGCTCGCGCCGACGCTGCAAGTTCTGGGTGATGCGCTCGGCACGACCGGCTCGGTAGGCACGGAAATCGAAGTTGCTAATAATCGATTCACTGGGCGCGTGATTAAGCCGGTATGTATGGGCGACGCTAAAGGCACGCGCACGCACGAATGGTTAAAAGCGCGCGGCATCGCCATCGATTTCGCCGCGAGTTATGCGTATGCTGATTCGATCAGCAACCGGGCACTGTTCGATATGGTCGGTCATCCGGTCGCGGTCTAGCCAACCCACAAATCGGAAAATCTCGCACGTGAAAAGAATTGGGAAATTCTGGGAAACACTAACCGCAAAGGCGCGAAGAACGCGAAGAGACTTGAAAATTAAATCTTTGTGTACTGGTCAACTGGATTTTGAACATTTACGGAAAGGGAGTATGCTGAGGGCATGAGCCCACAGCATATTCATTTTCCACGCACAACCGCCGATCAACGCAAGTTCCTATTTGAGACCTGGGAGGCGAGCCAGGATGTGACTGCGGCCTGTCAGCGGGCCCATGTAGCGCGCGGGACATTCTATTATTGGCAGCCTCGCTTCGAGACGGGAGGCTATGCGGCACTGGAACAGTGCCAGAGCCATGCGGCTAAAGAACCGGCGCGCACTGCGCCAGACATAGAGCTACGCGTGATTGACCTACGTCGCCAAAACCCCAAGTGGGGCAAACGGCGGATTGCGGATGAACTGGCCAAAGCAAACTGCTGGGAACCACTAATCAGTCCGAATACGGTGAAACGAATTTTAATTGACGCGGGGCTCTGGACTCCGCTCCTAGCAACGGCGAAAAAAGGGGGCGACATCCCGTCAGTCGTACGGCGGATGAACCGGGTGAAACGGTCAATGTAGATCTCTGTTTTGTCCCGGCGTCACATTTGACCGAGGTCAAATTGCCTGCCGTGAGTGGTTCCTCCGGTCGGCTCATCATCAGTCCTCCCAAAGACGATACTACGGAACACACTTGGCCTGGGCGGGTTTTTGAAGACCCCACCCTTGATTACACTGCGGCCATGCAGGCCTTTGTCGCCGCTTCGCTCCCGGACGCGCCTCGGCGCCGCCGGTGCCATGTCCAAGCGGAAAAAGCTTCATGCCGAGAGCAGAAACGCGAGTTGCGGCGGGAAACGCTTGCCTTGCGCGAGGCGCGACGTCAAGCGCGCGCACAGCGCAAAACCGAAGATGCCGCGTGGCGCACCCTTCAGCCGCAACGACGCGATTCAGAGATTTCCAACAAAACCTGGCCGCACCTCCGCACTCAACGCAAGGCAGCACTTGCGCAACGCCAGCAAGCCGACGCGACCTGGCGGCAACAACTCCAGCAACTGAGGGAACGTTGGTTGCAACTGCCCCTCGTCACGGCATGGATTGCGATCTTGGTGATCACGGATAATTGTACCCGCCAGTGCCTGGGCTTGCCGCTCTTTGTGATGGGACCCAAGGTCACGGCCGAGTTGATTGTTGAAGCACTACGGGCATTGTTGCCACCAGAGTTGCACTTTCTCATTTCGGATCGCGGCACGCACTTTACGGCGAATGCTTTTCGCCAACTCGCGCTCAACCAGGAATTCATTCACGTGCTGATCGCACGGCATCGCCCTGAGTCCAATGGCATCGCGGAACGATTCGTACGGACGCTGAAGGAATGGTTAGCGGACAAAGTCTGGACTTCGGACGAGCAGTTAGCCGAACTCTTGCGCCAGTTCATCGCTGAGTACAATGATCGCCCACATCAAGGATTGGCACTGCCCGGGTTGTCACCCAACGAATTCGCGCGACGAATTGGATTGCTCTGACAATCTGCTGTGTTCAAAATCCGATTGACCAATACAGAAAAATAAATCTTTGCGTCCTTTGCATCTTCTGGCGGTTCAATGGATTCAATATGACTGAACGAATTATCGTTGCAATTTCCGGCGCTAGCGGCGTCATCTACGGCATTCGCTTGCTGCAAGCTCCTGCACAGCCACATCGAACATCGAAACCCATTTGGTTATCAGCGCCGCCGCCAAGCAAACCATCGCCGCCGAAACCGATTGGACATTCAAAGATGTCGAGGCGCTGGCGCACACAGTCCACGATGTCCGGCAAATCGGTGCATCCATTGCGAGCGGCAGTTTTGTTACGCGCGGAATGATCGTAATTCCGTGCAGTATCAAATCGCTTTCGGCGGTTGCCAACTCGTATTCCGCCGATCTCATCGCGCGCGCGGCGGATGTCACGCTGAAAGAAGGTCGCCCGTTGAATCTCGTCGTGCGCGAGACGCCGTTGCATCTGGGACATTTGCGTTTGATGACGCAAGCGACCGAAATGGGCGCGATGATTTTCCCGCCGATGCTGGCGTTCTACGGCAAGCCGCAAACACTCGACGATGTGATCAACGGCACGGTCGGGCGCATCCTCGCGCGCATCGGCGTCGAGAAATTTGTACACACGGTGGAAAGAATAGCGATGGACTGGCGCGAGTTTGTATCGAGGCAGAACACGCTCACGCTTGCGACGACCAACGCCGATGGTTCGCCGCACGCGTGCGATTTGTTTTTCACGCACGAGGAATCGACGTTTTATTTCTTGTCTGATCCCAAAACTCGGCATGTTCAGAATTTTCTGCGCGATGCGCGTGTCAGTGCGACGATTCACGGCGCATCGCAGGGTTGGCAAGACATTCGCGGCGCGCAGATCATCGGGCAAGTGTCGCGCGTTGAACAAACCATCGAACGTGCGCGAGGACTTGCGCTTTACATCGGCAAATTTCCATTTGTTGCATCATGGCTGACATCGGTGAAAGCGATAGGGCAGGCACACGAAAAACTTGGTGTGATCGAATTGTACAAAATGTGCCGCGTTGGATACGCTGGATCGATAACGCGGAGGGATTCGGACACAAAGAGGAATTCGATTTCCCGTAAAAACAAAAACCGGCGACTCGATGCAGTCACAAGTTTTTCGTGCGCGTATTCGGTTACAGTTTCACGTTCATCAAGTACGGGATGCCAATGGCGATCAGGGCGATAAAGAAAATCAGCCCAAAGATCAAGCCCAGTTTCCAGAAATCGGTGCGCGAGATATAGCCACTGCCATAGTAGACGGGCGAGGGTCCCGTCGCGTACGGCGTGAGGATGCCGATTAACCCCAGCGAATAGACGCAGAGCAATGCGAATGGCATAACCAGAGCCGCCGGCAAAAGCGTGACGCCGACTCCAAGCACCAAAGGCAAAACGGCGGTCGTATGGGCGGTGAGGGAGGCAAAGAAATAGTGAATGAAGTAGAACAGCGCGACTAACAACACCATCGCTACGATAGGATCAAATCCCTTGAGCGGCGCGGAAGCAAGATTGGCAAACCATCCCACAAAGCCAACTGGGTTCAGTCCATTCGCCAACGTGACGAGGGTCGCGAACCACACGAGCACGTTCCACGCGCTTTTGTTGGCAAGGATATCATCCCACGTGACAATGCCGGTGACGAGCATCAACGCGATACCGACCAATACCACAGTCGTCGCGTTGATAAAGTTCGTGCCAAAGTACGGCAACGAAATCAGCGAGTTCGATCCGGCGATCCACAAGAAAATCGCCAAGACGACGAGCACGATCATCATGATTCCTGCCGGTGATGCTGCCCAGCTTTGCCAACTCACCACCTGCCCATTGCGGAATTTCCTTACTGGTTTTGATTTCCGGTGGATAGATCAGGTAAACGAGCAACGGGACCAACACGAGCAAAACGATACCGACCGGCAGAAAGCCTTGTGCGTACTGGAGCCAATTGATATCGAGCTTGGTTGCGGTCTTGACGAGGGCGAGTGCGGCGGCGGTCGGCGCGAGTGAGGTGATGAACATCGAACTGGTGACGCACGTCGCGGCAAGCGCGGTCCACATGATGTACGATCCGATCTTGCGCGCGGTAGGGCTGTTTGGTTCCGAGCCATACAGTGCCGGAATGTTCCGAATGACTGGGAAGATCGTGCCGCCACTCCGCGCGGTGTTCGATGGCGTACCGGCGCGAGCACGAGATCCGCCAACTCGATTGCGTACCCCAAGCCGAGCGTGCGACCACCCAGCCATTTGACAAGCACCAGGGCGATGCGGCGTCCCAAGCCGGTCTTGTTGTAACCCATCGAGAAGACGAACGCGCCAAAGATCAACCACACCGTCGTGTCCGAAAACCACTCAACGCCCAGGTGATGGACGTGCTGGGGTCGCGTTCACGTACCGCATCGTTGCAGCAAAGGTGACGCCGATCAAACCGATTGCGGCGGCGGGAATCGGCTCCAAAATCAACCCCAGGATCACCGCGGCAAAGAGCACAAAGTCCACCCACGCGCTCAGCGTCAGTCCGGCGGGCGCGCCGACAAAAAAGCCATACGCCGCGAAAATTACATGGGCAATCTTGGCGGCGTATGGCTTTTTTGTCGGCGCGCCCGCCCGGACAGACGCTGAGCGCGTCACTGTATTTTGCGCTCTTTGCCACCGTAATCCTCGGTTTGATCTTGGAGCCGATTGCCCACCGCCACGGCCATCGGCCGCTGATCGGCGTCGCATTTTGCCGCCGCAATGCGGTACACCATGCCAACATAGCGCAATGAGCAAATGGGCGCTCGCAGGTTTCGCCGACACGACGGTGTCGCGCTCATCTTCGGCATTTCCTGTTCTCGATGGGATACAACATACCAGTTTTGGACGCCGCATCGCGTTGATCTCGTGCGCTCAGCTGGGCAGTACAAACTATTCGGGTCTGGGATACGCCATCGCGCTGTCCGACTTAGTGTCTCGCCCGGCACGCCGTCGAACACGGCGCGCAGTGGCGGCCGGCTACCCGGTGATTCGCGACATCCAGCATTGTACGGCTCGGAGCCGAATAGTCCGAGAGCGCGTAAGATTCGGCTCATTACATCATGTGGACGGCATTCGCCGCGACGTGCGTGACCTCGTCGATGTTCATCACCGCACTCGCGCCCAACGCCGCCGCGTTGACCTGGCAAGAACACGACGAAGATCGATGTTAACTCGTTGCAGTCGTTCCAAGGAATCTTGCAGGTAGGTATCGTGTTGTTGTTGCTCGTTCCATTGCTGGCGTACCTGATCTACCCGCCAGAAGGCAAAACCAGCAAGGAAATTCCAGTGTGGGGGGGCAAGAGCTTGCCAAACTGGGCAAGGTCTCGACCAAGGAATGGGTCATGTTGCGGTTGGTTCTGCTGGCGATCTTTTTGTGAATCACCACTCGTTTTGAATGTTCGCGTTGCCGTATTTGGCACGAGAAATTTTATCAATGCCACGACGGTTGTCCTCGTGGGCATTGCGTTGATGCTGATCACCGGCGTCGTCTCGTGGGATGACATTCTGGCGAACAAGGGCGCGTGGAACGTGTTGGTTTGGTTCGCGACCCTCGTCTCGTTGGCGAATGGCTTGAACCTCGTTGGATTCGTGAGATGGTTCGCCGATCTAGCGTCCGCGCCGCTCAAGGGCATGGACCCCGTGATGGTCATCGCGCTGCTCGTCGCGCTGTCTTCTTCATCCACTATTTCTTCGCGTCGCTCAGCGCGCACACAAAGCGCGGTGTTACCGTTGGTCTTGGGCGTCGGCGTCAAACTTTTGCCGGCGGCTCACATCACGCCGTTTGCGTTGCTCTGCGTCTACGCGCTCGGGTTGATGGGCGTGCTCCACGCCGTATGCTACCGGTCCCGCGCCGATTTACTACGGCAGTGGCTATATCTCCCGCACCGAATTCTGGAAACTCGGTTTGATCTTCGGGCTCGTCTCCTCATCGCGCTGTTGGCGATCGGCATGCCTTACTTGCTGAACGTCAAACTCTAACCGAATACGCGCACGAAAAACCCGCGGCTGAATCCAGTCGCCGTTTTTTTTTTACGGGAAATTGAATTCCTCTTTCTGTCAATCCCCTGCGCATTATCGATCCAGCGCAACCAACACGCACGATTTTATACAACTCGATCATACCAAGTTTTTCGTGTGCTTGCCCCATCGCTTCCACCGATGTCAGCCACGATGCAACAAACGGAAATTTGCCGATGTAAAGCGCAAGTCCTCGCGCACGTTCGATGGTTTGTTCAACGCGCGACACTTGCCCGATGATTTGGCGCCACGAATGTCTTGCCAACCCTGTGATGCGCCGTGAATCGTCGCACTGACACGTGCATCGCGCAGAAAGTTGACATGCCGAGTTTTGGGATCAGACAAGAAATAAAACGTCGAGTCCTCGTGCGTGAAAAACAAATCACACGCGTGCGGCGAACCATCGGCGTTGGTCGTCGCAAGCGTGAGCGTGTTCTGCCTCGATACAAACTCGCGCCAGTCCATCGCTATTCTTTCCAGCACATCTACAAATTATTCTCGACGCCGATGCGCGCGAGGACGCGCCCGACCGTGCCGTTGATCACATCGCCGAGTGTTTGCGGTTTGCCGTAGAACGCTCGCAGAGGTGGAAAAACGATCGCGCCCATTTCGGTCGCTTCCGTCATCAAGCGCAAATGTCCCAGATGCAACGGCGTCTCGCGCACGACGAGAATCAACGGGCGACCTTCTTCAGCGTGACATCCGCCGCGCGCGCGATGAGATCGGCGAGTACAAGTTGGCAACCACCGAAAGCGATTTGATACTGCACGGAATTACGATCATTCCGCGCGTAACAAAACTGCCACTCGCGATGGATGCACCGATTTGCCGGACATAGTGGACTGTGTGCGCCAGCGCCTCGACATCTTTCAATGTCCAATCGGTTTCGGCGGCGATGGTTTGCTTGGCGGCGGCGCTGATAACCAAATGGGTTTCGATGTTCGATGTGGCGTGCAGGGCTTGCAAGCAAGCAAATGCGTAGATGACGCCGCTAGCACAGGAAATTGCAACGATAATTCGTTCGGTCATTGTCAATCCATTAAAGCGCCTGAAGACGCAAAGGACGCAAAGATTTAATTTTCTGTATTGGTCAATCGGATTTTGAACACGGTAGATTGTCAGAGCAATCCAATTCGCCCTGCAAATTCGTTGGGCGACAGCCCGGGTAGTGCCAATCCTTGATGTGGGCGATCATTATGCAGCGATGAACTGGCGCAAGAGTTCGGCTAACTGCTCGTCCGAAGTCCAGACTTTGTCCGCTAACCATTCCTTCAGCGTCCGTACAACCGTTCCGCGATGCCATTGGACTCGGGGCGATGCCGTGCGATCAGCACGTGAATGAATTCCTGGCTGAGCGCGAGTTGGCGAAAAGCGTTGGCTGTGAAATGCGTGCCGCGATCCGAAATGAGAAAGTGCAGTTCAGGTGGCAACAATGCGCGTAACGCTTCGACTACCAACTCGGCCGTGACCTTGGGCCCCATGACAAAGAGCGGCAAGCCAAGGCGCTGGCAGGTACAATTATCCGTGATAACCAAGATCGCAATCCACGCCGTGACGAGGGGCAGTTGCACCCAACGTTCCCTCAGTTGCTGGAGTTGTTGTCGCCAGGTCGCGTCGGCTTGCTGGCGTTGCTCAAGTTCTGCCTTTCGTTGAGTGCGGAGTGGCTGCCAGGTTTTGTTGGAAATCGCTGAATCGCGTCGTTGTTGCTGAAGCGTGCGCCACGCGGTATCTTCGGTTTTGCGTTGTGTGCGCGCTTGACGCCGCGCATTGCGCACGGCCAGCGTTTCCTGGCGCAACTGGCGTTTCTGCTCACGGCGTGAGACTTTTTCCGCTTGGACCGGCACCGCCGCCGATGGCGCGTCCGGAGCGAAGCGGCGACAAGGACTGCATGGCCGCAGTGTAATAGAGGGTCGGGTCTTCAAGAACCGCCCAGGCCAGTGTGTTCCGTAGTATCATCTTTGGGAGGACTGATGATGAGCCGACCGGAGGAACCACTGACGGCAGGCAATTTGACTTCGGTCAAATGTGACGCCGGGACAAAACGGAGATCTACGTTGACCGTTTCACCCATTTTCATCCGCCTGTACAGCTGACGGGATGCCGCCCTTTTTCGCGTACTAGGAGCGGAGTCCAGAGTCCCGCGTCAATTAAGATTCGCTTCACCGTATTCGGACTGATTAGGGTTGCGGTTTGCTTTCGCCAGTTCATCCGCAATCCGCCGTTTGCCCCACTTGGGGTTTTGGCGACGTAGGTCAATCGCGCGTAGCTCAATGTCTGGCGCAGTGCGCGCCGGTTCTTTAGCCGCATGGCTCTGGCACTGTTCGAGTGCCGCATAGCCGCCCGTCTCGAAGCGGGGCTGCCAATAATAGAATGTCCCGCGCGCTACATGCGCCCGCCGACAGGCCGCGGTGACATCCTGGCTCGCCTCCCAAGTCTCAAATAGGAACTTGCGTTGATCGGCGGTTGTGCGTGGAAAGTGAATATGCTGTTTGCTCATGCCCTCAGCATACTCCCTTTTCCGCAAATGTTCAAAATCCAGTTGACCAGTACACGAAAGATTTTTAATTTTCAAGTCTCTTCAGCATTCTAACCCCCTTTGCGGTTAGTGTTTTCC
>CAVQYN010000005.1:0-26420 GCA_963718225.1 uncultured Chloroflexia bacterium
ATCTTATCACTAGGAGAGACCCTCGTCAATTGGATTACTTGGAATTTGAGCGATCAGCATACTTGGCGGAAGCGGTACTGACCCAAGTCTGGTATAGCATCAGCGAAGCGACAAGGCGCGCGGTCACAAGCCGCACGCTTCCTTTTCTCCCATTCCGATACCGGACATCCTTTGTCGTATTTTAACTACAAGATGTCCTTTGCTTTTATGACACAAACAATCCAGTCTAAACGATTCTTATTCACTCAGAAGGTGATATTGTTGAGAGGGAAACATGCTTTATTTGAAAGGGGGGCAGTGTGGCAAAAACAGTTGTGGAGTTGCAGAGCGCGTATGACAACTTGGTAGAGCAACGTGAAAGAATCCTGCCCGAGGTCGCTCGCGTTTCCGAAGATTTGGCAAAAGCGAGGAGTGTGGTGCTTTCGGAGGTCGACGCGTTTCGCTCGGGCGCGTCCCCTGTCGTTGCGCTTGACCGAGCTGGCAAAGGAACGCGATTCACTTGAATTGCAGATTGAGAGCGCGCGGAGCCAAATGGAACTGTTAGCCCCGTCCTATTAGTTACAGAGACATTATTTCACAGTATAGTTGAGACAATAAGGTAATCGCTGTCCTGATTTAGCGTTTATCGCTCACTTCGCTGGGAGAAGATGGGATGGTCGCTCGCAGAACATGCATGTCAGGAATAGATTCATCTAGGGTCAAAGCACTTGCCGTTTGACGCGTATGATTGCGTCGAGGCCGGTGCTTTTTGTGGAAAGGTGGTTCCTCGCACTCAGTGTGCTGAACAACTCTCAACTTGGTAGGCTTCCCGCGTCTGTGGGGTGAGCGACGAGTCGCGAGGCAATTCGCTTAATCTTCAATTAGACCGCACCATAGCCAGTGAGGTTATTTCACATGCCCTACCAACGGTCCACGGATGCATCTTCCCATCACGAGCTGGTCGCCGCATTCGAAGGTGCGATTCGGAACCTGGTCCGCCGGTTCCGCAATCACCCGTATGCATTCTACACGGAAACGGATATGCACTGCTATATCTACATCGGCTCTACAAGCCGCCCTTCGATGTTCTTTACCAGACACGCGACGGACACGACACGATTCTCCTGCACAAAGAGTATCCAACCGTCTCAGGGTCCACGCGTGAAGCAGATCATCGACTAAAAACAGACCAGGTGGGTCAGCGCCGTGGGCGTTTCGACGTTTCTGTTGGGACCAGGCATTTATCCGCGAGCGCGCCCACCGTCACCAGAAAGTTCTATGCGCGGCAGAGCTCGCGTTGAACGAGTGCGTACGGGACTCGGTTCACGCGGTGAATGACGCAACCAGATTAGCGGATCCGGGAAACGAAATCAGATACGGCTACCTGCTTTACTTCATTCGGGACAACCCTGATTTCGCTCGGAACGAAACGAGGATTCGGCGCGAACTCAATGACGCGGCGGAACGGGTCCGGGTTGTGATCTGCCACGTAGACGAGAAGACCAAGCCGAAGCCAGAGTATTTGGGTGCTTGGGGCGTGGTCTAGTAGGCGAAGTCCGAAGCGTCGGTCGTGTTTCGTGCCATCATGTCGCCGTGGCACGGGATTCAGCACTTTGGCAATGGCGGAGCTGAACGTCTGGCGATGTTCGCACACCATCACATCCAGTTTTTTTGCGGCTCGAGTTGCCCGAAGACGAATATTGCCGTCGCAGGCTGCTACACCGTTCTCCGCCATACACACAAGCGGAGCCGCCTGCATCTCGCACGCGCGACAATTCTTCATCTCTTCAGCCAAGGAGTATTCCAGTGGCAGAGCAATCAATTGTTTGCCCTTATTGCAAAAAGAGGATCTTGCTTTCCAAAGCATTGACAGGGCAGATCGAAGAAAAACTACGCAAGGACTTTGAAGCCGAAGCCAAAAAGCGCGAAAGAGAAATTGAAGACGGCTACAACCAAAAGCTTGCTGCGACAAAACGGCAGGCCGAAAAGAAAGCCAAAGATTCTCTTGCCATCGAATTCGCAGCACTTGAGCAGCAGATTTCGGAAAAGGACGAGAAACTTGAGAAGGCGCGTCGCCAAGAGCTCGACCTTCGCAAACGCCAACGTGAACTTGAAGACAAAGAGAAGGCGATGGATGTGGAAGTAGCTCGAAAGGTGGATGAGGCGGGCGTCGCAAGGCAGAAGGAGAGATTATTGCCAGGTTAGACAGGGAAGAAAATCACGCCAGAGACCTTGCAAAAGACAAGAAACTCACAGACTTGACCAAGGAGATTGAGGATTTGAAAGCGGAGCCCTGAACAAGGTTCACAACAAACGCAAGGAGAAGCGATTGAAAGAGAACTTGAAGGAATCCTCCGCGCAAATTTCCCATATGACCAAATAGAGCCGGTGGCCAAAGGCAGCAAGGGTGCGGACGCGTGTACGTGCAGCGTGTCAACACCGCAACCGGACAACCTTGCGGCACGATTGTCTGGGATGTCCAAGAACACCAAAACTTGGAGTGATAGTTGGATTCCCAAGTTGAAGGACGACCAACGCGCATTGAGGGCGGAACTTGCAGCCATTGCCTCGATGGTGTTACCAAAGGGAGTCGCACATTTTGCTAATGTGGATGGCGTTTGGGTTACCGATTTCTCCACAGTGGTCGGTGTTGCAAGTGCTTTGCGTGCAAATCTGACACAGGTGGCCATGACCCGAGCGTGGCTGCGGAAGGCAAGAGTGGCAAGATGGAAATGCTCTACGGCTATCTCTCGGGTACGGAGTTTAAGCAACGTGTCGAGGCAATCGTCGAGTCCTTTTCACCATGAATGAAAGCCTTGAACGCCGAAGGCGTGCCATGGAAACAACGTGGTCAAATGGGACAAGCAAATCAAGCGGGTCATTCATAACGTCGCGGAAATGTACGGCGATATGCAAGGAATCATCGGAGCCAGTTTGCCAGATCGAATATCTTGAATTGCCTGCGCCCGCGATTGACAACCCCAGCAGAAGATCGTCAGCGAACACGCCGAGCGGAGGGAATCCACACATTGCCGACCACTCCAAAGGAAACCCTGTTTATTGAACCGAACCATGAGCGCTATCCCATGGTGTCCCACCAACAAGTCCCCGTTCTGGGATGATCACGCAAATGCCCATATGTCGACCAAGCTTGATCCTGGCTCCGGCGAGTTCCGGCAAAACGCATCATTGCATTGAACGGCTGCGTGCGACTCTCCACGCCTCGCCGCTCTCCGAGGTGTGGGTTGTCCTACCCGACAGCCATCAGGCGGTGGCATTTCGCCGCCGACTCGCAGAGCAGGGCGGGGCGATGGGTGCGCACATCGGCACGTTTGCCGACCTCCACGCGGAAATTCTTGCGCTTGCCGGCGCGTCGATGCCGGTGGCGCCAGATCCGGTCGTGCATCGCTTGGCCGTTGCCGCGATTGACGCGACCGCCGAAAAGGGGCAGCTCAAGCATTATGGCTCGATTCAGCGACAACCTGGGTTGGCTCATGCGCTAACACGACTCGTCGCTGAACTGAAACGAGCACGCATCGAACCCGCCGCCTTTATTGAGGCCGTCCAAGGCCGAGAGCGGTGGCTGGTAGAGCTGGCGCAGCTCTACAACGAATACCAAGAACGTCTCATTCGGCTCGAGTGGGCAGATGTGGATGGTCTTGGTTGGCTGGCCGTCCAGGCGCTACAGGCGAATGCGCGCCTCGTGAAGAGTTGGAAGCTCCTGATCGCCGATGGCTTTGATGTCCTCTATCCGACCCAACTCGAGACGCTGAAACTCCTCTCCGAGCAGGTTGGCGAAACGATCATCACGCTGACCGGCGACCTCGCGATGAAACGGAATGCCTATCGCCGTTTTGAACGTTCGCTCGAGCGCATCCAAGCTGTGCTCGCACCTCAGGTACAAGTGCTTGATCGCCGTGTGTCCCGTTCTCCCGCACTGGCTCACTTGGAAAAATCACTGTTCGAATCCGATCCGGCGAAAGTCAAGCCGACGAGTGAAATCAGTTTCATCGAAGCCCAAACTCTTGGGCTTGAAGCGCGCGAGGCTCTCCGCTGGCTCAAAGCGCGGATCAAGCGTGACGGAATAAGCGCGCACGAGTGCGCCATCATCGCGCGCGATCTTCGGTCCATATCGAACCTTTTTGCGCGAAGCGGGAGATGAATTCGGGATGCCGCTATGGTTTGCCGGCGGCGAGCCGTTGGCAAGCAATCCGGCGATTGCCGCGATTCTCAATCTCCTCGAACTCACAATTGGCGGATGGCAGCGCCGCTCGCTCCTCGATGCGCTCCGCACACCCTTCTTTGATCTTGCTCAGTTTGGGATGGTCGCCACTGATGCGAATCGCTTCGAGCAGGCATCGCGTTGGGGTCAGGTCGTCAAGGGACTGGACCAGTGGGGAGATGCCTTTGCTCGTTTGGCAAAGCAAGTCACCCAGCGTTGAGCCAGTCGTGGATGATGCGGAAGCGCCGGGACCGCCACACACTCCCCAACGGTGAGGAGGCAAAGAGATTGTGGGAGTGCTTGCAACGATTCACTCAAGCCGTAACACCGCCTGAAAAAGATACCCTGGTTGGATTTGTGGAATGGCTTGAAGATCTGATCTCGAAGGACCAAGGTCTGGCTGTGATTGAACAAGCCGATCTCGCCGAAGACACGTCCGAACGAGACCGGTCGGCGCTCGTTGCGCTGAAGGATATTCTGCGCGCCCTCGTCCTCAGTGAAAAGATCGTTGGCGAACGAAGTGAAATGCCGTATGCCGATTTCTACACGGATCTCCGTGGCGCGATCGAAGCAGCCACGTACGTCCCTGAGGATCCGCGTCGGCACAGCCAATCCCGAATCTACTGCGCAAGTCTAAGCCAGGCTCGCGGTGTACCCTACCGCGCTGTGGCTTTGATGGGATTATCGGAGGGGCTTTTCCCAGCGCCGTTAAGTGAAGATCCCTTTCTCCCAGACGATGATCGGGCGAAACTGGCTCAGCAGGGATTGCCGATTGAACCGCGCCTCCGAAGCGACCAGCAATCCTTCTTCTACGAAGCTGTCACCCGGGCGAGTGAATATCTCTTGCTGACCCGACCATACCTGGCGGATGATGGAGAAACCTGGGAAGCCTCCCCATTCTGGCATTCCGTGCTGGCACTGTTTGATGTTGGAAAACCGCTGAAGGTCCGGACTGAAGGCGAGCGGGCGATTGCCGATTGCGCCTCCCGGGTCGAGCTCTTGACAACGGCCGTTCGGCATCGGGGTCTCCCTGCGGCCTATTCCGATCTGGTGAGTGATTGGGAGAATCTGCGGTATGCGGGTCAGATTCTTCATGCGCGTATGGCGCGTGAATACCAAGGTCCGTTTGACGGACAGCTCCTCTCTCTTCAGTCCACGCTCACGGAGCACTATGATTCAGCGTACGTTTGGAGCGCCAGTGCGCTGGAAACATACGCCGCCTGCGGCTTTCGTTTCTTTCTCGGGAAAACACTGGGTTTGGAAGAACTGGAAACGCCGGAGGCCGGGTACGATGCCGCTCAGCTGGGCAGTATGCTGCACGAGATCCTTGAAAAGGTCTACCAGCGCGCCGACGACCCACTGAGCCTTGATGCGCTGCTCCGTGCGCTGCCGCAAGTCGCGCGAGAAGTATTCGACGGCGCGCCCGAAGAATATGGTTTTCGTCCGCTCTTGATCTGGGACCGACAGCAAGCAGAACTGCTGGAGCGTTTGGAAGAGACGCTCCGCAATCTGGCGGAGGAGGAGGCGGGTTTTCGTCCAGTCCATTTTGAGAAATGGTTTGGCTCACCCCCGCTCAAGGTCGAGACGCGAATCGGCGGGGTCTTGCTTCACGGCATCATTGATCGGGTCGATGTCGATGACCAGGGCCACTTGAATGTGATCGACTACAAGACCGGGATGAGCAAATTGGATTCCCGCTCACTTGGAGAAGGATTGCGACTGCAATTGCCGCTGTACGCGCTCGGGGCAGAAAAAGCGCTCAAGCTCGGGCAGGTCGTAGATGGATTCTATTGGGGCATCCTCAAAGGAGAAGCCAGTTCGCTGCGCTTGAGCAAATTCAAATTCAAGCACCCCGACGGGCGAGAATATGTGGGGCTGCAGGGAGCCATCGACCTCGTGACCCAGCATATTGCCGCAGATGTGGAAGGGATTCGGGCGGGCAGCTTTAGCCCCATCCCCCCGCGCGATGGTTGTCCGGACTATTGTGCCGGCAAAATAATCTGCTGGCGTTACCAGCCATCGGAACGATGATGAACCTGATTGACACACTCGAGCTGAAAGATCAACAGCCGGAAGCGGTGACCACACGCGGGCGCGATATCTCGGTCGCCGCCGGTGCCGGCTCGGGCAAAACCAAGACGCTCGTCGCGCGCTATCTTTCCCTGCTCAGCGAGAACAGGCCGCCGCGTTCGATCGTTGCGATCACCTTTACGAAGAAAGCGGCCCGCGAGATGCGCAACCGCATCCGCCAGGCGATTCACGATTGGGTCGCCGGCGATTGCCCACCCGCCGAGCGAAGACGCTGGGCGGCAGATCGAAGCCGATATTGATACGGCACGCATTGGGACGATTCACGGCTTGTGCGAGTCGATCCTCCGCGCACACCCGGCAGAAGCCAGCATTGATCCCGGGTTTGAGGTTCTCGATGAGGGGCTGGCGGCGGCGCTCGGGCGCAGACGGTTGAAGATGCGCTGGCATGGGCCAACCAACAACCGGAGCTGCTCACGCTCTTTGACGCCTATGAAACCCGCACGCTTGAGCGAGATCGTCGCGGTCCTATTGGAAAAACGTCTCGACGCGTCGAATGCGCTTTGGCGAAGCCAACTTGCTTGGCGAAATGGGAACAGGTTCTCCGCCTGAAACTGGAGGGATTTGTCACCCAGGTCGATGACACCACTACTGGGTTGGGCGAACTTGCGCAGTGGCGACTTGCAGGCGGATGCCGGTGACAAACTGGCTGAACAGGTTCTCGGATTTCTCGGAGAGTGGAGTGTCTTCCGAACGGAATTGGCCAGCGGTCATCCTTTGGAATCCGCACAGCATCTATTTGCCGTACGGCGGAAGCACTGCCTCGGAACGACTGGCAAGAAAACGAGTCAAGCCAAAGCGCTGGTCAAAGACATTTCGTGACGCGTACGAAGCATCCGTTGATCCGTGGCTGGGAGGAAAAAGCAATGAGGATGCCGCCGCCGGATCCGGCAATTGAAATGCGTGCAGCCGAGACTGTCCCGCTGCTTGAATCTTTGTATGCGCACGCGCTGGGTGCCTATCAAGCCAGCAAGGACCTGCGACACGCTCTCGATTTTGACGACCTGGAAGCCAAAGCGGTCGAGCTCTTGGCGCGATCCGGCGATTCGCGCCCGTTGGCAAGCCCAGATCGGACGCTCTGCTCGTCGATGAATTCCAGGACACGAACGACCGCCAACGGAAAATCGTTGAAGCGCTTGCGGGCACGCTGGAGGGTTCGGTGGGACGGCTCTTTGTCGTCGGGGACGCGAAACAGAGCATCTATCGTTTTCGCGGCGCGGATGTGGGCGTCTTTCGCGATCTGGACCGTTCGATTCGCGCGCGGGGTGGTTTGCCCATCACGCTGAATCGCACATTTCGCGCCCATGACGGCTTGGTGAATGGACTGAACGATATTCTCCAGAACCGCGATGGCGAGTGAATCGCCTTATGCGGTCCCTTTCTCGCCACTCGCGTCATACCGGGCCAAACCGCAGGCGGGCATCTCGGAACCCTACATCGAGTTTCTCTATGGCCTGGGGGATTCCGCCGATGTGGCACACGAGAGTGCAGCGCAACTACTTGCTCAGCGTTTGTTGACTTTGCGAGAAGAAGAAAAAATCTCTTGGGATCAGGTTGCACTCCTCTTCCGCGCCTCAACGGGTTTCCCCGACTATGAGAGGGCGCTCGAATCAGCGGGGATACCTTTTGTGACGGTCGCGGGCAAAGGTTTCTATGATCGGCCCGAGATTCGCGACTTGCTCAACATCCTCCGTGCACTGGAGAATCCCTGGGATGATCTCGCCATGGCGGGTCTCCTCCGTTCGCCAGCGTTTGGCGTATCGGACGCAGGTTTGTATCAATTGCGCTGGTCCAAGCCGTGGAGAGACCCGGTGAGCTACCGGACAGCCATCGCCGGCGATTTGTCTTTCTTGTCCGAAGTAGATCGCGATCACGCTATCCGAGCGAAGGGAATCATTGAACATCTCGCCGGGATGGTTGATCGGGTCGCGGTGGCAGAACTACTCAAGCAGGTGTCTGGACGTGACGCTCTATTCTGCGATTCTCTCGGCGGAAGGGACGGGGGCTCGCCTGCACGGAACGTCGACAAGCTCTTGTCCGATGCCCAGTCGAGCGGAATCGTACGCGTCGGCGAGTTTCTCGAATATATCGAGAGTTTGCGCGAAGCGGGTGCTCGTGAAGGCGAAGCTCCGAGTGAAGCCGGTGGGGCGGTACGATTAATGACGGTCCACAAAGCCAAGGGACTGGAATTCCCTGTGGTCGTCATTGCCGATGCATCACGAGGTCGTCCATCCACTCAAGGATCCCGTTCTTATATCCGCCGTGATGGGCTTGGTGCCCAATCCCGGGCGATTCGATAGCGTGCCCTGAGCTTTCAATTGGCCAAGGCGATCGAGCGCGAGCAAGCCGACGCCGAAGACTTGCGTCTACTGTATGTGGCGGCGACGCGCGTCCGAGAAAAACTGATCGTGTGTGGACATCGCCAGGACCGCAGTTCAAACATCTGGCTGGACATGCTGGCGTCGGCGGCTGGGTTGGATCTTGGACTATTAGTTAGCCAACCCGGTGAATGGCAAACCAGAATACTGCCGGGGTCGCAGCAGGCAGTACGGGGGATGGCACAGGGAGTGCAGCCGATAATAGGAGAAGTCGCCATCAAGAGAGAAGAACCTGTGACGGCATCCGACGCAACCTCGCTCTATCTCCCCTTGATCGCATTGGAAGCTGAGCATCTCGATCAGAAGCAGCAAGATGGGATGAATCGCGAACGGCGGCTGCGGCGAGTAGTGGGTCGCCATCATCGCCCCGAAGGAACCGTCCTGGGCACGCTGGTGCATGCTGCTATTCGCCGATGGCGATTTCCGGGAGATCCAGGCTTGGAGGAACTCCTGCGCGCTGAAGCACTGATGGAAGGCTTGGTGGACCAAGAAGAGCGTGAGATCACTATCGCACAGGCAAAAGACCTCTTGAGCCGTTTTCGTGCGGACGCGCGGTTTTCGGAAATCGATACCTCCCAGCGTCGCCATGAGATTCCGTACAGCATCATGACTGACAATGGCTTGCCATCCACTGGGGCAATTGATTTGATCTACCAGGGTAAAGATGCCCGATGGCAGATCGTCGATTTCAAAACAGATGATATCCAAACGGATGCGGAATTCTCCGAGCTTAAGGAAAATTATACCAAGCAGATTATCCGCTACCGCGAAAGTTTTCAGCGATTACTTGGTCAACCCGCGAAAGCTTGGCTTTGTTTCTTGAATTATGCCAGTGCGGTTCGATGGGAGCAAGTTTAATTGACGAGTCCATCCTTGCTAATTTGGCAAAGCAAGCATAATGAGGTGGTTGCCCGCTGCAGATAGATTGCAGTGTACGCAGTGATGATGAACAACCCCAAAAGCAGAAATGCTTCTGGGGTTGTTTTGTTCTCTTGGATGTTTTGAATGATTCAAGTCTGATGCAAGGGAAGGGGGTTGTCACTTTCTTTGGAAATCAAAATAAGATCGTCGAGGCCAGTCATTGAATCTGCATGTAGGCTATTGCCGTTTAGTATGGAATTTCATTGACAATATCTTTGAATACTGTCATTATCTTTGGAGCTATTGTCACTAACTATGGAAACCTACATGGGGCAGTGGCTAGAGGCGCTTTCTAAATCGGCCAAATATTACACTCGTCTAAATCAATATTAAGGTAAGTATAATATAGATGCGATTTCCTGTCAAATCTACTTGACGTAAGAAAAGTCTGCTCTTTTGTATGTGCGTGTGGAAATTCGATTTACCTCAGCGTGCACATGCCAGTTATTCTTCGCGATGCTATACGATTCTGCTCTCGCCAATCGATTGATCATTCGCGTCGCACATCGCACAATTTTTGCAGTGCGTTCAACGCTGCGTGCCGTGTCTTTGCTCTACCTTAATTATGTCGTCGTTCGCCACACGTCTGTCTAGGTCAAGACCTCGATGACCTGTCACAGCAATTCTCGCGCCTCTGGGACGCTCTGGCACACATGCTTTCTTCGTTTCGCGCGTTCGCCTATTCTGATGCTCAATCCCTCTGCTCTAAGCGCAATCACGCATTTTCATTTCGTGCCGTTTTGATAGACAAAGCAACTAGAGAGCGTCGCGGAGACTATCACGCTGCGACCCTTCGACTCCACAACCAAAAACGTTGCTCCGCTCAGTCCGCTCCTTGCAATAGAACAATCGTTCTTTGCTTATCCATGTGCAGGGTCTTCGCCCGTTGGCGAAGGTGGATCGGTGTGCGTGTGCGTGGCGTGGACGCGCGGACTGCGAATGTTGGATAAAAGCGGGAGGCGTTCCCATGCGAGAATGAACAGGACAAGCGCCGTCAGCGCCACGCCAATAAAATAATGCCCGGTGCCAACCAACACGCCAATGCTCGTGGATGCCCACAGACTCGCCGCAGTCGTCAGCCCACGAATACGCCCAGTTTGCACCCGCATAATCATCCCGCCGCCGATGAAACCGATGCCGGTCAAAAGTCCAGCGATGATACGCGCCGTCTCGATAGGAAACACGAGACTGACATACGCGATAAGCGATGCGACGCCGAGCGACATTAACGCGAATGTTCGATCGCCTGCCGCCGCGCCGGTGCTCTCGCGTTGCCAGCCAATAATGAATCCAAGTAGTGCCGCGACAAACGCGCGGAGAATGATCGTGAGTTCAATTTCGGAAACCATTGGAAACCTCAGACCGATGACTGAGGACGGACGACCGAAGCAACTGCTCGGTCTTCTGTCTTCGTCCTTCGTCAGACTTGATATCGCTCAAACCGTTCAGCCAAGCGCGCGGCAATCTTGCCCTGAATCAGCGTTCCGCTTTCTGAAAACTCTTCATGCTCGACGATGCCGCGTTGATGGAAGATCGCGGCGAGCTCGTTCGCGCTGAATGGAATCTGCACGCGAATCTCGACCATTTCATCCGCCAATGCTTCCTCGACGCGCGCAAGCAATTCATCCAGCCCCCGCCCTTTCAGCGCCGAGATGCGAACCGCATTCCCTTCACGCAAGAAATGGTCTTGGGTAACTGAGAACAGGTGTCGGGGGTCAGTGTCAGGGATCGATTCATTCGGTTCTGACCTCTGGCCCCTGTCCCCTACAACCCTGATCGATTTTATTCAACGCAATCACCACCGGCTTGTCCCCTGCCCCAATCTCTTCCAGCGTTTCCTCAACCGCGCGCGCCTGATCAAGCATATTCGCGTGCGTTGCATCGATGACGTGCAGGAGTAAATCGGCTTCCGTGATTTCTTCCAGCGTCGCGCGGAACGCGGCGACGAGTTGCGTGGGCAATTTCTGAATGAATCCGACCGTGTCGGTGAAGAGCGCCTCCGAGCCGCCCGGCAATTTCACGCGGCGCGTCGTTGGATCAAGCGTGGCGAATAACTCATCGGCGACGTAGACTCCTTCACGTCGGGGCGACGCTTGCAGTCGCCCTCGGGCAACCGCGAGGGTTGCCCCGACGCCGGTCAACGCATTCAACAGCGTCGATTTGCCGGCGTTGGTATAGCCAACAATCGCGACGACGGGCATGCCTTCGCGTTGGCGTTTGCGTCGATGCTCGCCGCGCTGTTTGCGGATTTCTTCGATTTGTTTTTTGAGGCGCGCAATGTGCGTGCGAATTTCGCGGCGGTCGATTTCCAATTGGCGCTCGCCGGGACCGCGCAAGCCGACGCCGCCGGTGCCGCCGCGTCCTGCCGCGCCGCCCGCTTGGCGCGCGAGATGCGTCCACATGCGCGTGAGGCGCGGCAAGCGATACTCGTACTGCGCGAGTTCGACTTGGAGTGCGCCTTCTTTCGTGCGCGCGTGTTGCGCGAAAATATCGAGGATGAGCGCGGTGCGGTCAAGCACTTTGATGTCCTCGCCGCCAAACGCGGTTTCGATTTCGCGTTGTTGGTTGGGTGCGAGTTCTTCGTCAAATAGCACAACGTCAAACGGCGTCTCCGCGCGCGAGGCGATGATCTCTTGCAATTTGCCTTTGCCGATGAGCGTGGCGGGGCTGATGCGTTCCACGTGTTGCACCGCGCGCCCGACGACTTGCAGTCCCGCCGTTTCCGCGAGCCGTTCGAGTTCGTCGAGCGAATCGTCAATCGGAAATTCATTGCGTGGGCGCTTCAAGTTCTACGCCGACGAGAAATGCTTTTTCAGTGGGTGCTGCGGCTGGGATGGTGGTTGGTTTTGGGATGGTGATTCTCCTGTTGGTCCATTATAGTAGGGGCGAGGCATTCGCGCAATCAATATTCTTGGGCAAGACACTTTACAAATCGAAAGACGTATAACATTCGCGCGTAAATTCGGCGAATGCCTCGCCCTTACGTTAATTTCTTGCGCAACTTCGCAACGCTCATCTTTCTGACATCCTTTGGCTCCCGCTTCACCCCCATTCAATCCAATCGTTCCACGCTGCACGTAAGGTGAACAAGTGTATCGCACCAAGGAAATAATCGCGCGATAATTCCAAGCCAGTTTGATTATCTTCCGTCAATCCCCAGTCGCGTCTGGCGTGAATGTTGCTAATCTCAGCATCCAGAGTAGCGTGTTTCCCCGCGCGCCGCATCAAGCCGCAACGATTCAATTGCCGCGCCACTTGTGTCATTGCTTCGGTGTATCCTTCGGCTTCACTTCGTTCCGCTCAGGACGCTCCTCGCAACAACCGGTCGTCGGTCATCCGTCCTCTGTCCTTTGTCCTATTTTACCACGCTCTTCCACTTCACGCTATCCTCTGATTTCTGCTGTTTTCTGCCTACTGACTACTGTCTACTGGCGACTGTTGACTGTTGACTGCCTACTGGTTCTCCAGCCACGTCTGCAACACCCGCCCTACCCGCTCCAAACTCTCTGCCGAAACCTTGTCCGCCGTGTCTTGTGTCGTGTGCCAGTATGGATAATCGAAATCGATCATGTCGACGGCGCGAATGCCGCGTTGCAGGAACGGTGTGTGATCGTCGGACATCGACCATTTGTATTCCGGGACGAACTGTCTTGTGTAACCCAGTTTTGCCGCAATGCCCCAGATTTGTTCTTGCAATTCCTTGTCCGAGTTGTGCTCGTAATAGATATTCTGATCCGCGTCGCCGATCATATCCACGATGATAACGGCGGCGGGTTTGGTTTTCAAATTCGCCGCAACGTACTCTGCGCCGACCGACCAATTCCACTGGGTCTTGTCGCAGTTCGGCGTGGGGATGAGGTCACAGCTCGTCAAATTGCCATTGTCCTCGGCGTCGAAGAACGCCAGCCAGACTTCGTTCTTCAATTTCGATGCGTCGAGTGTGCGCGCGAGTTCCAGCAACACGGCCACGCCGCTTGCGCCATCATTCGCTCCGAGAATCGATTGCGTCGGATTTGCCTTGTCCTGATCCGCGCGCGGTCGCGTGTCGTAATGCGCGCCGAGGATGATGATCGGTCCCCTGCCCCCGGCGATCTTGCCGATGACATTGCGCACCGGCACATCGCGATACAAAAATTCCTGGGTCTCGGTGGTCCATTTCGATTCCCGCAACTGTGCGATGATATAATCGCCGGTCGCGCGCGCCGCCGCACTGCCCGCCGGTCGCACGCCGATTTTCATTTGTGCGAGAAAATAATTTTCATACGTATACTTACCATCAAAAATTTTCGGCGCAGTTGCGCACCCTACTAAAATTGACAAACAAAAAATCAAAGCAACATACATTCGCATAGCATTTTTCCTTTTCTAAAAAATAGCATTTGTGTTTTGGATATTTGATTGCCTACGCGAACTATATCACCTTTTATTTGCGCAAGCAAGACCGGCTTGGCGTTTTCTCTGGTTACGGCTATAATCATTTTCGCTGTCATTCTGAGCATAGCGAACAGGAGTATTCATGCGCATCGGCATCGACGCGCGACTCGTCTACTATCATCAAGCCGGTATCGGACAATATATTTTGCGGCTGTGTCAAGGTTTAGCGCAAGTCAATCGCCAAGACCAATTCACGATTTTCAAAAGCCGCAAAGACAAAACCCAGGTTGTCGAACAATCGAATTTCAAAATCGAACAACTGTGGACGCCCAGCCATCATCGCTGGGAACGTCAAGCGATGTCACTCGAACTCGCGCGTTATCAACTCGACGTTTTGCACAGTCCTGATTTCATTCCACCGGCGCATCTCGCATGCCCATCGGTAATTACGGTGCATGACCTCGCGTTCTTGAAATATCCGCGCTTGCTGACGAGTGAAAGCGCGCGCTATTACGGTCAGGTCGATGTTGCCGCACGCCAAGCGAGCCACATTATCGCCGTGTCCGAAAGCACCAAGCGTGACACGGCGCATATGCTCGGCGTGCCGGAGAATAAAATCAGCGTGATCTACGAAGCCGCGCATCCATTGTTCAAGCCAATTGACAACACCGATGCGCTCACGCAAATCCGGTCGCGTTACAACTTGCCATCTGATTTCATTTTGTTTGTCGGCACCGTTGAGCCGCGCAAAAATCTACCGACGCTCTTGCGCGCGTTTCGCCGCTTGCGCGACAATTATCGCTCCGACGCTGTCCTGGCAATTGCCGGTCGACGCGGCTGGCTTTATCAGGAAACTGACAAAGTCGTTGATGAATTGAAACTTGGCGACGCCGTGCGGTTTCTCGGCGGCGTGCCGAATGAGGAACTCGTTTATCTTTATAACGCGGCGAAACTATTTGTCTTCCCATCGCATTACGAGGGGTTTGGACTTCCGCCGCTCGAAGCGATGGCGTGCGGCACGCCGGTTATCGTCTCCAACGTCTCGTCGCTTCCCGAAGTTGTCGGCGACGCCGGGACACTTATCGATCCCGCCGATGTCGAAGGGTTAACTGTTGCCATGTGGCGCGCACTCACCGATGACAATCTTCGCCGCGAGATGCGCGCAAAGGGTTTGCGCCGCGCCGCCATTTTTTCGTGGGAACGCACCGCGAGCGAGACGATGGCAGTGTACCGCCAAGTCGCTGAAGAATAGTTTCAGGTTTCAAGTTTCACACCCGATTGCTTGAAACCTTGAACATGGATAACATGAAACTACTTGTTCTCACCCCCCAATTGCCGTATCCGCCGCATCAAGGCACGACGATTCGCAATTTCAATATCATCAAACATCTCGCGCCGCGCCACGCGATTACTTTGATTTCCTTCGGCACGCCGCAAGAACTCGACGCCGCCGAGCCGCTCCGCGAATTATGTCAGCATATCGAAATCGCGCCGCACCCCGCACGCACAATTCTACAGCGCATGTGGTCAACCATTTCATCGCCGCTTCCCGATATGGCATTACGTTTGAAATCGGAACGCATGCATCAAGTCGCCGCGCAAATTCTGGTTAAAGAGAAGTTTAATGTCGTGCAAGTTGAAGGCATTGAGATGGCACGGTATATTCCAAATCTCAAATCCAAAATCCCAAATTCCAAGCCGCTAATTCCCAATTACCAAATTATTTTCGACGAACATAACGCGGAATATGTTTTGCAAAAAACCGCGTTTGAATCAGATGCGCGGCGCCCAACGCGATGGCACGCTGCCGCGTATTCGCTAATCCAATGGAAAAAACTGGAACGCTACGAGCGAATGATTTGTCAACACGCAGATCATGTCGTCGCATGTTCCGAGGCAGACGCAAACTCCATTCGCCAACTAAGCACCAATTACCAATCCCTAATTACTGTTATTCCAAACGGTGTCGACATCGATTTCTTCGTCCCTTCCGACGAGGTGTGCGCCAAGCCGCTCGCCGAACTCGGTATGGTTTTTGCCGGCAAAATGGATTTTCGCCCAAACGTCGATGGAGTGACGTGGTTCTGCGCTGAAATTCTACCGCGCATCCGCGCCGAGATTCCGCTCGCGCACATCACCATCGTTGGGCAAAAGCCAGCGCCGCGCATCGCCGCACTAGATCATCAACCCGGCGTCGATGTAACCGGCTGGGTTTCCGACACACGTCCCTTTGTCGCCGACGCGGCAGTCTACGTCGTGCCGCTACGAATGGGAAGCGGCACGCGCCTCAAAGTGTTGGAGGCAATGGCACAAGGCAAAGCCATCGTATCGACAACGCGTGGCACAGAAGGGATCGATGCTGTGCCTGACCGCGACATCATCACCGCCGATACGCCGGAAGCTTTTGCGCGCGCGGTTATCGATTTGTTGCGTGACCCTGATCGCCGCCGATTGCTCGGACGCAACGCGCGCGCGCTTAGCGGAATCACAGTACGATTGGCGCACAATCGTTCCGCACTTTGAACAAGTCTATGCGAGGACAACGTGATGCGGGTTGTGATGGTCAGCAAGGCGTGTGTCGTCGGACAATATCAGACCAAGCTTGAAGAAATCGCCAAGCACAAGGATATTGAACTGACCGTCGTCGTACCCCCGTTTTGGCGCGACGAGCGCGGCATGCTTCCACTCGAGCGCGCGCACATCAATGGTTACACGCTGCGCGTCGAGCCGATGCGGTTCAACGGGAAATTTCATTGGCATTATTACCCAACGCTTCCACGCGTGCTCAAAGAAATTCGCCCGCACCTCGTTCATATCGATGAAGAGCCGTACAACCTCGCCACGTTTCTGGCGTTGCGCGCCGCGCGGCAAGTGAATGCCAAAACGCTTTTCTTCACGTGGCAAAATTTGCATCGACGCTATCCCCTGCCCTTTGCATGGATGGAATCCTACGTTTTGCAAAACGCCGATCACGCAATTGCCGGCAACGCCGACGCGGTCAATGTTTTGCGCACAAAGGGATACCGCAAGGGTGTCAGCGTCATTCCGCAATTCGGCGTTGACCCTGCGAGTTTTCAAATTCCATCGCAACGCGACGCGAATATTTTCCACATCGGCTACGCCGGACGATTGGTGCCAGAAAAAGGAATCGACATTCTTTTGCGCGCTGTTGCGATGCTTTCGGGAAACTGGGAACTGCGCATTGTCGGCAGCGGACCCGATCTTGCGCGTCTACAATCGTTGGCACGCGAATTGCAGATTGATCAGCGCGCGCATTTTGAATCACCGCGACCATCGGTTGAAATGCCGGCGTGGTACGCGCAAGTGGATGTGGTCGTTCAGCCCTCGCTCACGCGACCGAACTGGAAAGAGCAATTCAATCGCGTGCTGATCGAAGCAATGGCATCGGGGGTTCCGGTCATTGCATCGACCTGCGGCGAAATGCCAAATGTCGTTAGTAACGCCGGTCTGATTTTTCCCGAAGGCGATGTCGCCGGGCTTGCCACGCATCTAATCCATCTGCAAAATGATTTTGCGCGCCGCATCGAACTTGTCGCATTGGGGCGCGCGCGTGTGCAGGCAAACTTTACGCAAGCAAAAATCGCGGCAGAGACGTGCGCGGTGTATCGCCAAATTACCGCATGATTTTCGCGCTGTGGTATAATGGTGGTGATGAATTCCGCCACGCACCGCGTTGGGCTGAACGCGCATCTCCTCAACTTGTCTGGTAACTATCGTAGTGCCGGCATTAATTGGTACATCTATCATCTGCTCCAGCAATTAACGTCTTCGTCAGAGTTTACGTATACGGCTTTCACGAGCGAGCCGCGCGCGCGCGAACATCTCGGAAACCTTGAAATCATACAGTCGCGTTTGCCCACACACAAACCCATCGCGCGAATTTTTTGGGAACAATTTATTCAGCCGATTGCTCTACGCCGCGCCAAGATCGATTTGTTGCACGCGCTGGCGTTTGCCGGTCCTCTAGCGATTGCAACACCGTGGCTGACGACAATTTACGATCTCAGTTTTGCGCGCTACCCCAAATCGTTCAATCGCGCCAATCGAATCTATCTGACGTGGGCGGTCCGCGATGCCGTGCGCCGGGCAAATCGCATTATCGTGATTTCGCAAAGCACCAAGCGCGATCTAGTTGAAATGTTTGGCGCGCAACCGGAACAAATTTCCGTCGTCTATTGCGGCGTCGATCCGGCGTTTACTGCAGCGCGCGATAGAAACAAACTCGACGCGTTCCGCGCGCGCCATAATTTGCCCGAGCATATGATTCTGCACGTCGGCACGATCGAGCCGCGCAAGAACATACCACGACTCATTCGCGCATTTGCGCACGCGAAACGCACGGCGCGATTGCCGCACAAGCTTGTTCTAGTCGGCGCGCACGGTTGGAAATACACCGAAGTCGAAGAGGCGATTGAGCAAACCGACAGCACCCATGATGTGATCTTTGCCGGCTACGTACTGCAGGAGGAATTGCCCTTGTGGTATCAAGCAGCTGAGTTGTTCGTGTACCCATCGATTTACGAGGGCTTTGGTCTGCCGCCACTCGACGCAATGGCAAACGGCGTGCCGGTGATTACTTCCAATACGTCGTCTCTGCCGGAAGTTGTCGGCAGTGCGGCGATTCAAGTTGCACCGGACGACGAGCAAGCAATCGCGGACGCCATTATGCGCACGCTAAGCGACAAGCCGTTGCGCGATGAAATGCGCACGCGCGGCATCGCTCAAGCAAAAAACTTTTCGTGGGAACGCGCGGCGCAAGAAACCGTTGCGATCTATCGCTCTGTACTCGCCAAAGGAACGCTGAATGTTTCACCGTAGCCGGAAATTGCTCATTATCCAAGTTTTGATCGACGCCTTGATTATCAACCTTGCCGTCGCGCTGGCATGGTTTGTGCGCTATGAACTTGAAGTGACTCCCCCCATCGGCGAGGGTTTTGCCTATCAACCGTACACCGCGTATTTGCCTTTCGCCGCCGTGTTAACGCTGATTGCCGTTTTTGTCTTCCGCATCGAAGGTTTGTACCCGATTTCGCGCGGACAGTCTTTTATCGATGAAGTGTATAACATCATCAACGGCGCAACAACGGCAACTCTCATTCTGATGGCATTCACTTTCTTCACTCGCCCAGTTGCATACTCGCGCTCGATGTACGTGTACACCGCTCTGCTGATGATCATTTTCCTAATCATCGAGCGGGGCATCGCGCGCCAAGTCTGGGCGCGCTTGCGTAAACGCGGCATCGGCGTCGATCATGTTTTGATTGTCGGCGCGGGCGAAGTAGGACGCGCAATCATGCGCAACATGGTCGCGCGCGCCGATCTCGCATACCAGGTGGAAGGATTTGTGGACGACGACCCGGAGCGCGGCCAAACCGACATTGGCAGATTCAAAGCGCTAGGCGCCATCGATAATCTCACGCAACTGTTACGCGATCTTCCGATCGACGAAGTCATCGTCGCCCTGCCCTGGACTGCACGCGATAAAATCATCGCCATTATGAAATTGTCCCAGCGCGCCGGCATTACCGCAAAAATCGTGCCGGATATGTTCCAATTGTCGATGAGTCGCGTCGCGATCGATGATGTGGGTGGTATTCCGCTGATCAGCGTGCGTGAGAGCCGGATGAGTTTGCTCGACACGATGATCAAACGTCTCATCGATTATTTCGGCGCACTCGCGTTGCTCATCGTGTTCGGTCCGCCGATGATCCTCTTTGCGATTCTGATCCGCCTCGATTCGCCCGGTCCGTTAATTTTTCGCCAAACGCGCATCGGACGATGGGGAATTCCATTCACGGCGTATAAATTTCGCACGATGCGTCCAGGCGCGGAAGAAGAACGCGCGACACTCGTTGATCTCAACGAAGCCACGGGACCGATTTTCAAAATCCGCAATGACCCGCGCCGCACGCGCGTGGGGCGCTGGTTACGCAAAACCAGTCTCGACGAATTACCGCAGTTGTTCAATGTCTTCAAGGGCCAAATGAGCGTCGTCGGTCCGCGCCCCGCCATGGCGGAAGAAGTCGAAAAATATCAGGACTGGCACAAACGCCGCTTGGATGTTTTGCCCGGCATCACCGGCTTGTGGCAAGTGAGCACGCGCAGTGAAATGATTTTCGATGAAATGGTCATGCTCGATATTTACTACATTGAAAATTGGTCGCCGTGGTTGGATATTGGTATCATGTTGCGCACGATTCCAACAGTGTTGTTTGGACGCGGGGGATATTAAGCCATGCGAGCCGTAGACATTATTGCAAAGAAACGCGATGGGTTGGCGCTGACACAAGCAGAAATCGATTTCTTTGTGCAAGGTTATGCGCGCGACGAAATTCCGGATTACCAAGCGTCCGCCTGGGCCATGGCCGTTTTTCTGCGCGGCATGAACGAAATCGAAACAACGGCGCTAACCTTAGCGATGGCACACTCTGGCACGATTCTCGACTTGTCATCGGTCGCGCCGCTCGTGCTCGATAAACATTCCAGCGGCGGCGTTGGCGATAAGACAACACTTGTGGTTGCGCCGCTCGTCGCGTCGCTTGGCTTGCCGGTTGGCAAAATGTCTGGACGCGGCTTGGGATTTTCCGGCGGCACGCTCGATAAATTGGAATCGATTCCCGGTTTCCGCGCGAATCTTTCCACCGCCGAATTTATGACGCAGTTGAAAAATCACGGCATCGTCGTGAGCGGACAGACACACGACCTCGCCCCCGCCGATGGAAAACTCTACTCTCTGCGTGACGTGACCGGCACCGTTGCGTGTCTGCCACTCATCGCCAGTTCGATCATGAGCAAAAAGATTGCCGCCGGCGCGCAAGTCATTGTGCTCGACGTCAAAGTTGGGCGCGGTGCATTCATGAAAACAGAAGCGGAAGCGGCTGCCTTGGCGGAACTCATGGTGAAAATCGGACACGGCGTTGGTCGACGAGTCGCCGCCGTTATCAGTGATATGAATCAACCGCTCGGCAATGCGGTCGGCAATTCGCTTGAAGTCATCGAAGCAATCGAAACGCTAAAGGGGCGCGGACCCGAAGATTTCATCGAGCATTGTCTCGCAGTCGCATCACAATTGCTTTTGCAAGCAGGTGCGGCGAAAACTGAAAACGATGCGCGCGCAAAATCAAGTTCCGCACTCGGCGATGGTCGCGCGCTGACAAAATTTGGCGAGTGGATTGCCGGACAAGGCGGAGATCGGCGCGTCGTCGACGATTACACAATTCTGCCACGCGCGAAATATTGTTGAGGAAATTTCCGCACCACGCGATGGATTTGTCACTGGCATCAATGCGGAAGAGGTCGGCTTGACTATTGTCGATTTGGGCGGCGGACGCGCACGAAAAGAAGATATCATCGACCCAACAGTTGGCGCGGTGTTCAAGCACAAGATCGGCGATAGGGTCAAGCGTGGCGACGCGTTATTTAGTCTGCACGCAAATGATCGCACGAAATTTGAATTGGCAAAGACGCGATTACTAGCGGCAGTCGAGATTGGCAACACACCAGTGGATCCGCCGCCGCTGATTCATCGAATCATCAAATAAAGAAAGAGCCGGTTTCTTGTTGAAACTGGCTCTTGTTCATTTCTTCTTTGCCTTTTCCGACTCGATAATCTTCTGGAATTGATCGAACGGCAACGCGCCCGCAATAGGCGTTGCGTTGATCAAAAACGTTGGTGTGCTTTGCACACCCAACGATTGCAGAAATTCGGCTTCGGCTTGCACCACCGATGCGTATTTACCGGAATCGAGACAGGTGTTGAACGCGCCGGAGTTCAGTTTCAAATCCGCCGCGAATTTTTTCAAATTATCTTTGCTGAACGCGCCTTGATTTTCGCCGCCGTGCCGCGCGAACAGCAAATCATGATACTCCCAAAACTTGCCTTGCTCATCCGCGCATTCGCTAGCTTCCGCCGCCCAGCCGGACTCGGGTCCTAAAAATGCAAAGTGCAAATAACCAAACCGAACCACGCCGGTTTTGACGTACATTTCCTCGATCTGGCGTCCCGCGCCAGTTGCAAATTGACTGCAGTACGGTCACTGGAAATCACTAAACTCGAGGAGCGTTACCGGCGCGTTGGCGCTGCCTCGGAAATGCCGCGCCTGCGCGACAACCATGTCGGCAAGGGGTGAACCAGTGCTTGCCGCTTGCTTGGGCGGCAAAATAATCGGACGGACCAAAAAACCCGCCGCAAAACCGATGATGAGGACAAGTGGCAAGATCACAAGATTCCAATTTAACGATTTGCGTCGAGCGCGCACCGGCTCAACATCGGATTGAACTGGGATTGGTGGTGATTCGTTTTGCATTAAATTCTCCTTGATCGATTTTTCAGATTATATGCGATGCTGCTGAATTTGGCAACGAACGATTAAACACATTCAGAATCGCGCGCGCGCTCGCCTCCCAGGAAAATCGTCTTAGGTTATCAAATCCGCGTGCGATTAGTTTCGCACCCACAGATTCATCGCTGATAACACGCAACATGGCTCCGGTGATTGCATCGACATCGAGCGGATCGAAAAACAGCGCCGCGTCGCCGGCCGCTTCCGGCAACGACGAAACCATCGAGCAGACAACCGGCGTGCCGCACGCCTGCGCTTCGAGCACCGGCAAGCCGAACCCTTCGTGCAAGCTGGGAAACGCCAGCATTCGCGCGCCACTCAGCAACGCCGGCATGTCGATTGCCGGGACATAATCCAGGAATAAAACCCGCGTTTCAAGACCAAGTGCTTTCACCTGCCCGAAAATCGCATCATAGAGCCAGCCGCGCTTACCGATAATCACCAATTGGTAATTGGGCATTGGCAATTCTGCAAATGCTTCAATAAGCCGCAAATAGTTTTTGCGTGGATGAATGGTGCCGATGCTGAGGATATAGTCTTTGCCTACACAATATTTCGCGCGCACAGCGGCAATGATCGATGTGTCGCGTACCGGCTTTACAATTGTGTGTCGTACGCTGGATATACGACAACAATTTTCTCCAAGGGCACGTTTAGCAGTTGCGCCAAGTCATCGCGCGTGGATTCGGAATCGGCGAAGATGAGGGAAGCAGCGCGGACGTTCCAGAGCGTTGACCAATTATGATAAAACCGTTGAAGCGGCGGATGCGCCCCAGGAAAATGCAAATGCCCTAGATCGTGCACAGTCACAATCGAACGGCGCGGATGGATCGGCGGCAAAACGTGCGCGGGAACCCACAACACATCTGGCGCGCGCGTGATCATTTCAAACGAAAGGCGGAGATGTGTCCAGAGGCGGGGGAATCCAATAACTGCGTAAGTGGTAATTGGTATGTTTGGAACTTGGTGAAAAAAAGTTCTGTGGTGGATTGTCGCGCAAGATATAATCGATATTGATTCTTACGATCCATCGCGATGAGCGCGCGAATCAGCTCGCGGGAATACGTTTCGGTGCCGGTCGGCGCGGCGCTGGTCGCGCGACTCGCATCAATTCCGATCAGCATCAGCCAGTCACCTTGCCGACAACTCGCTCAATTTCCTCAACCGATATCACGCCCACGCGCAACACTTTCGGCGGGTCGCACGTTACATCGACGACGGTCGACGAAATATTTCCGCGCGTTGCGCCGCCATCGAGAATCAGCGGCAGGCGTCCGTTGAGCTGCGCGAACACATCCTGCGCATTTGCTGGGTTTTCGCCACCTGAAATGTTTGCGCTTGTGGCTGCAAGCGGTGCGCCGAGTGAATCAATAAGCGTGCGCGTTGTGGGATGATTGGGCACGCGCACCGCAATCGTATCGCCGCCGGCAATTAGGATTTTTGGAACTCGCGCGCCGGCTGGCACAACAAGCGTCAAGCCGCCGGGCCAAAATTTCTGCGCGAGCAAATGTGCGGCACGCGGGATCTCACGCGCAACCTTCGCCAAGTCTTTGGCATCCGCCAGCAAGTACGGAATCGCCTTGCCGCGCTCGCGCTCTTTGACAACAAACAATTGCTCAATTGCGCGTTCGTTGAAACCATCCGCGCCGATCCCATAGACAGTGTCGGTTGGAAATGCGATCACTTTGCCGGCGCGCAAAAGTCGAACGGCGTGAGCAAAGACTTGCGTATCAGTTGCAGGAAGAAGTTGAGTTTTCATTTCAATTTGTAGAGGCAACCCCTGGGGTCGCCCAGCGCAGTTCCAGCACCCGATCCAATTCCTCCAAATCGCGATGCATCAAAACCTCTGCGTGCGGCAAAATTTGCCGCGCGCTTTTCATTGCGCTCGCGCCCTGCTCTTCCGAAATCTCCAGGAACGCGATGGCATTAGGTTTTGCGCGCACCGCCAATTGCGCCAGCAATCGCCGAATCACCACCAAGCCATCCGCGCCGCCGTCAAGCGCAACGCGCGGTTCAAACTCGCGCACTTCGCGCGGCAATTGATCAAAGCGCGTCGTCGGAATGTACGGCAAGTTCGCAACCAGCACATCGAACGAATCGACCAACGACTCTAGCAAATCACCTTGAAGAACTCAATGCGCGATTCCAAGTTTAAGCGTTTCGCGTTGAGTCGAGCTACATCCAACGCATCACGCGATTGATCGATAGCAACCACACGCGCGTTCGGCAAATGATATGCAAGTGTCAACGCCAGCGCGCCCGACCCGGTTCCAACATCAACGATTGCCGGCAACGCGATTTTGCGCGCGCGTTCGAGCGCAAGCTGACAAGTGTTTCGGTTTCGTGGCGCGGAATCAGCACTCGCCGATCGACAACAAAATCGAGCCCAAAAATTCCTGATGCCCCAGGATGTACGCCAACGGCTGTGCCGGTACGCGCCGCGAGACGTTACCGCGTACCGCGCCGCGGCATCAGGCGAAATGTTTTCACTCAGTCGCGCGAGCATCGTGGCGCGCGAAACCTCAAGCGCGTGGGCAAGCAACAACTCGGCTTGCAATCTGGCATCATGCGCTTCCATCATTGCGCCGAGCACGCGCGTGGCGTCGATTAAGGCGTCTTGAATCGTCAATCGAGACCTCGAATCGCCGGATGCAACAGCGCGAGCAAACAAGCATAAACTCGCCCCGCCAGAAAACACGAACACGGGCGGCGCGCCGATCCAATCGGTTGCCCAGCCTGGCAACGCCATAGCCGATAGGGATGAGGACGAATGAACCAAACTCATCGACGCTGGCAACGCGTCCAAGTAAATCGCGCGGCACAAGTTCTTGCAATGTGTTCGTCCAAATCAAACCGATGACAGATTCCGACAGACCAAAAGAGAACGCCGCCAACATCACGCCAACTAATGGAATCGGCAAACCGAGCCCCAGGACGGCAAGGCTCAAAACAATCGCCGCGCCATACGTCTTCAGTCCACGCTGTCGGATACGAACCCGTCGCCCGAACCACAACGCGGCAATAATCGAGCCGAACGATGCGACTGATTCCAGCAATCCCAACATGCCAACATCGGCGTGCAAATGATTCTTGACGAGAAAGGCAGAGCCGCGCCCATCGATCCTTCGAGCATCACGTTGGCAAAACCAAAAACCACAATCGTGATCCACAACCACGGCGACGCAAACACCGCAACAAAGCCCTGCCGCATATCGCTGAACACATTTGTTGACACCGCCGCGATTCTTCCGCCCCAGAGTCTCGCAATGGGCACAAGACACGCGGCAGAAACAAAGAACGAAAATGCATCCAACGTAAACGCGGTGGGCGTGCCGCCCAACGCGACAAGCGTTGCGCCGAGCGCGGGACCGACGATGCCGGTGACGCGTCGGCTTGCCTGGTCAGTGAGTTAGCGCTGGGCAGTCTTGCTTGAAACGATTTCAGGAACAATTGCCAGTACGCGGGTCCAAAGAAGGCGTCCACAAAACCGAAAATCATGCTGGCGATCAAGACGTGCCAGACTTGAAGCAGAGAAAGAAAGCGGCGCAGCAACAATTGCCACAATTACGCCACGCAAAATATCGGACACAAGCATCACACGTCCGCGCGGCAAACGATCCACCATCACACCGCCGATGAGCAAGAACAACAACATCGGCAAAAACGAAAAGATGAGCACCGTCCCCATGCAAGTGGCGGAGCCTGGTCTTTTCGAACACCCACCACGCCAGCGCGATGCGATACAAACTATCGCCGAGTCGCGAAATGGTCTGTCCCGGTCGAAAGAAAGGCAAATGATCGATTGGCAAAGCGAACGAAATAGCGTCATGGGAACCACAACCGTCGGCAAAATAATAATCGGCGTTGTGATCGTTGGCGTTGCAGTAATCGTCATCGTCGGCGTGATGGTCATCGTTGGTGTTAACGTGCGCGTCGCGGTTGGCGTAATCGTTGGTGTTAACGTGCGCGTCGGCGTGCGGGTGATCGTCGCCGTTGCGGTACGCGTTGGCGCGCCAGAAAGTTGGCGTAACCACCCGAACCCTGGCGCGACGGGGGGCCAATAATCAAAAAGGTACAAGCCGTAAAATAACAATC
>CAVQYN010000006.1:0-7650 GCA_963718225.1 uncultured Chloroflexia bacterium
TGTTTCTTCATTTGAGCGATTGTTTGCTTTCGGTTATAATTCCGAAAGATGGACATCGCTCATTTTGTTTTTATCCCCTTTTGCAAAATCAAATGCACGTATTGCGATTTCAACGTCTACGCGCATCTCGCGCGCTGGATGGAACCCTACGCCGATGCCGTCGTGCGCGAAATCAACGCATATCCGCAAACCAGCACTCCGCGCCAAAACGATTTACTTTGGCGGCGGCACGCCCTCGCTGATGCCGCTTGCCTCAATCGAAAAAATTCTCAGCGCGTTTCGACGCTTTGATTTCATCGAGAATCCGGAAATCACACTGGAAGCGAATCCCGGCAATATCGACTTCGATAAACTTTGCACGCTTCGATCACTTGGCATCAATCGCTTGAGTATCGGCGTGCAAGCATTTGACGATGCCGCGTTGCGCCGGTTGAATCGCGGTCACACTGTCGCCGATGCGTTGCAAACGTTCGATGATGCGCGCCGCGCCGGGTTCGACAACATCAGTCTCGATTTCATTTACGGCTTGCCGCTTCAAACTCTCGACGATTGGCGCACGACGTTCGAACGCGCGATTGCGTCTGCACCCGGAACATCTTTCGCTGTACGCGCTCAAAGTGGAACAGGAACCGGGCTGGAACATCAAATCAAACGCGGCAAATATCCGATGCCCGACGATGATCTGGCGGCAGAGATGTACGAACTGGCGGAGGGAATGCTGGACGCGGCGGGATACGCGCATTACGAAATATCAAATTGGGCGCGAAATCCAAATTCCAAATTCCAAATTCAAATTCCAACGTCCAATCACCAATTACCGAATTGCCGCATCCCGCTCATAACCTGACCTACTGGCGCAACGAACCGTACCTGGGTTTCGGCGCGGGCGCACATTCGTGCTTTGGCGGCGAGCGCTATTGGAATATTCTTTCGCCGACTGGATTACATTCAGCGCATCGCGCGTGGCGAAAGCGCGGTGGCTGAGCGCGAAACAATCAGCCGCGAATTGGAAATGGCGGAGACAATGATCCTGGGTTTGCGTTTGAACGAAGGAATTGTGTTTGAGGAATTTCAAAAGCGGTACAGCGTTGATGCGCGTGAAAAATATGCCAAGCAATTGCGCGAGTCGAAGGAATTGGGCTTGATCGAAATATCGAACGAGCGTGTGCGTTTGACGCCGCGCGGACGCTTGTTATCGAACGAGGTGTTTTGGCGATTTTTGCCGGACTAGCCCTTGACGTAGGAAAACTTTTCGCGGATCAGTTCACCCTCCACGCGGAAAATATCAACTCCCCGCACGTGTCCCGTTTTCCCCGCCGCATCGGCCCACTCGTACCGCCAGCGCATCACGCAGCGCCAGCCCGCACTAAAAATCTCTTCGATTTCAATGTGCGCGTGGGGCGACGCGTGGAAAAATTCCTGCCAAAACTTGGTGACCGCTTCCTTCCCCAAATACACTGTGCCGTCGGGCGCAGGCGTCGTGTTTTCAAACACGCAATCGTCGCTCATCAAGTTGCATCATCGCGGCAACGTCGTGGCGGTTGAATGCCTCGTTGAATTGAAGGACGATGCGGATCGCGGATTCTATTTTTGCCATGCGGGTGGGGCTCATCTCACCCTCTTCGTCATCGCCGCGGCTACTTGGTGCAATTGCTCCATCGCATTGTTTTGAATTCCTGTTGCATCAAGCGCGTCCATTGCCATTTGGCGAAACTTGTCCGCTTGTGCTTGCGTTTGTTCGCGCGCTTGCACGCTCGCCAGCAAGTCAAGCACTTTTGCGACATCGTCGGCAGTAATTTGCGACTTGGCGTAAATCGTTTTCATCGCGGCACCGTGTTGCGGATGCTGCAAGCCGATAATCGCCGGGAGCGATTTCTTCTTCGACAAGATATCCGTTGCCGCCGATTTGCCGGTAACCGATGGATCGCCCCAGATGCCGAGAATGTCATCAGTCATTTGAAATGCGAGCCCGATGTTTTCGCCAAAGCGCGCGAGCGCATCGATCAGTTTCGCGTCGTTCGTTCCCAGCATCGCGCCGAGTCGCAGGGATGCGGAAATGAGCGCGGCGGTTTTGCCGCGAATCATATGCAAATATTCATCGATGGAGACATCGGCGCGCGATTCAAAACTCAAATCGAGAAATTGTCCGTGACACAGCGCGAGCGTTGTCTCGTCGAACACGAGATTGATTTTGCCGCAATGTTCCGCATCGATTCCGCGCGTTGGCATTCGGTCGATCGCCAGTCGCGCGAGCATAAACATGCCGTCGCCGGCATTCAATCCTTGCGCCAAGCCCCACACTTTCCACACGGCGGTGCGCCCGCGTCGTTCATCACTTTGATCTTCGATGTCGTCGTGGATCAGCGAAAAGTTGTGCACCAACTCGATGGCGGCGGCAACCGGCAACGCGCCGCGCCAATTTCCGCCGACGGCTTCGCACGCGAGCAAACACAACAACGGGCGCACGCGTTTGCCCGTATCGAGTTTCACTTGCGCTAGATTTTGATCGACCCAGCCAAGGTGATACTTGAACATGCCATAGTACGGATCGTAGCTTGTTTCCGGCGCGACGACGAGCGCGCGCAATTCCGTTTCGAGTGCAGTGAGGTAAGTGTCCATCGAAATTCCTTGGAGGATTATTGCAAAATTGTGAATAGGCGAAGGATGAAGGCGGAACGCTTCACGTGAAAGATGAAAAATTCATCCCTCATCTTTTATCTTTCCGTCTTCACAAGGTTTTTCGTTTTTCCCAGCGCGTCCAAATTTGCTGCGCCGATGCCGAACATCGCGACACGCATCTGCGCTTGGATAAGTTCAATCCCGGCGATGACTTCTTCTTCGCCGAGGTTCGCGAGTTTGCAGCATCGGTGAGGCAAAGCCGACGAGTTGTGCGCCGAGCGCGATACATTTCGCCGCTTCCAGTCCATCGCGAATGCCGCCGCTGGCGATAATCGATAATTCCCGGCGCGCCGATTTTTGATTGCACGATGCTTTCGGCAGTGGGAATGCCCCAATCCCAAAATGTTTCCGCCAGTGTGCGCAATCCCGGCGACGGCGCGCGAAACGCTTCGACCGCTGACCACGATGTGCCGCCCGCGCCCGCGACATCGATTGCCGCGACGCCGGCGCTCGCTAGTTGACGCGCGGCATCAGCGGAAATGCCAAAGCCAACTTCCTTTGCGATCACCGGCACGCGCATCGCACGGCACACTTGTTCGATGCTGTTTCAACAAGCCTTTCCAATGCGTGTTGCCTTCCGGCTGAACCGCTTCTTGAATCGAATTGAGATGCAGGATCAACGCATCGGCTTCAATCATTTCAACCGCGCGTCGGCAATGGTCGATGGTGTACGTATAGTTGAGTTGAATCGCGCCGAGGTTGGCGAACAGCAAAATATCCGGCGCAACGCGGCGCACTTGATACGTGTGCGCCAGCGTTTCGTTTTCGATTGCCGCGCGTTGGGAGCCAAGTCCCATCGCGATGCCGGTGGCTTGCGCCGCCGTCGCGAGCGTCAGATTGATGCGCTCCGCTTCGCGCGCGCCGCCGGTCATCGACGAAATGAGAATCGGCGCGCGCAACGTTTTGCCGAACAAGGGCGCGGATAGCGAGATTTCGTCGAGGTTGATTTCGGGCAATGCTTGGTGAACGAATCGATAGTGTTCTAGTCCGTTCGTCGTTTGGCGGAACTGGACATTTTCGTTGAGGTTGATGCGGAGATGATCGAGTTTGCGATTTTCGTGGGTTGTGTCATCGGGCGGCATATCGTCCTCGCGCAGAGCGTAACTAGTTGCGTGATGCGGTGTTGTACTCGGTGAAAAACGCAGATGAATTATAGCACAAATGCGGGGTTGACGCACAAGGAAATTGTTGCTATACTAGCCCGCGATTGATGTCCTTATTCAATCTGCACATTACTCAGGAGGGTAACTATGGATCAAGCAATTTTCGAACAGGTCAAGGCGATTATCGTAGACAAACTCGGCGTCGATGCCGCCAAGGTCGTGCCAACGGCGCGCTTTCGCGAAGAGTTGGAAGCCGATTCGCTCGATCTTGTCGAATTGATTATGGAATTTGAAGAAAAATTCGGCGGCGAAATTTCGGACGAAGAAGCGCAAAAGATCACGACCGTGGGCGACGCGGTGACGTTTCTCGCCACGCACAAGAAATAATTTGCCGCACGCGGCACACAATAAGATGGGAACGCCGTCGCGCGTTCCCATTTTCATTGACGACAAATATCCGTAGGGGCGACCCTTGTGGTCGCCCTGAAAAGGGCAGGGACATGGCTGTGGTGTACTCGCCACAGTCGCCTGCCCCTACAAACCATATTCGATGAACACCGAATCACTTGCGCGCATCAGCGGCATTATTCTTGCCGGCGGCAAAAGCCGGCGCATGGGGCAGGACAAGGCGTTGTTGGAATTGGACGGCAAGCCGATCCTCCAGCATGTGCTCGACCGCATCGCGCCGTTGTGCGCTGAAATTATTCTCGTTGCCAACGATGCGCTCCGCGTACGCGCAATTTGCCGTTAAAATTATCAACGATGTTTTGCCAGGCAAGGGTTCGCTGGGCGGTTTATATTCCGGTTTGCTCGCGGCGCGGCACGACTATGCGTTTGCCGTCGCGTGCGATATGCCGTTTGTGAATCCGGCGTTGGTGCGTTATTTGATTTCGCTCGCGCCGCCAAACGATGTCGTCATTCCGCGCGCGCACGATCCATCGAGTCGGGCGAAACGCGCGCCACGCGCGGACCGACCGATGGCAAAGGAAAACGATCTGCATCCGATGCACGCGATTTATTCCAAGCGGTGTTTGCCGATTATCGCCGAACGTTTGCGCGCCGACGATTTGCGGCTTATTGGATTTTTGCCGGACGTGCGCACGCGCATCGTTGAGCAGAATGAAATCGATCGCTTCGACCCCAAGCATTTGTCGTTTTTCAATACCAACACGCCGGACGATTTTCGATTTGCGCAAGCGCTTGCTCAAGAGCCATAAATGTTTGAAGAAAAATCTGCCATTCGCTATTTCCGTGTAACCGAATCCAGCGCGACACCCGTCGATGGCGTGGTCATCGGCGAGAGCCGGTGGTCGTTGTTCGTGAATACCATTGAAGTTGTTACTTTCATGGCGACCTCGCGCAACATGCATCACCTCGCGCTTGGTTTTCTGGCGTCGGAAAAACTGATCGATGGTTTGCACGAAATCGCGTCGGTGCGCGTGCGCGAAGCGGCGGAGCGCGATTATTGGTTCATTCCCGCGCTCGGCGTGAACGAAACGCGACGCATTGCGCCATGCGAAGGCGGCGTGGGCACCATCGAAGTGCGGCTCACGCGTAACAATTTTCGATTGCCGGCGCATCGCACACTGACTAGTGGTTGCGGCGGCGGCGTCACGTTTGATGATTTATCGAAAGAACAGACGCCGCTCGATTCCAAGCGCACGATGCGCGCCGCGCAGATATTTGCGATGATGCGCGAGTTGAATCATCGCGCGACGCTGTATCGCGAGTGTCGCGGCGTGCACACTTCGGCGTTGACCGACGGCGAACAATTGCTTGCCATTGCGGAAGATGTTGGGCGCCACAACACGCTCGACAAAATTCGCGGCGATTGCATGATGCGCAATGTGAGTACCTGGGATCGCGCGCTCATCACCACTGGGCGCGTTTCATCCGAGATGATTACCAAGGCGGCCAAGTTGCGCGTGCCGATCGTTATTTCCCGCACATCGCCCACGCACCTAGCGATGCAGTTAGCGCACGCGTGGAACATTGCGCTCGTTGGTTACGCGCGCGGCGGCGAGATGCAAGTGTATTCCGGGATGGAAAGAATTCTTGTTGAAGACGGAGGACGGAAGACGAATGACGGATAATCGTTTTGCTCCGTCGTCCGTCCTTGGTCTTCGGTCAAGAGGTTTTTATGATTTCAGTTGAAGAAGCGTTAGCGTACATTCTCAAACACTTTCAGCCACTCGAACCGGAAACGGTTCCGTTGCTCGATGCGTTAGATCGCGTGTTGACGCAAGACATTGTTTCCGACATCAACGTCCCGCCCTTCAACAACTCGGCGATGGATGGCTACGCGGTTCGCGCAATCGATGTGGCAAAACCGCCGATGACCTTGCGCGTCATCGGCGATGTGGCGGCAGGCTATACGGCAACGCGTGCGGTTGAACCGGGCACGGCGATGCGCATTATGACCGGCGCGCCGATGCCGCAGGGCGCGGACGCGGTGGTGCGGTTTGAAGAAACATCGGAAGGCGCCGAGGTGAAAGGCGCAGGGAAGAATCGTGAGAGCGTGATGATTCTCAAATCGGTCCAGCCCGGCGACAATGTGCGCAACGCCGGCGAAGATATTCGCCAGGGAGAAGTCGTTTTTCCAAAGGGCACCGTTGTGCGCCCGGCAGAAATTGGCGTGATGGCGTCGTTGGGAAAACAATTTGTCAGCGTGCATCGTCGTCCGCGCGTTGCGATTCTGGCGACCGGCGATGAACTTGTGGCAATCGATGAGCCGATCACGCCGGGCAAAATTCGCAACTCGAACGAATACTCGAACGCGGCGGCGGTGCAAAAAGCCGGCGGCATTCCGATTCGACTGGGCATCGCGCGCGATAATATCGCTGACCTCACCGCGAAAATTCGCGCGGGACTGGATGCAGATGTCGACTTGTTTCTCACAAGCGCGGGCGTGTCGGTTGGCGATTACGATATGGTCAAGGATGTGTTGAACGCGGAAGGCGAGATGCACTTCTGGCAAGTGCGAATGAAACCGGGCAAGCCGCTCGCGTTTGGCGTTTTGCGTGGCACCGCCGAACATCGAAGGAATGTGCCTCTGCTGGGATTGCCGGGCAATCCGGTGAGTGCGATGATTTCGTTTGAAGTATTTGCGCGTCGCGCAATTCTGACGATGCTGGGCAAGACGCAATTTGATCGACCCACGGTGCGCGCCGAGTTGCTTGAGGATATCAAGAACGACGCGCAACGACGCAATTTTATTCGCGTCATCGTCGAGAAACGCGGCGCGAAAAATATCGCGCGTTCAACCGGTGAACAGGGTTCCGGAATTCTCACTTCCGTCGCGCGCGCAAATGGCTTGGTGACCGTCTCCGAAGATGTCCCCTATGTCCGGAAAGGTGAAACGGTTGATGTGCAAATGCTCGATTGGCCCGAATGGTGAGTCCATAGGCGTGGACTTTTTTTGATTTTGTAGGTGCGCCGCAATATAATGATTTACCTAAGAAACTGACTTAAATTCAAGTCAGTTTCTTTGTTCTATTTGTAACCTTTCTTTGCTTGCGACGTATGTCTAGTAGAAAGGGTTGCACATTCAAGCAACGAGTTTAAGGAGGTTACAATGAAAGCGAACATTTTCAAGCTCACGGCAATTGGGTTGATCAGCCTGTTGCTGTTGACTGGGTGCGGATTCGGCGGCGTTTCGTTCGATCTGAAATCGATGACGCGCATCATCGGCTCCGGCAAAGTCGTGACCGAATCCCGCAGTGTGAGCGAATTTGATGGGTTGGTGGTGGACGGCGCTGGCAGAATTTTTATCGACCAGACGGGCACAGAATCACTGACCATCACGACTGATGAAAACATGCTGCCGTACATCGAGACGCAGGTGCGCGACGGCAAATTGATCATCAAG
>CAVQYN010000007.1:0-30911 GCA_963718225.1 uncultured Chloroflexia bacterium
GGCGAGCTCGTTCGCGCTGAATGGAATCCGCACGCGAATCTCGACCATTTCATCCGCCAACGCTTGCTCGACGCGCGCAAGCAATTCATCCAGCCCCCGCCCTTTCAGCGCCGAGATGCGAACCGCATTCCCTTCGCGCAAGAAATGGTCTTGGGTAACTGAGAACAGGTGTCGGGGTCAGTGTCAGGGATCGAGTCAATTCGGTTCTGACGTCTGTCCCTGTCCCATCATCCGCTTGATCGATTTTATTCAACGCAACCGCCATCGGCTTGTCGCTCGCGCCAATCTCTTCGAGCGTCTCTTCGACCGCGCGCGCTTGATCGCGCAACTCGCGTGCGTGGCATCGAGCACGTGCAGGAGCACATCGGCTTCGGTGATTTCTTCGAGCGTGGCGCGAAACGCGGCGACAAGTTGTGTAGGCAATTTCTGGATGAACCCGACCGTGTCGGTGAACAATGCTTCCGAGCCGCCCGGCAATTTCACGCGCCGCGTCGTCGGGTCAAGCGTGGCAAACAATTCATCGGCGACGTAGACACCATCGCGTTGGGGCGCCGCTCGCTGTCGCCCTCGGGCTGCCGCGAGGGATGACTCGGCGCCGCTCAACGCATTCAACAACGTCGATTTGCCGGCATTCGTGTAACCGACAATCGCGACGACGGGCAGGCCTTCCCTTTGCGTTTGCGGCGATATTCGCGGCGATGCGTGCGCACATCTTCGATTTGTTTTTTGAGATGCGAAATGTGCGTGCGAATTTCGCGCCGATCAATTTCGAGTTGGCGTTGGCCGGGACCGCGCAAGCCAACGCCGCCGTGCCGCCCCGCCCGCCGCGCCGCCAGCTTGTCGCGCGAGATGCGTCCACATGCGCTGAGGCGTGGCAAGCGATACTGGTCTTGCGCGAGTTCGACTTGGAGCGCGCCTTCTTTGGTGCGCGCGTGTTGCGCGAAAATGTCGAGGATGAGCGCGGTGCGGTCGAGCACCTTGATGTCCTCGCTGCGCCAGCAACGCGCCTCCTCGATTTCGCGTTGTTGGTTCGGGTGCAAATTCTTCGTCGAATAGCAACACGTCAAACGGCGTGTCCGCGCGCGACGCGATGATCTCGTTCAGTTTGCCTTTGCCGATGAACGTCGCGGGATTGATGCGGTCAATGTGTTGCACCGCGCGCCCGACAACTTGCAGTCCCGCGGTTTCCGCGAGCCGTTCGAGTTCGTCGAGCGAATCGTCAATCGGAAATTCGTTACGCGGACGTTTCAATTCCACGCCGACGAGAAATGCTCGTTCGATGGGTGCTGATGCTGGGATGGTAGTGGTTTTGGGATGGTAAGTCTCCTGTTGGTCCATTATAGTAAGGGCGAGGCATTCGCGCAATCAATATTCTTGGGCAAGACACTTTACAAATCGAAAGACGTATAACATTGCGCGCGTAAATTCGGCGAATGCCTCGCCCTTACGTTAATTTCTTGCGCAACTTCGCAACGCTCATCTTTCTGACATCCTTTGGCTCCCGCTTCCCCCCCATTCAATCCAATCGTTCCACGCTGCACGTAAGGTGAACAAGTGTATCGCACCAAGGAAATAATCGCGCGATAATTCCAAGCCAGTTTGATTATCTTCCGTCAATCCCCAGTCGCGTCTGGCGTGAATGTTGCTAATCTCAGCATCCAGAGTAGCGTGTTTCCCCGCGCGCCGCATCAAGCCGCAACGATTCAATTGCCGCGCCACTTGTGTCATTGCTTCGGTGTATCCTTCGGCTTCACTTCGTTCCGCTCAGGACGCTCCTCGCAACAACCGGTCGTCGGTCTTCCGTCACTGGTCCTCTGTCCTATTTTACCACGCTCTTCCACTTCACGCTATCCTCTGATTCTACTGGCAAGACTGTAGACTGCTTACTGGTTTTCCAACCAAGTTTGCAACACGCGCCCCACACGCTCCAAACTGTCCGCGCTCACCTTGTCGGCGGTATCCTGGGTCGTGTGCCAGTACGGATAATCGAAATCGATGATGTCGATGGCGCGGATTCCGCGTTGCAGGAAGGGCGCGTGATCATCTCTCATCGACCACTTGTATTCCGGAATGAATTCTCTTGTGTAACCCAGACTCACCGCAATCGCCCACAATTGTTCTTGCAATTCCGCGTCCGAGTTGTGTTCGTAATAAATATTCTGGTCGGCGTCGCCAATCATATCGACGATGACGACAGCTTCAGGTTTGCGCTTCAAATTCGCCGCGACGTAATCCGCGCCTACCGACAAATTCCACTGGGTCCTGTCGCAGTCGGGTGGGAATCAGGTCACAACTCGTCAAACCGCCATTATCCTCCGCATCGAAGAATGCTAGCCAGACTTCGTTCTTGAGTTTCGTCGCGTCGAGCTGCGCGCGAGTTCCAGCAGAACTGCCACGCCGCTTGCGCCATCGTTCGCGCCCATAACCGGTTGCGTCGGATTTGTCTTATCCTGATCGGCGCGAGGCGCGTGTCGTAATGCGCGCCAAGATGATAATCGGTCCCCTGCCCCCACCCATTTTGCCGATGACATTGCGCACCGGGATTTCGCGATAAGAAAATTCCTGGGTTTCGGTTTTCCATTTCGATTCCCGATCTGTTCGAGAATAAAATCGCCGTCGCGCGCGCTGCCGCACTGCCCGCAGGTCGCACGCCGAAATTCATTTGTGCAAGAAAAAAATGTTCAACGCATACTTGCCATCAAAAATTCTTGGCGCAGTTGCGCACCCTACCAAAAATAATTCAACACAAAACAAAAGAAAAATGCATTCGCATAGTATTTCCTTTTCCAAAAAGTAGCGTTGTATTTTGCGTACGCGATTGCCTACGCGAACTATAGCACCTTTGATTTGAAATGCAATGACCGGAGTCTCGAATTCCTTCTCTTTTGACGCTATTATCCAACTCCGCATATAATTCTGAGCATTGCGAAGAGGAATATTCGTGCGCATTGGCATCGACGCGCGTCTCGTTTATTATCATCAAGCTGGTATCGGACAATATATTCTGCGACTGTGTCAAGTTAGCGCAAGTCAATCGCACGAACAATTACGATTTTTCAAGAGCCGCAAAGACAATACCCAGTTGTCGATCAATCGAATTTTAGAATCGAACGATTGTGGACACCAAGTCATCATCGCTTTGAACGTCAAGCCATGTCACTCGAACTTGCTTGTTTCCGCTCGACGTTTTGCATAGTCCCGATTTTATTCCACCTGAACATCTCGCATTCCTATCGGTAATTACGGTGCACGATCTGGCATTCTTGAAATATCCGCGATTTCTCACCAGCGAAAGCGCGCGCTATTACGGTCAGGTCGATGTTGCCGCAAGACAAGCGAGGCACATTATCGCCGTGTCCGAAAGCACCAAACGCGACACGCGCATATGCTCGGCGTGCCGGAGAATAAAATCAGCGTGATTTACGAAGCCGCGCATCCATTGTTCAAGCCAAGTCACAAACCGAAGCGCTCACGCAAATCCGGTCGCGATACAATTTGCCATAGGATTTCATTTTGTTTGTCGGCACCATCGAGCCGCGCAAAAATTTGCCAACGTTCTTGCGCGCGTTTCGCCGCTTGCGCGATAATTATCGATCCCAGGCTGTCCTGGCGATTGCCGGCAATCGCGGCTGGCTCTATCAAGAAACCGATAAAGTCGTCGATGAATTGAAACTGGGCGACGCCGTGCGGTTTCTCGGCGGCGTGCCGAACGAAGAACTCGTTTATCTTTACAATGCGGCGAAACTATTTGTCTTCCCATCGTATTACGAAGGGTTCGGCTTCCGCCGCTCGAAGCGATGGCGTGCGGCACGCCGGTCATCGTCTCCAACGTCTCGTCGCTTCCCGAAGTTGTCGGCGATGCCGGGACACTCATCGATCCCGCAGATGTCGAAGGGATAACGGTTGCCATGTGGCGCGTGTTCACCGATGAAAATTTGCGTCGCGAGATGCGCGCAAAGGGTTTGCGCCGCGCCGCGAAATTTTCCTGGGAACGCGCCGCGCGCGAGACAATGCAGTGTACCGCCAAGTCGCTGAAGAATAGTTTCAGGTTTCAAGTTTCACACCCGATTGCTTGAAACCTTGAACATGGATAACATGAAACTATTTGTTCTCACCCCCCAATTGCCGTATCCTCCGCATCAAGGCACGACGATTCGCAATTTCAATATCATCAAACATCTCGCACCGCGCCATGCGATTACTTTGATTTCCTTCGGCACGCCGCAAGAGCTCGACGCCGCCGAGCCACTCCGCGAATTATGTCAGCATATCGAAATTGCGCCTTACCCCGCACGCACAATTCTACAGCGCATGTGGTCAACCATCTCCTCGCCGCTTCCCGATATGGCATTACGTTTCAAATCGGAACGCATGCATCAGTCGCGCGCAAATTCTGGTTAAAGAGAAATTCGATGTCATGCAAGTCGAAGGCATCGAGATGGCAAGATATATTCCAAATTTAAATCCAAAATCCCAAATTCCAAGCCGCTAATTCCCAATTACAAATTATTTTCGACGAACATAACGCGGAATATGTTTTGCAAAAAACCGCGTTCGAATCCGATGCGCGGCGCCTAACGCGATGGCACGCTGCCGCGTATTCGCTAATCCAATGGAAAAAACTGGAACGCTACGAGCGAAAGATTTGTCAACACGCAGATCATGTCGTCGCATGTTCCGAGGCAGATGCAAACTCCATTCGCCAACTAACACCAATTACCAATCCCTAATTACTGTTATTCCAAACGGCGTCGACACCGATTTCTTCGTCCCTTCCGACGAGGTTTGCGCCAAGCCGCTCGCCGAACTCGGTATGGTTTTTGCCGGCAAAATGGAATTTCGCCCAAACGTCGATGGAGTGACGTGGTTCTGCGCTGAAATTCTACCGCGCATCCGCGCCGAGATTCCGCTCGCGCACATCACCATCGTCGGGCAAAAACCAGCGCCACGTATCGCTGCACTAAAACAACGACCCGGCGTCGATGTAACCGGCTGGGTTTCCGACACACGTCCCTTCGTCGCCGACGCGGCAGTCTACGTCGTGCCGCTACGAATGGGAAGCGGCACGCGCCTCAAAGTGCTGGAGGCAATGGCAAAGGGCAAAGCCATCGTATCGACAACACGTGGCACAGAAGGGATCGATGCTGTGCCTGACCGCGACATCATCACCGCCGATACGCCGGAAGCTTTTGCGCGCGCGGTCATCGATTTGTTGCGTGACCCTGATCGCCGCCGACTGCTCGGACGCAACGCGCGCGCCTTAGCGGAATCACAGGTACGATTGGCGCACAATCGTTCCGCACTTTGAACAAGTCTATGCGAGGACAAGTGATGCGCGTCGTGATGGTCAGCAAAGCGTGTATCGTCGGACAATATCAGACCAAACTGGAAGAAATCGCCAAGCACAAGGATATCGAACTGACCGTCGTCGTCCCCCCGTTCTGGCGCGACGAGCGCGGCATGCTTCCGCTCGAGCGCGCGCACATCAACGGTTACACGTTGCTCGTCGAGCCGATGCGGTTCAACGGGCAATTTCATTTGCATTATTATCCAACTCTTCCACGCGTGCTCAAAGAAATTCGCCCGCACATCGTTCACATCGACGAAGAGCCGTACAACCTCGCCACATTTCTGGCGTTGCGCGCCGCGCGACAAGTGAATGCGAAAACACTTTTCTTCACGTGGCAAAATTTGCTTCGACGCTATCCCCCGCCCTTTGCATGGATGCAATCCTACGTTTTGCAAAACGCCGATCACGCAATTGCCGGCAACACCGACGCCGTCGATGTTTTGCGCGCGAAAAGGATACCGCAAAGGTGTCAGCGTCATTCCCCAATTCGGCGTTGACCCTGCAAGTTTTCAAATTCCATCGCAACGCGACGCGAATATTTTCCGCATCGGCTACGCCGGTCGCTTAGTGTCGGAAAAAGGAATCGACATTCTTTTGCGCGCTGTTGCGACTCTTTCGGGAAACTGGGAATTGCGCATTGTCGGCAGTGGACCCGATCTTGCGCGTCTACAATCGTTGGCACGCGAATTGCAGATTGATCGCGCGCGCATTTTGAATCACCGCTTCCGTCGGTTGAAATGCCGGCGTGGTAAGCGCAAGTGGATGTGGTCGTTTAGCCCTCGCTCACGCGACCGAACTGGAAAGAGCAATTCAATCGCGTGCTGATCGAAGCAATGGCATCGGCTGTTCCGGTCATTGCATCGACGTGCGGCGAAATGCCCAATGTCATCAGTAATGCGGGTCTGATTTTTCCCGAAGGTGATGTCGCCGGGCTTGCTACGCATCTAATCCATCTGCAAAATAATTTTGCGCGCCGCATCGAACTTGGCGCATTGGGGCGCGCGCGTGTGCAGGCAAATTCACGCAAGCAAGAATCGCGGCAGAAACGTGCGCGGTGTATCGCCAAATTGCCGCATGATTTTCGCGCTGTGGTATAATGGTGGTGATCAATTCCGCCACGCACCGCGTTGGGCTGAACGCGCATCTCCTCAACTTGTCTGGTAATTATCGCAGTGCCGGCATCAATTGGTACATCTATCATCTCCTCCAGCAATTAACGTCTTCGACAGATTTTGCGTATACGTTTTTCACAGCGAGCCGCGCGCGCGCGAACATTTCCGGAACCTTGAAATCGTGCAGTCGCGTTTGCCCACGCACAAACCCATCGCGCGAATTTTTTGGGAACAATTTATTCAGCCGATTGCTCTACGCCGCGACAAAATCGATTTGTTGCACGCGCTGGCATTTGCCGGTCCGTTGGCAATTGCAATACCGTGGCTCGCGACGATTTACGATCTCAGTTTTGCGCGCTATCCCAAATCGTTCAATCGCCCCAATCGAATCTATCTGACGTGGGCGGTGCGCGATGCCGTGCGCCGGGCAAATCGCATCATCGTGATTTCGCAAAGCACCAAGCGCGATCTAGTTAAAATGTTTGGCGCGCGCCCGGAACAAATTTCCGTCGTCTATTGCGGCGTCGATCCGGCCTTTACTGCAGCGCGCCATAGAAAAAACTCGAGCATTCACGCGCGCGCCAAAATTGCCCGAGCAAATGATCTTGCACGTCGGCACGATCGAGCCGCGCAAAAACATCGCACGACTCATTCGCGCATTCGCTCACGCGAAACGCACCGCGCGATTGCCGCACAAACTCGTTCTGGTCGGCGCGCGCGGATGGAAATATACCGAGGTCGATGAGGCGATCGAGCAACCGAAAATTGCACACGATGTGATATTTCCTGGCTACGTCCCGCAGGAGGAATTGCCCTCGTGGTATCAAGCCGCCGAGTTATTTGTTTACCCATCGATTTACGAGGGCTTTGGTCTGCCGCCACTCGACGCAATGGCAAGCGGCGTGCCGGTGATTACTTCCAATGCGTCGTCTCTGCCGGAAGTTGTCGGCGGTGCGGCGATTCAAGTTGCACCGGACGACGAGCAAGCAATCGCGGACGCCATGATGCGCGCACTAAGCGACAAGCCGTTGCGCGAAGAAATGCGCGCGCGCGGCATCGCTCAAGCAAAAAAATTTTCATGGGAACACGCGGCGCAAGAAACCGTTGCAATCTATCGAACTGTTACTCGCCAAAGGAACGATGAATGTTTCACCGTAGCCGGAAATTGCTAATCATCCAAGTTCTGATCGACGCCTTGATCATCAACCTCGCCGTCGCGCTGGCATGGTTTGTGCGCTATGAACTTGAAGTGACTCCCCCCATCGGCGAAGGTTTTGCCTATCAACCGTATACCGCGTATTTGCCTTTCGCCGCCGTGTTAACGCTGATTGCCGTTTTTGTTTTCCGCATCGAAGGTTTGTACCCGATTTCGCGCGGACAGACTTTTATCGAAGAAGTGTATAACATCATCAACGGCGCAACCACGGCAACACTCATTCTGATGGCATTCACTTTTTTCACTCGCCCGGTTGCATACTCGCGCTCGATGTACGTGTACACTGCTCTGCTGATGATCATGTTCCTGATCATCGAGCGGGGCATCGCACGCCAGGTCTGGGCGCGCTTACGTAAACGCGGCATCGGCGTCGATCATGTTTTGATTGTCGGCGCGGGCGAAGTGGGACGCGCCATCATGCGCAACATGGTCGCGCGCGCCGATCTCGCATACCAGGTGGAAGGATTTGTGGACGACGACCCGGAGCGCGGCCAAACTGACATTGGCAGATTTAAAGCGTTAGGCGTCATCGATAATCTCCCGCAACTGTTACGCGATCTTCCGATCGACGAAGTCATCGTCGCCCTGCCCTGGACCGCGCGCGATAAAATCATCGCGCATTATGAAATTGTGTCAGCGCGCCGGCATTACCGCAAAAATCGTGCCGGATATGTTTCAATTGTCGATGAGTCGCGTCGCGATCGATGATGTGGGGGTATTCCGCTGATCAGCGTGCGCGAGAGCCGGATGAGTTTGCTCGATACCATCCTCAAGCGTCTCATCGATTATGCTCGGGACACTGGCCTTGCTCATCGTGTTTGGTCCGCCGATGATTCTCTTTGCGATTCTGATTCGCCTCGATTCGCCCGGTCCGTTGATTTTTCGCCAAACGCGCATCGGGCGATGGGCAATTCCATTCACGACGTATAAATTTCGCACGATGCGTCCAGGCGCGGAAGAAGAACGCGCGACACTCGTCAATCTGAACGAAGCCACCGGACCGATTTTCAAAATCCGCAATGACCCACGCCGCACGCGCGTGGGACGCTGGTTACGCAAAACCAGTCTCGACGAATTACCGCAGTTGTTCAATGTGCTCAAGGGCGAAATGAGCCTCGTCGGTCCGCGCCCCGCCATGCCGGAAGAAGTGGAAAAATATCAGGACTGGCACAAACGGCGCTTGGATGTTTTGCCCGGCATCACCGGCTTGTGGCAAGTGAGCACGCGCAGTGAAATGATTTTCGATGAAATGGTGATGCTCGATATTTACTACATCGAGAATTGGTCGCCGTGGCTGGACATTTGGATTTTATTGCGCACGATTCCAACAGTGTTGTTTGGACGCGGGGGATATTAAGCTATGCGAGCCGTTGACATTATTGCAAAGAAACGCGATGGGTTGGCACTGACACAAGCAGAAATCGATTTCTTTGTGCAGGGTTATGCGCGCGACGAAATTCCGGATTACCAAGCGTCCGCCTGGGCAATGGCCGTTTTTCTGCGCGGCATGAACGAAATCGAAACAACCGCGCTAACCTTAGCGATGGCACACTCGGGCACGATGCTCGACTTGTCATCGGTCGCGCCGCTCGTGCTCGATAAACATTCCAGCGGCGGCGTTGGCGATAAGACAACACTTGTGGTTGCGCCGCTCGTCGCGTCGCTTGGCTTGCCGGTTGGCAAAATGTCTGGACGCGGCTTGGGATTTTCCGGCGGCACGCTCGACAAATTGGAATCGATTCCCGGTTTCCGCGCGAATCTTTCCACCGCCGAATTTATGACGCAGTTGAAAAATCACGGCATCGTCGTGAGCGGACAAACACACGACCTCGCCCCCGCCGATGGAAAACTCTACTCTCTGCGTGACGTGACCGGCACCGTTGCGTGTCTGCCGCTCATCGCCAGTTCGATCATGAGCAAAAAGATTGCCGCCGGCGCGCAAGTCATTGTGCTCGACGTCAAAGTTGGGCGCGGTGCATTCATGAAAACAGAATCGGAAGCGGTTGCCTTGGCGGAACTCATGGTGAAGATCGGACACGGCGTTGGTCGCCGAGTCGCCGCCGTCATCAGCGATATGAATCAACCGCTCGGCAATGCGGTCGGCAATTCGCTTGAAGTCATCGAAGCAATCGAAACGCTAAGGGGACGCGGACCCAAAGATTTCATCGAGCATTGTCTCGCAGTCGCATCACAATTGCTTTTGCAAGCAGGTGCGGCGAAAACTGAAAACGATGCGCGCGCAAAATCAAGTTCCGCACTCGGCGATGGTCGCGCGCTGAAAAAATTTGGCGAGTGGATTGCCGGACAAGGCGGAGATCGGCGCGTCGTGGACGATTACACAATTCTGCCGCGCGCGAAAATCGTTGAGGACATTTCTGCACCGCGCGATGGATTTATCACAGGCATCAATGCGGAAGAGGTCGGCTTGACCATTGTCGATTTGGGCGGCGGGCGCGCAAAAAAAGAAGATGCCATCGACCCAGCAGTTGGCGCGGTATTCAAGCACAAAATCGGCGATCAGGGTCAAACGCGGCGAAGCTTTATTTACTCTACATGCAAACGATCTGCACGAAATTTGAATCAGCAAAAACGCGATTACTAGCGGCATGCGAGATTGGTGACACGCCAACGGATCCGCCGCCGCTGATTCATCGAATCATCAAATAAAGAAGAGAGCCGGTTTCTTGTTGAAACCGGCTCTTTTTCATTTCTTCTTTGCCTTTTCCGACTCGATAATCTTCTGGAATTGATCGAACGGCAACGCGCCAGCAATAGGCGTTGCGTTGATCAAAAACGTTGGTGTGCTTTGCACACCCAACGATTGCAGAAATTCGGCTTCGGCTTGCACCACCGATGCATATTTACCGGAATCGAGACAGGTGTTGAACGCGCCGGTGTTCAGTTTCAAATCCGCCGCGAATTTTTTCAAATTATCTTTGCTGAACGCGCCTTGATTTTCGCCGCCGTGCCGCGCGAACAACAAATCATGATACTCCCAAAACTTGCCTTGCTCATCCGCGCATTCGCTAGCTTCCGCCGCCCAGCCCGGACTCGGGTCCCAAAAATGCAAAGTGCAAATAACCAAACCGAACCACGCCGGTCTTGACGTACATTTCCTCGATCTGGCGTCCCGCGCCAGTTGCAAATTGACTGCAGTACGGTCACTGGAAATCGCTAAACTCGAGGAGCGTTACCGGCGCGTTGGCGTTGCCTCTGAAATGCCGCGCCTGCGCGACAACCATATCGGCAAGGGGTGAACCAGTGCTTGCCGCTTGCTTGGGCGGCAAAATAATCGGACGGACCAAAAAACCCGCCGCAAAACCGATGATGAGTACAAGCGGCAAGAGCACAAGATTCCAATTGAACGATTTGCGTCGAGCGCGCACCGGCTCAACATCGGATTGAACTGGGATTGGCGGTGATTCGTTTTGCATTAAATTCTCCTTGATCGATTTTTCAGATTATATGCGATGCTGCTGAATTTGGCAACGAACGATTAAACACATTCAGAATCGTGCGCGCGCTCGCCTCCCAGGAAAATCGTCTTAGGTTATCAAATCCGCGTGCGATTAGTTTCGCACCCACAGATTCATCGCTGATAACACGCAACATGGCTCCGGTGATTGCATCGACATCGAGCGGATCGAAAAACAGCGCCGCGTCGCCGGCCGCTTCCGGCAACGACGAAACCATCGAGCAGGCAACCGGCGTGCCGCACGCCTGCGCTTCGAGCACCGGCAAGCCGAATCCTTCGTGCAAGCTGGGAAACGCCAGCATTCGCGCGCCACTCAGCAACGCCGGCATATCGATTGCCGGGACATAATCCAGGAATAAAACCCGCGTTTCAAGTCCAAGTGCTTTCACCTGCCCGAAAATCGCATCATAGAGCCAGCCGCGCTTACCGATAATCACTAATTGGTAATTGGGCATTGGCAATTTTGCAAATGCTTCAATAAGCCGCAAATAGTTTTTGCGTGGATGAATTGTGCCGATGCTGAGGATATAGTCTTTGCCTACACGATATTTCGCGCGCACAGCGGCAATGATCGATGTGTCGCGTACGGGCTTGTACAATTGTGTGTCGTACGCTGGATATACGACAGCAATTTTCTCCAATGGCACGTTCAGCAATTGCGCCAAGTCATCGCGCGTGGATTCGGAATCGGCAAAGATGATGAGAAGCAGCGCGGACGTTCCAGAGCGTTGACCAATTATGATAAAACCGTTGAAGCGGCGGATGCGCCCCAGGAAAATGCAAATGCCCTAAATCGTGCACGGTCACAATCGAACGGCGCGGATGGATCGGCGGCAGGACGTGCGCGGGAACCCACAACACATCTGGCGCGCGCGTGATCATTTCAAACGAAAGGCGGAGATGTGTCCAGAGGCGGGGGAATCGAATAACTGCGTAAGTGGTAATTGGTATGATTCTGGAATTTGGCGAAAAAAAGTTCTGTGGTGGATTGTCGCGCAGATATAAGCCGATATTGATTCTTACGATCCATCGCGATGAGCGCGCGAATCAGTTCGCGGGAATACGTTTCGGTGCCGGTCGGCGCGGCGCTGGTCGCGCGGCTCGCATCAATTCCGATCAGCATCAGCCAGTCACCTTGCCGACAACTCGCTCAATTTCCTCAACCGATATCACACCCACGCGCAACACTTTCGGCGGGTCGCACGTTACATTGACGACGGTCGACGAAATATTTCCGCGCGTTGCGCCGCCATCGAGAATCAGCGGAAGGCGTCCGTTGAGTTGCGCGAACACATCCTGCGCGTTTGCTGGATTTTCGCCACCTGAAATGTTTGCGCTCGTGGCTGCAAGCGGCGCGCCGAGCGAATCAACAAGCGCGCGCGTTGTGGGATGATTGGGCACGCGCACCGCAATCGTATCGCCGCCGGCAATTAGAATTTTTGGAACTCGCGCGCCGGCTGGCACAACAAGCGTCAAGCCGCCGGGCCAAAATTTCTGCGCGAGCAAATGTGCGGCACGCGGAATCTCGCGCGCAACCTTCGCCAAGTCTTTGGCATCCGCCAGCAAGTACGGAATCGCCTTGCCGCGCTCGCGCTCTTTGACAACAAACAATTGCTCAATTGCGCGTTCGTTGAAACCATCCGCGCCGATCCCATAGACCGTGTCGGTTGGAAATGCGATCACTTTGCCGGCGCGCAAAAGTCGAACGGCGTGAGCAAAGACTTGCGTATCAGTTGCAGGAAGAAGTTGAGTTTTCATTTCAATTTGTAGAGGCAACCCCTAGGGTCGCCCAGCGCAGTTCCAGCACCCGATCCAATTCCTCCAAATCGCGATGCATCAGAACCTCTGCGTGCGGCAAAATTTGTCGCGCGCTTTTCATTGCGCTCGCGCCCTGCTCTTCCGAAATCTCCAGTAACGCGATGGCATTAGGTTTTGCGCGCACCGCCAATTGCGCAAGCAATCGGCGAATCACCACCAAGCCATCCGCGCCGCCGTCAAGCGCAACGCGCGGTTCAAACTCGCGCACTTCGCGCGGCAATTGATCGAAAGCGCGTCGTCGGAATGTATGGCAAGTTCGCGACCAGAATGTCAAACGAATCAGCAACGACTCTAGCAAATCGCCTTGCAAGAAACTCTAATGCGCGAGTCCAAATTTAAGCGTCTCGCGTTGAGTTGCGCCAAATCCAACGCATCACGCGATTGATCGATAGCAAACACACGCGCGTCCGGCAAATGATATGCAAGTGTCAACGCCAGCGCGCCCGACCCGGTTCCAACATCGACGATTGCCGGCGACGCGATTTCGCGCGCGCGTTCGAGTGCAAGCTGGACAAGTGTTTCCGTTTCGTGGCGCGGAATCAGCACGCGCCGATCAACAACAAAATCGAGCCCGAAAAATTCTTGATGTCCCAGGATGTACGCCAACGGCTCGTGCTTGGCGCGTCGCGCAGACATTCGCCGCGTACCGCGCCGCGGCATCAGGCGAAATGTTTTCAGCTCAGTCGCGCGAGCATCGTGGCGCGCGAAACCTCAAGCGCGTGGGCAAGCAACAACTCGGCTTGCAATCTGGCATCATGCGCTTCCATCATTGCGCCGAGCACGCGCGTGGCGTCGATTAAGGCGTCTTGAATCGTCAATCGAGACCTCGAATCGCCGGATGCAACAGCGCGAGCACAAACAAGCATAAACTCGCCCCGCCAGAAAACACGAACACGGGCGGCGCGCCGATCCAATCGGTTGCCCAGCCGGCAACGCCATAGCCGATGGGGATGAGGACGAATGAACCAAACTCATCGACGCTGGCAACGCGTCCAAGTAAATCGCGCGGCACAAGTTCTTGCAATGTGTTCGTCCAAATCAAACCGATGACAGATTCCGACAGACCAAAAGAGAACGCCGCCAACATCACACCAACTAATGGAATCGGCAAACCGAGCCCCAGGACGGCAAGGCTCAAAACAATCGCCGCGCCATACGTCTTCAGTCCACGCTGTCGGATACGAACCCGTCGCCCGAACCACAACGCGGCGATAATCGAGCCGAACGATGCGATTGATTCCAACAATCCCAACATGCCAACATCGGCGTGCAAATGATTCTTGACGAGAAACGGCAGAGCCGCGCCCATCGATCCTTCGAGCATCACGTTGGCAAAACCAAAAACCACAATCGTGATCCACAACCATGGCGACGCAAACACCGCAACAAAGCCCTGCCGCATATCGCTGAACACATTTGCTGACGCCGCCGCGATTCTTCCGCCCCAGAGTCTCGCAATGGGCACAAGACACGCCGCGGAAACAAAAAACGATAATGCATCCAACGCAAACGCGGTGGGTGTGCCGCCCAACGCGACAATCGTTGCGCCGAGCGCGGGACCGACGATGCCCGTGACGCGTCGGCTGAGACTGGTCAGTGAGTTAGCGCTGGGCAAGTTCTCGCTTGAAACGATTTCAGGAACAATTGCCGTGTACGCGGGTCCAAAGAAGGCATCCACAAAACCGAAAATCATGCTGGCGATCAAGACGTGCCAGACTTCCAGCAGTTGGACAAAAGCGAGCGCGGCAACAATTGCCACAATTACGCCACGCAAAATATCGGACACAAGCATCACACGTCCGCGCGGCAAACGATCCACCATCACGCCGCCGATGAGCAAGAACAACAACATCGGCAAAAACGAAAAGATGAGCACCGTTCCCATAACAGCGGCGGAGCCGGTTTTCTCCAACACCCACCACGCCAGCGCGATGCGATACAAACTATCGCCGAGACGCGAAATGGTTTGCCCCGTCCAAAGAAAGGCAAATGATCGATTGGCAAGCGAACGAAATAGCGTCATGGAACCACAACCGTCGGCAAAATAATAATCGGCGTTGTGATCGTTGGCGTTGCGGTAATCGTCATCGTCGGCGTGATGGTCATCGTTGGTGTTAACGTGCGCGTCGCGGTTGGCGTAATCGTTGGTGTTAACGTGCGCGTCGGCGTGCGGGTGATCGTCGCCGTTGCGGTGCGCGTCGGCGTGAAGGTTGGCGTAACAATCGGCGTGACGGGGGGCCAATAATCGAAAAAATACAAGCCGTAAAATAACGATCCGCGAGGATGATTCGGCGGCGCTTTCCATTCAATCGTCAAGAGAAATTTTCCGCCATCGACCAAGCGCTGAACATCGACATCGCTGAACTTGCCGCGCACCTTGACCGCCGCGCCCAGTTTGCTCGTTCGTGCCCGTCCAATACGAACGATCAACATAGTTGCGCGCGCCATGCGTCGGATCGTCAGTGTTTGTCTCCGCGCTCAAAACCTCGCCGCGCAACTTCAATGGCGCGCGGATCGGGCGGATCGTCTTTGTGTTCCGGATACGACGCATATCGATTCAAAATGCGTTCGTCGCTATAACTGACCGCGCCGCCAAAACCGATTTCCACGCGATTCCGCATCGTCCACACAATCGCGGCATACGCTTGCGACTTTTGCGGCTCTGGGAAAACTTGCGCTTCGTACGTCGCGACGACCGCGGCGACGCGCACGTCGCTTTCAGAAAAGCGCGGTGTGGGCGTCGGCACTGGTGATGGCGTGTTAAAAAACGGAAGCCGAATCGGCGAAGTCGGAATCGCGCGCGTCCGGCAAGCAGAAACGCACGCGAACAAAATCAAAATCGCAAAAACAATTCGCGCCGATTTCAAATTCCTCAGCTAACCCCCGCCGCTTTAAGCTTTCGCGTTTTGATCTTCTGAAATCAACGCATCAATAATCGTATCCAGGTCGCCGTCCAAAATCTTGGGCAAGTTGTGCGCGGACATGCCGATGCGATGATCGGTCATGCGATCTTGCGGGAAATTGTACGTGCGAATTTTTTCCGCGCGCTCGCCGCTGCCCACTTGCGACCGCCGCGATTCGATAACTTCGCGCTCGCGTTTTTCCACTTCCATCTCATACAGACGCGCGCGCAATACGCCCATCGCGCGAATTTTGTTTTGCAATTGCGAGCGTTGATCTTGGCACGTGACGACGAGTCCGGTCGGCAAGTGCGTGATGCGAACTGCCGTCGCAACTTTTTGCACATTCTGTCCGCCGTGTCCTGACGCGTGGAAAATATCGATTTTCAAATCGTCGGGCTTGACATCGACTTCAACTTCATCGACTTCAGCCAGCACTGCCACTGTCGCCGTCGATGTATGCACGCGCCCTTGCGCCTCGGTGACCGGCACGCGCTGAACGCGATGCACCCCGCTCTCGTACTTCATCCGCGAGAACGCGCCCTTGCCGCGAATTTCAAACACAACTTCTTTGAATCCTTTAAGCCCCGTGCGATTCTCATCGACGAGTTCAACCTTCCAACCCTTGTTCTCGGCGTAGCGCGTGTACATCCGATACAAATCGGCGGCGAAGAGCGCGGCTTCGTCACCGCCGGTGCCCGCGCGAATTTCAACAAACACATCCTTATCGTCGCGCAGGTCTTTTGGCAAAAGCAACACGCGCAATTCCTCAAGCTGTCGACTCGCATCGGTTTCTAGGATTGCCGCTTCTTCGCGTGCCATCACGCGCATCTCTTCATCCGATTCATCACGTGAGATTGCTTGCGTTTTTTCCAACGCATCGCGCACCAACTTGTATTCGCGAAATTTGGAGACCGTTTCTTCCAGCCCGCTGATCTCGCGCGTGATTTCGCGCAAACGCGTCGCATTACTGGACACTGCCGGGTCTGCCATCGCGTTATGCAATTCTTCGTAATGTTTTTCGATTCAATGCAAGCTTGTCGAGCATCAATACTCCGGGGTTGAACCACAAAGACACCAAGGCACAAATCAAGATATTTCATGTCTTTGTGGTCTTATGATTTTATCTTCTGCATCACAAAACCGATTTCTTCCGAACGCAATACCAGCGTCGCGCCCAAATACACCGCCGCGCCGACAAGCGCGCCAGCAATCGCAACAACGATTGCGCCAAACGATGCGAGCCAGTTCGCTACACCGACAATGACAACACCCATCGCCAGTGTCGCCGCCGCGATGCGCGCAATCGATACGGCGATGCGGCGCACGTCGATGTCGCCCATGCGTCGCCGCAGAATCGCGAGCAACACCAGCAATTCGAGAATCGTTGCAATTGAATTTGCCAGCGCAAGCCCGCCCTGCGCGAGCGGCGCGATCAGCACGAGACTCAAAATCAAATTGAGAATCATCGCGCCAACGCCGATGGCGACCGGTGTGAGTGTATCGTGCAATGCGAAAAATGCGCGCGTGACAATTTCCAATCCCGAATGCGCGAACAACGCGAGCGCGTAGAACTGCAATGCCCAAACAGTTTCTGACGTCGATTGCGAGTCGAATTGTCCGCGCTGAAACAGCAAAGTGACCAACGGCGCGCCGAGCACAAACAATCCAACTGTCGCCGGGATTGTAAGATACAGCGTTGCGCGCAACGCCGTTGAAAACGTGTTACGAAAACCTTCGCGTTCTTGCCGCGCCGTCTGCGCCGAAAGCGTGGGAAAGACAACTGTCGCCAGCGATTGCCCCACCACACCGACTGGCAAAAGCATCACACGCCACGCATACGCCAACGCCGCGATGCGCCCCGCCGGCAACGTTGAGGCGAGAACCGTGTTGACCAAAAAGTTAACTTGCACCGCCGCGATGCCCAGCGTGCGCGGCAACATCAAGCGAATCACTTCACGCACATCGGCGTTGATTTCAAACGTCGGCGTGTAACGCATTTGCGCGCGCGCCAGCCACGGAACTTGGACCAGCAAATGCAAAAACGCTCCGCCGACAACACCGGCAACCAAACCGTACACGCCCATCGTCGGCGCAAGAAAAATCGCGCCAAGAATAATCGCGATGTTGTACACGACCGGCGCAAGCGCAGGCAAAACAAAATGCTGATGCGAATTGAGAATTCCCATCACGATGCCACTGACGCCAAAAACAATCGGCGTGATGAGCATCCAGCGCATCAAATCGGCGGTGAGGTTTTGCTCGGCGGGCGTAAACCCCTGCCCCACCGTGAGCGCGACCACTTGCGGCGCGAAAATCGCCAAGAGCCCGGCTAGCGATGTAAGCGCGACAAGCGTGAGATTGATCACCGCACTGGCTAATCGCCAAGCGCGCGGCATATCACTTTGCGCGAGCGCCGCCGCAAACGTCGGCAGAAATGCGGAGCCGAGCGCGCCGCCGGCAATCACATTGAAAACGAAATCGGGAATATTGAACGCGGCGAAATAAGCATCGAGCGCGCGCGACGTGCCGAATTGATGGCTGATGACGATGTCGCGCACCAGCCCAAGCAATCGGCTGGCGACGTAGAACAACATGACAATCGTCGCCGCACGCGCCAACCGATTCGATGACATGCCCGAATTCACTCGGCCATTATAGCACGAGAATCAGTAGGGGCAACCCGCGCGGTTGTCCGCCTAGCAGTAAATCGATTTGTCAAAAAATCGAATCTGATGTAATATGCAACACGAAATAATCTTGGAGGATTTTCAAATTGGCTAACGCACCTAAAAAGACGGGTCGAAAACACGCGGGCATCAAGGCAATGCGCCAAAGCGCGCGGCGCCAAACGCGCAATCGCGTCACGCGCATGACCGCCCGCACCAAAGTGAAAGATGCGAACCTGAACATCGCCGACGGCAAACAAGACGAAGCGCAAAAAGCGCTAAAGTTGGCAGTCCGCGCGCTCGATAAAGCCGCCGCAAAGGGCGTCATTAAAAAGAACAACGCCGCGCGACGCAAGTCCCGCTTGATGAAAAAATTCAATCAGACAAAGCCGTCCTAATTCTATCCGACAACAAGAGGCGAGACGCACATCTCGCCTCTTTGTTTTGTGGTATAATTTTAGCGCGATGCAACGCCACACCGCCAATGAACTCGCCTATTACACGTTCGATTCACTGAACGCGCACGAATTGGTTCACGCCATCTCAACGCGACACGGCGGCGTTAGCCCTGCGCCGTTCGATTCGCTGAACCTCAGCCGATCAACCGGCGACGATCCGGCAAACGTGCAGACAAATATGAATCGATTGCTTTCCGCGCTCGCGCTCGCGCCAGAGACACTGGTTCAAGCAAGCCAAGCCCAAGCCGATGGCGTGGCAATCGTCGATACACGGCATTGCGGTACCATCGTGCAAGGCATCGATGCTCTGCTTACGCAAACGCCCGGCGTCACGCTGATTTTACGCTTTGCCGATTGCGTGCCAATTCTGCTTTTCGATCCGGTTCAGCGTGCGATTGGTTTGGTACATGCTGGGTGGCGCGGCACCGTCTTGAAAATTGTTACTCATGCGGTGCAAACCATGTTCGACTCGTTCGGCACGCGTCCGCGCGACTTGACCGCTTGCATCGCGCCATCGATTGGGCCTTGTTGCTATCGCATCGGCGAGGATGTGGGCGCACAAGTACGAAACACGTTTGGGAATGTCAATGATTTCTTGATTTCGCAACCGGACGGAATTCATCTCGACCTGTGGCAAGCAAATGCGGTACAACTGCGCGCGCTTGGCGTCGAACAAATCGAAATAACAGATTTGTGTACCGCGCATCGCACCGACGAATTCTTTTCGCATCGCGCCGAGCATGGCAAGACCGGCAGATTCGGCGTGATCATTGCGCTAAAATCATAATGCTCGCGCAAAACCGCAAGAGAATGTCATTTCGAAGGAGCGGAGCGACTGAGAAATCTCGTCTTCAGAGTCATAACGAGATTCCTCGCTCTCGCTTGGAATGACATTTCTGTCTTCGCGAGAGCAAACGCTATCACATGAACCACATCAGACAAAACCTTGAACGCGTCCAAGAACAAATTGCGAACGCCGCCGCGCGCGCGGGACGCAACGTAGATGAAATCACGTTGATCGCCGTAAGCAAAACATTTCCGGCGGAAGCAATTCGCGCTGCGTATGACGCCGGTATTCGGCATTTCGGCGAGAATCGTGTGGAAGAGGCGGCAGAAAAAATCCCGGCAATCAACGCGCACGGCGTCACTTGGCATCTCGTCGGGCATTTGCAAAGCCGCAAGGCCAAAGAAGCCGCCGCGCTATTCGATTTCATCCACTCGATTGATAGCGTGTCGCTGGCGAAAAAACTCAACGACCGCGCGGCGACCATCGGAAAGAGAATTCCGGTCCTGCTTGAAGTCAACATTGCCGGCGAAGAGAGTAAATTTGGTTTTGCACCGCGCGGAGATTTTTTCGACGCGGTGCGCGAAATTCTGACGTGCACAAATTTGGAAACGCAAGGACTGATGACCGTTGCCCCGATGGTCGCCACGCCCGGCGACGCGCGCCCATATTTTCGCGCCTTGCGCGAATTGCGCGATGAGTTGCGCAAACAATTTTCTAACCACGCGTGGCCACATTTGTCGATGGGCATGACGGACGATTTTTCCACGGCGATTGCGGAAGGCGCGACGATGATTCGCATCGGTCGCGCGATCTTTGGCGAAAGGATCTAGCATGATCTGGCTTATGAATTTTATCGATTTACTTTTCAGCGCGCTGACGCTGGCAATCATCGCGCGCGCGTTCTTGTCCTGGTTGCCGATGGATCCATACAATCCCATCATTCGAATTGTTCATCAGATTACCGATCCAATTCTCGCGCCGCTTCAGCGCGTAATTCCGCCGATGGGTATGATGGACATTTCGCCGATTGTCGCGTTAGTCATCCTCCAAGTTCTGCAAACACTGATTCATAATCTTCTACTGGGATCAGCGGTGCGATGAGCCAATTCTTGAAAACGATTCGCGCGCTCGTCATCGACGCCGACGGCGTGTTGTGGCGCGGCAATCACGGCTTGCCCGGGGTCGCAGAGTTTTTCGATTTTCTGCGCGTGCATCAAATCAAATTCGTCATCGCGACGAACAACTCGGCACATCCGGCATCGGATGTGGTTGACCGGCTTGCGCGCCTCGGCGCGAAAATCAACGAAAGCAACGTGCTGACTTCGGCGCAAGCCACCGCGCTCTATTTGCCACGGGTCGCGCCGAACGCCAAGCGTGTGCACGTACTCGGTGGGCGCGGGCTAAGCGACGCGCTGACAAAAGCGGGATACAACGTCGTCGAGCAAGATGCGGACGTAGTCGCCGTCGGCATTGATGTTGACTTGACGTACCAAAAACTTAAAGTCGCCTCGCGCGAGATTATGCGCGGCGCAAAATTCATCGGCACAAATGCAGATAAAACTTTTCCCGCCGCCGATGGCATCGTTCCCGGCGCCGGCGCAATTCTCGCCGCGCTAGAAACCGTTACCGGCGTCGCGCCGATTGTCGTGGGAAAGCCGGAACGCATCATGTTTGACCTCGCCATCGAGAAAATGAACATGGCACGCGAACATGCCGCCACGCTCGGCGATCGATTGGAAACGGACATTCTTGGCGGTCAGCGCGCCGGGTTGAAATCGATTTTGGTTATGACCGGCGTCACCACACCGGCAATCCTTACCCAATCGTCGATTCGTCCGGACGCGGTGTTCGATGATTTGATAGCACTGCGCGCGGATTGGCAACGCGCCTATTGACTTTACCCTCTAGGTTAGGTATACTTTTTGCCGTGAGGTGAAACGAATGTTCGGTTTCTTCTTTGACCCGATGTACTTGTTGTTCGCCGCGCCAGCCATGCTATTGGCGATGTTCGCGCAATGGAAAGTGAGTTCGGCGTATGACAAGTTCACCAAAGTGCGTAACACGAAAAATCTTAACGGGATGGAAGTTGCGCAATATCTGCTGCGCGCGAACGGCTTGAATTTGAATGTCGCGGGAACGCCGGGTAATCTAACCGATCATTACGACCCGCGCGACAAGACACTGTATCTTTCGCAAGGCGTCGCGCAAACGCCTTCTGTCGCCGCCCTGGCGATTGTCGCGCACGAAGTGGGACACGCGGTTCAAGATTCACAAGGTTACATGCCGATGCGCTTGCGCGCGTGGCTTGTTGCGCCGGCAAATCTCGGTCCGTGGGTCGGCTACATTTTGTTTGCCGCGGGCATTATGATCAACATTTCCGGTTTGGTTTGGCTCGGCATCGCGTTCTTTTCTGCCGGCTTGCTGTTTTCGCTTGCTACCCTGCCCGTTGAATTCAATGCCAGTAGCCGCGCACTTGCAATGTTGCGCTCCAGCGCGCTCGTTGGCACGGGCGAAGTCGATGCCGCCAAATCGGTGTTGACCGCCGCCGCACTGACGTATGTCGCCGCCGCCGCACAAGCATTATCGACATTGCTGTACTATGTGTTCATCGCGTTGAATATGGGACGCCGACGAGACTAGCTTGATTGACCTACTGAACCTTAACAAAAAGGACTTGCGCGCCTGGCTCGCCGAGCAGAACGAACCTGCGTATCGCGCAACACAAATCGAACGCTGGCTTTATAGCGAACTCGTCACCGATTTCGACGCAATGACGAACTTGTCGCGTGATTTACGCAAACGATTATCCGAGTCGGCACGCATTGGCACGCCCAAGTTGGTCGCGGAGAAAAAATCTGCCGATGGTTTGACGCACAAGGCGTTGTTGCAGTTGGACGATGAGCAAACTATCGAAACGGTTTTGATGCTTTATCCCGATGCGCCGGAGCAATCCGAGCCAGGCGACGCCAAACGGCGAACCGTTTGCATCTCGACGCAAGTTGGCTGTCCGATTGGTTGCCCCTTTTGCGCGACCGGGCAAGCCGGGTATATTCGCAATCTCACCCCCGGCGAAATCGTCGCGCAAGTTTTGCATTTTGCGCGCGCGGTGAAACCGGAATCGCTGACAAACATCGTCATCATGGGCATGGGCGAACCGTTTATGAAATTCGGCGTGACGTGGCAAGCAATCGAAACGCTCACCGACCCGGAACGTTTCGGACTGGGCGCGCGACGCATCACCGTCTCAACGTCCGGCGAAATTCGCGGCATCGAACGGATGGCGCGCGAAAAATTGGAAATCAACTTGGCAGTTTCGCTTCACGCGCCGGACGATGAATTGCGCAACGCGCTCGTGCCGCTGAATCGCAAATACCCACTCAAGGATTTGCTCCGCGCCGTGCGCGATTACACAAAGAAAACGCATCGCCGCGTAACATTCGAGTACACATTGATGGATCGCGTGAACGATTCGCCAGGACAAGCGCGCGCGTTGGCACAGATATTGAAGGGACTTTTGTGCCACGTCAATCTCATTCCCTTGAATCCAACGATAGCAACGACGTACGAACGCTCGCCGCGCGAGCGCGTCAAACAGTTCCAGAAAATCCTGGCGGAAGCCGGCGTCCCTACGACATTGCGTGTGGAAAAGGGGATTGAAATCGCGGCGGGATGCGGACAATTGAGACAAAGCAAAGCAAAAGAAAACTCAGCATGACCAAGCTCGCACCCTCCATTCTTTCCGCTGATTTTGGACGCTTGGCGGAACAAATCAAACAAGCTGAAGACGCCGGCGCGGATTATCTTCATGTCGATGTAATGGATGGACACTTTGTGCCCAACATTACCATCGGTCCGGTCGTCGTCGCGGCGATTCGTCCGGTGACTCGCTTGCCGCTCGACGTGCATTTGATGATCGAATCGCCGGAGCGTTACATTCCGGATTTTGCGAACGCTGGCGCGGACATTATCACGGTGCATCAGGAAGCGTGCGCCCATTTGCACCGCGTCGTTGAATTAATCAAGAATCAAGGCAAACGCGCGGGTGTGGCAATCAATCCGGCAACGCCCATCGGCACACTAGAAGATATTTTACCTTACATCGATTTGGTAATTGTGCTGAGCGTGAATCCGGGCTTTGGCGGGCAATCGTTCATCGAGACAACGATTGCGAAACTTGCGGCGATGCGAAAAATGATCGACGCACGCGGATTGCTTCGCGCATCGAAATCGAAGTGGACGGCGGCATTAACGCGGAAATCGCGCCGCGTGTGGTTGCGGTAGGCGCGCAAGTGCTCGTAGCGGGCTCGGCGGTTTTTAACACAAAGACGAGTGTGGCGCAAGCGATTCAGCGTTTGCGTGACAGCGTAAAATAAAAACCAGCATCTCACGGTCGAGATGCTGGTTGAATCTTGTCATCGTCTAGCTGTTCTTGTTGCGCGTGCGCAAGCAATTGGCGCACACATTCATCTTTTGTTTTTTGCCTTGATACGTCAAGGTGCGTTTGCTGATGTTGGGCATGAATCGTCGATTGACGGTGTTCATCGCGTGACTACGACCGTGACCATACAACGGACCTTTGCCGCAAATATCGCATCGCTGTGCCATAAGAATTGCTCCTTTCGATAATTCCAAACCGACGTGGATATTACCACAAACCAAGAATTTACGCAAATTGGCGACGCTTCGCCAGAGGCAAAAGAATGACCGAGGAAACTTTTTTAGGACATGTTGAAAATTTCCCCCAACGCGATTGCCAGTCTCGCGGGGCAAGCCGTGCTCGAATGCTACGGCGTCGTCGGCATGGCGAACAAAAACCTGGGCGATGGCATTGCCGTCGTGCTAACGCGCGGCAACTTTCGCCGCGGCATCGACGTCAAAGTCGTTGATGGCGATATTAACATCGATCTGTACGTTGTCATCGAGTATGGCACGCGCATCTCCGAAGTCGCGCACGGCATTATGAATCACGTCAAGTTCAATGTCGAAAAAGCGTTGGGGATGCCGATTGCCGCTGTCAATGTCCATGTGCAAGGATTGCACGTCGACGAATCGGCGTAACTTATTCTGGATTTATATTGGGGGCACGATTGTCCACCGATCAATCACAAACCACATTACCGCCGCTGAAATTATTGGGCGGGCAAGAAATCAAACAACTGTTTGCGGCAAGCACCGCTTGGCTGGAACGCCACGCCGCGTACGTCAACAGTCTCAACGTGTTTCCGGTGCCAGACGGCGACTCGGGCACGAACATGCTGTTGACGATGCAAGCCGCAATGCGCGAAGTTGGCGCATCGCCGGACATTCCGCCGGCGCAATTTGCAAAGCGCTGTCGCACGGCGCGTTACTTGGCGCACGCGGCAATTCGGGCGTGATTCTCTCGCAAATCATTCGCGGTTTTTCGCGCAGTGTCGAGAAAAAAGATGCGCTCAACACGCAAGACTTTGCCGCCGCAATGGTCGAAGCCCAACGGACGGCGTATAAAGGCGTCGTCAAACCGGTCGAAGGCACGATCCTCACCGTCGTCCGCGAATCCGCCGATGCGACAACGATTGCCGCAACCCAGAGCGAAGATTGGCGCGTCGTGCTTGCTAAAACGGTCGATGCCGCGCGCGCGTCGGTCGTCAAAACCCCGATGCTGTTGCCGGTGCTGAAAGAAGCCGGCGTTGTCGATGCCGGTGGTCAGGGTTTGCTGGTGATTTTGGAAGGCGCGTTAAAATATCTGAACGGCGAGCCGATGGAGCTTTCGGCGGCAGGCGAAGGCGCGCAGGCGCTTGAGCAAATTTCGCGCGAAGAAGGTTGGGGCTTTGACATTCAGTTTCACATTCGCGGCAACGCACTTGACGTCGATGCCATTCGTAGCCAGATTGCGAGCATGGGCGAGTCTGCTTTGATCGTCGGCGATGAGACGCTCATCAAAGTGCATGTGCATGCCCCTACCCCAGGCGAGATTCTCAACTATGGTTGTTCGGTTGGCGTCATCACCAACATCATCGTCGAGAATATGCAAGAACAGTATATCGATTTCATGGCGGGACAAGCATCGCCCGCGCCGGTAAAATCGGAACAAGTCGCCGGCATCGGCACGGTAGTCGTCTCCTCAGGCGCCGGACTCTCACGCGTGTTCGAAAGTTTGGGCGCGAGCAAAATCGTTACCGGCGGGCAAACGATGAACCCCAGCACTGAAGATCTGCTCAAAGCAATCGACGCGGTGAAAAGTGAACGCGTGATCGTTTTACCAAACAACAAGAACATTGTGCCGGCGGCGGAACAGGCAAAACTTTTGGCAACCAAAGCCGTTGCCATCGTGCCGACGCATACGATTCCGCAAGGCATTGCCGCATTGCTCGCACTGAATTATCAAAGTGATCTTGAGCTTAATCTCAAGGCGATGGAACGCGCAAGCAAGCATGTCACGACACTTGAACTCACAATTGCCACGCGCTCTGTAAAACTGGATAACATCGATGTCAAAGAAGGTCAGTTTATTGCGCTTGATCAACGATGTCTTGGAAGGCGCGGGAAATTCGTGCGCGGCATTAGGTTTAGAAATGCTCGAGCGGATGAATGCTGAAAATTCCGAAATCATCACGCTATACTACGGCAATGTAGTGACCGCGAATGAAGCCGAAGTGCTGGCGGAACAAATTCGCAAAACGTATCCAGCGCATCAAATCGAAGTGGTGAATGGCGGGCAACCGCATTACCACTATATTATTTCGGTGGAATAAAATGCCAAGTGTAAAAATCGTAACCGATAGTTCCGCCGATCATGCCGCCCCGCGTCGTCGAAGAGACTTGGCATTACAGTTTTGCCACTGACGATTCACATGGGGCAAAAGACATTGCGCGACGGCGTCGATGTTACACCCGGCGATTTTGTGCAACGCATGTCGCACGCCACCACGCCGCCGCGTACCTCTGCGCCATCGGTGAAGGAATTTGAAGTTCTCTACACCGAGCTAACCAAGGGTGGTGGCGAAGTTGTTTCGATTCACATGTCGAGCAAACTGAGCCAAACTTTTCGCCATGCCCAACGCGCGGCGGCGCCGTTGCTGGGACGCAGCAAAATCATCGTGATCGATTCGCAATTGATGACCGTCGGCCTGGGAATGTTGGTCACCGCCGCCGGGCGCGCCGCTGCTTCCGGCGCATCGCTCGACGATGTCGTAAAGCTGATTCGCGGAATGATTCCACGCATTTACATCGGCTTTTTCGTCGAGACGCTGGATTATTTGGAACGCGGCGGGAAAATCGGCAAGGCGCAAGCACTATTGGGCAACATGCTCAGCATCAAGCCGCTGTTGATTTTGGAAGACGGTGACCTCGTCGCATTGGAAAAAGTTCGCACACGCGCTAAAGCAATCGAAAAGCTTGTCGAGTTCATCACCGAGTTCACTCAAATCAAACGCATGGTTGTCCTGCACGGCAATACGCCGCAAGATGTTGCGACACTTATCGAGCAAACCAGTTTGCTAATGCCTAATCTCGATATTACCATCGATCATTACGGGCCGGTCACGGCAACGCATGTCGGCACCGATGCGTTGGGCGTCGTCGTGTTTGAGGGAATGTAATCGACGCGATGGCAAAGGTCAAAGTACTGACGGACAGCATCGCCGATATTCCGCCGGCGATTCGCCAAGAACTCGATATCACATCGATTCCATGCATCGTGCGTTTTGGCAATCAAGAGTACCGTGACCGCGTTGATATTTTCCCATCCGAGTTTTATCGCCGGCTCGTTGCCAGTCCGATTTTGCCGCAAACGTCGCAACCGGCAGTTGGCGTATTTGAAGAAGCGTACCAAAAACTCGCCGAGCAAACCGATGAAATTATCGCGATTCATCCGGTCGGCGCGCTGAGTGGTATTTACAACACATCGTGCCTCGCCGCGCAAAGCGTGACGAAGGCGAAAATTCTAGTCATCGATTCAAAGCAAATCAGCATGGGCGTGGGCTGGCTCGTGATTCTGGCGGCGCGTGCCGCCCAAGCCGGCGCGCGCCTGGCGGAAATCAAAACACTCATCGAAGATGCGCTTCCTCGTGTGCATTTACTGGCGATGCTCGACACGCTTGAGTACGCGCAACGCGGCGGTCGCTTGAGCAAAGGCAAGGCGTGGCTTGGCACATTGCTCAACGTCAAGCCCGTGGTGAGTGTTATCGATAGCCAGGTGGTGCCGGTTGAAAATATCCGGACGCAAAAACGCGCGGTGAATCGCATGGTCGAAATGGTTTTGGAATCGGGCGCAATTCAAGAATTGGCAGTGATTCATGCCGAAGCGCCGCAACTGGCGGAATCACTTGCAGAAATGCTGTCATCAATATTTCCCAAAGAACGCATGGTCATCACGGAAACCGGACCAGTGCTCGGCACACACACAGGTCCAGGGCGCGGTGGGAATTGCATGGTTGAATCGCAAGAGCTGAGGATGGAATGACGGAAGAGTTTGGCAAACTGGAACACATACTCATTCATGCGAACAAAGCAAACACGATAATCGAACTAGTCATTGGTGGGCTGGACAAGTTCGTTGGCAATTGGAGCACCAGAGTCAAAGCGCAAGCCGATGCCGAACACGTCAGGCTCATCGATACGATTGTGCAAACACTCGCCGGCTATAGCAACGCCTCGGCTGAGACGCGACAGGAAATGATTCTGCGTGCGCTTGAGCTGTTGCGCGGGCAAACGCCGGTCACAAATATCGACCCGGTCATCGCGCCGGTTGTGATCGACGAGGATTTGCCCGAAGCGCCGCCGAACGATTTCGACGAAGAGCCGCCGAAGATGCAATCGCGCCCAGCCACTGGGCTGGGTTTGGACGCAAGTGTCACGCGATTGCAAAACGTCGGACCCGCACACGGCAAGAAGCTGAATCGCCTCGGCGTCGAAACCATTGGCGACCTAATGTATCACTTTCCGCATCGCTATGACGATTTCAGCAAGCTAAAAACGATCAGCCAATTGATGTACGGCGAAGAAGTGTCGCTCCTGGTCACTGTGTGCGAAGCGCGGACACGCGCGATTCGCAACAAGATGAACATTACCACCGTACTGCTCGCCGATATGACCGGCACGATTCAGGCAACCTATTTCAATCAACCCTGGCTTCAACAGCAATTCAAAGCCGGACGACGCATTATCGTCAGCGGGCGCATCGAACAAGACCTGGGACATCTTGCATTCAAGCAACCGGAATGGGAACCGTTCAGCAAAGAACTTGTTCACACCGGACGCATCGTCCCAGTGTATCCGCTCACCGAAGGATTATCGAATCGATGGTTGCGCAGGCTCATCAGCGATGTCGTCGAATATTGGGCAGACCAAGTGCCCGAGCCACTGCCGGACGCAATTCGCGCACGCGAAAAGTTGCCGGGGCTCGCAACGGCTCTGCGCGAAATCCATTTTCCATCGTCGTTCGAGAAAATGGAATCGGTGCGACACCGCCTTGCGCTGGACGAATTTTTGTTGATTCAACTTGGCGTGTTACGCCAGCGTCGCTTGTGGCGCGAAAAACCCGGTCGCGCGTTGCGCGTCGATTCGCGCGCAGACCGCGCAATTTCTAGGCACCTTGCCCTTTCAATTGACAGGCGCGCAACAACGCGTGCTGAACGAAATTCTCGGCGACATTCAAAAAACGCAACCGATGAGCCGGCTATTGCAAGGCGACGTTGGCTCCGGCAAAACGATTGTTGCGGCGGCGGCGATGCTGACCGCCGTAGCGAATGGCGCTCAAGCCGCACTCCTTGCGCCGACCGAAATTCTGGCGGAGCAACATTACAAAACGCTCTCGAAACTTTTCGCCAAGCAAACCAAGCCGCCGCGCGTCGAACTACTCACCGGCAGTTTGAAGAATCGCGAGAAGGAAGAAATCCGTGCGCAGATCGCCTCAGGCGAAATCGATATTGCGATTGGGACGCACGCGTTAATTCAAGAAACCGTCGAATTCAATTCGCTTGCGCTTGCGGTCATCGATGAACAACATCGCTTTGGCGTGGAGCAGCGCGCGGCGATTCGTTCCAAAGGATTTCATCCGCATATTTTGGTGATGAGTGCCACGCCGATTCCGCGCACGCTTGCGCTGACTGTATTTGGCGATCTTGATTTGTCGATCATCGACGAGATGCCGCCGGGACGACAAGAAATCAAGACGAAATGGTTGGAGCCGCGCTCGCGCGAACGCGGTTACGCCTTTATTCGCAATCAAGTCGAAAGAAGGCGAACAGGCATTTGTCATTTGCCCACTCATCGAAGAATCGGAAAACATCGATGCAAAAGCCGCGGTGGAAGAGTACGAGCGGTTACGTAAGGACGTATATCCCGATTTGCGTGTTGGGCTAATTCACGGTAAACTAAAGCCAAGCGAAAAAGACGAAGTCATGCGCCAGCTTTCGCGATCATGAAATCGATATTCTGGTTGCGACGTCGGTCGTCGAAGTTGGCATCGATGTGCCCAACGCAACGGTGATGCTGATCGAAGGCGCAGATCGCTTTGGTCTCGCGCAGCTGCATCAGTTTCGCGGGCGTGTGGGACGCGGAGAAAAACAATCGTTTTGCATGTTGCTGGCGGAGAAAAAGGAAAGTCTCAGCGACGAGCGCTTGAAAGTCATGAATCAACGCAAGATGGTTTCAAGCTGGCAGAAGAAGATTTGAAATTGCGCGGACCCGGCGAATTTTTCGGAACGCGGCAATCGGGCTTGCCCGACCTCAAAATCGCCAAGTTGGGCGACGTGAAAATCTTGGAAGAAGCGCGCCGCATCGCACAAGATATTTTCGAGCGCGACCCTGATCTCAGGCAAGCCGAGCATCAGGTTTTGGCGCGCCGCCTCGCCGAGTTTTGGAAAAGCAAGGGAGATTTGAGTTGAGCATTGCCCTCTACCCGGGCTCTTTCGACCCGATTCACTATGGGCATATCGACATTGCGAATCGCGCCGCAAAATTATTCGACAAGTTGAACTGGGCGGTGTACAACCACAACCCGCGCTCAAGAATTTCATGTTCACGACCGAGGAACGCATTGGCAATTCATGCGGGAAGCGGCGAAAGACACCCCAATATAAAGTGGTGCCATATCACGGCTTGACCGTAGAGTATGCGCCAGTCAAGGCGTACAGTGATGGTGCGCG
>CAVQYN010000008.1:0-84663 GCA_963718225.1 uncultured Chloroflexia bacterium
TACTGTCCAACAAATAGATGGACAACAAGCTCGGGCTCTACTATGGTTAGAGAGTGCCGCGATCAACCCCCGCATTGCAACTCCAAGCAGCCGATGCAGAGCAGCTGCGGCAGTGGGTGTCTGCCTTCGGTACGCCGCAGCAAGTGGCGCTGAGGAGTCGAATCGTGCTGGCGGCGGCGGAAGGCCAATCGGACAACGCGATCGCGCACAGTTTGGCGGTCAACCGCAAGACGGTGACGCTGTGGCGCGAGCGCTTTGCCCGGGAGGGGCTGGACAGCATGTGGGAGGTGGCCCCGGGACGGGGCCGCAAGCCGAGCTACGGGCAGCGCAAGATCGCGGCCATCGTGTCGGCGACGCTTGGCACCAAGCCGAAAGGCATGACGCAGTGGAGTTGTCGGGGGCTGGCCGAGGTCCAGGGGGTGAGCAAGTCGACCGTCCACAATATCTGGCAAAGTCATCATCTGCAGCCGCATCGGGACAAGACGTTCAAGCTCTCGCGCGACGCCAAGTTTCTGGAGAAATTGACGGATGTGGTGGGCTTGTATCTGAATCCGCCGCAACAAGCACTGGTGCTGTGTGTGGACGAGAAGACGCAGATTCAGGCGCTCGATCGCACGCAGCCGGGCCTGCCCATGAAAAAGGGCCGCTGCGGAACGATGACGCACGACTACAAGCGCAATGGAACCACGACCTTGTTTGCCGCGCTCGAAGTCTTGCAAGGACGCGTGGTTGGGCAATGCTACGAACGGCATCGACACCAGGAGTTCTTGCGTTTCCTGCGCCGACTGGACGATGAGTTCCCCGGCGAGATCGGCTTGCATCTGGTGCTCGACAACTACGGCACGCACAAGCACCCCAACGTTCGGGCTTGGCTGAAGCGCCACCCGCGCTTTGTCTGCCACTATGTACCTACCAGTTCGAGTTGGCTGAACCTGGTCGAACGCTGGTTTGGTGAGTTGACCAGCAAGCGCATTCGCCGCGGCTCGTTCACCAGCGTGACCGACCTGCAGCAAGCCATTGCAGAGTTCCTGGCGGCCTGGAACGAAAACCCGAAACCTTTCGTCTGGACGGCCACGGTCGAATCCATCGTCACCAAGCTCTCGCGGTGTCGACAAACACTGGAGAGTATTCAGCCAGGGTGCACGCTGCCGCGTCGCAGAAAAGCAAAGCAATGAGTTGTCCAGTTATTTCGTGGACATCACACTAGGTGCGGCATTCGGCCTTCCCCGCGCACGGCCCCCATGGGCAAGAGGGCGAAACGCAATCCTAGCCGCTCCGCGGACTGTGCGGCATTTGTTGCGCCGCACATTGACCTCCCGAGAAAACAAACATAGGATTCAAACGAACGTTTAATTCTGCCGGATGGCGCCGACCGGATGCCCATGGAGGGGTTCCGCGGTTCTGTCGCCCGTCAGTGGAGGCGCAATGCGCAACGACAGGACGGGCGGAGCGGTCATACCCATAGCCGAGGCGCGCAGTGCCGGAGCTACCAAGGGGCGGATCCTCGATGCCGCCGAGGCGCTCTTCATGGAGCACGGCTACGAAGCGACGAGCCTGCGTGCGATTACGGCGGCGGCGGAGGTCAACCTCGCCGCGGTCAACTACCACTTCGGCAGCAAGGAGGCGCTGTTCGAGGCGGTCTTCCGTCGCCGGCTCGATCCGATGAACCAGCAGCGGGTCGAACTGCTGACGCGATTCGAGGCTGACTGCGTGCCGCAGCCCGTCTCGTGCGAGCGGATCCTGATCGCGCTATTGATCCCGGCGCTCAAGCTCGCGCGCGATCCCGAGCGCGGCGGTTCCAATTTCCTGCGTCTGCTCGGCCGCGCCTATGCGGACCCGGCGCCGTTCATCCGCCGGTTCCTGTCGGACCAGTACGCGACGATGATCGCTCGCTTCAAGGCGGCATTCGGGCGCGCGCTGCCGCATCTGCCGAAGAAGGAGCTGTCCTGGCGGCTGCATTTCATCATGGGCGCGCTGTCCTACACGCTCGCCGGCACCGATGTGCTGAAGCTGATCGCCGAGCTCAACCCCACCGATACCGAGAACGACGAGTTGCTGCTGCGGCGGCTCGCACCGTTCCTGCTCGCCGGGCTCACCGCCCCGCTGCCGGATCTGTCGGACGTGAGCCGCGCCCTCGACGGCGAGCTCGCTCGTGGCGATTAGAGTCCCGACTCAATGGGAATGGCGTACACCGAACACCATGTTGGATTGAAAGGCGCATCGCGCCCCCTGCTTCGGACAAGGAGTCATCCATGCTGATCACCCTCTGGCTCGTGCTGGTTCTCGTCGGCGCCATTGCGCTTGCCTACGTCAATGCCGCAGGCTGGCTCTGGACCGCCGGCGTTGCCGTCGCGCTCGCGGCGAGCTTCGCGTTCGGGCTTCTGCCTGCGTGGCTCAATTTGGCGCTGGTGGCGGCGCTCGTCGTGCTGGCGATCCCGCTCAACGTCGCGCCGCTGCGCCGCAAGCTGATCAGCGACGGCTTGCTGCGCGTGTTTCGCCGGATCACGCCCCCGATGTCGCAGACCGAGCGCGAGGCGATCGAGGCGGGAAGCGTCTGGTGGGACGGCGAGTTGTTCTCGGGCCGCCCGCAATGGCGGCGCCTGCTCGACGTGCCCGCGGCGAAGCTCACCGCCGAAGAGCAGCGGTTCCTCGACCATGAGACCGAGGAGCTCTGCGCGATGGTCAGCGACTGGGAGACCACCAATGTCTACAAGGATCTGCCGCCGAGTGTCTGGCAGTTCATCAAGGACAGGGGCTTCCTCGGCATGATCATCCCCAAGGAGTACGGCGGGTTGGGCTTCTCGGGCTTCGCCCACTCGCAGGTCGTGCAGAAGATCTCGACGCGCTCGGGGACCGCGGCGGTTACCGTGCTGGTGCCGAACTCGCTCGGACCGGGCGAATTGCTGCTGCACTACGGCACCGAGGAGCAGAAGCGCCACTATCTGCCGCGGCTCGCCAAAGGCCTCGAGATCCCATGCTTCGCGCTGACCAACCCGAGCGCAGGGTCGGACGCGGCGTCGATTCCCGACTACGGGGTCGTCTGCTGGGGCGAGCACGACGGCAAACGGGTGCTGGGCCTTCGCGTCACCTGGGACAAGCGCTACATCACGCTCGGTCCGGTCGCGACGCTGCTCGGGCTCGCGTTTCGTGCCTGCGACCCGGACAAGCTGATCGGCGACAAGCCGGATCTCGGCATCACCTGCGCGCTGATCCCGACGTCGCATCCGGGCGTCAACATCGGGCGCCGGCACATGCCGCTCAACGCCGCGTTCCAGAACGGCCCGAACTGGGGCAAGGACGTCTTCATCCCGATGGACTGGGTGATCGGCGGGCAGCCGATGCTCGGCCGCGGCTGGCGGATGCTGATGGAATGCCTCGCCGCCGGGCGCGGCATCTCGCTGCCATCGTCGAACACGGGCATGGCGAAGCTCGCGGTGCGCACCACCGGCGGCTACGCGCGCGTGCGTCGGCAGTTCAAGACGCCGATCGGCAAGTTCGAGGGCATCGAGGAGGCGCTGACCCGCATGGGCGGCAACCTCTACGTGATGGATGCAGTGCGCCGGCTGACTGCCCGCGCCGTGGATCTGGGTGAAAAGCCTGCGGTGCTGTCCGGCATCGCGAAACTGCACATCACCGCGCGCAACCGCGAGGTGATCAACGACGCGATGGACGTCGCGGGCGGCAAGGGGATCTGCATGGGCCCGTCGAACTTCCTCGGCGCCGCGTACATGCAGATGCCGGTGTCGATCACGGTGGAGGGCGCCAACATCCTGACGCGAAGCCTCATCGTGTTCGGCCAGGGTGCGATCCGCTGCCATCCCTACGTGCTCAAGGAAATGGAGGCGGCGCGCGAGCACGACCGCCGCAAGGCCTCCGTCGCGTTCGACGCCGCGCTGTTCGGGCACATCCGCTTCGTGCTGTCCAACATGGCGCGCGCGTTCGTGACGGGGCTTACCGGCTCGCACTTCGCCAGCGTGCCCTCTCGGCGTTGCGCCGGAGACGCGCCGTTACTACCAGCAGCTCTCCCGCTTCTCGGCCGCGCTCGCGTTCCTCTCCGACGTGTCGGAGAGGGGGGGCGGTGCACACTTGCCCTGGCGGGAACGCAAGTGCCAGGGAGTGAGCGACCGAAGAATCTTGTCGTTCCGACGTGATAACAAGATTCCAGAATGACAAGCAACACTGGCTCGTGCATCTCGCACGGCCGTTAGGCCTTGTTTGTTCACTTTATTACGGTTCCCGGTTTTTTGCGTCGACGCATCAACGCCCGCAGAATCAGCGCGATGATGACAAAGGGCAGAATCAGGATGATGCCGATGGGCAGGAAGAAAGAGGAGCGCCCAAATTGCCAGATCGAGAATGCCTTGCAAACCTTGGATCAACGCTTTGAGCGCTTGCGCGGCGGTCCTGTTCGGCAACCACGTTTCCGGCTCGACGATTTGCACTTCTTCGCGCGGCGTGAGTTCGATGGTCATCGTCGCGTAGGTTGTCGTGCGGTCAAGGACGTTCATCTGTTCCTTGATTTGCTCGATGCGCGTGCGGTTTCGATCAGCTTGTTATAGACGGCGAGAATTACTTCCGCCTTGCCAGTTTTCTCGCGCACGGTGACGAGCAATTTGTTCAACTCGACTTCGGTTGCTTCGAGGTTCTTCAACTGCGCGCCGAGATCGGCGTATTGATCCGTGACATCACGCGAATCGCGATTGCGCGTCAGCACTTTAAGCGCCGTCCCCTCAATTTGCTTTTGCGCCGCGTCGAGCGATTGCGCCGGATGCGCAGCGTAATCGTCCCGCGCAAACGACCCTTGCTATCGCGCGACAAATTGGACGCGGAGACATAGCCCTTGTACTGCGAAGCAATTGCCGTAATGTCGTTCGATGCCTTGTCCGCATCTTGCACTTCGAGATTCAAGCGCCGGTGTCGACAATCATGCGCTCTTCGCTCGCGGCATTCGCGGTGGTTGTGCCTTTGGCGGATGACTGACCGTCTGATGCCACTGGTGCGCCAGCGGGCGCGGCAGCAGTCCCGAGCGGACGCGGCGGCGCAGACATCGGCGCGGGCGTGGCGGCGCAGGCAAGCAGAACCATGGCGAGGACAAGCAATGCAATCGATACCGAAATTTGTTTCATCGTTTCCTCCTTTGCTTGGAAAACGTTTCTACTCGATAGACGCTATCCGATAGAAAAAGTTCCGCCCCCTAATGCCCGATGCTCAGTCGCCAGATGAGACGCTGGGGCAGATTCGCGTCTTCCATCTTTTTCTGCGTCGCAGAAATAGCGTACTCAACGCGATAATGGGTCAAGGTCATTTCTTCAGTATCGACGATGGCGTACGCCGCGCGCGAATCGCCATCGCGTGGTTGCCCAACGCTCCCGGGTTGATCATCCATCGATTCGTCGTCAATGGAATCGGCGAATCTTCCGGCAATCGTTCTAGCACGATCTCTTGCTCGATTTCGGACTGCCGAAAAAGGATTGGAATATGCGAATGCCCGAACAAACAAACTTGCGTATCGAACGCAGGAAAATTCTCGCGGGCAGTGTGCACGTTCAGGACATATTCCCAGATTGGATGGTTGGGACTGCCATGCACCAACGTAAAATGGTCGTCGATGCGAATGCGCTCAGGCAATTTTGCAAGCCAAGCCGCGTGCTCCGGCGCGAGTTGTTGGCGGGTCCACAGCACCGCGCGTGCCGCATCGGGATTGAAATCGGCGAGATCGATCTTTGGCACCACGGCGTAATCGTGATTGCCGGCAATCGCGACCAAATCGAATTCGCGCAAACGGTCGATGCATTCGTTGGGCTGGGGACCATAATCGACGACATCGCCCAGCGACCAAATGCGATCAAACGCCCCCGCGTGATCGATGACCGCGTTCAACGCTTCAAGTTGGCGTGCACATCCGAGACGACGAGGATTCGCATGGCTGTCTGCAATTATTCTACCACGCCTTGCCGCACCTGACAATCTGAGTATAATTCACAGCGATGCACACGCAATCGCTTGACCTCACCAGCCCCAGTGCCGAGTACACGCAGAAACTTGGCGAACGCTTGGGCACACTTGCGCGCGCCGGCGATTTGTATTTTCTGCAAGGTGAACTCGGCGCGGGCAAAACGTGTTTTGTGCAAGGGCTTGGTCGCGGACTAGGCATTGCCGATGATATTCACAGCCCCACATTTATTCTCGCGAATGAACATCGTGGCGGACGATTGCTGTTGTATCATCTCGATGTCTATCGCGTGCGCAGTGCGGATGAGGCAATCGGTATTGGCTTGGACGATTACTTGTCCGATGACGCTGTGTGCGTGATCGAGTGGGCGGAAAAAATTCGTGCGGCGTTGCCGCCGGAACATTTGTGGATTACCTTTCGCCACGCCGGTGAGAACGAACGCACGATTACTTTCCGCGCGACCGGCGCGCGGTATTTTGAATTGCTGAAGGAATTTAAATCGAATGTTGGAAGTATTCTGGCGGAGCTGCGCACGGCCCTGTCGATGAAACTGTGCTGAAGTTCGCACAGCCATGCCAGGGTCGTCCGTCAAAAAATGACTTCTCGAATGACTTATCATGCTACTAGCCATTGATACCGCCACGCGTAGCGCGAGCATTGCGCTTTACAATTCAAACGGCATTCTCGCCGAAACAACCTGGCAATCACGCCTGAACCACACGGTTGAACTGACCGCGCAAATTGTGAAATTGCTGGAGCTGGCGCACGTCCAGAAAAAAGACTTGCAGGCGATTGGCGTCGCGTTGGGTCCGGGCTCGTTCACGGGCTTGCGTGTTGGCATGAGCGTTGCCAAAGGTCTCGCGTACGGCGCGCACATCCCGATTCTCGGCGTGCCGACGCTGGACACGATTGCGTTCGCGCATGCGGCGCAGGCATCGCCGATGCTCGCGATTCTTTTTGCCGGGCGCGGCCGATTTTCCGTTGCGCGATATTTACCCCGCGATGGCGGAGTTGAACGCGTTAGTGATTACGCGCTTGTGAATTCGGATGGCGTGTTGGAATTGCTTCGCGCGGAGCCAATGCTGGTTTGCGGCGACATCGATGTTGCGCTCGCACAAAAGATCGGCGACGAGTTTGGCACACGCGTGGTGATCACGTCACCGGCGATGAATGCGCGCCGCGCCGGCTTTCTCGCGGAACTTGCGTGGCGACGATTTCAGCGCGGTGAATCAGACGCGGTCGATTCGCTGGTGCCGATGTATATGCCGCACGAATCGGTGGAAGGATCGCATTGATCGAAAACCCTACCCTCGCGTTTTCGGTGCAACCGATGACCTCGCGCGACATTCCGGCGGTGATGGAAATCGAATTTGTTGCATTTTCCGCGCCGTGGTCGGCGCGCGTGTACGAATACGAAATTCATCACAACGAGATGGCGAATTATTTTGTCGCGCGCACGAATCACGCCGCGCCGGCCCACCGTTCGTTTCTGCAACGCTGGCTCGGACGCGATGAGCCCATCGATGAAAATCCGCTCGTTGGTTACGCTGGCTTTTGGATGATGGTCGATGAAGCGCATATCAGCACGATTGCGACGCATGCCGATTGGCGTCGGCGCGGCGTCGGCGAATTGTTGATGGTATCGATGCTTGAACGCGCGACAGAAATCGGCGCGCACATGATGACCCTGGAAGCGCGCGTATCGAATGTCGGTGCGCAGGCGTTGTATCGAAAATTTGGATTTGAGATTGTCGGCGTGCGCAAAAAGTATTACAGCGACAACGGCGAGGACGCGCTCATTATGAGCACGCCGGCAATCACGACCGACAAGTATCGGCGTGAGTTTCAGAATATCAAGAGCGCGTTGTTCGCCCGCTTGTCGCAATAATCTAGTTGTGATAGAATCACGGTATTCGCGTTTGGAGGAAATCGATGGTCAGTCAGGAATTGCTTGAAATCTTACGCTGTCCCGCGTGTGTGAGCGGACCCAATCGCAAACCGGGCGCCGACCCAGGTCGATTGGTGTTGGTGAAAGATACCTGGCTCGTGTGTCAGGAAAAAGATTGCGGTCGCAAGTACCCGATCAAGAATGACATTCCGATCATGTTGATCGAAGAAGGCGACAAGCACGTCAGCACGGCGGTGGAGCAACTCGGAACGCCCGTGTGAGCAGTCAACCAAAAACAGTGATTTCGCATTGGGGCGAGAAACATTCCTTGCCCCTTTTCTATTTTCGAGGTGTAACATGAAACGTTTGCCGGTTATTTTATCGATTGTGCTCGTCGTCGCGTGTGTTGCTTGTCTGGGCCTGGGTGCTCTGTTTCTGTTCATGCAATCGCAGACGGTTGCGCAAGCAACCGCTGTGCCAACGCGGCTTGCCACTTTGCCGCCGCAAACGCCAGCGGCGATGTGCGCGCCCACGCCCTTTTCCGCCGCAACGCAATCGACGTTTACGCCGGAGACCACGATCACCGCGCCTGCATTTTCCGATAAAGGCATTCGCGTCGCGTTGAACAGGTACACGAATGGTTTTCCCAAAGCGCTGACGTTCCAAATCGAGGCGGAAGGAAACAATTCGATCAACGAAGTCGCGCTCATCGTGATGTTGGAAGGTCAAACGTCCAGCAGTCGTCAGCTGCCGGAATTCACGCCGGGCAACAAAATTCAAGCGACGTACGAGTGGACGATGTCGCGCAGTTACGTGCCGCCGGGGGTGACCGGTCAATTTTGGTGGACGCTCGGCGATAGTTCGGGCAATCAGATTCAAACGCCCAAGCAATCGTTCCGCATGGATGATCCAGGACGGACGTGGCAAAAACTCGCCAACGACAAACTGGCGGTGTATTGGTACGGCGCGGGCGACAGTTTCGGCAAGGCGTTGTTTGATCGTGGCGTCGAGGCGATGCAATTTTTGTTGCAGGACACGTGCGTCGTGGCAGACAAGCAAGTGCAGGCGTTCATCTATCCCAATCGAACTGATTTTCGCAACGCGCTTTCCGTTGGCGCGCAAGAGTGGACGGGTGGTCAAGCGTTTCCCGATTATTCGATTGTGTTGATCAACGTCGCGCCGCAGGAATTGGAATGGGGTAAGGGCGCGACGACGCACGAGTTGACGCATCTTGTCATTCATCAGCGCATCCAGAGTCCGCTGGGCGACCTTTCGATGCCGCATTGGATGGACGAAGGGCTCGCGATGTACTACGAGACGTACCCGGCACACTCGATTCGCAATTCTCGGCCCCGCTCAAACGCGCGATTCAAAATGATACCGCCGTTCCGTTGCGGACACTCTCCGGTAATTTTCCTGCCGATTCCGCCGCCGCGAATCTCGCGTACGCGCAGAGTTATGCCGTCGTCGATTTCATTTATCGCAAGTACGGCAGAGACAAGATGGCGCAATTGTTGCAAGAGTTCAAGACGGGCGGCGCGTACGATGATATTTTCAAAAAGGTTTTTGGCGTGGATACGGATGGCTTGGACAATGCGTGGCGACAAGAACAGGGACTAAAGCCGCGCGTGATTCCACGCGCTCGTCCGCCTCGCCGACGCCGTTCCCGACGTTTGGTCTTTCTACGGACGCGACGCCAACGCCGAAGAAGTGACAATGAAAAGCAATCGGGCGATGCCGTTACAGGCATCGCCCGATTTATTGTGTACAGTTGTATCAACCGTAAAGAATCCAGCAAGGCAATTTGAGAAATCAAAGTAGCTTGCTAGATTCCTCGCTGCGCTCGGAATGACGTGTACTGACCGCGGCATCTCGCCGCGCACGAATTCTGCCAGCGTCTCCTTGAGTTTTGCGAGCGACGGTAAATGAATGTACATCATATGTCCGGCTTCGTAATACGACATCGACAGGTTCTTTTCGAGCGATGGATCGATGCCGAGATGATTGAATGTGTACTGCGTCGCAAAGTACGGCGTCGCGAAATCGTAATAGCCGTTCGCGACATGCACGCGTAGATGCGGATTGATCGTCATCGCTTCGCGCAACGTCTCGGCGACGTTGACGTACTCGTTCTCGTGCTCGGCGAAACTCCACGGATGGACGCGCGGCGTCAAAATTTCGTACGGTAGATCGGTTTCAAATTTCAGCTCGCCGCGCACGTAATCGTTGAACGTTGCGGTGTACGGTCCCATGATATTTGTGAGACTTGGATCGTAATCATGAACTTCGCCCGCCGCGTCGCGGTCGATGCCCTTGAAGCGACTATCCAAACGCCCGACGGTGCGGCGTTCGTCGCGCAACAATTCTTTTGTAAAACGATGAATCTCGATGCGCAGGTTCGTGCGCTCGATGTAATCGGCGGACAAGCCGGTGTAACGCGCGAATTTCTTGACGATGTTCGCGCGTTCGCTTGCGGTGAGCGACGCGCCTTTTGCCAGTGCGAGCGTATACTCGCCGAGCGCAAACGCTTCCACTTCGCGCAAAGTCGACTGCAAATCTTTTTGCAGTTCCGGCGCGAGACGCTTGTGATACCACGCGGTCGAGGTGTAGGTCGGCAAAAACAAAATGTACGGCAAATCGTTGCCGGGATCAAAACGCGCCGTCGCAAAATTCAGAATCGACGAGACGAGCATGATGCCGTTGAGAAACATGCCGTGGCGATTTTGCAAATAGCCGGACAAGCCCGATGCGCGCGTCGTGCCGTAACTCTCGCCGATCAGAAATTTGGGCGAGGTCCAGCGTTGATAGCGCGTGGTGTACAATCGAATGAAATCGCCGACCGACTCGATGTCTTTTTTGAAGCCGTGAAATTCTTTCGCTTTTTCGCCGACAACCGCGCGTGAAAAGCCGGTGCTGACCGGATCGATGAACACGAGATCGGTCGCATCGAGCATCGAGTATTCGTTATCGACCAGTTGATACGGCGGCGGCGGTAAATCGCCAAGGTCGGTCATCGCCGCGCGGCGCGGACCCAGCACGCCGAGATGCAACCACACCGACGATGACCCAGGACCGCCGTTGAACGAAAACGTCAGCGGGCGTTTCGTTTTGTCGGACACGTCGTCGCGCGTGTAGGCGATGAAGAAAACGGACGCTTTGGGTTTTTCCCCTTCCGACTCGCCTTTCTTCTCCGATTCTTCTTTCAGCACGATCGTGCCGCAGGTGACGGTGTATTTGATTTCTTGTCCGCCCAGCATAATGCTGTGCTTGGTCTCGACGATTTGGTCTTTGGGTTCTGGTTTTTTCTCGTCGCCGTTCTTTTTTACATCAGTGTCTTGGTCTGGCATCGTTGTTCCTTTAGAATTGGATCGTTGATTATGCTTGGCGAATCTTCCGGTCGATGTTGTATCCGCGCTCGCCGAAAGGTTCCAGCTTCTCAAGCCAGATTTGTTCGAGCAAGGTCAGTTCGTCTTTCAAATCAAAATTGGGATCGTTCGTTACCTTGACCACTTGCAGAATTTCAAAGACGAATTTATCTGCGCCATATTCATTCCATTCACTCTGCAACGCTTTATTCTGATGGTGCCCGGTCGCCAGCATGAATTTGTGAGCGTTCAACGGCCCTTCCAAATTCAGACTGCTTCCGAGCAAGACCTTGCCATTCGCCGTATTCTTGACTTGAAAGACGCCTGCCGGTTTCTGTCGTTCTTTGTATTCTCTTTTGAGGTCTTCTCTGGATTTCACTGTTGTTCCTTTGGTATATCTCAGACCTTCGAGGCGCTTGCGCGAAACCTCGAAGGTCTTTTCTCATGTGGAATCGACGGGCAACTGTTTCCAGACGTTTCAGCTGGAATACTGCATGGGAAGCAGAATGCTCTGAACCTTGGCAGCAATCTCATTCATTCTGTCATCACTCACTCGTTCTTCTTCAGGGACACCCAAATAACCAAATATTCTTGTGCTTCGACGGTCTTCTGGCTGATTCGCCATGCAAGGTACTATATGAAAATGGACATGGTGATGTCCTTCCGCTTCAGCAAACTGGATGACGTAGGTCTTCACGCATCCAGTGACTTGCTTTAATGCGATTGAGACTTGACGGATCAAAATTCCCAGTTCCACCGATTCGTTTTCTGATAATCCATCTATGGCTTCAACGTGCCGCCGCGCAACAAGCACGAGCCAACCTGGTAGCGCTGTGTTGTAGCTGTGCACAATATCCCAGAATTGAGACCGCCGTATACAATCCCAGAGTGGTGCGACACCTGCGTTGCGTCTATCGATAAGTTCACATGTGTGACAATAATTCATCTCGTCAAACTTTCCGCAATCCCATTCTACAGCTGATTATGCACAATGTTTGGAATCTTTCATTTCACGAATCTGCGAGTGCAGGAAACCAAATTGGGATTATCCGTGTTTCACAATTTCCTTTTCCAAATCCTTCACCGCAATCGTGTTCAGGAAGATTGTGTGCATCACTTGGGCGCGGCTGTCACACACAACGCCGGCAAGGGAGCATTGTCCCGGTTTGCCCAGACTAATTCCATCGGCTTTGAGCGTGCCTTCGATTCGGTCAGCCGCCACAGCTCTGCCAGGTGATTTCGTAAAGTGCATTCGTGTATTTGATCGCACGGTATCGAGCGTGGCACGTGGGATATCTTATTGCTATTCCAGTCAACCGTCGCACCATCGCACTATCCGACTCTCCTTACCACCGCCTTTTCCAAATCCTTTGCCACAATCGTGTTTGGAAAAACTGCGCGCGCTTCCGCTTCAATCACCGCGCCGGAATAACGCCGCGAAATGTGCGTGAGATAAAGTTGCTTGACGTTCGCATCGCGCGCGCACGCGGCGGATTCGGCGGCGGCAATGTGACCAAACTTGCGCGCGGTCTCCACATCGTCCATCGTGTACGTCGCTTCCATCACCAGCGCATCCGCGTCGCGCGCGGGTTCCAGCACTTCGTCCGTGCGCGCAATATCGCCGACATAAACCAGTTTCGTCCCTGGCACCGGTTCGCCCAAAACATCTTCGGGCTTGACGATGCGTCCGTCCGCAAGCGTGATCGCTTCCCCGGCGACCAAGCGTTTGCGTTCGGGTCCTACCGGCACGCCGAGGGCTTCCGCTTGCTCGACCAGGAACGGGCGCTTGGTTTTTTCCTGAAACACAAAACCGAAACAGCCGCTCCCGCGATGAATCACCGGAAACGCGTAGACATCGAGATTTTTTTCCGAGAGCATGTGCCCGTGCTTTAGCTCGATGAACTCGATTTCGATTTCAACTTCTTTGCCGCGCAAGACGACTTTCATCAAATCTTTGACGCGGTCGATTGCCCACCGTCCACCGTAGATTTCGATTTTGTTGATCGCTTCCCAGCGCCCAAACGTCGAGACGATGCCGCCGAGCCCCAGGATGTGATCGAGATGGCCGTGCGTCAAAAAGATGCGGCGCAGGTCTTTGAAACCCAGACCGCTTTGTAAAATCTGGCGCTGTGTGCCTTCCGCGCAATCGAGCAGGAAACGCTGACCCTCGTGAATCAGCATTGTCGAAGTCATATTGCGCTCGATGCTTGGCGCGGAAGCGGACGTGCCGAGGAAACAGAGTTCAAACATCGATTGCATTATACCCCAATTGGTGTGCGAGGCAATAGCGACTTTTTGAAAAGCATTCTGAGCGGAGCCGCGTGCGCGCAGTCGAAGAATACGCTCCCTCCGACTCCAACGACGGCGGGAGGATGAGCGGAGGGTGCGGTAAAACAAACAACCCTCCCCATTGCAGTCGGGGAGGGTTGTCGCTTGTTTGCGATCTAAGGATTCGTCACGAGTTGAAAGTAGACGCGATAGTTAACATGGCGTCTCATCGGCATGATCATGCCCAGAGCTTGATCGCTCGGATATTGATCTGCGATTTTCACCGCGTATCCATCGCCCCACATATCGATGCCGTAGTTGCATTGACACATGTCATCGGCTTTTTTCTGTTCGGGGTCAGGCAGATCTCCCGATCCTTCACCCGACAACTTCTTTGGCATCAACCCGTTTGCCGCTTTCATCTTGATCATCACATAAATCGTATGATCGTTGCAAGCGCTTCCGAAATATCTTCAAAGACGACTTTGGTAATGCGCCAAGACTTTTGCCCGGAAGCGACAGTTGCTGGAATCAATTTGAATTTATCGACAAGCGGCAGGGTCTTGCCGCTTCCGGCACCAAACGCGGATCGATTTCGCGCGGTGGAAGCGCGGGGATTACCGGCGCGGCAGGCGGTGCCGCAACTACGGGCGCCGGCGCTTTCGTTGGCACAACCGCCACGACTTTGGGTTTCGGTGTGAACGTCGGCGCGGGCGTGCGCGTTGGCTGTGGTGTGCTTGTTGGCTGAACCGCTGACGCGACTTTGTTGGTGCTATTGTTCGTCGTGTCCGGCGCGGCGACGGCTGGCTTGCTAGAGTTGTTCGCCGGCGCGTTTGTCAATTGCAAACCGCCAACCGCCGAGCTAACCGTCGTCACCGTTGTCCACGGACCGACAATGCCGAGGAACCAAATGCCGAGCAAGCCCAGCGTCAAGAATCGCAACTTGCCGCCAACCGATAAACCACCAACCCACCCCGAAAGTTCTTTGAAGAAACCGGCTTGTTTGCGCGGTGTGCGCGATTGTTCGGTTGCCCTCGTCGATTGCACCGGACGTGCTTGTGGTGTGGGTCGCGGTGCGGCAACTGGCTTGGGTTGCGATGCTGGCTTCGGTGTTGGCGTCTGCGAGGCACGCGGTGCTGGTTGTTTTGGTGGCGCTACCGGTCGCGTGGGAATTGGTTGTGGTGTTGGCGCAACCGGTTGTCGGCGTAGCAGGCATTTCGATTCGCGTTTGAATCGGGCGCGCGCCGGAAGGTGGTCGTTGGATTCGCGGTGCCTGCGGAATATTTTGTTGCGGTGGCATCGGCGAGCCGCCGCGCGGCGGTTGGAAACTTTGTGGACGCGCTGGCTGATCCGCCATCAAGCGCGTCACGGTCAACGCCAGCGTCGGATATTTTTCCATCAATGACAGAAAGTCGACTTTGGTAATCGTCCATACTTCGGTGTCGGTCAATGCTTGCACCGTCATGCTGTAGGGTCGATTCTGCACCAAGTCTTTTTCGCCGAACGCCGCGCCGACATCGAGAATATCGGCGGACGATTCGCCGTACATGTCCGTGAACATGCGCTTGGCTTGACCGCCGGCAATCATGAATAACGATTGCGCGGGCTCGCCGGCGAAACAAATCATTTCGCCGGGGCGGAAGCGAATACCGCGCACGCGCGTGGAAACATCTTTGAGTTCGCTCGTCGCCAACGACGAAAGCAAATCCATGCGTCGCAAATGCCGAATGACCAAATCGCTTTCGCGTGTGGTCAAGCGTTCCGTGAGCGCGCGGCTCAACGACACGCTGACGGACGGATATTGCACCATCACGTCGTCGAAATCGTTTTTGTACAAGACCCAGATTGTCGTATCGGTTGCGGCGCGCGCATAATCCGAGCGGGTGCGCCCGGTCAGCAGCGCCATATCGCCGAAGGAATCGCCGGCGCGCATTCGCTCGATGAGTTGCGCGTCGCTGGTAAGACCATTCGTCAAGCGGACTTCGCCGGATTCGACGATGTACATTGCGTCGCCGGGCGTGCCGCTGGTGTAAATCACTTCGTCCGCCGGAAAGTGGCGCAGGACGAGTCGCGCCGCCAGCGCGCTCAGCGCATCGGATGGCACGTCGGCGAAGAGCTGCAGGTTGCGCATGCGTTCGGCGGCATCGGATTGATCCTTTTCGCTCAACGCTTCTGCCAGCGCGCGGCTCAACGCGAGTTTGACCGCCGGATGTTGGCGCAACAACGATTGATAACCTTCTCGCGGCAAAACCCAAAGTGTGCCATCGGCGATCACGCGCGCGGTCGAGGCATACGCTTTGCCGGTAAGCAGAGAGGTGTGCCCGAAAATCGCGCCACTGTCCAAATCCTCAAACGATTCGCCATCGTGCGAGCGCGTGATCAGGCGCACTTTGCCTTCTTCGATAAAGAATGCCGCGTCGCCGTCTGCGCCGGCTTCGATAACGACATCGCCGCGCGAGATGGCGCGAAAATCGAGGCATTGCGCGATGGCGCGCAAATCTTCTTCCGATAGCGCGCTCAACAATTCGATGTTGCGCAAGCGTTGTTGCACCAAATATTTTTCCAGGAACGCGATCCGCACGCCGATGCTCGCGCTGAATTTCAAGCCGATGCTCGGTCGTTCGTTGATCAGTTCCTGCAAATCGTTGTGCGAGAGAACGAGGAGTTGCGTCGCGGCGGCGGAACGCGCGGTCATCGAGTAGGGTCGCCGCATCAGCATATCGATTTCGCCCAGCAAACTGCCCGCGCCGAGATTTGCCAGCGTGGCGCGCCCGCCTTCCAGTTTGACCCAGCCGGCGGCAATGATGAAAAGATTCTCGGCGGTGTGACCTTCGGCAATAATCAATTCGCCTGGCTCGACGTGGCGTCGCTTGAGCCGCGAAATCAAAAGTTGGCGTTCTTCTCCGGAAAGTCGTTGAAACAGAGGAACGGTATCAATGGGTTGTGGAATCACTAGGTATTACCTCCAAGTGCGTAACGGTATTTCATCGCACAAAGCTTGTTCACGCAATGACATCAAGGCACAAAGAATCAAATTCACAGATTTGGCGTGACTGTGGCGAACTGCGCCACAGCCATTTGCGTTTTTGCGCGAGCATCTATTGTTGTTGAAAAACTAGTTTCCATCCGCGCGGCGTTTTGCCGCGATCGGTTTGGCAATTTGCCGGCGCCGGTTCGATTTTCAAGTTGGCGACCGGCTCACTGTTGAGATTTAACAGCGCAATCGCATAATTGCCGGGCACCGCCTCGTAATCGGCGTAACCAAGCCCGCGTTCGGGCTTGAGCCCCGTGTAAATCGTTTCGACGTTCCCGCCGCTTTGAATCTCTATGCCGATGTTCGGCACGTCGCGCCCGGCGCGGTCGCGGACGAAAATGCGCAGATGCGCGATCTCTGGTTCATCGGTACAGGTCAATGCCGTGCGTTCGACGATTCGAAAACTTTGCAGTTTGGGCGTCGGCGTAACGACGACGAGAATTTTCTCGGGTGTTGGCGCATTCGGCGCGGGACGCAGAGCCGTGTACGGCAGTCGTAAGCCGATGGCTTGGCTGAGGTGAATCAGCGCGTCTTGGGTTGCCGCGTCGCTGGGTTTGCGTTGTTCCCGTTTGATCAGATCATCGATGATTTGTGCCGCTTCGCTCAAAGGCAATCGATAAATTCGCTTTTGGGCGGCGGCGCTGTCGCCGTTCGATTCGTACACGGCGGCAGTCATTCGGATATAGTCTTGTTTGGACGAAAGACGCAGGTCAGTGAATTCTGCGTTGCTGGCATCGACCGGGAACCAATTCCACGTTGCCAGCAGACCAATTGCCGCGCCGATAACGAGACTGGCAAATGCGACGGCAATCAGCGTCCCGCGTCGCGGGGTTGAACCGTGTTGAACAATCAGACCGTCTCCGTTCGACTCCTGACCTCTGGGTTAAACGATGATGATGAAAAACAGAGGATAAAAAACCGGTGGCTTGACTAGGATTTTGGTGCTATAATGTTCCTGTGCCGAAGGAGGGAATCGAACCCACAAGGGTGTAACCCCACACGATTTTGAGTCGTGCGCGTCTGCCAGTTTCGCCACTTCGGCTGACGAGAACTAGTATACGAGAAAATATAGACCAAGTCAAATTTCCAAAGTCCGTTTTGACGTCATTTTGAGCCAATTTTAGGCGAGAACTCACAATTTTTCCACCCAGCGTATGACTTTCGACGAACAAGTTTCCATTCACGCCGCGCAAAAAGGCGATGTTGCGGCATTCAATCAACTCGTGCGCGCGTATCAAGCGCAAGTTTTCCGCACGGCGTATCGCGTATTGGGCGATCAAGCCGGCGCGGAAGATGCGGCGCAAGACGCGTTCATTTCCGCGTACAAACACATTCGCGATTTTCGCGGCGGCTCGTTCAAAGCGTGGTTGTTGCGCATCGTCACGAATGCGTGTTACGATCAGTTGCGCGTCAAGCAACGCCGCCCCACTGCATCGCTCGATGCGCTGTTGCTCGATCCGGAAAATCCGGCGCCCGGTGTTGATCGCGCCGCGCCGGAAACGCCGCAGGATTTCGCCGAACGCCAAGAACTCGGCGCGGCGATTCAGCGCGGGCTAGACACGTTGCCGCCGGATCAGCGCGCGACAGTCGTGTTGGTCGACATCGAAGGCTTGAGTTACGATGAGGTCGCGCACGCGACCGGTGCGAATGTCGGCACGGTGAAATCGCGTCTCAGCCGCGCGCGCGCGACTCTGCGCGATTTTCTCGTTCAGCAGGCGGAACTTGTGCCCGCGCATTATCGTCTACAGAGTGAGCCATAACATGTTCGACAAAAATATTTCGCATGCTTGGGTGGAAGCACGCTTGTCCGATTTCATCGACAAACAGCTTGCCGACCACCGAGCAAAAACAAATTGAACAACATCTTGCCGAGTGCGCGCAATGCCGCGCGAACGCGGAATCGTTGCGCTGGACGATTGGCTTGCTGAAGCAAGCGCCCGTGCCGACGTCGTCGCGCGTGTTTGTATCTGCCGGTGCCGGCGAACAAGTCGATGAATTGGACGTTCGCATTTGCGCCAGTGGCGACGGCGTTCGCAACGATTTTGTTTTTCGTCGTGCTCGGTTTCGATTTGCTTTCGCAAACCGGCGTGAGCGCGCCAGCGCGCTCAGCGGCGGATCAAGTCATTGCGTTGGCGGCAACACCTGCGCCAACACTCGTTGCGCCCAAAGCGGCGGCAGAAGCGGCGACGCAAATTGCGCCGACCATCTCGACGGCGAAAGGGTTAACGCCGGCAGCGACCGCACCCGCCGGTGCGTTGCAAGCACCGCCGCCCGCGCCGGCATCAGTCTTGACGCCGACACAAGCTCCGCGCGCAGTCGGTGCAAATGCGGTCCCTACCGCGACGCAAACTTTATCGCCGACGATTGCACCCACGGCATCGCCGCAACCGCAAAAGACGCCGACGCCGACTCCAACACCCGTGCCGGTAGCGCAACCGATTATCGCGCCGGTACGCGTGGTTGAAATTGGCTTGTTGTTGGCGATGATTGTTTTCGCGGTGATAACGATTATTTTGTGGCGAAGAAAATAAAATCAAAGACCCAAAAGGTTTCGATAGGAATTGCAAGCCAATCACTTTTGGAAGAAACCTTTAGGGTCTCATGAGATAAGTAAAAGGCAGATGATTTGGGTCATCTGCCTTTCTGTTTTTCGTCGAGCACTTGATTGCACTCTGCTCGAAAACCACACGCGCGACAACGGGCTGGCTCGGCGTGACTGCGATCGACTTGGCGCGGAGTCGCGTCCGCGCGCATTGCGTCGATCAGCGCGAGCAGGCGCGCGCGCAACTCGTCGGTGAAATCGATTTGAAAAACCGCGTCGCGATACTTCAACAAGCCGTGCGGCGGCATCGTCGCAAAATTTTCTTCGATGAGCAAACCGTATGCCGCAAGTTGCATCACATCGGATTCGCGCGGTGTCGGCGCAGTGCGTGTTGGCTTGACTTCAATGGGAATCGTCGTGCCGTTGACTTGTATGATGTAATCCGGTTTGCCGGCAAGTTGATGGCGCCGCGAGAATAGCGGTTGTTCGATTTTTTGCCACGCGCCAGTATCGGCATAGACGATGTGCGCGCTGAACGGCACGCCGGTTTGTTTGCGCTGTTGCATCGAGATGACGAGCAGCACGAATGCGCCGACGAGTGATGCCACAACCAGGATGCCGAGAAGCGTGTTCATCGTGGCACGGGGTAGGCGACGCTCACGCAAAGTGCGAGCGCGAAGAGGATGGCGAGCGCGAGCAAAATAAAACTCGCCCGGCGCAAAGAATCGGCGCGGCGGACGGCAATTCCGTGCGCCACGTGTTTGGCGGCGCCGGCTTGCATCTGCGCTTGATTCGCGGATTCTAGTCCGATGATGTGATGTAACCACCACGCGCGGCGGCAGAAAACGTACTCGCCGATTTCGCTGGCGCGGATGAATGGTTGTTGTTTGCATTGTGGCAAAATTTTTGCCACAGAGATCACGGGGACGCAGAGAAAGATGATTTTCTCGTGTGACGTCGAATGCGTGTGTGTTTCTGTGGCTAATGCGCTTTTGAATTTCTCCTCAAACTCGTGCAAGGTTTTTTCCAACTTTTCTTGCCGCGCCGCGACGGTCAAATCGCCGCGCGTGCGTTCCAAGCACTCCGCGCACCATGTCAGTTGTCCGGCGCAGACCTCCCGTGATCGCGTCCGGAAAATCCACTGTCACGAGAAGCGAATAAATGTCGTCCATGGCTTCCAAAACTTTTTCCACGCGCGCGCTGTTATCGTGCCGAATAATATCCAACGCGTAGCGGCGTAATTCGCCGGCGGCTTCGCCCAAGCCGTTGAGGTACGCCGCGTAATCGACGCCGAGCGCGTCCGGGTCGGGCAGGGGCGCGTTCGTGATCGCCGCGTGAACGAGATGCGCTTCGGCGAGTTCTTTGAGCGCGTCTTGCACATAGCCGGTGAAATACAAATCGGGATACGCGGCGACGTGCGCTTTCATCTGCGCAGCAATTTCGCGCGCGCGCGCCAACAATTGCGTTGCCTCGGTAAGCTCGGCGCGATGCGTTGCGCGGATGGATAAGGAACAATGGCGAATCAATTCACGCGACGAGGCAAGCGCGGCATCGCGCGCGGCATTCTTGGCTTCGAAATTCTTGCGAATCTTTTCGCCGATGAGATCAAGTTCTTGCATGGCAACTCCTTTGCGCGCATACTAACGCGAAACCGCGCGCGTGTCAAAGACTTGCGATTCTGTGCGACTCTTGCTATACTCTGCGCCACCAAATTCATCCGCAGGTTTTCTGATGCAAAATTCTTTTAAGGTTCTTGTCATCGTCCTGATGTTTTCACTTTTCGCGTGTTCGACGCCACCAACGGCCGAGCCGCCGACGCCGACGATTGCCGTCGTTACGCGGACGCGCACGCCGGGCGCGGCGATTGTATCGCCGAGTCCACTGCCAAGCGCAACGATTCTGAGAACTGCCGCGCCGAATCTCGCCACGACGCTTACGCCAACTGCGCCAACAACGCCGACGTTTACGCCGGCACCCACCGCTTCACCCACGCCCTCGGTGACGCCAACGATGCTCGGTGGTTGCGCCGAGATTTGGCAAGCCGGCTTTTACAAAATGTATGCCGATTTCAAAACGACGATCAAACGCTACGACTGTATGATTGTGCAAGCGAGCGATGTTGTGATTGATTGCGATAACCACACGATTGAAGGCATGGACAAACAGGGACACGGCTTTTGGATTCGCAAGTATGGTTTTCCGTTGTTGCAAGCGCCGAACAATGTGGAAATCCGAAATTGCAAAGTGACTAACGCGCGCGACGGCGTCTTTGCCGAAGCCGGCACGAATCTGTACATTCACGATAATGATTTTTCCAACAACCTCGATGACACGAACAAGGATCGTTACGGCATTTTTCTTGGCATGACCGAAGGCGGGGGCATTCGACTGGATAATGTCGTCGGGGCGCGCGTGGAACGCAATGTCGTGAACAATAGCGCCATTGGCATCGATGTGCGCAACAGCGAATCGGTTGTCGTGCGCAACAACACGGCCGTCAATAACTCGGCATGGGGCATCAATCTTTTGAACACGCAAGCGAGCGAGGTTTCTGCCAACACTCTGCGCGACAATGTGCGCTGGTGTACGTGGGGCAGTGGGGTTGTCGATCGTGGTTGCGATGCCGGCGGGATTATTTTGCAAGACGGTTCAAGCCGCAATGTGGTCAAGGAAAATATTCTGAGCGGGCAGAACGGCGGCGGTATTTTTGTCAAAGCGCACAATACGCGTTGCGGCGACGACAATGTCATTCAAGGCAACAAGATCAGTGAAGCGTTATATAATGGCATTGAGCTGGGATTTTGCAAAGGCAACAAGGTCATCGGCAACGAAATCGTTGGCAACGAATCGACGTACGTGGGCATATCGTTTGGTTTTGACTCCAACACGGAAATTCGCAACAATGTCATTCGCAACATGCGTAATCAAGGCATCAGCTCGTGGAATAGCCGCGGCGTGATCGTCGATGGCAATCAAATTACAAACAGCAACGAAGGCGTGTATTTTTACTGGGACAAGTGGGACACGCGGCAGTTTGGATTCTTGGCGCCGTCGCCGGACAGTTATGCCTCGCGCGATAATACGATTACGAATAACACCTTGCGCGATAATCGAAGCGCGGGTGTGCGCCTCTCTAATTCGATTCAGAATCGCGTGCAGAGCAATACATTTGCGAGTAATGGCAAGAATGTTGTGGTCGAAGGCAAGAATGATGGCAACGTGATCGTCGGGCAGTGAAATCGATTCAGCGGTGGTTTCCCACTTGAACAGCGATTAGAATCTTATGTGCCATATTTCGTCCCACTTGAAACCTGAAAGCGTTTCCAAATAGGGCGATGGGCGGACGCGCAGAATCATCGAAAATTTTTGATGCCACCCCTTTTCATTCTGGAAAAATTGTGATATAATATCCTTGTGTAACTTGAAAAGGCTGAGGAGAAGAAAGATGACTAGAATCGATGTTCGTAAAGCAATTTTGGTTTTATCTGCGACCTTCGCACTCGTTGCGTTTATGATCGTATTGGCGCCTCCGGCCGCGCAAGCCGATGGTCCGGTGGGGTACTATGTGCAGTGGGGTGACACGCTCTTTTCGATCTCGCGGCGTTATGGCACCAGTGTGCAAGCGATCAAAACCGCGAATGGTTTGTTGAGCGATTACATTTACGCCGGTCAACACCTCACGATTCCGGTGAGTGCGCCAACCCCGGTCCCGCCGCCCAATGGCTTCACGTGCCAGTACAGTTGTGCAACGCCGCGATACGCTGTACTCGATTGCGTGGCGCTATGGCACGAAGGTTCCGTTATTGATGCAGGCAAATTATCTCTATTGGTTCTATATTTATCCGGGCATGACGCTTCGCGTCCCATGCTTAACGCCGGCGCCATCATTCCCAACTTACACGGTTGCCGCCGGCGACAATTTGTTCCGCATTGCGATTCAGTACGGAACATCGGTGTATGCCATTGCGTACGCCAATGGTCTTTGGAATCCCAATTTCATCTATCCCGGTCAAACATTGGTGATTCCGTATCCGAACACGATTACGCCCACGGTTACTGTTACACCCTCGGCGACCGTCACGCCGACCACCACAGTTACTCCAACTACGACCGTAACGCCGACCGTCACGGTAACACCGACGACGCCGATCGCCTCAGCGGTCATCGTGATGGTGAATGGTACGTTCGTACCGAACAACTTGGTGCTTGCGCGCGGTGCGACAGTTTTGTGGCAGAACACGGAAAACATAACCCACTCGGTGACAAGCGGCACACCCGGCGCGCCCGATGGCAAATTCCGCTCGGTTCCTCCGCTTGGCGCGGGCAAGACCTTTAGTTTCACATTCACCAACCCTGGCGCTTACCCGTACTTTAGCGAGCTGGACCAAAACATGGTCGGAACGATTACCGTCCAGTAAGAATCTAGATGAATGACAGAATCCTGGTTTCCCCGAGAAACCAGGATTCTTTTTTCTCTTGGAATTTCGCCGGAATGGTGATATAATAAGCACATCGGAATCGCGCACGCCGAGTGATTTCAAATGGACTTGTGATGAACCGCAAGCCGAACGCTCGCCGGGCGCGTTTGCGTTCACTACCAACTGATCGAACCCCAACAACGGAGAGGAGGAAATGCAATGACGCATTCGATCAATCGAGTTTGCGTAATTGGTTCGGGCGTGATGGGCGGCGCGATTGCCGCGCATTTTGCAAACGCCGGTATTCCGGCGTACTTGCTTGACATCGTCCCGAACAAGTTAACCCCCGAGGAAGAAAAGAAAGGGCTGACGCTCCAAAACCCGGCGGTGCGTAATCGCATCGTCAATGCCGGTTTGGATGCGGTGAAAAAAGCCCGCCCCGCCGCGCTCTTTGCCCCGCAGATCGCCGAACGCATCACGGTCGGCAACCTCGAAGACCATTTCGATTTCGTCGCGCAATCGGATTGGATCATCGAAGTCATCGTCGAGAATTTGAAGATCAAGCAAAGCTTGATGGCGCGCATCGATGCGGTGCGCAAGCCGGACAGCATCATCACGACGAACACCTCTGGCATTCCGATTGCCGACATTTGCGCGGGACGTTCCGAATCGTTCCAGCAACATTTTCTGGGCACCCACTTTTTCAATCCCCCGCGGTACCTCAAACTCCTCGAGGTGATTCCGTCGCCCAAGACATCGCCGGACGTTTTGAAATTCGTGATGGAATTTGGCGAGACGGTGCTGGGCAAAGGCGTGGTGTTGTGCAAGGATCGCCCCAACTTTATCGCGAATCGCATCGGCACGCACATGGGCATCTCCGCGCTCAAGTACACGCTGGCAAACGGTTATCCGTTTAGTCAAGTCGACGATTTCACGGGACCTGTCATCGGTCGCCCCAAGACGGCGTCGTATCGCTTGCTCGATCTCGTCGGCATCGATGTGATGTATCACGTCGCGAAAAACTTGTACGAGGCCGTGCCAGAAGACGAATCGCGCGAGGATTTGAAAGAGCCGGGTTTGTTGGATGAACTGGTCAAGCGCAATTGGCTCGGCAACAAGAGCAAGCAAGGCTTCTACAAAGAAGTCCGCGTCGGCGACAAGCGTGAGTACCACGTGCTCGATCCCAAGACGATGGAATACAAAGCGCCGGAAAAAGTGCATTACGATTCCATCACCAACGCCGAATTCTACGACACCCTCGGCGAAAAATTGCGCTACATCGTGTCGCAAAACGATCGCGCGGCGCAATTTATCTGGGACACGACGGCGCGCTCGCTGGCGTATGCCTCGAACCGCGTGCCGGAAATCGCGGACGAGATTTACGCCGTCGATAACGCGATGAAGTGGGGCTTTGCGAACGAAGCCGGTCCCTTTGAAACCTGGGACATGCTCGGCGTGGCGGACACCGTCGCGCGAATGGAAAAGGACGGGCTCAAGGTGGCGGCGTGGGTCAAGGAAATGCTCAAGACCGGTCATCCCAGTTTCTACAAGGACGGGATGTACTATGATCTCAAGGCGAAAGGACTATCGTCCGTTACCCAAGAGCAAAAACATCATCGTGCTGAAAAACCAAAAGGTCATCACGTCGAACGACAGCGCATCGCTGATCGATTTGGGCGATGGCGTGGCGTGCTTGGAATTTCACACCAAGATGAACGCGCTCGACGAAGGCATCGTCGAAGTGGCGACCGCGGCCATGGAACAAGTCGATAAGAATTTCGTCGGCATGGTGATCGGCAATCAGGGCGAGGCATTTTCCGCCGGCGCGAACGTCGTTACGATTTTTATGGCGGCGGAACAAAAAGAGTGGGACAAGATCGACGAGATCGCCAAAGCGTTGCAGAATTTCTTGATGGCGGTCCGTTACAGCGCCAAGCCCACCGTGACCGCGCCGTACGGGTACACGTTCGGCGGCGGATGCGAAGTGGCGATGGCGGGGCAACGCATGGTCGCGCACGCCGAGTCGTACGTCGGCTTGGTGGAAGTCGGCATGGGCTTGATTCCCGCCGGCGGCGGTTGCAAGGAAATGTTGCGCCGCGTCGTTTCGCCGGCGATGCAAACACCGAACACCGATCCATTGCCGTTCTTGCAGCGCGTGTTTGAAACTGTCGGCTTGGGCAAGGTGGCGACGAGCGCGGAAGAAGCAAAACAAATGGGCTTTCTCGCGCCGTCGGATCGCATCGTGATGAATCGCGATCAACTCATCGCCGAAGCGAAACGCACCGTGCTCGAAATGGTCGCGGAAGGTTATCGACCGCCGGCGCGCGGCAAGATTATTTACGCCGCCGGTGAACGCATGCTCGCCGCGTTGCGCGTCGCGTTGTACTCGATGGTGCAGGGCAAGTATGCGTCCGAACATGACGCGGTGGTTGGCGGCAAGCTCGTCGTACATTTTGTGCGGCGGCAATCTCACGTCGCCGGCGTGGGTCGATGAACAGTACATTCTCGACTTGGAGCGCGAGGCGTTTATCTCGTTGTGCGGTGAGGAAAAGACGCGGGAACGCATTTCGCATTTCCTCAATACCGGGAAGATACTTCGGAATTAGGAATTGGTAATTACCAATTACTAATTACTTGGAATCTGAATCCAAAGGAGCATTGAATATGACAGACGCAGTTATAGTATCCGCCGTTCGCACCGCGGTTGGCAAAGCGCCGCGCGGCAAACTGCGGACGTATCGACCGGAAGACATGTCGGCGGCAGTTGTTGCCGCGGCGCTCAAGCGCGCGCCGGGATTGCAAGCCGCTGACATCGACGATTTGATTTTGGGTTGTGCGTTTCCGGAAGGCGAGCAAGGATTGAACGTCGCGCGCGTCATCGGTTTGCGCGCGGGCTTGCCGTACACCGTGCCGGCGATGACGATCAATCGATTCTGCTCGTCCGGCGTGCAAGCCATCGCGCTCGCCGCGCAACAAGTGATGGCGGGCTGGGGCAATGCGATTATCGCCGGCGGGGTTGAATCGATGAGCATGGTGCCGATGACCGGTTTTCACTTTGCGCCGAATCCGTACATGGCGCAGGAATATCCGGGCGTCTACCTGGGCATGGGCTTGACCGCCGAAAACGTCGCGAAAGAGTACGGTATCTCGCGCGAGGATCAGGACAAGTTTTCGTTCCGCAGTCACCAACGCGCGATGGCGGCAATCGAAGCGGGCAAGTTCAAGGATGAAATCGTGCCGCTCGATGTGTCGATTGTCGAAATGATCGATGGGAAAAAGAACGAGAGCAAGTACGTGTTCAACGTCGATGAAGGACCGCGCCGCGATACCACGGTGGAAGCGTTGGCGAATCTGAAACCGGCGTTTCTGCAAGGCGGCACGGTCACTGCCGGCAACTCGTCGCAAACCAGCGACGGCGCGGCGGCGGTCGTCGTGATGAATCGTGAGCGCGCGAAAGCGCTGGGGCTGAAAGCGCTCGTCAAGATGCGCGCGTTTGCGGTTGCCGGCGTGCGCCCCGAAGTGATGGGTATCGGTCCGATCGAGGCGATTCCAAAAGCGTTGAAACTCGCCGGGCTGAAGGCGGATGATATCGGCGTGATCGAGTTGAACGAAGCATTCGCCGCGCAAGCGCTTGCCATCGTTCGCACGTTGAAGCTGGACGATGAGAAGGTGAATGTCAACGGCGGCGCGATTGCGCTGGGGCATCCGCTGGGCGCGACCGGCGCCAAGCTGACGGTGCAACTCATCAACGAGATGAAACGCCGCAAGGTGCAGTTTGGAATGGTCTCGATGTGTATTGGTGGAGGCATGGGCGCGGCGGGGATTTTTGAGAACGTAGATTGACGCACGCGCCAGCAATGACGATATCACTCCAAGGGGCAGTCTCCGCTCAATTCTGCCATCCATGCCTTGAAGTGATTCGACATTGCAAGCGATAGACAATATAACAAGTGTGAAACAAACGCGGAGACGATAATTGTTGTCGTCTTCGCGTTTGCACATTTTTGCTTTCCGCGATCGGACGGGTACCAATGAGTTTGGCGGCTTTCCATTTCAGTGCAGAGTTGCTCTGCAAAAGTGGGGAGAAATGACCGAACAAACTACTAGAATCTTGAAAGCATCTCCTACTGATGCAAAAGTATTCAAGGCGTTTTCCAAGTATCAAGCACTCTGCGACGACGATTTCAACCAAGAACACACGGTACCAGCTGAAATGTGGATTGACGTGGGTATTGATTGGTCCTATGAAATGCGGACGCAGTGCCCCAATCGCTCAATGCACACAGGGATTGCGATGGCATTAGCAATTTATGTGTCCCCGTTGACGGTCGGCGACCATAAGGTGGCTTGGACTCTTTTGTTCGAGCGGGATGTCGATGATGGTTGAAATACGTACACCAAAGGAACGACATTCGAACTCAGCAGCCTTTTACACATTGTTGCGCATTGAGCATTTCAGACGCGGTCGGTTGTTTCGCGCGTCATTATTTGTAAAACGAGGTATAACCAATGTCAGTTTTGGACAAACTCGCGTGTAGGCAAGGCAGAAAAGACGAAGTGCCCAATCAAGAGTTGGCGCGCGAACTTGCCGCGAAAGCGGATCGCAAGGGCATTCAAGAAATCGCGGAAAATCTGTGGAACAAGGACAAGAACGTCCAATTCGATTGCATCAAGGTGCTCTACGAAATCGGCTACATCAAGCCGGATCTGATCGCCGGTTACGTTGCTGATTTCCTGAAGCTGTTGTCGCATCGACAGAATCGATTGGTGTGGGGCGCGATGCTCGCCTTGTCCACGATTGCCGCGATCAAATCGAAAGAAATTTTTGCGAGCGTGGACAAGGTGATGAAGGCGATGGAAAGCGGCTCGGTGATCACGGTCGATAACGGCGTCAAGGTGCTCGCGCGCGTCGCATCGACTGACGCCGCGTACAGCAAAAGGATTTTCCCATTCCTCATCGAGCACCTGCGAACTTGCCGTCCAAAAGAGGTCGCGCAACATGCGGAAAGTATTTTGTGCGCGGTGAACGCCAAGAACAAGCAAAAGTACATCGACGTGTTGAGCGAACGGCAGGATACGCTCGCGCCATCACAAGCGGCGCGAATCAAAAAAGTTTTCAAAGCACTGGAAAAGGTATGGAATGTGACAACTCTCAACGCCAAGCGCGAACAGCCGGGTTTGAAATTCTTTCTTCTGTGGTTCATCGCGACGTTTATCGGTGGGATGGCGTATGCATTCCTGTTGGCGTCATTCAAATCGTCCTGGGTCTTGATCGATTAGACGATCCGCAACGCGCCGCCGAACTCACCGCGCCGATGCTGGTGTTTGCCGCTGTTTTGTGCGGTGCGGCGTGCGGCTCGACCATCGGTTTGGCGCAGTGGCTCGTCTTGCGCCGGGAAATCAAACCCATCGGCGCGTGGATTGTGGCAACAATTGCCGGCTATGCGTCGATTGGCGTACTGCCGTTGATTGCCGGTCTCTTGCAACCGGTCTGGCTCAATTGGGCGTTCACACTCATCATCAATGGGAAGATGCACTGGCTTGCGCGCGTGGAACCCGAGTGGCTTATTGCATCGTGGTTGCTTGGCGCAATTACGCTGACACTCTTTGGCATTGTCTTGGGATTTGCGCAATGGCTTGTGCTACGCGGACGCGTCGATCATGCGGCGTGGTGGATTGCGCTATGTACACTCGGTTGGGTGTTGGTGGCGGCAGTGAGCGCGATGCCATCGGGAGTGTTGATGGTCTTGGCGTTATGGGCTATTCCAGCGCTAGTCGATGGCGCAGGTTTGGTGTGGTTGCTTCGGCGTTCAGCACGATTGCGCGATTGAAAAGGAATGACGATGAACTTCTTACAACTCTGGATTGCCGGTTTCATATTTTTCTGATGGGCAAAGCTCCGCCAACGCCATCGAATATTTCCTTCATTCCCACCGGGCAGTATTACGGCGCATTGATTTTCCTCGCTCCGATTGTTTTCTTCGCTCAATGGTTGCTCGGCGCGGCGTGGTTTCATGTGGCTCTGCGTTGGCGCAAATATCCCAGCGACATCGATTTGATCTTGAACCTCACCGGCATGGCAACGCTCATCAGCGGAACGCTCTTGCTCGTTTGGGACTGGTTCTGGCTTGTGTGTGACGGAATTGATCAGAATATACTGGGCATCACCCACTTGATTATCGACGGGTGGTGGATTATGATTGTCTTGATTGGGCTGAAAAAGTTTTTCAACACGTCGCTTGGGTTCGGTGTGATGATTATTCTTGTGGCTTTTGCTTTGGTCTTGCCAAGCGCGATCATGTTTATGCGGTCGCCAATCTGAAGGAGGAAAAATGAACGCATCGATTGGAAAACCCTGGGTCAAGTTCTACGAGCCCGGTGTGCCAGAGATGGTGGAGATTCCATCGCACACGCTCCACCAATCGCTGACGCTGGCGACGGAAAAGTATCCGGACAATTCCGCCATCGTCTTCTTCGACCAGAAGATGACGTACCGCGAACTCGACGCGGCGGCGACGAAATTCGCGGCGGCACTGCAAGGACTTGGCGTGAAAAAAGGCGACCGCGTGATGATCTACATGCCCAACACGCCGCAGTTCGTCATCGCATTCTACGGCATCCTGCGCGCCGGCGCCATCGTTGTTCCGACGAATCCGCAGTACGTCCCGCGCGAACTTGCGTATCAAGCGACGGATAGCGGCGCAGAAACAATTGTCGCGCTCACAATGAATTGGAAAACGATCGCCGAAGCGCGCGCGCAGACGCCGCTCAAGCGTGTGATTCTGTGCAACATCAAGGAATATTTTCCGCCGATGCTCAAGTTCTTGTTCACGGTCGCGAAAGAGAAAAAGGAAGGACACGCGCCCGATGTGCGCGGACAACCCGGCGTGTACGATTTCCAAACTTTACTCAAGCAAGCGGGCAATTTCAAACCGGTCGATGTCAAGCAGAACGAAGTCGCGGTGCTGGGTTACACTGGCGGCACGACCGGCGTTTCCAAAGGCGCGATGCTCAGCCATCGTAATCTCGTCGCGCAAGCGGTTATCACGCAATCCTGGTTCACTACCAGTGAGCCGGGCAAAGATGTGTTTATGGGCGCATTACCCCTGTTCCACAGTTTCGGAATGACGTGTGTGCTCAACACGGGCGTGCATGAAGGTGCGGCGATGGTCCTTGTGCCCAATCCGCGCGATTTGCCCAGCGTGCTCAAAGCGGCGCACAAACATCGCCCGACGATCTTTTCCGGCGTGCCGACAATGTACTCCGCGATCAATAATTTTCCCGGCTTGAAACAATTCGATCTCACATCGATCAAAGCGTGTTGCAGCGGCGCGGCGGCTCTGCCGGAACAGGTCCAAACCGAGTTTGAAAAAATCACCGGCGGCAAACTTGTCGAAGGGTTTGGTCTCACGGAAACGTGTTCGCCCACGCACGTCAATCCGATGACCGGCACGCGCAAGATCGGGACGATTGGCGTGCCTCTGCCGAACACGCTATCGAAAATTGTCGATCCGGTCAGCGGCGCGGATTTGCCGATTGGGCAGGTCGGCGAGATCGCGATCAACAGTCCGCAGGTGATGCTCGGTTACTGGAACAAGCCGGACGAAACGGCGAAGGTGATGTTGCCCGGCGATTTCTTTCTGACCGGCGATTTGGGAACGATGGACGAGGATGGTTTCTTCAAGGTCGTCGACCGCAAAAAAGACATGTTCATCGTCGGTGGCTTCAACGTGTATCCGCGCGAAATCGAAGAGGTGTTGTACCAGCATCCGAAGATTTTTGAAGCGGCGGTCGTCGGCATTCCGGACATTCAGCGCGGCGATAACGTCAAGGCGTACATCGTTTTGAAACCGGGCGAAACAGCGACGTCCGACGAAATCATCGAGTACTGCCGTAAAAACCTCACGCGCTACAAAGTCCCGCGCGAAATCGAATTCCGCGATGCGTTACCCAAGACGATGGTCGGCAAAATTTTGCGACGCACGTTGCGCGATGAGGAGCTGGCGAAGAAGAAATAGCGGTTGTCTTTGCGAGGAGTCGCGAAGCGACGACGAAGCAATCTCCCAAGATACTAGAGAGATTGCTTCGCCGCTCACTGCACTGAAACGCAAAGTGCGGTGCACACTTGCCCTGGCGGGAACGCAAGTGCCAGGGAGTGTCGCGTCTCGCAACCCTGGCACCGCCCGCCAGGGCAGGTGTGACAAAAGGAGAATCCAAAATGAAACCCTGCAATTCAATCCAATGCGAACGCTTTCCTTGCGCCGATGTCCGGCACGAGTGCTTTGTTGCGCCGAACATCAACCTCAAACCCAATAGCGTCTCGGTGGTGATGATTGCCGAAGCCGCACCGGCGAATTCCGCCGATTATTTCTACGCCAAGGGTGAACCGCTCTTCGCACAAACGACGCTTCTCGCGTTTAACGACGCCGGCGCGAATGTCAAATCGGTCAACGACATTCTTGCGCTCGGTGTGTACCTGACGACGGCGGTGAAATGTGGCAAGACGGGCTATGGTATCAGCGCTGGCACTATTGAAGAATGTTCGCGCTTGCTCGAACAAGAACTTCTGTTGTTTCCGAATGTGAGAGCATTTCTGCTGATGGGCGATGTGGCGATCAAGGCGGTCAACTATATCGCCAAGCGGGCCGGCGAACCGCGCGTGATTCCGGCGGGATCGACGTACAAGATTCGCGGTGGCAAATTTACGTTTCGCGGCGCGCGCGCGTTTCCATCGTACTTGCAAGCCGGTCCCGCGTTCTTCGTCGAAAAGAGCAAGCGCAAGATGATCGCGCAGGATATTGCCAGCGCGCTCAAGTTGATTCGGTGAGAGGAGATCGTATGAACCAACCTGAACGCCGCTACGATCTGGACTGGCTGCGGGTGCTGGCTTTCGCCGGCGTCTTTTTCTTTCACAACGCGCGCTTTTTCAACATCGACGATTGGCACGTCAAGAATGCTGAAACAAGCGTCATCGTCGAAATCTTCACCAGTCTCTTTAGTCTGTGGGGAATGCAGCTTATCTTTATCATCTCCGGCGCGAGTGTCTTTTTCGCCCTGCGTCCCGGCGAAGCGATGCGTTTTTTGCGCGACCGCTTTATGCGTCTGCTCGTGCCGCTCGCGTTAGGTATCTTGGTGCTTGCGCCGCCACAGGTGTTCATGGAACGCGTGACGCACGGACAATTTCAAGGAACCTTTTTCGATTTCCTGCCGCGCTTCTTCCCCAGCGAAATTTTGGCAGGCGCGTGGACGGGCATTCACCTGTGGTATCTCGAATATCTTTTTGTGTTCACGCTGGTGCTGACGCCGGTCTTTATCTGGCTAAAAGGCCAAGCCGGTCAGCGCACGATCGATTGGCTCAGCCGCTTGACAGCGCGTCCCGGCGCAGTGTTCCTTTGGATACTGCCTTTTGTGTTGTTGCTTCTCGTCATCGATCCGTTTGGCATGACGAGACCCTCGCTGCCAGAAGCCATCGTGCGCCTTTTGCTGTTTCCATTTTTTCTCGTCTATGGATTTCTGATCATTGCCGATGACAAAATCCAAGCGGTGATCATCCGCCATCGCCGCGCCGCGCTCAGCGTGGCGTTGGTACTCTCGCTGGCGATGCCGCCGATTGTCGCCGGATTCGAGTCAGGCAGTTGGGAATACAGTCTCCCGATTTTCGCTTTGCTGATGACAGCGGCGGCGCTACTCGCGTGGGCATATATACTGGCCATCCTGGGGTACGGATTCCGTTATCTGAATTTCAATCACCCTCGCCTTGCGTACGCCAACGAAGCGGTGTTGCCGTTCTACATCTTGCACCAACCGATTATTCTCCTCATCGGCTACTTTGTTGTTCCGTTGGTGCTGCCGATGGCGTACAAGTACTTGATCATCGCGCCGCTGGCGCTCGCCATCATTTTGAGCATTTATGAATTTGGTATCCGCCGTTGGAACCCGGTGCGGCGATTATTCGGGCTCAAGGCGCGGAAAGTGGAGCAACCAATATGAATCAATCATGCTTTGACTTTGGCGTTTGGCGAATGTTCGGCGTGATGTTGATTGTCATTTCGCTGGTTGCCTGCGCGCCGCCTGCCGCGCCAACGCCGGATGCGACCGCGACAACGGTCCGGCAATTTGTTGATGTGTTCAACGCCGGCAACAAGGATGCCGCGTTGGCGCTCTTTACCGGCGAGCCGGAAGTTTATCGGCGAAATTTCTATTGGCGCGGGCAAACCAAAGTGGCGGCGTGGTTGCGCGAGGCAATCGATAATTATCGCGACCGCATCGAGATTATCGAAATGAAAACGGAAGGTGTTAAAGCCAAAGGGCTGGTGCGCGTCGTCAGTGCCGGCACAGAACGATTTTACTTAAAGACCGATTATCTGTATACTTTTCAAGCCGTCGTCCAAAACGGCAAACTTGCGTGTTTGAATATCGGTCAACCGGTGAGCGGAATCTGTGACGAGTGAACCTTGATTCGACGAATTTTCGTGGTGGTCAGTATCGCCATGATGCAGAGTGCCTGCACCATCGGTCCTGTTCCCACAATCGTGACGGCGCCCCCCGGTGCCGTCACTAGTATAATACCTGCTGACGCGCTCGTCATCAAGAATGGGAAAGTTTTCGATGGCACGGGCGCGCCGGCGATTCCCGATGGCGCCGTCGTGATCGTCAAGAACAAGATCGCGGCGGTTGGTCGCACGCCGGATTTTGCGATTCCGCCGGAGGCGCGCGTGATCGATGCCGCCGGCGGTACGATTCTGCCGGGCATTATTGATTCGCATGTGCACGAAGCCAATTCGGCGTTGGTGCGCCAGTTTTATTTTCTGCGCCAAGGCGTGACGACGGTTTGCGATCTGGGCTCGCCGCTTACGGCTTTGACGCCGAACTCATTCGATGCCGGGTATGGCTCCACCGCGCGCGTTTTTCGCTCAGGACCGATCATCAATCCGCCGCAGGGTTATCCGGGCGATGGCGAGTTTTTGTATCCGGTGAATAATGTCGATGAGGCACGGCAAGCGGCGAATCTACTCATCGGTCGCGGCGCGGATATGCTTAAACTGGCGTTCGAGCCGGGCAACCCCAAAGTCCCGTGGCAAACGCCCCAAAAAGTTTCCATTCCCAATCTCGATTTGCTGCAGGTCAAGGCAATCGTCGCGCAAGCGCACGCGCGCGGCAAATTGGTGCGCGTGCATCTCGGCACCGTCGAAATGCTTGACCTCGCGCTCGACGGCGGTGTCGATGTGATTGAACATGTGCCGTTGCCGCGCCTGGATCAGATCGATTTGACGTCCGAGCCGTTTGGCAAATTATCTTTCGATTACGAAGCGCAACTTGCGCGCATCATCAAGCAAAATATTGTCCTCGTTCCAACGCTCGATTTCATCATTACGTGGTGCGAGAATCGCGCGGAGACGCCGGAACGGAAAGCGTTGTGCGCGAAATACATGCAGACGCCGGTGCATCGATTTTATGAAATGGGCGGCGTCATCGCGTTGGGCGATGATTCCGGCTATGCTTTTCGCACCGGGATGCCGTTGGCAGAGATGCGCCGACTCTCGGCGATCGGCATGTCGCCGACGGAGATTTTGCAAGCGGCCACCCGCCGCGCCGCGCGCGTGTGTGGTCACGGCGATGAGTTGGGCACGCTGGAACCTGGCAAACTCGCGGATGTCATCGTCGTGCCAGGCGACGCAACGCTAAACATTGAAGCGTTGAACCAAGTGGATTTCGTGATTATCGACGGCAAGGTTGCGGTTTCCAAATAATGATCGCGTGGGAAAATTAAAATGAAAATCAACGAGGAATTCTATCTTGCGACACCAAAGTCGGGCAGAGGCAAGGGGGTTTTGGTCTTGCACGCGTGGTGGGGCTTGAACCCATTTCTTAAAAAATTTTGCGACCGCCTGGCGCGCGCTGGTTTCGTTGCGCTCGCGCCAGATTTGTATCACGGCGCCACTGCGTCAACGATTGCCGAAGCGAAAAAATTACGCTCGACGCTGAAAGGCGCTATCGTCAAAAAGGAAATCGTTCAGGCAGCGGAATCTCTGCGTGCGATAACCGGCGCGCCCATCGGCGTTATTGGCTTTTCGCTCGGCGGGTACTGGGCGTTATGGCTTGCGGAACAAAAAGCGGTTCCGCTTGCGGCGACGACCATATTTTATGCGTCGCGCGGCGGCGAGTATGCCAGTTCTTCAGCGTTTCAATTTCACTTTGCCGCGCACGACGACTATGTGGCGGCTTCGGGGATCAAGAAATTGGAAAAGACGCTAAACGCCGCTGGGAAAGAATTGGAGATGTTCACGTATCCCGGCACAACGCATTGGTTCTTTGAAAGTGATCGCGCGGACGCATACGATGCTCAAGCCGCCGCGCTCGCGTGGAGGCGAACGTTGGTGTTTTTGAAAGAATATTTGTAAACGAAATACCAGGTTTCTTCAAGAAACCTGGTATTTGGACAAGGAGCAAAATGAAATCTTCACCGCGCGTCAGAACGATTTTCGGCGCAGTGGCAATCGGTTGCACATTGTTCGTCGTGCTTACGGCGATTGCCATGTTCTTCTATCCCGGCGGCACCGTCGTCGACGTGAATACCGTGGGCTATTCTTTCGTCGATAATTTTTTCAGCGACTTGGGACGCACGCAATCGCGCGCCGGACAACCGAATCCGATTGCGGCAACGCTGTTCTTGATCGCGTTGACGAGCGGGGGCGTGGCGCTCATCGTATTCTTCCTGTGCCTGACGCGATTGTTTCAGCGTGCGATGCTCGATAGGATTTTGAGTTGGCTTGGAACGTTGGCGGGGATTCTAGCGGGGCTGGGTTTTATCGGTGTGGCGTTGACGCCGGCGAATGTCAACGGTCCGTTGCATAATCAATTGGTCTTTGCGGCATTCGAGGCAGTGACCGTCGCCGCGATTCTGTACTTGATTGTGATGCTCCGCGACCGGAGTTTTCCCAATCATCTGGCGATGGTCTTTGGGGTGTTTGCGATTTTGCTCGTGTTGTACCTCGGTTTGCTCTTTTTCGGTCCCAGCACCAAAACGCCGGAGGGTTTGCGGATTCAGGTCGTCGGGCAAAAGGTCATCGCGTACGCATCGATTATCAGTGTGCTGATTCAATCGTTGGGCGTACGGCGACTGGTCTAGCGTTTGTTTTTATCGGCGGATTTTTCCGCGCGCAAGGCGGCGTACTTTTGGAGCAAGCTGGACGTGACGCGTGTCAAAAAATCGAGGATGAGCGCGCGCTCGGGTTCATCGTAGCGCGTGATGACTTCGGCGGTGATTGAGTGTGACGTCGATTCAAACATCTGACTGACTTCGCGCGCGCGCCCGGCAATCGGTTGAATAATGACGCGCCGGCGATCGTTCGCATCGCTTTCGCGTTGCACATAGCCGGCTTTTTCCAAGCGGTCGATTACCCCGGTGATCGCGCCGGAGGTGAGACTGGTGAGTTGCGCGAGCTGACCGGCGGTAATGGCGCCGGTCTCGTTCAAAATGTACAGGCACACGAGATCGGTGGGGTTCAAGCCGAGTCGTTCCGCCGCCGCGTTGTGCAACGTGACCATCCACGTGCTCAAGCGACCGACTTCGCGGTCAACTGCCCTTTCCAATTCTGCGCGTTTGATTGAATTTCTTGCCACGGCGAGTTCACTTTCTTTGGAGTTTGTTGCTCAACCCGAGTATACCAGAATCTTGATTCGATGAAAAGCGGGCTACGGCTGGTGAAAGTCCCTTGACAAATGAACGAAAGTGATCTATCTCGAAGGTGGAAAACAGTGCGGCACACTCGTTTCCACCGGAGGTAGGTACACCAATCGCATTTGAAATCAACTTGCACCACGGTGCACAAAGTAGTTGACACGCTGGCACAACTGGCGTATAGTAAATCCAAGCAGTAGGTCTCCCCACCTCAAAAACATCGTTGTATCGTCGGCATCATCGACGACCTCCGGCTCCGTTGGTGAACATCCGGAGTAGCGGATGAAAATTGGGGGTAATGAATGCCCTTCGTGACTCGAGGGCTTTTTTATTTTCCCCAAATCCAGTGTAACTCCACCCCGTTTCTCAAAACAAAGGAGATTACAATGTTAGCGCAATCTGCCATACGATTTAGCAGCAAGATGGCTTGGTTGTTTCTGCCACTGACCCTAGCCGGGCCATTGTGTTGACGACCGGCCGTGGTTCAGCTCAAGCACCGACTCCGTTGCCGACGCTGGGTCCGCGTGTCTCAGTGACAGCGACCAGAGTGGCTCTGTCGGCGGCAGCTGACAGGGTGTATTTGTATCTTTCGATTGACGGAGCACGATCGGTGCGGATTCCGTCTGCTCCGAATACGTTCATTCTTCCGGTCAATGGCGAGTTCGATGTAAGTGACCAGATTGGCCCCTTTGTAGCATCTTCTGTCGAGCGTGAGCGGGTCCTCGACTTCGAAGTCTGGGGATGGAACAAAGAAAACCTGGTTTTTCTGGGCGCATTCAGACAGACACTCAAGCCCGGTCAGGCGACGATCCCCATCGTCCTGGCTAAGGCATCGGCTCCCGCCGCGCAAACGCCATTGGCGTCCGCCCCCACCCCCACCTCCTCCTCCGCCCAGCCAACGTCACAACCCTCGTCGCCTGCACCGACCCCGGTGCCGTTGCTAGCATTACGGACTGGCTCGGTGCGCGTCCTCACATTCAACACATACTTGCTCTCCATAGGCATGAGATGTCAGCCCACCTTTAACCTTGTTGGCTGGGGAAACTGTGTGGCGACCGTCGACACCACGTCAGCCGCCGCCAGGATTGCGGATGTGCTGTACGCCAACCGCGCATGGACCGACATCATCGCGCTGGACGAAGTGTGGGATGAAAGCAGTCTAATCAAGGGATTGTCGCCGGGAGCAAAGGAGATCATCCGAAGCAAACTGATGAGTACCTTCCGAACTATGTGGAGTACATATCCAAATCAGGGCCGGATCTCCTCAATCTTGAAGACAGCGGTTTGATGCTATTCAGCAAATTCCCGTTTGTAGATTTGCCGAGCAATCCCCTATTCTGCACCGATTGCAAGGGTTCCGATCCGAGCAAAGTTGCATTCGATTTGTTTGGCTGGGACGAATGCCTTGGCTTTGATTGTTATTCTGCAAAAGGCGCCGCGCTCGTTCGCGTTCAAAATCCCGCTTCTGGGCGGATCATTAACGTTGTCTTCACCCATACCCAGGCAGATTATTCGGGAAAGGCTGCCAACTCCGAAATACGGCAGAAACAGCTCGCGCACATTGACAACCTCCTACGACGGGACGGTCATCCCCAACGGGTATGTGCCTGACGTGATGCAAAAGTGGACGAACAAGGATCTGTTGCTGGCGATGGGTGACCTGAACATTAACGGATACCAGAAGGCCGGATACGCGTTGTACGCAGCAGGGCTGTCCCGCGCCTGGGACCTTCCGAATGGTGGGACCGTTTTGGGGCACCAGCCAGCGCAAAGACGACGCCGCTGTTTGACAGTTGGGCAGAGACAACCTCCCCACAGGACGTCGGTGCGACGCGGTTTGACAAGGACCAATATGGCAGTTTGCAACGATTGGACTATATTCTCGCCAGCCGCCCAGTTGTCCCGCTACCGGTTGTTGCCGCTGACGTTAAAGCGGATATATGCGTCCAGCATGCCTGGATTCCGAGAGAGTTCCTTGGGCTGAGCGATCATAAGGCGGTGGCCATTGACCTGAACGACGTAGCCGACTACTGCAATCCGCGCCTCGCCCGACCCGTGGGTGACAACGAGTTTGGTCAAGACTCGGGTTGGGGAAACATGACAGCCCAATTGCTGAACCAATCTCTGGATAACCCGGGCAGCATGCAATGGTTCCGCGTGGATGAAAACGGTACCTATGCCATCGGCCTGGATGCCACAGATTCCAATGTCCTGCAAGATCTGCGTTTTGAGGTCTACTCCGCAGACAACCTATCCATCCCACTCGGTGGGGATCAAAAGAAAGAGAAGGTTACGATCAAAGCGTGTTTCACAACGGATGGGCCCTGCAAAGATATGGTGGCTCAGAAGTACGTGCTGCCAAAGACGCCTTTCGATGTACGGGTTTTCAGCACGAACCGCGACTGGTCAGGCTCATACAAGATGGTTTTCTACCGGTTCCGCTGTGACAGCCAACAAGAAGCGTGTGACCTGCTCCCCAACCAGCCACAGAATTTCGATTTCCCCAACGCCAAGGCTCTTAACCCCAAGGACGTGGCTTGGTTCAGGATTGAAATCAACCACCAAGCGGATTCCGTGAACCGCAAACCCTCAGGTTCTCCGCCGATCCGGGTCAGTGGGTGACCCAGATCGAGGAGTTTCATCTGCTTGACGAGAACGCAGCGGTTTTGAATAGCCTTGGATCCTACCCGCTGGCGATATTGTCCGAACAAGCCAAACGGATCATCAACGGACAAACCAACAAGAATCAAACTTTGTATCTGGTGGTCAGGCGACACACCTCTGGAGAACCGTTCCCGGTAAAAGTGGCTTGGGGCACCGATCTCATGATCTTGGGCGGGCAAGCCATTCGTGGCGAGCCAATTCAACTAACCTGTGACGACGAAACCGATGGGTTTCTGGGCAGTGAGATGGGAGAGGATGAAATCAGCATGGGCATCTCCAGGGATGGTGCTCTCGAGACTTGGGGGCTCTACAGGAATTTTGACTGTAATGACACCCAGGTTACCGTGTCCCCTTGGGAGGGACCTGGGGCTCTTGCCGTATTCGACCGTACCGGAGGGCACGATCAAATTCCTCAAGAATGTGACGATCCGCCTGAGGGAGGTGGACGACATCTCGGAGGATGATATATCTCCCCTTCTCACCATCCCGGCATGGCCACCCGATTACGATGCGACCTCTCAACCTGTACTGGGGGGGGAGGCAGCAACCTTCAAGTGGGGCGGAGGCCAATATACACTCATCATCTACATGGCGAAGTCGCTCGCATACGACTAGGGCTTGAATGCCGAAAGACTCGCAACCATCCCAGATAAAACATGTTGCCGAGGGTCCTGGGATTACGAGTTCTATCAAGAAAGCAGAGTTGGAAAGCATGAAACAACCGCGTCTGTTCTTCATTCTGGCCGTGCTTGTGCTTATTGGCGCGGAATGCAACCCGCCAAGCGCACCCCAGGTTGCGCGGGCCGGCCCCGACATCTGGATCGACGCGCCGCTGGATGGCAGTACGGTGCTCTTCTCGGGCCAGTGGAAGTCGTATCCCATGCCAGCGATCTCTATGCGTCTCTACAAGTTCGAACTCAGTGTCAATGGCGCGGTTCTACGCACTGACGCGAATTCGGATACACAGAAACCGTTAGTGACGATGCGCCAACAGTGGATGCCTCCGGCACCGGGCAATTATAGAATCGCGGTGCGCGCGCAGAACTCAAGCGGCATTTGGGGCGACTATGCCACCGCGGTGGTTTCTGTGGGTGGCGCAACCGGGGCACCGCCGCCCATCAGCCCTGGGACGATTGTGCCTCCTCCTCCGCCCGTCAGCCCTGGGGTGATCGTGCCGGCGACGCTTACACCTGTGCCGCCACTGGTTACTCGCGCGCCTGTGCCAACAGTCACATCATCACCCATCCCTCCAGTGCGGCAACTTCCAACGCCAACACCTTCGCCGACAACTTTCGCCCCAGTACGCACACTCCCGACGCCGACCCACACGAGCGCGCCACCCTCGGTGCCATCGTTTGGCGCGCCCACCGTCTCACCCAACCTATTCTATTACCTGGATAGTCATTGTGGCTCTAAGCAAGTTACCGTTGGTATATCTGTCACAGACCCCGATGGGATCGCCAGTGTGGAGATGCACTATCGGCTCTCCAACAAAGGGCTTCCGAGTGGGACGACGAGTACTGCGTCTCACCCAATGTCGTTGGTCAGGGGCGGATGGAGCGTCACGATCAATTCTGAATCAGACATTCCCGGCTACAACACGTACCCGTCGGGAGCATGGTTCCAATTTTGGATGATCGCGACGGACACCAAAGGGATGCAATCGCAAAGCCCGCTCTATGGAAACATGGTCACGCTGACGGTTTGTAGCCTGCCATCAGGTAGCGCTTGGAGCGGTGATGTCTAGCGATACCTTTTCGTTTCTCGCAATGGGATTGTGCTGTCTCGGCTTCCTGGCTTTGGCGGTTTTTCTGTTGGTCTCCACATTCACGTCAGCCGCCAAAGGCTTCCGTGGATTTTCTGCGCTTGTCGTCGCAAAAAAGCGCGGGTGGAATGAATTCATCTCCCGCACCGGTTTGCAATGGGAATTGAAAACGCCCACGTCCAATCCGGTAATGGACGCTATCGTCGGCAGCGACTTTGCCGACAAGACCGGTCGCGTGATTGGAAACTATCGCGGCTATCCTGTGATTCTGAGTAACCTTACACGCGACCAATCCAGTGGATCAGCGATGATGATCACTGGACAGACGTACTATACCGAATTTCGCCTGACCATTCAGAATCCAGCGGAAATCCGAGTGACCATTAGGAAAGATAGACAACTGACGGTTGAACCGCAGGACATCGGTAACCACGTGATTGGGAGAGCGCTTTCGTTTGGGCGTCTGGCGAAGATTCCCAACGTATTCGGGATCAACATTCAGCAACAACAATTGGTGTATGTCCAGGCCGGGATGGAGAACAATTCCGACAAGCTGTATGGCATTCTGGAAACCCTGTGTGACCTAGCAGATGCGGCCGGTGCTTATCAAGGAACAGTAGTGTGATGAGTCATACCCTTGAAAACAGGCCTACGGAGTTGTTCATTCGCTCACGGGGCACCAGCCGTCGGATGAGGAATTTGTGAACCGTAGGGGCAAATGCCTTGTGCTTGCCCCCGATGGGCGACCACATGGGCGCGCCTCCACCTTTTTTTTGAGGGAGAACCGACTATGTATGCGCTGTCGAGAATCTCCGTGAAAGTGACGCACTCGTTTCTGTTTTTTGCACTGGCCTTGAAAAGCCGTGGCACCCGGCGCATCGCAGTTGACATGCTGTGCCAGGCATGTTAAAATACTTTCAACAATCGAATATCAACAACGTCGAACCGGAAGAGTAGGTGGGTCCGTGCTGAAAGAGAAGAGAGGTCATTGGGTGCAAACCTCTCCCAGCCAAGCAACCGAACGTCGCCGGGGAGTTGAATCGATGAATGGCGCGCGCCGTTGAGTCGATGCCGGGTCAGCCCGTTAGCGCTTTTGAGACAAGTCTCAAGTTTCAAGTTCAAAGAGGGTTAACCTTGAACTCGAAACCATTGAACTTTAATCGAGGTGGTACCGCGAACTCTTTTCGCCCTTGAGGGGAAAAGAGTTTTTTGTTTCGATTACTTGACGGTTACGGTCAACGTGAATTCCTGCCGACATCTTTGGGATCGAAGGGGCGAAAGTACGCGAGTTTGAGTGTTGTTGTGCCGGCGCCGATTGCTTGAAATTTCCAGGTCTCGGTGCCGCCGACGCCGACCATACCGCCGGTGTTTTGCGGCGCATTATAGTTCGATGAGATAAACTTGACGACCTGCGCGTTCGGCTCGGTGACGAGATTCCATTTGTAGCCGGTCGTCGCGTTCGAGTCGAGTGTGAGCACGAGGGTTTGGCTGAGGGTGAGGTCAATCGTTTTGCCGTTGGCATCGGCGGTCAATTTCGTTTCGCCCGGCGTGCCTCCGCCGCAAGCGGTGAGCACCAGCGCCAATATGGCGAGAGTCAACCAAATTCGCATTGCAACCTCCTGTTCAAATGCTGTGCGATAATTATAGCACGATTTGCGGGGAAATAGCATGACACTATTTCGACTTTTCTGGGGCACAATTTGGCGCGGCGGCGCGTGGGGTTTGCTCGCGGGCACGCTGTTGAGCACAGCCTACGGTGCGGTTTTTGCCAACGTCTTGATTTTCGCCGGTTTGCTGACGCAATCTCCGTTCGATCTCAAGCCAAGCGATTTGCCGTCGCTGATTGGCGCGATGCTATTCATGGCGTTCATCGGCGCGATTGCTGGCGGAATTTTTGGCATCCCCACCGGCTTGGTCGTCGGCATCGCCAATGGATTTTTGCTCGGACTCATCGCGCGGTTATTTTTCTATCCGTTGCGCGATGTGAAAACTTTCCGCCGGGTGACGGCAATCGTCGGCGGAATATTCACTGCCGTCGCATCCTGGGTTGGCTTTATGGCGATTGTGTATTTATACGCCAATCAAGACAAAGCCGATTGGATGGTGTGGGCAGTCATCGTTCTTGTCCCCGCGGTGATTGCCGGCATTGCCGCGGGGTTGATTAGCCAGCTCGGCGTGCGTTGGTATACATCTGGAAATTAGAATCTGGAAGTTGGCAATTGGATAGGCGGTTTGCATCATCTATTTACGTCTAACCTCCAAGATCCAAGGTCCAATTTCCAATACAGGAGTTTTCAAAATGTCGAATCAACCTGAAATGCCCAAAGCGTACGATCCCAAAACGGTGGAGCAGCGCTTGTACGATTGGTGGGAACAACGCGGCTATTTCAAACCGCGCATCGATCCCAGCAAAAAACCGTTTGTGATTTCGATCCCGCCGCCGAACGTGACCGGCGAATTGCATCACGGTCACGCGATGTTTCTCACGTTCGAAGACTTGATGATCCGCTGGCATCGGATGCTGGGCGAGCCGACACTCTGGGTGCCGGGAAGCGATCACGCCGGCATCGCCACGCAAAACGTCGTGGAAAAGAAGCTGGCTGCGCAAGGCATCACGCGCCAGCAACTCGGGCGTGAAGAATTTGTGAAACGCGTGTGGGATTGGAAAGCCGAATACGGCAACATCATCAACATGCAAATTCGCCGGATGGGTTCATCGTGCGATTGGACGCGCGAACGCTTTACGCTCGACGATGGGCTTATCGGAAGCGGTGCGCGAGGCATTTGTGCGTTTGTACGAAAAGGGATTGATCTATCGCGGACCGCGCCTCATCAATTGGTGTCCGCGTTGCGCCACGGCGATCAGCGATTTGGAAGTGGAGCACGAAGACACGACCGGCAAACTGCATTACGTGAAATATCGACTTGAGCCGCATCCTGAGCGGAGCGCCGCAGGCGCAGAATCGAAGGACGAATTCATCACCGTCGCGACGACGCGCCCCGAAACAATTCTCGGCGATACAGCGGTGGCGGTGAATCCTAAAGACAAACGCTACAAAAAACTCATTGGACGGATTGCGATTTTGCCGGCGTTGGGTCGCCGCATTCCCATCATCGCCGATGAAGCGGTGGATATGGAATTCGGCACGGGCGCGGTCAAAGTGACGCCGGGGCACGACCCGACCGATTACGACATCGGTCAGCGCCACAACTTGCCGATCATCAACATGATGAACAAGGACGCGACGGTGAGTGACGCGGGTGGACCGTATGCGGGAATGGATCGCTACGACGCGCGCAAAAAACTCATCGATGATTTGCAACGCGATGGCTTGCTCGACCACATCGACGATCATCCCATGTCGATTGGACGATGCTCGCGGTGCGAGACGATTGTCGAGCCGTTGATTTCGACGCAATGGTTTGTGAAAATCGCGCCGCTTGCGAAACAAGCCATCAAGGGCGTCAAGTCCGGCGAAATCACAATCGTGCCGGCGCGTTTCAACAAAATCTATTTTGACTGGATGCACAACATCCGCGATTGGTGCATCAGCCGCCAATTGTGGTGGGGGCATCGCATTCCGGTGTGGTACTGCGAAAATGGTCATCAGACCTGCGCGCGCATCGATCCGACGCAATGCGAAACCTGCGGCTCGACAAATCTCACGCAAGAAGAAGACGTGCTCGACACGTGGTTCTCGTCCGGCTTGTGGCCCTTTTCGACGCTTGGCTGGCCCCGCCAGACCGCCGACTTTGCCTACTTTTATCCGACCTCGGTGCTGGAGACCGGCTACGACATTTTGTTCTTCTGGGTCGCGCGCATGATCATGGACGGTTACGAATTCACCGGCAAGCGTCCGTTCGAAACGGTGTACTTGCATGGGATCATTCGTCACAAAGATGGAACGAAAATCAGCAAATCGAATCCGCAACCCGGCGACAATCCGCTCGATGTCATTGCCGACTACAGCGCGGACGCGTTGCGTTACACGATCATCACGTCATCCACGCCGGGGAATGACGCAAAACTCGATTTGCAAAAAGTCGAACACGCGCGCAACTTTGCGAACAAGATTTGGAACATGGCGCGCTTCATCACGAGCAATCTCAAAGCGGACGAACCCATCGCGCCGATTGCTGATGCGCAAGCCATGCCGCTTGCCGATCGCTGGATTCTTTCGCGGCTCAATCGTGTTATCGCCGATGTGGATGCGGCGTTTCGCAATTGGGATTTCGGCGAAGGGACGCGCGCGATTCACGATTTTCTCTGGACCGAGTTTGCGGATTGGTACATCGAAGCATCCAAGCTGGCGCTGTACGGAACCGATGCGAACGCCGCGCAACAGACGCGCGCGATTCTGCTTTACACACTCGATCAAGCCTTGCGTCTCTTGCACCCGGCAATGCCGTTTGTCACGGAAGAAACGTGGCAACAACTGCGCGCGTTCGGGATGCCCAGTCAATTCGATGCACTTGATGGCGGCGGAATATCCAAAGCCGATCAAGAAATTTGTGAACCCGCGCGCCGAAAAAGATTTCGCGCTCGTGATGGACATTGTCCGCGCCATTCGTAATGCGCGCACCGAGTTTAACGTGGAGCCCGGCAAGCGCATCCCGGCGATCATTTCTGCTGGGCGCGCGCGCTCTCTCATCGAATCGCAACGTGAGATTATCGCGTTGCTTGCGCGGCTGAGCCGGGCGAATTCAAAATCGAAACGCGCGCGCAAAAGCCGGCGCAAGCGCTGTCGCTGGTAGTGGGTGCAATCGACGTGTTCTTGCCGTTCGCCGGCATGCTCGACATCGAAAAGGAAAAGGCGCGGCTGGACAAGGAAATCGCAAACGTGCGCGGCGCCATCGACCGCGCGGAAAAACAACTGGCAAGTGATTTCAGCAAAAAAGCGCCGAAAGACATCGTGCAAAAGATGCGCGACACACTGGCGGAAAATCGCGAGCGCGCCGCGCGGCTGGATGCGCAGATGGCAAGTTTGGAAGGACGCACGCCGGCGAAACCGAAACGCGTGGCACGAAAAGCACGCGCGAAGAAAACCCGCATGTAATTTACACCATGTCATTGCGCAATACCTTCGCCAAAATAGTTTTGCGAACGTGGCGAAATACCAGGTTTCTTGGAGAAACCTGGTATTTGGCGAAGGTGTTCATTGCGAGAGCGTTTTTCCCTGGCATGACTGTTACACCGCAATGCAACGCACTGCGGTGCAGTGTAGCAACCACGTTCCCGCCACTCTAGTCCCTGTAGCGAAGCGGAGTGGGAGGGGGGCAAGTGGAAAATCAGTGATTTTTCCTCTGTGTCCAGTGCCCTCTGTGGCTGAAATGAATTATGGGTAACCGCTAGACAAATCATTTTTGACACACAAGCAAATCGATGCGAAAATAATCGCCAAGATGAAAGCATGGTTTGCTTTGTTTCTACTCATCGGGAGCGCTGCCTGCGGACCGGAACCAACAGCATCGCCATCACAGGCGAGAGCAACGCCGGTGCCGACCAATCGTCCCGCGACGCCAACGCTCGCATACTCGTCGGCGATTGCGACGGTGGCGAATCGACCCAATTTAGACTTTGGGACGCGTATTGCGCTCGCCGCGGAAAAGCAAGTAGGCGTGACGACAATTTACGATTCGCAATACGTCCGGCTCGCGTATCCCAACGGCGACGTGCCGCTGGAGCGCGGCGTCTGCACCGATGTCCTGATTCGCGCGTTTCGCGCGGTGGGCATCGATTTGCAAGTGTATGTGCATCAAGATATGGCGCGAAACTTTTCCGTGTATCCGCGCGACTGGGGCATGACTGCGCCGGACGCGAATATTGATCATCGGCGTGTGCAAAATCTATCGACGTATTTCACGCGCACCGGTAAACAAATCAATAATCTTGCCGATGAAAGTTGGAAACCCGGCGACATCGCCGTGTGGCGCATCGATAGTTGGATGCAACACATTGGCATCATCGCGGCAGATCGCGTGGAAGGCACGAATCGATATTACGTGGTGCACAACGTTGGCTCGGGGACACACAAGGAAGATGCGTTGCATTGGTTCACATTGATTGGACATTATCGATGGTAGGCGTATGCGCGTAATTTCCGGCACAGCCAAAGGACGCACGCTGAAACCCGCCGGCGCGGCGACGCGTCCGATTACCGACCGCGTGAAAGAGAGTCTCTACGATATCTTGGGGATGCGCGTGCTCGATGCGAATGTGCTCGATCTTTTTGCCGGCGCGGGGAGCGTGGGCATTGAAGCGCTTTCGCGCGGCGCGCGCGCGGCGACGTTCGTCGAAATTGATCATATTGCGTTGCGGGTAATTCGCGACAATCTCACGTCCACGCGTCTCATCGAGCGCGCGCGCATTGTGCGACTCGATGTGTTCAAGTTTATTCGTCGCAACGCTGGCGAACTCTACGATTTCATCTACGTCGCGCCGCCGCAGTACAAAGAATTGTGGGCAGAAACGTTGGCGGCGTTGGATCAATCCGCATTACTCGCCGAGCGCGGCATCATCGTGGCGCAGATTCATCCGAAAGAGTACAAGGAACTTGCGCTGACCCAACTGGATTTGTTCGATCAGCGCAAGTACGGTAGTACGCTGTTGTGTTTTTACCGGCGACGGTTAGCGCAGTAACGCGATCACCTCTTCGTCGCTGGTTTGTCCAAAGTTCAGGTAAAATTGTCCGACTGCCCAAAACATGGCTGGTCTTTCGATAACAACTAGCTGATCGCATTCGCGCGCGAGCCGCGCAAGCGTATCGGCAGGACCCACCGGAATCGCGAGAATCAACTTTGCCGGCAATTGTTGGCGCAGAGCGCGCAACGATACCAAAACCGTCGAGCCAGTTGCCACGCCGTCGTCGATCAGGACGACGGTTTTGTTTTTCAAATTGAGCGGCGGTCGGTCTTGGCGATACAATTTTGCGCGCCGCGCGATTTCTTTGCGTTGGAGTTCTGCCTCGCGCGCAATATCCTTTTCTGAAATTTTCAAATCGCGCACAACCACATCGTCAAGCAGAATTGCGTTGTCGCCGGCAATCGCGCCAATCGCAAGTTCCGGGTTGGATGGCGCGCCGAGCTTGTGCGCGATGAAGACATCGAGCGGGGCGTTGAGCGCGCGTGCGACTTGCGCCGCGACAACCACCCCGCCGCGCGGGATGCCCAGCACGATGATGTTCGATTCGTTCTTCAGAAACGCGAGCGATTTAGCAAGCTCTCGCCCGGCGTCGGCGCGGTCTTTGAAAATCATCTCACGCGACACGCTTCAAATTGACTGTGTGCAAGCACGTGTCCACACTTCCGCTTGGGCGCAATTCGCTTTTCATTACGCTCACATGATCGATTTTCAATTCGCCGCAAGTCTCAACTCTCGTCGCGTCAATCATCGCGCCGATGAGTTGGCGTTCGCTTATCGAAGCGTCGCGCTTGACGCGTCCGAGTGTCAAGTGCGGCGCGAAGGGTCGTTCCTCCGGCGCAAAACCCAGCGCAACACACGCCGCATCGATTTTCTGTGCCAGTTGCACCGCCACATCGACTTGACCGTTCGCACCAACCCAAATGACATTCGGGCGGCGAGTGTTCGGAAATGCGCCTAGCCCGGCAAGCGCAAGCGAAAAGGGCGGCGTGCCGGCGCAAGCATCGGCAATGGCGCGTTCGAGTGCGGGCAAGCGATCGGCGTTGACATCGCCGAGAAATTTCAGCGTTATGTGGACGCTCGCCGGCTCGACCCAGCGGACCAGACGCGCGGCGCCGTCGCGCTGGAGTTGCGCTTGAACGTTGCCCAGCGCGCGGCGCAGAGCATCGTCCAGTTCAATGGCGATAAACGTGCGAATTGGCTCCTTCATGCGCTCATTTTCCGACAATCCGGAGCGTTCGTCAACCCCTGTAAGCCCAAGCTGATAAGTGAACTGCATCAAAATTCAAAAATGAACTGCGGGAGCAATGTCCATAGGCAAATTTACGGTATGCACCAATTTGCCTGACCACCATACGCGTGCTAGAATTAAGTGTTTTGCCATATCAGGCACGAGATGGATTTCCACCTCAACCCGTGGTGGGACATGTGGAACATCAATGTCCTGACCAAACAAGGACATGCGCCGATACCCAGTGACGACACGAGTGGTTTGCAGACAGAAGACATCTTGCGGCGACTGATATGGCTTGGGCAAAACAAACGGACGAAAAAGCGTGTGCCCACTCGCCTGCGCGTCAGCGAAACGAACATCTGGGATTTGATGGGTGGTCGAATGGACTTGATGTTGATTGTAACGAGCCAATTCATCGCGCAAGACTGACCGCGCGTCGTCAATCGTGGTGATGTGTTCAAGCGCGCAGGTCCGCACAATCCGATCTTGCAACCAGCGATAGGGTCGTTCCACCTTGCCCTTGGCTTGGGGTGACAAAGCGTAGATCACATCAACGCCCAAGCCGCGCAGGACTTGCCGCCAGCGCGGATCAGCATCATCGGTGTGCCAATCCTGCGTGACATGGATACTCTGGTTGTGGGTGATAAACCGAAACACGCGCAAGTTGTCCACATAGTAGCGCAGTGGCAAACCATAGGTTTGCATCAGGATTTGTGCAGCATTTAGATGCGCCCAGGTCGTTTCATGCAAAAAGAAATCGGCAAACAGCAATTTGCGACTATAGTCATCGAGTGAAGTAATCAACGACCATTTCTCTGTAGCGAAGGGAGACCAGAGATGCTGGGACGCATCGTGTTGCACCAGTTCACCGATGGAGCTGGTAATCACTTCGCGGTCGTGGGCCTTCCGTTTTGGAGGTGGTTTGTAGCAGCCCAGTTGTTTAGCACGCGCCGTAATCGTCGTCGCCGAAACCTGGATGCCTTTCTGTTCCAAGCGATCTCGAATGGCCGAATAGTTGTAACCTGAAATCGGCAATCTGGGATCTTCAACCAGTTTTTGCTCTCGCCGCAGTTCCGTAGCAATGGCTCGTTCGGTTGTTGCGGAGAGGCGTGCATGCGTCTCGCGTTCATAAGCGATGGAGAAGGCGGTTGGGTTCGACCGATACTCCTGAAGCAAAGCAAAGAAACGGGTCTTGCCAACGCCTAGCACTTCTTGCGCATCCGCACGTGACAGCGAGCCCTGGCAATAGCCGTGTAACAATACCTTGACCTGTTCGACCGTGAATCGTCGGTGCAACTGATCCATCGTGCCTCCTTTTTGAAGACACGAGTACCACCAGTTCACTTTTCAGCTATTCCAGCGGGTCACTTTTCAACTGGAAACGGTTCACTTTTCAGCTTGGAACGGTTCACTTTTCGTCTTTGACTAACAGCGTTCGTCAACCCCTTGACACAGAACGGGTGTTCGTGCTATAATGCGGACAAATGTTCGACCTCGTTAAGGAGGGCAGATGGCACCACTTTCAGAACGACAAAAACGGATGTACGATTTCATCACGAAATTCATGCGGGACAAGGGGCGCCCGCCGACGATTCGCGAAATCGGCGCGGAGGTCAAGATTTCTTCGACCTCGGTCGTGAATTACAATCTGAACATCCTGGAACGCGAAGGATTGATTCAGCGCGAAAAGGAAGTTTCGCGCGGTCTGCGCGTGACGAATCCCAAAGCGCTTGCCGAGGAATTTGCCAATCTCGTGCAGATTCCTTTGCTGGGCAAAATCGCGGCAGGCAAGCCGATCCCGGTTCTCGATAACGCGGTACATCACGAGACCATTGAACTGACGCGTGAGCTGATTCCGCATGAAGAAGGTCTGTTCGCGCTCGAAGTCAAAGGCGATTCGATGATCGACGCGCTCATCAACGACGGCGATGTCGTCGTGATGAAAGCGCAACAAGATGCCGAAAACGGCGAGATGTGCGCCGTGTGGCTTAAGGATAAATCCGAAACCACGCTCAAGCGTGTGTACAAGGAAAAGAGCCGCCTCAAACTGCGCCCGATGAATCCGACGATGAAACCATTCTACGTCGATGCGCGAGACGCGGAGATCAAAGGCAAGGTGGTGCTCGTCGTTCGAAAATTGCAACGCCTGCCGGCGTAGGTCTGCGATATCACCCCCACTCTAACCCTCACCCCTTTGGGAAGAGGGTGGGTGGGGGTTTGTAGCATAAAACTTTAAGGTTGTTTTGCTTGACAGAACGCCTGTTCTGATGTATCATCCATATCAGAACAGACGTTCTTTTTGTTCGATTCGAGGAACGCGTGAATCTAAAACCTTGCCCCTACCGCCACGTTGGCGAAGAAGGACATATCTTGTGCGACAAGATCAAAACCGGCGAACGCGAAGTCTCGCCGAATGTTTGCCGCGCGTGTCCGATTTCGCAAATCAATTGCGCGCATCTGCGCGCGACGTTGGACAATCAATCGCGCCCGCCAATCGTCGTGCGCTGGGGGAACGGCAGATCGCAAACCTGGGACGACTTTGCGAGCGAATCGATTTCGCTTTCGCGGGCGGCGTGCGCGGAAAAAGTGATGCCGATTGCTTCCGCGCGCGATTGCTCCGGTTGCCAATTGCGCCAGCCGCTTATCGCGGTGGATGCGGTTGTGCCGGCAGTGGCGGTCGCCTCGCGACGAGCGCCGGCAATCGCGCAACAACGCCGCGCCAATCCTTCGCCGCGAATCATTCAAGCCCCTGCGCCCGCTCCGGCACCGGCGCCGATGATGGCGCAAGCCGTAACTTCGCCACCCACCGCTGACAATCGTTCTAGTATCGTTGCACAAAAAATTATCAAGCTCCAGGAATGGTTAAGCCGAGGCGTGAGCCAGAAATCGCCAGAGCCGGAAGCACCCGCGCCGATTGTTTCCGCCGCGCCACCGGCGGCACGAGTCGTCGGCGAAGAAAAGCGCGCCGGGTGGACAGACTGAGATGGAAAGGCGAAACTTGAATTCCCAGGCCGATAGAATTGAAATGGTTCTTGCATCGCACAAAGCGCCGACGCGCGTGTGGGGCGGCAGGCTCACGCCGCGCACGATTCAATTTCATCTCGCGCCGGCGGCGAGCACGCGCTTGGCAAAACTCGAAACCCTGACGGAAGAAGTGGCGCTGGCGCTCGGCGCGCCGTCCGCGCGGCTTACGCGCGCAAACGGAACACTCTCGCTCGAAGTGCCGCGCGAGGATGCGCGTTTTGTTTCGCTCACGGAACTCGATGCGCAGCTGCGCAAAGACGATCAATTGAATCGCGCATTGAATTCGCCGGGGACGGCGATCCTGGGTTTGGACAGCGAAGGCGTGCCGCTCTTATTGCGCTTGGCATCGCCGGATGTCGCGCATTGTCTTATCGCCGGGACGACCGGCAGTGGCAAGACCGAACTCGCGCGCACGATGATCGCGTCGCTCGTGATGCATCAAAAGCCGCGCGACTTGCAGTTGGCGTTGTTCGATCCAAAGGGTCGCGGGCTTGCGCCGTTCGCGCACTCGTCGCATCTGCTTTTTCCGATTGTGCAGGAATCGGATGAGACGATGGAGCGGATGGATTATCTCGTGTCCGAAATGCAACGCCGCGACCATGAGATGATCGAACGACCGCGCGTGGTCGTCGTCATCGACGAACTGGCTGACTTGTTGCAGACGTGCGGCGCCGAATTGGAAATGCTGATCAGTCGCCTGGTGCAACGCGGGCGGAGCGCCGGTTTTTCGCTGATTGCGCTTACGCAGAAACCTGCTACAAAGGTCGTTGGCAGTTTGGTGAAGGCGAATTTTCCGGTCCGCTTGGTCGGTCGCGTTGCCAGCACGGATGATGCGCGCGTCGCCGCCGGCATCGGTGGCACCGGCGCGGAAAAACTTGCCGGGCGCGGCGATTTTTTGCTCATCGCCGCCGGAGAGACGATTCGATTTCAGGCAGCGTGTGTGCGCCCGGCAGAAATCGCATCGCTGGGCGCGCGGGAAAAAACGCCTTCGATGCAAATGCAACCTGGTTTGAGTTCCAGTGTCGTCGGCTGGCTCCGGAAGGTGAAATGATGCGCAACGGAATCGTGTTCATCGGCAGTGCGTTTGCCATCGCGTTGGCAATCGTTGTGGGCAACCGTTTGTCCAATGATTCGCTCGCGGTGCTTGTCGGCGCGGTGTGCGGACTAAGCGCGAGCATTCCGATTGTCATCGGCTTGGTCATCGCGACGACGAACCATTGGGGACGCCGCGACGACGCGCCACCACGTCAGGTTGAATATGATTATGCATCGCATCGATATGCGCCACAGCCGCCGGTGTACATCGTCGCACCGCCGCAAGCGCAGATGCCGGCGTCGTACATGTTTCCGCAGAATCAATTCATGACGCCAAACGATGCGCCGATGCTAGGCGCACCGCGCGATTTCAAGATTGTTGGGGATGAATGACCGGGGCTTGTCAGACTCGCCGTGATTTGCTAGAATCCTAGCAGGAGGGAAAAATGGGTCCTACAAAACGCACAGCACGTAAACCCGTTCGCAAGACCGCCGTCAAGCGCGCGCCGCGCAAATCCGCCGCGCCGCTGCGACTGAACAAGAATTTCCGCGACCTCAACGTCGTTTCGGTGAACGTCACCGATTGGGCGCGCGCGCGGAAATTTTATCACGAGACGTTAGGCTTGCCTATCGCCGCCGAAATGGCTGAAGTGGGCTGGCTCGAGTTTGGCTTGCCGAACCAAACGCATCTCGCGCTGAATCGCTGGGATGATCCCAAGACGGTGCCGGCGAACACCGGTAACGCAACGCTCGTGTTCGGCGTCGATGATGCGCGCGGCGTGATTGCGGAACTGCGCGCCAAGGGTGTTCGTTGCGAAGAGCCGGTGGAAATTCCCGGCATGGTGATTTACGCGACGTTCTACGATCCCGAAGGCAATCGTTTTCAGGTGGCGCAATCGCCGCAATAAAAATGCAGAGACGACCCGCAGGGTCGTCTCTTTTTTATCGCGTCAATTCGGTCACGAGTAAATCGAGCGCCAGCACCGGCTCGCTTTTCCCGGTCTTGATGGCGATATCGGTTTCCAGCAATTTCTGATAGGTCGCTTCAAGTTGCGGCAAAGAGAAACTGGTTGCCGTGTTCCACGCGCGTTGCGCCGGATACGGGTTCGCATGAATCTTCTCGGTGGCTTGCGCTAGAGTCAGTCCGCGCGCCGCCAGGTCCTTCATTTGCAACAGCAAGCGAAATTGCCACGTGATCGTGGGCAGTAATTGATGCGGGACTGCGCCTTGATCGATTTGTTCGTGCAGCAATATCAACGCGGACCTGGCGGTCGCGCCGCGCGATGGCGTTCACGAGTCCAAAGACATCGGCTTCGCGCACGGACGCGACGAGCGCGCGCACATCGTCGATGCGAATGACCTCGTTTGCGCGATACGTCAGCAGTTTTTCGATTTCGGTGTCGAGCAGGCGCAAATCTTCGCCGACGTGTTCCGCCAGTTCGCTCGCGGCGTTGCCATCGATTTTGGCGTGTTTCGATTCCACGCGCTTGACAATCCACGCGGGCAGCGCCTTGACATCGGGCGCGGAAAATTCCTTGACGGTCGCGAGTTTCTTTTCGGCGGTGAGTTTCTTGAGAATCGAATTGTTTTTCGCGAGTGATTTCGATTCAAGAAAAACTAGGAGTGTTGTGTCCGGCACACGCTCCAGATACACCGCCAAATCTTTTGCCAGGTCGGGATTCCCCTCTTGCTCAATTTCGCCCGCGTCTTCGCTTTTCGTGCGGCGCGGATCGAAACGCGCGAGCATCCCATCGACGAGGACGAGGCGCTTGTCCATCAGAAATGGCATCGCGTCGCACGCGTGTTGCAGTTCGCTCACCGATAACTTGCGTCCGTCAAAGCGCGTCGTGTTCAAATCGGCGAATTGTGGATCGCCCAGCGATGCGCGCAACGTGGCGAGAAATTCCGTGCGCGAGAGTTCGTCCTCCCCGTGTAAAACGTAAATCATCCGCGCCACTCGATATCGACGTGCTGAACGCGAATTTGTCCCATTTTGATTCGCGAATGCCGGCGATGCGCGCGCCGAACGCATCGGGCGAGGTCGTGACGTATTCTTGCAATTTCAAGCCGAGCGGTTGCGCGACATACGCCGCGAGCGTGGTCGCGAGAATCACGTCCGGCAATTTCTTTATGCTGGGTTTGCGACCCATCGCGATGACCGCGCCGACCGCCGTGACCAGCCCGGCGACAACGAGATTCGTGCCGCAACGCGGATGCACCGCGAGATTGCCTTCGCCGTTTTTCAATCGCGCCAGCGCTTGTTCCGCCGCCGACTCCAATTCAGCGGTGGGCACGTCGCCGTAAATGTTAAAGCCGGTCGTATCCGCGCGACCGACGAGTCGAATGCTTGGATGGCGTTCGGTCAGCACGTGCACGGTTGCATGTTCGATGCCGTGATTGCGACGCACCGTGCCGATGGGTTCGGTTTCCAGAATGTTCATCAAATCACCTCAGCTGGATTGTATAACAAAAAGCGCGCGGCGTCGAATTGAATGTGGCGCGCGTAGGCGAAACAAACAGCGTGGAGAGATTCCTCGCCGTGAAAACGAGAGGTTGTCGTTAAGCTTCTAACATTAAATCAGCAAGTATTTCAGGGTTTTCCACTTGCGGCGCGCTTGAGCCATGCCAGTTCTTTGGGATCTTTGGCAGATATGACGTTGTTTTCAAATCAAACAACGATTTCCAACGAAGAGAAATGCGATTGAGTAATTCAGCACATCTCCTCTTCAGACTGATCGATAAAACCCTGTCGTGAATTCGGGTCATGAATGATTTTGCTGTCAGCGAAAGGATTTCGCACACTCTCTTGCATCTTTTTGACCTTGTGCGTTTTGACGAACCCTCTGCCTCGTGTTATAATCTCCGCGCTCAAATGTCTCGTCCACGCTTGACCGTCGTCATCCCCACGCACAACGGCGCGGAAACGCTGGTTGCCTGTTTGCACGCCTTGCGCGCCGGCGCGCTTCCACCTGATGAAATCATCGTCGTCGATGATGCCTCCACCGATGGCTCGGCGGAGCTGGCGATTCGCTCAGGTTGTCGCGTGATTCGTCTCACCGAAAATGTGGGCGCGGCGCGCGCAAAGAATCGCGGGGCAAACGCGGCAACTGGCGATATTTTATTTTTCACCGATGATGATGTGATCGTCGCGCGCGACACGCTCGCGCATCTCGTCGAGAATTTCGACGACACGCAGATCGCTGGCGTCGTCGGCTTGCTCGATCGCAAGATCCCGTTCAGTGACTTTGCGAGCAACTTTAAGAATTTGTGGATGCGGTTCACGTACGCCAAAATGCCGCGCGAACGCATTGGCGTGTTCTACACGAGTGTCGCCGCGATGCGACGCGAGATTTTCCTAAAGCTCGGCGGCTTTGACGAGCACTACGCCGGCGCAAGCATCGCCGAAGACACCGAGTTCGGTCAACGCGTGTGGGCGGCGGGCTATCATTTGCGGCTTGACGCGCGCGTGACGGCGGTGCATCACAAGCATTACACGCTCAGCGAAGTCCTGCGCACCGATTTTCTGCGCGCGCGCGCGTTGATGCTGATGCGCTTGCGCAAGTGGGGCGACTAGCGATTTTACACCAGCGTCCCATTATTTTACCAACTTGCGGTGCCGGTGCTTTTTCTTGCGTTGGGGTTGTTGCTGGTCGGGAGCAGTAATTGGTAATTGGTTTTTGGTAATTGGGAGTTTGTTTTTACTTTTTGCTTTTTACTTTTTATTTTTTCCTTGGTTTTCCTTTCTCGCGCGTGAACGCGGCATCGGCTTTAGTATTCTCGCCGTGCTGTTCCAACCCATCGATGTGATTGTGGTAGGGTTGGGGATGTTTCAAGCGCTCTATTGATTTTGTTCGAGGTATTCGATACTAACCACTAGCGACTAGATCTAGTCGCTAGCGACCATACGGAGGAAGTTGTCATGTCTGTCATGAACTATATGAAATTTGCGCCGCGCATCCTGTACAAAAAAGGCGCGTCGCCACTATACTTTGTGCTCTTCATTACCAAGAACTGCAATGCGCGTTGCGGTCATTGTTTGCTCGGCTCGCACGAACGACACACCGGCGAACTGACCATCGACGAAATCGAAAAAGTCAGCCGCTCGATGGACGATATGATTTTCTTCACGCCGACCGGCGGCGAGCCGTTCTTGCGCAAAGACTTGCCGGAAATCGTCAAGATTTTCCACAAGAACAATCATGCGCCCAACGTCGGCATTCCGACGAACGGTTCGCTCACGAGCCGCGTCGTCGATGGCGCGCGCGATATGCTCGACGCGTGTCCGGATATGGATTTGCACATCGACATTTCGATTGACGGCGTCAGCGAAGACCACGACAAGTTTCGCGGTTTCAAGGGCTTGTTCGACCGCGCGATCCGCACGTACCGCGAACTGCGCGTGTTGGAAAAATACTATCCGAATTTCTCGGCGTGCATTCAGATTGCGGTGAGCCAATACAATCATGACCGGCTCGATGAGATTTACGATTATCTCCGGTCGTACGTCGGCGTAAACACGGTGTTCACGCTGCTTTTGCGCGGCGGTCCCAAAGACCCCGGCGCGAAATATACGCCGCCCATCGATCCGGTTGCGAATCAGTTCGATGTCGACAACTATTTGAATTTCCACAATCGCCTTGAGCGCGCCAACAAAGAGCGCGAGCTGTCGGGGTATTACAAATTGCCGTTCGGCGATTTTATCAACGCCAAGCGCATCATTCGCCCCAAACTCTTGACCAAGATGGTGAAGGAACGCCGCTTCCAAATTCCGTGCTACGCCGGCACGTTGGGCGGCAATATGTTTGCGAATGGCGATGTGCTGGCGTGCGAGCTGATGGGCGAAGAGCAAGTTCTAGGCAATGTTCGCGATTACGATTACGATTTCAAGAAGATTTGGCAGAGCCAAAAAGCGAACGAAGTGCGCGAGTGGATTAGCAAGACCAAATGCTATTGCACCTACGAATGCTTTATGACGGTCAATATCTTGTTCAATCCGCTGATGTATCCGATCATTCTCAAGGAATGGGCGAATCTCAAGTGGGCGCAATTGCGTCACGGCTTGGGCGACGATGTCATGCTCGCCGGACCGCAACCGGTTGAAAGTTATCGCGTGGAGGTCTAGTATGCGTGCGATTCTTGTTTGCATCCTGGCGGTGGTCGCGCTTGCCGCTTGCGCGACGCCGGCAACACCGACCGCCGCGCCGACGCCAGTGCCGGCGGTATCCAGCACCAAAGCACCGGTCGCTTCGAGCGCGCCGGCGAGCGCGGCATCTTGCACAACGACGAATGCCGCTCCGCTGGACAAGTTTCGCGCCGATGATCCGGCAAAACTCGATGCCAATAACAAACCAAAACTCGTCGAGTTTTTTGCATATTGGTGAGGCACGTGTAATGCAATCAAGTCCGTCGTGCACGGACTCGAAGCCAAGTATGGCAACTGTATTGACTTTGTCTATCTCGATATCGACAACCCGGCGACGCAAAAGGCAAAGGATCGCTTGGGCTATCTCGCGCAACCCAACTTTTTCCTGCTGGATAAAAGCGGCAAGATCGTTTGGAAGAAATATCGGATTCCTGACCGAAGCTGAACTGGAAGCGCAACTCAAAACAGTGATTGCAACCGTAATGTACAAAAACCATCGCATTTCGCTCGTGATGCCGTGCTACAACGAAGAGCGCGGCTTGCCCGAAGTTTTTCGCGACCTGCCGAACATGCGTCGATGAAGTCATCGTCGCCGACAACAACTCGAATGATCGCACTGCCACAATCGCGAAAGAGTTCGGCGCCATGGTCGTGCCGGAATTCAAGCAAGGATACGGCGCGGCGTACAAAGCCGGCTTGCGCCGCGCGACCGGCGACATCATCGTCACGATGGATGGCGATGGGACCTATCCGCGCAATTTTATTCCGATTCTGCTCGACGTGATGATCGATGAGAATTTTGATTTCATCACATGCGATCGCACCGGCCACAAAGACAAGCCTAGCAATTGGTTGCGTGTCTTTGGCAACGATGTGCTGAACTTTTTTATCTTGCTTCTCTTTTGGTTTCGGGTGCGCGATTCGCAATCGGGGATGTGGGTCATTCGCCGGTGGGTGTTGGGACACTTGAGCCTGACGAGCGATGGCATGGCGTTCTCGGAAGAAATCAAACTGGAAGCAATGAGCCAAAAGACAAACCATTCGCGCCATCGAGTTGCCCGTGTACTACAAGGAGCGACACGGCGTCAGCAAATTGCGCATCTGGCGTGACGGTTTTTACAATCTGTTTTTCCTGTTTCGCAAACGCGTGGGCATGTTAGGTTCTGCGCCACCTCTGGTCGACCTGAACGATCCCAACTTGCGAAAAAAAACAAAAGCGTAGACAATGGGCGGGCAAATTGATTGCCCGCTTTTCTTATCGATGAAACTCAAGTCTTGGATCTCACTTGGCGCGCTTGCGCTTTTCGCGGCAATTCCATTTTTGCCGCCGGCGCGCTTTTATTTTCTGGAAGACGGTTTTTTGCACCTGTTTCGTCTCTGGGAATTTGATCGCGTTCTTCGGCAAGGCATTTTTTATCCGCGCTGGGCGCCCGATTTTGCGTCCGGCTATGGCTACCCCGTTTTCAATTTCTATCCGCCGTTCGCGTACTATCTTGCCGAATCGTTTCACCTGCTTGGCTTGGCGATTCCTGGCGCAATCATCGCAAGCTTTTTCGCCGCCATTCTCGTTGCGATTGCCGGCGCATACGCGATGGGGCGCGAGTTCTTTGCTGATTCGCCGGCGCGCCATACGCATGGTATCTTGACGGCAGTCGCATATGTTTTCTTTCCGTACTTTCTGCTCGATATTTATTCGCGCGGTGCGCTCGCCGAAGTTTTCGCCGCGGCGTTTTTACCCTGGGTCGTTTGGTCACTCCGCCGCTTGCTTGTGCGCCGAACGCTTGCTGCGCTCATCATCGCCGGACTCTTTGCCGCGCTGTTGCTCTTGAGCCACAACTTGATCGCATTCTTGTCGGCGCCGTTTCTCGGCGCCTATGTCGTTTGGGAATTATTTCAACAGCCCGGTCATGTGCGACGGCGTGCGATTATTTGTGCAATCGGCGCGGCGATGCTGGGCGCAATGCTGAGCGCGATCTATTGGTTGCCATCGATTGCCGAATTGTCGCTCGTCTTGGGAAGCCGAGACAGCCAACAGATTAGGTCGATTTTTGAATTTACATTTCTCGAATGGCAAAACCTTTTTCAATTGCAAATACCATACGTCTATGGCGAGCAACCGTATCCGCTTTCGATTTTGCCGATGGTATTGGGCACGCTAGTTCTTGCGCTGATGCAATTTCGTGCCCGTGGACTCGGCTTTCTCTTTGGCGTGTTTGCTCTGGTCGCAATGTTGCTTCTCGTAAGTTGGTCGAAATCGATTTGGCTTAGCGTGCCGCTTTTGAAAACCGTTTTCTTTCCATGGCGGCTAGAAGTTATCATCGGGCTGAGCATCGCCATCGTTATCGGCTCACTGCCGATGTTGCTGAATTCATCGCACTGGCGCCTCGCAGTTGTGGTATTCATCGCGGCGGCGCTGATTTGGAATGGGCTGGGTGCGCTCAATGTGCATGGACTCGACAATCCGCGCGATGAATTGACCTTGGCGCAGACCGCGCGCTTTGAGGCGAACACGCGTAGTTTTGGGTTCGGTTGGATCAGCGAGTATCTGCCGCTCACGGTAAAATCTTTGCCCGATGCTCTGCCGGTATCGCCGAATACCAGTGTGCCAAAAATTGAAATGCTCGATTGCAATGCCGCGCGTTGCGTGCTCGACATTGCGGTGGAAAAAACTACGCCGATTACGTTTCGCCAGTTTTATTTTCCGGGTTGGCGCACAACCATCGATAATCAACCCGTGGCATCCTATCCTAGCACGCCAATGGGGTTGATTGCACAAGATGTTCCGCCCGGCAAGCATCGATTGGTTTTAGAGTGGGGCGATACACCGGCGCGCCAAATCGGCACGCTTATTTCTGGTATTGGCGTGACGGCACTGTTGATTCTGTGTGCGATCGTTTTCCGCCGTCGGGAAGAATCCAAATCGCTTGTTATTTTGCTTGTTGTGATTGGTTTTTCATTATTGCCATCGATGGTGTTGGCGTCGACGACGCGACCGCCGGTTTTGCAAAGTTTGCAAAGCGATGTCTCGCCCGAGCTGCGCGCTATCGGACTGAGTATGGATAATGCGCCATTCCAAAACTCGATGTGGCAAATTCGCGCGCCGCGAACCATCGATGTGAAAATTTTTTGGCAGGTCAAGCAATCGGTGCAGGACAAACCCTTGGCGTGGCGCGTGGTCGATGATGCCGGAAGTATTTTTGCCCAGCGCGAACAGTTAGCGCGGTTTGGCACCGGCAAACCCGGCGCGTGGATTCCCAACGAAATTGTCGAGGATCATTACGATCTCTGGCTCGGAGAGCAGATTCCATCCGGCAAGTACACGTTGCAGGTTGCCTTTCCTGCCGATTCAAAATTTGTTGCAGTGAGTTCGCTGCAAATCGAATCATCGAATCAATCGGCGAACGTGCCGGCAATCCCGCATCGCATCGATGCGCTGGTCGGCGATGATATTCACTTGCTCGGCTTCGACGCGCCGTTGTTGGCGAACCCGGGTCGCGTTTTGCCGGTCACATTGTTTTGGCAAATTGACCGGGATGTGCATGAAGATTTCACCGGGTTTGTGCAATTGCTCGACGCCGATGGTCGCATGGCGGCTCAGCACGACGAGTTGACAGACAACGGATTCAATCCTACGATGTTGTGGCACGCCGGCAGAATCATCGAGGACAAACGCAATCTCGTTTTGCCCCCGAACCTATCACCGGGAAAATATCGGCTCGTCGCTGGGCTGTATCGTTTTGAAACGCTGGAACGATTGCCGGTGAAAACCGGCAACGCCATCGACGATGTCATTGACCTGGGTTGGGTCAAGGTGCCGGTCAATCCACCGACGCAATCGCCATCACATCGTTTGGATGTTGCGCTCGGTCCATCCATTCGCCTTGAGGGATATGATCTCGTTGCGCCGCAAGCGGGACAGCCATTGCGCATGCAATTGTACTGGCAAGCGATTGCATCGATGAATGGTGATGCACAAGTGTTTGTGCATATCGTCGATGTGAATGGCAATGTGGTCGCGCAACACGACGGCGCGCCCGTGAGTGGTAAATATCCAACTTCGCTTTGGTCACCGGGCGAGAAAATTGCCGATCCATATCTTGTGCCTTTGGATTTGCCACCGGGCATTTACAAAATCCGCGTTGGAATGTACGATGGCAGTTCCGGCGAGCGCTTTGTGATCACGCAATCCAATGGAGACGAATTGCCGAATCGCCAAATCGAAATCGGGCAAGTGGAGTTGACGGCGCGATGAAACGGCTAGCCGCGTTGGTCAGCATCTTTGTCGCGCTCGCACTTTTTTATTCGCTCATCCTTCCGCTCTTTGAAGGACCCGACGAAGACGATCATTTTCGCTATGCGCGTTTCATCGCGCAGAATCGCGCGTTGCCGATCCAGGAATTTGTCCCTGGCGGCGGTGTTGCTGGACATCAGGGCTGGCAACCGCCGTTGTATTACACGCTGGCGGCGCTCGTCATCGCGCCGATTGACACAGCGGATTTTGAGCAGCACTTGTGGCGCAATTACGGCGCGACCTTTGTTGGCGACCCGGCGTGTTGCGGCAGAAATATTTATTATCACACCGATGCGCAAAATTTTCCGTTCGCGCGCACGCCGCTCGCAGTTCACCTCGCGCGTCTGCTTTCGATTTTCTTTGGCGCGATTACAATTATCGCAACGCATCGTTTGGCAAGCACACTAACACAAAACTCGATGATTGCGCTGGCATGCGCCGCCGTGGTCGCGTTCAATCCGAGTTTTCTTTTTGCCAGCGCGTTAGTTTCTAATGATACCGCACTCGCGGCGTTTTCATCGTTGGCGTTGTTGTTGTGCGTCGAATTGCTGACCGGTCGACGCGAGCTTGATTTGCGCGCGGCAATGTGGCTCGGTGTTTGGATCGGGCTTGGTATTTTGACCAAGACGACGGCGTTAGGGCTCGTGCCATTTGCCATGCTCGCCATTGGGATTGTCGCGTGGCGCCATCGCGATTGGAAATCGATAATTCAAAAAAATGTTGCGGTGCTTGGGGTGATTGCATTTCTCAGCGGCGGCTGGTTCATTCGCAATGCGATTCTCTACGGCGACCCACTAGCGTATCGTCTGATGACAATCTCGGCGTTGTTCCCGCGCGCCGGTGAATTGACATTGCAGGAGCTTTTTCAGATTTCGCTTCCGTGGCTGTGGCAAACATTTTGGGGCGGTCCCACACCTGGCGATTTCTCGCCGCTGATTCTCGTCGGGCTGGCATTCGCAACGATTTTATCGTTGATTGGATTTGCGTTCTACGTTCTGCGCAATCGTTCCTCGCGCGTTGCGACATTATTTCTTCTGGGTTGGCTTGCATTCATCCTCGTCGCGCAAATTCAATTCATTCGCACGACGACCGGTGCGGATCAAGGGCGCTATCTCTTTCCGGCGATTTCGGTCATTGCGTTGCTTTTTGTAATTGGCTTGAATGAATTATTTTCACGCGCCATGCGTCACCCATCGCGTTTTGTTTTGTCATTGCTCATCTGCTCATTTGCTGTTCTCGCATTTTCCGTGCCATTTGCTTACACCTTGCCCGCGTACGCGCGCCCGGCGTTGCTGGCGCCGGACGCACGCGCCGCGCATCCGTACCAAATTACTTTTGATGACAAGATGCAATTGCTCGGGTACGATTTGGACGCGCGCGCGATCAAGCCGAGCGAAAACTTGAGCGTCGCGCTGTACTGGCGCGCGCTCACACCGATGAGCGAATCGTATCGCGTCTTTGTGCATTTGGTTAGCGCGGAGAATCGATTGGCGGGCGGCGCGGATGTGATTCCGGGGCGCGGCGCGTTTCCAACGGTCTATTGGAAACCCGGCGATGCGTTGCGAGATGTTGTGCGAATTCCGATTGCCGCCAATGCATCGCCCGGCAAATACTCGATTCAGGTGGGCTTGTATCCAGTCGGCAAACCGGGTGAACGCTTGGTCATCGCCAATTCCGATGAAACCAGTGCGCAAATCGCATCGATCAAAATTGCGCCGGCTCCGAACGTGGCATACGCGCCGCGGGAAAAAGTGAATGCCAATTTCGATAATCAAATCGATTTACTGGGCTATGACTTGGACCATCGTCCGGATTCGATGCAATTGACCCTCTACTGGCGCGCGCGCGTAAACATCGAACGCGATTATTCTGTGTTTGTCCACGCACTCGATGCGGATGGCAAATTGCTCGCGCAAATCGATCAACAACCGCAAGCCGGCAATTATCCCACGTCGATTTGGTTTGCGGGGGAACAAGTCGTCGACGTGTATACGCTGGCGCGCGCCGCAAAAATCGCGATCGGATTGTACACGCCGGCTTCCGGCGCTCGCTTGCCAGTGACCGCTGCAAATCAAGTGGTCGATGACAAGTTCGTTATCGATCTCGCCGGGGCAAGATGATTTTGCGCCAGTCGTCGCGTGATCTGGCTTTACATCGGCGTCATGTTGATTGCCGCTTTTTTGCGCACGTACATGATGACGACGCTTCCGCCGGGCATCAAGTATGATTCGGCGTCGAACGGCGTGTACATTTTGAGCATCCTGCACGATGGCTTGCGTCCGTTTTTTGTCACGCCGATGGGCGCGCCCGAGCCGCTGATCTTGTATCTGCAATCACTAACCGTTTGGCTTTTTGGCGCGAGTGCGTTTGCACTCAAAATTGTTACTGTAGTTGCCAGTACTCTCACGGTTGCGTTTTTATTCGCCGCGGGCCAAGTGTGGACGCGCGATGCGCGCGTCGCGTCGATTGCCGCGTTCGCGCTGGCGGTTTCGCTGGAAGTGATTTATGATGCGCGTGCCGGTTTGCGTTTTGTGCTCGTTCCCTTGTTCGTGTCGCTGGTTTTATTCTTCTTGGCGCGTAGTTGGCGGTATCAACACATGATCGATTATGCGCTTGCCGGTTTTTTTGCCGGGCTGAGCGTCTATGTTTATCCTTCCGCCTTGTTCGTTCCGCTTGTCGTCGCCGCGATTTTTGTGCATCAGTTTTTCTTTGCGCGCGCGGCGTGGCGATGGCACAACCTAGTCCTGGCGTCGCTGGTTGGTTTTGTCGTTGCCCTGCCGCGCATTGTATTCCATCTGCAATATCCCGCTGCCGCGCTCGCGCGCGCAAATCAAGTCAACTTGTTTACGAATCCGGCGGTTGCCACTGACGGCCTCCTTAAAGTAATTCTCAATCAGCTTTGGAATTATGCGTTAATGTTCGGCATCGATTGGAAAGGTGGAACGCTGAGCCGTCCGCTTTTTGATTTTCCAGTTCTTGTTCTGTTCGTTATCGGCATTCTGGTTTGTCTTGCGCGCCTGCGTCGCATCGAGTTTTTCTGGGCGCCGCTGATGCTTGCGATCATGTTTCTGCCGGACTTGCTCGCGGCAAACGAACCTATCGTCAACAAGGTTCGTTCGATTGGAATCGTGCCGCCGGCTTTTTTTGTCATCGGCGTCGGTGCGGTGTTTTTGATCGATGCAGCGAAAAATCGGATTCGCTTCGCGTGGCTCGTCCCCGCGCTTATCGGCGTGTGTTTGTTCTTGAATTTGGCTCAAACCTGGGATGCTTTTTTTGTACAACACATTGCCGTGTCTGCGGCGAATTTGGAGAACACCGATTTTGACAATAGTCGAATTGAGTTCGCGCAAGCCAGCTGGATCGCGCGCCAAACTGACCCGGTGTATGTGCCGCTGAACGAATACGCGCGCAGTTCGATGCATTATCTCATCGGCGCGCGCGCGCCATTGTTGCGATCCGCGTTGGACACCGATGGTTCGTTGCGCGCATCCGCGACGCCGGCGCGCGCATGGATTGTTTTGCCCGATGCGTTATCGCGCCCGCGCACCGAGGGCGTGTTGTACGTTCATGATCCTGCTTCATACGTGGCGATTGCCGGCGACGCGGCGTATCTTTTGCCGCCCGCGCAATCGATTGCCGAAGATGTGTTGCGTGCGCGTGTGCCGGATGAAATCATCCGCGATTGGTCGGGTGTACCAGTCGCGCGCGCGTATCGCGTTGAGGACACAAGTCGACTATTTCAATTTGTGCCAATGAGGCGGGCACAAGAAATAAGATTTTCCAAAGGTGTGTCGCTCATGGCGTCATCGATAGAATATCAATCGATTGCGCCGCCGGGTGTAATTCCTTTGACACTGTGGTGGACGATCGCGCAACGTACGAGCGACGACTATGCCATCTTTATTCATTTGCTCGACGCGAATGGCGAAGTGCTGACGACCGCCGATATTTCTCCTGCCCTCGGGGCGTATCCGACGTTTTTGTGGAAGCCGGACGAAATCGTTGCGACGCATCATCGCATCAAAGTGCCGGCACGTGCCGTGCCGGGCAAGTATGTGATCGAAATCGGAATGTACAATATACTGAATCAGGAACGCCTCGATGTGTTGGATGCTGGGGATAGCCGGGTTGTCATCGGTGCGGCGAAAATTGCGCCGCGCGAGAAACCGGCGTACAATCCCAGCCAAACCCAGCGCGCGAATTTTGATAATCAAATCGGGTTGATCGGCTATGATTTCAAGGATCGTGCGATTACACTTTACTTTCAATCGCTCGCCGCGATGAATCGCGATTATACTTTGTTCGTACACATTGTCGACCGGGATGGAAAAATTGTCGCGCAATCGGATCATCAGCCGCAAGAGCGACGCTATCCCACATCGATTTGGGATGTGGGCGAACAAGTGCGCGATGAGTTTTCACTTGTATTGCCGGAGGATGCCGCGCCGGGCAAGTACGCTGTCCGCATCGGCTGGTACGATGGGGCGAACGGCGAGCGGTTGCCGGTGCGCGACGCAAATGACCGCATCATCGGCGATTTTGCTTTGCTTGATTCGATGTTGGAGTTGACGCGTTGAAAGTTTTGCGCGAGCATGGGGCAATCGTTCTTGTATTGATCTTGTTCGTTGCGCTGGGTATTGTGTACAGCACGACGACGCCGCTGTTCGAAGCGCCAGACGAGCAATGGCATTTTGCGTTCGTGCAACATGTGGCGACCGGGCGCGGTTTGCCGGTGCAAACACTTGGCACGCCGGCGCACCTCGCGCGTCAAGAAGCAAGTCAGCCGCCGTTGTATTATTTGCTCGCCGCCGCCGCGACGTTTTGGATCGACACGTCCGATTTTCCCGACATCGTGTGGGAAAATCCGCATTACGGTTACAATGTTCCCGGCATCGTCAATGACAACAAGAACCTCTTTATTCACACCGCGCTCGAAAATTTCCCGTGGCGTGGCGTGGCGCTTGCAGTTCACATCGCGCGATTCGTTTCGCTTTTGACAAGCGTGCTCGCGGTAATATGTACGTATCTCTTGGCGCTGCAAGTCCTGAACGACAAAATGCTTGCGACGAGTGCCGCCGCGATGTCCGGTTTTGTGCCGCAGTTCTTGTTCGTCGGTAGTGCGGTGAGCAACGACAGCACGATTGTCGCAATGACCGCCTTGGCGTTGTGGTTGCTCGCGCGGCAATTGAGCGGTGACCGACGACCGATCACAGAAACAATTGTGTTGGGAATTGTGTGCGGGTTAGCGGCGATTGCCAAAGTGAGTGGCTTGGGTTTGTTCGTGCTTGCGGCGCTTGTGATTGCTTGCAAGTCTTGGCGCAGGCGTGACCAACTTGAGGACATTCTTTTCAAGTTTTGCTCTTTTTACTTTGAGCTTTGGACTTGTTGCCGGTTGGTGGTACGTCCGTAACCTGATTTTGTATGGCGAACTGACCGGCACCGCGATGATGAATCAGATTTTTCACATGCGTGAAACACCGCTGGCGTGGGGTGAATTGCTCGTGCAACTCCGCGAAGTTTGGGAAACTTTTTGGATCGGCTTCGGCTGGGGCAACATCCGCGCTCATCCGATGATGTATACGTTTTTTGAAATCCTTGTCTTGTTTGGCGTTGGCGGTATTGTCATCGGCATTGTGCGTCACCACGATGCATCTCGCCGCAGTATTCTGGCGATGCTCGGCACGTGGATGATTGTCATGTTCGCCGCGATGATTTATTGGCTCCAGTCCACGCAAGCGCCGCATGGTCGATTGCTTTTTCCGATTCTGCCGGCGTTCGGCGTTATGCTGGTCTGGGGGCTAGCGCAGTTTTTTGTGTCGCGTCCGCTTGTCGTTGCCGTCATCGCATCGATTTTCTTTTGCATCGCGGCGATTGCGCCGATCACGACGCTCGCACCGGCATACGCGTTTCCGGCATCGCTGAGCGAAAACGACATGACGAGTATTCCAAATCGCGTGGATATTGCGTATGAGGACCAAATCAAATTGCTGGGCTATGATGTCTCGACGCGACGCGTCTCGCCCGGCGATGCCATTGAGCTGACGCTATATTGGCAGTCGCTTGCTCCGATGCATGAAGATTACTCGATTGGAATTCGCGTGCTGGATGCGCAACAGCGCTTGGTTGGAGCGCGCAACAGCTATCCCGGTCGCGGCATGTTGCCGACGCGTTTGTGGTTTACCGGGCAAATCATCCGCGATGCGTACTGGTTGCCCATCAATGCCGACGCGCCGAGTTCTGCCGCGCAACTTGAAATCGTCATGTTTGAGCGGGTGAGTAAGCGCGATTTGGTCGCGCGCGATCCGCGCGGGGAAATCATTACGCCGTTCATCGGACAGATCGAGGTTGGGTCCAAATGAAACTCGCTTCGCGCGTTTCGATTAACTGGCTCGCCGCGCTTGCGCTTTTCATTGGCGCGTTTGCGTTGTATGCGCGCACCATGGCGCCCGGCTTGCTGGATGGCGATGAAGGCGAATTTCAAACCAATATCTACCGACTCGGCGTCAGCCACACCGGCTATCCGCTTTTCTTTTTGCTCGGCAAGTTGTGGACGCTGTTAATTCCGCTTGGCACGATGGCGACGCGCGCGAATTTGTTCGCGGTCTTGTGGGGCGCGGTCACGGTCGTCGCGATTTTTCTCTTCCTTCGATTCCTCACCGGCAATCTTTGGGTCGCGTTGGTGTGCGCGCTGTTATTGACGGTCTCGCGCGTCGAGTGGTCGCAATCGATTATTCCACGACCGTACACGCTCAATTCGTTGTTCGTTGTGCTTGTCGTGTTTGCGTTTTTCTTGTGGCGCGCCGGCAAAATCGATCTGACGATTCCGTTCTTTGTGCTCGGACTCTCGCTGACGAATCATCGCACGATGATTTGGTTTGCGCCAGCTATCGCGATTTTTGTTTTGTGGCGTGAACGCGGGCGACTGTTTCAGCCACGCCGATTGCTTTCGCTTGTGCTTGCGTTTGCATTGCCGTTGCTTTTGTACGGCTATGTGTTTTGGCGCGGCAACAGCGATGTCGGCGTTGAGTTTCACATGAAAGATTTTGGTGATATGATTCTCGGCGGCAATGCGAGCCGTTGGATGCGCTACGGTCCAGTCGATTGGCTCGTCGCGCGCGTGACCGATTTGTACATTCCCTTGCTCATTGAGCAATTTACGCTGGTGGGTTTCATCGCTGGCGTGATCGGCGTTCTTGCGCTGGCCCTCAATCGCGTGCCGAAGAATTGGCAAAGCAGTTTGCCTGCGCGCGAGATTTTGATTTTCCTCGCGCTGGCGAATATCGGTAATAGCGCGTTTTGCTTTTTCTTTGACACGATTGACGTCGAAAAGTTTTTTCTGCCATCGTACATCACCTTTCTGTGTTTTGTTGCCATCGGCATGGCGTTGGTTTGGGATTGGCTGAGAAATCGATGGTTGCAATTTGCGCTCATTTTGCTTTTTATCGGCGTGAGCGGATTTCTATTGTTCACCAATTTCTCCTCAAACGATTTTAGCGACCGCCGCTCGGCGATCGATACGTGGAACGAAAATTTGTCCCAGCCCTTGGAGCAACACGCGCTCATTGTGGGTCCCTGGGAATCGCTCACGCCGCTTGAGTACGCCATGTACGTCGATGGTCGTCGCACCGATTTGGAGCGATGGAAAGTGATTGTCGAACAAGAGCAAGTCGCGCTCACGCTGTACGGCTCGCGTCAGCAAGATATCGAGCGCGAGGTGCGCGCCGGGCGACCGGTATACCTTACGGTGCATCCGAACGATACGGAAACACTCGGTGCGTTGGCAAACGAATTTCGCCTGGTGCGTGTGGGCGAATTGTGGCGCGTACTGAATCTGCCGCCGCGCGCGCCGGCGACGAGTCAAAAGATGCTCGCCAAGTTCGCGGATCAAAGCGGGCACGAATTGGAATTGCTCGAGTATGCAGTTTATCCGGCAACGGCATTGAGTGCTGGCGATTTTGGTTTGCTCACCTTGTTTTGGCGTGCGCCAGCATCGGTGAATATGCGGTTGACGATTTCCCTCCGCGTGATCGATGCACAAGATCGCTCGGTCTATCAACGCGATTCTGAGCCGGCGAGCGGCTTGCGCCCGGTGATTGGTTGGGCGCCGGGCGAAATCGTGCAGGATGATCTTGGGTTCTTTGTGCCGCCGCACTCCGCACCTGGCGTATATCGATTTGAAATCGTCGTGTACGATCCGGCAAGCGGGGCGGAGTGGCAAGTCGCCGGGCAAGCAGCGTATCGATTGGAAGCCGGAATCGTTGTGAAATAAAGGACCTGATGAAGAACCCAATTCGACTAATTCCCTAAGTTCTTTAGTTATTATCATTGTGAGCGTGATATCACTTTACACTGCCGTGACGATGGGATTCTTTGGCGACGATCACGTATCTCTGGACGAAATTATTCGGATGCCGTTTGTGGATTACATGACGTACATGTTCCGTCAGTGTCTCGCGCAGAATTTTTGTCGCCCGGCGGAAGGGTTGGGCTTGGCACTGGAATATCGTTGGTTGGGTAACAACCCGCCAGCTTTTCGACTCGTTCAAATCTTCTTACATGGCATAAATGCTTTTCTGGTTTTTCTGCTGGCACGAAAAATCAGTGGGAAATCTTTCGCGGGCTTGATTGCCGCTCTGCTCTATGCCGGCTTGCCGATTTCCGTCGTTAGCTTGACGGCGCAAAACGCGCCGGAGCAAAGTGTGACATTTTACTTTCTTGCATCGATCCTTTTGTGGTTAGAATTTTTGCGGCGCGGAAGTCGATGGATATACGGATTGGCGCTGGTTACGGTATTCCTGGGTTTATTGAATAAGGAAGTTGGCGTGATGATCCTGCCAATTCTCTTCCTTTCCGATCGCTGGCTGGATGGCAAGCCAGCATCGGGGACAATTTTGTTGCGTCGTTACGCGCCGTTACTCTTCATCTGGACAATTTATGGCGTGGCAACCTTGGTGCGGCTTTATGGTTTCATGTTTTCCAACTATACCGGCGAATATTCCGGGATGGGTGTTGGTCCCCATATCTTGTGGAATTTCACGACGTATGCAGTAACGCTCATGTCGCTTTGGGATTTGCCTGCGCCCTTTGTTTATCTGCCGGTGATTTTTGCAGTGTCGCTGATTGCGTACAAAGTGGTTGTTCGACGAAGCATCCCCACGGCGTTTCTTTGCGCCATGGCTGTGCTGACCTTGCTTCCCGTTTTGCCGATGACTTTTACATCGACGCGCTTTCTCTATCTGCCGCTGAGCGCTTCCGTAATTGGCTTGGCGATGCTGATCGATTGGGCGCGGATGCGATTCGGTTATTCGATGGTCGCGACCGCCGTGAGTGCGTCCGCGCTTGCCGCGATTGTCATGTTCAATGCATTTAATGCCGATACGAGTCTCAACACAATGTCCGCGTTCATCCGTCAGTATCACCGTGCGCCCATTCGCCCGATTCTCCAAGCGCATTCCGACTTTCCGCCTGGATACGTTTCTTTATTTCATCGATAATCCGATTCCGGCAAAGATTCTTTCTGGCATGATGACGCTGCGCTACGGAACCGATGTCACGGTGAATGCCACCGATGTCGCAACGCCGGCGGATCTGCGCGCGCACGCCAACGCATACGTGTACTATTTCGATGAAGAAGCGCGTGCGGTCGAGCTGGCGGTGACGCGCGGCGTGTCGTCGGCAATCGCGCCGGCGTTGCCGATTGATTTTGATACCGGCATTCGTTTGGAAAAATACGAAGTTGTGGGTTCAAGCGTTCGGCGGGGCGAGCCGGTCTGCGTGCTGTTGTATTGGCGCGCGAGTCAACCGGTTGAAATCGATTACACGCTTTTTGCGCATCTGACGAATGCGCGCGGCGAAATGATCGCCGGCGTCGATGGTCAGCCGCGCGCTGGCAAAATGCCGACGAGTCGCTGGAAACCGGGTGCGCTCATCGTCGATTGGGTGCTCTTGCCTGTGCCGGACGATGCGCCATTGGGGTCAGATTATCGCTTGGAAATTGGCTGGTATGATTCTACGACGATGCAGCGCAGTCCGATGATTGGACAAGACGGCGCAGCGTATTTTGTCATTGCGCCATTTACGATCCAGTGAGTGAAATCGTGTTGCGACAGAACGCGAGGTTGGGAGTGCCTCGCGTTTTGTTTTTCCATTGGTCGATTTGTTCACAATCGCAAATTTTGTTATACTGTCCCGCGCAATGAGAAATTGGGTCATGCAACATCGAGTGGGCTTGGGTGCGCTGGCAATCGGTATGACAGCGTTGGCAACGTATTGGTCCGCGCTCAAAATTCAGTTTTACGATGGCTGGTGGTACATGATGTGGTCTGCCACCATGGACCTTCCGCGCTTTTTGATTCAATTTTTGGATCCCGCATACATCACGCAGGGTTATCGCCCGGTGCAAGGGATGTATATGTACGCGCTGTATCAACTCTTTGGTTTTAACCCCGATGGTTATCACCTTGCACATAATCTTCTGCATGCGCTCAATTCGATTCTCGTTTTTCTTTTGGTCCGGCGCCTTGCCAAACAAACGCGATTGGCCTTTGTCGCAGGAATGATCTACGCGGTCTTGCCGAATTACAGTCTTGCGATTTTTTGGCATGCCGTCGTTGATCCGTTGGCGGGATTGTTTTATTTGCTCGCGCTGTGGTGGTGGGTGCAATATCTGGAAACAAAACGCACGCGTGATTACATCGCGACGTGGCTTGTGTTTGTGCTGGCGTTGCTCAGTAAAGAAGTCGCGATCTTTATTCCGTTCTTTATGTTTCTCATCGCATGGTGGTTTTATCGCGAGCGTCCGGCGTGGCGCATCGATGTCCCGCGCTATCTCCCATTTCTGTTGACGTTTCCGCCGTACCTTTGGCAAGTGGTTCAAGTTCAAAGCCGCGGTGAGTTTGTCGGACAGTTTGGCTTCAAAATCGGTCCGCACATGCTCAACAATTTGATTCCGTACATGGCGGTGCTGGCTTTTCCGTGGACAGTCGATTTGCCTAAAGATGCTTGGATGTACGTTTGGCTTGCGCTAGTCAGTCATAGTGTACACCGGCGTGATGATTTGGCGCAAGAGTTTGCCGATGCTTTTCCTCGCGCTCTTCGCCGTGTTGAACATTTCGCCCTTGCTCGGCTTCCCGCTGGATTATTTCAACACGCGCTATCTTTATCTTTCGACGATTTCATCGGCGATTGTTCTTGCATCGATTTTTGAGATCGTGTGGCAACGCGTTGCCTCACGCCGATTCTTGGAAATCGGTGTGGCGATTCTCGTCGCGGCAGTCGTTGTCATGAGCAGTTCAATTGTCGTTGCTTCTGCCGATGGATTGGCGGAGTACACACGGCGCATTCGTGTGCCATTCCGCGATGTCACGCGATTGCATCCAACGTTCCCGCCGGGAACCTATCTCTATTTTGTAAACTCTCCGCAAACTTCCTACTGGGATTTTGAAGGCTTGTTCTTTTCGCGGTACGGCAAGGATGTTAAGATCAATGCCACTGACCTGGGCAAACCAGCGGATTTGCGCGCGCACCCGCTTGCGTATGTGTACTATTTCGATGCGACCGGCAAGCCCATCGAATTGGCGGTTGACCCGGCGATAACGACGCGCGTCACACCCACATTGCCAGCGCAGTTTGAAAACGATATCGTGTTGGATGCGTACGAAATTCCTAGCTCGCGTTTGCAACGCGGCAAAGCGCTGGTTGTGATTCTCAATTGGCACGCGCAATCGAAATTGCAGGACGATTTCACCGTCTTTGCGCATCTCATTGATGCGCAGGGTAACCGAGTTGCGGAGTCCGACAACCCACTGGGGAATGGCAAATCGCCGACGTCGCAATGGACGCCGCGTCTCACGTTTGTCGATGCGGTCGTTTTGCCATTGTCGCCGGAATTGTCGTTGGGTGGTGGCTATCGCTTGGAAATTGGAATGTACGATTCGCAAACTTTGCAACGCGTGAGTTGGCGCGACGCCGCCGGCAATCGGAATGATCGCGTGATAATCGATCCATTCGAAATCGTGGATGCACCATGACCAAGCGTTTTGACTTTCTCGGCGCGTTCATTTTGGCGGCAGTCGTTTTCATTTCCTACCAGCCAAGTTTTCGTCTCGGTTTTTATCTCGACGATTATTACAACATCGAGCGCGCCGGACGCATCGAATGGGCGGATGCGGCGCGTCAGATTTTTGATCCGCGCGCGCAAACACTGTGGTATCGTCCGCTGCAGGGCTTGCAATTTTTTATCGAGTATCATTTGTTCGGCGCGAACGCGAACGCGTATCATCTCGTGAACATCGCATATCACGCTATCAATGTCTTGTTGCTCTACGCGATTGTCAGGCGGGTATCTAAACGCTGGCTCGTCGGATTTCTCGCTGCGTTTTTCTATGCAACGTTCACCGTCTACATTTCCGGCGTGAATTGGTCGGCGATCGTCGAGCCGTTGCTGGGGATTTTTTATTTGCTCAGTTTTTGGTTCTGGTGGGCGTACCTCGAAAAGAAGAATCGGTCCGATTATCTTTTCGCGCTCGGCGCGATGATTCTTGCCTTGATGTCCAAGCAAACTGCGCTGACGATTCCGGTCGTTTGTTTCCTCGCTGATCGGTTATTGATGCGCGAGAAAATTTCGCTCATCGACCTCGCGCGCCGCTATGTGCCGTTCGCCATTGTTGTTATTTTCTTTGCCGCATTACAGTACATCGCGCCCAGCACATCGACATTTACGGGCTGGTTCGGTTGGCAAGTGGGACCAGCCATGGCGGCGATTCTGTGGGAGTATTGCGTTTTGCTCCTTGTTCCTTGGGGCGTGTTTCCGTCCATCGATGTAAATCCGGTGAGCGTGGGCGAACTGTGGAGTTACGCCTGGACGATTGTTGCGCTTGCGGTGCTTGCGTTTGTCACGTGGCGTCAGCGTAATCGTTGGTTTATCTTTCTCGGAATTTTTTCATTCATCACGCTCGTGCCAGTGTTGCCGTTTCCGTTTCTGGAACACCGCTATGTTTATCTGCCAATCATTTCCATTGCAATCATCCTAGGCCTGCTATTTGCGCGCGCGAAAAACTTGTTCGCAATCGTTGCGCCGATTCTTCTTGCTTTGCTTGCTATCGGCAACGGCGTTTTGCTCGACGATTCCGCGGCAACGGCGGCAGATTGGACGCGCGCATTGCGCGTGCCTTTCCGCGACATCGAACGGCAAAACCCAACGTTTCCGGCTGACACGCTTTTGTATTTCATCGATCCGATCACGCCGACGGAAGGCGGACTCTCGGGGATGTTTTTTTTGCGATACGGCAAAGATGTAACCGTGCGCAATTGGTCGCAGTACGCCGGGCTGCGCGAGCACAACGCGGCGTATGTGTACTATTTCGATGAAACGCGCCGTCCGCAAAAAATCGATGTTGAGCCGAACGTGACAACGCGCATCACGCCGGCGTTGCCCCTCGATTTTTCCGCGCCGATTCGCCTGGAAGGCTATGAGTTGCCGCGAACGACGATTCGTCGCGGGACGCCGTTGGTATTGATTCTCTATTTTCGCGCGCGTGAACGCATCGCGCAGGAGTATTCCGTGTTCGTGCACCTGCTCGACCACAATGGGAAAATTGTCGCACAATCAGACAGCCAGCCGCGTAAAGGTCAAGCTCCCACATCGCAATGGCGTCCGGGCTTGCTTTCGGTCGATACAATTCTTTTGCCGATTGGGGCGGATGTGCCGGCGGGCACCGGCTACAAAATCGAATTTGGATTGTTTGACGAACAGACCGGCAATCGACTTGCGGTAAGTGCCACCGATCGAGTTATTATCGAAACGTTTGGTGTGATTGAATGAATCGACGCAGGGTGTTGATTAGTTGCATCGCAATTGTTGCCGTTGTTTTCGCCGCATACTTTAACGCGTTGAAACTCGGCTTTTACGGCGATGATTGGATTTTCTATGACCTCGCGGGGCGATTGAATTTGGCGGACTATCTTGCCAAGTATTTTGATCCGCGTTTGCAAACCGCGTGGTATCGCCCGGTGCAAGGCGTACTGTTTCGTGCCGAGTATGAAATCTTTGGGGCTAATCCGTTGGGCTATCATTTGCTCAACGTGTTGGTGCATTTGGCGAATTGTTTTTGGCTGTATGGAATTATGTGGCGCGTTACGCGCCGCGCGCGCGTCGCATTCGTCGCCGCGCTGATTTTTGCGACGCTGCCGATTGCCGCGCTGGCGGTCTTTTGGCCCGGCGTCATCGATTCGGTTGAAACATTTTTCTATCTTGCCTCAATTTGGTTCTGGCTCGGCTATTTGCAGTCGATGCACGCGCGCAATTACTGGTTTGCGTTTGGCGCATTTCTATTTGCGCTCTTGAGCAAAGAAATCGGCGTGACATTGCCGATTACCTTGTTCCTGATTGATCGCTTTATCATCGGCAAGTCGATTTCACGCGCGCAAGTGTTCCGCCGTTACGTGTGGTTTGCGTTCGCGTGGCTTGTCTATTTGCCGATTGAATACATCGTCACGCGGCGCAGTGTGTTTATCACGCGTGAAGGATACTCGCCGGGGCTGGGACTAGTTTCCAATCTGATGGATTATCTCAGCGCGCTGGCATTTCCGTGGTTTACGATTCCGCCGGTCAATTACGGAATCTTGTTGATGGCGTGCCTCGCGTTGGCATACGCGATATTCGTGCGTAAAATCCTCGCGTTCATTCCGCTTGTCATCGGTGCGGTTCTGGCGATATTGCCGGTGGCATTGTTCCCGTTTGTGGCAAATCGATTCCTGTATCTCTCGCTAGTTGCCTCGGCGATAATTTACGCCGCGCTCATCGATTGGTTGTGGCAACGGGCGGCGATTACGCGCGCGCTGGCGGTTGCATTGCTTGTCGTTGCGACGCTTTGGGGCAGTGCGACTATTTCCGATTCCGCGTTGGGTTTTGGCGAATGGGCGCGTGTAGCGCGCGTGCCGTTCCGCAATGTGTCGCAAGCCCATCCGACCTTTGCGCCGGACACGTATCTTTATTTTGTGGATCCGCCGGTGCCGGGGACCAATCTTTCTGGTATGTTCTTTTGGCGTTATGGGACAAGCGTTGCGGTCGGAGCGACGGATGGGAATCAGCCTGCCGGCTTGCGCGATCACGCCAACACTTTTGTTTACGTTTTTGACGCGCAGGGTACAACAATTGGAGTTGCGTGTCGAGAAGAACTCGGTTGCTGGTGCTGTGCCGCCGTTGCCAGTTACCTTTGCCACATCGATCCGGCTCGAAGGATTTGAGCTGGTCAGCGAAAATGTAAAATCGAACGAGCCGATTGTTCTGTTTTTGTATTGGCGCGGGCTGGAGCGAATCCCGCACGATTACATTGTGGCAATGGATTTGATTGATTCTGCTGGCAAAGCGGTCATTGAGTACAGAGCAAGAGCCGCGGCGCGGCAAATCTCCAACCAGCGCGTGGAAGCCGGGCGAACTTGTGGTCGATGCGATTCAAGTGCCGGTTTCATCTGCGGCGCCTGGCTCGTATCAACTTGCAGTTGGTTTAATTGACCCGTCAGTTCAACAACCTGCGGTAATTGGGAGTGCTGAAGAGATCACGATCTTGTCCGTAAGAATTATTCCTTAAGGAGAATTCTTGATGTTATCTCGATTGTGTGTTCACTTTTTCAACTTTCGATTTCTTAGCGTCGTAGTCATCTTCATCACAGGAATGATTGTTTATGCTCCATCCCTGAGAATTGGATTTTGGTACGATGATTACCGGCTAGTCGATTTGGCAGGACGACTTCCCTTGACTGATTATTTGCGACTCTGGTTTGACCCCCGGTTACCGCTGTTTCCTTTCTATCGCCCAATCAAGGGGTAGAATGGTTAGTGTGTTTTTTCATTTTTCGCGGTGATGCGTCTGGGTACCATTTGGTTCAAGTTGTGATCCATGTTGCTGGAACGATTTTTGTTTTGTTCTGTTAATCGGGTTGCGCGCAATTGGCGATTGTCTTTAATTGCCGCTTAGTTGATCTCACTTGACCATTTACGGGCTTGCGATCTTTTGGGCCGGGTGTTTCTGATCCCCTGGTGGGGTTTTTTTCTCTTTTGAGCGTTCGCTTGTGGATCATCTACCTACAACGACCCATTTGGCTCGATCACTATTGGGCTCTGTCGCCTTTGTCGGCGCTCTGATGAGCAGAGAAAGTGCGATGGTTTTACCTATGTTTTGTTTCTCGTTGATCGCTGGCTTATTGGTTGCACCCGCCTCTCTACTTCAATTTATTAAAGCGCTATTTGGCCTTTGGAATTGCGACGGCGTTGGACGTCTTAATCGAATTGACGAATGTAATAAATTTGTTTTTTACACCACACCCCGAAGCGGATATGCGCCTGTATATTCCTGGTACGTATTGCTGAAACATATGTCTACGCTTGCATTCCCTTGGGGCCTGCCTCCGCCGCTTGACTTATTTTGGTCGATTATTTTTTTGCTGGCGTGTTCTTCGCTCTTCAAAAAAGGGCATGGCGCTTGTATTTCTGTTTGTCGTGACCTTGCTTGCATTATTGCCCGCTTTGCAAATGCGACTAGTGATTGCTTAAGAAACGTTACCTTTATTTACCATTCATGGGACGGCAATCGGTGTGGCATTATTCATAGAGGGCTTTATTATGTTCGTGAATCCCCCTAACCCAGTGGTTGTGGATTTTCATTCATGGCTCCTCTTGGACTTAGACGGACCATGATACCGGGCAGCTTCATCATAGCCGAAAGCGCGGTGAATTTCGAAGGCGCGGCGCGTCAGTTGCGTTTGCAGTTCCGCTCTATCATTCAATAGAACCCTAGTTTTCCGCCTGGTACGTCTCCGTCTATTTCGATTAATCTCCGGTGGATACGGATTTGGTTTCTGGCATTGGCTTTTTCTGAGATATGGCGGCAAAGTCAAGTCGCTGGCAGTCATCATTCAAACCTGATTGAATTGAAAAATCACTAGTTTGTCATTTGGTTTTCAATTTGGAAGACGTGCGAAGCGTGGCGTAAGCAAGCATGGGGTCCTAATACAATCGTCGGCGGCCAATCTGTACATTGCCCGTGATTCCTTTGGGTTCGTCAATTGCGCTTGATGCAGTCCAATATCCGGCGAATCGATTCCGCGCGGCGAGTCGCTTGCTTGTGATCTTATATTGGAGGAGTGTCTACGGAAAATGAATGTCGACTAGACGGCCTTTGGTCAAATCGTCGATGAAAGTGGAACCGAGTGGTTAACGGCAACGATGCGCCACCGCAGCCAAGGAATCAACCCAACAAGTCCTTGGCGCATTGACCAACGCATCGCCGATGCAATCATTATTCCGATTGATTCGGCAATTACGCCTGGCGATTATACGATTCACGTCGGTTTGTACGATTTGAGGACGATGCAACGCCTCTCATGGTCGATAGCCAGGGTGCGCCGATTGCTGATCACATCGTGATTCGGCCGTTGACGATTCAATAGTTGAGAGCAGAATGAGCTGGCGTTGGAGTGTTTTCTGTCTTGCCGTGATTGTCTGTGTCGGATTGATTGTTTATCAACCGGCGCTGCGTATGGGATTTTGGACCACGATACTGCGTTTCTCGATTTCGGCTGTTGCGTCTGGATTTCGTCGATTAGCTGGCGCTCCTATCTTGACTGAAGCTGTGCAATGGCTATTGGTATCGACCGATGCAAGGGTGCGATGTGGTGGCTCGCGTATAATTTGTTTCGCGCCGATGCGACCGGCATCAGGCGTTTCCACTCGCATTGCATCTGACAAACGCCGCATTGTTGTTTTATCTGTTGGAGAAGATAGATCGCGCCGCTGGCGATTGGGATTAATCGCCGTGGTGTTGGTCTACGTTGCATTATCGACTCACGCGCTTGCGGTGTTTTGGTCGGCGTCGCCGATCCGTTGGTCAGCGTGTTCTATTTGCTTGCGCTTGCGCTTTGGTTGCGTATCTCGAATTGAATCGCGGGCGTTGGTATGTATTCGCGTTTATCGCATTTGTCGGCACACTGTTAAGTAAAGAAATCGCTGCGACGTTGCCCATTGCACTTTTTCTTGCTGATCGGCTCGTTGTTCGTCAGCCCATCGCTTTCCTCGATTTAATCAAACGCTATTTTATTTTTGTAATTGCGTTGCTCGCATACGTCGCACTGGAATACACAGTGCTCACGCGCGGCGTGTTCACAACCTCGCTGGGTTACGGCATCGGCGGTCACGTTTTCTCCGCGATGTTCAGCCACCTTGCAACACTCGCATTCCCTTGGGGCTTACCTACACCGCTAAATAATTTCTGGCTCGCGGCTGTATTAGGATTGATTGCGTTTGCTGCGCTCAAGCGCGAATGGCGGATCTGTTCTCGTGTGCGGTCGTCTTGCTGGCGATGTTGCCGGTGTTGCCATTCCCGCCGGACTCGCACTCGCGGCGCGTTATCTCTATTTACCGTTTGCCGGTTCCGCCATCGGCGTGGCGATATTTTTTGAACTCGCGCGGCGATTACAAAATCGATTTGCGTGGGGCGCGGCGATTGCGCTCGGCGTTGCAGGCTTGGTCGTGTGGAACAGCGCGGCGATTGCCGAAAGTGCAGTGAATTTCGATGAACGGTTCGTCAATCGCGACTTCAGGTCCGACCGATCTTTCAATCCTTTGCAGGTTTTGACTCTGATACTTTGCTCTACTTTTTCGAGCCGCCACTCGAGTCGCCATATATCTCCGGCATGTTCGCATTGCGCTATGGTCGGAATGTCAGCGTGAGTGCCAATGACTTTGTTCAACCAATCAGTTGGCGGAGTCATAATGCGACGATGATCTTTTGGCAGGACGAATCAAAAAATTGGCATTGGCAATCGGTGGCAAAAGGTTATTTGGCGACCACGACCCCGGCACTGCCAGGTTTCTTTTGCCGGGCAGATTTCGCTTGATACATTGGAAGTCGCGAGTGCGGATCTCAAGCCGGGCGATGCTCTGATCGTGCGTTTGCATTGGCGTGCGTTGCAACGCATTGACCGCAATTATACCGTCTTCGTCCACCTCATCGACGCAAATGGGGAGATGATCAACGCGTACGATTCCCCACCGCGTCAAGGACTCGTGCCTACTACCGGCTGGCGCGTCAATGATCCGGTCGCAGACGGCGTGATCATTTCGATTGATGATACAATCCGCCAGGTGAATATCGATTGGCCATTGGTCTGTACAAATTGATGACGTTGGAGGGTTTGATGATTTCAGGGAACGCGAGTGATCAAATCATCATCGCACCGATCACGGTGGGGCGATGAATTCACATCGCGGACTGGTCATCGTCCTGGCTGGGTTTCTCCTGCTTGGCGTCCTGTATTCGCTCGTCACGCCAATCTTTGAAGCCGGCGATGAACTTTGGCATTATCCCTTCGTTCAATCGTTGGCGACCGGGCATGGCTTGCCAATTCAAGACCCAAACGTGAAAACGCTGTGGGAACAGGAAGGTGGACAGCCGCCGCTTTACTATGCACTGAGCGCGCTCGCGACATTTTGGATCGACACGCGCGATTTGCCGGATCGCTTGTGGCGTAACCCCGAAGCGAAAATTGGTATCCGCTGGCGTTTGGCAACAAGAACATGGTCGTGCACACAAGCGCGGAAAATTTCCCATGGCAAGGCACAACCCTTGCCGTCCATATAATTCGCTTCTTCTCGGTTTTTCTTTCGGCGCTAACAATTGTGTTCACTTACTTGTTTGCGCTTGAAATCCGAAAGGATAGATGGCTTGCGACTTTCGTTGCCGCGATCGTTGCCTTCAATCCGATGTTTATCTTCATCAGCGCGTCGGTGAACAATGACAATCTGGCGACGATGCTCGCGACGCTTTCGCTCTGGTTATTCGTGCGTCTGATCACACGCGGCGCAACGATGCAGCAATTTGTCTCCTCGGCATCATCCTGGGTCTTGGCGCGTTGACGAAAATCAGCAACCTGGGTTTGCTCGTGGTTGCGGGGTTTGTCTTCCTGTTTCTGTTATGGAGGGAAACCCGGCAAGGCGACATGGCGACCAGGCGACACAGCGACACGGAGATAGTCTCCTTGTCACCTCGTCACCTTGTCTTTGGTATGCTTCTTTGCGCCGGCACCGTCATTGCCGTTGCTTTCTGGTGGTATGTTCGAAACTGGATGCTCTACGACGACCCGCTCGCGTTCAACGTGTGGGTGCAAATTGCGGCGGGCGACTAACGCCAGTTACCGTTGCCAGCCTTCTCGCCGAGTTCCAGGGGTTTCGCATTTCATTCTGGGGCAACTTTGGCGGCGTTAACATTATTGCGCCCGATTGGATGTACGTTCTGCTTGATCTATTCACGCTTGCCGGGTTAGTCGGACTGGCAGTTGGAATGTGGCGGCGCACTCTGCCGCGATTGCTTGCGCTGCCGGCGTTGTGGCTTGTGCTGATTATGCTCTCGCTCGTGCGTTGGACGTGGCTAACGATGGCATCGCAAGGGCGCTTGATTTTCCCGGCGATTGCCGCTGTGGCAATCCTAATTGTTTATGGCTTGGAGCAAATAAGAATTCGAGGCGCGTTGCTGGCAATGGTTTTATTTGTTTTTGCCGCGCTGGCGCCTTTCGTCCTGATTGCACCAGCGTATGCTCTGCCGCAACGATTTATCGGCAACGCGCCGATTTTCAATTCACTCACGTTACATTTGATAATACCGCAGAACTGGTGGTTACTGAGCCGCAGTCATTGATTAAGTCGCGCCGCAAATTGCCCATTATGATTTACTGGCGCGCCGCGCGCCGATGGCGGAAGATTTTTCGGTGAGCCTAGTGCTCTTTCACTCCGGTGAAAATATTGTTGCGCATGGCGCGCGTTTCCGGTAACGGATGTATCCTACTCGCCTCTGGCAACCCGGTGAAATCATCGCCGACGAGTATCGTGTTCCTGTAGGGTTGAATGCCCAGCCCGGTGTGGGACGCATCGAGGCAAGTTTGTTTCGGCGCGTGCCGCTGGAAAATCTGACGGCACGCGAATCGCAAGGGCGTGTGATTACGCCGACGCTTGCGCGGTTCAAAATCGCCGGGCAATCGAATGTGCAAATTGAGAATCCGGTCGATTATCAATTCGGCGAGCGCGTTAGTTTGGTTGGCTATGCCTCGCCGAAACAGATCGCCGGCGGCGCGATGTCGAGTGTAAAGTTATTTTGGCGTGCGCTCAAAACGATCGATGAGGATTACACGGTCTTTGTGCATCTCGTTGATGCGAATGGAAAAATCATTGCGCAAAAAGACGATCAGCCCCAGCGCGGCGCATACCCCACGTAATTCTTGAATGCCGGAGAAGTCATCCGCGATGACTACGCGCTGACGATTCCGCGCGATGCCCTATCGGTTGAAGACCTATCAAGTTGAGGTTGGAATTTATCGTGTGAGTGACGGCGCGCGGTTGCCGGTTCGCGATCGCGATCACATCGTTCTAACGAATTTGCAAATTGACAAATTAAAATGATTGTGCTATAAAATCTCCGCAACTGAATAGAACTGGACGCTCATCCAGAGAGGTGGAGGGACATGGCCCTGTGAAACCTCGGCAACCATTCAGTAGCCAGCGGTTAGTAATCAGTAGTCAGATACGCTTTGTGTCTGAATACTGACGACTGAGTTCTGACTGACCGCGACCTGTGCCAATTCCGCTCAAGCGCGCGCAAGTGCGTTTGGAAGATGAGAGGCATCTCTGAAATTCTCTCATCGAGAGAATTTTTTGTTTTCAGGATAAAAC
>CAVQYN010000009.1:0-17642 GCA_963718225.1 uncultured Chloroflexia bacterium
CATCGATCAAAATTATCGCACGCTCGCGCACCGGAGAGTCGCGCGATCGGCGGATTTTCGTTGGTGTCAGGCGCACTGACACTCACGCTGATGCACCCGGAAGTTTTCGCGATTGTCGGCGCGCACAGTCCATCGTTTCGCGGCGCGGACAGGACGATTTCCTTTATCAACGATTGGAATTGGTATAACCAATACGATCCGAACTGGCTGACGCAAAATACCGAAACCGCGCGCCAGCTTTCGCTGTGGATTGATGTTGGCGCGGATGATGACAAGGTGCGCAACTGTGGTCCCGGCTCGGACCGTTGCGTCGAGGCGTATCACGCGTTACTATTAGAGCGCAACCTGCCGCACGAATGGCACGGCGATTGGGCGGGCAAGCACGAAGGACCAACTTATTGGGGACCGCACATTCCCGATTACTTGACGTGGTATTCGGCACAGTTGCGCGGACGATAAATTGGACTCGCGCCAAGACACCAAGCATGCAAAGAAAAGAAATGGAGAAATCTCGGCGTTCTTTGCGTCTTGGGGAGAGAATAAAAAATTCTGATGAAAAACCGGTTATTGGTTCTGGCAATGCTCTTTCTCATCGCAAGTTGTGGCGCGCCCGCGCCGACTGCCACGCGATTACCGGCGTCGACTCCGCCGCCGATTTCGTTATCCGATGCAGTTGCCACGCTTGCGCCGGATCGCCCAACGATTCCACGTCCATCGGTTGTGCCATTGACAATGGTCACACCGCTCAACCCAGACGCGCCCGGGGGCTATTTGGTCGAAGATCGTTTTTATAGCCGCTTGCTTGGCGAACAAATGCCGATTTTGTTATACTTGCCGCCCGGCTATTTTGAATCGACGCGGCGATACCCAGTGTTGTACATGCTCTCCGGCTTTTCCGGCGATTATCGCGAATGGGCGACGTTACGGTTTGGGCGACGTAATCGATGCGCTGATTCGCGGCGGACAAATCCCGCCGATGATGATCGCAATGCCGGAAGGCGCGAAATCGTGGTGGATGAATCACGCGCCGCCCCCAGCCAGCGATGGCAAGCGGTGGGGCGATTATGTGGTGCAAGAGGTCGTTGGTTTCGTCGACGCCAATTATCGCACCCTGCCGCGCCGCGCAAGTCGGGCGGTGGGTGGATTATCGGCGGGTGGGCAGAGCGCGTTGATGTTTGCGCTGACGCATCCGGAAGTTTTCAGCGTCGCTGGCGCGCACAGTCCATCGCTGCGCACTGCGGACGGCTCGGTGGCGGCGTTCGGCGATGAAATCTATTTTCGACAATATGATCCGGTGTGGCTTTTGAAAAACACGACGACGTGGAAGCAAGTGGCGATTTGGATCGACATCGCCAATAACGATACGCAATGGGGCGATGCGATCCACGATTTTCACAAGACGCTGGACGCACTTGGCGTCGCGCACGAATTTCGGGATCAATGGGAAGGCAAGCACGACAGCGATTATTGGGCGACGCGTTTGCCCGATTACTTGCAGTGGTTACAGTTCAAAACTCGTCCGGGAATGATGAAACAAACACGGACGAAGAAACGGTCCGTGTTTTTGTTTTGGCGCCTCTTGTCAAGCACAGTCGATTGTGCGATAATCGGCGCATTCTGGTCAACTACCACCTGTTAAATCAGGTGGCTTGTCCCTGCCAAATCCAACGGTGGTTTGTTGGCGGCGAGACATTAGCCCATAGTCAGGGTCGGGCTCAATACACCCTGGGGCAACTGAGTTGGTTAACTCGGAGAGAACGGTTCTCCGTCCGGTTTCCAAGCCAGAGGCAACTTCCATTTGCGGTTACCCTTACGTTCAGTTTGAGAAGTGTTGACGTAGCGCACTACTCGAGCGCATCTACGGCGTCTCTCCTCACAGAGAGCAAGCCGAAATGTCGAGCCTTTGGATGGCTAGTCACGACGGAAAAGTTTCAAAGTCAAGCGAAAGGAGAGTGAGCTTCCTCCACCCACTCAAGCGGGTGGTTTCCGCCGCAAAGGTTTATGAAAGGAATCAGCGTCTCATGATGTTGGGATGGTACGTCATTTATGGCATTGTCCGGCTCGGCGCACGGTTCGCGCAAATGTTGCCGATCAACCGCGCGTACGATATCGCCGGATTTATTTTTGGCTGGAGTTTCAGTTGTGGTTGACCAGGCGCCGTCACACTCAAGAGAATGTCGCGCGCATCCTCGATCAGCATCCCGATCACCCGGCGGTGCAACAACTCGCGCACGATGCGTGGCGCAATTTCGGCAAATACATGGTCGAGTTTTTGCGATGCCGGCGATGCAACCGGCGGATTTGGCGCAATTGGTGACGGTGCAAGGCGTGCCAATTCTGGAACGTGCGTTGGCGCATCCACAAGGCGTGATTTTTGTGCAAGCGCATTTTGGCAATATGGACTTGCCGTCCACAGTCCTGTCGCGTTATAATCGCGCGGCGGTTGTTGCCGCGGACAGCCTCAAGCCGCCGGCGATGATGCGCTGGGCAAAGCGGACGCGCGCGCGTTGGAACCTCGACCTTGTTCCGAACAAAGGTTGTCTGCCGATTTTGCAAAAAACGTTGGAAGCCGGCGGGCTGGTCGGTTTGGCCGTCGATGTGGGCGTGCATCAAAAAGGCAAAGGTATCGGCGTGAAATTTTTCGGCGAGGACAGGTACGTTTCCGGCGGGACCGCGTTGCTGGCGCAACGCACCAATGCGGTCATCGTGCCAACGTGCGCCATACGCCAACCCGATGGTAGATTTACGGTTGTGGTGGACGAGCCGGTCGTATTTCAATTTACCGGTGACCTCGCGCACGATCTCCAAGTGGTAACGCAAAAAATGGTGCATCGACTGGAAGCATTTATCCGGGCGCATCCGGAACAACGGTACATTTTTCGCCCGGTGTGGCGCTCGGGGCGTTCATCGAGTTTGTAAATGGCGAATATCTCATCCGATTCTCTCGCTGGAGTTATCGCTCGTTGGTTGCCGGTCGGTCGATCCGGTTTGTTGCCGGCGATGATTGAAGCGCAAGAAGAATTCGGCTGGCTCTCTGAAGACACGCTGACCCAGATTGCAAATGGCTTGCACGTTCCCCTCGCCGAAGTGTACGGCGTTGCCGATTTTTACGCGCATCTGTACACGCATCCGGTCGGCAAAATTATCGTGCGCGTGTGCGATGACGTGCCGTGTTATCTTGCCGGGAGCGAAAAAATAATCGCGACGCTGGAGAATCGCCTAAAGATTCGCGTGGGCGAAATGACACCCGACGGCAAGTACACGCTCGAAGTCGTGCCGTGCCTGGGTCATTGCGATCATGCGCCGGTGGTGATGGTGGGCGAAAGAGTGCACGAGAATGTGACAGACGGGCAAATTGAGAAACTGACTAAGCAAGCCAAATTTGCCAATGAGCCAAACTTGCCAAATCCTTTTTGGCACATTTGGCTCGTTTGGCGTTTTTGGCATACTTGATTATCTATGGAAACCAAACTTGTAACCTCAAACCTGGGCGTCATCGATCCGGCGAATATCGACGATTACATCGCGCGCGGCGGATTCAAGGCGCTGGAAAAAGTGGCGCGCGACGGCTTGGTCAATGAGATTGTCGATGCTCTGAAATCGTCGGGGCTCATCGGACGCGGCGGCGCGGCGTTTCCAACCGGGCTCAAACGCGAACTGGCGATCAAAGCGGAGCCATTACACGAGTGGCCCGCGCCGGCAATCGTGCCAGCGCCGTACCGCTTTTCCTCTGCGTTCGTCGTGTGCAACGCCGACGAATCGGAAACGGGGACGTTCAAAGATCGCTTGCTCATGGAAGGCGATCCGTTCCGCATCGTCGAAGGCATGGCGATCACCGCGTTCATCACTTGCGCGACGGTCGGATTCATTTATCTGCGCGGCGAGTATCCGCTTGCGTACGAACGATTGTCGAATGCGATCGATGCGGCGCGCGCGCGCGGTTTCCTCGGCAAGAAAATCTTCCGCGACGATTTTGAATTCGACATCGAGATCCGGCGCGGCGCGGGCGCGTACATCTGCGGCGAAGAGACCGCGCTGTTTGAATCGATTGAGGGTAAACGCGGCGAGCCGCGCGTCAAGCCGCCGTTCCCAACCGACAAAGGTTTGTTCCAACGACCGACCGTCATCAACAACGTTGAGACGTTTGCAAATATTCCATTTATCGCACTCGAAGGCGCGGATGCGTACCGCAAATTCGGCACCGCGAAATCGCCAGGGACGCGCGTGGTTTGCATTAGTGGGCAGGTAAACAAGCCGGGCGCGTACGAAATCGAAATGGGCGTTTCGTTGCGCGACGTGATTGAAAAACTTGGCGGCGGTTTGCGCGCCGGCCGAAAACTGCAAGCGGTGCTCATCGGTGGCGCGGCGGGCGCGTTTCTCCGCCCGGACGAAATCGATGTGCCGCTTGATTTTCAATCGCTCGCGGCCGTCGGCGCGACGTTTGGCTCCGGCGCGATTATGGTGCTCGACGATACGGCAAATTTGCGCGGCGTATTGTATCGTATTGCGCGATTCTTCAAAGACGAATCGTGCGGCAAATGTTTTCCTTGCCAGATTGGCACGCAGAGGCAGTACAAATTATGGCGAACAGTGTAGGGGCGAAGCATGCTTCGCCCTTGCCAACGCTCCTGCTCCACGAACTCGGGGCGACGATGCGCGATGCGTCAATTTGTGGTTTGGGGCAGACCGCGTCCAGCGCGATTGAAAGCGCGTTGGATAAAGGCTTGGTCAATGGCTGAAAAGATCCAGACGATTATAATTGGTGGTGGTCAAGGTGGGCTTGCGACAAGTTATTATTTGTCGCAACACAAGCACGAACATATTATTTTAGAACAAGCGGCGCAAGCCGGCAATGTGTGGCGCAACGAACGTTGGGATTCATTCACGTTTGTCACGCCCAACTGGTCAATTCGTATGCCGGGCGCGGAATACAACGGCAACGATCCCGATGGCTTTATGCCGCGCGATGAGATTGTCCGCTATTTTGAAGATTACGTTGCGCGCTTCCGTTTACCGATCCGTTACAACACGCGCGTAAATACGGTCGAGCAAAACGGCGACGGTTATCGTGTAAAGACATCGGATAATGAGTACCACGCACGTAACGTCGTGGTTGCCGTGGGGCTATTTCAGAAACCCAAAATCCCTGCGTTCAGTAATCAGATTCCACCTGACATACTTCAATTGTCAGCGAGCCAGTATCGTAACCCAGGAATGTTGCCGCCGGGCGCCGTGCTCGTCGTGGGCTCAGCGCAATCAGGTGTTCAAATCACAGAAGATTTGGAATTGAGTGGTCGCACCGTCTATTTGGGTGTGGGCAAAGCGGGACGAATACCGCGGGGCTACCGTGGCAAAGACATTGTCGCATGGCTTGAGCTCACAGGTTTTTTCAATCGCGTGACTGAGAATTTGCCTTCACCTCAAGCCCGATTTGCCGGTAATCCGCAAGCCTCCGGCGCGCGCGGTGGACACTCGATCAATCTCCATCAATTTGCCCGTGATGGCGTTAGATTGCTTGGTCATATTCAAGGTATGGACGGCGACAAGCTTTTGCTTGCGCCTGACTTGATGGAAAATCTGGCGCGCACCGATAAGATCGAAGCTGACCTGATGAAGATGGTCGATGATTTTATTCAAAAACACGGAATCGCTGCTCCACGCGAAACCTTGCCGGTGTGGCGAGATGGATATGATTCTCCTGTCATTCGCGAGTTGAATTTGCGTGATGCAAACATCACTTCGATTCTTTGGACGACCGGTTTTAGTTTTGACTTTAGCTGGGTCCATCCGGTCGTCTTGGATAGCGATGGCTTCCCGATCCAGAAACGCGGCGTTGCCGATCAACCTGGGTTGTATTTTGCCGGCTTGCCCTGGCTCCCTGAACAAAAAACGGGACTGCTTATCGGCGTGGGCGAGCAGGCGTCTCACGTTGCCGCGCATATCGCGCAAGGGATGAAGCATGAGTAATCTCACGCTAACCATCGACGGACAAGTAATCTCCGTGCCACAAGGCACAACGATTTTGCAAGCGGCGGCATCGTTGGACAAATCGATTCCGACGATTTGCTATCACGAGCATTTCACCGCGCCGTCGCTGTGCCGAATGTGCGTCGTCGAGGTCGAAAAATCACGCGTGCTCGTGCAGGCGTGTTCGCGCGAATGCGAAAACGGAATGGTCGTGCAGACCGATTCGCCGCGCGTGCGCGCCGCACGCAAAATGATTCTTGAACTGCTTGAACAGCGCGGTCGATTTGAGTGCCGCGCCGGAAATTCAAACACTGATGCGTGAGTACGGCGCGGACGTCGCGCGCTTTGTCGATGCGAAACGCCGCGAGCATCCGTTGAAAGACGACAATCCTTTTTACATCCGCGATTATGGCAAGTGCATCATGTGCTGGCGCTGTGTCCAAGCGTGCGGCGAAGATGTGCAATGGACGTTTGCGATCACTAAAGCTGGGCGCGGATTCGATTCACAGATCGCGACGGCGTTCGACAAGCCGATTCCGGAAAGTTCGTGTGTCTACTGTGGCAATTGTGTGCAAGCGTGTCCGACCGGCGCGCTGAAAGCCAAGCGCGAGTTTTGGATAGAAGCCGGGCGCGATATGCAGGAATTGGTGCGGCACTCGCGTTTGGAAAAACGCCAGCGCAAATAAGGCGAGCGTCAATGGTGAGATGCGAATTATCGATTTAGCGCATGACGATGAAAAGATAATCGAGCAGGTCGCTGACTTGCTCATCGATGCTTTCGCGCACATTCCCGACTATATGAAAACGCGCGGGGAGGCGCTTGCCGAAATCCGTGAATCGTTTGCGCTAAAGCGCATCAGCCGCGTCGCGCTAGATGATGAGGGCAATGCCTTGGGCTGGGTGGGCGGCATCGAACAGTACGACGGCAATGTGTACGAATTGCATCCGCTCGCGGTCAAACCCGGCGCACAACGGCGCGGCATCGGTCGCGCGCTCGTTTCTGATTTTGAAGACCAAGTGCGACAGCGCGGCGCGGGCACGATCATGCTCGGTACGGATGACGAATTTGGCGGGACCACATTGTTCGGCAAAGACGTGTACCCAGATGTGTTGGCACATGCCGCCACGATTCAAAACGTCGGTAACCATCCGTACCCGTTTTATCAAAAATGTGGATTCGTGATCGTCGGTATTTTGCCGGACGCGAATGGATTCGGCAAGCCAGATATTTTCATGGCAAAGCGCGTGAGCGCAAGCATGGAGGGAATTTGAGCGCGTCTGAGAATAATCGAACTGTTGCCACCACTTGCCCATTTTGCGGCGTGGGGTGCCGGCTTGATCTACATAGCGAAGACACTCAAATTCTTGCGGCGACGACGCCGTACGATCACGTTGTTAGTCGCGGCAACTTGTGCGTCAAGGGTCGCTTTGGCTGGGATTTCATCTATCATCCCAATCGCGTATTGAAACCGTTGATTCGCAAAGAATTGCAGCGGGCAGGACATCGTACGCAAGCGAATCGGGACGACTGGCGTGAAGCAACCTGGGATGAAGCGCTCGGACTTGTCGCGGATCGATTTGCGTCGACGGTGAAAACTCACGGACCCGATGCAACCGCGGTCTTTTGTTGCGCCAAAGCGACGAACGAAGACAATTACGTTCTGCAAAAAATGTTCCGCGCGGTCATCGGCACGAACAACATCGATCACTGCACGCGGCTGTGCCACGCTGGCAGCGTCGTCGCGTTGCAAATGGCGGTCGGTTCATCGGCGATGAGCAACACCGCGAGCGAAATCTACCAGACCGATGTTGCGATCATCACCGGGTCGAATACTGCTGAAACGCATCCAATCATCGCGCTCGCAAATGAAAGACGCGGTCAAGCATCACGGTGTCAAACTCATCGTCGCCGATCCGCGCCGGGTCGAGATGGTCAACTTTGCCGCGCTCTGGCTCTGCCAAAAGCCGGGCACGGACGTGCCGCTCTTTTCAGCGATGGCGAATGTGATTCTCGCCGAGAATCTCTACAACAAAAAGTTTGTCGAAGAGCGCACGGAAAATCTCGATGCGTTCGCCAAGTCGATGCGCGATTTCACGCCCGAGTACGCGGAGCGCGTCAGCGGCGTCCCGCGCGATGACATCGTCAAGGCGGCGCGGATGTACGCATCGGCAAAACGCGCGACGATTTATTGGGCGCTCGGCATTCCGGAGCACACCCACGGAACGGAAAACGCCATGTCGCTCATTCATCTCGCGTTGCTCACCGGGCATATCGGCAAAGAGGGCACCGGGTTGAATCCGTTGCGCGGGCAGAACAACGTGCAAGGTGCATCGGATGCTGGCGCGATGCCGTGGGACTATCCCGGCTATCAAAAAGCCGATGATCCAGCAGTCGTCGAAAAATTTCGCGCCGCGTGGGGGCATACGCCGCCGGCAAAACGTGGACTCACGACGACCGAAATTGCCAATGGTTGGGAATCGGGCGCAATCAAATCGATGTACGTGATGGGCGAGAATCCGTTGATGAGCGAACCGAATTTGCGGCATGCGCATCACGCCATCGAAAATTTGGAATTTCTCGTCTGCCAGGATTTGTTCATCAACGAAACCGGGCGTTACGCCGATGTGATTTTGCCGGGCGCGAGTTGGGCGGAGAAGGACGGCACGTTCACGAACACCGACCGCCGCGTGCAACGCGTGCGCAAAGCGTTCGAGCCGTTTGGCGAGGCGCGCGCGGATTGGGCCAATCGTGTGCGATGTGGCGACGCGGTTGGAGAAAAAATTCGGTCGCGCAAAATCGGCGGGGTGGGATTACGCGCATCCGTCGGAAATTATGGCAGGAGATGGGGCGGCTTGTCCCAGCGTACGCTGGCATCACGTATGAGCGATTGGACGGCGACGGTTTGCAATGGCCCGTGCCGAATCGCGAGCATCCTGGGACGCCGTTTCTGTTTGAGGGCACATTCCCGCGCGGCAAAGCGAAATTTCACGCGCTCGTCTACGCACCGAGCAAAGAACGACCCGACGCCGAGTATCCGTTCATTCTCACGACCGGGCGCGTGTTGTATCATTGGCACGGCGGCACGCAAACGCGCAACTCGATTCTCGATTTCGCGCAACCCGAAGCGCTGGTCGAAATCAATCCAGCGGACGCGCCGCTGATTCCATGCAACGATGGCGACCCGGTGCGCGTGTCGTCGCGGCGCGGCTCGATTGTTTTGCGCGCGAAAGTGACGGAGAAAGCATCGCGCGGCGTTGTCTTCATTCCGTTTCACTTTGCGGAAGCGGCGGCAAATATGTTGACGATTGACGCGGTTGACCCGCAAGCGAAAATTCCAGAGTATAAAATCTGCGCGGTGAAAATCGAGCCGGCGACGATGGCAGAGTTGGAGCAGGTTTTGCAGGCGGTGTAGCACTCTGCACACTGTCATTCTGAACAAGAAAGAAGAGCAGAAGAATACGGTCCCGAATCAGACCCTTTTCATCGCGTGCGCGAAATTCTTCGGGGCTATTGCTATCTGGCCGATTAATCTAATTCGCTTTTTTTGATCGATCTGCCTTTGTCATTGAGCGGCTCGATTGCGCTTATCTATTTTCTGCCGGAACACATTCAAATCCGTGTGTCTCAAAATCGCTGTCAAACGCAAATGCGGTTTTGATTCCAAGTCGTTGCATAGCCAGGAAACTTGTCCAATCCACCAAACTGATCTGACGTTGCGCCACGGTGAGTAATTTGTTGACTGCCATCGTATGCTGAGTGTGGTCGAGCCATTCAATTTGCAAGATTGGCACGATGTCGCGCTGAAACGCTTTGACGGCATCGATTCCCGATTCCCAAGCGATGCTGAACAAGAGCCAGAGATTCGACCAGGACGTAGTTTGTGGAAATCAATTCCTCGGCACCGTTGACTATCTCTGTCCATGCTGTTTTTGCTGCGACGTGATTCAGATCGTCGGCATCAAGAATAGCATACAACGCAGATGTGTCGACGAAAAGACTCATAAATATCGGCGGCGGAAACCACCTGCTTCTAACAGGTGGAGGAAGCCGCCTGTCTTAGATTTTATGTGGCCCGCAAGGTTTCTAACCTTGCGGGTGAAGTCCAGACGACGCGTAAGAACAAACGATTGAAGAAATTGCTGGACGAGCGCGCGTCAACTGCGGTCGAGCACAGTTACAAGCCACCCAGTTCTACTGGGTGGTAGTTGACTTGAGAATGCTCGCCGATAAATAATCATCGTGCTGAGACGAAATATCCGAATGCCCCGAGCGATAAAGACCGGCGGCGGAAATTGCACGGCGTTTCATTGGTGCGGTAATCGTCGGTCTCGGCGATACCGCCGAAGTTTTTACCAGTTTGCGGTCGATTAATGCTTCGATCATCGCGCGTAATTCAGCGGTGGTCATATCTCCAACTCGGCGCGAACGCACAGTCGGGCGCGCGCGCTTTTTCTTTTGCTTGGTCAGAGCCATTTCACATCCTCCCGCAATCAGATGAACTAATCATACCATATTCCGGCAATTCTACGTCTGCTGTTCCCCCAGCAACAAGCGATACAGTGTCCGCGTCGCGAGGATACTCGCGGTGATGACACCCAGCAATCGACCATCGGCAGAAATCACCGGCAACGCAGAAATGTCATGTTGTTCCAAGCGCGTCACCGCGTCCAAGATACTGTCTTCGGGTCCGCAACTCAAAATCTCGCGCGTCATCACATCGTCCACGCGCACGCCTTCGATTTTGCCGCGCGCCGCCGCTTGCGTAATATCCCAGTCGGTCACAATGCCAACGACGTGACCATCGGGCGCAAGGACAGACAAGATGTCGGTGTTCTTTTCGACCAACGTGCGCGCGGCATCTTGCACCGTACAATCCGTCTGCACGGTCGCCATATCGATCATCACTTCGCGCGCGACGCGATGACTTTCCTTGCTGACGATACGACTGATGCTAATGCGTTCGGCAATCTGACAGGGCAAAGTATCATCGTCAGCGATCAAGCCATCGATCAACTCGATCATGTTGCGACGAATCACGTCGTCGCGTTTTTTCTCGCGCGGCGATGCGACGTTTTTCCGCCAGTGCGGCAAGTTCCTTGGCGTGGTCGCCAAGCCACTGGTCAACCGCCGCGCGATTGCCCAGCATTTCGTTGGGAATGCGCAATTCGGTCGGCGTTGGCATCAAGCGTTCGTGCGCGGCAAAAATCACGCCGCCGGAATTGACCAAGTAATCGGTGGCAATCAAGCGTGCCGCGTTCCTGATACACTTTGCGTTCCATGCGTCGCCGCGCGGCTTTGCGTTTGGGATCGGGTGAGTACGTGTTCGCGCCTTCGACAATCATCGACCAGCGTCCCATCTTGTCAATCGTCATCGACGGGCGTGACGATTCATCGACATCGAGATAATTGGCTTGCGGCGCGGCGGGAATCAATGCGAACGCCGATTCACGTAACAGATCGTCGCGCGCGCTGGAAAACTTGAGCGTCGCACACCCGGCGTCCACATCGTCGGGATGCGCGAGAAAGTACGGCTTGGTCACGAGCGGATTGATGTCGCGCAACGCAAGCAACAAACCGAGGTCGAGTCCATCGTCGCAAAATAAATATCCCGACGCATCGCTGATGCCGATAACTTGCGGCGCGGCACCGGTTTGCTTTTGCATCTCGAGCAAAAATTTTCCGACGTGCGCGCCAACCGCGCCGAATCCTTGGACGATGCAGGTGACCTTGTCCCAGGATGGAATTTCGAGATTGCGAAATTGCGGCAGGACGCGCAAACGATGCGCTTCGCGGTGCAATGTTTCGAGCGCGATGACGCAACCACCCGCCGCCGCGCCCAATTGATCGATGCGATTGCCGCCCATATCGACCGGCTTGGAGAGCGCGGCGTCCAACCCATTTTCGATGGCGATGGTTTTCATGTCTTGATCAGTCGTGCCGACATCGGGACCTGGGTTGTAGAGCCGAACATAGCGTCGAATCAGGTGCGCGAACCCGCGCACGACCGCCGTGTGATCGGCGGGTGAGAGATTCGTCGGCGCGACGATGCCGGACTTGCCGCCGCCAAACGGCAAATCTGCCGCCGCGTTTTTCATCGTCATCCCGCGCGCCAGGTTGTGAATCGCCGCCGGGCGTTACGTCGGGCAACATGCGGATGCCGCCCATCGATGGCAACCCCATCGCGACATTATCGACGACGAGATAGCCGCCGATTTCCAACGGCTCGCTGTTCGTTCCACATGCAGACGACGAGGCGCGGTCCCAGGTTGTCCACTTCGATGCCGAGGCGGTGCAAGAGTTCGACATCCTGGGATGTGAATTCCATAAAGAACAAACCGTTTTCCTCGACACAGCGTGTCTGCCACACATTTTCTGGTAACACGTCGCGCAAATAGTCATTCATTCGTTTGGGAATCATTTGGGACTCCTTCAAGACGGAGGACGGACGATCGATGACCGACGACGATATTCCGTCATCCGTCTTCGGTCTTCCGTCGGTTTTTATTTTCCAACCGCTTCAATCGATGCTCCAAATCCCCAAGCCATTGTTTCCGTGCATCGCGTGGAAAATCATTGCCCTTGACGACGACGAGCGCGGCGCGCGTTTGCTCGATTGCAAGCGCGTACTCGCGCGTCTGGTGTTCGTAATATTTCGCAAGCTCGACGAACGCGTACACCTGCCGCGTGTTCGTCGCGCTTTGCCACAATGCGACTGCCTCCGTCATTTTCCCGCGCCGCCGCTGGAGCCGCGCCAAACGTTGCACGGTTTCGCGGAACGACGTTTCTGCCAAATCGAGTTCGAGTCCGCGCGCGTACAAATTCGCCGCGTCGTCCCAGCGTCCCAGCTCTTCAAACAACTTGCCGATGGCGACAATATCGATGCCGTGTTCGAGCGCAAAGTTGAGCGGATCGTCGAGCATCTGCGCGATGTGATTCAACAACGCCGCCATCGCGACGACATCCATCGCGTTGTGGTACAGCACGCCTTTGAGTTGGCGCGCATCGCCGCTCGTCAGATAATCGAAATAGATTTGCGGAATGAGCCAGCCCGGCACTTCGTCTTCGGTGCGCGTCGCGCCAAGGATATGTTCTTCGAGTGATTTCAGCGCGCGCGATTCCAGCCGGTCGCGCCACAAGCGCCGCGCGAGCGGAAGCAGATCGAGATGCGCGGCATCGGTGAATGGCACAGCGTGCCGGTTGAGGATGTAGCGATTGCGCAACAGCGGCGCGTCGAACGATTTGCCGTTGAACGTGACGAGCGCATCGAGCGGTTGCAGAAATTCAGTGACGGCGGCAAGTGCGGCAGGTTCTTCAATCGGGTCGCGCATAAAAATTTGCGTGAGTTGAAAACCATCCGCCGCGTAGCGTCCCAGCCCGATGAGAAATGCAAATGTGCCCGTGCCGCCCGCCAGCCCCGACGTTTCGGTGTCGAGAAAGACGAGGTTGCGCGTTTCGCATTGCGCGAGGCGCGGGTCGTTTGCCCAATCCGCAATCGCTTGCAACGAAACGTTGAGCGGCAAGCGCGATGTTGCCGTGACGATAATCCGGCGGATACGTTTGCTCGACGATGAACGTTTCGCCAAGCGGCGTGGCGTGAACGCGCCCGGCAAAATATTTTCGACGGTGTTGGCGTTTTTCGGTTTCGGCGGCGGCAGATTTTTTGCGCCGACTTGAACGCCGAGCGATTTTAGTTTATCGGAAAGAGTAGGCATGGGAGATTTTTGATTTGCGATCGTCATTTCGAGCGTAGCGAGAAGTCTGCATCAAATTCTCGAGCGACGCTCAGAATGACAGTGTTGACTTGATGGCAAGTATATCACATTTTCGCCTTGACCAGCACCCGCGCATCGCATACAATAGGCGCGAAGGAAAATTGCATGTCACAACGTTGGATGGATGAGGAAGGCGGCGTCGCCACTGAACAAGAAACCAAACACAAGATCTACAAGCCGCCGATGTACAATGTGCTGTTGCACAATGACAATTACACCACGATGGATTTTGTCGTGATGGTCTTGGTCACCGTGTTTCGCAAACCCGAAGCCGAAGCGGTGCGCATCATGCTCGACGTGCATTACAAGGGCATCGGCATTGCGGGCACGTATCCGCACGATGTCGCAGAGAGCAAAGTGCAACGCGCGATGCAAATGGCGCGCGAAGCGGAATTTCCTTTTCTATTAACGATGGAGCCAGAATGAGCACGCCGACGATACCCAATTCACTGCGTCAATGTTTGAACGATGCGTTTAACCATGCGCGCCAACATCGCCACGAGTACATCACGCTCGAACATCTGGTGCTAGCGATGTTGCGCGAGGAACGCACACGCGATATTTTGCAAGCGTGCGGCGCGAATCTCAAAAAACTCAAGAGTGATTTGGAAACGTATCTCGAAAAGAATTTAGAACAATTACCCAAGGATTCCAAAGACGAACCAACGCAGACGGTTGGGCTTGGAACGCGTCTTGTCGTCTGCCGTGTGGCATGCGGAGAACGCGCAACAAAAACAATTGGAAAGCGGCGATATTCTCGCAGCACTGTTAGAGGAAAATGATTCGCACGCGCGCTATTTGCTCGAACAGCAAGGCGTGACGCGGCTGGACGTGTTGAATTACATTTCGCACGGTATCGCCAAAGACGAACCCGCCAAACAAACGGTTGGCGAACGCGATGAGGAAGAAAAACCCAACCGCGATCCACTCGCGGCATACACCACCGATCTCGTCGCGCTGGCCGAGCAAGGCAAACTCGATCCGCTCATTGGGCGCGAAGCCGAATTGGAACGCACGGTGCAGGTGTTGTGTCGGCGCTTGAAAAATAATCCCTTGTTTGTCGGCGATGCGGGCATCGGCAAAACGGCGATGGTGCAGGGTCTCGCGCAACGCATCGTGAGCCAATCGGTTCCCAGTGTGTTGCAAGGCTCGCGCATCTACGCGCTCGACATGGGCTTGCTGCTTGCGGGCACAAAATATCGCGGACAATTTGAAGAGCGCATCAAGGGCGTGCTCAAAGCCCTGGAAGACAAGCCGAATGCGATATTGTTCATCGACGAAATCCACACGCTCGTCGGCGCGGGTTCGACGAGCGGCAGTTCGGTCGATGCATCGAGTTTGCTCAAACCCGTTTTGGCAAACGGCACGTTGCGTTGCATCGGCTCGACGACGCACGAGGAATTCAAAGGACTCGAACGGGATCGCGGCTTGGCGCGGCGGTTTCAGAAAATCGATATTCTTGAATTGTCGGTCGATGAAACGATTCTGGTTTTGCAAGGATTGAAATCGCGATTCGAACAATATCACGGCGTCACGTACACCGACGATGCGATTCGCGCCGCGGCTGAATTATCAGCCAAGCACATCAATGAACGATTCTTGCCTGACAAAGCCATCGACGTCATCGATGAAGCGGGCGCGCGGCAACGCATTCGTCCCGAAGGTGAAAGCAAAAAAATTATCACGCGCGAGGAAATCGAAATTGTCGTCGCGGCGATGGCAAAGGTTCCCGCCGAAACCGTGTCGGGCAACGAACGGCAACGACTCGAAACCCTCGACGCGACCCTGCGCAAATTTATTTTTGGACAGGACAACGCGATTGAATCGATTGTCTCCGCGATTCGGTTGTCGCGCGCGGGATTGCGCTTGCCGCACAAGCCCGTCGGCTCGTTTTTGTTCTTTGGTCCAACCGGCGTCGGCAAAACCGAACTCGCGCGCGTCCTGGCTCGCGCGCTCGGCGTCGAATTGTTGCGCTACGATATGAGCGAGTATTCCGAAAAGCACACGGTCAGTCGTTTGATCGGCGCGCCACCTGGGTATGTGGGTTTCGATCAGGGCGGCTTGCTCACCGATGCCGTGCGTCGTCAACCGTACTCGGTCGTCCTGCTCGATGAAATCGAAAAAGCGCATCCCGACTTGTTCAACATTTTGCTTCAGGTGATGGACCACGCGACGCTGACCGACAACACGGGACGCAAAGCGGATTTCCGCAACGTCGTGTTGATCATGACGACGAATGCGGGCGCCCGTGAATTGACGAGCACGCCGATGGGCTTTCGTTCCGAGGACAGCGGCGACCCAGCCAAAAAGCCGATTGAGCGATTGTTCAATCCCGAGTTTCGCAATCGGCTCGATGCGGTCGTGCGGTTCGATCAGCTTTCGCCTGAGACGATCAAACAAATCGTCGATAAGCAAATCGACGAACTGCGCACGGCGTTGAGCAGCAAGCACGTCACGCTTGAACTGACGGATGCGGCGCGTGACTGGCTTGCCGAACGCGGGTACGACAAGAATTTCGGCGCGCGTCCAATGTCGCGTCTCATCGATGACAGAATTCGCAAGCCGCTCTCCGAGGCGATGTTATTTGGCGCGCTCGCGGATGGTGGCGGCAAAGCGGTTGTCGACGTGATGGACGGCGAGATTCGATTGAAGTACGGTGAATAATTGAACTGCAAAGGCACGGAGAGCGGAGAGGAAAATGTTGAATGGTCATCTTCGACCTCCTTTAGTCGTATGCTGCCACGTTCTTCGACACAGTGGCAATCTGATTCTCTTCCGCATATCGCATCTGTCGAGAGGCGATGGAATGTGCCGGTTCAATTGTCATCCCAGATCATCCATGCTTTGTAATGGCATCGTCGCACGATGTAGCCGGTGACGCAACATTGTGCACATCGCCTTTGCCAAGCCATTGCAAGTGCAAGGGGTGCAAAGTTCAAGAACTGTTTTTCGTCTCTTTTCGTTCTTGGCGGTGAAATAAAAAACGCGCAGACAACCTGGGTTATCTGCGCGTTTTGTTTTGCATCTACTCTGCAACCACCACATTGGCGAGCTCAAGCAACAGCTCACGGACTGCCATCGCTACCTCCGCCAGTTTCGCACAATCGACAATCTCTGGCGCGTCCCGGGGCGTATGCGTATAGTGCGTGAAAAGTTCGCCAGCTTGTTCCGAGATGAATGCGAGCGCGGGGACCTGGCTCTGCACAAAAATCATGTGATCGCCCTGATACCATGGCTCGCCCGCGACGATGCCATCGTGCCGCGCGAGCGTTTGGCGAATCACATTCGCCATTTGGTCCGGGCATTCGTACAGCGAGAATGCCGTGTTGCCTTTGTGATAGCCAACCCCATCGAAGTTAACGCACAGTTGGATTTGATTCAACTTGTCGCGATTGTTTTTGAGGTACAGCACCTCGCCGGCCGCGCTGTAATGATCCTCGCCATTCAACAGCGCAAGTTCGATTCCCATGTGCCCGGTGTAATCGCGCAGCAATTCCGCGACGAGCAGCAGAATCACAATGCCTGAACCATCATCGATTGCCCCGGGTGAGCCATCCTTACTATCGATGTGCGCGGTCAAGACCATGCGGCGATTCGCCGATCCTTTGCGCGCGATGACGTTGCACCCGGTCGACGGAATGCGCTGCGCGCGAACGCGGAGCGAAACTTCTTTGCCGACGTGTTGTGCCAGTCGCGTGCCTGCTTCGTCCGTCATGTAAACGGACGAAATATCAAAATCGCCGTCTTCGATGAGCGGGAAGGGATACATTCCACCCGCGAGTTCCGGATTGTGTGTCGTCGCAGCGATGATCGCGTGCGGCTGTTTCGCTTCGAGCAAGGCGATGATGCGTTTGTGTTCGTCGGGATTGTAGAACACGAAATTTTTCGGCATCAATTGTTCT
>CAVQYN010000010.1:0-10834 GCA_963718225.1 uncultured Chloroflexia bacterium
CACGGCGCGTAAATCCTCTGCCGCCGGCGCAACCTTAAAGGGCGCGAGGAATAACTTGTCCGCAATCGGCTCGCGCTGACGCGACAAGACCGGCACACGCCCCTGTCCTTGCGCATCGATTTCAATCTGCAATCGATACAGCCCGGCTCGCGTGGTGCGAGAATTTTTCGCCTCACGCGAACGATGCCGTCGCTGGGAATCGCCTCGAAAAGCAAGCCACTCGATTGCGCGATTTCGTCGCCATTACGATCAATCAGCCGTACGGTGAGACTGAATGATTCGCGGCGCGGCGCGATGAGCCGCCAAGCTAAATCGACATCGATCGTTTTACCCGTTTGCGCTGGATTGATGTCATAGCCAACCAGTTCCAGCCAATCGCCGAAAATTCCAAAGCGCGCGCCGACACGCTTGGCAGGCAGGTTTTTCACACCAATCTGGTGAATGCGTATGGCAAGACCGCCATCGTCAAAGCGCTTGATTTCCGGCAATCGGGCAAAAAACTCATCATACATTTTTGCGGTCTCGGGGTATTGCCCGCGATTTTCGTAGAAGCGGCCATACGCGCCGTAGCTGAACACAAGATACTCAAATCCGTTTTGGGCGTACCATTCAAGCGGGTGCTCGGTTGCTCCGCCGCCTTCAACAGTAAATCGCTGCGTGTCCACATACGGGCTGTACGGTTCGACATAGACGCGCGCGCCGGGCGGCAAATTATTTTCGATCCAAACGCGCGCCGTCTCGCGGCTGTCGATTTGCAGCAACGCGGCATCAGCTTGGAGCGATTGAACAAATGGCGCAAATGCTGTCGCCGCGACTGCAAGTATCGAGCAGCCCAATCGCTATCCGTTTTGAAACGCGCGGGGTGATAATTTGTTCATACACGAAAATCAAAAACAGCGCGGCAAGTACATCGAGATAAGGGATCACAAGCATCACGGTGCGGTCGTTGCGCACGGCAAATAGATTGATAAAGAGGTAGTAGAGAATTGGAAAGCTGAGCAACACGATGCCGCGTTTGTCGCGCGCCAGGATAGTTCGCACCATTTGAAATAATGCAAGCACAGCAATCCAGCCCTCAGTACCCCACAAATAGTTGATGTACCAAGCGATGGTACCACCTTCCGTTCCCGTGTGGCTAGTCTGCGCGGCTGATGCCAGTCCCAAACCATTGAAAAATCCCGGCAAGTCGAGAATGGCAAATGGATTGAAGATCAAAAAAGTGATGGCGCTGACAACGCCTGCAAGATAGATTTCTTTCCGCAAGAAGCCGCGCCAGCCAAAATTGCACCCATGCGCAACGATCAGCGAAAACGCAACGACACCAGCGTTGTACTTGGCGGCAGCCGCCAAGCCAATCCCAATGCCGGCAATAAGATAATTGCGGGAATCTGGCTTGATAAATGCGCGATCGATCCAACCCATCGCCAACAAAAGAAAGAAAACCGCAAATGTGTCTGGTCGAATAAGATGGCTACTTGCAATATTCGCAGGCGATACGGCAAATAAAACAGCAGCCACGAGACCGACACTGGGCTTGGAACCAAGTCGTTTCCCCAACAGATACACCAACAAAATGCATGCTGTGCCAAACAGAGCCGTGAGCGATCGGGAAAGCAAAAACTCGTCGGCCAATACCAACTTGCCGACGCCGACAGTGATCACATCAATGTGTGGCAACTCCGCCGGTGAAACCCAAGCGCCCAACAGACGCCCTGCTCCAAAATACAATAGAAATACAAACAGATTCAGATAAAACATCAAGCCAGGGTAACCAAACCACTGGGGATTTAGATCTGCTTCCCTCAGCATCCTGAGCGAAATCGATAATAACGCTGGCTCATCTGGCGCATAGGTATACGGCAACCCAAAATTGATGCCATAGAAGCGCAACGCCGCGCCCAGCGCAACAATCGCCAACAAAAGAGCATGGGTCCGAAAAAATGAAACGATTCTTTTCACGCGGCACCATCCTCAATCGCCTGAGGCGCGCCAATCCGTCGGCTGGGTACCATCAAACCACCTTCGATTCAAGTACGTCGCGCCCAACCGGGCGCCCACGCCATTTGTCAAACAGGTACAGCGCAAGCACCGCGATGAACAACACGTACGACAAGACGATCATTTGGGTTGAACCATAGACGCCGGTGATCGCACGCACGTCCGGCAATCCACGTGAGACGTACCCGGCGCGCGTCGAAAAAGCATAGACGGCAGCAACCCACGCACTCAGTCCCCACACCATCATTTGCCGCGACACACTCGACCAATTTACAACGAGCAACAAGTACAACACCACAATCGATAAATGGACGGGGTCCATGTCCGGCGTCCACAAGATACCCGCCATCACCGAAAGCGCCATCGTTTCAAAAATATCGATGCGCTTGAACCAGAACAGCACGTAGATCGCCGCGAGCGATGCGACCAATGCCATCAACAATAGACCACGATCATACAAACCGACCGCATTCAACAACGCGCCCAGCGAAATGTGGGACGGCAATACAACTCGGCCGGCGCGAAAAGTGTAGACATACAGCCAATCGGGAAACCAAGGGAGATGCGCCAGCGCAACCACTGTGCCAAAAATGATTCCGCGCTTGATAAATGCGCGCACATCGGGTGAGACAAAAAGCAACAACGGCAACAAATAAAACACACTGAGCCATTTGAATGCAGCCAGCAATCCCGCTGCGCCCATTACAGCATCGGCGGGTGCCAAGCGCAGAAATCCAATTTGCCAAACGTGCTCGCGCGGATACAAAAGTAGAATAAAAATCAGAAACGTCAGCGTCAGCAGGATGGTTTTATCTTGCGGCACCAAGACCAGATTGTAAAGCGTCAGCGGACCCAGCGTGTAGAAAATCTGAAAAGGCACCTTGAGCGGTGAATGCTTGAGCAACACGCCGAGCAAGAGAATATTCGTCACGTCGAACAAGGCAAATAAGATCTGAAGGGCGCGCGGATCATTCCACACTGCAACTGTCGCTACGTAGACAAGTAACTCAAGCGGCGCCATGTCCGCGCGGAATTCGCCGGCTTGTCCACTTGCCCATAACACATACGGGTTTTGTCCCTGCAACGCGGCTTGCGCGGGCCAATAATAATTGCGCAAGTCGGCACGATTGTAAAAAAACTCGACCTTGGATTCAAGTGGTCCAGGAAAAATCAAAAACAGCCGGAGCGCAAGCCCAGCCAGCACCAAGAGCCACGTCCATCGGTTTGTCATTCAGGTTTTCTCAACACAGTCTTGCAACACCCCGCCGCGATTTCTTGCAGAAACGGAACCATGACGAGCGGCGTCAGCATACTCAAAAGCAGAAATAAGATGAAGGTGCTCGGCGCAAACTCCCGCCGCGCGCGCACCAAAGCGGCGCGCAATTTAACCAGTCGCGGTGGTTGACGCAGCGCGGCAATCAACCCTGCTGCCAAACGCATCCCAGGGTGCAAAAGGAACGACCGCACCTGAAAAAACTCGCGTTGAAAACCGGTGGATCGCATCAGCTGTTTGAAGCGAAATACCGTCAAGCCATTCAGCGAGGAAAACGCCGCAAACGCTTCTCGTGGCGTGAGAATCCCAATCGGTTGATGCTTTAACAGCTCACGTTCGACAACACGGCGCGGCAATAGATGAAACCAGGGCATCATCACGTAATCGTCGATGTGACCGAAGAGCGGACCGTAGAACGGCGGGAAGACCACAAACACGATCCCGCCCGGCTTGAGAACCCGAAAACATTCTTGCAACACGCGCAGCGGATTTTGCACATGCTCAATCACGCTGTCGAGCAAGATCGCATCAAAGTGATTGGCTGGAAACGCCAACTGTTCTCCCGCCCCCGCCAGGAATTGAATCGAGGCGTGACGCGAGCGCGCATTCTCCGCGCCGAGCTGCAACGCCTCCGCATCGATATCGAGCGCGACGATGCGCATGCCAGCGAGCGCGTATGCAATTCCTTTGCCACCACGCCCCGCGCCGATTTCTAATACATGTGCGCCGCGCGGCTCGAAAAATTTCGCCAGGAATGGAAGGGCGCGCCGCGCTTCCTGAATCTGATATTCGATATACGCAGCGTACGAATCGAGCCGCGCATCCACGGCGTTTGCGTAATCGGCATCGAGCACCGACTCGATGGTCATCGGGCAATCGCCACCAGATTGATGCAATCGTTCAACTCTTGCTCCGACACCAAAAAATCGCTTGCTGAAAATCGTTCGCGAAAATTAGCCGGCTGGGCGTTAAGCGATTTCGCTTGCGGATGAGCCCTGGCATTGCGCAAGCGAACAAATAGCGCGTCAGGCAGCAGCATCTGCGCCAGCATCTTTGGATATGCGACAAGCGGATTTTGTCTGACTCGCTTTTTCTCAATTTCGAGGATTGCTGGAATCGCACTGATGCCTTGCACCTGAACTTGTACGAACACCGCCGCAACCGCGCGACGCAACCCCGCCGCCGAGTACTCGCGCAGATGAAAACGGTTCCACGGTTTTTGAAATGGCAAGAGCCGCAATAATCGATTCGGCGTGGAAATGATCGCAGTGCCTTGCGCCCGGACGCCGCGCCGGATCTCTTCGAGGTATTGGCGAACGTTCGGCAGGTGTTCAATCACCTCAAACGAAATCACATTGTCGAATGCGGCATTGGCGAACGGCAGGTGCTGGGCATTACACACAACAAACGCAACATTCGTTTGCGCATACTTGTCTTTAGCGTGCACAACCGCATCCACCGACATATCTGCCGCCACCACAAAGTGCGCACTTGGGGATAGCGTCGCACTGCCGTATCCTTCGCCGCAACCCAAATCAAGCACACGCTTGCCGATGCAAAAGGTTTTGGCAAACTCGTACAACGCAACGTGCTTTAGATAAACGAGATAATCTTCCGTCGATTGTTGTGGATGCGCGGGCAACGCGCGTTCTTTGGTATCGTGCAAAGCCATTACAGATTCCCCATGCTCTTTATTTCATTTCCCTGGGCAAATTCCGCGTATACCTTTTCCATTTGTTACACGCGGGTTCTCCGGAGAGCGACTATCCGTAGCCAGTTGCCTGCTTGCCGCGCCACCCATCCGACCCCGCGCCAATCCCATGCCCGGTAAATCAACCGCACGAGGACTGACAGCAAGCGACGTTGGAAGGCGGCGGTCAGCTCCTTCTGCGAAGGCAATCGGATCAGGGAAGTAAAAGTAGCCAGAAACTCTACAAAACCCACATCTTCGATCCAGGGTAAACCTGATGCGGCAAGGAATCCCGTGTTCCGCTCTCGATCTACTCCCAAGCGCGCCCATTCCTCCACCGAAGCGGGTTCCTGCATGCCCAACTGTTTACAGGTATCAAACAGCACGCCGCCCGGAAAGGGTCGGAAGATCCAATTCGTATATTGCACAGCAGATGGACAAAGGGTATTGATCTTGTTCATCAGATCCACATTGGTTCTCATCATTGCCTTGGTTTGCCCAGGAATTCCGATCATCCAAGAGTAAACCGGCGTAATCCCGGCGCTGGCGCAGACATTTGCCGATCGAAGGGTCTGGTCAACCGTGATGTCTTTGCGCATCATTTCCAGGACCTCATCGCTGCCGGATTCGGCACCCAGAGAGAGAAATTTTACTCCAGCCTCCGCCAAGAACTTGGCATACTCGGTGGTGATATAGTTATCGTTAAAGTAATTAGCGCGCACGTTCGTGCCCCAGACTAAGCGAATGTTTCTCGCGCGCAGCCCCTCGACAATGGCGGTCACACGTTTCTTGCTAACAAAAAAATCTTCGTCCAAGATCCGAACGGCTTCCAGATCAAATGTCCTGACTAGATTCTCCAATTCATCCAGGAATCTCTCCGCGGAAAGCGCGCGCCAGTGATTCTTGGTCACATGGTTGACACAAAACCCGCAACGCCACGGACAGCCCCGAGAGGAAAGCACCGTCAAGGCGCGAATCGGTTGCTCCGATAACAGATAGTGGGGTGCGGGGCCCAAATACCATGGGAGATCGAGCAAACCATAGTCAAGAAAAGGCAAACTATCTAGATTCTCGGGTGGGCGTCCAGCCAACACTTGCCCGCGAAGTGCAATACCTTTGACGCTTTGCAGGTCTTGCGCGCCATTCTCAAATTTGTCTGCCAGCTCAAGGGAAGTTGACTCGCCGGGTCCGTACACTATCAAATCGATGCGCGGGTCGAGCGAGGTTTGTGCTGGGTAAAGCGTCGGATGAATTCCACCCCAGATCACCGGCACTGTGGGATCTAGCTGCTTGATGAATTGAGTCATCTCCAAGGCATGTGGCAGTTGTGAGGTCATCACCGACAAGCCGATATAGATTGGTTTCTCGGCAACCAAGCGCCGGAGCTCTGTGTTGACCCTGGTTTGCGGATAGAGATTCGTATCGAGCAGTTCAACGGCATAACCGTGCTGCTTGAGATAACTGCCGATGGACAAAAGACCCAGCGGCTCACGGGCGGCTTCGGCTGATTGGTGCCCCGAACGATTTGCGTTAACCCGCGGACTGATCAATCCAATCTTGCGCATTTGACGTTATCCTGTCCTTAACCTAGCCGTCGTTTAGAAATCATCGGCATGGGAAAGCAGAACTTGCTCGTACACTCTTTCCATCCCGCCCACCATTGCTTCAATGCTGAACCGCCCGACAATTTTCTGGCGCGCCGCACCTTCAATCTGTTGGACACGCACGGGATCACCGAGCACGCGCAAAATTTCGCGCGCCAAAGCATTATTATCGCCGCGCGGAATCAGAATGCCATCGTCCTGAGTGACACGATCGATCAATGTGCTATTCGCACCAACGTCAGAAACGATCACCGGTTTGGCACATGCCATCGCTTCAGCGATTGTCAGATCGTAGCCATCGGTGCGCAAGGTCGGATCAACAAAGACATCGCAAAGATTGAAATAACGCGCGCATTCGGACAGCGACTGTGACCCAACAAACCGAACATGCTCCGCCACGCCAAGTTTTCGCGCCAATTCTTCCAGCGCGGCGCGGTATGCGCCATCGCCAACCACAATCAAGACAGCTGGCATTTGCGCCAGCACTTGCGGCATTACCCCAATAGCATTTTGCACGCCTTTGTCTTTTTCGAGACGCGCGAGCGCAAGTAGAATCTTATCACCCGCCCTGATTCCAAGAGACGCACGCAGAGCGACAAGTGACGAGTCATTGGGCATTGGCGAAAAGAGTTGCGTGTCAATTCCATTGTACACTTTGCGAACCTTGGCAGGATCAACGCGAAAGAGCATCCGATATTTTTGCTCATCGGCGTCACTCGTCGCAATCAAAACATCCGCAGCGCGCGCGAACCAAAGGTCACGGTACAAATATCGAAAAATAAGATTCCCCGTTAGCGCAAGAAACCGTGCCGTACCGATTGGATTCGTCGGCGAGAAATCAGTGTGCAGACTCGTGGTGAACACGTCGAGATGCGTGCCGTGGAAAGATGCAACCAACGGCAGGCGATATTTTCGATGCAAGTTTTTTTTGTACACGCCATAGGCACCGATGCCCTGACTGTGCAAAACATCGAACGCTTGCGCGCGCGCCAACTCGTCAAATTTTGCCGCCGCCCCAATCCAGTACACATTCGTGTTTTGTCCAAGCGGTGCATCGCTTAGAAAGTGGATTTGCACGCCATCGATGATATCGAATACCTTACCATCCGGATGCGCGGTCGTAATGACATCGATCTGATGTCCGCGCCGCGCCAATCCCGCGCTCAACGTCTGGACGTGATCTTGCATTCCGCCCGCCGAATGAATCGGCAGGATGCGTGAGAACATGCAAATGTTCATCCGCGCGCTCCGCGATTTGAGCGGCGAAGTGAATCGAGGACGAATTGCACCAGCATATGACTTTCGGGAATCTTGAGAACCCACGCGACGAGAAAATAAACCAGCCCGCCCGCCAACGCAAATCCAATTGCGATCAAGCGCGCGGTCAGGGTGATGGTGCCGACATTGGATAGCGTGAAGACCCACACCACCAAGGCGGTACTGGGTAGCGCGATCAGCAGGCAACGCAACAAGTAATTTAGCAAGCCGCCCAACGCAATGTCCGGCAGCCGTTTGGCAAGCAAGAAGGTCAACACCGCTACCCCCAGGATGCTACTGGTCGACGCCGAGAGCGCGATCCCGGCGTGAAGGAGCGACGGCATCAAGACCAGGTTCAAGGCGATGTGCAAGACCATCGCCGCCGCGCCGACGACGAACGGCGTCACATTGTCGCGCAGGGCGTAGAACGCGCGCTGTAAGACATACATCGCCGCAATCGCGATCAAGCCAATCGCGTACATCGCCAGCGCCTGCGCCGTCAGGTCCACCGCACTCGCATCGAATTTGCCGCGCCCCAGAATCAAGCCAATCGTCGGCGCGGCAAATGAAACTAACAAGAAAGTGAGCGGCGCCAAAATAAAAATGAGCAAGCGCAAAGACGTCGTCACCGCGCGCGCAGAACTGACGCGATCATCGGTCGCCGCCATCCGGCTTAGACTGGGAAAGACGCCGATGCCCAGACTGATGCCGATCATATAAAACAATCCCAGAACCGAGTCGGCGTAGTACAGCGCGCCGACGGTGCCGGCCGGCAAAACGGTCGCCATGGTCTTGTCGATCACGTAATTGACTTGCGCCACAATCGACAAAGCGGTGATGGGGACAAAGGCGCGCAAGACTTGGCGCAACGCCGGATGCCGCCAATCGATAGTCCAACTAAATTGCGGATGCTCTCTGGACAATTCGATGAATTGAATGACCACTTGTAATGCCACTCCGATGAGAAAACCCCACGCCACCGCGGCAACACCGAGCACGGGCGACAGCGCGATGACCGTGAGGATGATGCCGGCATTGAGCACAAGAAAAATCAGCGCCGGCGCGGTAAAGCGGTCGAGCGAGTTGAGCATCGCCATCAACATATTCAGCAGCGCGCCCAGCATCAGCGTCGGCATCATGATGATGAGCAGACCCGCGGCGACGGCTTGCGTTTGCGCGGCAAAGCCGGCGCCCACCAGCGCGATGATTGGCTGAGGAAAAATCATCGCCAGCGCAGTGAGCGCGCCGGTAATCAGCAAGACCACATTCGTCACGAGACTCGCCACGCGCCAGAACTCGTCGCGCTCACCGCGCGCAAGGTACTGGGCAAACGTTGGCATAATGGCGGCGGTGATGGCGCTGCCGGCGACAATGTTGTTGATGATCGTCGGCACGGTCAAGGCAACAAAGTACCACATCCAGGTCGGACGAGAGACCGAAATGCGCGCTCACAACGATTTCACGCAGAATGCCACTGACCTTGCCCAACACAAAACCAAATGCCGTGATCGTTGCAAACGAAAGCACGCGGCGCATGCGCACGTCGGGGTGAACAATTGGCGATTCGCCCATTTATTTATCCGCCGCCGCAAAAACAATTCCGACCAGAACGCCGAGCAACAAACCATTTTGATCCGTCGTCAAACTGGCGACCGTCACATTTCCAAACACGATGGCGATGATCGCCGCCAGCACGCCCATTGCCATCGGCGAAGCACGGCGCGCGTTGGAATATGCGCGCGATACGACCACGGCAAGCAACGCTAGTAGTGACGCAAATCCGACCACGCCGGTTTCGATGATGGCTGCGACATACGCGCTTTCCGGCGACGGAAGGTTGAGCGCGAAGGCGCCGCCGTTCAGCGTCGGTTGTGGGAGAACCAAGCTTGTCGTATTGTTCATGCCGTAACCAAACCATAATTGTTGCGGCAATTGAGCGAGCAATTGCAGCCAAATCGCCGAACGCCCGGTCGCTGCAAGGGCGCCAGTCTCACGCTGAACCAGAAATACAAGACGCTCAGCGAATGCGTCGGAGAACAACAACGCGAGCACCGTTACCAAGCCAAGAACCGCCACAACACCAACCGTTGCGGATAATGATTGACGCGAGAAGTAGAACACGAGAAAAGTAACAACGACACCTGCGAGCGCAATCAGTCCCGACCCTTTCAAGGTCAAGAGCAGTGCCGCCAAAATAACTAGGGCGCCAACACCGGTCAGCGCAAAATCACGGCGAGTGCGCGAAGCAAAACAAAATGGGATTGCCAATCCCAAGGTCGCGGCGAGAAAGAGCGCGTAATCGATGCCGTTAATGAAAGTGCCGAACGGCAGAACGCGACCATCGAGCACCCAGTTGAAGGATAAATCGGCGAGCCGTTCGCGCAAGAGATTCGGCTGATAAACGATACCCGCCAACGGCGAGCGCAACGCATCAACGACGCGGGCGAAACTGAAACTCGATTGGATCAGTCCGAGTAGCGCTTCCGCAAAGCCAGCCGCGATGAGCACCGCGACGACGCGCTTGCGCCAGACATCGGAACGCAACGCTTCGCTCACGACGAACGCTGCCGCGAAAACCGGCAGCCAATCGTAGATGCCTTTGAACGCGGCATAGCGATTTGCCGCACCGATTGCCGAGACTGTCGCCGCGAGAAGAAACAGCGCGGCAGGAATCATCCATGCGTACCAACGCGACCACTTGCGAGATAACCCGCGCTCAATGAGAAAGCGCAACGCGGCGGCAAAAACGAACAACGTCGCGCCGCGCAAGTTCAGCGCACCAGCAAACGGGATGTAAAATTGGAACGGAATCAGAACTGCGATTGCAATCGGAATCCACGCACGCGGCAGGATAAACGCCGCAAAAACAAAAAACACTATCGTCGCTACCGTCGCAGCGGAGGGAAGTGAAAACACCGCGGCAAACATGCCGGACGCGATTGCGGCGGAAGCGAAGACAAAAATGATTGCACGTTCGCGTGTTTGTTTTGGCAGGGGCGACGCTTGCGGTCG
>CAVQYN010000011.1:0-9852 GCA_963718225.1 uncultured Chloroflexia bacterium
ACAGGTCTGACTCTATTTCACTTCGATCTTGACGACATCTTTTGCCCAAAAGTTGCTTGCCATTCCCGGCATCGCCGCGTTGAGTTTGCCGCCGTCGGCGAACGCGATTAAACAGTCGGCGCATTTCTTGACATCGGCTAACGGAACTTCGGAGACAAAGCCATCGCCCGAGGTCATGACCAGTTTGGTTGCGGTCTCTTTCACCTTCGCTTGATCGAGTAACGCGTTCAGCCGTACGCCTTCGTAATCCTGCATTCCTTGCTTCGGATGCTCGGCTTTGATCTTGACCGGCGACATTGCCTTGAGTGCGGCGAGATCAAGCGTCAACGATTTATCGACCGCGCCGGTAATCGTCAAGCCACCTTGGGCGGCGGGCGATGCCGACGATGAAGCCGCAATGGTCGGCTTGGGTGCTTCGGTCGGTTTTGGCGTTGCCGCGGTTTGCATCGACGGCATCACCAGATTGATCTTGCCAATCTTGCCGACCATCTCGCCGGTTTTCAAATCGGAGCCGACGAGCCGCAACGGAAAGTTCTTCTCATCGAGTGGATTGTTGTTGACGAGGTACGCGACGAGAATGTTGTTGTTGCGATTGACGCGCGCGCTGTCCAGCGTAACCTTGAATCCATCGGCGGCGGTGATTTGAATTTGATAACCTTGGTCGGCGGCTTTTTGGTTGTAAGCAAAATCGCCGTGCTTGTTGTCATCGTCGACGCGCCCCATCAACCACCACAACGGGACGCCGCTCCAGACTTGTGCTTTTTCATCGGTCCAGGTTTTACCGTGACACGATCCTGCCGCGCACGATTGAAAGGTGCCGCGATCCATTTCTTCGGTGATTGCGCCGGCGAGCGGAAGCGTCCAATTGAGCGCGAGTGCTTTGACCGCGATCTGATTCACCCACTTGACCGCCCAATGCCCATCGACGACTTGGTTGTTCTTGGCGCTGACGACGACGAGTTTCAGCGTGCCTTCGGTTGCCTCATCCAGCGGCTTGCCGGCTTTTTCGTACGCGATGATGACGGTGAGCGGGTCTTTGATTTTGACTTCATCGCCGGTGCCGGATCGTAGGTGATGAAATCGCCTTTGGTAATTTGATCGTACGAAATCGTCATCGCGTAACCGTCTTTGGCGGTGAGCGTGACGCCGGATTCGGCGTTCATGCCGCCGACAGTTTGCACGAGCGCGGCAATCGAAACGCCTTTGTAAACATCGGGGACGGTGATTCTGCCGGTGCTGCTCTTGATGCCCGCCCAGCCCTCGGTTGCCGGGAGCGCTTTGACGTCTGCCAGTGTCAACGATTTCGTGCTACTGAGACCTTCGAGTTTTAAGACGACAGGCGACGGTGCCGCTGTTGGTTTAGCAACGGCGGTTGGGGGGACGGGGGTTGGTGGAACCGGTGTCGGGGTTGCGGTTGCGCACGCGGTAAACAACGAACCAAATAAAATCAAACCGAGCAAAAAACTCCATTGTTTCATTTTGCTTCTCCCTGCAATTTTTGTCCGCGAATCTCGCGAATCTTCGCTAAATTATTGTTCGATGTTCCAATACACCAGCACCGAACGCACGCTGGGTGTCCAAACGTACTGGTCTTGAACTTGTTTCAATCGACGCCGCAGTAAATCCATCAGGAAATCATCGTGCGCATTCGTCTGGCTCAAACCCATCCGCCGTTTGATGTCGACTAATGCCGCATCTAAACTGGGACTCGTCCACGGCTCCCACAAACCGGTGTCGGCGATCATCACGTTGGGGAAAATTCCCATTTGCAACAGCACGTTATAGCCCACTTGAAAATTGGGACTGTCGTACGGATGACCCCACAAATGCATTGCCGCCTCTGCCATAATGCTATCGCTGGTCGTCGCGCGCATCAGCAGAAAACATGTGCGGTGTGTGGCTTGCACCATTCCGCGAATAAACGCCGGCAGATCGGGCGACGCGTACATCGCATGCGAACAAAACGAAAAATCGTGCGGTTCGATTTGGACTTGAGGCCACGTTCCCTGCGACGACGCGAACATTTTCGATTCTCTCGCCGCGCAGATTGTCGTGCAGTGCTTGAATCATCAGCGGCGATGAATCGATGGCGGTGACGCGGCGCGCGTGTTGTGCCAGCATCATCGACCAGCGTCCGGTGCCAGCGCCGATGTCGAGCAATGTTGCGCCGGGATGCGCGTCCAGTTGCGCAACGACGAAATCCCGGGTGGAATCGGCTTTTGCCCACCGCCGATTCAATTGGCGCGCGCCGCGTTCCGCTTTTGCGATGCAACTCTTTTCCCGGTCTGCGGTCGCTTCGACCAACTCGCGCCAGAGACGCGCCCAGTCTGTGACTTGCTCCACGTCTATTTCACCCGCGCAATAATTTTGCCACTGCGCGCGAGATCATACCCCGCGAGCGTCGCGGCAGTCTTGCGAAATTCGGCGCTGTGCAACGCCGCGAGAATTGGTTCCAAGCGTGGCGATTCCAATTTCATCGCGCGGGATGACCAAATCGTACCGTTCATCGCCGAGCGGAATGAAATCGAGATTCCACGCGACCGCGCTGGCGCGCAACCCAGGTCCTGCGTCTGCCGCGCCGGTCGCAATCGCCGCGGCAACCGCATCGTGCGATGCGCCTACATGATCCCAGCCGTCGATAGTACGTGGGTCGATACGCGCGGCGCGCAACTTGGCGTAAAGCAACAAGCGCGTCCCAGTCCCGCGCGCGCGATTGATCAAGCGAATGTCGGCGCGCGTCAAATCGCGTACGCTGCGAATATTTTTTGGATTGCCGCGCGCGACGATCAAACCATTTTCGCGGATGGCAAGATTAACCAGGACGAGATCATCTTCCGGCAACAAGTGTTTGACGAAGGGAAGTATTGTATTCGCCGGTTTCTGGGTCAAGGAGATGTGTGCCGGCGATATCGGCTTGGTGTTGGGAAAGCGCGATCAGTCCGCCTAGACTGCCGACCGGGTGCGTCGTTGTGTGAACGATGCGCGCCAATTGATCGAGCAGGGGATCGTCACTGCCGGTGATGACCAGCGGTTTAGCAGAGGAGGTATGCGAATCGCGTGGAGCCACGGTGATGGCTTCGTATAAATCGAGCGCGGAGAGCGACGCTTCGGTTTCGCGCAGTGCGGCGTGTGCGACGACCAGCCGCCCGGCTTGCCGTTGTCTTGCGCCGCGCGTTGCGCTTCGGAATGTTTCGCGCGATTTGTTTCCAGCGCGCGGCGTTGCGGCTCGATTAGATGCGCGACCGAAAGACCGCACTCGCCGGCAAGATGGACTTTGACGAAGAATTCGTCGCGGTTTCGTGCCGGTTGCGCGACCCAATCACGAAACGCCGCTCGTCCTTTTGGCGTGACGGTATAAATTTTCCGACCAGGTCCGCCTTCGCCGCGCGCGAATGACACGCTGACCCATTTCGCTTTCGTCATCTTGGCAAGCGAGCGGTACAGTTGCGCGAAATCGATGCGCCAGTACGACGCGAATTCCTGATCGATGGTGCGTTTCAATTCATAACCGTACCGCTTGCCGTGGAACAGCAAGCCGAGCAGGGCGAGGGTGGGTGGAAATTGTTTGTTTCGGCATAGTATATGCTATACATATAGTATCGTGATTGGGCAAATTTGTCAAAATCGAATGCGTGGTTTTTGGACAAACTGCCCCATTGGGATACAATAGATTTGTAGCAAATGAATTCACCGAGGAATATTCCGATGGATGAAAATAGAGCCATGTGGGCGGAGGTCGACGAGCAGGGGCGGTTGATTATGCCCGCGAAACTCGTCGAACAATTTGGTCTCGTGCCAGGCGCGCGCTTGCGCGTGGAAGATTTGGCGAACAATATGCGCTTGCATCGCCCGGTGTCGCAACTGGCTAAAGTGTACATCGAGCCGACGAATCGGTGCAATATTACTTGCGTGACGTGCATGCGCAACATCTGGGACGAGCCGCTCGGCAAAATGTCGCGCGAAACATTTGAACACATTCTCGCCGGGCTGGAGCAAATCACGCCGCGCCCGCTCGTTTTCTTTGGCGGCATCGGCGAGCCGCTCTTTCATGCGCAAACTGTCGAAATGATCGAACGCGTGCGCGCCATCGGTTGCAAAGTGGAACTCATCACGAATGCCATCTTGCTCAACGCCGAACGCTCGAAACGCTTGATCGACGCCGGCATCGACACATTGTGGGTATCGATTGACGGCGCGAGACCGGAAAGTTACGAAGATGTGCGCCTCGGCGCGGAATTGCCGCGCGTGATCGAAAACCTCGAAACGTTTCGTTCGTTGCGCCACCATTCGTTTCGCCCGACGCCGGAAATCGGCATCAACTTTGTCGCGCTGAAACGCAACATTAACGATTTGCCTGAAGTGTTGCGCCTCGCGCAGAGTTTGGGCGCGCGCCGATTCATGGTCAGCAATGTCTTGCCGTACGATGAGCAGATGAATCGCGAAACACTTTACACCGGCGCGCTGAACAATATTGCGTATCTGCCTTCGCAATGGTTGCCGCGCTTGAGCATTCCCAAGATGGATATCGATGATACGACGCAGGCGGCGTTCATCGCCGCGTTGAAAAGCGGATGGAATGTGACGTTCGCCGGGAGTAATCTCGGCGGCGCGAACGATGTGTGCAATTTTATCGAAGGCGGCGCGCTGGCGATTGGCTGGGACGGAAGCGTCGCGCCGTGCATTCCGCTTTTGCACACGCATACGACGTTCTTGGGCAAGCGTCAGCGCTTGATTCGCCGGCATATCATTGGCAAAGTCGGCGAACGCGATCTCCTTGATCTATGGCACGACCCCGATTGGGTGGCGTATCGCGAGCGCGTCCATAGTTTTGCTTTTGCGCCGTGTTCATTCTGCGGCGGATGCGAGATGCTCGATTCAAACGTCGAAGATTGCATCGGCAACAAATTTCCGGTGTGCGGCGGTTGTCTGTGGGCGCAAGCGTTGATCCAGTGCCCCTAAAAAATCTACCGCGAAGACGCAAAGAACGCGAAGAATAAAAATTAAATCTTTGCGTCTTCGCGCCTTTGCGGTGAATGAGTTTAAACCATGCACGTAAATTTTTACGCAACTCTGCGGCCGCTTGCCGGCGGCAAAACAATCGATGTCGATTTGCCCGCGCCGGCGCGCGCGCTTGATGTGCTGCAAGCGGCGACGAAAAACAAACCCGACTTGGCGGCGGAGATGTGGGAATCGCCCGGCGCGCTCAAGAGTCACATCAAAGTGTTCATCAACGGACGCAATCGGTGCATTTGCCGCAGGGCTTGTACACGATTTTGCATGCGGACGATGTGCTCGATGTGTTTCCGCCGGTCGGCGGCGGATGAGGACGCGCGTCACGCTCAAGTTCACCGGCGAGTTCTGGGCGCGTGCTGGCACCGGCTCTACCGAATTTCGTTTCGATGGCGCAACCCTGCGCGAGTTGTTGCGTGCCGCGTGCGCGCAGTACGCCGTGCGCGATATTCTCTTGGACGCCGAGGATCGATTTGTTTTTCGGTCGGGCGTGCTGATCAACGGACGCTCGGCGAAATGGATCGGCGGGTTGGATGCGACGATTCGCAATGGCGATGAGGTGGTCCTGATGCGTCCCAGTTTGGGCGCGATGTGAAAAAGAAACGGCGAGGAATTTTTTCCTCGCCGTTGTCGCATGTCGCTTGGGTTACTCTGTTAGCTCCCCGCAATTTCGGAGATTGAATTCTCTGACTCCACTGGAATCATTTCGGCAAGCAAAGTTTCTGGAGCAATGTCTTGTTCGTTGGGCCAAGTCACCGCGCCAAGTAGAATGCCGACTTGGCTAAAGGTACTGCGTATCCAAAAGTTCGCGCAAGGTGCCTCGTTCTAGATAAGGTTTGACGTCGAAGATGCCTCTGCGCCCATTTTCAAGTTCGACGTAAATCCGATAATCGGTCAACGGTTTGACGAATTTAACATCCCATTCCATGCCAACCTCACAAGGGAGAGATTTTATAGGGCTGCTCACCACTGCAGACCAGTTCCCAATCCGCCAGTAGTTCGTCGTAATGCAACTCGATCCAGGCCTGCACCAAACGTAATTGCTTGCGCGGCAACTTGCCCGCCAACACTTCGCCGTCTTTGATGCTGATGGATGCCTCGAATTCGCCATACTTGGCATGAATGTGCGGCAAGCTGTTTTGTTGCGCGAAAATTGCTATGCTTTTTTCGCTTGTTCGGGCAAATGTTGCCACACGTAATCAAAAACCTTGTCGCCGTCTTCCAATCGATACGGCGCGACCACAACCTTGCCTTTCGGCGATTGGAGTTCATAGTGCGTCGTCGTGGCGCTCGTTCGCCCGATGCGCGTAATCATTTGGTGATCTCTGCCTGTTTTCAAGGGTTGGGAAAATTTAATTGAGCTCACGATAGCATCAGGGTTGATTCAGGCAACGGCAAGCCAAGATCATTGAGCAATTGCGATTGTGGTGGAGCCAGTTCGGGATATGTCCACCTCTGACTGCCATCCGAAAAACTGACCAAGACGACCGTGTAGTTCGCGAACAGTTCCAGCAGGGCACGTCCGGTCAGATGCCGTTGCGCTTGTCGCACCAAGTGTTCGAGCAAGCAGTACACTAACAAAGCAATCATCACGACCAATACGAGACTCACCAAACGTTCGTCTTTGTGCAACCAGAGTGGATGGACTTGGAGCGGACCTTTGAGAATCGCAAAGCGTTTCTCGGCAACATCCTGCTCTTTCATCCGCGCCAGCACTTGGTCAGCATCCAAGTCCCAGCGATTGGTCACGAGCGGATAACGTCCATCCCGTGCTTTCGCTTGGGCCAGTTTGTCGGCGTTGACGGGATACTGCAGCACCAACGCGCCATCCGCACCCATCAATTCGATGTCGAGCAGATGCCGTGCCACATTGCCGCGTTGGGCGAGGTGAATCTGTTCCAGCGTGTAATCGCGCCGCTTGTATTTGCGCTGATTCAGGTGTTGTTGAATGCCCTTCAACCGCTTCTGGAGTGTCTGCAAGGCTCCATCGCGCTTCTGGGCGTCCAAGCGTGCTTTGCTGACACTCTGGACAATGAGGACGCGCGTTTGGACGCTGTGCCCGTCGTGCGTAAAGGTGTGTTCCCGCCACACCCCGAAATACATGGGGGCCGTCGTGGTCGCCGCTCGTGCCGGGTGGTGATTCAGCGGGTGGCTCATCAATTCATCCGCAGGCACGCTATCCAAAAGGACTTGCAGGTCACCATCGGCTGTCATCGGCGTGATAAACTTTTGCTGATGCTGACCATACCACACCAGCGTTTCCGGCGTACCCATCGCCCGGTCATGCACGATCGTCGCTTCGGCCGATTGGGGTTCGCTGAGCAACGCACGCACGGCTTCGCAGTTCTGCCGTGGCGTCGTCCGGTCGGCGGTGTTGCCCACGAGCACGCGGAACGCCAGCGGCAAACCGTTACCCGTGACATTGAGTCCGAGATTGATTTGCTTGCTGTCCGGGCGGTGGTCACGGCTGTAACCAAATTTCACGAGTTCGCTTTCGGTGTACAGTCCCTCGAAATACACTGACGTGATGTCGTAGTGAAGCCAGTCGAGGGGCAAGCGATAGCGTTGCACCGCTGTCTGAATGATCGTTTGCCAAATCGTCAGATAGTGTGGATAGATAGCATCCAGCGTTTCGCCCAGGCGCGTGTCGTGTGCTTGTTCGGGTTGAATCCCGAGTGCTTGACCCAGCGCAGTGGATTCCAGCCACGCTTCGACTTTATAAAGCGGGCGTGGGGCTTGCAAACGATTCAGGGCCAGGGTGTTGACGACTACCCCATGGGCAACGTCGTGGGCGCTGGCACAAGACGCATTCACGGCTGTCGCAACGCCCAGTTCGTGCAGGATCGGCAAGGTCAAGCACGCAGCGCCCGGATTGCGCGCGACTTGGGATTGAAACGCACGAGCAAACAGTTCGGCTTGGCTGGGTTGTGGCATGGCACACCTCGCTCAATAGTGTGCTTCAGACTACCCAGATGCTATGCGATTGTCAAGGTGCGATAGGATTTAGTCAACCCTTGAATACAGGCTTGTAAATTCGTTCCACGCGATTTTGCTTCCCGCGCGCGTGACCATTCCTTGCTCATCCACGGCTTGGGGCCAGCCGCGCTGGTTGAGCCACGCTATGAGCGGATAAACGCCCAGCGTAACGAGACTGAGAAAAACATTCGCGCACCCGTTGACTGGGTTGATCTTGACTTGCATTGTCTTCTCCTCAGAAAAATCTTCTAGCCGGCGTGTGCTTGCTGCAACTTTGCCACATCGATCTTTTTCATCTGCAGCATCGCTTGCATCACGCGTTGCGATTTTGCGGGATCGGGGTCGCCCAGCAACTCGCCCAATGCCTTGGGCACGATTTGCCACGACACGCCGAACTTGTCCTTGAGCCACGCGCATTGTCCTTCTTCGCCGCCCTCGGTGAGCTTGCTCCAGAACCAATCGACTTCTTCCTGCGTTTCGCAATTGACGAAGAATGAAAAGGCTTCGCTGGGTTTGAAATACGGACCGCCGTTCAACATCATAACTTCTTGCCCATCGATTTCAATCGTTACAGTCATCGCCGTGCCTTTGGGCATCGGCGCGCCATCGCCGTAACGCGAGACGCTCAGAATCTTGGCATTCTTGAAAATCGACGTATAGAATTTTGCCGCTTCTTCGGCGTTGTTATCGAACCACAAGAACGGTGTGATTTTTCCCATGTCGTTTTCTCCTTGAACAAAAGAATGCCGCGAGTATAGCACACGGCATCGAATTTTGGAATGGGGGCGAGAAAAAAACGGCGAGTAAATTCTTCCTCGTCGTGGCGGTTTTGCTTCTCGCTCAGTCTATTGCTCAATCACCTCAATCAGATCGTGCGGCGAACTGACTAGATAATCAGGATTGCCGCGAAGTAAATGCTCCAAACTCTGATGCCCCCATGTAACTGCAATGCTGGTAACGGACGCCTCTTTTGCCGCGAGAATATCACTTAACGAGTCTCCGACCATAAACACTGACTCTGGCGTTCTTTTTTCTAAAAGCCGATTCCGCGCCATTGATATTTTCTGCGCTTTGGAACCAGGTGAATCTACTCCATATACTGCATGGACGAGACGGTCCAAGCCGTGCTCGACGAGAAAAGCATTTACATTTTGCGACGAATTTGTTGTGACAATCGCAATCTCGTGATTGACGGAAAGGTGCCGGATGACATCGCTCAAACCCGCGAAAATGGCAGGTGGCGATTTCTTTTCTGCGAACAAGTTTAAACAAATTTTGACAAACTCGTCAACAAGACGTTCCGGGACTTGACATGCCCGCCCAAATGACGTAAAAGACATGACTTGAAGGTTGCTCAAGTCATCTCTTGTTACTAGATGTTTTACGCCTAGTTTGTTGCAAGCGGCTTGACCAAATTGAAGCAGATCATCCAGCGTATCGGCGAGTACGCCATCATAATCAAAGATGACTAGTGCCATGAAAAAGGTTTTTTCCTCAATACTGCCAAATGTGAATTATGCTCGGAACTGCCCAAGCTTGTGCTGTACGGGAAAAATCCGTTGTAAATACCCCGTAGAGGTGTTGTGTGGTTTTTTTCCGCTCAATTGCTTTTATCTGGAAGCAATATAAGCAAATGTATTTCGCTGTCAAGACCCATGCCAAGAAAAATTTCGGCGAGCAAGTATTTTCCGCGCCGTTGTTTACGTCACTTTTTTTGTGGAAGCAATGGCTCAATCGACGTTAATAGCTTCGGGACATCGATGGTTGCTGTTTTCCAAACTTCTTCCCAGTCTACCGTATCGTAGGCGTGAATCAATTGATCACGCATCCCTGCAATCAACAGCCAGGGAATATCGAGCAATAAAC
>CAVQYN010000012.1:0-127495 GCA_963718225.1 uncultured Chloroflexia bacterium
GAAAACGGCCTATCAGCAGGCGTTCCGCCAGGCCCAGGCCGCGCTCCTGCTACACGCCCCTCACCGCGACGGTGACGCCGGCCCGCGTTGGAAACCTACCACGCCTGGGCCCGCGACCTCGCCGGGGAAGTCCAGCGGGCATCCTCGGCCGTCGAGGGCCGGGAGTGGCTATCTGTCCCAACTGAATCATTGCGCCAGAGGCACGCCGACCCAACGCCTGAAGGTGATGACCGTGATTCATAACTTCGACCTCAAACGCGCCGATGGAACCACCGCCGCCGAACGCTTGTTTAGAACGTCCTTCCCGGACTTGTTTGACTGGATGGTGGAACGGATGGCCCCCTTGCCCGTGCCCCGAAAGCCAAGAACACCGGCAAAATTTAACCCATTGAAATTACTAACTGTCCCGGCTTAAGTGGATACCCCCGGATGCTGGCTATCATATTGAGTTTTAACGCTTTGTGAGTCAACAATGGCATAACTGGGGGTCGGTTCGCGCCCCTCTTTTTGACGATGAAGTTGAGTGAGTTCGTCCAAGGCAGCGGTCCAAACGCCCCTTTGGTTCCAGCGGCTAAAGTGATCGTAAACGGTTTTCCATGAAGGAAAATCGTTGGGGAGCATCCGCCAAGTAATCCCGCCTTTAACGACGTAGAGAATCGCATCCACGATGAGTTTTTTAGAATGTTTGTGAGCACTTCCTCGTCGATCTTGGTTTAAAATAATGCTCGATCAGTGCCCATTCTTTGTTAGACAAATCACTTTGGTACATGTAATTAGTCCTGGGTAAAAGTTGATTAAAATTAAAGATTCTTAAAATAATTATACCTGAATAGTTTTTTCAAGACAGCTTCTTATGGAAATATGAGTTGCAGAAACTGGCCGACGAGAGCGGATTGGACATCACGGTGTGCCATTTTCCACCAGGCACAAGCAAGTGGAACAAAATCGAGCACAGAATGTTTTCTTACATCACCAAGAATTGGCGTGGTCGGCCCTTAACCAGCTACGAAGTCATCGTGAATTTAATCGCCAATACTCAGACTGAGACCGGTCTTGAGATTAAGGCCCAGATCGATACGGCTCACTACCCAACAGGGATCAAGATCACCGATGAAGAGTTACAGGCGCTTCAGTTGGAAAAATCCGAGTTCCATGGCGAGTGGAACTATACCCTGAAATCACATAAAGATTGATGAGTTATTAATTTACAGTTACTAAGCGAGAGGATAATCAGACCAATAGGAACGATGCCTCGATATTCAGAGCTGTTCAACGCTAAAGTCCCTTGGTAGGCCAGCAGCCGGTCGGTCACGATGGCCGCTGAAACTAACCCCAATCCCCCCACAAGGCTTGCAACGCCGCCAGCGCCGCGATCCCGGCAGTTTCGGTGCGCAGGATGCGCGGCCCCAGCCGGACGCCGGTCAATCCCGCCGCCCTAGCCTGGGCGATTTCCGCCGGATCCAGGCCGCCTTCCGGGCCGATCAACAGCGTTACCGCGCCCGTCGGCACCTCCAGGCCGCGCAAGCCCTGCTCGGCCAGCGGATCGAGCAGCAGCCGCAGACCCGGCTCGGTGGGCTGCCGCAGCCATTCCGCCAGCGGCAGCGGTTCCCACAGGTCCGGTGTCGGCGGCGAACCGATGCTCGATTTGTGCTACACCGAGGATTCGCGCGCAGAAGTCGATTTCAATGTCGTGATGACCGGCGAAGGCAAGTTCATCGAAGTGCAAGGGACAGCGGAAGGCGAACCGTTCTCGCGCGAATCAATGAATCGCTTGATTGATCTGGCGCGGGACGGCATTAGCGAGTTGATGAAGATACAAAACCAAATCTTGAAATAACAAAGAGGCAAAAGACTCGACAGGGCTTTTGCCTTTTCATTTTTCATCAGAAGTTGGGGAAGCGCCGAACTATTGCGCGAATGTTGCGGATCAGGTCAGTATCTATTTTTTGTTTGAGCACATAGCCCGCCGCACCGACATTTGTCAGAGGTTGAATGTATTCTTTATCATCGTATTGGGTGAGCACCAGAATTTTGGTAGTGGGGTGGGTTTGCGAAATCTGGCGCGTGGCAACCAGTCCCCTTGCACCAGATTTCGCAATGTCCATCACCACCACGTCCGGCTTGAGTTCATCCACGCGCCTCACCGCTTCCACCTCGTCCCCGGTTTCTCCGACGACCTCAAAATCTGGATGTATTGAGAGTAATGACCGCAACCCAATGCGCAAGGTATCGTGATCGTCTACGAGTAAGACTCGGATTTTTCGCATGGTGATATTCCTCTTTCACATTTCAGGCGTGGGAGGGTTTGGATTGCACCAAGGACTCGGAAACTTCCGCCAGACCGGGCTTGGTTGATCCGACTCGACAAGCGTTCCAGGATACGAATGTCAAGCTGGCGATGGAAATCAGCACGACGACTTTTTGCGCGGTCGCCTGAACCATTTCTCCGACGGGCGTGTTCCACGGCGGACCAAAGAGATAGATTGCCACATAGCCCATCGTCGTCACGACCGTCAGCACAAATGCTGGCGCGAATCGTTTGGGAGAGTGGGTTGCGCGGAGTGTGACCACCATGTAGCAAAAACATGCCACGGCGAATTCTTCGCTTGCCCAAGTCGCAAGTTGGTTGTGTTCCACCCAATTCTTGTTGACCGGGGTTAGCCCGACCCCGACAAGACAGAGACCGGCTGCCATGCCCGCCATGGAACCCAGCCACTCCAGAACATAGCTCTATTCCTCTAGCGCCCAGCGCGGTCGGAAAGACCACAAAGAACAAGATCAGCGCACAACCGGGCAATCCCGAGCGCCAGGGCGAATAGCCATGGCGAGACGAGATTGAGATGCCCTGAAAGGGACAGCGGGCCCCGCCCGAGATCGCCAAGAAAGTTGCCGAAGAACGAGTAGTTCGCAGTAGTCGGATCAGCGAATGTCCCTCCCGGATAATAGAACATCGCGAGCGCAAGCAAGACTAGACACAGGACACACCCCAGAGTAACAATCATGAAAATGTGTTGACGTCCAAGCGTCGTTTCCATTTCAAACCTCCTCCAATTGGCTGAACTTTAGTCCCGCCAAGACTCGGATGACCCAGGTCGCCCTGCGCAGGTCCATGCTCCAGCGTCTTGCTCTGAGGACGCCGAATGCACGAGCAATTATGCGGGGCAACCACGATCATCAATTCGACGTTAACCTAGGATCGGCTCTGCCCGAATGGCTTGCTCAGGTCTTCCATTTGATTCACCTCCCACTCTTCGCTGCGATAAAGGCGAAGGTGATTGTTGGCTGCGTTCAGCGCGATAACCACGGGTACCAGTGCTTCCTTCAGGAGATGCAGAATAATCGAGTCCAAAGCCGCCTCTTGATCATTCGCGATGACCACGCTTGGCTGAAGCGCACACACGCGCTCGACAGCACAACCCAGGTCTCTTTCGGTCCCGACGAGTGCCAGATCGGCCCGCTGTGCGAGCAACTCATGAAGAGAGACTTCCAGGTGAGAATGAGGAGACAGAAGCAATATTCGAATCACAGATTTTCCTATCGTCGGCAATAGGTTAGCACAACCGCGCCCTCAGCGAAGCCATGCGCGTTCATTTATCGTTCTTCGAGAAATGGATGTATAATTGGAGCAGTCTGAAGCTGTACATTGGCAGTGATCTCAATCCGCGCAGCGCATCCGTGTCCACCTGGCATAGGGGGAGCCATGCTTTACATCAGGCTACTAGGGCAATTCGAACTGCGACCAGATGACACTCTCCTCGTCATTCATTCGCGCGCTGCCCAGTCACTTTTGGCTTTTCTGCTCTTGAATGCCGGAGCCGCGCATCGCCGCGAACGGTTAGCCGGGCTCCCTCTGCCCCAATCTCCCGGAAGAAAATGCCCGCAACAATCTCCGGCGCGAATTGTGGCGTCTCCGCAAGGTGATTCAAGCCGAAGGGTTTCTTCTATCCGACGACATCTCCGTCACCTTTGACACGCACTCCGCATACCGGCTCGATACCGCCGTCCTGGAACAAGAGCGTGGATTGAAGGATGACTTGATGAGCGCGCTCGCGGTTTATCGCGGCAAGTCTTCCCTGGCTTTTACGACGATTGGGTTCTCTTGGAACGCGAGCGGTTGCACACCCTCTTCGAGAAAAGATCGTCCGGCTCCTTGCCTGCTTGGAAGCCGAACAAAGCTGGGACGAGTTGCAAGAATGGGCAGAACGCTGGATCGCACTTGGACATTCGCCGGAGCCCGCCTATCGCGCCTTGATGGTCGCCTACGGCGCACTCGGCAATTGTTCCCAGGTTGCAGTAGTTTTCGAGCGATGCGTCACCGCGCTTGAGACAGACCTGGGGGTTGCACCCTCGGAGCAGACGCGTGCGTTGTATGAGCAACTCTTGAAGGACGAAGGCAGACGCGACGCGATAAAGGAAGAAACCGAGATTGGCTTGCCGCGCCCTACATTCTTCATGGATGACGCACCGCCTTACAAAGGGCTGCACTATTTCGATGAAGACGACGCAGACCTTTTCTTCGGGCGAGCGACTCGTCGCGACGCTGGTCGAGCATTTTGGCGAGCATCACTGGCGAACCGTCGTCGGCGCATCCGGCAGCGGCAAATCGTCACTAGTGCGCGCTGGGCTGATCCCTGGCATTAAAAAAAGCAAATCGGGACTGGATTGTCCGCACCTTGACGCCGACTGCACATCCACTCGAAGCGCTTGCAATTCAACTGACGCGTGGAACGGAATCGGCGACGGCGACCACGAGTCTCCTGGAGATCTGGCACGCGATTCGCGTGCGCTCCGCATCTACATTGGCAAATCCATCGGGGAGAACTGGCGACTGTTGTTGGTGATCGACCAGTTTGAAGAGTTGTTTACCCTTTGCCGAGACGAGCAAGAGCGCAAGAGTTTTATCGACAACTTGCTTCTGGCTACGGCGCCTGGAACTCGATCAATCGATTTATGTGGTCGTCGCGCTCCGCGCCGACCTGAATGCACAGTGCGCCGCGTATGCCAATTTGCGCGAGGCACTGTCTCAGCGAAAGGATACATCGGTCCGATGGCGGCAGAGGAGACGCGGCACGCCATTCAGGGACCTGCCGAACGCGGAGGGTGGGAGTTGGAAACCGGGCGGTCGAGTCGATTCTACGCGATGCGGGGAACGAGCCGGAACGTTGCCGCTTCTGTCCCACGCGCTGCTCGAAACGTGGAAACGCCGGCAGGGACGTGAGTTGACCTTGGAGGGATATGCGACTTGTGGCGGCGTTCGCGGTGCCATTGCGCAAACCGCCGAAAGAGTTTCTGGTATTTCTCACCGGAGGAGCAAGCAATCGCGCGTCGCATCTTTCTACAGCCGACTGAGTTGGGCGAAGGGGACGCCGGATACGCGCCGTCGCGTGGCTCTGGCGGACCTTGTCTCGGTGACGAATCCAAAGTGAACAAGGTGCTGGACACTTTGGTGGAGGCGCGACTGGTGACGCTGAACGAAGACACGGCGGAGGTAGCGCACGAAGCGCTGATTCGCGAATGGTCCCGCTTGCGCGACTGGTTGAATCAAGATCGCGAAGCGCTGCGGCTGCATCGCCGGTTGGCGGAAGCGGCGCAGGCGTGGGAGAGGTCGAATCGTGATGAGGGGAAACTGGACCGGGGGGCGCGGTTGGCGCAGGCGCTCGACTGGGCGCAAACGCGTGACAATGAATGAACGCGGAAGAGCGCGAATTTTTGGACGCATCGCAACACGCGCAAATGCGCGCAGAAGAAGAGCGCGAAGCGCAACGCAAACGTGAACTTGTCGCGGCACAAAACTTGGCAGAAGAAAAATCGCGCGCCGCGCAAAAATTGCGTCAACGCGCAATCTTGCTTGCCATCGCCTTGATCATCGTCGCACTGTTAGCCGCGTCTTCGGCAATCCTGGGGCAACAAGCGAATCAGAACGCGACGCGCGCGAGGATGAGCGACGCATTGCCTTTGTGCGCGAATGTCCTAACGCGGTGGGCAATCTGGAGATTGACCCCGAGGGCAGCATTCTGCTCGCATTGCAAGCCGTGACCGCCAGCACCGCGGGTGGCAAGCCAGTTCTGCGTGAAGCGGAAGAAGCATTGCATCGCGTGGTAATACATCGCGCTTGCAATTCACTCTGCGCGGCCATACCTCTGTAGTCAATGCGGTCGCTTTCAGCCCCGATGGAAAATGGTTGGCGACATTAAGCCACGACTCGACTGTCAAGGGATGTCACGACTACGCCGACACAGGCAAGGAGTTGCTAACCCTTACCGGTCACACCGCACCCGTTGAAGATGTGGCGTTTAGCCCGATGGCGCGCGGCTGGCAACTGCAAGCGAGGACAAAACCGCCAAAGTGTGGGATGCGGCGACGGGTAAAGAGTTGCTCACGCTCATTGGTCATACGGACCGGCTTTATAGCGTCGCCTTTAGTCCCGATGGCACGCGCGTTGCCACGTCTAGCGGGTTTCAGGTACCAGTAGCGTAGACCACACCGCCAAGGTTTGGGATGCCACCACCGGCAAAGAGTTGTTCACACTGACGGGTCATTCCGACGGCGTCCTAGACGTCGCTTTCAGCCCCGATGGGAAGGTTTAGCGACCGGGAGCGAAGACCGCACCTGCCAAGATTTGGGACGCCGCGACCGGCAAAGCATTACTGACCTTGACTGGACACACAGCCCAGGTTGATTTGTCGCCTTCAGTCCCAATGGGAGACGCTTGGTGACGGGGACTATACGGATAGAACCGCCAAAGTCGGGGACACAACTTCGGGGCAGGTGTTATTGACGGTGTTCAATACCAGCACCGTCCAACGCGTTTCATTCGATCCTGGGGGAACCCGCATAGCAACGGGCAGTAATGATGGAATAGCGAAAGTTTGGGACGCGGCGACCGCTCAATTGTTGCTGGCTCTGGTGGGTCACAGCAGTGCAGTCGAACAAGCGGTATTCAGCCCCGATGGCACGCGCGTCGCGACGGCGAGCGCAGACAACACCATCAAAGTCTGGGATGTTTCCCCTACTGGAGCCGCGAGTGGCTCACGCTGGCGAACCACAACGGGCGAGTTCTTTCGGTTGCCTACAGCGCGGATGGTCGACGCATCGCCACTGCCAGCGCTGACAAATCGGCTAAAGTCTGGGACGCGCTAATGGGTAAGGAATTGCTCACCCTCTGTTGCCATGCGGATGAACTCCGCGACATCGTCTTCAGCCCAGACGGAAGCCGTATCGTGACGAACGGAAATGACCAGACCCTCAAAGTATGGAATGCGACCACCGGAAATATTTGCCTGCGATACCCACGCAGTCTTTATCGTTATTCCCGTTGCTGTTCGTATGGCGATCAGCGCCGATGGACAGCGCATCGCCGCGCCCGGTCCGGAACAATGACCTTTTCAGGTGGCAACGGTGTTCTCAAGATATGGGATATCAAGACGGGCAAGGAGTTGCTGACGCTCGCGGGTCATGTGGGTGCCGTCACTGCGGTCGCGTTTAGTCCCGATGGGAAACACATCGCGACCGGCAGTTTTGATAGAACGGCGAAAGTGTGGGATGCAGAAACCGGAAAAGAGTTGCTCACGCTCGCGGGTCACACGAGTGTTGTATTCGATGTGGCTTTTAGTCCCGACGGAATGCGACTGGCTACAGCCGGCGGCGATGGATGGCAAAGGTGTGGGATGCGACAAGCGGTCAACTGTTGCTGACACTTGCGGGTCACTCGGGTAATGTTTTTAATTCAATTTTCAGCCCAGATGGAACACGCTTGGTAACTTGGCGGTGCCGACGGAACAGTTAAAGTGTGGGATGTTTCATTGGCAAGCGGACGACAAACGCAGCCGCTCACACTGTATGGCTTAAGCGGCACAATTCTACGCGTTGCCTTCAGCCCGGATGGTAACGCCTGTGACCGGAACTGCGAATGGCACCGCGCGCGTCTGGGCGCTGCCGCTCGACGACATCGTCGCAATTGCAAAGTCGCGCGTCACGCGAACCCTGACAACGGGCGAATGCGAAAAATTTTTGCATGTGGACAACTGTCCCTGAAGGAAGGCGGTCAGAATTTCTTCGCCGAGTTCTTTGCGGAGCGCGGCAAGCGTAGAGTGGAGCGAGGTCTTTGCTGGTTGGCCAGTGGAATCGCTCCGAAAATTGCGGTTTTTTTGCGCGCATGGCGTTCAGAGTAGTGCGTGAGGCACGCGAGGAGCGATTCGGCTTCGCGCGTGGAAAGATGAATCGTTCGCACCACTTTCAATTGCCTGTCTACCACAAGGCGTTCAGTTCAATTTCTATTGGTTTGCTCGCACGTATTTTCGTGCTGCAATGTCGCTCAAACTCTAGCCAATCATGCGAACCCGGGCAGTAGAAACAAGGCGATACATTACCGCGTGCAGAGTGTCTTTTCGTTTTCGCGTCTCGGCAACCGTAACCGCACTTTGAATTGAACCACCGTGTTTTTGTGTTCAATCTATGACCATAGATTGTGACGTGATTCAGGCCGATGGCGGCACGCGCACCGCATCGATTACCGGCGCGTACGTCGCCGTCGCGCTCGCGTTGCGCAAAATGATCGAGAACAAGACTGCGTCGCCGCGCGTAATGAAGACCCAGGTCGCGGCGGTCAGCGTCGGCATCGTCGGCGGCGAACCGATGCTCGATTTGTGCTACACCGAGGACTCGCGCGCGGAAGTCGATTTCAACGTGGTGATGACCGGCGAAGGCAAATTTATCGAGGTGCAAGGCACGGCGGAAGGCGAACCGTTCGCGCGCGAATCGATGAATCGATTGATCGATCTGGCGCGCGATGGCATCGCCGAGTTGATGAAGATGCAAAACCAAATTCTGAAATGATCAGACGTGTTTGTCACCAGGGAAGAGATATCAACGCAGAAAATCATGAGGAATCTTGGTTGAATTCGCCAATGTATCAGCCAGTTCCGATTCGTTTGTGATACCTCTAGCGGTCAATAGCCGGTTCAATTCTTCCACCAAGCCCAACGTCTCATCTTCTTGTCGCTCGATTGCCTGAAGCATGATATGCGCAAACCGCAATCCCCGCGCCACTTCTTTCTCGATGGGCAACATTGGTCCCGTGATATTTCCAGACGCATTCTGCGGCTCTTTTTGAGTCTCCATGCTAGTTTCCCTCACATATCTTCCGGGTTCATCCAAATCCGTTTGGCGTCCAAAGCCGCCTTGTGCAATAGCAATTCTGCCATAGCCACTTGATCATCCCCGGGGGCTGGTGGCGGCGGTGCCGGGATTTTCTTTTCAAAGTCGAGCCAGATGCGCTCATCGTTGCGGCAATCGAATTTCCGGCAGGAAAATGGACGATGTTCATGAATGGTACAGAATCGGGTGACCGGGTCCGCATGAATGCAATGACCATCGGCTCTCTGCTTGATCCAATAAGGGTTGCCGTAATCCCAGCGCACCACACCTTCGTCCAGGTCTTGTTTGGTCAGATAAAATACAAAGGTGCAACAACGACCGTGACATATCGGGATCAGACTCGCGCAATCGATATCGACTGCGCCTGCCGCCGGTGTACTTGTTCGCGCGTGCTTCCCAGGCGCACTCTGGGCGTGGGTTTCTGCATCAATTCCCACCGCACGCGCCGCATCATGACTTCCAACTCATTGGGCTGGATAATTCCCTTCTCAGCCAATATGGACGCGAGCGCCTGGACATATGCCATTGCTTTGTTACCCTTGCTTTGGCTTTCAGCGAGCATCTCGTGAACATGGCGCAGACCCGCTTGGATGTCTTTCCTGAGAGCGGGTAACGCAACTTGATCTTCCGGGTCTGATGGTTTGTGATTCTCAGTCATTTTTCCTCAGTGATTTCATTCTGCCGTGCATCAGGTCGGTCTGGTTTTGCGATTTCCGAGCACAATCGCGCCGATCATAATTATTGCCAGTGCAGTTGCCAAGATGGCTAGAGATATGAATGAGATACCGCGCCGTCCCAACTCATCCTGCAATCGCGCTATTTGATCGGGATTCGTTCCGATTCGCACCGGAATCGATTCTTCGGCATGGAGTGCGCGTATGGCGGTGTTGTCCAATGGGACTGGAAATGGTCGAGTGACGCTGAATCCAAAAGCCACCATTTGCCCGGACGTCACTTGAATTTCTGCCTGGCTGTCCAGTAGAGTGACCTTGGCTTGTCCATCAATGATGTACAACCAACTGGGCGCATCTAGCAAGGATTCAAGCGCGAATGTCCCAGTCGATAATTCGATTTCCACATCGGGTGTGGTAATCGTGAATGTGCCTGTGCCTTTGCCCCACAACCAGCCACGCCTCAGCACAATCCGATTCCCCGCAATTTCGGCAAGACTTTCGGGAGGCACGGTGATGGTTCCGTTCCCCCATGATACACTTTGTGTCTCCGGTTCACGTGCCAATTCAATATCCAATCGGTCAAAATCCACAGCAACGGCGCGCCGCCAATATCCCGGTGCGACAACCCACAGCGAACGTGCGTCAGAAGGAACACGCGACCATACAAATTCGCCGGTTCCTGGAAAAGTGCGAATACTCTTGCTTTGTTCATCCGGCGCAAGCCACACAAGCGGAAGTGGATTTCCCTGTGAATCATGCACGACGCCGCGCACAACACGCGCGGAGGCAGGGGTCAATTGGATGCGCGTGGAAGTAATTGGCTGGGTGGTGAGATCGATCGTGTGCAATGGACTGGACAAACCCTGGCTTGCCAACTCTTCAGCATCAACCGCGATCAGGTGTTTGTCCACGGACAGATTGTTCAATCTGACTTGACCGTTGGCCGTTTTTGCAGAATGTACGCGCCCACTCGGCACTTGGATGGCATGAACGGTAAGTGGACTTGAACATGCGATTGGGTGCAGTGACTGTAACCGCAATTTGTCCGCGTAATGCTTGGACCACTAGTTTGACGGGATCTGCGGTGGTTGCCCCGGGTGGCAAAGTCAGTTGCGCATACTCGCGGCTCGAATATTGAACGCCATCGACCACAATCGGATCAAGACGAAAGACGTAGCGGGTGGGCGCTTGTCCCAAGGCTTCGACGTTGAACATGCGCGCGGCCATTTGCGTCGGTGCTGGCAATATATTGGCGCGCGCGCCACTCATAGAGGCGAGTCATTGCGCTGAGGTTTATCCCTTTGAGCGATGTATTGCTTCGCCATCGACAACGATTTGAACGGGCACATTCGCCGACCCGGAATGATCGACGAGGACAGAACGTTCCGCCACGGATTTGCGTCCCAACGAATCGGTTGCAGTTACGCGCACCAGCACGCGTCCGGCGGGAAAACTGAGCGACGAAAAAATGTGGCACATGCCCTGGGCGCACTCTGTCACCGGATGGTCGTCGGGACTGCTTTCGTTGATGGCAACGTCGAACCAGTACTTGCCGTCTTTTGCCGGTTTTGTTATGAGACTGCCCACAGTGCGAGCGCCCTGGTACAGTTCAAGTTTAACCTGCACCAGGGTAACATCGATTTGGTCAGCCGTGACCCACCCGGTCACCGGCACACAAACGTAAGGGGCTCCCGGACCAGAATAGATGATTTCGCCTTCGCTGGGACGCGCAATCGTCACGGCGAGCGCATTGCCTTGGGCATTCGATGGATTCGTAGTTGCGGCAAGCAAAAACGTAAAGGCAACCAAGCCAACCAGCATGCGGACGTTCACGGAGCCGCTACCTTGGGCGCGTCACTGCGCTGAATGGCCGGACACCAATAGAATGTTGCGCCGTCGGCATGACAGCACTGGACATTTCACCTGGTCCGCCACGATTTTCATTTGCGCGTCTTGCGGATGATGACAATACGTGACAATCGACTGCGGTCTGAAGATTATGCGAGGGCCAGGAGCGTAATGCGTGCGCGGTCCGCTGAGGGTAATAGCGTTGATAGAAACGGGAATCGGGATACGGGTCCTGCCAAATGACCGATTTCATCGCATCGTGGCAAGCGGTGCAATCCACGTTGGCATGTTGCTGGTGCGCGGTGGCTCCGCGTCCGCTGTTCGGATCATGACAATCGATGCATTGCACCTGAGCATTGTGCGAGCCATGACAACGCGTGCATTCCCAGCCCTTGTGTGCCGCTGAGACCGATTGCTCCCAAATCACGCCAAAGCCGTGCTGTTCGGCGTGACACTTGCCGCACAATTCAGTGCTGGTCTTGATCGATTCGTACGCGCCGCGTTCAGGATTCCAAAACGCAAGCGCGGTGGAGTACGAGTTGCCAACGGATTGATGGCAGACGTCGACAACCGATGTTCTTCCATTCAGATCGTGCAACGGGCACACCGCCCGGAAAGATCGGGACGAGGTTCACCCGGTGCGCGCTTGCATGCCGAGCAATCTTCGGCAGCCAGTTTGGAAAACGCATCCGGGTCATAGTTGCGTGGAGATTTGCAGAGCGCGCAGGTCGTGTTTGCCCCCGTGCCGGCATCGAACGTGTTTGCGTGACGCGAGACTGACCATTGGGCTGTGGCGGTCTGCAATTCAGCCAGAGTTGCGACATGCGGAGTTGACGGGCAAGTGCGGTGTCGGCGTGACGGGTGGTGCAGAAGCTGAAACCGTTCCAATCACCGTAGGCAAACACAGCAAGGCAAACAAAATCACGAAGCATAGAGGGCGGTGAGACTTGATGTCCAATAGTTATCTAGCCCTCGCTCGTCCGGTTTTTGTTCACACTGCATGCCGCCCGCCAGACGGCGCGGGTGGGTAGATCTCAAAGGCATCGGATTGATTCACGGCTCGCTCTGAGTCGGCGCAATATTGGATTGCCGGTTCTGCCACCAGATCAAACCAACCGCAATGAGAACCAAAACCAAGCCGGGAATACCATAGACCCACAGCACGCCTACCGTCATGTCCGGTTCCGTCGCCAGAAGCGACGTGCGAAAATCCATCACGCCCAGAGCCAAGACCAAGACTCCTAGCGCAAGGAAAATCGATGCATACAAATCGATGTGGATGTTCTTGGCGCGTGCCCAATTCGCACCCCATAGACCTAGTCCGCCAAGTATTAATCCGATAATGAACCATCCCATGGCGCGCTCCTCCTACATCTCGCTGATGCCACGCGAACTATTGTAACCACGAATTGGCAAATCGAGCCGCTTCCACCACGCTTCGGGATTAGCAAACCAATCACCCATGATGCGATAAGAGGGCGGCGGAAGCATCGTATCGGCTATAACCTTGAGCGCAGAGTCGAACACGGGAACGGTTGCGGCAAGCGCATTGCGGAAAGCATCAAAGAACGCCATGTTTTTGGATGCAAAGACACACGCCGAAAAACAGATTCCGCAGTTGGTGCCTACTTCACGCCAGTACTTGCGGCAACTGGTCGAGTCTTCAAAGTACGCCTTGTGTCCCGGATTGTTCCACGGTCCGCGAATTTCCCAGGTCGGTTCGTCATACAGGTACAACGACTTGCTGGGGCAAAACTGCGCGCACCGTTTGCACACTCGACAGAATTGCATGATGCCGGCATTGATCGGTTTGGTCGGCGCCAGTGGCAGATCGGTGATCATTTTGAACACGCGGGTGATCGGTCCCCATTCCGGCGAGATCATCCGATTCAAGCGCGACATTTCACCCAGACCCGCCATCGTTCCAAGGGCTGGGGCAATGGCAAGCGCGTTGGTCGCATATTCACCCAACCCCATGTACCCCAAAGTGCCGAGGAAATATTGCAAGCGATGCTGGACATTGCGATTTTCCGAGTAGGTCAACTGGGTTGTCATTTGCCCAAGCACAGTGGGCGATGCTTTCATCGTCTCTTGCGACATCGGAATCGTCCAGACGATGACCCAGCGCGCTTTTTTCGGAATGATCCGTTGCTTGTCATTTTCGGCGGGCTGATCGACATCCGCAATCACCACTTGTTTCTTGTCCGGGTCTTCGGCATAGATCAGTTTCTCTGTCGTGCGGCTATCCAATTCGACAAATCCAACCGTGCCGGCTCCCAGATGCCGCAGTGCGGCGGTGACCATCGTCGCGGCTTCTTCCGGTGTGCCGGTCCATTTGGGCACTCCCAGTTTGTCGGGACCCTGGATTTCTTTTGGCGGCAGGAACGATTGCGCCGCCGCGCCTTGACCAGCCGCCGCGCTCAAGGCGCGATCCTTGAGCGTATAGCCGGGCTTGTTTTGCTTTAACCACTTGTCAAGGTTCTCGTTTTGCAGTGCCGTGACCTGCTCATTGCGTTCTGTGCCCACATACGTGGCAAAACTGCCGCGCACAGTGCGCCATTCGCTAAACCGCTGCATCTGGTCCCAATCGATTTCCATGGTCGGCACATCCACGGTTTTGACCCAGCTCGGACGACCCCAAAAGGGCGTCTTTTCATGATCCCAGTCCGCCGCGGCAGACGCGGCAACACTCGCTGGGGCAAGTGTCACCCCAGCGCCAAACAGTCCCAGGTCTTTGAGAAACTCGCGCCGCGTTAGATTGTATGCCATTTCTTTTTCCCTTGATGGATGGGTCTGACTATTTTGATGTGGCTAGCCCGGTTTTTGTCCACGCGGCAACACCCCCCGCCAGACTGCGCGTATTGGTATATCCCAGTAGCGTGAGCGCCATCATCACCATGGCGCTTCGATGACCGTTGGCGCATTCGGCAATGATCGCCTGCGCTCTTATCGGGCGGCAGTTTGTCGAGATTCTTGACCAGCGTTCGAATCGGAATATTCGTTGCGCCGGCGATGTAACCGGCTTCTGCAATTTCCTTGGTCTCGCGCAGATCAAGTTGAAAGGGTTGGGATGTCTTGAGCATCTCATTCAACGCGGCCGGCGCAAGTGTGCCCCAGCCATCCGGCAGCGTCGAAAAATATTTATCGAGCGCCGCGAACAGATCCGGATTCACTTCGGGTGCTTTGCCCGCTTTGGCTTCGGGCGGTGTGCCGCTCGCCACCGGCAGATTCGCCGCTTTCCATGCCGCCAATCCACCCGCCATACTTTTGACGTTGGTATAGCCCAGGAGTTGCAGCGCCGCCATGGCGATCGCACTCCGATGCCCGCTCCCGCAGGTCACGACGATGGGTTGGTCCTTGGCGGGCAGTTTGTCCAAGTTCTTGATGAACGTGCGGACTGGAATATTGATTGACCCCGCGATGAAACCGGCGCTCGCCACTTCGGTCGTTTCACGCACATCCACGAGGAAGGGCTTGGTGGTTGAGAGTTGCTCGTTCAACGCCGTTGGCGCAATGATGCCCCAATCCTCCGGCAAGGTGCTCAAATATTTATCGAGCGTGGTTTGCAGGTTGAAGGGTGCTGGGTGTTGGAGCGCAAGCCACAGCCCAGACGATGAAAACCATGACGCCCATCAAACCCGCATGCGAAATTTTGCGCGTATTCATTTTCACCTCACTATTCCTTCGGCGGAGTCCAAGTCCCATATCCGCCTAAAAGCGCGCGGATAAAGTGAAAGCCAAGCAATTGCATGCTCATCATTCCCAACGAGGCGCGGTGATTAGATGTCGAGACCGTAATGAATCGAATGAGTTTCGGATCAACCTGAACCGATTGGGGAACCCCTCAAGCCCAGTCGATGGTTTCTTTCAAGGGCATATTATCGATCGTGTCGGGCATTTGGCGCAAAGGAATGTTGATGGCTCGATGGAATTTGGCAATCGGCGATTTCGCAAATTCTTCCGGGGTGTCCACATCCACCAGGAGTGAAGGACCTTGATCATACGTCTCTGGCTGCGCTTCGACTTCTGAAGAGGGCAACAGCTCTTGATCAGCCGCCAAGCCCGTCGCATGGATAATGCCCCAGTCGAGCGGCAAGGTGTGCACGAGATAGTAATCGAGCATGGCTTGGATTTGAGCATTAACCTTGGGTGCGGGGTTTGTTTGTTTTTGCGCAACGGGCGAAGTGACGATCGCTTGTTGGGCAGTTTGCCATGCTTGCATTCCGCCTTCGAGCGTCTTGGCTTTTTTGTAACCGAGCATTTGCAAGACCGCCATCCCAATCGCCGCCCGATGCCCAGTATCACAAACGACGACGATATCCTTGTCCATGCCGGGCAGTGCCTGCAGATTCCTGGCAAGTTCGCGCAACGGAATGTTGACCGCGCCGGCGATAAATCCTTTGCTGTATTCATCCGGTTGGCGCACATCCAAAACGAACGGCGACGACTTTCGCCACATCCTGGCTGGTCACCAAATTCCAATCCGCCGGCAGAGTCGCCAGAAAATCGCGCAGGATGGGTTTCATATCCATGTTCGGGTTTCTCTGCACCTCTCTGGTCGCTGATGAACTCGCGGTGGGTGGCGGCACATTACTGCACGCGCTCGTCACCAGAATCATCGTCACGCAGAGAAACAGAACCAGCATGGCGCATTCTGAATCTCAACATCTTATTCACTCCATTTTGAAAACGTGAAACGTAAGTCGCCTTCGACCTGCGTTTCACGTTTTACGATTCGTGCCCGATACCTTACGTTCGCTTGGGCGCTTTGCCCAGCGCATAAATCTTGATCGCCGGCGGCACGGGGCAGACGATACTCACACTGTCCGCACCCGTTGCACTTGTCCGCGTTGACCACGGGCAGTGGTTTCGTCTTGCCTTCCTTTTGGACCTCGATGCGATCGATCGCCTTCAATTGGCATGCTTTTTCGCAGATCATGCAGTTGATGCAGAGCGATTGCGCGAGGACGGCGATGCCCATCACCTGTTTGCGTTTCTGTTCCAACGTCAGCGCGGGAATGGCCGCCGCCGGGCACACCTGACCACAACGATTACAGCTGTTGTCGCAGTAACCGAGCGAACCGACGATGGCGGGAGTCCAGAACGAATCCCAGGTCGCGCCGAACATCACCGGATGCAGCGCATGCGTCGCGCACGCCTGGACGCATTGATCACAGCGAATACACTTGTTGAGGAACGATGCTTCGTCGATCACGCCCGGCGGACGAACCAGGTCATTCGCTCTTTCTTGGAACAAGCCCGTGTTGAGTAGAACGATGCCTGCCGCCGCCGTCGCCGCGCCGCCAATCAATTCGCGGCGGGTTGGATCATACTCGTGATTCCAGCGCGGGGTTGGCTGACGACCATACGTGATGGCGGTCTTGGGACACGGCGCCGCCGCGCAGTCCAAACACATGACACATTCGGCCGGATCGTTCTTGATCGTTTCCGGATTGATCGCGCCCATCGGACAGGTTTTGACGCAGTCACCGCACTTGACGCAACTCGCTTCGTTCACGCGTCGGCGAATCCAATCGAACTTGCTGCCCAAGCCCAGGAGCGCTCCCAGCGGGCAAAGGTAGCGGCACCAAAAACGTTTCTCGACAAAGTTCAGACCCAGCACGAGCACGAGCATCAACATCGAAAGCAGCGTGCCCACTTTGAAACCGGGCGCGCCAATGATGCCGAGGATGACCGAAATGGGATCGGCGACGCCGCGCACGAGAATCGTGATCGGGTCAAGCCACATGAACGCCAGCGAGCCAAAGAGGGCCATGCCAAAGAGCACGATCAATAGACCGTACTTGATCATGCGAAACCAGGATTGCATCTTGCGCGTGCCCACCGGTCCAAACAATTGCAGGATCGCGCCGAGCGGGCAGACCCAGCCGCACCAGACCCGACCGAACAGAATCGTCGCGACGAGGGTGATGATGGCCGGAATGTAGAGCGGCAGAATTTCACGCGCGGCAATGTTCGCCATGATCGCTTGCAGGGGGTCAAAGCGTGAAAACAAGTTGGAGAGGTTGATGGGCAACTGCAATGCTTGCGACGTGGTGATGAAGAGGAGCGCAAAGAACGCGAGCAGGCTGTATTGAACGACGGTCCGTGTGCGCGCCCATTTCTTTGCATTCGCGTACCACTTGCGCCCAATCGGCAATCCTTCGAGTTTGGTGATCGCGCCGGTCGGACAGTAGGTGATGCACTGGTTGCAGTCATCGCATGCCTTGGCATTATAAGTATCAAAGGCCATGGCCACTTGGCGGTCGGGTCCGCGTTCGACGAAACCCAGGACATCTTTCTTTGCCACATCATGGCACGCGCGGATGCACATGCCGCACAACACACAAGTTTCTTCGGCATTGGCGGTCGCAAAGCGCGGTTCTTCAATCCCGAGCGAACTGGCGATGCGTTGAACGGCTGGCACACTGGGTGTGCGCGCCAGCACGAGTTCTGCCATCAACTTGCGGGTGGACAACGCGCGCGCCGACTCGGTCTCAACCGTCAATCCCTCTTCGACTTTGGTATTGCATGCGGTGGTTACAGCCGCGCGCCCATTCTTGCCCACTTCGACGGAGCAGAGCCGACAACCACCGTACGGTTCCAAATCGGGATGGCTGCACAGCGTCGGAATGTCGATGCCGGCCGTCTTTGCCGCATCGAGCAAGGTCGTTCCTTCTTTGCGTGATTATTTCTTTTCCATTGATCGTCAATTTCACCATTGGATTGTTCCTATCTCACACCGACTGCATTGTGCGTGCAAACCTCGCCGCAAACTCCACAACGCACACACTTGTCTTCATCGATGATATGGGATTTATGCAATTCGCCAGCGATGGCTTGTTCGGTGCAATTCCGCGCACATAATGTACAGCCGTTGCATTTTTCGTCAATGATATAGTAGGTAATCAAACTCTTGCAGACCCCCGCGGGACATTTTTTATCTTTGATGTGCGATTCGTATTCATCGCGGAAATAACGAATCGTGCTGAGCACGGGGTTGGGAGCCGTGCGACCCAACGCGCACAACGAGCCATCTTGAATCGCCGTGCCCATTTCCTGCAACAACTCAATGTCGCCTTCTTCACCCTTACCCGTGGTGATCTTGTCGAGAATGGCGTGCATTTGGGAAACGCCTTCACGACACGCCGTGCATTTTCCGCATGATTCGAACTTGGTGAAATCGAGAAAATACTGGGCGATGTTGACCATGCAAGTGTCTTCGTCCATGACGATCATGCCGCCCGAACCCATCATTGAACCTGCGGCATTGAGATTCTCGTAATCCAGTTGCAAATCGAGCAAACTGTCGGGAATACAACCGCCCGAAGGTCCACCCGTCTGCAAGGCTTTGAATTTCTTGCCTTTGCTGATGCCGCCGCCAATGTCGTACACCATATGTCGCAGCGTGACACCCATGGGCACTTCGACGAGACCCGTGTTGTTGATTTTGCCGACGAGCGAAAAAATCGTCGTGCCCTTGCTTTTTTCGGTACCGATCTTGGCGAAATTCTCTGCGCCTTCGCTGATAATAATCGGAACCAAAGACCAACTCTTGACGTTGTTGATGTTGGTCGGCTTGCCCCACAAACCTTTTTCGGCGGGGAAAGGCGGACGCGGCATTGGCTCGCCCACGCGCCCTTCGATGGATGCCATCAATGCCGTTTCTTCGCCGCAGACAAATGCGCCGGCGCCCAATTGAACGTGCAGCACGAAATTAAATTTGGAACCCAGGATATTTTTGCCGAGCAGTCCATAGTCCTCGGCTTGCTGGATGGCGAACTCGAGCGTTTTGACGGCGAGCGGATATTCGTGGCGAATATAAACATAGCCCTCTTGCGCGCCAATCGCATACGCGCCAATGAGCATGCCCTCGATGAGTCGATGGGGGTTGCCTTCGATGAGCGAGCGGTCCATGTATGCGCCGGGGTCGCCTTCGTCCGCATTGCACACGACGTATTTCACATCGCCCGGTTGTTTGCGGCACATTTCCCATTTGACGCCGGTCGGAAATCCTGCGCCGCCGCGTCCACGCAATTTGGAGGCTTGGACTTCGGCGATGACCTGCTCGCCCGACATCTTGCCAAGCACTTTGGCAAGCGCGGCGTAACCATCCATCGCAATGTATTCTTCGATTTGCGTGGGATCGATCTCGCCGTTCATGTTGAGCAGAAGGCGTGATTGATGTTTGTAAAATGGCACGTCATGTTCGCGCACGATATGTTCATTCGTCTGCGGATCGGTGGCGAGCAAACGCTCAATCACCTTGCCGTCGACCAATGTTTCAGAAACAATCTTGGGCACGTCTTTGACTTGGACGCGCGTATAAAAGATTTGCTCTGGACGAATGACGACCAGGGGTCCCTTTTCGCAAAAGCCATGACACCCGGTCACCTTGACCTGATAATCCAGTTTGGCATTGACCTGTTGTTTCGCGATTTCCGTGCGAAAGGCTTCCCAAACTTTTTCACTGCCGTACGCGCGGCAGCCAGTTCCACCGCACACGGTCACCCATTTTTGATTCTGGGCGCGCGCCGCCGCCCAGGTTGCGCGCGACTGTTCCAATTCGGCGATTGAATTGATTCTAGTCATCGTCTACGACCTCCACACCACTGCGATACTTGTCCAACACTTTGTCAATTTTGGTGGAGGACATCTTGCCATGGTACGTTCCGTCCACAACCATCACGGGACCCAAAGCGCAGCATCCCAGGCAGTTGACGGTTTGCAGCGTGAACAATTGGTCCTTCAGTTGTTTCGCCGGGTGCAACCTTGAGGAGACGGCTCAGTTGATCGACCAGGCGGTCGCCGCCGCGAACGTGGCACGCCGTGCCCACACAAACGGTCAGCAGATGCTTGCCACGCGGCGTGAGACTGAACGCTTTGTAAAAGCGCGCCACTTGATAGACTTGGATAGATGGCACGCCAACTTTATCCGCTACCCGTTCGAGCGCTTCTTGCGGAAGATAATAGAATTGATCTTGAATATCGAGCAATAATGAAATTAAAGCACGCTGGTCGGCGTTGTGCTTGTCGATGATTGTATCGACTTGAGCTAGTTCGATCCCCATCTGCAACTCCCGAAATCAGTAATTAGTGGTATGTAAACAAAACAGAAAAGTGGGATGGCAGTCAGCAGTAGGCAACGCTGCCTACTGCTGACTGTTGACTGCATCCTGCAAACTTGCTTCTTATGCTTTCGCGCGAAGCGGAGCCATAAGATTTTCGAACGATTCCATACCAGCTTTTTTCAGAGCATCAGCGGTGGGAACGCCCAACTTGTCCCAACCCAGTGCCGTGAAAAACTGTTGCTTTTTGGTTTCTTCGATGGTTTTGTCGACGAACTTGCCTTTGTATGGACCATCCGGCAGTGGCTCGTAATTGCGCGGTGGATTCACATCATCTTTAGGTGTCCAACCGGCCAGGAGCAGCGAAACGCGCATCATCGTGCCCCAGTTGAGGATCATTTCTTTCTCCAACTTGTCTTTGGTGATGCCGAAACCGGTGATGGCTTGCAGCCATTCGATTTCTTGATCACGCGTGAGACCTTGGAAACTGCAAACGCCGGTCGAATCCCTGAAGAATGCGTCCTCACGAGCATACGCAACCGTCTTGCCGTCAGCGGCATAGGAAACCGTCGCGTTGGACATGTGGTCGCCGCCATGCGCGGAGATGGGATAGGAGATTTCGTTCTTGTCCTTGAGACTGCGCGCGCCGTGCGCGCCCCACTCCATGTCCTTGGTGACCATGGCAAACTCGGCGCCCTTGCCCAACTTGCGGACCGTCGGTCCAAGACCTTCGCCCAAGAGCTTGATGATGTCCGTGCCCTTGCGCAAAGCAATGGCGTCCATCAGCTTGATGAAACCATCGGCCTCGCCCCATTTGAGTTGGATACCACCCAGGTCGGCGGCAGTGAGAACGCCTTTTTCCTGCGCCTCGCACGCCCAACCGCACACGTTGCCAACGCTGATCAGGTCCAAGCCCAATTCGTCGGGTCGGCTTGCGGCCCATAGAATTTCGTTGACGTCGAAGAGACCAAAGTTGGTGCCTTCGAGTGCGCCTGCCTCATAGTCCGGCAGTTCGCCGATATAGCCATAGCGCTTGCTCGACGTGACTTTGACGCGACCGAGTTTGGAGCAAGCCACGGTGCAACCATAGTCCGCCCAGTAGCGGCGGAGCCATTGATCGCCGGCAAATTGGGGACCGCGAATCTGCTGTGCGTCGTGCCATTCGGATTGCCAGTTCTTGACCGGTTCTGAACTGCTGACATTGCCGGTCGTGAAAATGCCGCCCGCCGTGCCGTACTCGCGCGTGTTATAGCGCACGATCGGCAAGTTGACGCGAGCCGACTCCATCAGGTCGTTCAGTTTCTTCTGGTCGGCCACGGCGGGAGCCGAGCCAGTGCCTCGGCAAACGATGGCTTTCAAGTTCTTGGAACCCATGACTGCCCCAGCACCGCCGCGGCCTGCCGCGCGGTACCATTCAGTCAGGGCGGCGGCATAGCGAACCAGGTTCTCGCCTGCGGGTCCGATGTAGTACTGCGAAGTCTGGTAACCGTACAGGTCTGTGATCATCTTGTGGACGGCGGGAATTTCCTTGCCCCACATGTCTTTGGCGTCTTTGATTTCGACCTTGTCGTCAAAGATGGTCACATAGACTGGAGCACTGGCTTTGCCCTTGAAGATGATGCCGTCGTAGCCAGAGAAACGCAGTTCGTGGATAAAGTCGCCGCTGCCTTGCGCGCCGACGATACCCATCGTCTGGGGCGATTTGAAAACAAAGTTTGCCTTGCAACCGATGAAATCAACATAGGGACCAGCAAGGACAAGCAGCTGGGCTTCTGGGCTGAGGGGATCCATCTTTGCCCAGTTTGCACCATAGGCGTCCATCAACATCTTGCCGCCCATCGCGCGTCCGCCGATGTAATTCTTCGCCAAGTTTGGATCAAGGTCAACTTTTTTGACGCTCTTGGACGACAAGTCGATTTCGAGAAATTGTCCGTGATAACCGGGAATTTTAGTTGCCATTGTTGCCTCCTATACCGTGTCGCCAGAGAGATCGTCGTCGCGTTCAGCCACAAGCCTGTCCATTCAGCGATGCTTTGGGCAACGGCGGGACTTTGTATTGGTCTGCCAATGCTTGGGCAATATCCGCTGGTAGCACCGCTGCCATCTTGACGCCTTTGGTCGTGAGCGTGTTGCTGTAGCATTTTTTGACGCACTCGGGATCGCCACCGCACAAATCGCAAATCAGCGGGGCGCGGCTGGTGGGATGGAACGTCACTGCGGTTCCCGGGCATTTGTCCTGACACAGCGTGCAATCGCTGTTTTTCGTCGTCCGCGTGCATTTGGTCGTGTCGATTTTGATGGTGTTGAGTTTTTTGCTGGAATCGAGCGAGAGTGCTTGCACCGGGCATGCGGAGATGCACATCGCTTCGTCGCCGCATTGATAGCACAATACTGGGAATTCGATGCCAGGATAGTATTGTGGAATCTGGACGCGCGCGATCGACGGACGAATGGTCTGCTCTTTGATCTGCGAGCAAGCGACTTGGCACAATCGGCACCCCATGCAGTTTTGGTCGGTCAGGTTGCGGCCGATCCACAGTTCGGGTAATGCCGTCGGCGGGGCTTCCGGCTTGGGAGCCACATAACCCGCCGCGCCACCAACAACGAGACCCGCCACGCCGACGCCTGCTCCAATGAGCAAATCGCGTCGGGAGATACCGCCTTGCGGGGTCTCTTCAGTCTTCTTCACTTCCTTTGGCTTGTCTGCCATAGAATCCTCCTCTTTGAGACTAATGACTACCATGGTCACGTATCGTCATGTGGATTGGGGTTCTGTTCCACCTCCTTCCCGAGAAAACCATGCTGTTTGAAACAATCGGGTTTCTTTGAATCTGGTTCTCAGCGTCGCGATCCGTAGGACGGTGATTAGGGCTTGTAGGTTGCTGCCAAATAATCGAGCAACACGGCTTGCTCGGCTGCAGCCATGCGCGGCACCATTCGAATAACGGTTTGTTCCCACTGGGCGCGCGTCTTCTTTGAGCTCACCACGCGTTCGAGCGTGTGACAACCGGTGCATTGACTGCTCATGATCGCGTCGACGCTCAATGGTCCGCTGGCAGTTGGGGTGGGCGGGGGCAAGGGCGTTATGCGCGAAGGTTCAGTGGCGGTGGGCTTTGGAACTGGCGTCGGTGTAGGTGCAGGCGCCGCACACGATATGACGAGTGCGAGCAAAACCAAAGCAACGAACCAGGGATTGGGAAACTTGTTTTCATTTTCCTTTCTCCGTATGATTTTGAGTGGGTGCGTGATTGATGGCGGTCGGCATGGTGCGTCGTCGTGAATGTCTGCGATATTCGCTCACCAGTGCGCCGCTCGCTGTCGGGCAAAGAAATACATTCTCCTTGCATGACCACAGTGATCGCCCGCTTGAGTTCCGTTTCGATTTCGAGGTTCCGATAAAAATCCATGGACCCCGTGGCGCAAGAGCCGCATGACGAAACGCTTGTTGCTCGGTGGGACTGTGCGCGATGATTCGTGTTGCGGGAATCGTATCGTCGCTAGCCGTTTGAGAATGCGATTGACCCGCCGGTCCTGCGCATCAATATCCAAAATGAGCAACATCCGGTCGCGCCGCTTCGATCCGCTTGAGAGCATCGCGACTCAGATCGCTTTGACCGACGCACGCGAGCGTATGGACAACCGGTCAATACTGTTGTCGAGTACGGGAGGATTCCAGATTGCCCGCTAGCCAAATGCGAATCTTGTCCAAGGTTCTTGACCGACTATTGGCTTGTCGCCAAAAAAACAAAAAACCGGCCAATGCAAAAACGCATCACCGGTTCATCGACTTGATGTTCGAATCAACGAATCGCTTACCGTGCGAAAAGCAAGAACCTTGCGAGATTCGTCGCGCTATTGATCCCCATCGACCAATCTGTACAAACGTATTCTAACCAGAAGGAGTCGAATGAGAAAATACTTGGAAGGATAATAAATGACTGGAGAAGGGGTTATTGAGGGACATAGGAAGGCATTATTTGTGATAGGGGATTTTGCACGTTGAACCATCTGGAAAATTGCCTAATGACAATTTATTGAGTATTCAGACCATGCCGCACCGCATATGCGCTGATTTCGGCGACATTGTGCAAATCGAGTTTCTGCATCATATGCGCTCGATGCACATCGACCGTGTTTGGGACTGATATGGAGCAACCCGGCAATTTCACGGGTCGAATGTCCTTGCGCAACCAGAATCAAGATTTCTCGTTCGCGTGCGGTTAATTGTGAATAGGGATCACCCAAGCCGGGAGACGACTCTTGCATATAGGCATCCAAGACAACCTTTGCCACCGATGGGTGCAGAAATGATTCGCCGCGCGCAACCGCACGAATACCTGACACCAGGTCTGTATCGACCGCTTGTTTGAGAACGTAACCTGCGGCTCCGACTTTGATCAGCGGCAGGACATATTCTTTGTTATCGTATTGCGTCAGAATCAGCACCTTGGTTTTAGGATGCACTTGGAGAATTTGCCGTGTGGCAACCAGACCATTCACGCCGGGCATCGCAATATCCATGACGACGACATCGGGTTTCAATTCGTCGACGCGAGTCAGTGCTTCAGGCCCATCTGCCGCCTCGCCAACTATTTTAATGTCCGAATACGCGGCGAGTAAAGCGCGCAACCCAGCGCGCAAAATCGCATGATCGTCCACTAACAAAACTCGGATTGCCTTCACGCGCGCTTACTCCTCCCCCGGCGAGTCACCCCACGGGATACTCGCCGCAATCAACGTGCCTTTGCCCGGCTCGGATTCAATCCGCAATTGACCGCCAATCAATTGCATCCGTTCTCGCATCCCCAACAAACCCAGGTGCGGGCGGTCGGCTCGATCCTGGGACTCGACCCGCCCGACACTAAAGCCAATGCCATCGTCTGCCACTCGCAGTGTGATTCGTTTTTCATCTTCGGCATACTCCAGATTCATCCTCACCCGACTCGCGTTCGGCATGTTTGAGCAACATTGGCAAGCGCTTCTTGCCCGATGCGAAACAAAGTCGTTTCAATGGTACGCTGGCAAGCGCAACTCGGGTTCGGGCGCTCGTAATTTCGACGCGCACTTGAGACCGAGCCGTTTGTTTGCGTACCAACTGAGCGCAGGCATCAGCCCATAATCGTCCAAAAGCGTGGGACGCAAATCGAGCACGATCTGATTAACCCCTTTGAGAATTTCGACGACGGATGCTTTCACTTCCTCCAAGTTGCGCCTTGGCTTTTGATGCGGGCAACGCCTGCACCACTGCCAAACTGGCGATCAAGGCGGTCAGCGCTTGACTCGTTTCATCATGTAGTTCACGCGCGATGCGGCGATGTTCCTCTTCCTGCGCAACGATGATCTGCCGCAGGAGTTGATCGCGTGTCTCGGAGAGTCGCCGCAGTTCCACTGTTTTGGCGCGGACCTTGTCTTCCAGCTCAGCGTTCCACTGCCGCTGAGTGTCCAACATGCCCTGAATCGCTCGCTCTAACTGTTTGCGTTCCGAAATATCCTCGACAAAGCCTTCATAATACAACAGGGTTCCTTGCGTATCCCGAACGGAGCGAGCATTCGTTCTCGTCCAGATGAGCGTTCCATCTCGACGCCGGTTGGGCACTTCGAAATCCTGCACAACGCCGCGTTCTTCCATTATCCGAACGAACTCGGCGCGGCGTGCCGGATCAGCATAGATTCTGTGTTGAATGTCGTTGCCGACACTCGCCATCATCTCCTCCGGCGAAGCATATCCATAGATAAATGCCATGGCTGAGTTCACGCTAAGATAGCGCCCATCCGGAGTGCTTTGAAAGATTCCTTCGACCGCGTGTTCAAATATATTGCGAAACTTGACTTCGGCTTGGCGCAACGCTTGTTCGGCGTGTTTAATTTGGGTGATGTCTTTGACAATGCCGCCGATGCCTTGGATGTAGTTCAAGGAATCCCGAACGGGATAGTAACTGACCAGGTGGTAAACCGGTTGACCCGGTGTGGCAGGAACGTGACCTTCGATTTCAACATTCAGGACGGATTGTCCAGTGGCAAGGACAATGCGCAAGAGGGGTTCGATCGCCGGAGCAAGACCGGGAACGATTTCCGCGACCGTTCGACCAAGCGTTTCCTCCACGGCAGATGCCATCCATTTCCGCGAGGCAAGGATTGATCTCCAAGAAGCGCAACTCGGTATCGTAGAAGCAAATTCCAATCGGCGCATTCGCCAGGAGGGTTTCCAACAGTTCAAGCGCGCGCGCAGTTTGCTCCTGGGAGATGGCTAGCTTAACTGTCTGCTGGCGCAGTTCTTCCTCTACCTGCTTGCGCGTGGTGATGTCGCGGACAACACTAAGCACCGCCGTCGAATCGCCGTATTGAAACAAGCGCGCATTGACCTCGACTGGAATGAATTCGCCGTCTTTTCGCCGATGCTGACTTTCGAGAACTAGATGACCTGTTCGTTCCAGTTCTCTGATCCTTTCCGCATAGATCGAGGCATTCTCAGGCGATTCGAGTTGCGGGACATTCAATTGCAATAGTTCGTCGCGAGTGTATCCCAGCCGCTGACACGCAACTTGATTCACCTTGAGCAGGTTGCCCGCCAAGTCGTGGATGAGAATTGCGTCGTTGACATTCTCGAAGAAAAAATCGCCATCGATCTTTGAGACCGCGACCGGCGCGCTAGAATTGACTGACCGCGACAAAGACATCATGCTGGTAGCATATGGCGGAAATCCGAAAAAGTCAAAAAGGCAACGGTCGGTTATGTGCGCCGTAATACTCTGGTTCAAGATATCTAGAGTGCGCACAACCCCTGATGACTCAATAATCTGTTGCAGTTGTTGGATTATTGTATAATGCCAACGTCTGAAATTTCGTGCTTCGAACGGGGCATTTTCTTTTCACGGCTTGGAAGTCCAAGATACACCTTGAATTGAACAGCAGTGGTTTTGTGTTGAATCTCTCCCTTGGATTCAACACAATCAACAATTTCGGTTATATGTTGAATCTCTAACGATTGATTGCGACGTAATTCAAGCAGATGGCGGCACGCGCACCGCATCGATTACCGGCGCGTACGTCGCTGTCGCGCTCGCGTTGCGGAAAATGATTGCTGATAAAACCGCGTCGCCGCGCGTGATGAAGACCCAGGTTGCGGCAGTGAGCGTGGGCATCGTCGGCGGCGGCGAACCAATGCTTGATTTGTGCTACGCCGAGGACTCGCGCGCCGAAGTCGATTTCAACGTCGTGATGACCGGCGAAGGCAAGTTCATCGAAGTGCAAGGCACGGCGGAAGGCGAACCGTTCGCGCGCGAATCGATGAATCGGTTAATCGATTTGGCGCGCGATGGCATCGCGGAGTTGATGAAGATGCAAAACCAAGTATTGCGGTAGAAGAAAATGCCAACCATTACTATCGAGGGTTTCAAATTCAGATTCTATTCTTCCGACGTAAACGAACCGCCGCATGTCCACATATTACGTGGCGAAAATCTCGCCAAGATTTGGCTTACCTCGCTTGCGGTTGAGTACAATTATGGCTACAATGACCGCGAGTTGAATCGCATCGTTCGTCTGACGAAAGAGAACAAGGAACGTTTGTTGGAGGCATGGCATGAGTACTTTGGTCGCTAAGCCAGTTATTCTTAAGAAAAATACGCGAACTGCCAAGGGCGTCCGCTTCGCCGAGTCCAAATTGTATATTCTGCTTGCCGATGGTCGTGAAATCGGCGTGCCGTTGTCACGCTTTCCATGGTTAGAACACGCCACGCCAGCCCAGCGAAAGAAATGGCACATTGAACCACCGGCTTTGCCGTGTATTGGGATGACCTCGACGACGGCATCGAAATCGATCATTTGTTGGAATAGCAATCGTCTGACGTCTGATCTCTGGAGTCTCTATGTCCTACCTCACCCGCGCCAACGCGCTCAAAGATAAACTGATCGCCATTCGCCGCGATTTGCACATGCACCCGGAAATCGGCTTTCAAGAATATCGCACCGCGCAGAAAATCGTCGGCATCCTGCACGAACTCGGCATCGAGTACGAATCCGGCATCGCCAAGACCGGCGTCGTCGCGTATCTCGGCGAGGGCGAACCACGCATCGCGTTGCGCGCGGACATGGACGCTCTGCCGATTCTCGAAGCGAACGAGGTCGATTACAAATCGCAAAACCCGGGCGTGATGCACGCCTGCGGCCACGACGCACACGTGGCAGGCTTGATCGGCGCGACGATGTTGCTCAACGAAGATTTCAAAGCCGGGAAATTACACGGCACCGTGAAATTGCTTTTCCAACCGAACGAGGAAAATTCAGGCACGGCGGGTCCCAGCGGCGGGCAATTGATGGTTGAAGCCGGCGTGATGAACGATGTCGATGCGGTCGTCGGCTTGCACGTCATCAGCAGTGCGCCGAGCGGCGATGTGTTCGTGCGCGCGGGTCCGTTCATGGCGGCGGTGGATACGTTCGAAGGCGAAGTCATCGGCATCGGCGGGCACGGCGCGTACCCGCACGAAGCGCTTGATCCAATTTGGATTTCGGCGCAAGTCATCAACGCGATTCACGGCATCGTCTCGCGCCGCATCGATCCGCTCAAGCCGGGCGTGATTACCGTGACGATGGTTCACGCCGGCACGGCGACGAATATTATTCCGGATGTGGTGAAACTCACGGGAACGATTCGCAGTTTCGAAGAGGACGTGCGCCAGGAATTGCACGCCGATTTGGAGAAAGCGTTTGCGATTGCGCGCGCACTCGGCGGCGATTACAAACTACGCCTCATCACCGGCTACCCGGCGACGGTTAACGATCCTGGGATGGCGGAGTTTGTGCGCGACCTCGCCACCGATGTCTTGGGCGCGGAGCGTGTAAAAGAAGCGTCGCAACAAATGGGCGCGGAAGATTTTAGTTTTATGGCGCGCGCAAAACCGGGCGCATTCTTCAATCTTGGGGCGAAAAAAGATGAAAAGCATCGACCGCACCACAACCCCGTGTTTGACATCGATGAGTCGGTAATTCCCACTGGCGCGGCATTGCTCGCGGAAGCCGCGCGGCGATTTCTGATGAAATAGAAAAAGGGCGCAGTCTCCTGCGCCCTTTTCATTTTATTCACACCACATATCGGGACCCTGAGCGACACCTATGCAACGCACCGCAGTGCGGTGCACACTTGCCTGGCGGGAACGAAGTGCCAGGAAGTGAGCGAAGGATCTCGTTGTTCACAGGCAATCGAATCTCTCTATGGGCGAAAATGTTGCTGAGGTAACCAAGAGATTCTTCGGTCGCTTTGCTCCCTCAGAATGACATTGCATCAATTCCTTGAGAACGGCGCGGTTTCTGCGCTCCAAATATCCGGCATGCCCTCGACGTCAAAGAAATCGGCAATGTCATCTGGCTCAAAATCAGAGTCACCGTCCGTCATTTGCTCGATTTCGTTGACCGTCCGCCATTCTTCGATGGCTTCGCGCGCGACATCGCGAATATCGCGGTCGCGTGACCGCACGAGTTTTTCCAACACCGGATACGCACGCGCATCACCCGTTTCGGCGAGCGCGTAAATCGCGAGCAAGCGCAACGGCTTGCGCGCGCTTTTCCCCTGCGCTAAATCGATGAGTGTCTGCGTGGCTTCGCGCAAACCCAGCTCACCGGCGGCGCGCACCGCTTCGTATTGAATTTGCGAATCGGTGCTGTGCAACTCGGTGAGAATGTACGGCGTCCAGCGCGGATCGCCGTGCCGCGCCATCGCAAACAACGCGCTGACCTTCATGCGGCGATCGCGTTGCGTGTACGCCCACTCAATCAAATCGCCAACGCGTGGATCATCGGCGCGAAACGCCAGCGCTTCAATCGCATACCGCCGCGCGCCGGTCGCTTCATCGGAATCACGCGCGATGCGAAACAAGAAATCGACGACGCGCGTGTAATCGTCGCGCGACAGATCGAACATCGGTGCTTCCCAGCCCTCGAACTCTGCCGCTTCACCTTCGAACACATATCGCCCTAACGCGGAAATCGCGTGCGCGCGCACTTCGGCATGGGTATCGTGTGTCACTTTGCGCATCAACACATCGATCCAACGCGGGTCCGGGTCGTCCCACAAACACGTAATCGCTTCTGCGCGCACCTCGGCATCGCTGTCATCGAGCAACGAGCGCAACAGCGTCAGCGCGTGCTTGTCAAAAGGTCGATATCCTTCTTCCAAGTCCGCGAGATATGCAAGTTTGTCGCGTTTGTTCATCTTTGTCACACTACTATTTTATCACGATTGGGAAAATTTTTCCAACCGCTATTTGGCAGTAATCGCGCGCACAAACTCCCGAAACAGCGGATGCGCGCGGTCGGGACGCGATTTGAATTCCGGATGAAATTGCGAGCCAAGCATAAACGGATGGTCGCGCAGTTCCGCGATTTCAACCAGATTACCTTCCGGCGACAAACCGCTGTACGTCATCCCAGCTTTGCCTAACAAATCGCGGAACGCGTTGTTAAATTCAAAGCGATGGCGATGGCGTTCATACACGGTTTCTTCGCCGTATGCGCGCGCGGCGATGGTGCCCGGCTCCAACTTGCATGGATATCGCCCCAACCGCATCGTCCCACCCATTTCCGAAATACCCCGCTGATCTGGCATCAGGTCAATGACTGGAAAACGCGTCGATGGATTGAACTCGGTTGAGTTGGGCTCATCGCTTTCCGTTGCCGCGCGTGCCAGTTCGATGCACATGACTTGCATACCGAGGCAGAGACCCAGGTACGGAATTTTGTGCACGCGCGCGTACCGCGCCGCCAGGATTTTGCCTTCGATGCCGCGCTCGCCGAAACCGCCCGGCACGACAATGCCATCCGCTTGCGCGAGCCGGTCAAAGCCCTTGTTGCGTTCCAAATCCTCGGACAGAATCCAATCGATCTTGACATCACGATGATAAAGCCAGCCAGCGTGACACAACGCTTCGCGCACGCTCATGTATGCGTCCGGCAATTCGACGTACTTGCCGACAATCGCAACCTTGATCGATTCCTTCGGCGCGGTGATGCGCGCGACAAGTTCGCGCCACGTCGTCAAATCCGGCGCGCGATCCTCCAACCCCAAACGCTCGATAATAAATTTTCCCAGTTCCCAATCTTCGACCACCAACGGCACTTGATAAATGCTCGGCGCGGTCACGAGCGGAATCACCGCGCGTTTTTCGACATCGGTAAAGAGCGAAATTTTTTCGCGCACACTATCATCCAGCGGCAAGTCCGAGCGACACAAGATCACATCCGGCTGAATACCAATCGCGCGCAATTCTTTCACGCTGTGTTGCGTCGGCTTGGTTTTCAATTCGCCGGTCGTGCTGATGTGCGGCACCAACGTCACGTGCATGTACAACACATTCTCACGCCCGACATCTTTGCGCATCTGGCGAATCGCTTCCAAGAACGGCAAACTTTCAATGTCGCCGACCGTGCCGCCAACCTCGACCATCAACACATCCGCGTTCGACTCGCGCGCGGCAAGTCCGATGCGGCGCTTGATTTCATTCGTAATATGGGGCACGACTTGCACGGTGCCGCCCAAAAAATCACCGCGGCGTTCTTTCGCGATGACTTCGTGGTACACCTGCCCCGTCGTTACGTTCGACGCGCGCGTAAGGTTTTCGTCGATGAAGCGTTCGTAATGTCCCAGGTCGAGATCGGTTTCCGCGCCGTCTTCCGTCACAAACACTTCGCCGTGTTGGTACGGCGACATCGTTCCCGGATCGACATTGATGTACGGATCAAGTTTTTGAATCGACACGCGAATGCCGCGCGCCTTGAGCGTCCGCCCAATCGACGCAACCGTTACGCCTTTGCCAACCGATGACACAACGCCGCCGGTGCAAAAAATAAATTTGGGCATTCGTCCTCCTTCAATGAATCTCGATTTCGTCGATCACAATGCTGTCGCCGCTGTCTGTGGCAACGCGTGCGCCGGTCGCCGCGTCGTACATCCCAATTTCGATTTTGTATTTGCCGGGCGGCGCGTCCGCATCGATTTTTACGACGTACACATCCGGCACAGTTTCATCGACGCGCCAGCCGGATGATGGCGGCGAAGGAATGCGGTCAATTTGTCCCCAGAGCGGATTGTTCAATTTGGGATTGAACTTTTCGCCGACGAGATGCACAAAGACCGAATAACTTTTGGCGACCGGTTTCTCGGCGCGCCAGAATAATTTCAATGAAATATCCTCACCCGGGCGGTAATTGGTAATTGGTAAATCGTAGCCGACGAGGCGAATCGAGTCACCCAGGCGATAATCAACGCGGCGCGAGATATTACCGGCGCGTACAACCTCGCGCGGCGTGATGCGAATGCGCGCGAGTTCGATTTGATTGACCATCAGCGGAAACTCGCCGGCCGCATCGGGCGGAAGCGCAAAATCATTTTCGTAGCGCAAAATTTCGCCGCGCGGCATTTGCAGGGTTGCAGTCACGAGCCCGGACACGCGCACCGAAACCATCGCCGGATAGTCGGCGTGCCAATACGTGACAATGCGCAAGATGTCACCGGCATTTAGTTCGCGCGTCGGCAAATCAAAGCCGATGAGTTGCGCGTTCGCGTCCACACGGTCGGCGCGCAGAAATTGCGGCGCGAAATTCTCGCGCGGGATGGCAACCCAATCACGCGGAGCCGGCGCGTAAAGCACGAGCCGTTTGTCATCGATTGTGCGTTCAAGCATCTTGGGTAACTCGCGCGCCAAACGCGATTCGACCAACTTTTGCGGATCGGTCGCCAGCGCGTCCGGAATCGTCACGAGCCAGACGGCGCTGTTGCGATTCAGCGTGCGCTGCACCAACGCATCGGCAGTCGTAGCATCCATCGGCTTGCCGTTCGGCACGCCAATCCAATCGAGCGGCGCGCGCAAATAGTACAAGAAGGTGGGCCACTCTTGATCGGTGTCGAGCAAGACCGCATCGCCCTGCCGTGCGTAATTGTTGATCGTGTTGACGAGCGTCGCATAGTCGTCGGTCAATCGGCGGTCAGCGTAATAATCGTTCAACACGAAAATGTTCGCGCCCAAAATGAAAATCGCGGCGGCGATAGCAAGCCAAATCGAAAAACGTTTGAGCATCGCCACGCCGAGCGCGAGGAGAATTGTATATGCCGGGAGCAAGACGAGCAAATAGCGCGCTTGAATTTTCGGCGCGAAGAACGAGACCGGCGTGAGCGAGAGTGCGTAGACAAGAAGCGGCGGAAAAATAACGATAAGGATAAAGAGTAAAACGTGATTGGTGATTGGTAATTGGTAATTCGGTTGGCTCGTTGTGAATTTGGAGTTTCGAATTTGGAATTTCGGGTTCCTCAGCGTCCACAAACACCAAGCGTCAACCAAAGTTGTAAACGCAATCGTGAGACCTAACATAATTGTCAATGTTCGTCGTGACGCCGAGCGGCAAAACCGTCGCAACAAGTTTAAGGAAGAGCGCGAAATCAAAAGTCGGCGCGGCAGTCCACGCGGCGGCGTTCTGCAGGTACAAGTAGAGCCAGGGGGCAAAGAGCGCGGCGGCGAGCAAATTCGCAATGAACCAATTGACCAATGAGCCAATGAGCCAACGCCGTTGATTCAAAATGACAAACAACCAGTATAAATTCAGCGCGAGCAAAACAAGGGCGGCGAGGTAATGCGTCCACATTGCCAGCGCAGCGCAAAGAGTGCGTAGAGCAATTCGAATTCGAATTCGTAATTCAATTCTATGCGCATCTGTGTCTGCTGTGGTGAAACATGCGTTCAAGGATTTCTAGACCGAACCACACCGCCGCGAACGCAAAGAAAATCGACGGCGTGTAATTCTTGATGTCCTGTGACCACCAAATGTGAAATCGCGCGACCGCGAGAAACAACGCGGCGAGAATGCCAACCCACGTGCCGCCAACTTTTTTGCCGATGCGATAGATCAGCGCAATCGTCAGCACACCGAAGAACAGCGAGACGAATCGCCCGGCGAATGCATCGGTGCCAGCGACGAAATTCCAAAAGTGTAAAAACCAATAATGCAGAGGCGGATGTTCATCGGCAGCAGTGCGGAGCGCAATCCACGCCAAATCTTTTTGCGAAAGCCAAACGCTCCAGCCCTCGTCCCACCAAATATTCTTGTCCGCCAAGCGATAGGCGCGCACAAAGAACGCGACTAGGACAGTCGCGTAGGCGAAGAGTTGCGGATGGAGTTTTAGGCGAGTGATTAGAGTGTTCACGTTTGAAAAAGCGGCGAAAGACAAATGACCGATGACGGAATCGTTCTGTGCTGGTCATTCGTCCTCAGTCTTCGGTCATCACTTGAACTCGTTCACCACTTGGGCAATCGCGCGCACATCATCCATCGCCAGTTCCGGATACAACGGCAATGAAACGATTTCGCGCGCGAGTCGTTCCGATACCGGCAGACTGCCTTCGCGATAACCCAGGTTCGTGTACGCCGGCTGCAAATGAATCGTGTGCGGATATTGAATCATCGTGCCGATGCCTCGCGCTTTCAAATGCGCGACCAGCTCGTCGCGCTTTGGCGATTGCACGACGTACAGATGATACACCGCCTCGCCGTACGGCATTTCGCGCGGAAGCGTTACCGTGCGAACTAACGCGGTGTAGAGCGCGGCACGTTCACGGCGCGCCTTGTTCCACCCATCGAGACGGCGCAACTTGATCCGCAAAACCGCCGCTTGCAACTCGTCGAGTCGCGAGTTCATCCCCTTGATATCGCTCGTGTAACGTTCGCGCCAACCATACTGCCGGAGCAAATCGATGCGTTGCGCAAACTCGGCATTGTTCGTCGTAATCGCGCCACCGTCGCCGTACGCGCCGAGATTTTTCGTCGGATAGAAACTGAACGCCGCGATGTCGCCAATTGCACCGACACGTTTGCCGCGATACGTTGCGCCATGCGCCTGTGCGCAATCTTCGAGCACAAATATATTCTTCGCGTGTGCGAGTTTGAGAATCGGATCGAGGTCGGCAACTTTGACCGAAGAGATGCGACCGGGATAATCGCTTTCGTGCGCGGCGTGATCGCGCGCTCAATTTTTTCGACATCGATGAGCATCGTGTCGTCGCGCACATCGACCAAGACCGGGCGCGCGCCGGTCAATTCGATTGCCGCGACCGTCGCGACGGCGGTGTTCGGCACGGTGATCACTTCATCGCCCGCGCCGATACCCAGCGCGAGGAGCGCAATGTGAATCGCTTCCGTGCCGGAGCCAACGCCAATCGCATGCTTGACGCCGATATAGTCGGCGAATTCTTTTTCAAACGCCTTAACTTCAGGACCCAGGATATACCAACCGCCTTTCAACACACGCGCGGTGGCGGCATCAATTTCTGGTTGAATAGATTCGTATTGTTTGGTGAGATCGAAAAAGGGAATCATACGTCCTCAAAAGTAATTGGTAAATGGAAATTACCAATAATGTTGTCTTATTCGCACGATAGAATTCGATGGTGCGTTTCAAGCCCTCGCGCAGACTCACGCGCGGTTGCCAGCCCAGCGCATCGTGAATTTTGCGATAGTCGGTGTAATAGTCGCCGATGTCAATCGATTTACGTTCGTGCGGAAATGGAATGACTTGAAACTTGCCCCCGCCATTCACCTCGACGCAGAGCGCAGCGAGATCGCTCAAGTTGATGCGCTCGTCGCTTCCCAGGTTAAAGATTTGTCCGTCCGCCGCTTCGCCCGTCGCCGCGAGCAGAATGGCATCGACCGCATCATCGACGAAATTGAAATCGCGAATCTGCAAACCATCACCCCAGACCTCAATCGGCTCGCCGTCGATCAAGCGTTTGACCCAGACGCCGAGAAAAGTTTGGCGCGCATCTTTGACGCGCATCCTCGGTCCATACGTATTCGTCATCCGCAACGAGACCGCGCGCATGCCATAGACGTTGTTGTAGATGATATGATACCATTCGCCCGCCATTTTGTTGATGCCGTTTACGTCGGTCGGATGCACAAGATGGCGTTCATCGACCGGCAAATAGTCGGGCTTGCCGTAGATTTGGCGCGTGCTGGTGAAAACGACTTTGACATTCGGATTGTGCTTGCGGCACGCTTCGAGAATCGAAAGTTGCGCGCGGCAGTTGATGTCGAGATCGGTGTACGGATTTTGCATCGAGTCGAGATGCGAGGTTTGCCCGGCGAGATTGAAAATCAAATCGCGTCCGCGCACGAGATAGTCCATCGAATACTCGTCGCGCACGTCGGCGATGTTGACGCGCACCTGTTCCTCAATGCCGGCGATGTTGAACAAGTTGCCGCCGTAATCAGGCACAAGCGAATCGACGAGCGTTACGCGCGCGCCGAGTTCGACGAGCCGCCGCGCGAGATTCGAGCCGACGAAGCCGAGCCCGCCGGTAATGAGGCAGTCTTTTTCAGTTAATGGTAATTGGTAATTGGTCATTTGATTTTTGCCGCAATCTGCGCTTCGCGTTTGGGTCGGTACGCTTTCACCGCTTCTTGCTTGACGACGAGCCGCCACCACCAACCAATCATCCGCGCGAGCGTCGCGCCGACGCGCGAAAAATTAAAGAACTGCGACTCGCCGTACTGTCGATAAAAGTGATGCACCGGCACTTCGGACAAATCGATATCCGGCATCCTGCGCCTTTTTCACCAACTCAAATGTGATCGTGCCGGTGTTGGATTCCAATTCATCACGTCGAAAATCTCACGGCGCATCAAACGAAAATCGCAATCGACATCTTTGATCTTCAAACCGAACATCAATTTCACAAAATATTGGTACGCGATGCCGATCCAAATCGCGATGCAACGGATCGCGCCGTTTGATTTTCCAGCCGTTGATGAAATCCACATCGTCGGAGATTTTATCGGCGAGCAGTTTCAGCTCGCGCACATCGTACTGCGCGTCGCCGTCGGTGTAAAAGACCCAATCTTTTTTCGCCGCCGCGACGCCGGAGCGAATCACGCCGCCGTACCCGCGATTGGTTTCGTGCACAACGACGCGAAACTCCGGCGGCAGGATGCACGACAGTTCGCTCAGGATGCGCATCGAGTCGTCCGGGACTGGCATCGTTGACGACGATGACTTCGTAATCGTCGGTGATTTCGCGGAGCGTTTGCAACGCGCGAATCACCATCGCCGCAATCGTGCCGGCATCATTATAACACGGAAAGAAAACAGAAATACTTGGTTTCGCCATCATACCTCGTAGGGTCGCCTAGTCGACCTACTCGTGTGGTCTGCACTCGGCATGACGTTCGACTGCACCGCACTCACGTTCGCAGGGCAAGTGAGTCGCCCCTACCGAATTTCAATTTGTGTTTTTAGAATCGTGTGATCGCTCACCGGCAGGCTGTTTACATCGATGACTTGCAATCGACTGAAATCGCTCGCATCGTACCAACCAATTTCGATTCGGTACGTGCCGGGCGGCGCATCAATTCTTAGTTCGTACGGGTCGGCGATGAATTCATTTTCGATCCAGCTAGTCGTCGGGCGCGTGCCGTTCAGCGGTTGCGCGTCTCTTTGCGCGACGACGTTGTTGTTCTGAGTCGAGCAGATGCACAAACACGGTGTACGCTTTTTCCATCTTGGCACGCGCCTGCCAATACAAGGTCAATTGTAACACATCGCTCGAACGAAGTGTAGTTGGCACATTGGTATCCAACAAGCGCAATCGCGTTCGCAAAATTTACTGCTTGCTCAAATTGCATCGCTGGCTTGATGAACACACGATCCGTTTTTTCGATGGTGAACGGCGCAATCACCAGATCGCCAGTCACACTGTTGTTATCATCGATCAACGCGAGACTCAAGTTCGTCGTTCCGGTTGTTGCATTCGCGGGAATGGTAATTTGTAGTTGGCTTCGCACGATTTCGCCGGCGCGCCATTTTGAAGTAGGAAATTCGAGGTTCGCCAGCGGAAGCGCATCGCTCATCGCCTCGCCGAATGCGAACGCGCAACGTGATAATCTTTCGGAGATTGGGTGTCCGCGCGCCAGAACAGCGTGAGCGGAATCGTTTCGCCGGCGCTCGCTTTGCTGCGCACCAATTGATAACCGAGCAACGTGAATGGACCGATGGGCTGGCTAATCGTATTTTGAATATTCAACGCTTCAAGCGTTGCCGGCTTCGTCGCCGGCAGAACTGGGAGCGGTCCGAGTCTGATCGACTTGCCCATCGGCGTGCCGTTGGACGCAAGGACATCGAGTCCGGTGGGTTTACTCGGCGCGTAAAACGTAACGTCGACAAAATACTCGCCAGCAGGCGTGCCGGGCAACAACGGCACCGTGTACGCGCCAAAAAGATTTTCGTCTTTCTTCCATCGCGTCGCCGGATAATTGTAACCTGCCGGCCGCCGATCCTGCTTACCCCACACGTTGCCCGCCGCGTCACGCACGCGTAAGGCAATTTGATAATCCTCGTTGAACGTATCAAGCGATTGCCAAAACAAATTGAACGATGCGCCGGTATCGGCAGGCGCTGGTGTCGGCGTGAAACCGACCAGCTTGATTGCGTTTTGAAAATTCGCCGCGCGCGCAAACTTCGGTTCTGGTTGCGGCGACCAGCGCGCATTCGATTCCAAGGACCAATAGCGCAAGCGAACTTGATAAAAATTCGTGCCCTCGATTTTTTGCTCGGCGCCGCGCGACGACAACAACATCGGCAGAAAACCATTCGGATCGACGACTTCGTTCTGCCATTCAACAACCCAAACACCGCGCTTGCCGGCAACCGTTTGATTCAACACGCGCGTCACATCGTAGCCGATGACATGTGTCCGCGTTGAGTGTCGCGTCGTCTGGCAAGCGCACGCTCGGCGCATTGCCGCGATAATAATAGTTGAACGCTGGAAACAAATGTCCGCTCGTCAGAATAATCGCTTCGTCCGGCGCGCTGTGCGCCTCGATGTACTGCGCCACCTCGCGGAAACTGGCTTTGGTGAATGCCGGGTCAAAGTATGCATTGGCGACAGAATAGAGCGACGTTAAAAGCAAAAAAATAAAAGGCAAAACGTAAAACGCAAAGCGTAAAAAGTAATTGGTAATTCGGGATACGTGCGCGAGTCCGGCGGCGAGCAGAAGCAAAAACGCCGGCGATGCGATCATCAAATAGCGGGCATTGAATTTGGGGTTGCGCGAAAACAAAAATAGCAAAAGCGCAAGCGGCACAACTAGATAAAGAATCAAGAAGGTCAGCGAGTGATTTGTGTTGCGAATCTGTAATTTGTAATTAGTAAGTGCGAGGGCAATGAGACCAATCAGCAAAACGATCAGCCAGCCGGCAGCGATGTACTGCGCGATGTTTTCCAGCACCGACTCGCCCATGGTAAAGTTGATAAAGATATGGCGGATTGCCTCGTCGAGCTTGAGTGCGCCGCGCCAATACGATACATCTTGCCCAAAGCGCGCAATGACGAACGGAAGCCAGGGAAGAAACGCGACGCAGATGAGCAAAAAAAGACGTGGTTCCAAGTTTCAGAGTTTCACGTTTCAGGTGAACCGTTGAACCTGAAACCTTGAAACTTGAAACGAGCACAAAGAGTAATTGAAATGCGATAACGGCGAAGGCGAAATAGTGCGTGTAGATCGCGGCAACGTTGGCGAGAGTGAAAATAATCCACCACCGACCCTCTCCCTGTAATGGCGAGGGAACCAGTGCGCGCAACAACGCATAACTCGACAGCAAGAGCAAAAACGTGATCAGCGTGTACATCCGCGCCTCTTGCGAGTACCAAATATACAGCGGCGCAACCGTCGCAAGAATCGTGGCGATCCACGCTGCCGTCGCGATTGAACAATCGGTCGCGCGCACGACGAACAGCAATGGAATCGTCAGCACGCCAAAGACAAGCGAAGGAAATCGAAGAGAGAATTCGCTGTCGCCGGCAACCGCGATCCAAAGATGCAAGAGGTAATAGTACAGCGGCGGTTGAATATCGGCAGCGGTGCGCGCGGTGATCGCGGCCAAAGTCAAAGTGCGCGAGATACGCGCTAAACGCTTCGTCGTACCAGAGCGATTGGATATCTAGACGAAAAACACGCAGGACAAAAGCAACGAGGCAAATTGTAACGAGGGTGCCCAGCCAACCGATGCGGCGCAAATTTCAACTCCGTGACGCAACTGTCCGCATCTTAGCATAGGACAAGGGTTAGGGCAAATTCTTAACGCGCAGATTCCACCGGGCGGTACGTCTTGCCCTGCCGCACGATTTCTCCAATCAAGACCCAGCGTCCATCCAACGAAATCGGCAGCATCGGTTTGCGGCACCAGATAGAATTCCGCCGTGTCCCACTCCGCGCCGAAGAAAACGCCTACGCCGATTTTCGCGCGCACGCCGACATCGATGGGCGTGGTTTCGGTCACAACGATTTCATCGCCTTGCCATTTCAGCGTGGGATACCAAAAGTGAAATGCGAGCGGCGGCAGAGCGGCGTCATCACGCGCGATTGCCGGCATCATCGACGAAAAATGGAAAGAGCGCGAAATTATTGTCCATCCCGGGCAGACGCGACCAATACAAGCGCAAATACACGCGTTGCCAATCGTCTTGCATCACATCGTAACCGAGGAACCGGACCTTGTCCTGAAAATCGATTGCCCTCGGCACTTGGGGCAATGTGCAATGACACGCGCGGAGGAAATTGTAAAACTCGTCCGGCAAATCCTTGCGTGCGACGCCGCGTTGCAAAAGAATGTAACCATCCAACGCATCGCGAACACCAAAACCTTGTTCCATCGCCGCGCGATAACTCGCCACAAAGTCGATGGGATTTTGCGTGTTCGCCCCCGCGACATCGAGCAAGACATACTCCGCATCCAGAATTGTCGGAAAGCGATACAACACGCGGCGGTGGCTCAGATGCGGAAAGAGCGCCGCTGTCGTCGATACTTTAGCATCGGGCGGAATCTGCGCGGCAAAACGCTCAAAGAGTTGTTGATGCGGCGTAACTTGAGGGAAGAAGAATTCGCCGCCAAACGGCGTATAGCCCACGGCCGCATGAAATCCAAGCGCGATGAGAAACGCCGGGACGACGACCAACTGCGTTGTGTGCCTGGTAATCGGCAATTTCTTGCTGAGCCACGCGGTTCCGCCAATCGCCGCGAGCACAAAATACGGCGCGACCGGCGCGGAGTAATGGTACGCGCCGGAATATTGCGCTTCGTAACTACTCAGCAAATTCAAGATAAGGGACGGCGCGCCGACGAGTAGCACCAGCGGATCAAACAGCGCGAGGAAACCCACCGGCGCGAGCAATTTCAAAAGATAGGCCGCTTTTTCCGGCACGAACAACCCGGCGATGATTTCCACCGGCGTTTTGGGATACCGCCCGATGTACACTGATTCATTGCGCGGGCTAAAGTGCGGAATGATGACGAACAGTGCCAGCGCGAACCAAATCACCGAAATGCAAGCAACAAGAATGGGTGTCCAGTTCAAGGTTTCAAGCGTAAGGTTGAATGGAAATCGTTTTGAACCTTGAACCTTAAACCTGAAACCAAAATACAACGCCATCGCCAGCACAAGCAACGCGATGTCTTCTTTCACGCCCAATGCAATCAACGCGAACAACGCAAAGCGTTTCCACGCGCGTTCTTCGCCATAATTAAACGCGAACATCAACGGCGCCGGCGCGAAGGTCACAGCATGAAACTCGGTCAGATTCGCGGCTTGAATCGCCGGGAAGAGCAAATACATTGCCGCGAAGATTATGCCTGCCCATTCGCTTTGCAAACGTCGCCGCGCGATCCAATAAATCGGCAGAGCCGCGAGCGCGAGCGCAATCGATTGCAAAGCAAAGAGCGACGCAATATTGTCATAGATCAAAAAGACAAGCGGGATGACGAAGAAAATCGGCTCAACGTGATCGGTGAGGCGCGGTAAATTCTGACCGCTGGGGCGCGTGTCCTGCAACCAATCGCCGTGCAACGTGTTCCACAATGCCTGATCCATTTGCCCCATATCGGACGCGCGCGTGCGAAACGTCGCGTGCAACTGCATCGAGAGCGCAGTAAAGTACGCGCTGTAGAGGTACATCAGCGCGAGGACAATCAACAGTCCATAACGTTTGCGAAGAAATTTTTTCTCTAGACTCATTTTGTGTGTTATAATTCCGCGCGATGCAATCTCTGCGCGCACTCAAAACTCATTGGGAATATTTTGCGCTCGCTCTCGCCGTGCTCGCCTCGCGGCTCGTTTTGCTCCGCGTGTACGATGTCGAACTTTCGCAAGATGGTTTTGATGCGGTCAACTTGCTGAGGGTTTGGCAAACGCAGGGCATCGGCGCAGTTTCGATGGAAGGCATCACGCGGCTCGTGTTGCATCCGCTTTACACCATCGTGTTGTACGTTTTACGCATCCTCACACCGGCGTCCATCGATTTTTATTTTGTCGCGCGTTTATTTTCAACTCTTGCCGCGTGTGCCGCAGTCATCATGCTATTCAATTTTACGCGCCGCGCGTTTGGCAACATCGCCGCATGGTGCGCCACGCTGTTCCTCGCCATCGCGCCGACGTTTGTGTGGGAAAGCATCGCCATTCTCAGTTCCACCCTTTTTCTCGCGCTCTATCTTGCCGTGCTCGTCGCGCTGTTTCAATCGCGCTATCGCTGGGCAGCCGGCTTGGCGTTTCTCGCCTCGATCACGCGCGCCGAGGGGGTCGTCTTGATCGCGCTTGTGCTACTCGCATTGTTGTTGCGCGACGTACACGATCGGAAAATACGCTGGAACGATTGGCTCGTCTGTCTTGCATTTACATTGTGCGTGCCGTTGACGATTCTGGCAAGCAGTTGGCTCGCCACCGGCAATGCGCTCGCGTTCCTCGGCGCTCAATCGATCTCGACGATTTGGCTGCGCTTTCTCGCCCCCGGCGATTTCTGGAAACGCGCCGCATTTTTCGTCACGCAATATCCCGCGCTCATCCCCGCGCCGATGGTTTGGCTCGGCGTCGCTGGCATTTTTATCGCGCTGGTTTGGCATCGCGCGCGCGGGACATTTTTGTCGCTGGCTGTCGGCGCGCTCTATCTGATTTTTTTCGAGACGCTGGTGTGGCTCAATTATACAACACTCGAAACCCGTTTCCTAATGTATCCCGGCTTACCGCTCATCGTTTTTGCAGGCATCGCGCTCGCCGACCTCCGCCGGTTGGTCGTGCCGGTTTCAAAAACATTCGCGAACATTGCGCTTGCCGGCATCGTTGTCGCGTTATGTGCGCTAAGCTATCAGCAAGGCGAACTAGGTTTGCGTTACATTTACAACAGCCAAGCCTCGATGCGGCAAATGGCGGATGAGCTCGCGCAGATTTTTCCGACGCATCAGCGCGTCAACGTGCTCGCGTACGGCGGCACCTCCGGCGCGCTCGATTTCTTCGCGCGGCAACACAGCTTGCAACTCGCGTTCACCGAATTTCGCTTTGCCCCGGACGAAAATCCGGAACAATACATCATCGATAACAAGATTCTGTTTGTAATCTATCCGGTCGGCAATGCGTTCGCCAAAGCAAAATATCCGTACCTCGCCAAATTTGAAGAACAAACGCAACGCGGCGTCACGTTTCGCCCGCTTGTGCAATTCGCCACGTCACTCGACAACCAGTTGTACAGCATCTGGTCGGTGAGTTGGTAGGGGCGCGGCATTCGCAATTTTTGATTTCACACCAATTCAGATTACTTGGGTGGAATCAAACATCACTAGCACCTTGATGCGACGAATGCCTCGCCCCTACTGATCGAATTCAATTCGCATCAGCGCGAATGCCGCGCGATTACTTGCCACATTTTTCCCCGCCGCGACATTCGCCGGCAAGCGTCCTTCCAGACGCTCCAGCGCTTGCCCCGGCAACGCCCCCTTGACACCGATGAACGCGTGTCCCGCGCGAAATTGAAATCGCAAATCACCTTCCACGCCAATCGAATGCAAGGCATCGATGGCAGAAGATTGCAAGTTACTCGACACTTCGTCGATCGCAACGCCAGCGACGATTTCTCCCGGCGGCAACGCCTCGATAAATTGCGCGAGCCGCGTCGATTCGTTCGCGTTTGCAAACGTGTCAAACAATCCAACGCGTTCAACCTCGCCGGTCGTCGGATTTACCGCAACGAGATGATAACCGCGTTTACTTTCGATGCGATTTTTCCCGGCGACCCAGATTTCGCCAAAGCGTCCGGCATCAAACCCGGCACCGGTCGCGGAAATATCGACCGGCGAAACCACGCCGGTGTCGCCAATCGCATAATTGTCCAAGCGCACTGCGGCAATCGGCGGCGCGTTGGTCATGAACGTGAATTGCGCGAGTCCGTCGCGCAAAACCGAAACCGGAATCATCACATGGTAATCTTGCCATTCATCAGACATCTGAATCTTGGCGACGAGTTGTCCATTCACACGCACGCTCAATTCTTGTTGCGCGGATGCGCCACGCAAGCGAAACGTAATCGTCTGCGCACGCTGTTGTAACGGCAACCAGATGCCCGATTCGTTTTGCGTCGCCCAGCGATAACCAGCGCCATTGTCCGCGTACTGCACGCGCCCCCAACGGTCATCGAAATATAAATTCGCTGGCTCAAGTCCGGCGTGAATCACATTACTGGGTAACGATACCGCATTCACACGATAAACCGTGCGCGTCTCATCGCGATAAACTTCCGTAAGCGAAAACATATCGAACACGTATTGCATTACCGCATCGTCGGTCAATTCACGATTCACATCGACGTAGCGGATGTCGAAAAAATTTTGCAGATACGGCGCGGCAATACGATCCAACGCGCGGCGATTCTCATCGACCTCTCTGCCGGTTTCAAGCGCGATGAGTGAATTGATGACCGGCGTTTCGAGAAAATATTGAAACTTGAACGCCGGAATACGCGACGTGATGCCACCAAGCAAACGTTTGTGATGAATTGTTTGGAAAAATTGCGTGCGGTCATCTTGCTTGCCCTGCATCGAAATACTGCCGCGCCAGCCCAGGGGAATTTCCAGAATCGCAAAATCGCCGGGCTCGTCACGAATCGCCTGGAAAATTTCCGGCACGCGCATATCGGACAGCGGAATCGGAAACACCCATTGTTCAAATGCCATCAGCGCGATCAACGCACCTAGCACAATCGATCCGCGCCGCGCTTGCAGTAAGCGATACGCGCCGAGCGCGACCAACGGCGTGAGCGACAGCATGAGCATCACATTAAAGCGCACGGGATAACGATTCGCGTTGACAAACGGAATTTCGCGGAGAAGCGCAAACGGCATCGGCACGCCGGTCGATTGCCCACCGATAATCAGCGTCGAGCCAAGCATGATCGACGCAAACAAAAACGCGAGGATCGTCCAAAAACGGATTTCACGCGACGCGCGGCGAAACCAGAGCCCAATAATCGCCAGAATCAAAACCGCATACCCGATGAAGGCGTAGTGCGTGTTCGCTTGCGTCAGCGTTTGCGTCCACGCACCGAGAATCGGATGGCGCGCCGATGGAATGAAAAAGCTAATTGGCTCGGCAGAAAAAATTTGCACGCGCCCAACGCCCGAAGCGAGATAATAACCGTATCGCGCGACGTCCTCCCAAAGATTGTAGAACAGCGGACTCGCGCCGATGATAGCAATAATGCCCAACATAAAAATGTTCGAGAAGAAAATGCGATTAAGCGCGCGGCGACGCGTGAGCAAAAGATAAACAAAGTACAGCACGGTGAAAATTGCTTGGAAGAGTGCAAACGTCATTTCGGTCCACGCCTGAAACACGACGAACAAACCGGCGATGGCGCCGTTGCGCCACGGCTGTTTATCCATCCGCAAAAGGTAAAGCGCGTAAAACGGAATCCACTCGTTGCTGAGCAAGAAAAAATTTGCGCCCCACACGTAATTGACATGCCATGCCCCAAACGCATAGACCGCGCCCGCAAGCGCGGCGGCGAAATCGGTTTGACGCGATTGCACAATACCCAGCCGCGCAAAAATTTCGCGCGCAAGCAAGAGCGTGCCGTACCCGCCGATTACCAGCGCAGCGTAGACCATCAGGTTTTGCGCGATGACGACGCTCAATGCGAATTGCAGTGGAATCGACAAAATGCCGTTGAGAAAGGTCGGCGTATACGCAACGAGGTTGATGCCAGTGGGATAAAACACATAGTCGGTGGTCAGCGGACTCACGCCCAAATCGAAAATGGCGTAGCGCGTCCACCACAGACTCCACGTCAACGCCGGGTCATCGACGCCTTCGCCGGGTTGGAAGGTGGTCAAATGGAAGGCAAGCGGCAGAGTCAGAGCAATCGCGAGGAAAATATAGGCGATGAGGATGATGAGATCGCGCCGCGCGGATTTCATAAGTGGCGGAATGATAACACAAGGCGCACAACGCGTCAAAACAAACGCGGCAAGAGATGCTCTCGCCGCGTTGCGTTTCGAAAACCAGGCGTCTATTGTCTCTGCAAATACTCTTCTTTCAAATTTTCGCACCAGTTACTGCCGTGCGATACACAGCGATCCCATTCGATCTCAAAGCCGTGACATTCGCTACAACGTCCCGCCACCGAGTTGAGCGTGCGTTTGTAATTCAGACTGTACGAAATCGGAATCGATGCACCATTGGTCACTTGCGCAAACCATGTGCCGTACGCGCGCGTATAGCCGGTCCAGAACAAATCGTGCCAGGGTTCAGAACGATTAAAAGAGCCGCGACCGATCGGTCTGCCGTACAAATCTTTTTGCTCCGGCGCAAAGATCGCCATACTGAGACCTTGCTGTCCGTTCGCATCGATCCACACACTCAACTGCAAGCCGGTGTCGTTCATCTTGTACCAGTGGGTCTGCGCCGGGATTGAGATATGCCCACGCTCCATTCGGCTCGCGCGCGGAATCCGGATTTGTCGCCGGCGGCAATGGCGTGCCGGTCGGCGTGCGGGTGGGAATCGGTGTGGCGGTGGGTGTGATCGTCGGCGTCAAAGTAATCGTGATGGTCGCCGTGACTGTTGCCGTAGGCGTTACGACCAATGTCGCTGTTGGCGTGTTGGTCGATTGCACCGTTGTCGTGACGACTGACGTTGCGGTATCAGTCACTTGGAAAATCGCGCGCGACTCACTGTCCTGCGGCACGCTAGTTGCCGCAAAAGCAAATGTGACGGAAACGAGCATCAAGATCAAAGCGAAAATGATAAAGCGAACACGAACTAGAGCATTCATACTTTTTCCTCGTGAATCAGAGTGCTGACAAGTACTATATCACCGAATCTCAAAATGTCAAAAGCCGCGCGTCGCGTAAAGGATCGCGTGGACGCCATCATTGAAATCGCGCACGCTGATTTCGCGCAACGATTGATCGAGCCAATCGCCGGTGGGATCCGGCAGAGATGTGGTCGCGTCATCGTAGACGAACCACACGCGATTGAACTGTCGCGATAAACGTTCCAACAAGCCGCGCGTCGCGTCGTCCCATTGCGCTGGATTGCGACTCAAACCGTACCAACGCATCTGTGCGCGATTCTCATTGAGAAAAAATTGCGCACGCGTGTCATCGTTGAGAATCATCACATCGCCCGGTTGTTCTTCGCGGTCAAGTGTTGCCACAAGTGCGCGCCAGCCATCGCCGCCACCCCAACGCGCATCGTCGCGATAACGCGCCAGCGAAAAACCAGCAAGCGCGATCACACAGACAATTGCGCCGATCACAAGCAATCGACGACCGACGCCGGCAATCAGCGCGCGCGCGCAAAACGTGATGAACGCAAGCATCAGCACGATGACGAGCCAATCGATTTGCGTTTCGCCGTCGACGACGCGAAGCCACGCGAAATCGAGCACGCTCGGTCGAAGCAAATTGAGCGAGCCAATGATCGGCGAGAATTGCGGCGTAAAAATTGCGTCCATATCCGGGTTAGGCGATAGCTTGAGCATCCGCGCGCGGTACGCTAGCGCCGGCACACTAACGCCGATGAGTTGAATCACAGTGCCAGCAAAGCAGAGCAAGCCAAAGATGATCGCACGTGCGCGATGCTTGGTTGATTGCGCAAATTCAATCGCCGGCGCGACGAGTAAAACGACAAATGGCAAAATCGGGACAAGAAAACGCGGACCCCAGTTAGTTCCGCCCCACCAATCGTACCACGCCGAGAAAAGCAAAATATAAAATGCGCTGACGCCGCTGATGAAAATCGTTTCTGGTTTTGCACGCCGGAAAAACGCAATCACCGTGAACGGCAACGCCAGAAGAAATGGCGCGTAGACGAATAATCCTTTACCCGGACTAGTCAGCAAGCCGTACATTCCCAGCCCAATCGGATTGTCAAAAGTTTCATCGGCGCGATAGCCACTGTTCAGCGGATTGCCGTAGCGCGCCAAATTGTACCAGCCAATTGATAGTGCGAACACCCCAAGCGCGCCAACAAACAACCCGAGTGGAAGAAGTGACGCAAACGCGCGGCGCTTGAGCGCAGCGCGAAACAAATCCCCAAAACCATACCACGCAAACAGCGGAACAAGCACAGCGTTCGTCATGCGTGTCGCGATGGCGAGTCCGAGCATCGTCCCAGCAATGAGCCCGTCGCGATTGTTTGGCGCGGTGCGAAAACATTGCAAAAAATAAAACGCGGCGATGAGCGTGAGCAACGCAAACGGCTCGCTCCAAAATTGTTTGGCGTATACCCACGCCGGCGTTGCAAGTCCAAAAAGCAAGGCGGCCAGCACACTTGTCAATTGCGTATATTTCAAGCGCCGCGCAGAAAGGAATACGAGCGCGCCGGCAAGCGCAATCGCGAGCGAGCTAGCCAGCATGGTCGTTTGCGCGAGACCCAGATTGCCCGGCAAGTACAGCGCGAGCGCATACAACGGCGTGGCAAAAAGCGGCGCGCCGTAGCCGGTCTTGGAATACGCTTCGCCGTCCACGCCCAGCTCGTTGCGCGTTTTGTAAATCGTCCACATTTGGTCGGCGTTGAATTCGCCGCGCTTGACAAAACTTTCAGCGACGGAAAACATCAACATGCTGTCTTGCGAATAAAACAATCCGCTAAACGACAGCAAGTAGACACCCAACAACAACAACGTCATCCAAATCGCAACGACGCGATCACTCATCGACGCGCTCCGCGATCCGCGAGCCAGACCAGCGACACGCCCAGCAATTCGCCGGCGGTCGTCCACAGGCGCGTGACGAGCGATAACGCGACGGCAATCGGCATCGGGAAAAATGTCGATAGCATCAACGCAAGCATTCCTTCGCGCGCGCCCAAACCGCTGGGCGTGAGAAATGAAACATAACCGATCCAATACGCCGCGGCATTCATCGCAATGAACGCAAAAACATTTTCCAGCGCCAACGACGTGATTGATGTGATGAACAAGTAGAATGCGACACCGTTCGTCAGCCACATCATCAGCGAAAAGAGCGGCGGCACAAGTCCACGTACAAACGTCGGCGTGGGCGCAACGATGTCGCGGCGCATCAAGCGCGCAGTGATCACGACGATGAGGCGATGCGTGATCGGCAACGCAAAAATGATGACGAGTGCGGCGAACGCAATGGCGGCAATGATCGGCGCAAACGCCGCAAGCGATGCGCGGCAAAATCGCGGTGAATAAATCCGGGCGCGCAAAGATGAACATCAGCCCAACGAGTCCGGCAATCGCCAGCGCGAGCGCAGTGTACAGCACCTGGCTCAACAACGCATTCGTCTTGCTCACACCGCGTTGCTCGACCATCACCATCATCGTCGCCACTTGCCAAATGTTGCCGGGAATGTAGCGCGTCAAGTTGGAAAGAAACCACACGCGCGCGCCAAAACCAAAATCGAAATGTTCGCCGAGCGAAAGCAAAATCCGCCGCCATGCTTCGACCGCAAAGCCGCGCGCGACGACGAGCAACACCAGCGAAACGACGAGCGGCAGCAAATCGAATTCGAATTTGAAACCAGATTTGATAATATCGTCCCACGTGCGCGCGAGCACAATGCCGAGCGACGCAAGCGCCGCGAGCGCGATGAGATAACCCAGGATGCGCCGCCACGAAATTTTCTTTACGTTAGACATTTTTGATATTGCTCGATGAATTGCGCCGCAACGCGTTCGCGCGTGTAATGTTCGCGCACCCACGCCGCACCATTTTGCGCGAGACGCTTCGCCAGCACACGGTCGTTCAAGATCTTTTCGATGGCATCCGCCAGCGCGCGCGCGTCGCGCTCCGGCACCAGCAAGCCGGTCTCGCCGTCTTTCACGATATCGGTCACGCCACCGGAATTCGCCGCGATGACCGGCGCGCCGCAGAGCAACGCTTCCGCCAGCACCAAGCCCATCCCCTCGCGAATCGAGGGCAAAACAAAAACACCGCACGACGCGTAGTGCGACGGCAACTGCGCTTGCGGCATCGCGCCAAGAAATTCAACGCGATTTTGCAAATTCAAATCGCGCACGCGCTGTTCCAAATTCGCGCGCTCGGGTCCATCGCCAATAATTTTCAAGCGCGCATCCGGCACGAGCGCAATTGCGTCGATTAACGTATCGGTGGATTTTTGTTTAGTGAGCCGCGCGATAGTCAATACCAAACGCCCTGAACCCTGAAACTTGAAACCTGAAACTTGGAAGACCGGATTTACGGGCATTGGCACAACGCGAATTTTTTCCGCCTTTGCCACGCCGAGTACCAGCAATTGCTCGCGCAAGTAATTTGAGCCGCAGGTTACAACGCGTGCGCGCGCGAAAACAAATCGCGCGAACGGTTTTGCCCAGCGCGCGCGGCGCACCATTTCCACATCGGTGCCGTGCGTGGTGATGACGAGCGGCGCGCGCGTAATAAGCGAAATAATTGCGCCAATCAAACCATCGGGGAGAAGCCAGTGCGCGTGGAGAACCGCCGGCTTTGTAGAAATGCTCTGCCAGAGCGTCTCGACCGCAAACGCCAAATTGAAAAACACAAATAGAATCTTGTTCGCAAAATTTCCGGCGACAAGCTCGTGCATCGTGCCGCGGTACGCCAGCCGTTCCCAGTTTGCCGGCGCGTAATGAAATCGATGGACGCGCGCCGCGCCAAGCGTTTCATCGTCCACCAAATTTTCGGCGTGCGGCGCGACGACATCGGTCTGGATGCCGCACGACGCGAGCGCGTCGGCGAGATGCAAAAGAAACGCGCCCATCGAATCATCGAGGGTGCGCGGAAAAACGTGCGCGAGCACCAGCACGCGCAAATTACTTTTCGTCATGCGATTCAACATCGCGCAGACGCGCTTCCAAATCTTCGACGCGCTCGTTCTGGCTGACGATCAATTCGGCGAGAAAGCCGACGACGAAGAACAATACGCCAACGAGCAACAGCACGCCCGCAAGATCGAAAATCGGGCGGCGCTGTCCGAGGTTCAAAAGATACACGACGGCGAGGGCAACAAACGTCGCGAACGACACGCCGACGATGCCGAGCCCGATACCGCCGAAAAACAGCATCGGCTTGCGCGAGAAGGTAAGCAAAAACCACACGCTCAAGACATCGAGAAAGGAAACCGGCAGGCGACCAAAACCGTAATGCGTTCTGCCTTGCGTGCGCGGATAAAAATTCACCGGCACTTCGCCAATCGAATAACCTTGCGCGGCGGCGAGAATCAAAATGTACCGATGCCAATCGGAACGCAGATGAATATTGTCAAGCACGTCGCGCCGAAACGCCTTGATCCAATTCATGTCGTGCACGCGCAAGCCAAACAATCGCCGCGAGACGACGTTCGCAATCGCCGATGCAAGCACTTTGCCATCGCGCCGACCTTGCCGCCAGCCGGAGACCACATCGAACCCCTCGTCAATTTTCGCGACGAGCTTCGGAATATCTTCTTCGGGATCGGATTCGAGATCGGCGGGGAGAAAGACGACGACGTCGCCGCAACAGCGCGGAAAACCGGTGCGCATCGCCTCGGTCAAGCCGAGCGACTTGCGATGCCGGAACAATCGCGCGAACGGAAAGCGCACGGTCAGTGCATTCGCCTCGCTCCACGTCGCGTCGGTCGAGCCATCGTCCACAAAAATGATTTCGCCAGCGACCTGCATCATGTCAAACACGCGCGCTATTTTTTCAAAAAGCGGTGTGATGTTCCCGGCTTCGTTGCGCGCCGGAATGAAAACAGAGATTTTGGAATAGTCCGACATCGCCTTGAATTATAGCATCAAGCGGACATTTGGACAACACCCTTCCTGGATCAAACCCTCTTGCGCCGGAAATGAATTTCGATTAGAATGCATTCAGTTCTACCGCTTGGATCGCACGACGACCGAGACGGAACGCAACGGCACACACTTGCCGCGCCTCTCGATTGTCATCGTGAGGCGTTTTTGTTTTTAGAGTAGCGCATGGGCGAAATCATTCGCATCGAAAACTTACAGCACACTTATCTCCAGCACGCCGCCGGTTGATGCGTTGCGCGGCATCAATCTGACGATTTGTGCCGGCGAGTACGTTGCGATTGTTGGCGCGAACGGCTCCGGCAAATCGACGCTCGCGCGGCATTTGAATGCATTGCTCTTGCCCACGCGCGGTGACGTTTGGATCGATGGTGCGAACACGCGCAACGCAAAATCAATGCATGCGATTCGCGCGGCGGTGCAAATGGTGTTCCAGCATCCGGACGCGCAACTCGTCGCGACGATTGTCGAAGAAGATGTGGCGTTCGGTCCGGAAAATTTTGGCGTGCCGGAAGCGCAACTGCCGGAGCGTGTGCGCGCCGCACTGCAAACCGTCGGGATGTGGGCACATCGACAAAAAGCGCCGCATCTGCTTTCCGCCGGACAAAAGCAACGCGTCGCAATCGCCGGCGCGATTGCCGTGCAACCGCGCGTGCTTGTCCTCGACGAAGCAACCGCGATGCTCGACCCCGCCGGGCGCAATGCGGTGCTCGACATTTTGCGTCAACTGCACGCGCAAGGCACGACGATTGTTACGATCACGCACGAGATGGACGAAGCCGCGCAAGCCGAGCGGGTCGTCGTGATGAGCGCAGGTCGCATCGCGATGGACGACACGCCGCGCCGCGTGTTTGCTCTCGCCGATGAATTGCGCGCGCTGAGTCTCGATGTTCCGATGGTCGCCGAACTTGCGCATCGGCTTGACTTGCCGATGTGCTTGACGCCGGAGGAATTTATCGCAGCGTTGACGAAGCGCGGCCAGCGAACGCAAGCGATACTTTTTCGATTGTACAACGCGAAGTCGATACCATCACGATGCGATCATTCGCGTCGAAAATTTATCGCATTGGTATCATGCGCGGACTGCCGTTGGAATCGCGCGCGTTGGAGAATCGATTGATTTCATCGTGCCGCGCGGTGCGACGATGGGTTTGATCGGTCCTACCGGTTCCGGTAAATCGACGCTAATGCAACATTTAAATGCGTTGCTCTTACCGCAAGCCGGGCGCGTTATCGTTGGCGAACACAATCTCGCCGATGCGTCGGCGGATGTGCGCGCGGTGCGGCGAATGGTTGGTTTGGTTTTTCAGCAACCGGAAGATCAACTGTTTGAACAATTTGTCGGCGATGATGTGGCGTTTGGTCCGCGTCAATTCGGTTTGAGCAAAGACGAAGTGCGCGAACGTGTGCGTTGGGCGATGGAATCAGTAGGGCTGGGATTCAATGCGTTCAAGGATCGTTTGACGAACACGCTTTCCGGCGGTGAACGACGCCGTGCTGCGCTGGCCGGTGTGCTCGCGTTGCGTCCGCAAGTTTTGATCGCCGATGAACCAACCGCCGGACTCGATCCGCGCGCGCGCGCCGAAGTCATCGAGATTTTCCGGCGATTGCACACCGGTGGCACGACGTTGGTGATTGCCTCGCATCGATTGGACGACATCGCGGCATTGTGTCAGCAAGTAACCGCGCTCGATGATGGGCGCGTGATGGTTGCCGGTTCCGTGCGCCAAGTTTTTTCACAGGCGGATTTTTTGCAAGCGCACGGACTTGCCGTGCCGGTGGTTGCGCACATCGCGCAAACGTTGCGCGCGCAGGGTTGGCAGATTCCAGATGGAATTTTGTTTGCGGATGAGTTGGTGGGGGCGGTTTCATAAACGATGAACGACTTTGAGCTCTTGCGCCACGTCAACATCGGGCAATATTTTCCAACCAACTCAATCTTGCACCGGCTCGATCCGCGCGTCAAGATTGTCGGACTCGTCGGGCTCGTGATTACGTTGGTCGTCCTTCAATCGGCATCCGGCGTGCTGACCGGTTTGCTTATTACGCTTGCGCTCATCGCGCTTGCAAAAATCGATTTGCGTTTTGCGTTGAACGGACTCGCGCCCACGTTGCCGATTTTGTTATTCCTCGCGGCGCTCCAACTTTTTTTCGGCTGGGGTGCGCGCGCCGCCGATTGCCAAACGCTGTGGCATTTTGAAATTTTGAATGTGACGACCTGCTCGGTGCAGGCAGTGATCGTCTTGCTCGCGCGGTTCGTCGCACTGATCCTGCTGACCGGCTTGCTGACGTTCACAAGCACGCTCAGCGAACTCGCGCGCGGCATCGAATGGCTGTTGCGTCCGTTTCAGCGCGTCGGCGTGCCAGCGGATGAATTGGCAATGGTGTTTACGATTGCGTTGCGCTTTGTGCCGACACTCGCGTTGGAAATGGAAAAGTTGTTGAAGGCGCAAGCCGCGCGCGGCGCAAACATCCAGAGCGGCTCGAATCCGGTCGCGCGCACCCGGCAACTTTTGCCGGTGCTTGTGCCGCTGTTTATTGACACATTGCGCCGCGGCGATGATCTCACCGCGGCGATGGAAGCGCGCGGCTACACCGGCGGCGCTGGACGCACGCACTATGTGCGATTGCATTTTCGACGCGGCGATGTCATCGCGCTAGTGATTGTCGGCGTGTTAGTCATCGGCTTGCTGATTGCGCCGTTCGCTAGTATCGACAAAATTCTTCTGAGCATTCGGATGTTCGGAGCCGCATAGCGATGAGTTTCCAGTGCCGCGTTCCTTCGACTCCGCGACACGCGTTGCGCGTCGCTCCGCTCAGAATGCGAGTGCAAAATCTTTGGGACAGCTGTCCCGCAAAAGGGAGGAGCACTATGAAACTATCAGTTCGTCAAATCGTCGTCGCCGGGTTGATGGGCGCGATTGCCATCTTGCTCGGCGCCACACGGCTCGGCTTCATCGGACCGTTTCCGCCACTCGTACCGGTGAGCGCGACGATCATGCACGTGCCGGCGATTATTGCCGGCGTGTTGGAAGGTCCGGTCGTCGGGTTGATCGTTGGCTTGATCTTTGGCGTGTTCAGTTGGTTGCAAGCGCCGACGGAAGCGCCGCCGGTCAATCTCTGGTTCAGCAATCCGCTCGTCTCGATTCTGCCGCGCTTGTTCATCGGCGTGTTCGCGGCGTGGGCGTACCAAGCATTGCGCAAGTCAAATGAAATCGTCGCACTCGCGGTTGCTGGCATTGTTGGCACGCTGACGAATACGATTCTCGTCGTTGGAATGTTAATTGTGTTTGGGTACGTGCCGGCGGCGGTCATTATTCCTGCCGTTCTGCCGAACGCGATTGCGGAAATCGTCGTCGCGGCGATTTTGGTTGTCGTCGTCGTTGCGGCGTGGAAAGGCATCGTCATCCGGAACAAGGGCTCGTCGGTTTAGGTTTCTTCTTGGGGCGCGGGCGAAATCTGTCCGCGCCCATCGGAGGAATTATGTTGTTGTGCATCGACATCGGCAACACAAACATCAAACTCGGTTTGTTCGATAAAGACAAACTGCGCGCGCATTGGCGCATCGCGACGGATCGCAATCGATTGACGGACGAGTACGCGATGCTCTTGCTCGATTTGTTTGCCGCGAGTGAAATCAAAATCGATAGTGTGACCGGCGTGGCGATTTCCTCGGTCGTGCCGACGCTGGCGCCGGCGTTCGCCGAGCTATCGAAAAATTATCTCAAGCAAACGCCGGTGATCATCGGTCCCGGCATCAAAACGGGCATCAGCATTCGCACCGATAATCCGGCAGAAGTCGGCGCTGATCTCATCGTCAACGCAGTGGCGGCGCGCGAAATCGTGCCGCGCGGCACGCCGATGATTATCATCGCATTTGGCACGGCGACGGCGTTCAGTGCAGTTTCCGCGCAAGGCGATTTTGTCGGCGTGGCGATTGCGCCCGGCGTGGTGACCGGTGCGGAATCGTTGTTTCGCTTTGCGGCAAAATTACCGCAAGTCGAGTTGACGCGACCGCCACACGCCATCGGCAAAAATACCGTGCACTCGATACAGTCCGGATTGGTGTTTGGTTACGCCGGCTTGGTCGAAGGTTTGGTCAAGCGGATACGCGACGAGCTGGGCAGATCGGCGCGCGTGATTGCGACCGGCGGGCTGGCGGAATTGATCGCCGCCGAAACCGGCGTGATCGATGCGGTTGAGCCGAATCTGACGTTGCTGGGTTTGCGCCTGATTTACGCGATGAACAAAGTTTGATGCGTTTTGTGATATAATCCTTGCCCCGGCGAAGGCAAAGCGCCAATTTCGTCGCACGTTTGCGTGAAGAAAAGGAAAACTTTTTGAGTATTCAATTAATCGTAATAGCGGTTATCGCAGCGGCGGTCACGGCGCCGATTGTGTTGTTTATTCCGCGTGTGCGCCAATCGCCGGCGTTTGACCGAATTTTGTGGATTGCCACCTGGCTTTTAAGTTTTGCCGGCGGCTGGTATGCAGTTGGCAATGCCGGCGATACATCGTCGGCGCCCGGCAACCTAGTGTTCGCGGAAGTGCCGTTGCTAAATGCGTTAGTCGGCGCGATTGCCGGCGCGCTGTTGTTGAATGCAATTTTATGGTTGATGGATCGCTTGACGCCGCCAGAAATCTTGGAGCATGAATTGGATGACGCAAGCGCGATCGTAAACGAGGCAGAACAAGCGGAACAATAGGACTTGGCTCGCCACAATTACGAACAAGAAATAGCATCACTGTTTTGCAAGGGCGCAAGGACTGCGCCTATTCCATTTCTGGAGGTTTTCGATGGACAAGATTCCGTCGTCTGAAATAACGCCCGAACAGCTTTACCTTTCGCGCCGACAATTCATCGCCGGGGCAAGTGTGCTTGGTGCTGGCGCGTTGCTGAGCGCGTGCGGCGTCGCTACGCCGACATCGCCGACGCAATCGACTCCGCCGACCGGCACCGGCGTCGATGAGTTGGGCGACAAGTGGACATCGTACGAGAACATCACGAACTATAACAACTTTTACGAGTTCTCGTTCGAAAAAGAACCAGTGGCGAAGCTGGCGCAAAATTTCAAAACATCGCCGTGGACGGTGCAAGTGGGCGGGCTTGTCAACAAGCCGCGTGCGTTCAGCATCGACGAGTTGTTGAAGTTCACGCAAGAGGAACGCGTGTACCGTTTGCGTTGCGTCGAAGCATGGTCAATGGTGATTCCGTGGACCGGCTTTCCGCTGGCGAAATTGCTTGCGCAAGTGGAACCGCAAGCGCAAGCCAAATATGTTCGATTTGAAACATTGCTCGATGCGCAACAAATGCCGGGACAGCGCGATAGCTATTTCAAATGGCCCTACATTGAAGGATTGCGGCTCGATGAAGCAATGCACGATTTGACGATTCTCGCGACCGGGTTGTACGGCAAGGCGTTGCCGCCGCAAGACGGTGCTCCGATTCGTTTGGTCGTGCCGTGGAAGTACGGATTCAAAAGCATCAAATCGATTGTCAAGATCGATCTCGTGTCCGAGATGCCGGTTTCATTTTGGATGCGGTCGGCGCCCAGCGAGTATGGCTTTTACGCGAACGTCAATCCGGACGTTTCGCATCCGCGCTGGTCGCAAGCGAGTGAGCGCCGCATCGGCGAATTTGCGCGGCGCAAGACGTTGCCCTTCAACGGCTACGCCGAGCAGGTTGCGCAATTGTACGCCGGCATGGACTTGCGCCAAAACTTTTAACGATGTTTGCTGCTCTGAAATCGCAATGGTTGCGCGTCGTGGTTCACCTCGGCGTGTGGCTTCCGTTCGCCGGTATCGTGCGCGATGCGTTGACCAATCGCCTCAATGCCGAGCCAATTCGCGATATTATTCTGCGCACCGGCAACGCCGCGTTGGTTTTGCTCGTGTTGTCGCTCGCGTGCACGCCGATAAACACGGTGTTTGGATTCAAATCGGCGTTGAAGGTGCGACGCGCGTTGGGGCTGTACGCGTTCTTCTACGCCGTCGCGCACGCGACGATGTTCATCGCCGTGGATTATGGTTTGGACATCGATTTGCTCAAAGAAGCGATTCTGGAAAAGCCCTATGCGTTGGTGGGCGCGACCGCGTTCTTGCTCTTGACGCCGATTGCGCTCACATCGACCAAAGGGTGGATGCGTCGGCTGGGTCAACGCTGGACGACGCTTCATCGATTCGTTTATCTCGCCGCGCTGTTGGTCATCGTGCATTTTATTTGGCTCGTGAAATTGGACGTGCGTGAACCGTTGACGTACGGGGCTATCGTCGCGTTTCTACTTGTGTTGCGCTTGCGTTGGATCCGCCAATGGATCAGCCGATTGCGTTCTAGATTGTTTTTCTCGCGTCTGCCACAATAGCAGGCGCGATTCTTTATTCTCAATCTAAACAAGATGCACAACGCTTCTTAACACCATCTGAACAAGCAGGATGTATCCTTGGGACAAATGAGCGTTGCGCAGACAACGCCATTAACTCAAACCCAAGGAGGTTTCGAATGAAACTCAAGTTTTTCGCAATAGGTTCAAGGACGATCCTTTTGCTTGCTGCGCTGGCGCTGTCAGCATGTTCGGCAGGCGTGGCAAACGCGCAAGGCATTTCGGCCGGTGGCAATCCAGGCGGCCGCCGCGGTATTGGCATCGACGAGTTACACCATCGTCGATACGGGACAAGCGCATTGCTACAACAACACCCAGCAAATCGTTTGCCCGCAGACCGGCGCGGCATTTTTCGGACAGGACGCGCAGTACGCACGGCAATCAACCCAGCTACACGCTCAGCGCCGATGGGCTGACCGTGTCCGATAACAACACCGGACTGACCTGGCAACGCAGTCCGGACACAAATGGCGATGGCTCGCTCACCGCGAGCGACAAACTGACGTACGCACAAGCTCAAGCGCGTCCCGCCGCGCTCAATGCCGCGAAATTCGGCGGCTATAGCGATTGGCGTCTGCCGACGATCAAGGAACTCTACTCGCTGATCGATTTCAACGGCACGGATCCGAATCCGACAAGCACCGACTACATCGGGTCTCAAGCCGTTCATCGACACCAACTATTTCAAGTTCGCTTACGGACAAACGAGCGCGGGCGAACGAATCATCGATTCGCAATGGGCGACCAGCACCACCTATACCGCCAACAAGAACCAAATGTTCGGAGTGAATTTTGCCGACGGTCGAATCAAAGGTTACGGCACGACGATGCCTGGCGGTGGGCAAGACAAGATGTTCTTTGTCTTGTGCGTGCGCGGCAACACTGGCTACGGCGTGAACAGCTTCGTCAGCAATGGCGATGGCACAGTCACCGACAATGCGACTGGCTTACAGTGGACGCAAGCCGATAGCGGCAAGGGAATGAACTGGGAAGCGGCGCTGGCGTGGGCGCAAACCAAGAACACGGAAAAATATCTGGGCTATTCCGATTGGCGCTTGCCGAATGCCAAGGAATTGCAAAGCATCGTCGATTACAAACGCTCGCCCGATACGACCAACTCGGCGGCAATCGATCCGGCTTTCAGCGTTACATCGATCACGAACGAAGCCGGCAAAATCGATTATCCATTCTACTGGACAAGCACCACGCATGCGTCGGCGAATGGCGCCGGCGAAACGGCGGTGTACATCGCGTTTGGGCGTGCGATGGGGTACATGAACAACTCGTGGGTCGACGTTCACGGCGCGGGCGCGCAACGGAGTGATCCCAAGAATGGAAATCCATCCGACTATGCAACGGGTCGTGGTCCCCAGGGCGACTCGATTCACATCAACAACTATGTGCGTTTGGTGCGCGGCGGCAATGTCACATTCACAGCCGATACCGCCGCCCCCACCGCGCCAACTGGACAACAATCAGGTCAAGGGCAACCACCGATGGGTGGTCAGGGTCAGCAAGGTGGACAGGGACAGCCACCGATGGGTGGTCAAGGTCAACAAGGTGGACAGGGACAGCCACCGATGGGCGGTCAAGGTCAACAAGGTGGACAGGGACAGCCACCGATGGGCGGTCAAGGACAAGGGCAACAGCCTCCCAGTCAACAATGGAGTCGAACGAGTGCGACAATCGCACCGGCGGACGCGTTACGGCAGTGAACGGCAACACAATCTCGGTTGAAAATCCCGAAGGCACAGCGGCCATCGTCGTCAATGCCAGCACGAAATTCACGTCGAACGGACAGACAAGCAATCTGGCAAGCGTGACCATTGGGAGATTTATCGAAGTTGTTGGACAAAAACAAACCGATGGTTCATGGCTCGCAACGCAGGTGACGATCAGTGATCGTCCGCCACTCGGGTGGACCGCAATCGGGCAAGGGCAAACGCCGATGCCCGGTCAGGGACAACAACCAGGGCAAGGACAACCGCCGATGGGCGGATTGCCACCTGCCGGTAGATAAATATAACGAACGCAAAGCACTCGCAGAACTTTCCTGCGAGTGCTTTTTTGCGGCGAAAAAATCCAAATCGAACCTGACACATTTCTTGACAACATCTGAACAACCTTGGGATATAATCGCATCAACACGAACAGCCAAAGGTGCTATGGCAAAAATCATTCTCGTGGTCGATGACAAGGCGAACGTGCGCATTATCTCGCCGCCCAAGATTTTTCCGGGATGATGAGCGCGAGACGAAAACGCGCGACGGAAGAATGGCAAAGTGGATTACGTATACACACTCACAGCGCGAAGAAAAAATCGGACGAGGGTATGCCTCGTCCGATTTTTTGTTGGAAGAATCAACGGTTGGTGCGTTTGCCTAGGTTAGTGGCTGACTGCTTTTCTCTTTGCCAACTCGGCGCGAATCTCGGCGTGTTTTTGGCGAGTGATAGGATAAGCTCGCACTGCCAAGAAACTCAGAAGCAATACCACCGCGCTTACCGGACCAATGAGGACACGTATCGCCAAGAGAGCCGAATCGGGTTGGACTGGGTCAGGCATCCCCGGCGTGGCGTTGATATACCCCGCGAGGTCGAGAACCCAACCGGAGACAAATAGTCCAAGAGCCAGTCCCATTTTCTGCAGAAAAACGAAAAAGCCGTAGAAAACGCCTTCACGTCGTTGACCGGTCTCCAATTCGTCCAGTTCAATGACATCCGGCACCATGCTCCACGGCACCAGGTATCCCACCGAGATGCCAATCCCCGCCATAGCCGCCAGGAGAAAAGTCGGCACCACCTGCCCTGGCTGGAGGAAAAACAGTCCCATCAGGGCAAGTACAAAGAAGCCCGCGCCCAGGTAGTAGACATTTTGTTTCCCGATGCGTTCGCTGACCTTTGCCCAAATCAACACCCAGATGAACGAGGAGAACTGAATCGCCAGGAGTAAAAAGCTGAACAATTGCATATCCAGCTTGATCCAATCCTTGGTGTAGATTTGGAGATTGTTTTGAGCAAACTGAATCGCCAGCCAGGAAAGCATATAAATCAGCGTGACCAGGAGAAATGCCTTGTTGCTGAGAGCGATGCGCAACCCTTCCACAAATCCTGGACCTTCCGCGGAGGGTTTGGCATTGATGGCGAAATCGGGTTCGCGCGTGCCAAAGAAAGTGATAAAACACGGACCGGCGATGGCGACGGCCCAAATCGCGGCGCTGATCGTGTATCCCAGTTTGGGGTCTTGCGGAAATTGCGAGACGATGATACCGTGGAAAAATGCCGCCAGCACCCCGCCGAGGATCGAAAAGCTCATGCGCACCGAAGAGAGGCGAGTGCGCTCATCATAATCCTGGGTCAATTCGGCGGTGAGTGCCGCATAGGGAACATTGACTGCCGTGAAAGCGGTATCCAAAAGCACTGCCACCAACAAGTAGTACCAGAATTTTCCGCTCTCGTCTAAAGGCGGCACGAGCCATTGCAGGAAAAAAGCCAGCCCAAATGGAATGGCGGCGATGAGCAGCCAGGGGCGGCGGCGGCCCCATTTGCTTACTGTGCGGTCAGTCAGCCAGCCCACGATGGGATCATTGATCGCATCCCAGATTTTGGCGACCAGGAAGATGTTGCCCGCAATGCCGGGGCGCAACCCCGCCACATTGATCAGAAAGTTGAGCAGGAAAAAGCCATTGATAGCCGTAGCGATGGCAGCTCCCAGGTCGCCAGCGCCGTAAGCGAGCTTGGTCGTATCGAGAAAGTTTTTGAGTGGTCACAACGCCTCCAATTCGATTGCTTTTGAATTTTCAATCATCCACTTGTTTCTAAAGTCGGGGGACAGCGCCAACCCCACCGTCTCCGCTTTTCTTCGCAGTCGAAAGTGTTCGTACAGCAAATTCGTAATCAAACGCATCCGCCGCCGCTCTTCGGGAAAATTCAAGTTATGCGTGTCGAAGAGAATGCGCAGTAGATTCATCCGCGGCGGCAGATTATACGAGTGCCCTTCGGGTTCGTCCAAATGAATGTCGAGCAGGTTAGTCAACTCTGGATCAAAGCACGCGACCAACAATCCTGGGTCATAAAAAGTTCCGCCGCCATCGGTGTACTGCTGGCCGTCTATCTCGGTGGGCAAGATGTAGGTATTCATGCTCCAACCGGCAAGGATGGCGCGCGCCACCGGAGCCGAGATCACCTTCCATGTTCGCCCGCCCCACTCAAAGACACGCGCGGGCTGGGTCATTCCCAAAAACTCGGTAAAGCCATCGGTGCGGGCGGCGGTCACGGTGAGCGGAAGCGCAATATCGTCGAAGGTGATTTGGTCGGGATGCTTGGAGCCCGTGTAAGCCGACAGTCTCTCAAGTAAGAACCCCTCCAACGGTTTTAAGTTACACCAACCGACCCAAAATGTTTTGGGATTCCAATTGATTGCGGCGATTTTCTTTGGCTCACAGTGCGCCATAAAGTTTTCGAGATCATCCAGCGCATGACACGCCGCTGGAGTATACAAATCAGGATGCCGCGCCGCCGCTAATTGGACCGCATGAAAAAATCCGTTAAGCACACCCGCCGACACACCGTAGATCTGGCGAATCTCGCCGCCACCGTGAGCAAAGCCATTATCGACCGCACGGGTCGTAATCATGCCGGCGAGAATGCCAGAGAATCCGCCCGCGCCATAAATCACGTTCGCCGATTGGTCGAACGGAAACGCATCAAGCTGACCGTCGAGGAGTTGCTGAAAGCGCGCGGTCAATTCATCGCGGTTTTCCACCGATTGGCGCATATTGGTGGCGGCTTCGGTGCTACCGACATAAGGGAGATCAACATGACCGACAAACGGACTAGCGGTGGTGGATGGAACTTTCTGCGACGGTGTATTTCGCCACCTGGTCTTGCAAGTGCTGATGCCGCTCCAACAGATCGAGATAGTATCCTGCGAGGAGCGTTTGATTGCGCTCGTGGGCGGAATGCATCACGAACGAAGATGTGAACCAATTGAGCGACCATTGGCGGATAGGCGTAAAAGGTCGAACGCGCAAGATTGGACGCGGGTCGGCGGATTGCAGGTCAGCGACAATTGCACCGGCGTCGACAATCGGCGGGCGACAGTCGAATCGCCAAGCGCCATTGACTGGGTTGGAATCGGTGGACAAGAGTGTGCTCAAACCAGCGGTCAGCGCGTCCAACAACGGAGCATCCTGAGGCGGAGGAATGTGCACAAAGTGATAATCGCATTGAAGAGTATTATCTGGCGGACCGTACATGCAAAGGATAGCGTCGTGATCGAGCGAGCACAGGTATAGTGGGACACCGAGGTCAGATACGTTCCAATCATCCCGCCCCGTGTATACACGGAGACGCGCGGCAACCCAACGCCGCAGGGGTGCGAGGGTGTAAAAGCCGTAGAGCGGATTGAGCTTCAAGGCGCGCAAGTCACGGCTGTGCGCGCGACTGAGGAAATCGCGCAAGTCTGCCAAAGCGTTCCGCGCCTGTCCCCAGGTCTGCGGATTTTTGCGCGCCGCCTGCGCCAATCCAAAAGCCAGAGCGACAAGGTTGCCACCGCTGATTCCGAAAATACGGCGCGCTTGCACGCCTTCATTCTGCAATTTCTCTGCCCAATCTAGTTCTTGCACCAGCCATGGCAGATTCCCCAGCTTGGCAGATTGGAAAATAATCGTCGCGGGCGCAATTAAATTGGAATTCACAACCAATTCTCCTCAACCGACTCGGCGATATCACAACCTAAAACTAGACGCGTGACTTGGGTAAATCATTTTACCACCCTTTTCCAAAATCAATTCCCAGCTTGCATTACTTTTTTCATAAATCTTTGCGGCGGAAACCACCCGCTTCAGCGGGTGAAGGAAGCCGCTTCCTCCTTTGACTTGAAATCAAATTGCCTTTGTGGTAAGATGCGAACAAATGGTCTGATGGTTGCGCTTCGTGTCCTGTGAGGGACAACGCTACAGATGCGATTTGGACTTGTTGTACAGAAGCCCAAGTCAGAACGTAAGCGGTGTCGCAAGTATAGTTGCCCTCGGCTTGGAAACCGAGCGTGGAATCGTTCTCCACGAGTCAACCAACTCAACGGCTTGCGGGTGTATCAGACCCGACCCGCCCAACAAGCCAATGTCTTGCGCTCGATAGCATCACCTTCGAGAGTGGCAGGGACAAGCCAACTGCTTTAGCGGTTGGTAGTTGACCATCGGGCATCACAAAGTCCAAGGGATACAAATCTCCGATCACGACTTGATGTTCATCGGATAGAAAACTGATGCTGTCCGGCGAGTGCCCATTGGTGCACAAGATTTCACCGTGAACGCCAATCTGGCGGAAGAATTCTCTGGAATCGGCGATGCGTAATTGCGTCAGGCGCGTTTTGTCGATTATCGAGCGTGCTTTCGACAAAGAAACAGTTGGTGCTGTGGTAGCGCAATCCGCGCAACATGTCCTGCCCCCTCTCGCTGGTCGCCAGTTTACCGCAAGAACGGACAAATATCAATGCGGTCGTTTTTCCTGAAAGAACCTGAAAAACCTTTCGTCACAACGAATCGGAATCGGGCTTGGGCTTGGCGATTGCAAAATCGGTTGTGGAAGCGCACGGCGGCACGATTACGGCAACGAGTGCCGGGCTGGGCACAGGCTCAACGTTTTCAATTGCCCTGCGGCTCGCCTGTACCGCTCTCAACTTTTCACCAAAACTTGTGCGGTTGTGGTAGAATAGAAAGCAGATTTCTATTCAGGAGCGACCGTGATGACGAATTTGGCAAAGATGCTCGTAGGCTTGGCAATCAATCCCGGCGTGCGCGATGTCACGTTTCCCGGCGCCGATGAATTGCGCGCCCTGCGCCCCGCTTCGATTCGTTATCTCCTTTCATCCACGTTTCAGAATTTCCAAACCGGTCAGAACGTCGAACTCGATCGAGTGCTGGCACAATGCGACGCGCTTGGTGTGCGTGTGCTTGCGCTCGTCAATCCGGAAACACTCGGCGAGATTCCGCCGATTCAAGACCCGACGAGTTGGAACGACTACGCCGAGCGCGTTGCTGTTGTTGCGGGAAAAATCGCCGCATACTATCATGGTCGCCTCGACGGTATCGAAGTGTTCAACGAGCCGGACGGACAAAACGTCCCCGCTGATTTCTACGCCGCGATTTTGCGTGCGGCATTTACCCTCATCAAAAGTGTGAGCGACACACCGGTGATTATGGCGGGCATCACCGGCTTGCGCCTCGATTATTTGCAGGACGTCGTGCGCGCCGCGCCCGATGCGTACGATTTCGCCGCGTATCATCCGTACGCGCAACGCATCGATGATTTTCCCGCGCCGCATTGGGGTCTCGCCGACTTGCGGCAGTCGTTGTTGTCCGCGCGGCAAATTGCCGGCAAACCGCTGTGGCTCACCGAAATCGGCACGCCGATCAATTTTCAATATCCCACCGGCTTCGTGATCGAAGCGACGATTGCCGAATATCTCGCACGCGCGTATACATTGCTCGGCGAGCTGGGCGAGGATGTTGTGGCGCGCGCGTTTTGGTTCACGTGGAAAGATTTTCAAGGGGAATTCGGGTACGGCTTGGTCGATGACAATAACCATCGTCGTCCGGCGTGGTATGCGTTCCAACATGCGGCGCACGGTGCGAACCAGCCGCAAATCATCGATGTCGCGTTTTCGCCAATTACGCTGAACGCCGGCGATGTTGTCAACGTTCGCATCACCGTTCGCAACAACTCAGGCGAAACATTGTCGACGCAAGCGACCTGACCCGGGATTTGTGTACACCGAAGGCGATGTGTTTTCATCGCGCGGATTCGTTGAAACGCCGGGTGCGTATCGTGTAGGAATCGATTTTGACGGACGCACCGGCATGGATCATCCGTATCGTTGGGGATTCGGCGCGCCGCTTGCGCCGGGCGAATCGCGTGTCGTCACCGGGGCGATCAAATTGACGAGTGCGCAATCGCAACGCTTTTGGGCGGGCTTGGTGCAGGAGCGCGTGGCGTGGCTTGAAGATCGCATTGGCACGCAAGCAATTGCCGTGACCAACGTGGCAACCGGCGCACCGCGACTGGATTACGTCGCATTTGCTTTGACGCGAGAAAATGCGCGCGCGGTTTTGAATTTCAGCTGCGCGGTAACCAATGCGAGCAACGAAACGCTGACGACACAGGGACCGAATCCGGGTTTTGTCTACGACGAAGAAAAAACGTTTACGGCTGATTATCCGGCAATCGCCGGCGCGTGCCGCGTCGGCGTCGATTGCGACGGACGCGAAGGCATCGATCATCCGTATCGCTGGGGATTCGGCGCGCCGCTCGCGCCGGGTGAATCGCGGGCGATTACCGGCAAGATTTTGCTTGCGCGTACCGGCGCGCGAAATTTTTGGGCGGGGCTGGTGCAAGAGCAAGTTGCGTGGTTGCAGGACCGTGCTGGCATCACGCCGATTGCCATTGATCCACTTCCGGCGGGCGCGCCGAAAATCTTGAGCGTCGCGCTCACGCCGTCGACGATGATTGCCGGTCAAGTGCTCCAAGTCAGTGTAACCGTGCGTAACGACTCGAACGAAATCTTATCGACGCAAGACCCAGCACCCGGGCTTGGGTACGACGAAGGCGAAACATTTCAGTCGCGCGGATTCGACGACGTGCGCGGCGCGTATCGCGTCGGCATTGATTTTGACGGACGCATCGGCATCGATCATCCATATCGCTGGGGACTCGGCGCGCCCCTTGCGCCGGGCGAAACGCGTGTCATTACTGGCGCAATTAAATTGACGCGCGCGGAGACACGCAATTTTTGGGCGGGGCTTGGTGCAAGAACAAATCGCGTGGCGACAAGATCGCGTGGGCACGCAATCGATCCAAGTGAGCGCGGCGGGTGCGCCGCACATCGTCGCCGTCGTGTTTTCGCCGGTGACAGTTGCGCCGGATGAAATCGTCAATGTGAGCATCACGGTCAAGAATGATTCTGCCGAAACATTGGCGACGCAGGACCCCAACCCGGGTTTCACTTACGAAGAAGGCGAATCGTTTCAATCGCGCAATTTGCCGGACGATGCCGGCGCGCATCGCGTCGGCATCGATTCCGATGTGCGCACCGGCGTCGATCATCCGTATCGCTGGGGACTCGGTTCGCCGCTCGCGCCGGGCGAGTCGCGTGTCATCACCGGCGCGATTCGCTTCAAGCGCGCCCAAGCGCAAAATTTTTGGGCGGGGTTGGTGCGGGAGCAACAAGCGTGGTTGCAGGACCGCGTTGGCGCGCAGATGATTCAAGTGGCGCCGAAAACAAAACCGCGTGTGGTCCACGTGCACGACACGCACGCGACGCGCTGGGACGGCGTGGCGGAAGATTACTGGAACTATGTCGATCAATCCGTCGTCGATGCAATGGTCGTGCGCGGCTTGACGACGTTGACCGGGACCGCGAATCTCGCCGACGCGTGGCGTAAATTGATTCCGCATTATCGACCGGGGCAAGGCATCGCGATCAAAGTAAATTACACGAACGCCGGCGCGCCGGGCAAACTCGATTCGATGCCGCAAACGCTGAACGCGCTCGTGCGCGGGTTGAAACAAATCGGCGTGCGCGAGGACGATGTGTGGGTGTACGACACGAACTTTATCCCGGATTATTACGTGCAAGGTTGCGAATTCCGCGGCGTCCAATTTTTTGCCAAAATGTCGCGCCTGCCGATTACGTTCGACAGCGCGGATCCATTCGCGACGATTGCATACAACCCGTTGCCCGGCACGCCAGCGGAGCCGCTTGCCGGGATGAAACTCGCCGATGTGTTGGTAAACGCGACATACATCATCAACCTGCCGACATTCAAAGCGCACATGACCGGCGCCGGTGTGACGCTCGGTTTCAAGAATCACATGGGCTCGACAAACAATCCGTCGGCGTTTCACGCGTATGTGTGGCCCCCGCCGCTGGGTCAATATTTCCGCTGGGATTACAATGCGTTCGTCGATTTGTATCTCAATCCGCACATTCGCAACAAGACGGTGCTGACGCTGGGCGATGGCTTGTTCACCGGCGATCGCTGGAATTCCGCGCCGCTGTTGATGAAGATATTCGATAATCAAACGCCCAACTCGTTCTTCTTCGCCACTGATCCTGTCGCCATCGATTCGGTGATGTACGATTTCATCGCGGCGGAGTGGCAACTGCGCGCGGGGTCGGATAACTATTTGCGGCTCGCGAGTCAAGCCGGGTCTGGGAGTCTACGAGCACGGCGATCCGCGCGGGGCGGGATACTCATTAATCGAATATGTGAAAACGTAGCGACGGATAAAATCAAACTTCCGAAATCTCAAAAAGATTTCGGAAGTTTTTGTTTCTTTACAGCGTGCGAATGTACCGGAATTGTTTGTAACCCGGCGGATCGGCGTTCAAGGCTTTATCGACGGTGACGTGCAACACCGCCGGCTTGCCGGATGCGACTGCGCGCTCCAACGCCGGTTGTAATTCTCTCCACGTCGTCAACTTTTTCGCCGTAACAACCCATCCCCTGCGCGATCACATCATACCGCGTTTGCGGTAACAGATCGATGCCGAGATGTTGGTCGGGCGGATAGCCCTGAAATGTGTACGCGCTGCGCTCCATGCCCCAGCCATCGTCGACGGCGACAATGACGACAATCGGCGCATTCTCGCGCAACGCCGTTTCCATTTCCATCGCGTTGAAACCAAACGCACCATCGCCGGTGATGCAATAGACGGCGCGCTCCGGCGCGGCAAGTTTTGCGCCAATCGCAAACGGCACGCCAGTTCCCAGGAATCCCATCTTGACCGAATAGAGAAAACTGTTCGGCTCGTAAATTTGATTATACGCCACACCCCACAAGACCGTGTTTCCGCCATCCAGGACTGTGACCGCGTTGCGCGGAAAGAAATCGCGTGCGGCGGCGACCATCTGTCCCGGGTTGACACCATATGCCGGCGATGCGGTGAGGAACTGGAAACCGCCTGCCATCGTTTGCGCAGTCAGCTCGCGATAGCGCTCCAAATCCGGCATCGACTCGCGCGCTTGCGTTTTCGACTTGACGGCGGTGAGCAAGGCGGTCAATGCGGCTTTGGCATCGGCGACAATTCCCAAATCGACCGGGCGATTCAAGCCGATGGAGCTGGGATCGGTATCGATTTGAATTGTTTTTTGCATCGATGGATCGCCCCACGCCGGCGGCATGCCCCAGCCATCGTACTCACCCACGCGCGAACCGACGACGAGCACCACGTCCGCTTCGTTGCGCGCGAGTGCCGATGCCTGCATATCAAACAAGAAAAAGTAATGTGGATGGTCTTCGGGCACTGCGCCGCGCGCGCCCATGCTTGTGCTCATGCCCGCCGCGAGATAATCACCCAGCTCGACAAATTCTTTCGCGGCGTTCGCCCACAACACGCCTTTGCCCGCGTGCAAGAATGGTCGCTTGGCGTTCGCCAATAATTCAGCGGCTTGCTCGATCCACGCCGGGTCGCCCGCGCCCATGTTCGTCATGCGATAATGCGATGCCGGGAACACGGGCGCTTTCGCGGCATCGATTTTTGTGCCGAGCAACTCGTCTGGAATTGCGATGAACGCGGGACCCGGTCGCCCAGTCATCGCCGCGCGAAATGCGGCGCGCATCAATTCTGGCAATCGTTCCGGTTGACGCACGAGCGCGCTAAATTTCGTAATCGGTCGCGCCATCTCGACCAAGTTAGTGGCTTGCCACGCGCCGCCGCGATCCGGGTCGGTGGTCAATCGTCGGCGCGTGCCGGCAATTGCGATCAGCGGGATCCCTTCGGCGTGCGCGCTCGAAATACCGGCAAGCATGTTCGCGCCACCCGGACCGGGACTGCCGATGACGACGCTGGGCTTGCGGCTGATGCGCGTGTATCCTTCGGCGAGGTGCACCGCGCCTTCTTCATGATGACAATTGATGTGCCGAATGCCGTACCGCGGCGCGTGCGCGACAAACGGAATGTGCGCGCCATCGATGATGCCGAACATCATCTCGATGTCTTCGGCTTGCAAACATTGTGCCAGTAATTCGCCAACAGTGATTTCGCTCATAATCTCCGATTTGTTATCACGAATTGAACAGAAACCACGAATATTTCTCCTGGAGATAAACGTGGTTCTCTCGCGACATCTATTTATCCAACATTCCTTGCTCGCGCAACCAAATCTCGGTGCGCCGCATGCCTTCGTCCAAATCGATTTGCGGTTCCCAGCCCAACACGCGCCGCGCTTTGGCGTTCGACACTGTATTCTTCTTCGATAGCATTTCCATCGCGCCGCGGCCCAGTTCCGTTTGCTTGCCGAGCAACGTAAATGATTGCGCGCCCGGCTTCGGCGATGGCGATGGCGACCGGCGTGCTCAACTTACGCGGTGTGCCTTTACCCAACATGCGATAGTAATGCCCGAAGAATGTTTCGCACCGAATTGTCTTTTCGCCGCCGAGAATAAAAATCTGTCCGCTCGCTTCATCCTTTTCAGCGGCGAGCATCACGCCATTGACTAGATCGTCGATGTAGATCGCGCGAAAAATGCCTTGCCCGTGCGCCGGCAGAAGGAACAATCCTTTTTTAATCATCTGCACCGGCACAATCGTCCACGGCCGTGAGCCAGGTCCGTAAATGTCGGCGGGGCGAATAAGGGTGCAATCGATTTCGCGCGCGGCGTGTGCGGCAAGCACAACCTGCTCACTCGCGATTTTTGTATCGACTTACGGATTGCCGGTCGGCATCACCGGCGCGGTCTCGTCGGCTTGGTCGTCGATGATGAATCGCATCGCGGCGAGTGACGAGATATGCACAAAACGTTGTACGCCGGCTTGTTTTGCCGCGTCGAGGACGCGCCGCGTGCCAAGCACATTGACGCGCCACGCTTCTTCGCGCACGACGTTATTCGTCACAATCGCGGCAGTGTGAATCACCAAATCGCATCCATCAATGTGCGTTTGCCACGCTTCCGGTTGGGTGACATCGCCGGCGACAACCTTCGCGGCGGAATCGGCGCGGACATCCAACCCGCGCACCTCTGCGCCCAACGCGCGATAACGCGCCGCGAGCGCGCGCCCGACGAATCCCAGTGCGCCAGTGATGAAGACGTGATGATAGCGAGTGTAATCGATCATGTTTCAAGTTTCAGGTTGCAAGTTTACGTTTTGCTTTTTACGTTTCTCTGCCGCCGAATCTCTTCCAAGCGCTTCATGCCGCGCTTTTTCATCGGCTCGTAGAGTAATAACATCAACGACGGATTCACGTGGTTGAATTTGGTCAGCCAACCGCGCCAGCGCGGCAAGTTAATTTCCAATGGCTTACTCCGCATCGCGAGCCAAAACGCTTTTTCCAAATCGACGACGGTCAGCGTGACGCCGGTGTAGGTGAGCGCAACTTCTTCGCCTCCGGTGTCCAAATGCTTTTGCATCAGCGGCGTGTCCACCAAATCCGGCGCGATGACGGTAACCGCAACACCTTGCTTGCGCCATTCGATTGCCGCCGCGATGGAGGCGTTGCGCAAACCGCCCTTTGCCGCCGAGTAGAGCGCGTTCCCCGGTGTCGGCGACAAGCCGGCGAGCGATGCGATGTTGATGATGTGCCCTGCGCCTTGTTTTACCATCACCTCGCCGACGAGTTTCATGCCGACGAGCGGCGCTTTGAGATTCACGTCGATCACCCAATCAATGTTCTCAAGCGGCTGATTCAAAAAGAAAGCCGGGCGACCGCCACCGGCGATGTTGAACAGATAATCGATGCGACCGAAATGCGCGAGCGTGTCGTCGATGACGCGTTGCCACTCCTGCGGCGCGCGAATGTCCAAGCGATGCAAGCGCACATTCTCGTTCGGCGTGAATGCCGCGCGCAAACCATCTTCGTCAATGTCGCAAAGCGCGAGACGATAAGTGTTGCATTGTGCGAGTACGCTCGCCCAATGCTTGCCGATACCGCTGGCCGCGCCGGTGATGATTGCTGTCTGGCTCATTTTGCTTGCGCGACGGCTTGCTGCAAATCGGCGATGAATTGATCGACGACGAGGCGATGTCCCGGCGAGACCATCATGTGCAGGCTCGGCGGTTCGACGTTGCGGTCAAGATGCCAGCCCTTGTCGTTGAGCAAATCGCCGACGCGATGAATGTCGAGTGCGTGCGCGCCAAACGCAAACGTCGTGCCAACGGACCTGCCGACGATGTACAACTCCGGCATCGCTTGAATGCTTTGCTGAATCTTGAGCGTCGTGTCCATCGCTTGGCGCACGAGTTCGGTGTAACCGTCGATGCCGAGATGTTGCATCACCGCCCACGCGGTCGCCATCGATGTTGCCGGGCGCGCGCCCGGGACAGCCGGCGTGCCGTACAAACCCGAGGGCCAATCGCTGAACATGAAAAATTGATGCCCCACCCAATCGGAATCGCGGTGCAAAATGACGGACGAGCCCTTGCTGGCGTACCCGTACTTGTGAACATCGGCGGAGATTTCGGTGACGCCCGGCACGCGAAAATCCCAAGGCGGCACTTGGTACCCCAGCCGTTCGAGAAACGGCAACACAAATCCGCCGATGCACGCATCGACATGGCAACCGATGTTATGCTCCGCCGCGAGCGCCGCCAATTCCGGAATTGGATCGACGGTATCTGTACGGAAACGACATTGCGTTTGCGACGACCACTGCGGTGCGTGGCGTGATACGTTTTTTCGCTTCGGCAACATCCGCACGGTAATCGGTGTCGAGTGGAAATGTAACGTACTCCATTTCCAAAAGCTTTGCGGCTTTGGCATACGCCGGGTGTGCGGAGTACGGCGCGAGGATTTGCGGTTTGTCGATGCCGTGTTCTTTCGCGCGTTCGCGATTGACGAGCATCGACATCAAAATCGATTCGGTGCCGCCAGTCGTCATCGTGCCGCCACCGCCTTGCGGCAAATGCGCAAGATTGCCAACCATCGAGACGACTTCGAACTCTAGTCGCGTGAGGTTTGGAAATTTCAAAATGTTGAGCGCGTTGCCCCACAAGTACATCGCGTTCGATTCGAGCACAACGTTTTCCAAATCCGGATGCTCGGTTTGATAGACCAAACCAAAAAGCCGATTGGAATGAAAGTCCGGGTCGTGCGCTTTGCGTTGTGCAAGTTCGGCAAGCACGGCATCGGCATTCAAGCCCTGCTGCGGAATTTGAGCTAGCCCGCTCATATCAAAGAGCTGACTCATCAATTGTTCGATGGCGTCGGCGGATTGCGTGTACGTCATTATTCACTCGTCACATTTTGGATTGCCGCCTCGCGCGCTTTTTGCTCATTGACCAATCCCATCAGCGCCCAACCGACAATCAAAAAGACGGCAATCGATAAAACCGCTAGACGATGCCCCGATTGTTCGGCGAGTGCGACGGCTTGTCCTTGCGCTTGGTACCACAGCGTTAACTCGGCGGCGAGCCAGCCAAACACCGCGGGACCGATAAACGACGACGTGCGTCCGGTGAGTGCAAAGAATCCAAAGAACTCGCCGCTCTTGCCGGGCGGGCTGAAGGTCGCGACCATCGCACGGCTCACCGATTGCACACCTGCCATCGCGACGCCGACAACTGCGCCGATGATGAAAAAGTGCGTTTGATTTTGCGCAAAGTACAACGCGATGATGCACGCGACCATCAGCAAAATCGAAAGCGTGAGCGAACGTTTGCCGCCAAAGCGGTCTTGCAAATTACCAAACAACAGCGCGCCGACGACATTCGTTGCCTGCACGATGATGAAAAAGATAATCAGCCCGGTTTGTTCCAAGCCAAACAACACCGCGCCGAGAATCGCTGCAAAATCAAGCGCCATGATCACGCCCTCGTTGTAGACTAAAAAGGCGAGCATGAATTTCAAAAACTCTTTGAAACCGCGCGCGGTGCGAATCGTTTCGCTCAACTGTTTGAACGCGACGCTGAAATAATTTTCGCCGGGCGGAAGTTTTTGTGATTGCGCGCGTTCGCGAAGCCAGAGAAAAATAGGAATCGCCGCGAGTGCAAAGAAAATCGCCGTGACGATGAGCGAGCCGCGCACGACCATGACATCACTTTTGGTGAGCAGAATCGGCGGGAGGATGATCAGCAATGCAACGATACCGCCGGCGGAGCCGATTGCCCAGCCCGTCCCGGCAATGCGTCCCATTTCATCGGGGCGCGCGATTTCCGGCAACAGGGCATCGTAAAAAATTTGCGCGGCGCGATAGCCAATTTCGGCGAGGATGAAAAAGATGATCGCCATCGTGATGGTGCCTTTTTCGGTGGTAAAGAGTAACGCGGTAAAGAGCACGGCGAGCGCGGTGAAGAACAAGAGAAAACGTTTTTTCGCGCCGGAATAATCGGCAATCGCGCCCATGATTGGCGCGGCGATGGCGACGATAATCATCGCGATGGAAATTGCAGAACCCCACAGGCGCGAACCTTCTGCGCCGCCGACGACTTGCTTTTGAAAGTACGCCGAATAGACGGCGAGCAAAACCACGGCGGCATACGCCGAGTTACCAAAATCGTACAGATACCATGCGACGCGCTCGCGGCGCGTGGACATGGCTTGCGGTGCGGTGCGTGCCATTTCCCTTCCTCCTTGAAATATTATCAAATCCCCAGGACCATCGACACTCCCAAAACGAAAACCATCGCGATGACGATGATGCGAAAGGTGCGGTGGTTGATAAAGCGGTCAGCAAACGCGCCGGCAATCAAGCCCAGGATCAACGCGGGCGCGGCGTACAAGTAGAGCGTCAAAACATTCGGCGTGAGATTTTGCGCGAACCAATGGGACAGCGTCGTGAGTATGCCGGTGGTAAAGAACAGGGCTTGCAGAACGCCGCGAAATTCAACGCGTTGCCATTCGCGGAGCGAACCGTAGATGATGAGTGGCGGACCCGGCGTGTTGTATGCGCCACCGAGGCAGCCGGTCAAAAAACCGACGAGCCAAGCCCAGCGCGAGGAGATGATCATCGACCAACGCACGTTGAGCGCGCTGTAAATTGCAAAGCCGATGAGAATGATTCCAAGCACCAGCTTGATCATCGATTCGTTGAGGTTGCTCAAGCCCCACACGCCGACTGGCACGCCGAAGATTGCGGCGATGCCCAAGCGAAGCGCCTCGCCGGAATTGATCGCTTGCCGATTGCGTATCAAGTTGATGGTGTAGAGTGTCAAGCCGGTCAGCGCAATCAAGGGTGCGGCCGTTTTTAGCCCAAAGAGCAAAGTCGCCAGCGGCATCACGATCAGCGAAAAGCCAAAGCCGGTAATCGTCTGCTCGAACGCAGCAAAGAAGGTAATTGTCATCAACAGAATAAGCACACTGGGTAATTCGGTCATCGGCATACAGGCTGTCGAAAAGATTATAAGAGATTTTACGGCACTTGTCTATGCTTTTGGTCAAAAAAGCGGGTCGATATGTTTTCCAAACGTATCATACTGGCGCGGTGCAGAAACTATTGACACGCCGTGGGATTTCATATTATACTGGTTGCAGTCGTCGGATTGATTTTCCTGCCCTTTGGGCGAAGAATGCCCGCCAGCGCCAAGTGCGCGCGGCGGGTTTTTTGTTTTCCCAAACATCGATCAAGGAGGATGCGATGAATCACAAGTTGTTGGTCTTGCTCATGGTGTTGGTTGCACTGATGCTTTTGCCGGCATCTGTCGCGGCAGAAGGTCCCGAAGACAAGGTGGCGCAATCTGGAAGCGGCATACTATGCCGCGCTGAAAGAATACGCCGAGATCTATGCAGACTTGCCGGCGTGCCGCCCGAATGCAAGCGAATGTTGCACAGGTGTGACATATTGACCAGGAGCTTTCGAAACACGCGACATTCGGTGGGCAGGGTTCCTCTTTGATACAAACTATGCTTACGCAGGACTGGCAGTTGAAATCGCGCTCTCGTAATAACACCTGAGTTTGTCGCGTGGCGTTCAACGTTGAAGCATTATGGCCAAGATTTTGGACACTCAGGGACGCAATTAAAAAACCTGCTATGCTGTATCGAAAGCGGAAGTGAAGCATGTTCTCAAGCAGCTTCAAGCAATTGCTCAAGCCACTCCAAGATCAAGCGAGCCAAAGCGCGCGAGGCAGAGAAAAAACGCGATGCGGCAAAAGCCAAAGTTGAAGAACTGAAAAAACAACTCGCCGCCGCGCAACAAGAACGTGCGGCGGGACAATCCAAGACCAGTACCGTCCCAACAGCCGCAACGGCTCTTGAAGCGCCTCCGCCCCAAGTGGGGCAAAACATCTTTGCCTCTGCTGATGGTAGCGGGGCGTTCATCGCCATCGGCGTAAACTTTCCTGCCGACGCGCGCGTTCAATTTGAAATCAATGGACAGCGCACCGCCTTTGTAGGTGCGCGATCCAAAGTAGACCTTGCTGGCAAAGGACCCTTTGATATTAAAATCTTTGCCGAGTGGCAAGGCAAACAATACTATAAACATTGGGGCATTTTCGATCCTGCTACCAAATCATTCCAAGCGCCTCCGCCGGAAAAACCAACCAAGCCCATGGATGCCAACAAAGGTAGCACCAAGACCGCTGGCAATGCGCCGTACACCGCGACTGCCGGCGACCCGGTCTCCACATCCATCGGCGAATATTTCTTTACGTTGCCTCTCTTGTCGCTTGACGCACCTTTGCCGATTGACCTCGCGCTGTACTACGCCTCGTCCATCGATAAAAATCTTGGCGTGTGGAACGATCCGTTTAGCGGTGATCGCTTTACACACAATTATCACATCGCGCTGGAACGCACTGACAGTGCCGTTTCGATCTTCTTCGGCAGTGGTCAAACACTCAATTTCCAGAAAGCGGGCGAGGCATGGCAAGTGGTCGGCGAGACGATGGCGTACCAACTCAAAGAAACCGGCAAGCATTATTGGCTCCTCGATCCGATTGCCAATTTGATTTTCACTTTCGATAAAACCGCTGACCGCCTTGGCACAAACGTGCTCGCGCTGATTCAAGATCGCAACGGCAACACGATTACGCTGCTGAACGATCAATCGGGGCGCGTCGTCAGCATCACGAGCAACATCGGCGGCGCGATTTATCTCACGTACGATAAAGGTCGCCTGACGAGCGCAAGCGATTCATTCGGGCGCATCGTGCAGTTTGGCTACGCCGGCGATGCGACGGCGATGCATCTCGTCGCGATTACCGACACGCTCGGCGCCAAGACAACCTTCACGCACACGGGACCGATCACGAACACAGTGATTACATCGGTGACGTATCCCAAAGGCAACGCGCCATACACGCAACAATATTCGACCACAAGTGGGCAGTTTGCGGTAACGGAACAAAAAGATGCGTTGGGAAATGCGACCAAGCTCGCGCTCGCGAACAACGTAACCACCGTAACCGATCCAGCGGGCGCGGTGATGCAACACACGTACACAGATGCCGGCGTCACGCGGATGAAAGACGCCGCCGGCAAATCATCGGCGTTTGAGTACGACGCGCAAGGTCGCTTGAGCACAGTGACGGATCGCTTGGGCGACAAGACGCAAATCACCTATCACGCCAGTGGTAAAATCGCCTCGCTGACCAACGCGAAAGGCAACGTTGTCACGTACACTTATGCGCCGCAGGAACAACTTTTCCTCGCGCCGGATGGTGAGCAAATTACTTTTGGCTTTACCACACTCGCGCGCATTGATTATCCGGACAAGACGAATAATCAATTCACGTATGATGTGCGCGGCAACCTTGTTGCGTACACCGATGCAGCGGGACAAGCATGGAAATACACGTACGATCAACGTGGGCAAATGCTCACGGCGACGAATCCCACAAACGGCGTCATCACGTACACATACAATCCCGATGCGACGCTCGCGTCGGTGAAAGATCCCGAAACCGGCGAGACCAAGTTTGGGTACGACCATGCGCTACGCCTCGCCAAGATTACACGCGCCGATGGCAGTGTCATCGAATACATTTACGATCAGAACGATCAATTGACGATGATCATTGAGCCGAATTTTCGCTTTACGCGATTCGAGTACGATGCGAATGGTAATCTCGTCAAGTTGATCGATCCCGCCGGCAAAGCGACGACGTTTGCGTACGACGCGATGGATCGCGTGACCAAAATTACAGACCGGGTTGGTCAAGCGGCAATTTTGTCCTACGACAAACTAGGTCATCTGGAATCGGTGACCGACCCGACCGGCATCGCGACGCAGTACGGCTACGACCCGCGCGGTTGGCTCAATGCGATTGCGCGCGGCGGCAACACGTGGAAACTTGGCTATGATGATGAAGGCATCGTAACCTCGGCAACATCGCCGCTAGGCAACACGGCGAAATTCGCGAGCGATAAACTGGGTCTGCTTGCCAGCGCGACCGATGCGCTGGGCAACACTGGCACGCTGTCGCGTGATGCGTTGAATCGCATTACCGGTGCGACGGATGCGCTCAAGCGCGAAACAAAATACGGATACGATGCGCGCGGGTTGCTCACGAGCGTTACGCCACCGGTCATCGGCGAAGCGAAATACGAGTACGATACGCTGGGCAACCTGACCAAAATCACCGACTTGAATGGACAAGCGTGGACGTTTGCATACTCGCCGCTGGGGCGCTTGCAATCGACAACGGATCCGCTCAAGCAGACGACGAAATACACCTATGATAACCTGGGTCGCGTATCGCAAATCACGTATGCCGATGGCGTGACGAGCACTGTGCGCTACGATGCATCGAACAATCCGATGCGGGTGGCGTATTCGGACGGCACGCAATTTGCGTTTGCGTATGATGCGCAGGACAACCTCATCGGCGCGAATGATGTGTTTCTCGTACGCGACGCTGAAGGGCGCATCGTCAATTCGATCATCGGCGACGCCCAATATGGCGCGACGTACGACAACGCCGGACGATTGAAAACTGCGACGTATCCGCTCGGCGGCGATAAATCGTTCACGGTCACGTATTCGTACGATGGCAAGACCGGGTTGTTGACGAGTGTGTCTGATTCACTGACCAACGCGCAAATCGATTTCACGTATGACAAAGACAATCGATTGATCGGAATGGCGCGATCGAACAAAGTGAACACGACGTTGACGTGGGACAATGCGTCGCGCTTGACCGGGATCAAAGAAGGTAATGTTATCGACGCGCAATATACGCTCGACGCGGCGGGACAAGTGACGAGCGCAAAACTGCAAGTGCCACTGATGCCAAATGCCAATACCCAAATCTCAAAATCCCAACCTGTCTTTCGATGCGGCATCGCAAATTAATTCGCCGGGCTACAAGTACGATGCGCGCGGGCGGCTCACGCAATCGCCGGAGAGCGCATTCAAATGGAACGGCGCATCGCAGGTCGTCGGCATCGGACAAACGACGCTGACGTACAACGGTTTGGGTGAGATTGCGTCGCGCGGCACGACGCAGTTCGGTTACAATTATGCGCTGGGTCTCGCGCCGATTGTCGCGGAGACGAGCGACGCAAAACCATTACGGTACTACGTCTGGACGCCGGGCGGACAATTGCTCTACGCCATCGAAAACGACCAGCCGTTGTTCTATCACTTTGACCGCACCGGCTCGACGCTTGCGCTGACAAATGCCAGCGGGGCGGTGACGGATGCGTATGCGTACGATCCATACGGCAAGATGCTTGGACACACCGGCAAATCGACGCAACCGTTCACGTTCACCGGCAAGTGGGGTGTGCGGCAAGAGAGCGCGACGTTGTATCAAATGCGCGCGCGGTATCTACGACGCTACGACGGCGCGATTCATTAGCCGTGAGCCACTATTCCCGGAGATTGATAATCCGATATTGCTAAATCCATATTCGTATGCGTATGGAAATCCTGTCAACTATGTTGACTGGAATGGCCTAAAACCCCATAAAGCCGACGACAAGGAAGACTGGTGTCCTGCATGGACAGCAGATCAACAACGACAATTCCAACAGGAATTGGGAAAACTCAATTCCTGGCTGGGAAGAGCGTGGACGGGTTGACTTTGAAATTGGTAAGGACATACTTCATCCCATTATGCCAATTTTTAAGTGGAATCCCGCGTTGTTGCGTGATGATGAAGCAGCTATCCAAGTTCAGTTTTTTGCGCGCAAATGGGCAAACATCTTCTGGGGAGAAGGTCCTTTCGATGAAAAAGCTCTTCGCCGTGCGGTCGAATGGGAGTTTTACTCAACACTCGCTTCGCGGGAACAGATTCTCAGATTTATGGGCAAGCGCGAAGCAGTGATAAAACAACTTGGACAGATGAAACGCGCACTCGAACAGCAACTTGCAACTCGGATAGGCATTGCCTCGTATCGCCGCAATAGAATAAGTGAGAAGACGATGGTGGCAGGCACGTACTTGACAAAGGCGGAAGGGCGTGAATTCAATGAAATGGGCGTTCGGTTGAGTGTATGGGGGGGAATCCTGTCTGAAGCAGAAAGCATCAAAGACCAATTTGATGCGGGAGTTCTTGATGCGCAAGACGCAATAAAATGGATGAAGGGTCTAGCAAACGATCCGAGTATGATAGGTGATCCATCGTTTGACCCCAGGTACAAATACATGTTCAAATAATCGGAGAAGAAACCAATGTTTCGCAAACTCATACTCGTCACCTCAATTGCGTTTGTCATCGCACTAATGCTCGCCGCGTGCGGAACTGGCTCGTCACAAACTACGAGTCAGACTAGCCAGCCTACCGCATCGCTAACCAGCGCGCCCTCGGTGCAAGCAACCGCCGCGCCCAAGCCAACCGTCACGTCCACCCCCGGACCGCAAACCATCGAAGTCAAGTACACCTACGACGCGACGGGACGGCTGACGCAAGCCGAGTACTCGAATGGCGTCGTCATCAAGTACACATACGACAAGGCAGGGAATTTGCTGTCACAGGAAATGAAAAAATAACCATTTACACGCGCCCCCAAATGTGATATGCTAGACGTAGAGTTGAATCACCGCGAATAGGCATTTGAAGCGCATTGCGATCTGGTCGAATCGGGACAAGAATCCCTGGGTCTACTTGATGAATGCTGATGGCTCGAACGTCGTGCGCCTGACCCAATCCGGCTACAGTGTAGTACCCAATTGGGTCGGTGGAGCAGGTGTGCCTGCGCCAAAGTAAAGACAAATTCCAATTCCCAAAAAGCGAGCGCCGGCAGATTTGCCGGCGCTCATGCGTTTGCGCGTTTCAAAATTCTCTGCGCGAGGAACGTTACCCAGTATGAGGCAGACTTTTTCTGTCCGAATTCCCAATCCTGCCACGCCGTCCAAATCGATTCTGGAATAAATTTTCCATCGACGCTTTTCGCTTGGATGATTTTTAGCATCGATTGCAGGCGCGCATCGGTGCGCGTCCACGGAAATTGTGTCAAGACATCGAGCACATGCAAAATATCGTACCACACGAGCGGCGCTTTGAGCTTGTTGAAATCGGTGCCCATGTAAAACATGTATGGATGCTCTTTGCGTCGATTCTGCCAGCGCGCCAAAATCGATTCGACCGCAAGCCGGCTCGCGCGGCTGTTGCGCGTTTGCGAATTCTGCGCGAGTACTTTGAGCATCGCGAGATTGGCAAACGGACACGGATCCTCTTTGCGTCCGGGTCCGCGAAACTTGCCGAGCTCCGGCGACACCGCGCACGGAAATCCGTTTTCGCGCACGAGCCCGGTCAAATAATCGACGGCGCGGCGGACGCGCGCATCGCTGCCAAGTCCAAACTTGCACAAGGCGGACACGACGAGCGGCGCATCGCACAGCGCCCACGCGAAATCGTCTTTGCCGGTGCCGCCAAAATGCACGGGCACGTTCATCAATACTTGAAATGGTCCTTGCGTCGATTGATGCTTGAAGACTCCGGCAATGACTTGTTTCATCCCCGGATCGTCGGCGCGCAACCCGAGGTCGGCGAGGAACGTGAGTTTGTGCAACGCGTGTCCCGCGCTCTTGTGACTCGAAATCACTTGCTTGGACAAGTTGCTCGCCTCATCGATCAGCGCGCGTACTTGTCGGTCGGCAAGCATCGCTTGTCGCGCCGCGCGCACCGCCGCATTGCTTTCCGATTGTTTGAGCAAATCGACGCGTGTGCGATATTGCACATACGCTGGACCGGTCAGCAACCACTTGGTCGTGTCGTCCATCTTTACCTTCCGGCAAAACTGCCTAGCCCACGTTTCAAAAATTCCCCACGCCCGCGCTTGCCAAAAAATTTATCATTCTCAAAAATCACGCGCCCGCGCGCAATCACTAGCGACGGCGAGCCATCGATGATCGTGCCTTCGTACGGATTATAATCGACGCGCATAAATTGCGTTGCCGCGCTGATCGTGTATTTACGACTCGGATTCCACAGCACAATGTCCGCATCGCTTCCGACGGCAAGCGTTCCCTTGCGCGGATACAAACCGAACAATTTTGCCGGCGCGGTGCTCGTGATTTGCACAAATCGATTCATGCTCCAGCCGCGTTGCACGACTCCGCCTTGATACGCAAGGTGCATCCGATTCTCAACGCCGGGGACACCGTTCGGAATCTTGGTGAAATTCCCGCGCCCCATTGCTTTTTGCTTCAGCGTGAACGGACAATGATCGGTTGCGATTGCCTGCAACGTGTCGTCGCCGAGCGCGCGCCAGAGCGGTTCCTGATTCGCGCGTTCACGGATCGGCGGCGAGCAAACGAATTTCGCGCCGTCGAAACTGTCATCGGCGTATTGTTCGTACGCCAGCGCGAGATATTGCGGGCACGTTTCGCCGAATGCCGGGACGCCGCGCGCGCGCGCCGCGCGAATTTCTTCCATCGCATAACGCGACGAGACGTGGACGATGTACACTGGCGCGCCGGCGAGTTCTGCCAGCGCGATGACGCGATGCGTCGCTTCGGCTTCCGTTGCGTGCGGGCGCGCGAGCGGATGATAGTTCGGCGTCGTCTTGCCTTCCGCTAAAAATTTCTGGATGAAATAATCGATCACGCTTCCGTTTTCCGCGTGCATCATCATCAAACCGCCATTGTCGCGCGCGCGCATCATCGCCTTGAAAATTGTGCCGTCGTCGAGTTGCAGACGCTCCGGGTACGCGGTAAACATCTTAAACGATGTAACACCTTCGCGCACAAGCGCGTCCATCTCCGGCAAAAAATCGTCCGGTAGGTTTGCGATGATCATATGGACGCCGTAATCGACGACCGATTTCCCTGCCTGCGCGTGCCAACTGTCGAGCGCGGCGCGCATTGTGCCGGTGCGCTGTTGTGTCGCAAAATCGATGATCGTCGTCGTGCCGCCGTGCGCCGCCGCCATCGTGCCGGTTTCAAAATCGTCGGACGAAACCGCCGTGCCGACGTTGAGTTCCATGTGCGTGTGCGCATCGATGCCGCCGGGAATCACGTACTGCCCGGTCGCATCGATAATCTTGTCCGCGTGCGCCGGCAAATCTTTCCCAATGTGTTTTATTTTATCGCCGTCGATGAAGATATCGGCGACCTGATCTTCGGTCGCGGTAATGACGCGCCCGTTTTTCACAAGTAGCGTGCTCAATGCGACTCCTTGTCCTTGAGCGATTTCTTTGCTTCGGCTTGGCGCTTGAGCGTGTGCGACGCCAGCGCGCTGATAAAGCCAGCCAGAGTACCCAAGCCAACAAGAATGTAGATCATCGTAAATATTTTTCCAACGCCAGTCTTGGGGCTCAAGTCACCAAAACCAATCGTGGTCAGCGTGACGACTGAAAAGTACAGCGAGTCGAGCCAGGTCCAACCTTCAAGCCAGTGATAGACGAGTGTGCCGGTGCCTAGCGTGACGAGCACCAGCGACAACAGCCCACGAAATTCAGGATTGTTCGGGTCGCGTAGTGCCGTCCAAATCGATTTGGCAAAGTCAAACAAAAAGCGCAGAAACGCGATGATCGGTACAAGCGGCATGGGAATTCTCCGGGTTACTTGAAATCAGGTGCAATGTCTTTGACAAAGCGTTCCATCTGCAAGAGCATCACCAGCATGTCTTTCATCGGAAAAATTAGCGTCGCGTGTTCGACGCCGGCTTGCGCGTATTCGCGCAGAGTGGCGCGCACATCGGCGTCCGTCCCGGCAACGCGACAACGCGGCTTGCCGTTGTATCGTACAACTTGGGCGTCGCCGGATTCAAATCGATGTTGAGCCGCGCGGAGATGGTGACTTTACGATTCGTCGTGTTCAATTCGCGAATGCGTTGAACGCCGGCGGCGATTTGCGCCGGAAACGCGCCAGTCGAATGCCAGCCATCGCCAAGTTTCGCGGCGCGCGCCCACGCCGGCGCTTCGTTTCCGCCGATCCAAATTGGCAGATGGTCGCGTTGCGGCGGGAGCGGTGCAAAAACCGCGTGCTCGAGTTGCGTGTACTGTCCGCGAAACGTCGCGTCTTCGTTCGACCACAGTGTGCGCATCAACGCAATCGCTTCGTCGAGTCGTTTGCCGCGATTCTTGAAATTCGCATCGAGATTTTTGTACTCGATCTCATTCCAGCCAACGCCCACGCCAACGATCATTCGTCCGCCGGACGCCGCATCAATCGTCGCAATTTGTTTGGCGGCGAGCACCGGGTTGCGTTGCGGCAAAACGAGAACCGATGTGCCAAGTTTGACGCGCCGCGTGATCGATGACACAAGCGCAAGCGTCGTCAACGCTTCCAGAATATTTCCATACGGCTCGATGTCGCGTTGCGGGACGATGAGGTGATCGGTTGTCCACACGGAATCGTATCCCAGCTCTTCCGCCGCCAGCGCAACGCGGCGCACATCGTCCCAGGTTTTATTCTTGCCAAAGTTCGGCAAGCCAATTCCAAATTTCATCGATTCTCCTTCACCAAGCGATCGATTTGATCCGGTCCGCCAAGCACTGCGAGGGTCGCGCCCGCCGCTAGTCGGCGACTGCCGGCAGGATGAAAATCGCGTTCGCCGGCGTTGCCGAGCAACACAACGCTGACATCATAGTTCTGTTCGATTTCGCTCACGGTGAGATTGGCTAATTTCGATTGCGGCGAAACGCTGAGCCGGGCAAGAATGAGCGCTTGCCCATCGACCGTGATGGGTTGCGAAATATCGATGCCAATCGCTTCTGCCGCAAAAATCGGCGCCGCCATGCCGGTCGCGCTGACGGCGTGAAAACCAAATTGATGTTCGAGCGCGCGCGCAAAATCGTCATCGAAAATTCGCATGACCACGCGCAGATCCGCATGCATGCTCCGCGCTTTAACCGCGATTTGCATATTCAAGTTATCGTTCTGCGTGCACAAGACCAATACGCGCGCCCGCCGAATGCCGGCGGCATCGAGCATCGCTTCGCGCGTCGCATCGCCTTCCAAAATCGGCACACCGAGTCCGCGCAAGTTCGCGACCAAATCGTCGCGCGGTTCGCGTTCGATCACGACGACGTCTTGATTCAGCTTGTGGAGTTGATTCACCACGCGATAACCCAAATGCCCCAAGCCGACGAGCACAATGTGATTACTATACGTCGATGCGACTGCCATTTGCCACTCCTTGCCGCGCGAGCGTCGATTGAATAGCATCACGCCAAATTCGGTCAGCCCCTGCGCGAGGATGCTCAAGCCCAAGATCGGCATGACAAAGAAAAAGATCTGCAGATACCACGCGCGCGGCAATTCATTGCCGGCTTGAAAAAAGATCATCGTCATGACGAGGTAAATCGATTCCACGCGTGTCGCGTGCGGTTCGCCCGGCGCGGCGCGCGAGCGCGTCGTACAACAAACCGCCGCCGATAATGAGAAGCAAGAGCAAAATCAGCGGCAGGCGGAAATCGCGCAACAAGAGGAACGTGTCACGCCAAGCGGCGCGGAGTTGACGAAGCCAAGAACGAGGATGTTGCATTGCAAGACAAAAGACCGAAGACAGTTGAGGGAGGACGAAGGCCAAACTCTTTGGTCGTTCGTCCTCCTTTACGTTACACCGGCAAATAGAAAAACGCAAGCGCGAGAATCGCGTAGACGATCAACAACTGCACGCCTTCGAGCCAATTCGATTCGCCGTCAAACGCAATGAACGCGGCAATCAACACCGTCGCAAACAGCGCGGCGAGTTCAAACGTGTTGAACACTAAACTCATCGGATTGCCCATCGCCAAACTGATGAACACCAACAGCGGCGCGACGAACAATGCAATTTGCAAACTCGATCCCAGCGCAATGCCGAGCGCGAGTTCCATCTTGTTCTTCATCGCCATTTCCACCGCGACCAGATGCTCCGCCGCATTGCCGATGATCGGCACGACAATGACGCCGACAAACAATTGCGTGAGTCCTTGTTCGCGCACCAACGGCTCGATCGCGCCGACGAGAATCTCGCTCAGCGCGGCAATCGCGACGACGCTGACCGTCAAGATCGCCAGCGCGCGATTCATGCCCCATGCCACGTGTTCGGTCGTCGTCGTCTCGCCGGGCATTTCGTGTTTTTCTTCGACCGGCAAGCGGAACGAGAAAATGATGCTCAACACATACGCGATCATTAGCGCAATCGCGACGCCGATGCTGAGATATTCCACCGCATCGTGATTGCGCACTTCGATTGCTTGCGCAAAAATTGCCGGGATGAGCAAGCCGATAATCGCAATCGTCATCATCGTCACGTTGACCGACGCGCCGCGCCGGCTGAATTTCTGAAAGCCATGCTTGATGCCGCCAAGCAAAAGACTAAGACCGAGCACGAGCAACACATTGCCGATGATCGAGCCGGTGATCGATGCCTTGACGACTTCAAGCAAGCCGGCGCGAATCGCGGCAATCGTGATAATGAGTTCCGCCGCGTTGCCCAGTGTCGCGTTCAACAACGCGCCGATACGTTGTCCGGCGCGATGCGCCAGCACATCGGTGGCTTCGCCGAGCAAACCGGCCAGCGGCACGATACCCAGCGCAGACGCGAGAAAAATCAATGTGTCATCGGCGTGCGCTAGCTCAAGCACAATGGCTAACGGGACAAAGACGAGCAAAAGATCAATCAAGCGCGATGGGTCGGAGAAAAATTGACGCAAGGAAAGTTTCATAGTGTGTCCATTATACATCCTTCGACTGTGCCGCTACGCGGCTCCGCTCAGGATGCAAAATTATTTCTTCTTCGTGCTTTCCGCTTTCGCTTGGTCGGAGCGGATTTTCACGATGATGCCGATGATCGTACCGATCAAACCAATCAATGCAACGACAATCGGACCCGCGTTGTTCGCAATCGATTTCGTGATCGTTTCACTCAACGGCACCGGCGTTGCTGTGGGCACGACCGGTTCTTGCACCTGCAAGCGCACGAGAATATCTTGCAATGTAATGAGTTCGGTTGGCGTGCCGTTGACGAGCGCCGGAATCGCCAGCGCAATCGAAATGTCTTGCGAGCCGGCCGACTTGGGACTGATGAGCCAGTTCCACGTTACCGCCGGATTTTTCATATCGATGTTGCGGCGTTGCGCGCCGGTTGGCGTCACATCGAATTTGAGCGCGCGCAATTCCGCGTACATCACCGGATACAATTGCACGTTGCCGCTGATGCGATACGCAAGTCCGGGCAAATCCGCGCTCGTCGGCACTGCGACCGGCGTGATCGCGGCGAGTTGTTTTGCCGGCGAAAGGCGCAGACTAATCGTTGCGGTTTCGTTCATGAATACTTTTTCCGGCGACGAGACTTCAATTTGTCCCAGCCCCAGCCCTTCGGAGGAAACATCGACCGTGGTGCTGACCTTGCCGCCGGTCACGGTGCTTTGCCCAACGCTCAATGCAATCGATCCACGCGTGGGACCGATGCGCGTGGGCGATGGCGCGCGCGTATTCACAGCGACCGGACTCGTCGTGCCGGCAGACGGCGCGGCGGTTGGTGGTTTGGGTGAGATGGCGGGTGGTTGCGTGGGCTGGCTTGTCGCGCAAGCGGACAGAATTAGCGAAAAGATAAACAGAAAAACTGCGAGGCGTTTCATAATTTCTCCAATCACTGCACGGAAATCAAATCTTTGATTTGCTCGAACATCGCATCGCCGATGCCGCGCACCTTTTTGATATCATCGATCTTTTTGAAATCGCCGTTCTGCGTCCGGTAATCGATGATGCGCTGACCGATTGCCGGTCCGATGCCGGGAAGCACATCGAGTTCGTTCAGCGTCGCGGTATTAAGATTGATTTTGCCGGTCGAGGAAAGTGTTGGCGTGCGCGCGGCGGTCATTCCGCGTGGCAACGCGGTCGGCGGCACGCTCGTCGCTTCGCCGATGGTCGGCACATAGATTTGCTCGCCGTCGTTCAACTTGCGCGCAAGGTTGAGCGTGCGCGTATCGGCGTTTGTCTGCAAATCGCCGGCAAGCCGCGAGCGCATCTTGCACACGACTGCCCACCGCGAGTGAATAGACGCCGGGTTTGTTCACCGCGCCGCGCATATCGATCGTAATCATCACCATCGTCGCCGTCGGACGCGCGGTCGGCGTGGTAATCGTCAGCGTCGCCGGCTCGCGGCGTTGAAACAAGAAAACGGTTCCACCCAATACGGCGGTGAACAAGAGCACCATCGCCAGATACGGGCGATAGCGCGCCGGGGAATCGTCCATCTGGTCTCCAGAAAAACAAACAGGCAGACAAGCCCATCCTGTCTACCTGTAACACTTGTCTATTTCGATTATACCACAAACTAGCGTGCCGCTTCAAACATCAAAATCGTCGCCGCCATCGCCGCGTTGAGCGATTCTGCGCCGCCGCGCATCGGAATCGATACGCGCGCCGTGGCGATTTTTTTTGCGGCGTCACTTGCGCCTTCCGCTTCGCCGCCGATGATGAGCGCAACCGGGCGCGCCCAACTGATTTTCGAATAAACCGATTTGCCCTGCGCGTCGGCGAGATAAATGCGCGGAATTGCGCGCACCACTTCCTCGATCATTTGCCATGACGCGATGCGCAGTGGCACGGCGAAATGCGCGCCCATCGCTGCGCGGACGACTTTATCGTTGTACGGGTCGGCGGTGTTCGGCGCAAAGAAAATCGCATCGATGCCGGCGGCGCGCGCGGAGCGCAACAGCGTGCCGACGTTGCCGGGGTCGCGCACGGAATCAAGGATCAAAACGAACTGCGGTTGCGCCGGCATCGGCAATTCGATGAACGGCACGACGGCGGCGAGTCCTTGCGGCGTTTCGGTGTTGGCGATTTCTTTCATCACCGCGTCATCGACGGCGAAAACTTCCGGCGTCGCCGCGCGCAGTCGGTCGAGCAATTTACGCGCGCGCGCATCCTCTTCGATTTGCGTGGTATGCAAAACAAGCACCGGCTTCACGCCGGCGTCCAGCGCTTCTTCAATGAGCCGCACGCCTTCGATGACAAATTGCCGCGCGGCGTAGCGATCTTTGCGGCGTGCCAGTGAGCGAACGAGTTTGATTTTGGGATTGGATAAGACTGGTAATCAATTTTATCCAATGCGCCAATTAACCAATGAGCCAATGTACCAGTTTCTACTTTGGCACATTGGCTCATTGAGTTATTGGTAATTTGTGTGTCTACGCTTTCGCGGTATCGACCAACTTGGCGAACGCTTTTTCGTCGTTCAACGCGAGGTCGGCTAACGCTTTGCGATCCAACTCGACGCCGGCTTTTTTCAAGCCCGCGATCAATTTGCCGTACGTGATTCCCAACGGGCGCGCGGCGGCGTTGATGCGCACGATCCACAAGCGGCGGAAATCGTTTTTGCGTTTCTTGCGCCCGACGGTGGCATAGTACTTGCTGTGCAACAGCGCTTCGGTCGCGCGGCGGTACAGCAAACGCCGCGACATCACTTGACCTTTGGTCTGCTTTAATACTTTTTTGTGGCGCGCGTGAGACGCAACGCCGCGTTTTACTCTAGGCATCGTCTATCCTTTTGCTTTCTATTTCTTGCCGAGGGAGGGCGCAAGTTGTTTGATCTTTTTACCGCGTTCGAAATTTTCGTACTCGGTGCGGCGGTCAAACGTGCGCTTGTTGCGCTTGGCTTTGCGGCGGCGCAAGTGCGATTTGCCAATGTGCGTCCGCATCAATTTGCCGGTCGCCGAAAGCTTAAACCGCTTGGCGGTGGCTTTGTGGGTTTTGATTTTAGGCACGTGAAAACTCCAATCGATTTCAAATTTTCGATTTCAAACTGAATCACGGGGCTAGGGCTTTTCAATTCGAAATCAAGAAATTATAATTCTACAATTGAGCAATAAAAGTCGGGGCTAAACCCCGACCAAACAAAATGTTCTGGTTCTACACCTTACGATGTGGGTCTTGGTTCCGGCGGCGGCGGCACAACCAACTTGGTGCCGCGCACCAGAGCGGCGGCGGCTTCTGGTCCGCCTTTCATCGGTCCAGGCGTCAGCAACATGATCAAACTTTTGCCGTCCATCAACGGGGCATGCTCGATGCTGGCGACATCGGCGAGTTCCATCGCGACTTTTTCCATAATGTCGCGCCCGATCGACGTGTGCGTAATCTCGCGCGCTCGGAAAATCACACGCACCCGAATCTTGTTGCCGTCTGCTAAAAATTCGCGCACGCGCTTGAGCTTGAACCCAGTGTGATACCAGTTGGTCTTTGGGCGAATGCGCAGTTCTTTGACTTCAATCGACTTTTGCGCTTTTTTCGCCTCGCGCTCTTTTTTGGTGCGTTCATACATGAACTTGCCAAAATCGATAATGCGGCACACGGGCGGTTGCGCGGTCGGCGCGATTTCGACCAAATCCAGGTTGCGTTCCTGCGCCAGACGCAGCGCTTCAGGCACCGTCATGACGCCGGCTTGCTTGCCTTGATCGTCGATGACGCGGATTTCTTTGGCGCGGATTTGCTGATTGATGCGAAGATTCTTGTCGCTGATTAGGACTGCCTCTTTTCTATCGATACTAGAACGGCGTGATAATAGCACAGGATTCGCCGTGCGTCAAATTGGTTTAGTTTGGCACTAACTAATCCGTTCGACTTGCGCGCCGTGCATGCTCGGCGCGACGATTTTCGTCGCGCCTTCGATGCCGATGCGTTCGGCGGTCTGTTGCATCTCGCGCGCGACTTTGGCCGCATTGCCTTTGGTAAACGCGATGATGCTGGGTCCCGCGCCGCTCAATGCGACACCGCTTGCGCCGGCGTTGCGCGCTGCATCGAATAATTCATCCATCCCGCGCACAAGCGACGCGCGGTACGGTTGATGCAAGCGATCGCGGGTTGCTTGGTTCAACCAATCGAGGCGGCGTTCGTACAGCGCGGCGACCCACAAGGCGGTGCGCCCGGCGTTGTAAATTGCATCGGCGCGCGGAACGCGATTAGGCAAAATGCCGCGCGATACTTTGGTGAGCAGCGATTGTGCTGGCACAAAGACAACCGTGCGCAATTGACGCGGCAATGTCAAGCGCGCCGCCTGTACAAACTCGCCTTCTTGCACGGCAACGACCAACCCGCCGAGCAGAGCCGGCGCGACGTTATCGGGATGTCCTTCGAGAAGCGTCGCAAACGTCACCAGATTGTCGCGCGAAAAGGGGTTGCCCAGCAACGCATTCGCGGCAAGCATGCCGCCCACGAGCGCCGCCGAGCTAGAGCCCAAGCCGCTGGCGATTGGAATCACCGCGTCCATTTGCAATCGCACCGGCATCGTCTTGTGCTTGGCGCGCTCAAAGATAACCGACATGCCCTGAACGACGGCATTGTTCTTGTTGCGCGGCAAGCCGTGCGGGCATTCGATTTCCAAACCGCGCGCAATCGTCTCGACGTAGATGGTATTCCACCAGTCAAGCGCGATGCCCATGCAGTCAAACCCGGGACCCAGGTTGGCAGAAGATGCCGGAACACGAAGACGAAGTCTCATAGGAATTTAAGATTTCCGATTTATGATTTTCGATTTAAAGATGGAAGTTGGAGGTTGGAAATTGGACGGAGCATATCCAACTTCTAACTTCCAATTTCTGGCTTCTAGCGCAAGTTTACAACCCAAACGCTTTCGCCAAAGCCGCACTCGTCGCCGGAATTGCTTGCGGAATCTCGGCTTGGGCAATCGCATTGTCCGGGTCTTTCAAACCACTGCCGGTCAGAATGCAAACGATTTTGGATTTTCGTGGCACGCGTTGCGGATTTTCGCGCGCGAGTTTCAAAATGCCGGCGACGCCCGCCGCCGATGCCGGCTCGCAGAACACGCCTTCGCGCTCCGCCAAAAATCGATACGCCGATAAGATTTCGTCATCGGTCACCGCTTGGATCAGCCCGCCGGATTCATCGCGCGCTTGCGTCGCGCCGCGCCACGACGCCGGATTCCCAATCCGAATCGCCGTCGCAATTGTCTGCGGATTTTCAACGGGCGCGCCGTTCACAATCGGCGCGGCGCCGGCGGCTTGAAAGCCAAACATCTTCGGCAAGGTTTTCGACTTTGCCGGCGCGCTGATACTCGTTGAATCCGCGCCAATATGCGGTGATATTGCCCGCATTGCCGACCGGCAGAGCTAGTATATCCGGCGCCTCGCCAAGCATTTCCACAATTTCAAATGCGCCGGTCTTTTGTCCCTCGATGCGGTACGGATTCACCGAGTTGACGAGCGTGATCGATCCTTGCTCCGCGAGTTCGCGCACGAGTTTCAGCGCGACGTCAAAATTCCCTTCAATGGGCAGGACGCGCGCGTGGTGAATGATCGCTTGCGACAATTTGCCCAGCGCAATCTTTCCGGACGGAATGACGACCGCACACGTGAGCCCGGCGCGCGCCGCGTATGCCGCCGCGCTTGCCGCCGTGTTCCCGGTCGAGGCGCAAATCACCGCGCGCGATTTTTCTTCCAGCGCTTTGGCAATCGCCACAACCATCCCGCGATCTTTGAACGAGCCCGTCGGATTGCATCCTTCGAGTTTCAAAAAAACGTCCGCGCCGGTTTCACGCGACAGCGCCGGCGCGGTGACCAGTGGGGTATTCCCTTCGCCGAGTGACAACCAAGGCGTGGAATGGGTAATCGGTAGATAATCGCGATAACGCGCAAGAATGCCGGACATCACAAGCGCTTGCTCAAAATTTCGACTGCCTCCGCCGGCGTTGTGACACACTGCACCAAGTTGGCATCTTCGTCGATGACCGCCAACTGCTCGCGCATCACGCGCAACAAATTTGCCCACCCCGCGCCGAGCAAAAGGATCGGCTTGCGATGCCGCGGATCGATCTTTGCCAGATTCCACACGAGCGCGAGTTCCGCCAGCGTGCCCATACTGCCTTTCAACACGATAAAGGCATCGGCGCGTGATTGCATTTCGCGAATGCGCGAAAACAAATCCGGACTCGTCAGCGTCTCGTTGACATAGGGATTCGCTTCCAGCCGATGAAATTCGCCGGAGAGAACGCCAATCGAATGCCCGCCATTTTCGCGCGCGCCGCGGGCCGACGCTTCCATTGTCCCCGCGTAACCGCCATTCATTACGACGAAACCGGCGCGCGCGAGCAATCTGCCGACGGTATACGCTTCGGCATAATCCGGGCTAGATTCCGGCGTGCGCGCACTGCCGAACACGGCGACGATTTTACTGTTTGGGCTCATCCGTTTTTTCCTCTGGCTCAGGGTGCGGCTCGCTCGCATACGTTCCAATCATCGGCTTGAGTGTTTCGCCTTCCAGGAATTCGGTGACGGCTTGCTTGACCGCATTCAACAACCGTTTGTCGAGCCGCTTGCTGTAGTGTTCCGCAAAATCGACGGCGGCATCTTCCAGATCGACGTTCTCGTTTTGCTGATGCAAATAGTAATGGTGATCCGTAATCCACAAGTACAAATCGGCTTCCGTGCGATGCGGAAATTCGTGGAGAATGTTGTGCGCGCGAATCGACGCGATGACCGGCAAGTAGACCGTGTCGTACCAACTCGCAACCGCCGTGTCCCACGGAATTTTCTCGTGCTGTCCCTCGCCCAAGTAATAGCGATGCACCGCAATGTGTTCGATCAGGCGCGCATAACCGCCCGGCTCGGAGAAGCGAATGTTCTGATCCGGGCGCAGTTTATCGATGCGCGACTTGTCGATGAACTCGGCATACTCGCCAACGATTTCCAAATCCGAGGCGAGCAAATCGGGTGTGACCGGCACGCGCGTTTTCACTTCGATGACTTCGGCGTCGATGAACATTTGCCCGCGTTCGCGCGCGACGCTGATGCGATGATGCCCGTCGCGCACAAAGTACGCCTCGCCGATTTTGTACAACTGCACCGGCGGCAGATTCACGTCTTCGTAAAACGCTTCATCGACGCGACGCCAGCGCAACTTGGTTTCGTTTTGCGTCGGCAGAAACGCGCCGTCGAAATCGTGATAGCGCAACGTCGCACTGCCCACGATTTTTTCGACCGGGACGGTTTGAATGCCGCGATAATTTTCGCCAAAGGTCTTGAGCGAACGCCTGACCTCGTCGAACGAAACAAGCTCGTTCGGTTGGCGTGAGATCATCGCGGTGATTTCGTGCCAGAACGCTTTGAGGCGCGCGCGCGCGAAATCGGATTCGGCTTGTTAGCAGAAAATGGATTGTGCATAACTTGCGATTGTCGGTGCGAGCCACCAATCCCCACCCTCAAGGGGGGAGGGTGAGGGAAAAGGGTTTGCGCTCGCAATGACGTGCTCACTTTTTCACCACCGGGATTTCCAGAATCTTGTACCCGTACGTGTTGATCACCGTCGTTGCGCCGCGCGTCGTCATCGTTTCCGCGCGCGTGTCGTACACGTGCACGTGCCCGTGAATGAAATAGCGCGGTTTGTATGTATCGATGAACCAGACAAACGATTTGAAACCGCGATGCGGCAAATCGTCGGCATCGTGAATTTGGTACGGCGGCGCGTGCGTGATGAGAATATCGAGCGCGCGCCCGTACCGCGCGCGATTCACCACGAGCGCGGGTGTCAACGTGGCAACTTTGGCACGCATTTCGTTTTCAGTGTACTGAAACTTGGGGCGATTGTTGTACCGCATCGAGCCCTCAAACCCGGCGATGAGCAAGCCCTTATGCTCAACGACGCGCGCATCGATGTTCTCGCATCCTTCCGGAAAAACTTTCTCGCCGCCGTCGCCGCCGTGATTGCCCATCACGTATAACAGCGGCACGTTCAGCATCGACACGATGTACTCGAGATAATCGGCGGGCAAATCGCCGCACGCCAAAACGAGTTCGACGCCGCGCGCTTGATGCGCGAGCGCAGGACCGTGCAAGGATTCAATGACTTGATCGCTGAGCGTGAGAATGCGCATTGCCAATTAGACAAGCGCCCCGACCATGACGCGTCGGGGCGTTGTGTGACTCCTGAAACAAGTATATGCCGGGCAGGAAAAATGTCAAACGATTTGTAGGGGCGCGCTTCGTGCGCGCCCGGGCGACCACACCCTGGCACTTGCGTTCCCGCCAGGGCAAGTGAGGGTCGCCCTTACCGGAACGCCACCGGCACCACTTTTGCCGCAATCTCGTCAAACAGCGATTTGATTTCCGCTTGCACGCGCAGCACCAATTCCGCTTCCGGCACAATGCTCGCTTGCGTTTGGTCGCGCCGTTTCATTTCGATGCCGCCGTTCTTGAGCGATTTTGCGCCGATGGTCAAGCGAATCGGCGTGCCGATCAAATCCGCATCGGCAAATTTCACGCCCGGACTTTCCGCGCGGTCGTCGTAAAGCACTTCGATCTTCGCCTCGCCGAGCGCGTGATAAATCCGTTCTGCCGCCGCGGCGACATTCGCATCGGTGCCGGCGAGCGAAACCAAATGCACTTGAAACGGCGCAATCGTAATCGGCAATTTCAGACCGCGCTCGTCGTGATGCTCTTCCGCCGCGCACGCGAGCAACCGCCCAGAGCCGATGCCGTACGAGCCCATCACAATCGGCTTTTCGGTTCCGTCGGCGGCAAGATAATTCGCGCCGATTGCCGCTGTGTACCGCGTGCCAAGTTTGAAAATATTTCCGACCTCGACGCCGCGCGACGTGTACAATTCGTTTCCGCAATTGACGCACGCATCGCCATCGCCCGCCGACGCAATGTCGGTCACAATTGATGCCGCGTAATCGCGCGGCGTATTCGTGTTGAGCATATGATAGCCATCGATGTTTGCGCCGGCGACGAGATTCGGCGATGCCGGCACCGCATCGTCGACGACGATCGTTACGTTTTTCAAACCGATGGGCGAGGCGTACCCCGGCGTCGCGCCGGTCGCGCGAATTTCTTCGTCGGTTGCCGGGCGCAACCAATCTGCTTTGACCGCGTTCGATAACTTGGTCTCGTTGACTTCCATATCGCCGCGAATCACCGCAAAGACAAATTCTTCGCGCGCGCCTTTTTCCTCTTCGTGCCCGGCGATCATAAAGACCGCTTTTGCCGTTTTGCTTTTAGGAATTTTCAACAGCGCCGCCAGTTCGTCAATGGTTTTGCAATTCGGCGTCGCCACTTTTTCGGTGGGCTTGAGCGATTCCACTGCCGCCGATTTTTTGGCGAACCGCGCAATTTGTCGATTCGCGGCGTAACCGCACTTGCGGCAGAGCACCAGCGTGTCCTCGCCGACCGCCGTGAGGTACATATATTCGTGCGCGAGCGAGCCGCCCATCATGCCCACATCCGAACCGACGGCAATCGCCGGGACGCCGCAACGATTGAAAATGTTGAAATACGCTTGATAATGCGCAGCGATATTGCTTGTCGAGTCCGGCTTCGTCGAGGTCGAGCGAGTACAGAATCCTTCATCGTAAACTCGCGCACGCGGATCAACCCGGCGCGCGGGCGCGGGTCGTCGCGGAATTTGGTTTGAATGTGATAGACGAGTTGCGGCAGTTGCTTGTACGATTTAATGTCGCTCTTGCACAGATCGGCAACGACTTCTTCGTGCGTCATTGCCAGCACCATATCGCGCTCTTTGCGATCCTTGAACCGCGCCATCTCCGGACCGATGGCGTACCACCGCCCGGTCGCTTGCCACACTTCGGCGGGGTGCACGACCGGCATCGTCATTTCCTGTCCGCCAATCGCATTCATCTCGTCGCGAAAAATATTTTCGATTTTCGTCAATGCGCGCTTGGCGAGCGGCAAGTAGGAAAACAATCCTTGCCCCAATTGTCGAATGTAGCCGGCGCGCAACAAAAGTTGATGGCTAATCGCTTCCGCGCCGGTCGGCGCTTCGCGCAGTGTCGCGCCAAAGTGTTGTGAGAGTCGCATGGCAAAATTCCTTCTGAAAAGCAGATGTTCAAAGTATAGACGCGACCAGATGAAATGTCAAACCATCGCCGAAAAAACATCGAGACGCCCCAGTGGGGCGTCTCGGTTATTGCTCGACATGTCATTTCGAGAAGCGAAGCGACGAGAAATCTTTGGCAAACACAAGATTTCTCACTACGTTCGAAATGACAAACCAAATTCCTGGCGCCGGAACGTCTCTACATAATCGCCTGATTTTGTTTTGCGGTTTCCAATTCCGCCGCGCGATTTTTCAGGGCGAACGTTAGCACTGCCATCGCCGCGACGACAATGCCGACTGCGAGGAACGCCGTCGTGTACCCGTTCATTCCACCGCCGAACGATGCCGCCATCGCGCCGACAAGCGCGCCGCCGACGAGTTGACCGACACTCGTGTTCAACGCCAACACACCTTGCGCCGATGCGCGCTCGGACGGCGGCGTTTCATTCAGCATCACATACCGCAACGGCGCGCCGAGCAAAATGCCCAGACCCTAGTCCAACGAGAATCGCGGCAATGTAAAACGCAACCATCCCAGTATTGACCAAGACGATGACGAACAATCCTGCCGCCGTTAATGTCGTACCGACGAACAGCACCACACGCGAACCGTACTGGTCGAGCATGCGCCCGGCAGTTGGCGAACCGACTGCCATCGCAAGCACGGCGGGCAACAACATGAAACTCGCCGCCGATGTCGTGACGCTGAATGCGGCGACGAGCAACGCCGGCACAAACGCAATCGACGATTCCGCCAAGCCCGCGCCGGCAGACACAATGCTGACGAGCGCGACCTGGCGCGAGCGAAACAGATTCATGTTGATGATCGGATTCGCGGCGCGTTGCTCAAGGTAGACAAACAACGCCATCGACAAAATTGCCACCAGCAAAAACGGCAGAACATTCATCGATAAAATACTGGAGAGATTTTTCGTATCGATTTGATTGATGCCGTACGACAACGCCGCCAGTCCAAGCGCCAACACAATCATGCCAATGACATCAAACGATTTTTGTTGCGCGGCGCGATTATTCGGGAGTAAACGCAGTGCCGCAAAAATCACCGCCACCGCAATCGGCAAGTTGATGATGAACAACCAATGCCACGAAAGGAATGCGAGCATCACGCCGGCGAGAATCGGACCGATGAGAAATGCAATGCCAAACACCGCGCCGATGAGACCTAACGCGCCGCCGCGTTTTTCCGGCGGAAATGTATCGCCGATGACCGCGCTCGCGACCGGAAAGATGCCGCCTGCGCCAAGCCCTTGGATCGCGCGCCCGACGAGAATCACCCAGAATGCCGGCGACAGCGCGACGAGCAACGAACCGATGGCGAACAACGTCACGTCGAGAATATAAATCACGCGGCGACCAAACATGTCGGACAGCTTCGCCATCAACGGCACGCTGATGAGATTGAACAGGACGTACATCGCAAAGACCCAGGCGATTGCACGATCATCAACCGCAAAGTCTTTGCGAATCGTCGGCAGAGCCGGACCGACAATTGCAATGTCGAGCGCGCCCATCAACACGCCGACGAAGAGCACGAGCAAAATATTGTTCCGAGTTTTCGCTTCCATCTAGAACCAGCGATTTCCACCGAGCGACGCCACGCCCAAGACGATCAACACCAGCACGGCGATGATGACGAGCAGGTTGCTACGCAACGCGGTCGGCTCATCGGACTTGCGCCAGCGCATCGGCACGTGCGCGACGATTGCCGCGACGATCATCGTGATCATATGCTCGATGCGATTGAGCGGAAAGCCAATACCGGCAATCAACAATCCTTGACCCAGCATAAGTACCAGCCCGAGCAAGACTTGGAGATCGACCAAGCCGCTGAATGCGCTCATCAACGCACGATCGGCTTTCTGAACACGCGACTTGTTCAGCCAGCCCAACGCAAACTTGACTGCCGCGACCAGGGCGACGAGCACGATGATCCAGCGCACAAACGAGTGCAACGTGCCAAGCACAAGAAAGAGATTCATTCTGAAACCCTCCAGCGAATTTTGACGAACTTATCGATAAATCGCCTGATATTGCCGCCAATTGCTGTAGACGATGTTCACGTACAAACTTGTCTCGCGAATATCGATGTCCTCCACGGCGAGATCAATGTCCGGATTCTGCCAGCGCTTGACGCGTGCGCCGCCAGCGTTGTACGCGATGAGCGCGTAAATCGGCTCGCCATATGTTTTCAAGATCTTGCGCAAGATACCACACGCCAAACCGCACGCTCACATACGGACGATACAATTGATCGAGCGAGAAATTCTTGACGCGCAATCGATTTGCGATTTCTTTGCCGGTCGCCGGAATGATTTGCGCGAGCCCGCGCGCGTCCGCCGATGACGTGACCCACGGATTGAAACTGCTCTCTTGCCGAATCAGCGCAAAGTATAACAGCGGATCGATTTTGTTCTTGTTCGCTTCTGACACGACGAGATCGGCATAGTATGTGGGATAGCGCAATTGCCAAAGTAGACGCGGCGCGGCTGGTGCGCCGGCGCTGGTCGCTAGCCGCGCAATTTTTTCGCCGCAATCGAGCGCGAGCGAATATTGATTATTATCGCGCAAGAAAAGCGCGAGCGCGTACAACTCGGTGGGGTTTTCTTTTTTTGCTTCGACGAGCGCGGCAAATTCCCGGCGCGCATCAACCGTGCGATCTAAACGCATCAACTCGGCGCCGCGTCGAAAGCGCGCGTCTTTGCGCGTCGCATCGTCCAATGTCGCGATGTTGCGCGCATCGACTTTGGTCCAACCCGCCAGCCACTTTTCAAATTCCGCGCGATCGGCGTCGCTGAACATCGCGTATTGCGCCGTATCGTACGTCGCGTTGTTCGCTTTCGGCGCAAGCGCGTCTTGCGCGCGCCACGCGTAGTAACCGCTGGCAGACGCCGCTTGCGTCCAAAAATTTTTCGCGTCGTTCGTCGCGCCGCGTGCCTGCGCCGATTTGCCGAGCCAGAACAACGCGCGCGCATACGAAGTTGACTTTGGATAATCCTGGGCGATTTTGGTCCAACGCGCGCTTGCAGTCTTGGAATCCTTCAAACGATAATAATCGAACCCTGCCCAGAACAATGCTTCGGCGGCGCGTTCGCGCGCCGGAAATTTACTCTGCGCCAATTCAAAAATTTTCGCAGCATCGGCGTAGCGATCCGCGCGGTCGTACAGTTGCGCCGCGCTACACAATGCATCGTCCGCGCGTTCATGTTCCGGAAACGTGTCGGCGAATTTTTTGTATGTCGCCACCGCGTCGTCAAGTTTTCCCAGCGCGGCAAGCGCCGTCGCCTTGCCCAGGTATGCTTCCGGCACGCGCTTGTCTTTGGGCAACGCCTTGATGAGCGCATCAAAATCGGTGATTGCCTGCGCGTGCAACCCTTTGCGCGCGCGCGCCGTGGCGATGAAATAGCGATCATCGCCGCGCGTGCGCGGAACTCGTTTTCAAATCGCGCTCGAACGCGGTGATTGCGCCATCGTAAACACCGGCGTTGAAATTGATGACACCGCGCTGATAATCATCAACCGCAACGTTGCGATTCAACAAGTCGACGAGCGATTGGTACGCGCCGGGCTGTTCCGGATATTTATTGATCGCTTCGTTCCAACGCGCGAGGGCTTGATCGATTTTGTTTGCTTTCGAGTACGCGTCGCCGGCGTTTTGCAGCAAGTCGGCTTTCGTGCGCGCGTCGCCCGCCCACGCGAGCGCGGCATCGTAGCGCGCGGCGGCAAGCGCGGGTTGACCGAGTCCCACATGCACATCGGCGGCGCGGCGCAAAATGCTGATGCGCGTCGATGCCGCGAGCGTCGCATCTTGCAAGGCGCGGTCATATTGCGCAATCGCGTTTGCAGAATCACCGGCGCTGACCATGATGTCGGCGATCAATGCGTCGATGTCGCCGACCAACGCTTGCGATTGATCGCGATACAATCGAAATTGCGCAAGCGCGTTCGCGTAATCTTTTTTCGCGCGATACGCATCGCCGGCAAAATAGTGCGTCTCGTCCGCATACGTGCCGTTCGGATTTGCTTGCAGGTACATGTTCAATGCATCGATGGCGCGCGAATAATCGGCGTTGAGCCAATACATTTCGCCCAAACGAAATTGCGCTTCCGCTTTCAACTCCGGCGCGGGATTGGAATTGAGCGTCAATTGAAACGCGGCAATCGCGCGCGCGTAATCGCCGTTGCGCCGCGCGAGCATGCCATCGTTGTACGGATTCGACGAAAACACCGGCGTCGGTTCTTCGATTGGTTCGAGTTCCGGTTCGGGCGTTGGCGTGCTTTCGATTTGAAGCGTAGGTTCGGGGACGATTTCTGCGGGAGTGGTCGTACACGCGGCGAGCAGGACAAGCGAGAGCAGAAAATATTTTCTTTGCATCACTGAGTCGATTATACTCGCGATTTCTCCATAATCAAAATGTACTCGACCGGATACGCGAGCACCTTGTGCGCATTGCTCGATGCGGTAAAGCGACCACTATGCGGGTCGCGTGTCTGCGGCAAAATCTTGGACGGAATTTCGCGCTTGATGATTTTGAAATTCCGGAAACCGCTGTTTTCCATTTGCTCGACGAAAACCTGCGCATTCAGAATTTCGACGTTTTGCAATTCCGTGTTACCGATGACGATGCACGCTTTGCCGCCGATTTTTAGGACGCGGTACATTTCCTGAAAACATTCGAGCATGTCGGCAAAGTAATTGCGCACCTCACGTCCCTTTTTGTTGTTCCCCAACTCGGCGCAAATCTTTTCCGCCGTTGCGCTTTGCAAATCGATCACCGCGCGTTCCGTTGCCGCCGAGCCGATAAAGCGTTTGCGAAATTCTGGCAGTGAATCGCAATACGCCAGCCACAACGCAGTGAGTTGATGCAAATCGGCGTATTCGTACGAGGTCACGTACGGCGGGCTTGTCACAATGAGACTCACTTGCGCGTCCGGGCTTGGCAACGCGCGCGCATCCGCACAATCGACGATGCGAAAACGTGGCAAGTCAGCGCGCACTGCCGGCGAAACGAGATTCCAAAATTCTTCGTTCTGCTTGAGCATATAACGCGCGTGCTTGAGAAACGCCGCCAGCGGCTCCGCCAGCGTCTTGTGCAAGTCGCGCGTCGGCTTGACACTACGCTGAAGCCAAATCGAACACGATTTGAGAATCTGCGCGAACGCGACGAGAAAAAATTCGCGCGCGGCTGGATTTTCAATCTGCGTGACTGCGCCAAGAATCGCGCCGAGTTTTTCCTTTTGCGTTTTGGGAAACCAATAATCGATGCGTTCATTGCGCGGCACGATTTTGGCGCGCAACTTTGCCGCTTTCCAAACGCTCGTACTCGCGCGCGAGCAACGCCGGATCGATAGGCGTTGATTTTACTTTCGCCACCAGATGCGCGACCGGGTTGATGTCCACGCCGATAGCGCGGCGACCCTGGACCAACGCTTCGACAATCGTCGTGCCACTGCCCATGAATGGATCGGCAACAGTATCGCCGGCGCGCGTCAATTCGCTGATGAGGCGCGCGGCAAGTTGCGGAATGAATTTCGCCGGATACGTGTAATAGCCGTGCGTGATGTAACGCGTTTGCTTTGCGCGTGCAATCGGCAAACGACCAAGTAGGGTCAGTTTTCAAATTGGCGAAATCATTCATCGTTCAAACCAACTCACGCTTTCGATGTGATACGTTTGCGGAAACAAATCGACCGGCTGAACCTCACGCAAACGATAACCGCCGTCGATCAACCGCCGCGCGTCGCGCGCAAGCGTTGCCGGGTCGCACGAGACGTACACGATGGTGCGCGGCGCTTGCGCGATGATCGCGTCGAGCGCAACCGGATCGATGCCGGCGCGCGGCGGATCGGTGACGACTAGATCGATTTTTGTTTTCAGTTTTGGTAGAATCTCTTCGACCTTGCCGCGATGAAATTCCACGTTCGACAATTCAATCGCGTTCGCTTTTGCGTCGTTCACCGCGTCTTTCGATTCTTCGATTTCGATCACGCGCGCGACTTGCGATGCAAGCGACAAACCAAACGTGCCTACGCCGCCAAACGCATCGAGCAGAACGTCGATCGCGCGCGGCGCAAGAAATTGCTCGACGAGTTCAAGCAACTTTTCTGCCATCATCGTATTCACTTGGAAAAACGATTGCGGCGAAACGCGGAACATTCGTCCGCGCAATTCTTCGTGCAATGCATCTTTGCCGACAAGCGGAAATCGTTTGACCGCTGGGTGTTTGATATACAATCGATACCGGCTCATCGACGGAAATCTCCGGCGGATCGTCGTCGCGTCCTTCGAGCATCATCAACTTTTGTCCGCGTCTTGATCCCCGCGCGCAACGTGACGCCGCTGAAATCTGCGCCTTCAAATTCCAACGCGCGAAACATCTCGTCGATGAGCGGATGGATGATGTGACATTCGTTGATGCGAACGAGATCGTGCGACTCCATCGCGCGGAAACACAAATGCCCGTCGCCGTCCATTTGAAATTGCACGTTGTTGCGATAACGCCACGGCTCGGACATGCCAATCGTTTCGCGCACAGGCGCGTCCGGCAGCTTGCCAATACGCGCAAACTGCTCGCGCACAATGTCGGTCTTGAATTTCAACTGCGCGTCGTACGCGATGTGTTGCCATTGACAACCGCCGCACGCGCGTGTTTGTAGGGGCGAGGCATCGCTCGCACCAGGAGACAAGTTCGAATCAGATTGCTTCGTTTCAATTTGCTTGCTGTTGAAATCCGATTTGGGCAATGCCTCGCCCCTACCGGTTGCCCGAAATGTGCACATCGCGGCATCACGCGCGCAGGCGATGGCGAAATAATTTCCACCAATCGCGCACGCGCGTAATTCTTTTTCGCTTCGACGATTTCGACGACGACCTCTTCGCCCGCAATTGCGTACGGGACAAACACCACGCGCCCGGTGTCGTCGCGTCCCATCGCCTCGCCGCCTTGCGTCATCGAAGCCAATTGCAAACGAATGTTTCAGGTTTCATGGGTTTGTCGTAGAGTACGCTTCGCCGGACGTTTCTACCGAATCACGTCCATCTTGACGTACGGTCGCAGAACTTCCGGCACGACGATGCTGCCATCTTTCTGCTGATAATTTTCCATCACGGCGATCAGCGTGCGGGGCAGACCCAGCCCCGATCCGTTGAGCGTGTGCACGAATTCAGTTTTCGCGCCGGCTTCGCGGCGGAAACGGATGTTCGCGCGGCGCGCCTGAAAATCACCGACGTTCGAGCATGACGAAACTTCGAGCCACTCATCGCACCCCGGTGCCCACACTTCGATGTCGTACGTTTTGCGCGCGGCAAAACCGATGTCGCCGGTGCAAAGAATTTTCACGCGATAAGGAATGCCCAGCGCGGCAACCGTGTCCTCGGCGTCTTGGCGTAATGCTTCCAATTCTGCCGCCGAATTTTCCGGCAGGCAGAATTTGTACATTTCCACCTTGTCGAATTGGAAACCGCGTTTGATGCCGCGCACATCCTTCCCCGCCGACAGCGGTTCTTTGCGGAAGCACGGCGTGTACGCGACGTAATGCAACGGCAACTTTTCTCCGTCGATGATTTCGTCTTGATGCAAACCGGTCAGCGGCACTTCGGCGGTGGGAACCATCCACGCATCTTTTTCGACATCGTGATACAAGTTGTCCCGGAACTTGGGCAACTGCCCCGCGCCGTAAATGACCGCTTCCTTGACCATGAATGGCGGATAGATTTCGCGATAACCTTGCGCGCCGTGCAGATCGAGCATCCATTGGATCAGTGCGCGTTGCAGTTTTGCGCCGGCGTTTTGCAGAACGTAAAAGCGTGAGCCAGCCAGTTTGATGCCGCGCTCGAAATCGATGATGCCGAGGGCGGGACCCAAATCCCAATGCGGCACCGGCGTGAAATCGAATTTTTGCGGCTCGCCGACTTGGCGCATCACCAGGTTCTCGCTATCGTCTTTGCCGAACGGCACGTCGTCGTCCGGAATGTTCGGCACTTGCGACGACGAGATCGTTGAGACGCGCGTCAACTTCGTTGACCGTTTGGTCAAGCACATCAATGCGCGTGTTAATGTCGCGCACCTGCGCTTTGCGCGTTTCGCGTTCCGCATCGTCCTTCATTCGCCCGATTTCTTTCGAGGCGGTGTTGCGTTGATTGCGCAACGCTTCAAGTTCGGCGAGTGAGGTGCGGCGCGTTTCATCGGCGGCAAGAATTTCGCCGACAATCGCCGCATCTGCGCCGCGCCGTCTTCAACGATTCGCGCACGCGGTCGGGTTGTTCACGGATTAATCGAAGATCAAACATAATGCCTCCTTGATTGGACAGAAGACCGAGGACGGAAGACGGAAAATAAATTCGGTCTTCGGTCATCCGTCGTCGGTCTTAAAACAAAAATCCTCTTCACCCCAAAGGGCGAGAGGACTCGCGGTACCACCTTCATTAGTCTGCTAGCGACTAGCAACTTTCTCTTCGCAATAACGGTGCGCACCGGCTTGACTCATCGTCAGCGACTCGAGAGTGGATTTCATCGACGGTTGTCATCGCGTTGCATCAACCCGCGACTTGCTGGGATCGACCAATCGAGTACTCGTCTCCGTCATCGTCTTTATCGATTAAGTTGACGCGATTCTAGCACGATTGCGCATGCGTGTCAAGGTCTTGGATATTCCATCGGTGTGTGATATAATTTGAGTGGATTCACCATCAAAGGAGATGCAAAATGGCAAAAGTGAAATTTGGTTCCGCCGAATGGATTCAAGCGTTGCAGAACGACTTGAACGCGAGCCAGGCGTACGAAGAAGCCGCGAAAACCTGGGAAGGCGATTTTTATTTCGTCGTCGATCCCGAAGGCACGATCAAAGACCCCATCTACCTCTACATGGACCTCTGGCACGGCAAATGCCGCGACTCGTTTGTCGTCACCGACAAGAACGCCAAAACCCCCGCATTCGTCATGTCCGGCGTCGTACAGCAAATGGAAAAAAGTGGTGACCGCGCAACTCGATCCCATTCAAGCGCTAATGACCGGGCAACTCAAACTCAAAGGCAACATGGTCATGGTGATGAAGAGCGTCAAAGCCGCCCAGGAAATCATCCGCTCCTGCACGCGCATCGACACCGAATTTGAAATGTAGAATCAATGAGCCAATGAACCAATGTGCCAACTTGCGGTTTGAGTTTGGCTCATTGGTTCATTGAGCAATTGGCACATTGGAGGCACCATGTGGTTCTTTAGCAGTCCCCAAATTGTTTTTGGCGAAGGCGCGTTGTCGTACCTCGCGCAAATTCACGGCACGCGCGCGTATATTGTCACCGACGAGATGATGGTCAAGTTCGGTTTTGTCGATCTCGTCAAGGCGCAACTGGCTGAAGCGAACATCGCAACGCGCGTGTTCGATCAAGTTGAGCCGGAACCTTCGCTCGACACCGTGCGCCGCGGCGCGGAATTGTTGCGCGACTTTGAACCCGATTGGATCGTTGGCTTGGGCGGCGGCTCGGCGATGGACGCGGCGAAAGCAATGTGGGCGCTCTACGAGCGTCCCGATTTGCCGGTCGATGGAATCAGCCCGCTCGAATATCTGGGGCTGGGTAAAAAAGCCAAACTCATTACGATTTCCACAACGAGCGGCACTGGGTCGGAAGTCACTTGGTTTACCGTCCTCTCCGATCCAAACGAAAAGCGCAAACTGGGTCTCGGCTCGCGCGAAACGATGGCGACGATTGCAATTGTCGATCCGATGTTCGCGATGAAAATGCCGCCGCGTCTCACCGCCGACACCGGACTGGATGCGCTTGTGCACGCCATCGAAGGTTATACCGGCACTTGGCGCAACGATTTTGCCGACGGTATGTGTCTCAAAGCCATCGATCTAGTTTTCAAGTACTTGCCCAAAGCGTACGCCAACGGCGACGACGCTGAGGCGCGCGAGAAAATGCACAATGCCGCCGCGCTCGCCGGTCTTGGCTTTGGCAACTCGATGGCGGCGCTCGCGCACGCGATGGGACATTCGCTCGGCGCGGTGTTCCACGTGCCGCACGGGCGCGCGGTCAGTCTTTTTCTCCCCTACACGATGGAATTCAACGCCAACGCCGGCAATTATCGCTACGCCGAAATCGCGCGGTTCATCGGACTCGATGGCGTCGGCGAAGAGCAATTGACGCGCCAATTAATTGCCGCTGTGCGCGATTTGCAAATTGGCTTGGAATCCAAAACCGATTTGCTGTCGCTCGGCATCGCGCGCGACGATTTCAACAAATCGATGGAGCACTTGCTCGTCAACGCGGAAAATGACAACCAGATTGTGCCCAGCGCGCGCCAACCTGACCGCGCCGAACTCAAACGACTTTTCGAGTACGCGTACGAAGGCAAGCACATCGATTTTTGACCTCATTCTGCCCCGCTCCTGTTCGCCGGAAAATGGATGTGTGATTATGGAATCGTTTCACGAAAATGTCAGTGAATACAGGAAACAAATAGAAAAAGGAGCCATTACCAAGGCATATAAGGGGTTGATGGAATACGTCCTAGGTTTGAGGACGTATCTTAAAACCAGGCACCCTGATTATTTTGTTTCGGGCAGTATTTATTTTGGATATATGGATATGACGTACTTTTCCTTTTATCCAAAATCAATCGGGGGGCAGAAACTAAAAATTGCAATCGTATTGATCCATCAATCGATGAGATTTGAAGCTTGGTTGGCGGGATGCAACAAACAGGTTCAATCGAAGTATTGGAAAATGTTCAAAGAGAGCGCTTGGAATAAATACCGCCTGGTACCAACAACCAAAGGCGTTGATTCGATTCTTGAACACGTTCTAGTAGACAACCCCGATTTTCGTGATCCAGATAAATTGACCCGGCAGATCGAAAGGCAAACCATGCAGTTTGTCACGGATGTCGAAAAGTTTCTGTCCAAGTAAGAATTATTGCCCAGGATCGTGTTGGGTATGCAACGATGAGGTTGACATTGGGACAAAGGATGTTCGTAGGGAGTCAGCAATGAATTCTTATGCCGGCAAACTTTTAATCGTCGATCTGTCCTCTGGCAAAATCTCCACTGAACCGTTGAACGAAAAATACGCTGCGCAGTATATCGGCGGCGCAGGGCTGGCGGCGCGCTATTTGTATGACACCATTGATGCGAACACCGATCCACTCGGTCCCGACAATCCACTCATCTTCATGACCGGTCCGCTCGACGCGACGCCGGCACCCAGTTCCGGTCGCTTCGTCGTCGTCGCACGGTCGCCGCAAACCGGCTTGTACGGCGAAGCGAACGGCGGCAACTTTTTCGGTCCCGATTTGAAATTCGCCGGCTATGATGGCATTATCGTGCGCGGCAAGTCACCAACGCCGGTGTACCTGCTGATTCGCGAGGGCAAAGTGGAATTGTGCGACGCGAAACACTTGCTCGGCAAGACGACGTTTGACACCGGCGATGCGATTCGCGCCGAGTTGAACGATCCCAAATTGACCGTTGCCGCGATTGGTCCCGCCGGCGAAAAGCTGGTCAAGTACGCCATCATCCTTGCAACGAACGCCCGCCCCAAAGTAAAAAAAGGCATCGCCGGACGCTGCGGGATGGGCGCGGTGATGGGATCGAAAAATCTCAAAGCGATTGCCGTCAAGCCGGGCGTGACCAAAATTCAGTATCACGCTGCCGATGCATTCAAAGCGGCGGCGCGTTCTGCTGTCGATTTGTTGCCCGACGACATGTCGACGCAAATGTTCGGCTCGGTCGGCACATCGGGCGGAATGGATTTTCTGGGTCTGATGGGCGACGTGCCGACGAAATATTGGACGCAAGGCACGTTCGATTACGCGCAAGTCAGCGGCAATACGCTGGCGGAAACGATTCTCACCGGTCGCGCGACGTGCCACGCGTGCATGGTCGCGTGCGGTCGCCAGGTGGCGCAAGCCGCCGGTCAAGAACTGCCGCATCACGAAGGTCCCGAGTACGAAACACTCGGCGCACTTGGTGCGCTGACGCTGAACGACGATCTTGGAATGGTGACTCTGATCGGCTCGCAGTGCGACGCGCTGGGACTCGATTCAATCAGCACCGGCTCGACGATTGCGTTCGCAATGCTTTTGCACGAGCGCGGCATTCTGCCGGAAGCCGTGCACTGGGGCGATGCCCAGCAAACGTTGCAACTCGTGCAAATGATCGCGCGGCGCGAAGGTATCGGCGATCAATTGGCAGAAGGAACTCGGTCGCTCGGCGCGCGCTACGGCGTCGGTGAACTGGCCGTGCAGGTGAATGGCTTGGAAGTGCCGATGCACGACCCGCGCGCGGCTTGTGGCATGGCGCTCGTCTATGCCACGTCACCGATTGGCGCGAGTCACAATTTCTCCGACCATTTCATGCTGGAAATTTCCGGGCGCGCGCTCGATGACCTGGCCATCGAGGCCATCGAACGTTTCACCACCGCCGGCAAAGCCGCGAATGTCGCGCGGCATCAGAACTGGCGCGCTGTCACCGCGTCGCTGGTCCAATGCATCTTGCCGAATCCATCAGTCAAGCATACCGTCGAAATGATCGCGGCGGCAACCGGTTTCGACGTGACGCTGAACAATGTGCTGACGTACGGCGAACGGATGTGGAACTTGAAACGCGCCATCAATTTGAAACTCGGTTACAATGCGCGCGCCAGCGAGAAATTACCGGAACTCGTGTCACACGCGCTCGCCGACGGCGGCACGGAAGGTCACGTCGTCGAACTTGAACCGATGTTGCGCGAGTATTACACCGCGCGCGATTGGGATTGGGCAAGCGGCAAACCCTCGCGCGCGAAATTGAATGCGCTAGGAATGACAGAGATCGCCAAAGATTTGTGGGGCTAGCAAGAAATCTCACCGCGAAGACGCAAAGCACGCCAAGATTTTTATGTGAGTATCTTGGCGTCTTGGCGGTTGATATTATTTTGGTCTAATTTTTACAACGGAGGCAACCATGGCAGTCACAAATCCAGAATTATTACGCGCGATGGAAACCATCGCCAAAAAGGATTCGCCGGAAAATCGCAAAGCATTGTACACCGCGTTGCTCGCGAGCGAACTCCTTGTGCCGATTGCAAAACCATTGCCCGGCGGAAGCAAAACCGGCTTGCAACAACTCGTCGGCACGGCGGATGTGGAATTTGTCGTTGCAGAAAACAAGCAAGGGCAGAACGCTTTTTTCGCTTTTACCGATGAAGCCGCGCTGAAATTGTGGAAAGCCGAATGCGCGTTCATTGCGACAAACGCGCTCGATCTGTTTGCGATGGCGCTTGAAATGAATTTGGCGTCCATCATTCTGAACGTTGCCGGACCCACCGCGCGCGGCGAGGTGATGCGCTGGGAATTTCAAGCGTTGGCAACCGGCGCCGCGCCCAATGCCAATCAAGTTGGCACGCAAGTCATCACGCCGCCGCCCGACGCGCCGGTAAAATTTATTCCGCTCGCGCAAAAACCGGGTGACAAGTTTATGACCGGCTTGAAGAACGCGTTTGCCCGCCACCCGGAAATCGCCGCCGGGTATTTGATGCAAGCGCAAATCGGCGACGCCGCGCCGCATCTCGTCGCCGGCGTGCAATTCACCCAAGAGTATGCGGAAGACATCGTGCGGCACATTATGAACGACTTGGGCGATCAACTATCCACGGTTTTGCCGCCCGATGGGTTTATCGATTTCATCGTCATCGATAACGAGTTGAATGTCCCGGTCGCGCCCGCGTCCGATGCGTTGGTGTACAAACGCTAGTTCTCCAATCATCGACCGCTGCCAAGTTATCGGCGGCGGTCGTTTTCTTCGATTAGTCAAATCTGCGCACCTGTGGTAAAATCCGGTCCTCGTATGCAAATAACTTTTAATGGTGCCGCGCGCACCACGACCGGCTCGATGCACTTGGTCGACGTGGGCGGACATCGCATTCTCCTCGATTGCGGCTTGTACCAAGGTCGTCGCGCCGAAGCGTTTGAGCGCAATTCCAAATTGCCCTTTGACGCCACGACGATCACACACATGCTTCTCTCGCACGCCCACATTGATCATTCCGGCAATTTGCCCACACTGGTCAAGCAAGGATACGACGGCGAGATTCGTTGCACAAGTGCCACGCGCGATTTGGTCACGCTAATGGTGCGTGACAGCGCGCACATTCAAGAGCAAGACGCGGAATACCTCAACCAAAAAACCTCGCGGCAGGGCATGCCGCCCATTCAGCCGCTCTATACTGCACGCGACGCCGAACGCGCGCTGGCACGGATCGTCTCATATGCGTATGACCAATGGTTCAAACTCGAAGGCATCGGGCGCGCGGTGTTTTACGACGCTGGGCATATTCTTGGCTCGGCGATTGTCGTGATGGAATTGCAAGAGCAAGGTCGAACGATTCGCATCGGCTTTAGCGGCGACCTGGGACGTCCCAACGCGCCGATCCTGCGCGACCCGACGCCGGTGCCTGGACTCGATTATCTGCTTGTCGAAAGTACTGTACGGCAATCGCGAACACCCATCATTTGAACAAGGCTCGAAGGAATTGGCGCGCGTCATCCGCGAAACCAAAGAGCGTGGCGGCAAAATCGTTATTCCATCGTTTGCCGTCGGTCGCACACAAGAACTGTTGCATTTCATCCATGCGCAGATCGAATCGCATCAAATTCCCGCGCTGCCTATTTTTGTGGATTCGCCGATGGCGGTCAGCGCGACCGATATCTTCCGTCTGCATCTGGAATGCTTCGACGATGAGACCCGCGCGCATTTGCTCGAGCACGACGACCTGTTCGATTTCAAGGGATTAAAGTTTGTGCGTTCGGTGGATGAATCACGCGCGATCAACAAATTCTATGGTTCCGCCATCATTATTTCGGCGAATGGCATGGCAGAAGCCGGGCGCGTCTTGCATCATTTGAAGCACAACATCGAAGATTCGCGCAACACGATTTTGTTCGTTGGTTATCAAGCGGAGAACACATTGGGGCGCCGCTTGATCGATGGCGTTAAGAAAGTGAAAATTTTCGGCGACGAATACACCGTGCGCGCTAAAATCGAAAGTTTGAGCGGCTTTTCCGCGCACGCCGGTCGCAGTGAATTGCTTAGTTGGGTTAATGCCGCCAAAGACAGTTTGAAAGGTGTGTTCGTCGTGCACGGCGAACCGACATCGGCGTTGGCGTTTGCCGAAACCCTGCGCACGCTCGGCAATTTTTCGGTGACGGTGCCGGAGCCGGGCGAGACTGTGGAACTGTGAGGACATTATGAACTTTGAACAATCGGAAGCCAAGTTCAAGGAATTGCAGGCGCGGGTTCAGCGCGGCGAAGCGATTTCGCGCGCGCAGTACGAAGAGCAAGTGAGTTCACTCGCGGTGCAAGACGATCACGGCAATTTATGGGAAATCAACCCGCGCAGTGGCAAATGGATGCGCTTTGACGGCGCAAGCTGGGTCGTGGACACGCCGCCCGGTCGCGGTGCGCCAGCACCGTCAGCGCCTGAGCAGGCGGCAACATCGACCGCCAAACCGCAACCGATGATGACGACTCCGACTCCCAAATCAACCGCTCCGCAAGCGAGTATTCCCACTGCCCAACTGCGCCAACAACCGACGAGCAAGCCGCCGGCGCGCAATGTTGGCGCGACTAATCGTCCCGAGCCGAGAAAAACCGGCGGTTCCAAACCACTCACCGATGAATCGCCCAAAATCGGGCAGCCGCCGCGAATGGATTCCGTTGGCCATTGGCGCCGTTGTTTTGTTCGCATGCGCGGTTTTTGTTTTGCTCGGTTATAATTTTATCGCGCCGATAGTTTTCAAAGCAACATCCACACCAACGCGCGCGGTTGCGATTCTGCCGACGGCAGTTCCCACGATTGTGCGCTTGCCGTCGCCCACGCCACTGCCGCCCACGCCAATTCCAGTCGCGGCGGTTGCAAAAGAAAATAATGTGAATGTCCGTTCGAGTCCGAGCACGGCGGCATCGAAAGTTTCCACGCTGAGAAAAGATCAGGCGGTGACGTTGGTCGGACGCACAGCGCCGCTGCGCGCATCGGACGGCAAATCGTACACGTGGTACCAAATCAATCTCGTTGGCGCAACCGCGCCGGGCTGGGTGCGCGAAGATGTGCTCACAATCACCGGCGGCGATCCAAATACTTTGCCGCAGGCGGGTCCCGCGCCCACCGCCACGCCGACGCCTAAGGCGCAAGCATCGCCGGCAGCGCCGGGTGCAACGGCGACACTTACGCCTATCGGCGTGATTCCCAAACCTTAAAATTCTTTGAAAGGAAATTCGTTTAGAAAATGTTCGGTTTCGATCTCGTTGAGTTAATCAAGACCATCGGCTATGTGGGCGTCTTTGCCATCGTGTTCGCCGAGTCCGGTTTGTTTTTCGGTTTCTTTCTGCCCGGCGATAGTCTGCTGTTAACAGCCGGTCTACTGGCGGCCGCGATTGGCAACATTCCGCCGTTCTTCAACTATTGGATTCTGATGCCAGGGGTATTTATCTTCGCTGCATTGGGTGACAATGTGGGCTATTGGTTCGGCAACAAAGTCGGTCCGCCGATTTTCAATCGCCCCAAGTCGCGCTTGTTCAATCGCAAGAACTTGCTCGCCGCCAAAGCTTTTTACGAAAAATACGGCGCGATTGCGGTAACCGCCGCACGTTTCGTGCCATTCATCCGGACGTTCGCGCCAATTGTCGCTGGCGCGGTGTCGATGAACTATCGCACGTTCATCATTTTCAACTTGCTCGGCGCAGTGCTGTGGGGCATCGGCATGACGACGCTGGGTTATGCGCTAGGCACCGCGTTTGGGAGTGTCGAAGGCATTGACAAGTGGTTTTCCGTCCTAGTGCTGGCTTTTTTCATCATCCCCGGCTTGCCGACGGTGTGGCATCTGTGGAAAGAGAACAAGGGCGAAATCCTGGGACGCCTCAAGAGTATCATTACGCGCACGCCGTACGTGGGCAAACCGGAAGAAGAACCGGAAATTTAGCGCAGACGACAGAAAACAGAATCGCGGGACGAGAGAATCTCGGTCCCGCGATTGCTTTTGGTGCGAAGGTGTCTCCGTGTTATAATTGCGCTACCTACTTCAGGAGGACAACGATGTCAGCCAACAATCCCCAACAAATGCTCGCGATGCTCAACGGACTCGTGCAACCGTGGAACGACGCCATCGCGCAACCCGCGCAAGCACAGCAACAGGTACTCACGCGCTTTCTCCAAATCTACTCGCAAACTGATTACGGCAAGCAACACAACGCCGCGCAAATCCAAACGATTGACGATTATCGGCGCGAATTTCCAGTTACCGATCGTACGATTCGTTACAAACCGCTCATCCAACGCGTGATGGCGGGCGAAATCAATCTCCTGCTCAACGAGCCGCCGATTGGCTGGGCGATCACGCGCGGCACGACCAAGGGCGAATCGAAATTCATTCCGATGACGCCAACCGATTTGAAAATGCGCGTCAGCGCGAGCCGCGCGATGGTCAACTATGTTCTGCAGATCCAAACGTTTCGATTTGTTCCAGGGCGTCAATCTCAACTTGAATTTTCCGTCGGTCGTCGGCAAAGTAAAGATGGGCGAGCGCGAGGTCGAGTACAGGATACAGTTCGGGGATTTATACCAAGTTCGTGTCGAAGACGACGCCGATTCGCTCCGTGCCAGCGCAAGAAGAAATCGATGCGTTCGGCGGCGGCAAGACGCAGCGCGATTGGGACGCGCGCTTTGAACTGGCGTACGGGAAATGCAAAAACGAAAACGTGACGCTCGTCGGCGGCGTTGCGCCAACGGCGGTACTGTTTGGACGATATTTGAAACGCAAGCACAACATCTATCCGAAAGATTTGTGGAAGACGCAGATCATGACGTTGGGAAGTGTGCCGGGCATCAACACGCGTTATCAACCGGCATTGAGCGCGCTGTACGGTTCCGCGACGATTCGCGAAATCTACGGCGCGACCGAAGGGATGTTCGGGCAACAGCGCGACGACCAAGCGCGCGTGGGTTCCAAATTACGATTTGTTTTTCTTCGAAGTCGAAACGTCGACCGGCATCAAGATGCTCCACGAAATGAAACCGGGCGAGATGGGGTCGCTCGTCGTGTCGACGCCCATTCTCGCCCGCTACAAAATCGGCGATACGATTCGCGCATTCGATGCGCCGTACTTTCGTTGCATCGGACGCGACCGGTGGTTCACGCCCATCGTCTACGCGTGGGAGGAATTCCAGTCGTTTAATTTCGGACAACTGTAAACTCGACCGACGACGGACGACCGCAGACCACGGGTGAGTTATTGGCGATCGTTCGTCCGCGGTCATCGGTCGATTAAATCTTCCACCCCAGCGCGCGCAAAAGAATCACGATGCCCACGGCGATGAGCACGAGCGCGCCGATGATATTCCAACTAATCAAGTTGCCCAAGCCGATGCCGATAAACACAAAGCCCGTGATGATACTGCCGATAACGTGCCGCCGATATTCCGGCATCACCAAGCGAACGGCGACTTCGAGCAAGATGATCACACCGGCGCCGAGCAAAGATCAAGCCCCAGGTGCTAATGCGAAACGGAAAGACGCCGGGAACCGTATCGCCGCGCAGAGCCAAGCCGGACAAGTATCCCAGGTTGTCGGCGAGCAAAACCAACCCCGCCCAAATAAAGATGGCGCCCCACACAATCGTGCTCAGTGAATCGCCGCGCGTCTTTTCATCTTTCTCGCGTTGCTTTCTCCTCTTGCTTTTCGTCTTTCTCCTCTTTGGGTTTCATTGGCGAATCGGACATGATTTCCTCCGCATAAAAAATACCTGATGCCAATCGCGCACGTTGCGCGCCCAGCATCAGGTGCCACTCACTTTCGATTGGATTATACAACCGAATTGCGCCAAGTCAAGACGCCCGGCATTCAACTTTCTATTTCCCACAACGCATTCGGCCCGTCATCGTCGTAAACGGTTCCGCGGTAAGTAAATCCCAACTCCGAATAATATTCGCACAAGCGCTTGTTTGCGCCCCAGCAATCGAGCCGCAAATATTTTCTACCGCGCTCGCGGACGTGTTGCTTTGCCCATTCGATCATCGCCGCGCCGACGCCGTGACTCCGCGCGCCATTGCGAATTGCAAAACTGTGAATGTATCCGCCGCCTATCGGGGTCGTGACGCCACAACTGGTCATCGCGCCAATCAAAACGCAGTGTGCCGACTGCTTGATCCTCTGACAATCGCGCGAGAAAAACATTTCCGTCGGCGATGCGCGATTCCGATTTTATCCCAAACGGCTTGCGACATTGGCGAGGACCATTGCCCGGTGATGCCGCGCGCGTGCAACCACGCCGCCGCTTCGTCGATGATTTCCATGACGAGGTTCAGTTCGTCCGGTGTTGCTTGCTCAATCGTCAGCGCGCCTAGCGATGATTGCCACGCGGTCATTGACGTGGGCCAAAACGCAAAACGCCGGTAATGAATGCAATCCCGACGCCCCACATAAAAATCCCCAGCCCGCAGTAGAACACGCGCTTGCCGAATGGTCCCAGCGCATTGATAAAGGTATAGTTGCGTGCCGGGGCGAGGAGTGTTTGCCAATTCAACAGTCCCGCCGCAAACGCGACGATACCAAGAACGACAAAGATGACGCCGGCAATTGTTGATTCCATGAGACCTCCTTTGTGCATGACCTGACAGGTTCTAAGAAACCTAGTCGGTCTAGCCCCGATTCATTTCCGCGCGATCCAAAAAGCGTTCAAGCGTCCCGTCGCGCGGCGACCAGATGCCGGTCGCAAATTGATCGATGAACGTGCGGTCGTGCGTGGCGATCATAATTGTCCCCGGGAATGCGTCGAGCGCGGATTGAAAACGCGCCCGCGAGGGAATGTCCAGATGATTGATTGGCTCGTCGAGCAGGAGGCAGTTTACACCCGACACGACCAATTGTGCAAGCAGGAGCCGCGCGCGTTCGCCGTAACTGAGCGCGCCGATGGGCGTGAACACGTGGTCGCCGGTGAACAGAAAGAAATGCAAAAAGTGGCGCGCTTGCGTTTCATCCATCGTCGCGATGGCGCGAATCAATGACAATGGTGTTGCATCCGCATCGAGCGTTTGTTGCTCCTGGGGCATATAACCAACGCGCACATTCGCGCCGATGCGCACCGTGCCTTCGGTCGGTTGCAATTCACCCGCCATCATTCGTAACAGGGTTGTCTTGCCCGACCCATTGGGACCAACGAGCGCGATCCGTTCTCCGTGCCGCAAGGTGAGATTGGCGTGACGGAAAATGTAGGGGCGACCGCCGTGGTCGCCTGCGATCAAACGCAAACCCCGCATCCTCCAGCGCGACGACCATTTGTCCACTGCGTGTCGTTGCGCCGAAATCTAATTTCATTTGCCACGACCGCGCGGGCTTGACGATTTTTTCGTCGGTCAGCAAATGCTCGATGCGCCGTTCGATTTGTTTCGCGCGGCGGATCGTTTCTAGACCGCGATTCGCAAAAAAACCTTTCGCAAATTTATCGCCGGTGTCGGCTTTTCCACCTTTGCGAAACTTGGCAATGCCGCGCAAATGTCGCACCGCCATCTGCAATTGCGTGATTTCGTCTTGTTGGTCTTGCCACGCCGCGAGTTGCTTTTCTCGTTCCATCGATTTCGCTTCAACGTAATCGGTGTAATTTCCGGTATACTCGCGGACACGATGTGTATGGTCGTCGAGTTCAATAATCCGCGAGATGGTTGCGTCGAGGAATGTCCAATCGTGCGAGACGATGATCGCCGCGCCGCGATAATTGACGATGAATCGCTCAAGCCATTCGAGCGCGGCTATGTCGAGATGATTCGTCGGCTCGTCCAGCAAGAGCAATTGCGGTTCGGCGATCAACAGGCGCGCGAGTCCAACCCGCGCGCGCTGACCACCGCTCAGTTTTGTGATCGATGTCTCTTGCGGCGCATCGAGTCCAAGCCCCGCGAGAATTTCTTCGGCGCGATGATCGATGGCGTAACCGCCGAGCGCTTCAAATCTTGAAAACGCTGAACCGTACGCATTGACAATTTCTGGCAATGGCGATTGCGCCATTCGCGTCGCCAACGTTTCAACCGCGTGTCGGGCATCGTCATAGCCGGGAATCCCGGCGCGAATGTATGCGCCAATCGTGCGCGTCTCATCGAGCGCGATGCCTTGCGCAAGGTAGCCAACCGACGCGCGCACGCTTGCGACGCCGCGATCCGGTGGTTCCTCGCCGGCGATGATGCGCAAGAGCGTTGTTTTACCGCAACCATTGGGACCGATCAATCCCACGCGCTCGCCAGCATTGACGATGAAGGATACATCGTCGAGGACCGTTTGCACGGAATATGATTTTGTGATGTGAGAGAGTTGTAACATGGAAATTCGAAAAACCAGAATAGCAGACATCAAAAGTCAGATGTCCGAATTCCGCGATCTGATTTCTAACTGACGCAGTAAACGCACGAAAACATTTTTGGAAACAAGGCATCGAGCAACGGCGCGGCGTCATCTTTTGCCCACACATCGGCAAACGCTTCGCGCAATTCCAAGAGTGACTTGCGGCAAAAGAGCAATTGTAAAAACACCAAGGGCGGAAAGCCGCAATCGCCTTCGTCGGCCGGCATCGGTTGCCATGCTTCGACGTTCGTCAACTTGCCATTTTCAAAAACGATTTTGTAACCGCGCCGATATTCACTGATTTTCAACTCGCCGGTGTGTCCCGCCATCACCGATTGCGCCAAACGCTTTTCCAACGCCGGCGCGATGTGACGAATAAATGGCGGCACAGCGGGCACGCGAATGTACCAACCGTATGGAATGCGCGTGCGCGGAAGTAAATCCGGAATCGCATCATACGCCAGATGCTCGCGCCCGAACGACAGATAAATTCCCTTGACGGTTTTCTCTTGCTTGATTGCTTCGCTCTCGCCCACCGTTTTCGCCCACCGCAAAATCGATGGCATCACCGCGCGCAGCGATTGTCCTTCGGCGACGGCGAGTTCGCCCAGCACAATTGCATCAAGCCAGATGTCGCGAGAGGCCTGCACGTAACCGACGGCTCGTCCGTCGTTCGTTTCGATAATTTGGTACGGCGCGCGCCACGCCATTGCTGCCGGTTGTGGTTCAAGCTGATAACGCCACAACGCCGGCGAACGCGGGCACGCCACGAGTGAGCGCGCACATTCGCGATCATACACCGCGGAGAGAAACGGAATGTCATCGAAAGCTGCCGCGCGCACACGAAACGGTTCGCTTTCATTTTCCTTCAGTGTTGGCACATTCGAAAAATATGCAAGGCGACCGCCGCCGAGATCAAGCGCATACTCGTACTCAAATTGTCGATAGTACCAATGAATACCGGTAATCCCTTGCATGAGATGCCCTAGCGACTCGCTTAACGCGTGCACCATCTCGAATTGCGCGCGCACGAGTCCGCGCCGGCGGTAATCGGGATCGGTGGCGACCATTTCCGGGCGACCGACGCCGAACGGAATGCCAGCGTACGTCCACGTTTGCGGAATCAAACACATCGTCGAAACGATTTTTTGCGCGCGCGTGTCTTCGACGATGAATGTGTTCGCCGGTCCGATAATTGGATGCGATTCGCGCATCATATCGCGCGTGTACAGCATCGCAATCTCATCGATTTTGTTGTCGCGCCCGAACACGCGTCCGGAGAATTGGGCAAGCGGCTCGGCGTCCTCCGGTGTGGTGATGCGCAAGACGAGTCCATCGCCGAGGTCGCGCGGGAGTTTGAGCGCAAATTGTTGTTGGTGAATTTTTGATTTGAGACTCATCTAGTTTCCTTTCGAAGGGCTTTGGAATAGTACACCCACGCGGGTTGATCGATGTAACCCAGTTGTTTGTTCATCGCGATCACGGGCGCGTTTTTAGAATTGGTTACAGTGGTGATGTGCGGATGATTGTGCGCACGGGCAAATTCAAACATGCGTTTTTTTAATCCCATCGCAATTCCTTGTCCGCGCATATCGCGCCGCACGCCGACCCAACGCGTGTCGATATTCATCCCAGGTTCAGCGCGCGCAAGAATCGCAACGCCCACGTACTCGCCCTCCCGCATGGCAACCCAGAGCGCATCGCGATTCGCGCGAAAACCGTCGAGAAACATATCGCGCCAACGCGCATACTCGTTGCGCGTCAACGGTTCGACGAATGCCGTGTCGGCGCGTGTGTCTTCGGATAGTTCGTACAGTCTTGAATCGCAATTCGGATCATCGAGTTCGGAATATTTTTTGACGCTGATGCCGCGTGCGTTCAGTTTTTCATCGATGCCGTCGAATCGCGCGGGGTCGAATGCCGCCACCTCCCAGTGCGATTCGTACGAACGCCACTCTTCGGCGAAACCGCGCGCGCGCAGAAAACACAAACTGTCCGCAAAATTCTCGGTGAGCGCGAAACGCACGAGCCAGGGATTGCGTGGCGCGAGCGCGGTCATTACGGTATCGTACAGCGCCGCGCCGACGCCGCGCTTTTGATACGCGGGCAACACCTCGACTCGCAACCAGTACTTGTCGGGATGATACCGCCCCGCGAGTTGATCTGTACTCGCACATACCGATTACCTTGCCATCAAGTTCCGCGACCCAGCGCGCGTGTTGGCAATGCGATTGACGTTGCGCGTCTTCGTGTTGCCATTGCTCGGCGGTCAGCGTTTCTTCCGTCCAGAAAATATTATTGATTTCCGCAATTGCGGCGTAATCGTTTGGCGTAAATGGTCTGATGTTCATAATTCAACCCATAATGAACCACAAAGGCACGAAGAAAATCAACATAATTTTTTCCTTTGTGTCTTGGTGTATTTGTTTTTAGATTTTTCTCACATAATCCCATTCCAAATTGACTTGTTTAAATCCTACCGATTCGTACAGCCCTTTCGCTACGTTGTCCGCATTCGTGCAAACAATGGCGGTTTCTGCGCCGCGTGCTTGCATCCGCCGCAACCCTTCTAGCAATGCCGCACGCGTCAAACCCTTACGCCGATAATCGGTGCGCGCGCCAACCGGCTCAAACTCGCCGATCTTATTTTCGACATCCACCCAGCACATGGCATATGTGGCAATCGTTCCATCGGGCGCGACTGCAACGACATCAAATTCCTGATCGTATTCAGACATTCGCATCAATTTGACGTATCCTTCATCAGTTATGCGCGATGGGTGAAATGCTTGGCGATGCGCTTCCGCGCGATTTCCGGCTTCGTGTTCGCCGGCGACGCCGCGCACGATGAACCCTTTGGGCAAAATGGAATCAGCAATTGGTTCATCGAGCGCGCGTGCAAAGTTGATCGTCGGATGTTCTCCGCGCGAAAAACCGTGCCGTTCCAAAAACGCGATTCGTCGCGTATCGGTTTCAAGCGCGCCAGAGAATAATGCGCGTTTGCGTTCTTGCGAAATCGATGCATCGTTCATTGTTTCGTGCCAGCGTGTTTCCGCCCATGCCAACATTTCCTCTTCGATCCCGCGCCAAACATAGCGCGGGTGAATTTGCCAGTCGAAAGAGAGGTCGTCACCAAAAACTGCAAAACCAACGAGCGCATCGCCATCATACCACAAATGATAATTCTGACGCGGGTCGGCACGATACCACAGCATATAGTACCGCCACGTCAGATCGCCGACGTGCCAGTAGCCAGCGTGGTGCCCGGCAATTTTACGCGCGTCAACCAGCATCGCACGGATGATGCGTAAATCGCTTTCGTTTTCAAAGTTGCGTGAGTGCATAGTGAAATCCTTTGACGGCTGACGGAAGACCGAGGACAGATGCAAGCGTTTCCGTCATCGGTCTCCCGTCTTCGGTCATGCATTTTTACAGAAACACTTCCGTTACATCTCGTTTCACATTCCGCCTCCAGATCGCGCGCGCGAGTTGACTTGGGCTCGCGTCGATGTGGCAACGCTGAAAGTATTGGCATACGCGCGTCACATCGCGCTCGAACATCTGAAACGCTTTGGGATTCACGTACGGATCGACGGCTTGCGGCAAATCGATGATGCGAATCTCGCCGTCCCAGTAAAGAATGTTGAACGCAGACAAGTCAGCATGGACGCAGTTGTGTTGCAACATCAGTTCGATATTGCGCATCACACGGTCGAATACCTCGCGTGCTTCATCGTGCTCAAGCGTGACTGCATGCAACGTGGGCGCCGGCATTGTTGCATCGCCGAAATACTCCATCAAAATCGTGTTGCCGCTTTGCGCGATGGGCTTGGGCACCTCCACGCCGGCGGCGTGCAGTTTGGTCAAGTGCGCGTACTCGTTTGCGAGCCACGCATTGTGCATCAGCCCCTGACCATATTCCGATTTCTTTTTGATCGCGAGTTTTTCGCGGCGTCCGCGCAAGACCTGATTCTCTTCATCGAGCATCGTGCGTCCTTGCCGGTACTCGGCGTCGTTCTTGAGCGTGCGAAAAATTTTCGGTCGATACACTTTGGCGGCGAGGTGTTGCACTTGCATGCGCGGGTGCGCGAGACAGCAATAGACCGTGGCTTCTTTGCCGCCTTTGACCTGACGCAACACATCGACGAGATAGTGATCTTCGTAGAACGGACCCAGGTACTCCAGAATCCACGCACGCTCGAGTTTGGACGCCGAGAAGGTTGGTTTGAATTCAGTTTCGATGCCCAGTTGCGCCACGGGATCGAACAGGGTAACCTTACCGAGCGGCGCATCCTTTTGCCTCCGCACGAGCTTTTTCTGAAAGCGTTTGCCTTTGCGGCGCAAATGGTGCGTGCTGGACGATTCGTAATCGTCGTCCAGATATTCGATTGTTTGGAAATTCATTGTTGGAAAATCCTGGTGACACGGTGGTGTCACAGGATATTAGACATCACCGTGTCAGAAATGTTTTGGATGAACGAAAATAATCAAGGATTGTTTTTGAGCTTGCATAGTATGCCTCCTTTTTTTGTGACCGACGACGGATGATCGCTGACCGACATTAACCATCTTCCGTCATGGGTCTTTGGTCTTTGCTCTTGCAAACAACACCAACACCGGTGCGAGAATCGTTGCGGATGAGAGCAACGCCGCGCGCAACGAAATCGATTGTGCCAATCGCGCCGACCATCGGTCCGCCGATCATTTGCCCCAGCGCGTCCATTTGCGAACTCATCGAGTTGACCGTCGCGCGCACTTGCGAATCGAGCCGCAGATTGACCCAGGTTGTGTATAACGGAAAATGTGTTTGCCGCAACATTGCCCAGACCCAGAATGCCGCCAACTGCCAGCGTAAAATTCGGCGACAAACCGAACGCGAACAATGCAACGACCATCCCAGCGTTGATTGCAAACAACGCGCCGCGAATCGAATTCTCGTCATCGGTCTTGACGCGCCGATGCGCGATTTCATTCGCGGCGATACCGAGCAACATTCCGCCAGCACGAATGATGCCGAACCACGTGACTGTGGTGAGACCGTCGATGGTTGGAATTGCGAACACGAGCAAAAACGGCGTCCACAGACGATCGACGCCTTCACTGTAAAATCCGTGAAACCAGCCGATGCCAAGAATCGTCGAGAGCGCGGGGCGCTTGCGAATCATGGCGATGCCTTCGCGGAATGTGTGCCATATTTGTTGAAACGAATTTCGATTCTCACGCGGCGTCGGATGAAACCCGGTTTCCGGCATAAACAGCGCGAGAAAAATTCCCAGTGCAATGAATCCAACACCGCCCAAAATGATCGGTAAGTTTACGCGCTCGTTGCCGATGAACACACTTGCCGCGATGCCGATGAGCGTGCCGATGCGCGCGACTTGCGACGCGCGCAAAAACGCGTGCCCGGCGTTCGCCTCACCGATTTCATCGGTAAGCCACGCTTCGGTCGCGCCGCTGGTGAATGTCCAGCCGACACCCATAAAAATTTGCGCGAGCAAAACCGTTGCGAAAAACGGGAACGCGCCTTCGATGAGGAAACCAATGCCGATTATCACATTGCCGATGATGATCGAAAGTTTCCGGCTGTACACATCGGCGATGACACCGGTCGGCACTTCGCACAGGAATGCGGTTACTTCAACCGTTGTGCCGACGAGCACAAGTTGAAGCGGATTCAATCCAACAACGGTCACTTGGTAGATTGCGCTGATGGTGAAGACGAGCCAGGACATTGCGCCGTCCCAGCCGCTGAGGATCAAGTACGTTGTGTAGGCATTGAGTTTCTTCATAGGGGTCAGGTGTCAGAGGTCAGGGAACAGATTCATTACTGACCCCTGTCCCCTGAACCTTGACCGCTGATTATCCATTTCTTTTCAATTTACCCGTCCGCTTGGCGTACTGCTCGGCGAAGCGGAAAAGCCACAAGCCGATGGGGACCATCACGATGCCCATCACGATCAGCGGCAAGACGTACTGCCACAACGCGCTCGTCGGCGTGCCGGCGAGCAACGCCGCGCGCGTGCCTTCCAGCACGTACGTCGCCGGCGAGTACTGCGCGAACATCTGCAACCAATTCGGCAGAACGGTCACCGGATAGTACACGCCGGACACGAGCAGCAAAAGCGAGATGATGACGTGCGTCATCTGCGATCCTTTTTCCGGAAACAGTAACGGCAGAATCGCCGCAATCACGCCAAAGCCGATGAACGACACACTACCGACGAGCAGAACCATCAGCCCACCCACCAAATTCGCCTTCGACAAATCGATCTCGAAAAAGAGCGCGGTGACTCCCAGGATCACGACGGTATGAAACATCGAGTAGACGACGGCAAATGCCGTGTGCCCGGCAAGATGCGTGAGCCGCGTGATTGGCGCCATCAGCGTGTATCAATCGTGCCTTCCCAGCGTTCCATCCCGATGATGTCGGTGAGCCAGTAGAAAATCACCGACAGGTACCGCCACACAATCGTGCCGATGATAAAGTACAGCACAAGATAGTGACTGTCGACAACGGCGCTACTCATCGCGCCGACGCCGGGTCCGATGTACGCCACCGAGAGCGAATTTGTGATCGAGTAAAACAACCAGACGACTTCCCACGCCCAGTAGCGCTTGACAATATTCAAATTGCGTTCGATGAACGCGTAAGACGCTTTGAGTTCGTACATTAATGCGGTCATATTAAACTCCTTGACGGAAGACCGAGGATGGAAGACCGAAACAATTCGCATCCGTCTTCGGTCATCGGTCTTCTGTCATCTTTTCCCATTCTTCGCGCAGGATTCCCATATAGATCACGTCCCAGCGTTTGCCATCGCGATTCAACATCCCGCGCACGCGCCCTTCATGTTTGAATCCGCATTTCTCGTATGCGCGAAGCGCGCGTGGATTGTATTCAAAGGTGTTTAGAAAAACGCGATGCAGATTTAGTTCCTCAAAGGCAAAACGCAAGATGACGCGCATCGCGTCCGTGCCATAGCCCTTGCCCCAGTCGTTGCGGTCACCGATGCCAATGCCAACAATGGATTCACCGCTTGCCCAGTTGATTCCACTCAAATCGATTTCGCCGATCAGAGACTCTCCTCGCGCGTCCAAATAGCGAACGCGTACATCGTTGGCGATTCGGTCTCAAATTCTTTTTCGATGTACTCGGTTGCTTGCTTGATCGTCCACATTCGCACCGTGCTCGCGTCTGACAATCGCATATATTCGGAATCGCGCGACCAGCGGCTAAACGCTTCCGCATCGGTTGAAGAATTGACCGCGCGCAAGTGAACCAAGTTTCCTTTGAGTAAGTTGTCGTTCATTTGCCACTCAAATCCTCGCGCAACAAACCGAGTATAATAAAATCCCAGTATTTGCCATCACGACAGATTGCCTCGCGCCGGCGCACTTCGCTGGCGAAATTATTTTTCTGCAGGAATGCCAGCGCAGGTTCGTTATATTCCGCCGCGCTCGCGCTCACGCAATACAAGTAGTTCGCTAAAGGCATAGTTTAGCAACAGCGATAATGCTTCGGTGCCGTATCCTCTGCCGCGATCATTTTCATCGGCAATGCCGAGCAGGATCTTGCCGGTGCCGTTGTTCCATTCGATGCGCCACAACTGCGCCAGTCCGATCAAGCGATTGTCCGCCAGCGCGTGAAGCATAAAGTGAAACTGATTGGCGCGCGTATCTTTCTCCGCCGCTTGGTATTTCTTTCTCACTGCGTTTGGTGAAAGCGGATGCATCGGTTCGGCGTACATCAGGGCATAAAATTTGCGTTGTGCGTCCACTGCGATTCGATTTCCGCGTT
>CAVQYN010000013.1:0-90334 GCA_963718225.1 uncultured Chloroflexia bacterium
CCGGCACCGCGTCATACGCCGATTGTTTGAACACAATGTCGCGATGTCCAATAATCACTAGCGTCGGCACCGTGAGGCGCGAAAAATGTTCGCGCCCTTGCCACTTGGACAATCCATGATGAAAAAGTGCTTTCAAAACGAACGCCCGGCGCGGCGAGCGCTTTGGGAAACATCGCGCGAATCGGCTCGGCAAGCGCGACCGGCAGTTGAAACGCAAAATTCAAAAATGGGCTCAAGACAAAGTCAACCGAAGTGCTCACCAGCACCAGGCGGTCAATCCGCTCAGGATGCCTGACCGCGTACTCGGTAACAATCGCGCCGCCAAACGAATGACCCAGCAAAATAAATTTTGGCGGGAAATGCAAAGCGTCGATAGTTCGTTCAAGATCGCCGACCAATTCGTCGAGATCATATTCGCTATGCGGTTTGTCGGACAGTCCGTGCCCCGTAAATCGATGGCGACAACACGATGCTTGTCCGCGAATTCGATCAACTGCTGTTCCCATTGCATCGCGTATCCGCCGAAACCATGCACGAACAACAACGTGCGTTCCGCCGGCGAACGCCCCGCATCGATCACGCTCAAACGCACCAGCGGATTATCGGAGACCGTTACTTCTTTGCGATAGAGTTCAAGATCGAGCAGAGGCATCGTCACCTCAAAGAATTTGCGATTTATGATTTGTGATTTCAAATTTGCGGATTTTCGTAAAATCACAAATCAGAAATCTAAAATCCTAAATTTGTTCGAGCCACCACGCCACGCGTGCCGGGATCCATTCTTCCAATGCGTGCCACGGCACCAGCATCTCGCGCGTGACTGGCATTCGACGCGTGAATTGCCACGCCGGTTTGAATGCGCGTTGCTTCAAATACGCCACTACGCGCGCGTCGTTCGCCGGTGTTTTCGGCATTCGCCCTCGAAACAATTCCGTCTCGAGCACACCGCCCTTCCCTGCTTCGGGTCCGGCTTCTTGCTCTGCCCATTCGCGAATTTCATCGAACGGCTCGATGCTCGCCGCCATGGCGTGCTTGCCGGGTTGCGCAAGCAAAACCGGATGCGTTCCCTCGACCACCGGCTTGCCGCCGCTTTCGGCTTGACCGTACATCCCATGCCAACTCGCTTCTACCGCGACAACTTCGCCGCCCGCGCCGACAAAGGTCCACACGTGTTCAAGTTCGTACAAGTGGCCAATGTCCCAGTCCCACCACAATGCATACTCGATTGCACGCACCGCGTGATAACCGACGCTGATCCACTCGACGCGGCGGCGCGGCACAAACGACGGCGACTCGTCTTCGTGATCAAAAATGTGATAGCCGGCGGCGGCCAATGCAAATGGTTCGCGTTCATCCGCCATGATGATCGGCGCGTAACGCGTCACAATATCAAGCAGCTTCTTGTCTTGGGTAACTTGAGGAATTCGGCTGGCGTCCATTTCACTCGCGCTCTAATCGTTCAATCAGCCTTCGCAACTCTTGCGCATTGTGCACGATATACATCGGCACAGAGCCGTCATTCGCCCATGCGTAGCGTTCGTTCCAATGAAACCAAATTGAAATCAAGCCAAGCGCATTTGCGCCGCGAATATCGCGCGCGAGATTATTGCCGACCATCGCCACGCGAGCATAATCCGATGGGCGCAATATTCAACGCATCGAGCGCGGCGCAAAAAATGCGCGCGTCCGGTTTCTCGCAGCCGACGTTTTCCGAGATCGCCAGGGTGTCGAACATTTCGTAGAGATTGTGCTGATGCAAAACATTCCACGCCGTTTTTGGGCGAGTGTCTGCGACGAGACCAAATTTGTAACTGCGCGATTTCAGCGCGCGCAAGACATCGTCCATGCCATCGACCAGTTCGGCGCGGAGCGTATTCAATTCACCATCTTTGACCTCGGTTGTTTCTTGCATAATCACGTCACCAAGGTCGAAGAGAATCGCCGCAAGTTTCACTTTTTCAGCGATGGATCAACACGCCTCGCAACGACTAGACCCAAGTCGTCGTCGAGGTTAACCACATCGACAAAACCCGCCGCTTCGAGCATTCCGCGATATTCGACGAATGTGTACACATCGCCGTCCGGCGAAAACAAGAGCGTGTCGATACCAGCCATCGCCGCCTTGGCCGATTCCCCACGTTCATCGTCCGCCATCGGCGCGTGAATAACAACGCGTCCGTTCTGCGCCAACGTTGCGTACGCTTTGCGGAACATGCCAATGACTTGCTCAGGGCTAACAAAGTTGATTGAATTACCAAACAATACCAAATCGAACGAGCGTGGTTTGAATTTGCGATTTAGCAAATCGCCAGCACGTAAAGCATCGAGCACGCGCAATTGCTTGGCTTTGCTGGGCGCGATGCCAAGCTTTTTCCAAATGGTCGATGCGTCCTCCGCCGCAAATTGCGTTCGCGTCGACGCGAAAACTTTGCCCGTGCGAATCGTTTTACTTAATCGCCCATGCGCGTCCCGCGCAAAATTATCAAGTATTTCTTCGCCGATGTATGTCTCGCTTGCCTTTCACCAAAAATGTTTCAGCAGTCGGCGGCAATCGATACTCGGTCAATTCCTTGCTCAGCAATCCAATCGCGACGAGCGCGTTCAACAGCAAGCGTGTGCCGCGTTCGGTGCTCGCACATGCGCGCGCAATTGCCGGCAACGTATCCTGACCTTCGGCAATACGTGTGAAAATATCTAATTCAATCGCGGCCTGAAGAATCGCCGCACGGCGCAGACCGGCTGCGATATCGTCCAGGATTTCTCGCTTGGGCGCGTCGTCAACGCGCGGAGTGCGACGAGGCATTGCTCGACTCCGAACTCAAACAAATTGTAGAGACGTTGCGACACAACGTCTCTACTACAACAAATAACCAACTCGATGGCGCGGCTATTGCCAGCCGCGCAAAATGCGCTCGAGCCGACGCACATGCTCGGTTTCTTCCGCAATCAAAATCTCCACGCGCACCTTCAACCCAATTTCGCCGGCGGTTTCGGCTTGTTTGACACGCTCGCGATATTCCAAAATCGATTCGCGTTCCAAATCCAAATCGTTTTCCAACATCGCCTTGAGATCGCGCGCCTCGCTAAATTTCTGCGTGGACAATTTCGGCGTGCCGCCCAAACCGACGATTTGATCGCACAGGAATCCGATGTGTTTCAATTCCTCTGCCGCTTCCTCGCGCAGCACCGGGCTGATGCTCAATGACCCCACACCAAGCAACGTCGATGCTTGATACGTGTATTGCAACATCGCTTTGAGTTCGCGCTCCAAATCGCCTTGCAAACCTTCGAGCAGTTTTTGTGTTTTACGTTCTGCCACCCTGCCTCCTTGTTATCAGAAAACTCGTCGCCGATCACTTGCCCTTGAACATCGGCGCGCGTCTTTCTGCAAATGCTTTCACACCTTCCAAATGATCCGGACTATGCCCGGCGATATCTTGCAACATCGCCTCGTATTCCAACGCCGCTTCCAAGTCCAATGTCAACGCGCGATTAAATGCGCGCTTGGTCAAGCCGATGCTTCGCGTGGGCGCAAGCGCCAACTGCTTGGCATATTCGATTGTCCTAGGCATCAGCTCATCCGCTTTGAAAACACGATTCACCAAGCCAATTTGCATCGCCTTATCCGCATCCACCAATTCGTTCGTGAATGCCATTTCAACGGCGCGGCCCCAACCAATGAGCCGCGGGAGAAGAAACGATGTGCCCGAGTCCGGCGCCAGCGCGATGCCGATGAACGCCATTCGGAATTTCGCATTCTCCGAAGCGAGTCGTAAATCGCACGCGCACGCGAGTCCCAGCCCGGCACCCGCCGCCGCGCCGTTCACCGCCGCGATGAATGGTTTTTCGATGGTTCGGATTTTTGAGACAATCACGTTATAGCTTTTGCGCACGTGCTCGCCAAATTGAATCCCGGCGGTTGATTGATACGCCGCCATCAACGGCGAGAGGTCTTGCCCCGCGCAAAAATTCTTCCCCGCGCCGGTCAAGACAATCGCGCGCACCTCCGCATCGCGTTCGACATTTTTCAGCGCGTCGATCAGCTCCGCGACCATCGTATCATCGAACGCGTTGCTCTTGTCCGGGCGATTGAGCGTAATCGTCGCAACGCCATCGGATTTTTCGTAGAGCAAAGTTGAGTATGTCATCGATTACCTCACACTTTAACCCATGCGCGCGCATCGGACGCCCTGCGAATCGCATCCACCACGCGCGCGACGGCAATATCGTCGCCGAAATCTGGAAATGCTTTCGCATCCGCGTCGCCGCGAATTTTGCCCGCCATATTTTCGGCAAGGCGCGCCATGCCCCACATCAGCGGGTCTTTGGGATTGTCGCCCAACTCCAAACGCTTTGGAATCGGCAGTAACGCAATTTCCCGGTCGCCGTCGCGCTTGCCAAGCAGTTGACCACTTTGCACCACGAGCGTTCCAGTTTCGCCGTAGGCCGCAATCGTCCAACCAATATCGTGGCGCGAGCCGGTCACAAAATTCAGCAACGCCTCACCGCCGCGCTTGAATTGCAAAATCGACCAGAAGGAATCGTCGCTCGTGACCGGCCGTTTGACCAAAATCGTTTCCTTTAGCTTTTCGTCCAGTACCGGCACTTTGATGATCGGAAAATGTGTGCGCGTCGCCGCCAAGACCGCATCGACATCGCCGAACCACCATAGCATCGTGTCGATGAAATGCGCGCCAAGTTCATTCAGAATTCCACCGCCGCGCGCCGCGTCCGCCGCCCAATTGCCGTGTTCACCCCAAGGTCGGTCGATGCCCATGGTGACATCGACGCGCAAGAGTTTGCCCAAATAATCTTCGTCGATCAATTCCTTGCAATACGCGAGCGCGGGCAGAAAACGCATTTCAAAATCGACGGCGTGCACCACGCGATTCGCTTCCGCCGATTTTTTCAGCGCGCGCACATCCTCGATTTGCAGCGCCGCCGGCTTTTCGACAAAGACGTGCTTGCGCGCCGCAATCGCCGCCTGCGTCATCGGCAGATGCAAATCCGGCGGCGACGCGATGCTCACGACATCAATGTCCGGGCGCGCCACTAAATCCAGATAGTTGGTAAAGGTCTGTTCAATTTTGTTCCGCTTGGCAATGTCACTCAACCGCGCAGCATCGACATCGCACAGCGCGACAACATCAAACGCGTGCGCGCGTCTGAACGATTCAATTTGCAACTGCCCCCAACCGGTGCCGATAATCCCAACGCGAATCTTTGCCATCGGTTACTCGAGTGGAATCGAATCGTCACTGCCGCCGGTGTTAATCAACTGGCGCACCGGCTGACGCACCCACAAATTCAACACATCCACGCCTTCGACTTTCTCCAGACGTGCACTCGTGATTTCAACTTGTCGGCGCAAGCCATCGATCTGTTTGTAATCGAGCATGGTCGCGCGTTGCGTGCTCCAGGCACGCTGACATCGCTCTAATAGTTTTTCGCCGTTGAACGAACGGACTTGGCACGTTGCGGTAACGTACGGCGATGCGCCTTCCAAAATTGACATCGCCCACACGTCGATGACCATATGAAAGTCCGGCGTCGGTCCTTCGACAATCGTGATCGTTTCTGGTTCTACCGAATCGGACACACTAGTTCCCCTTCCATGCCGGTTTGCGTTTGGCAAGAAACGCTTCCATGCCCTCGCGTTGGTCGTGCGTCGAAAAAAGAAAATAGAACGCGCGGCGTTCAAATTCCAATCCTTCTTCCAACGACATTTCGAAAACTTTGTTGACGCATTCTTTGGCCAAGCGCGCCGCCACCGGCGCTTTGGAGGCAATCTCGCGTGCCAACGCTTTTGCCTCTTCCAGATACGCTTCAACCGGCACAACGCGCGAAACCAGTCCGCGCATCTCCGCTTCCTTAGCGCTCAAAAATTTTCCGGTGAGTGTCAATTCCATTGCGCGCGATTTGCCGATGGCACGCGTCAAGCGTTGCGTCCCGCCCGCGCCGGGAATGACCCCAATGTTGATTTCCGGTTGCCCAAACTGCGCCGATTCCGACGCGATAATCATATCGCACGCCATCGCCAATTCACAGCCGCCGCCGAGTGCATAGCCGCTCACGGCGGCGATGACCGGCTTGGACATTTTGCGCGGTCGATCCCATGCGGCAATCCAATTGCGTTTGAGCATGTCGGTTGGCGTCGCCGACTTCATTTCGTCGATGTCGGCGCCAGCGCTGAACGCGCGTTCACTGCCGTGAATAACGATACAGCGAATCGCATCGTTCGCTTCCAAGTCGCCCAGTGCTTGTCCCAGTTCGGTCATGACCCTGCTATTCAAAGCGTTCAACACTTTGGGACGATTGAGTTGAATCAGCCCAACCGCATCTTCAATTGTTACGAGAATCGTTTCGTAATCCATTTTGATTGCTCCCCTATCGCGCGCGAACCACTTTGACCGCGCCGAGCCCCACGCTCGCCTCAAGGTCTAGCTTGCGCGTTGCCGTCGGATAATCGGCTGATTGAAAATCAAGTCGCGGTCCAAAGCCATCGGCTCTTTCGTCAAAGAGTCGTGCATCGCCGAGTCCAGCACTCGCTTTGACGCGTACCGCCAAATCGCGCGGGACGATGACCGTCAAATCGCCCAAGCCGTGCGACGCGCGAACTGTTGCCTGTCCTTCCGGAAACACCGCGCGCGAGAGATCGACATCCATTTCGCCGAGACCGTGCGAAAAATTTTCTTTGCGGATTTCCTTGCCGACGAGATTCGGCGCATAATCGCCGACGCCGTACGAAACTGAATTAGTGGGTTCAGCCCGGAGTTCGAAAGGCGCGCCAAATGAGCCAACCACCAAATGTTACCAGCACCAACGCCCACAGAATCCCCCAGTTGAAAATAATCAAACCGAGATTGCCAGCCAGCAACAGCAAGCCGAGCACGATAAAAATCAGCGCAACAATCAATTCCGCCGAGTTCAAGCGCGTCATCGTGACCTCCTTGTCAGCGATTCAACGATTTCAACAATTCCTTTTCCAACACATAGCCCGATTGCGCGGTGTGTTCGAGCGTGTGATGATAGCAGTGCATCGCCACCCAATCGAGCGAAACCTTGCCGTATGCCGAATGAATACCGGTGCGTTTCCACGCGGCATCGGGCGCGGCGCGAAGTAAGCGCACCATCTTGCGCCGCGCCGCGAGAAGATCGGCAACGATTTTTTTGATGGGTTCCGCCGGCGAGTACGGATGATCTTTCCAAAAGGCGTCTTGATCGAAATTAGCAAACGCGGGGTCGTTTTCTGTGAGGAGTCTTTCCACGCGCACGAGAAAGGCAAACTGGTCCGTATCGCGCATATGCGCGGCAACTTGATGAATACTCCATTCCGTTGGGGAAGGTTTGGACAGGAGCTCATCGGCAGAGTGTTGCAAGAGATAGGTGGCGTATTCCTTGCCGCTCTGCTCTAAACGATCGACCAGGGTCTTGCGCTGACGCTTCATACCAGCCTCCGTAGAACAAGAGTTCAGTGCAATCGTGCCCTCATTATAAGCGCACTAGCGCAACCGTGTCAAGAAATCGAAAAAGCGCGCGGATCAGGTTGATCCGCGCGCTTGCTCGTGCCAGAATTGTCACTTTTTCGTGAAATAATCGGCGTTTTTTTGAATAAACGCTTTCCATTGCGGCGGTACTTCATCTGCCGGGAAAATCGCGCTGACCGGACATTCCGCCACGCACGCGCCGCAATCAATGCATTCGTCCGGCTGGATGTAGAGCATTTCGTCCTCATCCGTGCCGTGAATGCAATCGACCGGACAAACCGCCACGCACGATTTGTCTTTTACGCCGATACACGGTTCTGCGATTACGTATGCCATCTGACCTCCATCATGATTTTTGATTCAATTTGAGCACAGGCAACAACGCGCCAAAGACGGCGGCGATTGCCACTGCCCCAACCAGTAACGCAGTCTCTTGGTGATTCAATTCGAGCCAGTGCGCCACGCCGATTGCCCCAGCAATCGCAAACGCCCACACGCTGATTGCGATTACGATTCTCATTCAACTCGATAATGCACGCGGGGCAATTGGTTCACGTCGATTTCGTCGATCCGCGTCGCGCCCAGCGCATGCAATCGCTCTAGCACTTGCGTCGATTCTTCGATCAACTGTGCAACATCGACGCCTTGACACCACGGCGCATATCGCCTTAGGTAACCTATGCCGCGCCCCAGCACCTTGACCGCGCCGGCATAATTGCGTCGCGTGATGTGATAAAACCCAACACCGGTTTGCAAAATGCCTTTGTAAAAATCGCGGATCGACTCGTCGCTTTCGGCGCGCCAAAGCGTTTCCAGCGTTTCGTGCTGTTCCCAATACTCGCCGCGGTTGAATTGCTCCAACGCGCGAATCAACTCGGCATTCGGCTGACTCATTCTACTCGATGGACGCGCGCTCGTCAAAGCGGCTCGATCTGCACACGCGTGAGCTCCATCCACTGCCTCTGCGGAACCGCGATGCGTTGAAAATCGAAATCGCGTCCGGGTCCCATCGTCGCCGCATTGTTATCGACCCACGCGACAAAACCCAACGCGACCGTCGGCGGATTGGGTGCGCGGAAAACCTCGACGCCATCGACAAGAAAAGTCGCTTGATGCGCCAGCCAATCGATTTGGTACTCGTGCCAATCGGTTAACGCAACATCATCCAGAATCTTCTCGTGCGCGTGAATGCGCGTTTGCGCGAGTGCAAAAACAAGCTTGCTCATGCCCGGCAATCGAAACACAAAATTGCCGAGCGCCATCTCGATTTTGTTAGATTGCCCACCATTCAGCGTCGCGGCTTTCCAGCCATGCCCTGCCCCACCGCGCACAAACGACATATCATTTTCCGGCGAGCCGTAGAAAAACCACAGCGCATTCGGCGGGACCTGCACATTGCCCACCCAGTCGAACGGATCATTCCAAAATCCAAATCCCGCCGTGCCAATCATTTCGCCGGCACGATGACTCGTCCGCGCGCGGACGATCATGCGCAATGGCGGCTTCCACGGCAGGCGATGACGCGGCGCGGTGCGGTGGTCGTCGAGTTCAGCATCAGAGAGTTGCCCGGGTTCCGCACCATCAACCACAAAACGAATAATGCCGGGTTCGTTTTCAATCGCCGCGTGGCCAACACAAAACCGAACCCAGTGCGGCAACGCGCCGTTTTCAAATCGATCGTCAATCGTCATATTGGTCAGAACAATTTTGCCGAATTGCTCGCCTTTTTCCAGGCGCGCGTGCGCTTCCTGCGCTCGTTCAAGCGGCAAGACCGAATCAATGATTGGTTTCAGTTCGCCGCGAAAAATCAGTTTCATCACGTCGCGGAATTCGTGCTGACTCGCCATCGTCGAGCCCAGGATTTCAATCTGCTTCCAGAAAATAAATCCAATCTCTTCGCGCGGCTGCATCCCGGTTGTTCCGCCGATAACGACCATGCGCCCGCCCTTGCGTAACGCGCGAATCGATTTGAGCCACGTTTCCGCGCCAACCGATTCGAACACGATATCGACGCCGCGCTTGTTCGTCGCCGCAAAGATGGCGCGATCCCAATCCGGATTGGTTCTGTAATTGACCATCACATCCGCGCCAAGTTCTTTCGCGCGTTGTAATTTTTCATCACTCGACGATGTCACCAGCACGCGCGCGCCGGCTTTCTTGGCAATTTGAATTGCGGCCGTCGCGGTTCCCGCGCCCGCGCCGAGAATCAAAACATCGTCGCCGGCGCGCACCCGCGCACGGGTGATCAACGCGCGCCACGCGGTCAAGAAAACCAGCGATGCCGCGGCCGCGTTCTCGAACGAAAGCGAATCCGGCATCGGCAGAACATTACGTGCCGGCACACGCACAAATTCCGCCGCGCCGCCGGGCACATGCTCGCCGAATATTTTGAAATCGGGGCACAGACATTCTTCGCCGGCGATACAAAACTCGCATCGACCGCACGACAATCCGCCGTTGACGACAACGCGTTGACCCACCTGCAAACCGGTCACGCCGCTCCCCATTTCCGCAATGACGCCCGCCGCATCCGAACCGGGAATGTGCGGCATCGATAGCTTGAGTGCGGGAGAGCCGCGTCGCACAAAAATATCGAGTTGGTTCAGCGACACGGCTTTGACGTTCAGCAAGACCTCGTCCGCCGCCGGCGCCGGTTTGGGCAAATCGATGATTTCGAGATTCTCAATTCCGCCGTGTTGTTTGATCACGAGTGCTTTCATAAAATCTCCGGTTTCAGATCACAGGTTTCATTTTTTTTGCCGCCGACTTGGACCCAAGAACAAAAAAGTGCGATGCGTTCTTGTCGAGCGAATCCGCGACAACCCTAGTCCACACTATTTCAAAACCACAATCCTGAATCATTTTCAGGTTCGTCGCTGCGCCATAATGACTCCAATACATTCGCGCGCCGAGCCAATTCTCCTCAACATCCCCCGGCGTATCGCCCCGCCCCATCGTCATCAACGCCAATCCGCCGGGCTTGAGCATCCGAAAATAGTTGGCAAGCAATCGCGCATGTTCCTCACGCGGCACGTGAATAATGGCATAGTAGGAACAAATCGCGTCGAAACATTCGTCCGGAAAACCCAGGTCAACAATGTCAGCGCAAAGAAACTCTGCCTGCGATACCAGCATCCGCGCTATCTGAATCTGCGTTTCGGAAAAATCAACACCGATCACGTCGAACTGTTCGGCAAGGATTTTCGTGACCGGAATTCCCGCGCCACATCCCGCATCTAGCACGCGCGCGTTCTTCGGCAACCGTTTGACTAGCTCCGGTAGCAAGCGCACATCGTCGGTGTCCAGCGAGCGTGTTGCCAAATACGATTGGGCAATCGCATTATATCCCGACCGAACAATTGCCTTGCTGTTTGCCGCGTTCACGCCACACCCTCGCTCGTCGCGCGCACAATCTTGGCGCGCGTCACCTCAAGCAAATCCTTAACCGCCAATTGCAAATCGACGCCGCGCTGTCCCGCGCTAATGTGAATTTGCTCAAGCGCATTCGCCGCTTCATCAATGCAAACTTCAAAGCCGCGATTGAGCAACGCGAGCGCGCTGATGCCGCCAACCTGCAAGCCGGTCAACGCTTCGGCTTCCTTTTGCGTCGCCATGCGCAATTTCTTTTCGTTGAGCGATTTCGCCAGCACTTTCAAATCAACTTCGCGCTGCGAGGCGATCATCACCAGAATCGGCTTGCCGGTTTTTGGCGCTCGCCCTGAGCTTGTCGAAGGGTCGCGCAAGACGACGAGCGTCTTGTATACGCTCTCCACCGGCGCGCCAATGAGTTGCGCGGCATCAATGGCGGAATGAAACTCACCCGCCGCATCGTAGGTCTTGGCGCTGTATGGAATTTTGCGCTGTTCAAGCAAGCGCATGGAGTTGAGTTTGTCAGGCATTACAAAACCAGACGAGGACATAGAGAACTGGAGTGACCGTAGATTTTCGTCTATCGGTCATTCTCTATGGTGAAAATATCACAGCGCATCAACCAGCGCGTGCAACAATGCCAACGGCAGCACGTTACGAATGCGTTGATAACCAAACGCGAACGCCGCGCCCAGACCCATTTGAATCGTCAGCGCGATCACGACCGCCTCGTTGAAATCGCGCGACGTGAAAACCAAAAAGTTGATCGGCAGATGCGACAAGCCAAAAATCAGCGACGAGCCAAACAACGCCCACGCCGAGTTGCGCCACCACGCTTCCAAGCGCGTGAGCAAAATCGCGCGGAACAGGACTTCTTCCGGTAATCCTGCCGCAAAGAAGAATTCGAGTGTCCGTTGCCCGAACCCGGCGAGGTCGTTCCAATGCGCATACATGCCGTACAGAATCGTCACGCCGAGAATCGGCAGAGCAATCCACCACGCCCGGCGATTGAAATCCAATCCTTGCGCGCGCCAGCGATAGCCCAGCAAAAACAAGATGCCAACTGGCAACACAACCATTTCAAAAACTTTGGGGATGATTTCAAATTCAATATTCTTAAAACACACCAGGTCGGCTGGCAGAAAAGGAAACAGTTTTCCGCAAATTCCCGCGCGCCAAATCATCCAAGCGACGATGAGCACGATCGCAAAAAGACTTTCCGCGCGCGGATGTTTCACCGCCGGCGGATTCTGTGCGCCCGATCGCGACATCCACCACATGGCCAAGACGATGACGATCATTTCGCCGAACGACCAGAGCCAATCGAAATTCTGGCGCCGGGGATACAGAAACAACCACGGCAAACCAATCAGCCCAATCGTCAACCACGCCACGCGATCACGCCGCACACGCGTCAACGCTGCGCGCACATCGCGCACAACCGATTGCGCGTATCTAATCGCCGGCATTTGCCACCCCCATCGCGCGCGCCGTTTGCGGTCGATTCACCAAATAGACGCCGATGAGAATCGTCAAGCCGCCGAGCCAAGAGATCGGCGTAAACGCTTCGCCCAGAATCAGCGCGGCGACAATCACCGTGACAAAGGGTTCGAGGTAAATGAACGCCGCCGTTTGCGTGGCGTCGATGATCGCCAACGCATCGAACCAAAAGATGTACGCGATGCCGGAACAGAAAACGCCGAGAAACGCAATCGCCGTCCAACCGGCAATCGATCAGATGCGCGACGTCATTCCACGCCGGCGATGCCGCGAAAAATGGAATCGTCATGAGCCAGCCAAAGAACATGATGTACGCCATCATCAACGTCGGCGGCAAACGGCGCAAGAGCGGTTTACTCGCGACGGAAAAAATCGCCCAGTTGAGCGCGCTGGCGAGCGCAAGCAAATCGCCGGCGGTACTCGGCAGGCGCAAAGAATCGGCGTTGAGCGCGCCCTGCGTGACAACAATCAATACGCCGAAAAATGCAATCGCCAGTCCCAGCAAGCGCGCGATACCAAACGTTTCGGCGATGAAGAGGCGCGCGAGCAGCGCAGTGAAAATCGGCGTGATGGCGACGAGCCATGCCATATTGCCGGCGGAAGTGAATTGCAAACCGGTCGCTTGCAATCCTTGATGAATGGCAATCGCGATTGCGCCGAGAAGTGCCAGCCAAAGTAAATCGCGCGGGGAAACAAACTGGAAAATGCGCAGACGCCACACGGCAAACGCAAGCACCAGCACGCCGATGCCAAAGCGAAGCACGATGATCGTAGTGGGCTGAACCTCGCGCAGAGCGGCTTTGGTGGCGACGAACGAGACGCCCCAAATCACGGCGGCGATGAACGCTTTGAGACGCGCGGAATTGATTGGCGACATTGCGCGGCATTATAGCATGGAAATAGATGTGGCTCAAACAAAAAGTAGGGGCGAGTCATTCGTAGCAACGAGCAACTTTGCGGTCCCGATTCATCTGCCGCAATCAGTTTTCGATGGAACCCGGCGATCGCAAATGCCTCGCCCCTACCCAACCCCCGAACTACTTAACTAACGCACTACACTTGCCCTGGCGGGAACGCGTGCCATGTCGCACTACCGAACTATCACACTTTCTTCAGCACCTCGCGCACCTGCCCTGCAATCTCACCAATGCCCAGCCCGTTCAATTCCGCCGGCACCGTGTCATCCAGAATCGCGTGACCCAGCGCGGATTCTTTGAATTCGCGCAAATCTTCCAAAAACACATTGTCGATTTTTTCGTCGCGCTTGATTTTTCCGTCGCGCACCGTCACAATCCGATCCGCCGAACGCGCGACCGTGGGGTTGTGTGTAACGACGATGAACGTCGTCCCGTGGTCGCGGTTGAGTTGGCGAAGCAAATCCATAATCTCGTCCGTGCTTTTGCTATCAAGGTTGCCGGTTGGCTCGTCCGCCAGAATAATTGCCGGCTTGTTCGCGAGCGCGCGCGCAATCGCCACGCGCTGACGTTGTCCGCCGGAAAGTTGCGCCGGCACAAAGTGCATCCGGTCGCCCAAGCCGACGAGTTGCAAAAGCGATTCGGCGCGCTGGCGGCGCGCGCCATCACTCATCTTTTCTTCTTGCAACGGCACTTCAACATTTTCCACCGCTGTGAGCGTGGGAATCAAGTTGTGCAATTGAAACACAAAGCCAACCGTTTTGGAACGAAAGCGGTCGATGTCTTTCACCTTCGCCAAGTCTTGCCCGTTGACCTTGCATACGCCGGTCGTCGGACGATCCAACGCGCCGAGAATATTCAGCAGAGTCGATTTGCCGGAACCCGATGGTCCCATCACCGCGACGAATTCGCCCGCGTGAATCGTTACATTCACGCCATCGAGCGCGCGCACGCCGTCCCCATCGCCGTAGATTTTGGTGAGATTCATCGTCTCAACGACGATTTTATTTTCATCTGCCATTCGTTTGCTCCGAGAAAGACCAAAGCCATTGACGGGCGACCGAACCTATCGATCACCAGTCATCCGTCATCGGTCATTGTTTCGCATTGATCTCGATATGCCCGGTCATGCCCCAGCGCAACGCCGGATCGATATTTTCCAACTCGATGTAAATCGTATAATTCGTGCCGCCGGATTTCGCCGAGGCAATCGGCGCAATGTGCGTCACTTTGCCGGCAAACGATTTGCCCGGCAACGCTTCGAATTTCACATCCGCGATTTGTCCCAGCTTCACGCGTGCGATGTTCGTTTCGCTGAGGTCGTCAGTTTCCAAACGAAATTTTTCAAATCGCCCAGCACGATGACCGTCACGCCCGGCGTCATCGTTTCGCCTTCGCGCGCATTGATCGATGCAATCGTCCCGGCAAACGGCGCGGTGAGTATCATCGACGATAACGCCGCTTGCGCCTGATCGAGCCGCGCTTGCGCCGCAACGATTTCTTCCGCGCGCGCGCCGGCTTGGACGCGATTCAAATTCGCCTGCGCCACCGTCACCGCCGATTCCGCAATGCGAATATCTTCCGGCGTCGCGCCTTTCAGCGCGCGTTGAAATTGCGCCTCGGCGATGCGATACATTTCGGTTGCGGCTTGCAGCGCCGCGCTTTGCGGAAACATGCCGATGGCTGGGTCATCGCGCACCTTGTCATATTCCGCTTGCGCATTTTTCAAATTCGCCGCCGCGCGATCCAAGCTTGCTTTCACCATCGCGATTTCTTCCGGCGTCGCGCCGGCGCGCGCTTTCGCCAATTGCGCTTTCGCCGTGTCGAGATTGGCCTGAGCAATCGCAATGTCTTCTTTTGTCGCGCCGGTTTTCAATTGCGCCAGCGTCGCCTGCGCGATTTTCACTGCGGCTTGAACTTCGGCATCGTCCAAGCGCATCAACACATCGCCGGCTTTGACGACATCGCCGACCTTGACCGGTATCTGTGCAATTTGCCCCGCCGCGCGCATTGACAAATTCGCGCGCTTGACCGGCACGAGCGTCCCGGACGCAGTCACGAGATTTTCGTAATCGACGAGCGCGGTAATCGGCGTAGGTGTTGGTTTGGGGCTAAACGGATTCGCGCCGCCGCAAGGGTCAAAAATGCGCCTCCCAGCACCAACACCACCACAATACCAACCACAATGTTTCGAGTGCTCATCATGTCCTCCACGAGATCAGGATGAAATGACACAACAGGTTTTTTCATCTTTCCATCCTTCATCTATCATCTTTTCCGGGTTACCAAATGCCCGGCACCAGCCGATAGCGCACGCGTTGCGCATACTCCGGATAGCCCGGCAACTCTGCGCGCAACGTTTCATCTTCGAGCGCCGTGCGAATCACGAGCAACGCGCTCATGACTGCAAACGGAATCAGTGCAAGCCACGAACCCAGCAACAACGGCGTCGCGCCGTAGGACACCAAAATTCCGGCATACATCGGATGCCGCACGAAACGATAAGGTCCCGATGTGATCGTGTGATGTCCGCGTTCCGTCTGGATGCGCACGATCTGCGAGAGAAACGTATTCGCAAGCATCGCCCAGTACATCCACACCATTCCCAGCACAAAAGCGATGCCGCCAAAAATCTGAACCGCGACCGGCATCGCCGACCATTGAAATCGCCCGGCATCCAAACCGGCGACGATGTAAATTCCAAACATAAATACCGCATAGACTCTTGTCAGGATGCGGTCCCACTTTTTCCCGCCTTGCGCGCCTTTGCCCCGTTCGTTAACAACATCCGGATTTTTTCGCACGACATATATTCCCACCGTCAGAAAAACAATTGTCGATAATCCAAGAAACACCCACGCCGACATCCAGTCGAGGCGCCCCGCGCACACAAACAAGATGACGCCAATCAACGCAGTTGAGGCAAGCACCGTAATCAGCCGATTGATGCCGGCTCGATTCAGACCTGGCTTTTGTGCTTGCGATTGCATCAAATTTAGGCTCGACATTTGGCACCTCCAAGGTCACAAGATGCGGAAGGGGGTTTTTCATCCTTCATCTTTCATCTTTTCCGGGCTACCAAATCCCCGGCACCAACCGATAGCGCACGCGTTGCGCGTACTCGGCATAGCCCGGCAAGCTCAGTCCGCAAAGTCCGATCTTCAAGTGCCGTTCGCAGGATGAGCAGAAAGACACTCCCAGCGCTGATAAGCAACGACCACCAGGAAGCGAGCATGATCGGGACAGCCAACTCAAACGCGATCATTCCCAGATAGCTGGGATGGCGCACAAACCGGTATGGTCCACTCGCGGCAACCGAATGCCCGCGATCGGATCGGATGCGCACAATCTGCGAAAAGAACTTGTTATGGGCGACTGCCCAAGGAATAATGCAGTATCCCAGAAAACTAACATGCAAAGCCGCTATTTGAATTGCGCCGGGAAACCTCCCGTCCAGCCATACCGCTGATCCAACCCAGCGACGATATAACGCGCAAGTTGTATCAAGCGAACTCCACTGTTGACGGCGAGGTCCCATCGCTTGGCGTCCTTCGGTGGAGAAAGACGCTCCGCCGCCAAATCCGGATACTGTCGAAAGATGACAAAACCCATCGCCGCCATCATGAACGCATTGACTCCCAACACGCCCCAAGCGGGCAACCAATCGATTCTCCCGGCTGACCCGAAAAGGAACAATCCTCCACCGACAAGACTCACAATCGAACCCACGAGATACCGTGCGAATAGTTTTTTATTCAAGAGGATGCCCTCACCAAATTCCTGGAATCAGCCGATAGCGCACGCGTTGTGCATACTCGGCATAGCCCGGCAATTCGGCTTGCAATGTTTTATCTTCAAGCGCAGTGCGAATCACAAAGAGAATCGTGATCAGAAAGCCGGGCACGAGCGCCCAGTACAGATTCGAGCACCAGCGGAAGACACCAAAAGAGAAATGGCACACCAGGCATAAAGCGGATGCCGAATATATCGATAGGGTCCAGTTGTGACGACCTGTTGGCCACGATCATCTTGAATTCGCATATAGCGCGAGGCGTAGGCATTCGACAGCATCACCCACCATGCCAGCGCGCCCGCGAAAAATAATCCGACGATGCCGACAAGCTGAATTACCGGCGGAACATGCGACCATCGGAATCGTCCTGCATCCAGTGCGGCAACAATAAATGTGGCAAAGAACAGAATCGCGTAGAGCGACATGATGACCTTGTCCCAGGTTTTGACGTTGCGCTTACCTTACTTCGTTCCTTCATCAACTCGGGCATCCGGAGCGTTCCCCAAACTGCAACCACGAGCAGGAAAGCAAGGAAGAGCAACAAGGAGATCCACGCGCCACCGCAATCGAGGCGACCAGCAATCGATTATTAAGGTTCATTCGTACCTCAGCGCTTCAATCGGCGAGAGATTTGCCGCGCGCCACGCCGGGTAAATCGCGCCAACGCTGCCAAGGACGAGCGCGACGAGCATCGCTTGCGCAAACAAGCGCCGGCGTATACGTCGGTTTCAAGTACGACCCCATCGATTGCTCCAACCCAATGAGCGCGCCCAAGCCAACACCGCACAAAATTCCAACCAAGCCACTCAGAAAACTCAACACCAATGCTTCGCGCGCAATCATGCCCACGACACGTCGCCGGCGCCAGCCCAGCGCGCGCAACGTGCCGATTTCGCGCGTCCGTTCGTACACACTCATCAACATCGCGTTCATAATTCCCACGCCGCCGATCAGAACCGAAAGAAATGACAACGCATTTGCCATTCCGCGAAACGTCTGCATATCGTTCGTCTTGTCCGCAAACTCGGATGATTTGGACACGCTGACTTGCGGAAAAACGATTTTCGACTTGCTGCTTCACCGCATCCGCCTGCCCCAGGTCTTTGAGCTTGATGTAAAAGAAACTCACTTGGTTCGGTCGCTTGAAAAGACGTTGCGCTTCCTGCAAACCCAACACGCCGCCGGCATCTTCAAAACTCGTGCCCGTTTCATAAATACCAACGATGCGGTAGGTGCTTCCAGAAATCGTCATTGTATCGCCCACTTTTTTCTTCATATTTTTCGCGGCGATTTTTCCCAGAATGATCTCGCGCGGCAAGCGCAGGCGTTCACCCTCGGTAATCGCATAATGCCGAATCGCATAACTCGTCGCATCGAGTCCCATCGCGAAAAAATACGGCGTGCCCGGCACACTCGCCACGCCAAACAACATGCCCGAAACTTGCTCGACGCCCGGCAAGCCCAGCCGCAAATCGTCCCACCTTATCATCGATTGCAGACAGCGACATATCCGATGCTTTGGTTTCGGTAATCGTCAATTCACCGCTCGCGCTTCCCATCGATCCCAATTGATCAACGAAACCGTCCGCGATGCCGCCCAGCGCAACGACCATCCCTACACCCACACCAATGGCCAGCGTCGTCAATAACGTGCGCGTGCGTTGTCGAAAGACATTGCGAACCGCCATGCCGCCAAATTTGGAAATTAGAGACTGAAAATTGGAGGTTGGAAGTTGAGATTTGAGATTTGGGGTTTGTGATTTACCCGCCGAGCCATCGTATCGCATCGCTTCGACCGGCAATAGTTGCGCCGCGCGCCACGCCGGATATAAACCGCCTGCCGCGCCCAAAATTAACGCGACCACCATGCCTTGGATGAACAGTCCCGGCGTGAGCGTATTCTCAAACATTCCCATGAATCACCGGCAATTGATTGAGCCAATAGACCAGCAACGCACCGAACAACGAACCGAAAACACCTCCCAAGAGGCTAAGCAGAAACGCTTCGCCCAAGAATCATTCGCAGAACGCGACCCGCGGCGCCAACCCAGCGCGCGTAGAACGCCGATTTCGCGCGTTCGTTCATACACGCTCATCAGCATGGTGTTCGCCATGCTCAAGCCGCCGGCGAGAACGGCAAGCAAGCCAATAAACCAACCCATCGCGCGCAACATGCCGGTTTCCTGCTGATCGTCCATAAAATTCGCCGAACGCGATGCGGCAAGTTTTGGAAACCGCCGCTCGATTTCTCTAATGGCCGGCATCGTCGCTTCCGGGCGCGCCGTTTTGATCTGATAGTACGCCACCTGGCGTGGCTTTTTGAAAACTTCTTGCGCATCTTTTAGCGCAATCACGCCGCCCATTTCTTCGACGCCCTGCCCGGTTTCATACACGCCAACAATTTTGAACGAGATTTCTTGAACCTTGAAATTGTCGCCCACGCTTTTCTTGAAATTCTTCGCCGCCGCTTTGCCGATCAACATCTGGCGTTGACCCGCCAGAGATTTGTCCTTCCGTCACTTTATAATGACTCATGCCAAAAGTACTTGGCTCGATGCCCATAATGATAAAATACGGCACGTCCGGCGTTGTAATCATGCCCACCAAAGCGCCTGAGACCTGGCTGACACCCGGCACATTGGCAAGTTGCGGCGCAACCGTATCATCAACCGCCGAAAATAAAATGTCGGCGGCGTCGCTTTGCGTGACAATCACATCCGCGCCGCTCGACGTCAGAATCGTCGTGTACGAATTGATAAAGCCTTCCGCCATCGCGCCCATCGCCACGACTGCCGCCACGCCAATGGCGATGCCGACGAGCGTCAGAAAAGTGCGGGTTTTCCGTCGCAAGAGATTTTTCAAAATCATCGAACAACCTCAACGCGCACTGGCTTTTCGTTTCCGCTCCCAGCGTTCCAATAAACCCGGAAATTCCTCTTCCAAAAAGGCATACAAGTCACGAATTTCTTCCAGCCGCTCGCGCGATTCGGGAGGTTTTGCCCTCCAATAATTCCAAGCCGCGCTCCGCCAACTCGCGAATCGAGGTAATCGTTTCGCTCCATTGATTCGGCATGAATAGCCACGCGCCCGCCTTGATTTCCACGTAATCGCGCCGTTGACCCGGCAACGCCACGCGTTCGATTGCGTCCAACTGCATCAAATAGCGCGTCATATTGCTGATCGAACCTTTGCTCGCGCGCAAGACTTCGGCGAGTTCCTGCAACGATTGATGCGGTGACTCGGCGACGAGCATCCAGCCAAAGATGCGCCCTGCCATTCGTGGCAGACCCTCCTTCTCAAACGCCAGGCCGAAATCTTCGGCGTAATGCAATTTGGCGCGTTTCGCCGAATTCTCATCCTGGTTTCATATGCCTCCCTCGATCTTCAATTATTAGCGATTATAGCACATTTAGTTTGTTTAGTCAAGACTGAACACACTAATCTAATCATCCAAACGATTCTCACGTGCGGGGCGAAATAAAGAAAAAGCGGTGGATTGCTCCACCGCCTGATCGGTCTAGACTTCCCAGCGTCCAGTTGCAAACGGACGCAGGAAACGGATTGAGTTGGCGCTCTTCGCCAATGGTCGTGGCGTCGCCGTGACCAGGATAAACCACCGTTGCGTCCGGCAGCGTCAACAGCTTGTCGCGGATCGACGCCATCAGCGTGGCGTAATCGCCGCCGGGCAAATCGGTGCGGCCAATGCTCCCTTGAAACAATACATCGCCGACGATAACAAAATTGTCGCCGCGCAAACAAATACTGCCCGGCGAATGGCCGGGCGCGTGCAAAACCCCGAGCGCAGATTTGCCAAAGTGAATCTGATCGCCGTCGCGCAGCAAACGATCCGCCGGCTTGGGTTGTGGCATCGCAAAGCCAAACATTTTCGCGCCCATCTGCGCGTTCGCCAACACTTTGGCTTCTTCCGCGTGCAACCAAAATGCTGCGCCGGTTTTTTCGCGCAGTTCGGTCAACGCGATCAGATGATCAAAATGCGCGTGCGTGTTGACAATCGCAACGCATTTCAATTGTTCGCGGCGCAGAGTATCAAAAATATCGCGCGCATTTCCGCCGGGATCGATCACAATTGCCTCGCGCGTCCTGTCATCGCCAACAATATAACAATTCACGCCGAGCGGACCGACCGTCAATTTTTCCAAAATCATCTGACTCCTTTCGCGTGAGGATTATAAGGTCGCCCTCATTCGTTGTCAATTTGCTCACGCGCTTGCCGCATGCTATAATCTTGCCACTTTACTCGCGAGGAAAAAAAGGAATGACAGAATATCCCCCGCCCCCGGAAGAATCGCGCTCCAAAATGCCGATGCTCATTATCGGCGGAGTCATCATTCTGGGATTGCTGTGCGTGTGCGCCGTGGGCGCATCGATTGCCGGGTTGTACGTCACCGGCAACTTACCCGGGTTCGCGCAAGCATCTGAACCTACGCCGACCGTAACCCGCGCCAAAGTCGCGTCGTCCGGCGAAACGCCGGCGACGGTTGCGCCCACATCAACTCCTGCACCGGGCGGTGCAACGCCCACAACCAAACCGGCGTCCGTTACTTCGGTGCCGGGTCCAGCGCCTAAACCGCTCACGATGAAATCACCGGAGTACGGTGCGCAAGCCTTTCTGTGGTGGCGGCCGGAAACCGCCGACCGCGACCTGGGAATGATGCGCGACGCCGGACTAACCTGGGTCAAGCAGCAATTCGCGTGGCGCGACATCGAAGGCGCGAAGAAGGGCACGTTTAATTGGGAGCATGCGGATCAGGCTGTGAATTTTTCGAATCGATTCAAAATCGATATTTTAGCTCGCCTTGATAACGCGCCGGATTGGGCGGCACCCGGTTGCAACGTCGCCGCGAAAAAACAAATGGGACCCGCGCGCAATACGCAAGACTGGCTTGATTTCTTGACCGCGTTCGTCACGCGCTATAAAGGCAAGATCCGCGCGTACGAAATCTGGAACGAGCCGAATCTCGCGCGCGAATGGTGCGGTCGGCAACCCAACCCCGCTGAATATGCCGCGTTGCTCAAAGCATCGTACGCGAAAATAAAATCGATTGATCCCAATGCAATGGTGGTCAGCGCCGGACTCACACCGACTTCCGCCAGCACCGATGAAGCGATGCCCGACGCCACCTTCATCAGCCGATTTTACGACGCGATGGGCAACAACTCGGCAGGTTATTTCGATGCGTTGGGTGTGCATGCGCCGGGTTATAAAGCGCCGCCGGAAATGAGCCCCGACGACGTTATCAAGAACAAGGAATTGAGCAATAACGAACCGGTGACCGGGCGCGTGTACTGCTTCCGCCACGTCGAAGACATTCGCAAGATCATGGTGCAGCGCGGCGACACAAATAAACAAATCGTCATCACGGAATTTGGCTGGACGCGCGATCCGATTCACAAAGAGTATTCTTGGTTCGCGGTTGATGAGCAAACGCAAGCCAAGTATATCGTTGCCGCCTATCAATACGCCAAGCAGAATTGGTCGCCGTGGATCGGCGCGATGTTCGTCATTTACATGGCGAATCCGGATTGGACGAAGGATAGCGAAGAATATTGGTGGTCGATTACGCAACCGGACGGCATTCCGGTCGGCGCCTACGTGCGACTCAAAGCAATGCCAAAGTAGATTGCATTCTGAGCGGAGTCGCCTAACATAGGCAATCAAAAATCGAGAGGATAAACCCTCTCGATTTTTCTATTTGTCATTTCGAACGCAGTGACCCTGGCATGACTGTGGAGCACTTCACCACAGCCACGTTCCCGCCAGGGCAAGTGGAAATCCCGTTGTTACTTGAGGATTGTTTCAGCGCCGCGTCATCGTTGTTGCACAAAATCGACGCGCATCGGACAATTGCCGGAGCCTGAGTACGTTTGAACCGGAATCGGAATTTGCGGACTGATTTGCGCGCCGCCGGAACCAATGCTAGCCAAATCGTAAACGTTCCGCTCGGCGACAGGACATCGTACTTGCCGGGAACATCCGGCCGATCCTTCGTCGTTGTCTCGCCCACATCGCCATTCGGCGCGCGATGGCGCACTTTGATTCCCGGCATTCCTTTACCATTCGCGTCTAGCACCAAGCCCCAAATATAATTGCGTGGGCACTCTTGTCCGCCTGGACCCAAAGCAATATCGGCGGGACCGGCTTTCCAACAGAATTGAAAACCGGTGCAAGACAAAGCAGATGCTTGCGTAGGCAAAACCGTCGCCGCGGATGTGCGCGGCGCCACGGTGGGCAGCGCAATCGTCGCGGCAGTTGTAATCGTTTGGAATGCGCCTTGCGGCGATGGCAACGGCGCAGTTGTCGGCGCAATCGGCTTGACTGTGACGGGTTGCGCCGGCGCGATCGTGCTTGTCGGCAGGGTGATGAGGAACGGTGTGGCTTGCACCAACAGCGCCGTCGGCGTGGCAAAGACAATGGGATTGTTATTCAAAAAACCGGTCACCGCCACGTACATTCCCAGACAACAAATTCCCAGAACGATAACGATTGCGACCACATACGATTTGTCTTGCATCGTGCTCCTTTCGAGTATCGAAATAATAGCATCGCAATAACAAAAACGCAATTTGTCTTGGCTCGATTGCGGAATATAATCGATGGCGAGGTCAATATGCAAAAACTATTCTTCGTCTCGCACACGCATTGGGATCGTGAATGGTACGCGCCATTTCAAGTTTTTCGCGCACGCCTGATAAAGTGCATCGATCAACTGCTCGATATTTTCGCGCACGACGCCGAGTACAAGTATTTTCTACTCGATGGGCAAACCATCGTCCTCGACGATTACCTTGAGATTCGACCGGAAAATGAAAGCATTCTGCGGCGACTAGTTGCCGCCGGCAAACTGCAAATCGGTCCGTGGTATGTTTTACCGGACGAATTTCTCGTTAGCGGCGAGGCGGTCATCCGCAATTTACAGCGCGGCATTCGCGTCGCACAAGATTTCGGCGCGGCCATGCCGGTCGCCTATATCCCCGATCCATTTGGGCACGTGAGTCAAATGCCGCAAATCTTGCGCGGCTTTGGGCTGGGCGTTGCCGCGTTGCGGCGCGGCTTGTCGGATGAGCCAACCGAGTTGTGGTGGCAATCGCCGGACGGCACGCGCGTCTTGCTTTGTTACCTGCGTGACAGCTACGATAACGCCGCTTGGTTGCCGCGTGATTCCGTCGGTTTTGTCGAGGGTGTGAAAGAATTGCGCGATTCACTTGCGCCACACTCGGTCACGGACAATTTCTTGCTCATGCAGGGCACCGATCATATGGAACCCTGGCGCGAATTGTCAGCGCTCTTGCGCGGCGCGCGCGAACAAATCACCGATGCCGAAATCATTCACGCCTCTTTGCCGATGTATGTCGACCAAGTCCAGCGCGACATCGTTGACAACAATCGCGCCTTGCAAGTCGTGCACGGCGAACTACGCGATTGTAAGAAACACCATCTCTTGCCCGGCGTCGCATCGGCTCGAATGTGGATCAAGCAACGCAACGCGCATTCACAGATGTTGCTGGAAAAGTGGGCAGAGCCGTTTTCTGTTTTCGCCGATGCGTTTGCCCATCGTGCGATGCTGAGCATCGCCTGGAAGTACTTGCTCCAAAATCATCCCCACGATTCCATTTGCGGCTGCGGCATCGATCAAACCCATGCCGAAATGCGTTTGCGTTTCGATTGGGTTGAGCAAATCGTTGAGCCGATCATCGCCGAAAATCTGGCGGCGATTGCACACCGCATCGATGCGCCGCACCAAACCTCACTTGTCGTTTTCAACCCGACGCAGGATGTGCGCACCGATATTGTTCACGCAACACTCGAATTGCCGGGTAGCTTGGAAACTTTTGGATTGTTCGAAGACGGCAAGCAAATTCCATTTCAAATCATCCATCGCGCCGTCGAAGAATATTATCGTGCCGAGATGACTGGCGCAGAATTGGCAAGTTTACTCGCATCGAGTCAGGGTGGAAGCGTGCTGGGTATGTCGATCACGGAGGCGTACTTGTCCGCGCCGACACCACGCCGATTCTGCTCGACGTAACACTGAGCAAGCAAAGCACGCTCGACGCGCCAGCGTTCCAAGCCGGCTTTGGCGACATCCAGAAACTCGTTGCCGCAAATCCCGAAAGATTGTTTGAAATCCGCGCGCATTCGCCAACGCGCTTTGGAATCGAATTTGTAGCGCAAAATGTGCCGGGCTGGGGCTATCGTGCTTTTGCCATCCCACCTGGCGTGGGAACAAACACTCAATCGATTTCGCCCGGCAATGCAATTGAAAACGAATTTTTCCGCATCGAACCTAACTGGGATACCGGCGCGCTCACGCTCATCGATAGAATTTCCGGCACAGTTTATCGCGGTTGTAATCGCTTTGTCGATAGCGGCGACCGCGGTGATTTGTACAATTATTGTCCCCCGGAGAACGATACGCTTGTTGACGCACCAGCGCAATCGCCGCACATCACTATTGAAACCGGCGTGGCGCGGCAATCATTGCGCATCGAAATGCTTTATCGCCTGCCCGCGCAATTGTCAAAGGAACGAACCGCACGCGCGCCGGATCTCATCGATGAAAAAATCGTAACGACGATTTCGATTTATCCCGGCGTCCGCCGAATTGATTTTCGCACCGAGATTGACAATCGCGCGCGTGACCATCGCTTGCGCGTTGAATTTCCAACGCCTATAGTCACTGCCTATGCGAATGCCGAGCAAGCATTCGATGTTGTGTCGCGCTCGCTTGAAATGCCAAGCGACACAAGCGATTGGATCGAACAGCCGCGCCCTGAAGCACCGACCCAAAATTTTGTTTTGATTGCAAACGAAACAATCAGCGCGGCGCTCGCCGCACGCGGTTTGCCGGAATACGAGGCGCGCAGCGACGCGAACGGAACGACTCTCGCATTGACCTTGTTGCGTTGCGTCGGCTGGCTCTCACGCAATGACTTGGCCACGCGCTCCGGCGACGCCGGTCCACAAATGGAAACGCCGGGCGCGCAAGAAATCGGCGCGCACGTTTTCGAGTACGCGTTCCTTCCACACGACAACAATTTTCAAAATACACTGGCGGAGGTTCGCGCGTTTTGCGCGCCGATGCGCGCCGTCATGCCCAGCAGTCAAACGACCGGCGATTTGCCAACCACCATGAGTTTTATCGAGACATCGCCGCGCGAGTTTGTAATCAGCGCAATCAAAGTAGCGGATGATGCAAGTGGCATTATCGTGCGTGGCTACAACATCACTGAGAACATTATCGCGGCGCGGCTCCGCGTGTGGAAACAATTCGCGCGCGCGGCACGGGTAAATCTAAACGAGGAAGAGATTACGCCGATTGCGTTGCGCGACGGACGCCAGGTCGAATTTCAAGCGCGCGCAAAGGAGATCGTAACGATCAAATTCCAAGCATAGAAACAAATTCGCGGCTCGCCGCTTGCGCTTGCGCTAGATCAATCACACGAAATGTGATGCGCGCGCCGGGTGCGCATTGCGCGAGCACCGGCAAATCAGCGCGAATGACTGTCGCAACAATCGGATACCCGCCGGTCGTTTGATGATCCGCCATTAACACAATGGGTTGACCATCCGCCGGAATCTGAATGGCGCCCAGCGGTACGCCGCACGAGATTAATTCGTCGTTGCGTGCGCGGTTCAATCTTGTGCCGGCCAAACGATAGCCCATGCGATCCGCGACATCGGACAACACATATTCGCTCGCCGTGAATGCATCGATTACATCAGGCGAAAACCAATCACTGTGCGGACCCAGCACCACGCGAATCGGCGGTAACCGCTGCGCGAACGCACGCGCGCGCTCCGATGCCAATTGTCCCGCGAGCGCACTGAAATCGCTCGCATCGTTTTCTGCGATTGGCACGGCGTCGCCGGTTTGCAAAGCGCGACCATCCAGTCCGCCGAATCCGCCGCGCAGACAAGTGGAACGCGAACCCAGCACGCGCGGCACATCGATGCCGCCGCGCACCGCCAGATACATCCACCCGCCCGAACGCGCCGGTTGAATTTCGATCACCGAATCCGCGCGCACAAACACACTTGACCACATCGGCAGCGCTCGCCCGTCGATTTTCATTTGGGCGGCCGCGCCGGTCAACGCGACCAGATGGCGTACATCCGCTTGCAAAACAACCGGCGAATGAATCTCGATCGCGGCGGCATCGGACGAGTTGCCCACTAGTCGATTCGCAATCGCGAACGAGAATTCAGTCCATCGCGCCGGATACTGGCACGCCATCCGCTTGATAACCCCAGCGCCCGGCATCTTGAACCGTCGTGAATACGCCCGCGTCCAGAAATTTTAACATGGCACAAACCGCACCCGATCACCCGAGCGCAACAGCGTCGGCGGATGATGGTTCGCGTCGAACAATTTCAAATCGGTGCGTCCAACCAACCGCCAGCCGCCCGGGTGTGTCCGCCGGATAAATGCCAGTCTGTCGCCCGGCAATCCCCACCGAGCCGCTCGGCACACGCGTGCGCGGCGTGTCCAAGCGCGGCGCGGCGATTTTTTCCGGCACGGAACCCAGATACGCAAAGCCGGGCGTAAAGCCGACAAAGTATACGCGATACAAAACACTCGCGTGCAAATCGACAACTTGAGATTCCGGCAATCCACTCCACTGCGCAATGAAACCCCAGATCAGGACCAAACGGTCCACCGTCACTGTACCGGAATTTCGATCACGCGCGACTCGGGCGCAATGTGTGATTGTGACAGCGACAATGACGCGGCAAGATAATCGCGCATCAATGCAAAATCGGTTTGCAGGGAATCATAGCAAACGAGAAGCGAGGAATACGCAGGGACGAGATCAAGAATTTCGGCGCGATGTTGTGCGCGGAGGAATTGCGCGAGCGCGTGAACGCGGTCATTCGTCGCGTCATCGATTTCGTCGGCGAATTCGATGAGGATGGCGGAATCACCGGCGGGGAGAAGGCGGGGTTCGGAGAAGATCATCGATCGAAAGCAGAAACGAGAACATGGTTCTTTTCCAATGTCTCGCGCACAGCACGCGCGATTGCCGGCGCATTCGGGGAGTCGCCATGAATACAAAGTGTATCGACCATCATTGGAATGTGTCCACCGCTCGCCGTGGTAACTGTTTGCTCACTAACCATTTGCCACGCCTGGCGCGCGGCTTGTTGCGGATCAGTGATGAGCGAATTTTCCTCGCGGCGCGACATCAACTTGCCGTCGGGCGCGTAGACGCGATCACAAAACCCCTCGCGCGCGACGCGCAGACCCAACTCGCGCGCGACATCGATCATCGCTGAGCCGGCAAGCCCAACGAAAATCAGATGACGGATCAAATCGTTTGACCGCGTTTGCAATTGCGCGCGCGACTTGCAGTTTGACCGCGGCAAGATTGTAAAGCGCGCCGTGCGGTTTGACATGCATCAACTTTTTTCCTGCCGCGCGCGCAAATGCATCCAGCGCGCCGATTTGATACAGCACGTCGGATTCAATTTCGTCCGGCGTCGCGTCCATCACGCGCCGACCGAAACCTTCAAGATCGCGAAAGCCGGGATGCGCACCCAACGCAACGCCGTGCTGAATCGCAAGTTGAATCGTGCGTTGCATCACACGCGGATCGCCGGCGTGAAAGCCGCACGCAATATTCGCCGAAGTGATAAACGGCATGAGCGTCTCATCCGCGCCGATGGTGTACGCGCCGAACGATTCGCCCATGTCGCAATTGAGATCGATTTGCATGGTGCTCATTGCAGGGGCGAGGCATTCATCGTTCCGAATGACCGATTCAAATCGTGTATCATAAAAGCGAATCGATTTTCCCGGTTAGACAGATGACGCGAATGCCTCGCCCTTACCCAATTACCCAACTAATTTTTCAAACTGATTGATCTCGCCGCGAATCACATCGAGACTCGCGCGCCAAAAGTCCGGCGAGCGCGTGTCGATGCCGAAACGCGCGGCGAGTTCGGCGGCATTGCCCAGACCGGTGGATGAGAGCAAATCATCGTAACCGGCTTTGAATTTTTCCGGGTCGCGTTGATAACGCGCATACAAGCCCAGACCAAATAACAAACCAAACATGTACGGATAGTTGTAGAACGTCGACGAATAGTAATGCGGCTTCATCGCCCACATGTACGGATGCAACGCCTTCGCATCGAGTCCGTCGCCGTACGTTTCGCGTTGCGCTTGCAACATCAACTCGTTCATTTCATCAATCGATAGTTCGCGTTTTTGGCGCATTTCAAACAAGCGCTGTTCGAACAAGAACCGGCTGGAAATATCGACGACGACCTGGCACGAGTTTTGCAGAGACTCTTCGAGAATATTGATTTGTTCTTTCGCATCCGATTGCTTGAGCGCGGCTTGGCTCACAATCGTCTGGCAGAAAATGCTCGCCGTCTCCGCCAGCGTCATGGGCGTATCGCGTTGAAGCATCGTGCGCGGCGCGAGGTTGACGTTGTGATACGCGTGCCCCAGTTCGTGCGCAATCGTGCTAACGCCGCCAAACGCCTCTTTGAAATTTGCAAGCACGCGCGATTCGTCTTTGCGCAACGACATGCAAAACGCGCCGTCGCGCTTGCCCATTCGCGGCTCAGCATCGATCCAATTTTCGTGGAACGCGCGCTCCGCCATCGCGCGCAGTTTCGGCGAGAAGGTGCCGAATTGTTCGACGATGAATTTTGCGCCTTCGTCGTACGTCCACTTGCGTCCGCCGCTGCCAAGCGGCGCGAACAAATCATACCACGCGAGTGCATCGATTTTCAGCGCGCGCGCTTTGGCGCGGAGATAGCGTCGGAAATCCGGAAACGATTCACGCGCGGCGGTCATCATCGCGTCCAGCGTTTGCCGGTCGATGTTGTTATCCAGCAATGTTTCGTCGAGCGGCGATTCCCATTTGCGTTTCTTCGCCAGCAAATTCGTTGCGCCTTTGATGCTGTTCATCGCCGCGGCAATCGGCACCGCCGCTTTTTTCCACGCATCGATTTCCGCTTCGTACGCGCGGCGGCGCACATCGCGATCAGGATCGTACGCCAGATTGCGCGTCATGCTCATCGGCAATTCTTGCGGCTGACCGTCGACCTTGACCAAAAGTTGGGATGTAAAATTGCCGTGCAAGCGCATCCACGCCATCGAACCCGTGGGGCGCAGTTCCGCCGCCAGGTCTTCTTCCGCCGGCGACATTTGATGCTCGGCTTCGATTTTCGCTTTGCGCAACATGAAGGCGTGGTCGCGCGCAACCTGAGATCGATTGATCAACGCATCGACATCGAGCGAGCCGATCCATGCGGTCAAGCGCGTGCCGAGCATGTTCAAGCGCACGAAATGCTGTTGCAGTTCGCTCATCTTTGCTTGCGCGAGATTGTTGCGCGAATCGGTGGAAACAAAACTGCTAACGTACACCATCGTCGTGCGCACATCTTCAAACGCGGCATTCATCGCATTGACGACCGTTTCAAACGATTTAATCGTCGCGTCATCGAGCGGCGCGGGATCGCGCTTGGCGATCTTGTTTTCGTCGAACAATTTTCCCAGCTCGGCGATTTGCGCGATAACCGATTGAAAGCCGGCTTGAAATTCTTTCGATTCGAGACTAGGATAAACCACCGTCATGTCCCAGTGTGGCAAATTACTCACGTCAACTCCTCCACCAAAAAGTGAAACAGGTACACGGTTTGACCATGTACCTGTTTTCGATTGATATTACATCAAACCTAACGAACCGCCAGCTCGGTTTCTTTGTCAAAGACGTGCACGTGATCGAGATTGACCATGACATCGAGCGATTTGCCCGGGCGTCCTTGACTGCGCGGGTCGACGCGCGCGACAAACGAACTTTTGCCGGCCAGCAAGTACAAATAAATTTCCGAGCCCATCGGCTCCATCACGTCCACCTTGGCGGAAATCGGCGCGCCGTTCAATGCGCCGGGAACATAATCGCGATCGTGCAAATCTTCCGGGCGAATGCCGAGGACGACATTCTTGCCAACATAATTCGCCACTTTGTCGCGGCGATCCGGCGGCACCGGAATCTGAAAACTGCCAGCGTCCAACAACGGATCTCTCGCGCGTGCCGCCCACCTTCGCATCGAAAAAGTTCATCGCGGGACTGCCGATAAACCCGGCGACAAACATATTCGTGGGATAATCGTACAAATTTTGCGGCGTATCGAGTTGTTGGAGAATGCCGTTCTTCATCACGGCAATGCGCGTGCCCATCGTCATCGCTTCGGTTTGATCGTGCGTCACGTAGATGAACGTCGTTTCGAGGCGCTGATGCAGTTTGGAAATTTCGGCGCGCGTTTGGACGCGCAGTTTCGCATCGAGGTTTGAAAGCGGTTCGTCCATCAAAAAGACTTTGGGTTCGCGGACGATAGCGCGTCCCAACGCGACACGTTGGCGCTGACCGCCGGACAGTTGTTTCGGCTTGCGCTGCAACAATTCGCCGATGCCCAAAATGTCGGCGGCTTCTTTCACGCGCTTGTCGATTTCGGTCTTGGGGGTTTTGCGCAAGCGCAGACCGAACGCCATGTTGTCGTACACGCTCATATGCGGGTAAAGCGCGTACGATTGAAACACCATCGCAATGTCACGATCTTTTGGCGCGACATCGTTCACCACGCGCTCGCCGATTTTGATATCGCCGGATGAGACTTCTTCCAAGCCGGCAAGCAATCGCAGCGCCGTCGTTTTGCCGCAACCAGAAGGACCGACCAGAACGAGAAATTCCTTGTCCTTGATGTCGAGATTCAGGTCATTAACTGCGGCAACATCGCCGAATTTTTTCGTGACGTGCTCGTAAATTACACCAGCCATCGTTGCTCTCCTTTGAACGTGATGAGACCGCTAATTTCTACGAATATTGTATTTAACTCGGCAAACTTTGTCAAACTGTCAGCGACCGGTCAATGCGCTTTTCAACCTCGGCAAACAGCCGTTGCCCGGCGGCGCGGGTGGCTGCGGCGGCTGTGGCGGCTCGGGCGTTTCTTCGATTGCGCCTTGGTACGCCAGATAAACTTGCGCGCGCCCCTTGCCGCCGGTGTTTGGCTCGACTTGCAAATCTTTTGCGGTGCTCGCAAGCAAATCTTTGATCTGTTGTGGCGATAAACCCGGCTTGGCTTCCAGCAGCAACGCGCACGCGCCGGCAGCATGCGGCGTCGCCATCGATGTGCCGGACGCGCTGGTGTAAAAACTATTGAGCGGCGTCCCCATCGCTGTTCCTGCTGCGCGGCACGCGACGATACTCACGCCGGGAAAACAAATATCGGGTTTGACGCGCTGATCACTCGTTGGACCGCGCGATGAAAAATCGGCGACGCGATCACTCTTGTTCGTCGCGCCAATGGTGATGACTGTTTTCGCGCATCCCGGCGAACCGACTGTCGATGGGTCCGGTCCCGCATTGCCAGCGGCGATGCACATGACAACACCGCGGCTCACAGCGGCATCGCACAACGTCGAAAGGCATCGGAGCCGTCGCACGCGCCGTCACTGCCCAACGACAAGTTGATCACTTGCGCGCCTTGTTGCACTGCCCATTCGATGCCGGCCATGACATCGCTTGTACTTCCCGAGCCATTGCCGCGCAACACTTTGGCTGTAAAAAACATACAATCTGGCGCGACGCCTTTGTACTTGCCGTTGCTCGCAGCGCCCGACCCGCCAATAATTCCGGCGACGTGTGTGCCGTGTCCATTGTTATCGTTGGGTCCTTCGCCGGTAAAATCTTTCATCTGTGCGATGCGATTTGCAAAATCCGGATGATTCGGATCGATGCCGGTATCGACAATCGCAACTTTGATCCCCTTGCCGGTAAACCCGGCTTGCCAAACCAGCGGCGCTTCCAGCAGCGGCACGGACACATCGAGCATCGTGTGCACCGGCTCATCGAACCAAACCATTTCGACGTCATCACGTTCGCTCAACGCATTGATTGCGGCGGCGGTGGCGCCGTATGCGCGCGCCGCAAGAAATCGATAAGCGTGCGATGCGGATTGAGAGTCCACTAATCGTATCCGCCAACCCATCGGCAGAACGATATTTTACGATGATGCGCAAGTGCGGCTCGCCGAAGGCACGCGCGCGTTCGCTCGCCAAATGACGCGCCAGCTTGGGATGAATCTTGGATGGATTAGGCATCGGACTTGGCCTTTCCTTGCTGCTTCATCGTATGCACCGACTTGTCTTCTTCGATGGAAACGACCCAGGTTTCCTTCGCCAGCGCAAGCGCCGCCGACGCTTTGCATTCGAAAGCAATCGCTGCGATGAGCGAAAACGTCCGGCGCACATGGATGTCGCGCGCTTCAAGCGCAGTGCGATAATCGCCCGGCTCGCTCTTGAGTCGCGCGATCAAATTAACCATCGCGCGCGGATTACGCTGTAATTTCGATTTCAGTTCAGGCGAAATACTTGCCATCGACCCACTCCAAGCATAAACCAATTCTAGCATAGAACGAATAATTTGCCAATCCTTTCTCAAGCAGGTATAATGTTTCCGCTCTCGTTCGAAAGGAGAAGTGAATTGAAAAGTAATCGAGGAGTTGTTTTGGTTGGCATCGCGGTGGTCGCGCTGACGTTGCTCGCGTGCGACGCCGGCACGTTGCTCGCGTTCGTCAATCCTACCCCGACCCGGACAGCAACACCGCGCCCAACCTTTACGCCGCGCCCATCGATCACACCGACACCGGCAAACACCGATACCCCTGCGCCGTCACCGACGCCGGAAAAGACCGCAACCGCAACGCGCCCGCCAGTTGCGACCGCGCGCCCGGCAACCAAAGCCCCGGCAGTGCCTACAGTTCCGCCCGCGCCGCAATATCTGTTCAAGGTCAAGAACAATGATGGCAGTCATGGTAGATGCGACCAGAACGGCGTTTTCCAAGTTAAAGGACGAATCGCAGACACTAAAGACTATCTCGCCGGCATCAACGCAGTTCTGCAAGGCGCCGATGGCAGAATTGTTGCCCAGGTTGTTTCCTGGGGGCGCCAATCGATGAACTTGGAATTCTTCGTCAGTTGCTTTGAAGAAAAAAATCTGTTCAACTATCAACTCGATGCAACCGCCGGGCGCGGCAATGAGCCGATGCAGTTATTCCTGACACGCTCATCGACCGACCTCGCACCGATCTCGCCGCCGCAATCAATTTCCTTTGGCTCTGGCGGCCGGTGGTACGTCGATTTCTATCAATGATCTTCAGCCCGATACAAGCCGAGCCACTGCGCTCGGCTCTTTGTTTGAACTCATGAAACTCTCACTTCGGCATCTTGCGCTTGGTGCGATCATTTTATTCGCGTTCGTCCTCCGCCTTCTGCGTCTTGACTTTCAGCCGCTGTGGTGGGACGAGGGTTATAGCATTTTCTTCGCCACGCGCGGTTTCGCAGAGATGCTCACGCGCACCGCCGTCGATATTCATCCGCCGCTCTATTACGCGCTCCTGCAAATTTGGCTCGCGCTTGCCGGTAAATCGGATGTGGCGGCGCGCTTGCTTTCCATTCTCATCGGCGTAGCGACCGTGCCATTGCTGTACGCGCTCGTGTCTGTCTCACTTGCACCGCACGCAAGTGCAGGTGTTGCGAGCCCTGCAGGGGCGAAGCAATTACCAAACCGCGCCTTCTTGGAGACCGGCCAGCGTGTCGCGCTTCTCGCCGCGTTGTTGCTCGCACTGTCGCCGTTTCACATCTACTATTCGCAAGAAGTGCGGATGTACGGATTGGTTACATTCCTGGGACTCGCATCAATGTATTTCTGCGTGCGCTTACTTGGAATGATTCCCGGCAAACCTGCAACTGCAGTCACCGCAATCGCCTACATCGCGACGACAGCAGGCGCGATGTACACGCAGTACTATGGCTCGTTCGTCCTGGTTTCTGAAATTCCACTCGTCCTAGCAATCCTTCTGATCATCGATCGACGTCCGCTGAATTGGCGTTCGCTCAAATCGCTTTGGGAAAATCCGCTCGTGCATTGGCTCAGCGCGTGGATTGCGATTGCCGCGCTTTATCTTCCCTGGGTCATCTTCGCCGCGCCGAAACTGTATACGTACGTCACATCCAAAGTCGGCATCGAAAAATATACGCCGCTCGATCCGATCACGTATCTCACGCAACATCTGTCCGCGTTCGCCGTCGGACAGCCTACGCAATCGACATGGCTCGCCGGCGCAAGCATCGTCATGATTGCTCTCGCCGCGTGGGCAGTCATCGCCGATGTGCGCGGCAAGCAACGCCCGCTCACTTCGTTGTCGCCGAATTTATTGATTCTGCTCTCGCTGTGCGTTCCGCTCGCACTAGGGTACATGGTCAATCTAATCTTCCCATTTCACCCAATTCACGGAGAGCGATTATTACTCTTGTCCGCGCCGGCTTTTTACACGCTTACCGCAATTGGAATCGATTGGTTGTGGCATCGCCGAAACATTATTTGGCATCGGCGCGCTCGCTCTCGTCGCGCTGATTTCCGGCTTTTCGCTTTACGATTTCTACACGGTCCCGCGTTATCCCAACGATGATTATCGTCCGCTGATTGCCGATGTCGCCGCGCTCGCGAATCCCGGCGATACGTTTCTCGCAATTTATCCGTGGCAGATTGGATACCTTGAAGCGTATTATACCGGCGCGCCTTTGAATGTCATCGAAACGCCAAACGAAACCTGGAACAAGAATTCAGTGCAACTGCAGCGCGATCTCGATTTGTGGCTGAAACCAAACTCGCGCGTGTGGTTGCCGGCGTTGCAAACACAAGGACGCATCGTCGAAGATGCGCTGGATGCGAATCTGCGTCCCCGTGCATACTCGATCATCGATAGTTGGTACGGCACATCACGCCTGGAATATTTTGCACTGACCGACGACCCGGCATCCTCGCCGCGCTCCGCATCGTTCGACGAAAATATTGGGTTAACATACTCGATTGCAGATGAATCGCTGGCGGCGGGGCAAGACATTGCGCGCGTGAAATTGGATTGGGGCGAAAATCTTGCCGCCGATCTCCATGCGAGTTTGCGCCTCATCGATTCCACCGGCAATTTGTGGGCGCAAGACGACCGCGAGGTTGTTTTCGGCACCCAGCGCATCGGGCTTGCGATTCCGTTGGGAACACCGCCGGGCAATTACGATTTGCGTTTGACGCTTTATCACACGCGCGACCATCGCACGCTCAAACCCGAAAACATTTCACTCGCGCAAATCAACATCGTCGCGCCGGCGCAGCCCAAACTCGCCGCAATTCCCAATCGCCGCGCCATTGATTTTGCGAATGGATTGCGCTTGCTCGGTTACGCTGCGCCGGAAACATTGGCACCTGGCAATCCTGGCGCAATCACCTTTTTCTGGCAAGCAGCACGCGCCCTGGACCGCGAATATTCAATCGTCACGCGAATTCAAGACACGCGTGGAAATATTTTCGCCGAAACGCGCGCGGCACCGGCACACGGCATTTATCCGATGACGCGTTGGCAATCGAATGAAATTGTGCGCGATCCGCAAACGCTCACCCTGCGTGGCGACGCGCCCGACGGTGATTATCGCATCGTCGCGGCGATATTTGATCCAGCGACAAATCAACTATCGCCTTTCGCCGAAATTGGACAAGTGACGGTGAAGGGACGCACGCATTATTTTGGCGCGCCGTCGCCGGCGAATCAATTGCGAGTGCGCGTGGGCGATGTCGCGCAGTTGGTTGGGTACGATGTGCGCGAAAATAATCGCACTGTGCGCGTGGTGTTGTACTGGCAAGCACTTGCGACAAGCGGCACGTCGCATACTGGCTTTGTCCATCTCATCGATGCGAACGGCAACTTGCGCGCGCAACGCGATCAAATTCCCGGCGCGGGGACATTGCCAACAACCAGCTGGGTGAAGAACGAATACTTGGTCGACGTGTACGACATCGATCTTCCGCGCGATGTGCCGCCGGGCGAATACACAATTCGCGTTGGAATGTACGATGCGAAAAATAATTCGCGCTTGAACGTGTTCGACGCGTCGAATCAATTGCTTGGCGATTATAGTGAATTACCTACGCGAATTAGCGTAAAGTAATACACGTTTCGTGTCGTCATGATGAGCGCGCGCAGCACACTCCCTGGCACTTGCCAGGAGGGCATGTCTCCTCGCTCCGCTCGTCAAGAATTGATATTGGCGGAGTTACAAGTTCATCACTCAGAATTAACTCTGAGCTTGGCGTAGTCTGCGTGAGGTTATTGTCACTGGAAACACAAACTGGGTTTCTTCGAAGAAACCCAGTTTCATTTTTACAACGCTTCCACAATCGCGGCAATGCCCTGCCCGCCGCCGATGCACATCGACGCAATGCCGTAACGTTTGCCCCGTCGCCGCAATTCGTACAGCACGCGCAGCGTGAGCCACGCGCCGGTCGCGGCAAGCGGATGTCCAATCGCAATGGCGCCGCCGTTGACATTAAACTTGTCCATATCCATGTCCAACGCTTTGGCACACGCCAGCACTTGCGCCGCGAACGCCTCGTTGATTTCAATCAAGTCAATGTCCTGCAATTTCAACCCGGCTTTTTTCAACGCGATTTGAATCGCGGGCACGGGACCGATGCCCATAATCGTCGGATCGACACCGGCAACACCCCACGAGACTAGTCGGCCGAGTGGTTTCACGCCGCGCTCTTTCGCTTTCGTCATCGACGTGACAACCACCGCTGCGCCGCCATCGACAATGCCGGAAGCGTTTCCGGCGGTGACGGTGCCATCTTTCTTAAAGCGCGTCGGCAATTTCGCCAATCCTTCGATCGTCGCATCGGCGCGAATAATTTCATCTTTCGCGAACATCGTCACGTTGCCTTTGCGATCCTTCAGCGGCACCGGCAATGACATCGGTCATGCGGCCTTCATCCCATGCTTTTTTCGCGCGCTGTTGACCCAGCAACGCAAATCGATCTTGCTCTTCGCGCGTGATGTGATATTGCTCTGCCAAATTTTCCGCCGTGATCGCCATGGGCATGCCGGTGTAAGAATCGATCAGCGCGGTCCACAACATATCTTCAAATGGCGTCGGCGCGCCAAAGCCGATGCCCCACCGCGCGCCGCGCACAATATGCGGCGCTTGGCTCATCGATTCTGCGCCGCCCGCCAGCACGAAATCGGCTTCGCCGGTCAAAAGCAACCGCGCCGCCATCACGATGGCTTCCTGCCCCGAGCCGCACAATCGATTCAGGGTGAGCGCCGGCTTTTCGATGGGCACGCCGGCTTTCAAACCAATGTGGCGCGCAAAATAAATCGCGTCTGGGACTGGTTTGCACGACGTTGCCGAAAATCGTGTGATCGATCCACGCCGGGTCAACCTGGCTTCGTTCCAGCGCGCCTTTCGCCGCCATCACGCCGAGATCGGTCGCGCTCAAATCTTTGAGACTGCCGCCAAACGCGCCAAAACCGGTGCGCACACCTTCGAGTAAAACAATGTCGGTGGTCATTCATCACTCCTTTGTGATTCGCTGTTACGCTACTTGTCTTCTCCCGGCTCTTTGAATCCAAGCCGTTGACGCATCTCGATACGCTTCATCGCTTCATCCGCCTTGACTTCGGCGCGCTCCAAGATCGATGCGACTGCCGCATAAGTTTCCGGATGTTCCTGTCCCAGTTGCTGCAAAATGCCCAACAGTACCGCGGGGTCCGCGCCTCTGAACGCCTCGGCAATTACAAAGTCGGGCGCGAGGCGCAAGAGCATTTCAAAGTATGTTTCTTGCTCAAGCGAGACACCTAACACGGATTCCAGAAATGGTTTGAACGCGAGTGCGCGCGAATAGATTTCATTGGAGAGATTGATTTGTGGCATTAGTTCCTCGTCCGAGTTTTCTTGTATTATATCGCATTTTCGATTTGCTGGCGAAAAAGAAAAACCGAGGAGCAAGCCCCTCGGTCATTCAAATCGATTTGGAACCTACCTCCGGCGTGCAAATCCGAGCAAACCGATAACCACGCCGGCGGCAATGCCAAACACCAACGCCCCGCGCTGATCGAGCAGCGCGCGGACATTGCCGCGAAATTCACGCGCCAAGACGATGCCGACAAACCCATTGCCCATTTCGATGTGTGGCGCCGCCATCACAATCGCGCCGCCCTGCTCCACAGAAATCGATTCGCGCGCGATCATGTACTGCGCGGCGCCGGCATCAACCGTGATGTGGGTGCCGGTAATTGCAGCGGCACCGCCCCCCGACAAATTCACTTGTTCGGCACGCACCATGCCAATGAGACTTTGCGTCACTTCGACTCGTTCGGCTTCCACATTGCCGAGCGCGCTTTGTTTGGCGGTCAGCGCACCCACCGTCACATTGGCAAACGCGCTTTGTCCCGCATTCACCACTTTGGCATCGACGTTGTTCGTGCTGCTTTGCGATAAAGTTACTGCGCTTGCTTTAATATCGCGCGTCGAACCCTCGCCAACTTTCTGATCCCCTGTCTTCACACGAACTGCTTTTACTGTCGCCGCTTTTTTGCGCCGCGGCACGCGCTTTTTCTCTTCGGGCATTTCAACCTCCTGCTGTCTTCTGCCTACTGTTTTTCCGGTCCCGCAATCGACAACGCGTAATTTTCGATTTGCGCATATTTTTGCGCGACCGCCAGAATTTGCTCCGCCGTGATCGACGCGAATGATGATTGGGATAACGTTCCAAATAATCGAGTCCCAGCCCAAACGCTTCGATATCGCTCAACGTTGCCGCGACGCCGGCGTTTGTCTCAAGATGCAAAGCCATCGAGCCGGTGACATAGTCCTTTGCTTCGCTCAATTCATCTTGGGTAACCGCTTCTGCACGCAACCGCTGGACCTCGGCGATAATTCCATCCACCGCGCGGTCGACATTCTTCGGATTGACGCCGGCGTGCACGCTCCACGGTCCCGCGCCGATATTCGCCTCAATACTGCTGTACACATAGTACGCCAACCCTTGTTTGTCGCGCACGTTCGCGCCGAGTCTGCCGTACAAACCCAGTCGACCAAAAATCAAATCGCCGAGACTGAGCGCGTAATATTCCGGGTCGGAGCGGCGCACGCCGGGATAACCAATGACGATATCCGATTGCGTTTTGCCGGCGAGCGGCGAAACTTTCTTGGCGATTTTTTTGAGGGGCACCGATTCCGGAATCGCGTGCGGTTCCGCATTGCCCTTGACGCGCCATTTGCCAAATTTGCGTTCGATTTTTTCGATGGCTTGTTCTGCTGTCAAATCGCCGACCAATACGATGGTCGTAACGTCGGGACGAAAATAGCGCGCGTGAAAATCCGCCATCGCTTTTACCGTGAGCCGCTTGACCGTTTCCGCCGTACCGTCCGAGAGTCGATGATATGGATGCGTCGCCGGGAAACACAGTTTCCGGAATTCGCGATAGGCGACATGCTGAGTATCATCATCGGCTTCTTTCAGATCGGCCAGAATTTCGCCGCGCAGTTTTTCCGTCTCGACCCGCGGAAAAATCGGGTGCATCACGACATCGGCGGCGAGATCAAGCAAGCGATCAAAGTCTTCGACGAGCGATTTGCCGCTAAAGCCAATCGTCTCCATCCCCGCACCGATGCCGAACGACATGCCGTATCGATCAAGTTCTTCGTTCAACTTTTTGAACGTGCGTTTGCGCGTGCCGCGTTGCAGCGCCGCAACCGCAAGATGCGCCAGCCCGGCGGTTCTGTCCGTATCGTACAATCCGCCCGCGCGAATGCGCCCGCGCAAAGTGATCGACGCATTATTGTGATTTTCTTTGACGAGAAGCGTCAAGCCGTTGTCCAACCGCACGCGCGTAACCGATTCGGGAGTAATTGGAATTGTGTATGCCATGATTATTTCCTCCCGCGGCTGCGCGCTGTTGGTTTGCCGTTGCCATTCGCTGGCGTAAACCAGCCCACCGTGCGGTTAGTTTCTGCAAAATATTTTGCCGCGACGCGCAGCACATCGGCTTTCTTAACTTGCTTTAGCCCGTCGAGAAACGTGGTATACTTTTTATACGTATCGACAATCTCCCACTGCCCTAGCCAGTAACCCAGGTTCATCACGCCATCGGTCGCGTAAACGAACTGTGACTTGGCTTGCTTGATGACTTTGGCAAGCTCTTCATCGGTTACCGGTTTCGTCGCGATTTTTTCCAGTTCGGCGAAAATCGCCTGCTCGACTTTTTCGATGGACACGCCGGGACGTACCGTTGCCGCTACGTCGATTGTTCCTGGATCAAGCGTTGCGCGAAAACCGCAATCGACATCCACCGCCAGTCCGGTTTCGACGAGCGCGCGGTACAAGCGCGACGATCTGCCCGGACTGCCACCGCCGGAAAAACTCATTCCGCCAACGCCATCCAGAATGCCGGAGAGCACAAACGTCGGAAAGAAATCCGGGTCGCTGGCGTTCGGCGCGTGGTACAGTGCGTGAAAATACGACGCCGGACCGGGCCGCTTCAACCGCACACGCCGTTCGCCTTCTTGCGGCGGCTCAACGCTGGTTACTTTGGGAATATCTTTGCCGCGCGGAATCTTGCCAAACGCATTTTGAATCTTGCCCAACATTTCATTCGCGATCGAAATCGCCGGCGGCAACGATGACCGCATTGTTCGGGGCATAGTACGTTTGGTAATGCCGATACAAATCCTCGCGCGTCATCGTTTCCAAATCGACTTTCCAACCAATCGTGTCGTGATGATACGGATGCACTTTGAACGCCGTCGCTTGCACTTCTTCGCTCAGCCAAAAGCGCGGCTCGTTCTCTGCGCCTTCGCGTTCGGAGATGATCACCGTGCGTTCACTCGCGACTTCATCCGCATCGAACAACGCATTGACCATGCGATCCGATTCGATGCGCAGCGCAAGATCGATGCGATCACTCGGCAGGGTTTCAAAGTACGCGGTGAAATCCATCGAAGTGAACGCATTATCGACGCCGCCGTTGCGATTGACCAGATGCATGATCTCGCCCTTGCCAAGCGTCGGCGTGCCTTTGAACATCATATGCTCGACCCAGTGCGAGACACCGGTGATGCCCGGCACTTCATTGCGCGAGCCAACGCGATACCAAACCCAGAACGTCGCCACCGGCGCGGTGCGCACCGGCGCGAGCAAAACCATCAAGCCGTTGTCGAGATGATGCTCTCTGATCTCGACCATTTGACCTCCGAGCGAAATTCGGAATTCAGAATTCAAAATTCCAAATTCATTGCTCAGTCGAATTTGGAATTTCGAATCTACGAATTTCCTAGATTCCCATCACTTTGTTCAACGCGCGAACCGCTTCGCCCGATTTCTGAAGCAGAGCCAGTTCCGCCGCATCCAGTTTCCACTTGACGATTTCTTCGATCCCTTTCGCGCCGAGTTTCACCGGCACGCCAGCATATACGCCGCTGATGCCGTACTCGCCTTCCAAGTAAGCAATGCAGGGCAAGATTTTTTTCTTGTCGAGCAGAATCGCATCGACCATTTCAGCCACCGCCGCACTCGGCGCATAGTACGCGGAGCCGGTCTTGAACAGATTCACAACTTCCGCGCCGCCGTCTTTCGTGCGTTTGACCAACGCATCGATCTTTTCTTTTGGCAGCAATTCAGTCAGCGGCACACTGGCAACCGTGGTGTAGCGCGGTAACGGCACCATCTGGTCGCCGTGCGCGCCAAGCACATAGGCATCGACATTCTGCACCGACACGCCGAGTTCTTGCGCGATGAACGTGCGGAAGCGCGCGCTGTCCAACACGCCGGCTTGACCGATGACACGATGCTTTGGAAATTGGGTCGTGTGCCACATCAATTGCGTCATCGCATCGACCGGGTTGGTCACGACGATGACGATTGCATTCGGCGCGTGCTTGGCAATGCTCTCCGCCCACCCGCCGACGATTTTCTGGTTCGTGAGAATCAAATCATCGCGGCTCATGCCCGGCTTGCGCGCGATGCCCGCGGTCATGACGACGATATCGGAGTTGGCGATTTTTTCCGCGCCCATGCCTTCTTTCAACTCAAGCGCACCAGCGGCATAATCGTAACTCATCGTCTTGCCGACGGTATAGCCGCTCACGTTCACATCGTAACCCAGCACGGGTCCCGCTTCCATCAAATCGAGCGCAACGCCTTCCGCCACAAATTCGACCACATCCATGACAACGACATCGGCATAATTGCGCTCCGCCAAGCGTTGCGCCGTCGTCGAGCCAACTTTTCCCGCGCCGATAACGGCAATCTTTTTTCGCATACCAGTCTCCTTGAGATGATGAAATGCAAGCGAATAACACGACGCGGGTCAGAAGCAGAAACTCCTGACCCACTCACTCAAAATCGCCAAACGCAATCTACTTGCGACTAATTTTTGAGGCAGAGAGGTAAACAACCCCCCCGTTTCCGTTCACGTCCGCCCAGTGCGGCACATTGGCCGGCAAGTCCAAACGATCACCGGGACCCAGGACGATTTCTTCCCCAGTTTCCGGCAAACCAATGCGCAACTTGCCGCGCACCACGACGCGCACTTCTGGAAATTCGTGCGCGTGCACCGGATACACGGTGCCGGAAGGGTCCGTCCATTCGGAAACGGACAACCCTTCGCCCGTCAGGGCGCCACGCAGTGCCTCAAGAGACGGCGCTGTCTCTTTATTCCAACGGGTTACATACATGTTTTTATCTCAACTCGCTTTGTGGGTCTTGCCGATTCTTATCGACGCCTTAATTCTACAACGTCGACGACGATGTGTCAACGTCAGCTTTTCTTAATCCGGCGATTTCCTCGAGCATCGCGGTCGTCAATGATTTCGGTCGCTCGATCGGCTGACCTAACGCGCGCGCCCAGACCGCATTCGCCGTCACACCCAACGCGCGGCCGACGCCAAACAACACCGTGTAGAAATCGAACTCGCGCACGCCGTAATGATATTGTAATGTGCCGCTGATCGCATCGACATTCGCCCATGGGTTCTTGACTTTGCCGGTCGCCTTGAGAATGTCTGGCACCGTTTGATACACGAGACTCGCCAAGCGGAACAAATCATCGTTGGGCAAGTACTTGTTGCCGAATTCAAGTTGCGCGATAAAGCGTGGATCGGGTGTGCGCAAAACAGCATGACCGTAACCGGGAATCACTTTGCCGGCGGCAAGCGTTTCGTGCGCGTATTGCGTCAGTTCCTCCTTCGATGGCACGTGTCCGAACTTTTTTGTACACGCCCAGGAGCCAACCCAAACATTCTTGATTCGCCAAGCCATGCAATGGACCGGCCAAGCCGTCCAGCCCGGCAGAAAACGCATAGTAAATATCCGACAAGGCGGAGCCAATGAGATGCACCGCATGTGCGCTCACGTTGCCGCTTTCATGATCCGAGTGCAAGATAAAATACAAACGCGAGAGGTCTTCGTATTCGCGGTTGACCACGCCCATCATGCGCGCAAAGTTACCGCCCCAATCGAGATTGGGGTCGGGAACATAGACTTCGCATTTTTTGTACTTGAGGCAATAAATCGTCGCGGCGATTTCCGGCAACTTGGCAATCAAATTCATACTGTCTTCCAGCATCGGAATCCAGTATTCGTCCTTTTTCATTCCTTCCGTGTAGCGTTTCGCAAAGACCGAAGAGGGTTGCAGCGCAAGGACGGCCATCGACATCATCGTCATCGGATGGGTATCTTCCGGCATCGCGCTCAACGCATTGACAATATATTGCGGCACAAACGCGCGTGCCTTCCATTCCGCTTCAACCGCTTTGGCTTGCTCGGTGGTCGGAATTTCGCCGGTCAAGAGCAGATAGTACAACCCGCCGACATATGGCATCGTCGCGCCATTGGCTTTCGGCAGTTTTGCCAAGACTTCGGGAATCGTAAAGCCGCGAAAGCGAATGCCGGTTTGCGGATCGACGTACGAAATATCCGTCACCAAACCTTCAATGTCGCGCATGCCGCCGTAAATTTGATCGACGGTAATTTTGCCGACTTGGGTGTTTCCGTGCTCTTTCGTCAGCTTGCGCGCGCGTTCGCGCCATTCCGGCAAGATGGCGGCAAGTCTATCTTGTAATTGCATCCCGAAATCCTCCAGAAGTTTATAGGCTCAAAAAAGATTAGAGTTGCGCGGCTTTAGCTTCTTCGCCCTTGACGCGCTGGAGCGCCGCGATGGCGACTTCGATCATTTTTTCATCCGGCTCGCGCGTCGTCAACGATTGCAGCCACAAACTCGGCTTGACGACGAGCCAATTAAGAATTGGATTGCGTTTGTGCGCGGACGCGAACTTGATCAATTCGTAGCTCAGCGCGGCGACGAACGGCACAAGCACAATCCGCGACGCGATGCGCAAAATCATCGGCGGGCGGCCCAGCAACGCAAAAACAAAAATCGAAACGACGACGACGGTCAGAAGAAAACCGGTGCCGCACCGCGGATGCTCTTTGCTGAAGGTCTGAATAATCGATGGCGTCAACTCAGCGCCAGCTTCATCGGCGGCAATCGTCTTGTGCTCCGCGCCGTGATATTGAAACACGCGGCGAATGTCCGGCATTAAACTGATCGCCCAGATGTAAATCAGAAAAAATGTTAATCGAATCGCGCCTTCCAAGACATTGCTGGCGAACGACGCAAAATCGATATTGGCGAACCACGTCGTGAGAAAAGGATCGACCAAGCCAACCAAAACGAGTGGCAGGACAAAAAACAACCCAATGCCAAACGTCAAAGAAACGCCTAATGTTCCTATCGCCACGCCGGTGGGAATTGCGTTTGGAGTCGCCGGCGACACCGTCAGGTCGCCGGCGCATTCTTCGGTTCTTTTTGCATTTCATCGGCAGCCGCAATGTTCGCCGAGTGCATCAACATCTTGGTTCCCAAAACCAACGTGTCCCACAAAATCGTCATCGCGCGCAAGAACGGAACCTTGGACCAACGACTGGCGTAAATGGCTGGCGCAATTGGCTCGCTGATGGAAATGATTTCGCCTTTGGGTTCACGCACCGCACAGGCAACAAAACGACGGCCGCGCATCATCACCCCTTCGATGACCGCTTGACCGCCGTACAAAACTGGATCGCTCACGGGACTCCCTTTTACGAATTTGCGCGCATTTTACACGACTCGATGCCGTGTGTCAATCGCGGTACGGCAAAATCGACTGCGATTTTTTGACACTCCCCTCTCGCTGTGGTATTATCTATCCCGTCAGGAGTTCGGAATGCCCAAAAAGATTGAAAACAGAAAAACTAAACTCGATGTCATAGAATCGCCAACCATTGTGGAATTGCCTTTGGTGCCGGTGCGCGACACGGTTTTATATCCGCATCTGATGAGCCCGTTGATGGTCGGACGCGAACGCTCGGTGCGCGCGATTGAATCCGCGCTCGGCGAGAATAAACCGGTCGTCGTGTTCCTGCAACGCGATCCGCAAACGCAAGAGCCCGGCTTTGCCGACTTGTACACCATCGGCACCGAAGTGACCGCCGGACGAATGTTGCGGATGCCCGACGGCACAACCAACGTCTTTACGCAAGGCACTACGCGCGTCCGCTTGCTTGAGATCACCCAAACCGATCCGTACCTGCGCGCGCGCGTCGAGTACATCCCGGAAAAATCGAAAGCATCGCTGGAAACCGAAGCGTTGATGCGCGCCGTCCTCGCGCTCTTCGAGAAAACCGTGCGCCTCAGCCAAAACCTGTCCGAAGAAGCCTACGTCGCCGCGATGAACGCCAATACGCCGGGCTGGCTCGCCGATTTGGTCGGTTCGATGCTGAATCTGGAACTGAGCAAACGCCAGGAACTTTTAGAAACCTTCGACCCCATCGAGCGCTTGCAGAAAATTTCCGTCTTGCTCGCGCGCGAACTCGACGTGTTGGAATTGCAGAGCAAAATTCATTCCCAAGTCCAAGAAGAAGTCGATAAGAATCAGCGTGAATACTTTTTGCGCGAGCAAATGCGCGCGATTCAACATGAGCTTGGCGAGATGGATTCGCAGGCGCAGCGAAGTCAACGAACTGCGCGACAAGATCGAAAAAGCCGGCATGACGGACGAGGCTAAGGAAAAAGCCTTGCACGAGCTTGACCGTTTGAAGCAAATGCCCAGCGCCGCGCCGGAAGTCGGCATCATCCGCACGTATCTCGATTGGCTCGTAACCCTTCCGTGGGTCAAAGAGACCGCCGACAATCTTGATATTCCCGCCGCCGCGAAATTACTCGACGAACAACATTACGGTTTGCAAAAAGCCAAAGAGCGCATTTTGGAGTATATGGCCGTCCGCAAACTCGCCGCCGATAAAATGCGCTCGCCCATTCTGTGTTTCGTCGGTCCACCCGGCACCGGCAAAACATCCATGGGACGCTCCATTGCGCAAGCGCTCGGTCGTGCCTTTGTGCGCGTGTCGCTTGGCGGCATCCACGACGAAGCCGAAATCCGCGGACATCGGCGCACGTACATCGGCGCGTTGCCGGGGCGCATCATTCAAACGATGAAGCGTGCCGCGACCGTCAATCCGGTCTTCATGCTTGATGAAGTGGACAAGATCGGCGCCGATTTTCGCGGCGACCCCAGTGCGGCACTCTTAGAAGTCCTCGATCCCGAGCAAAATCATTCGTTCAGCGATCACTATCTTGATGTGCCGTACAATTTGGCGCGCGTCATGTTCATTACGACGGCAAATATTTTGGATCCGATTCCGCCGGCGCTACGCGATCGGATGGAAGTCATCGAATTTCCCGGCTATATCGAAGAAGAAAAACTGGCGATTGCGAAACAGTTTTTGGTTCCGCGCCAAATGGAAGAACACGGGCTCAAAGACTTGCCCAAGTTTTCCGATGAATCGATTCGCTGTCTGATTCGCGAGTATACGTACGAAGCCGGCGTCCGCAATTTGGAACGCGAGATTGCGAACGTGTGTCGCAAAGTGACGCGCACCGTCGCGGAAGGCAAAAACGCGCCCGCGCACGTGACGCAGGAATCGCTTTTCAAATATTTGGGTCCGACGAAATTCACCTTCGGTATCAAAGAGGAAAAAGATCAAATCGGCGTGGCGACCGGCGTTGCGGTTTCCGATGCCGGCGGCGATACCATGGCCGTCGAAGTAACGCTGATGCGCGGCAAAGGCAGTCTGCTGCTCACCGGTCAACTCGGCGACGTGATGCAAGAATCGGCGCAAGCGGCGCTGTCGTACGCGCGTACGCACGCGCGCGAGTTGCACTTGAAAGTTAATTTCGACAAGCTCGATATTCACATTCACGTCCCGGAAGGCGCGATTCCCAAAGACGGACCGTCGGCGGGCATTACGATTGCCACCGCGCTCATCAGCGCGCTCTCGCAGCGCGCAGTGCATCGCAATGTGGCGATGACCGGCGAAATCACGTTGCGCGGTCGCGTGCTTCCCATCGGCGGCTTGCGCGATAAAGTGCTGGCGGCGCATCGCGCCGGACTGACCACCATGGTTATTCCAACCAAAAACAAAAAAGATTTGATCGACTTGCCGAAAAAAGTTCAACGCGAAATGAATTTTGTCTACGTCGACCAAATGGATCAGGTTCTGCCAGTCGCATTGAATAAAAGCAAATCCCAAAACCGGAAACGGTAAAGGAGACGAATTTGGTTACTTGCCCCAGTTGCGGCGCGACCGTCGCGTCCAATCAAAGATTCTGCGGAGCGTGCGGCGCAGATGTTCAAACCGCACCCGCGACGCGCGGCTCGCCGATCGCCGCAGGACAATCAGCGCCGTACGCGTATTCCCAGCCAACAAGTTACACGCCCAACGAAATGTATGTTGCAGCCCAAAAGACAATTCCGGGCGACTCCTCATCGTCGCGGTCGTCTTGTTGCTTGCCTGTTGCTGCGCGCTTGCCTGCGGGTTGATTGCAATCGAATTATATCTTAGCTTTGGGCAAGGCACACCCAGCCCCGCGCCCAAACCATCGAGTCTGTTGCCGTTCCTTCTCAATTGGATTTCATAGCATCGGCATGAACATCGAAGAGATTGCAGAGTTGCATCGCCAAGGACAAGGTGAGACCCTCGCATTTGAAATCGAGTCTGCGCCGGTAAATCGCCTTGCCGAAACACTTGCCGCGTTCGCCAATGCGAATGGCGGCATTGTGCTTTTGGGAATCGATCCGCACACCGGCACGTTGCGCGGCGTGCGCGATGCCGATGCCGCAACTGATAAAGCGCTGGCCGCCGGTTTACGCTGCGAGCCGCCGCTGATTCTGCCGCGTCCCGAACCGGTGACGCTGGAAGACAAATCAATTCTCTTCGTTCAAGTGCCCACCGGCTTGCCGCACGCGTACGGCTTGCGCGGAAAATATCTTGGCGCGCGCCGGCAAGAAAAATGTTGCGCTGGGTCCGCGCCAACTGCGCCAACTTTTGCGCGAACGCGGCGAAGCGAATTTTGAATCACTGCCGGTGACCGGCGCAACGCTTGATGATTTGGATGACCGGATCGTTCAAAAGTACGCGGGGACGTTTCTTGGCGATTCGCCGATCAAAAAAGATGCCATCGTCGATATGTTACAGCGGCGCGGTTGCATCGCCAAAGATGGCAACACGTGGCGCCCGACGACTTCCGGCTATTTGCTTTTCGGTCACGATCCGCAACGCGCGTTTCCCAGCTCTGAAATTTTGCTCGCGCGTTATACCGGCAAACAAATGACAGATGAGTTCCTGCGCGAAATCGTGCGCGGTCCTCTGCCCGATCAAATCCGCCATGCCGAATCATGGCTCGTCGCGAACATGCGCAAAGGCTCGCGCATCGATTCGTTCCAGCGTGAGGATCGCGCCGAGTATCCGCTTCCCGCCGTGCGCGAAGCCATCGTCAACGCCGTTGCCCATCGCGATTACGCGATTCGCGGCGATGAGGTTCGCGTGCTGATGTTCAGTGACCGCATCGAAGTGTACAGCCCCGGCCGACTTGCCCGGTCACGTGACGGTGGAAAATATCGTCGAAGAAAGATTTTCGCGCAACGAAGTCATCGCCCAAGTCCTCGCCGACATGGGTTATATTGAACGCCTGGGGTACGGCATCGACCGGATGATTCGCTTGATGCGCGAGTGGGGCTTGCCGGCGCCGCGCTTTGCCGAAACGTCAAATGGATTTAAGGTGACGCTGCGCGGTCCCGGCGAGAAGATGGTCGGCGATGAAATGGACAAGAGCAAGTGGCGCCGCCTGGAGTTGAACGAGCGTCAGCAAACGGCGCTGGAGTACATCGCCAAGAATCAGCGCATCGCCAATCGCGATTTCCGCGAGATGTTTTCGGATGTGAGCGAGGAAACGATTCGCCGCGACCTGGCTGACCTCGTGGAAAAAGATGTGCTTTTGAAATTGGGCGACAAAAAAGGAACGTATTATATTTTGAAATGAAATCATCGTGACGCTGAAAGCGCAGCGAACACGTAGTTCACGAACTGACACATTCTTCGATGCTGCGCCGCAAAGCGGCTCGCTCAGAATGTCACGAATGAAAAATTCCATGCCACGTCCCCACTATTCAATCATTGCGCCGGTTTTCAACGAAGAAGAAACTCTGCCCGAATTCTATCGCCGCACACGCGCGGTAATGGACGCGTTGGACGGCGACTGCGAATTGATTCTCGTTTTCGACGGCAGTCGCGATCGTTCGCCAGCCATCGGACGCGAACTGCGCGCGCAAGATTCGCGCATCAAGATCATCGATTTCTCGCGCAACTTTGGACATCAGATTGCCATTTCCGCCGGCATCGATTATGCGGAAGGCGACGCGGTCGTCATCATCGATTCCGATTTGCAAGACCCTCCCGAAGTCATTCCGCAGCTCGTTGCAAAATGGAAAGCCGGCTTTCAACTCGTCTACGCTCAGCGCGAGACGCGCCAAGGCGAAACCTTTTTCAAACTCTTCACTGCCTCGCTGTTCTATCGACTCATCCGCCGCCTCGCGTCCATCGATATTCCTTCGGACACCGGCGATTTTCGCCTCATCGATCGTCAAGTCGTGTTGGCCATGCGGCAGTTACGCGAACACCATCGATTCATGCGCGGCTTGTCAGTCTGGGTCGGGTTCAAGCAGACCGGCGTCAAGTACGCGCGCGCGGAACGGTACGCCGGCGCAACGCAATACCCGTTCCGCAAGATGCTCAAGTTTGCGACCGATGCCATTACCGGCTTTTCGTACGTCCCGCTTCAGCTGGCAACAACGATTGGCTTTTGGGTTTCCGGCATCGCGCTCGTCGCAATTCCGTTTGTCGTTGCAATGCGTCTCTCCGGCAACAACGCATTCTACGGCGAAGCCACCTCGCTCATTGCGATTCTGTTTCTCGGCGGTGTGCAGTTGATTTTTCTCGGCATCCTTGGCGAGTACCTGGGACGTATTTACGATGAAGTAAAAAATCGGCCGCTGTACATCACGACCGAAGCACCTCCTAAACCAAAAACTGACGATTGATCAGAACATCCCCATCTCAAAACCAAAGGAGAGTCATGCAATCACAACTTGATCGCAATCTCGCACTGGAACTTGTTCGCGTGACCGAAGGCGCCGCGCTTGCCGCCGCGCGCTGGATGGGACGCGGCGACAAGATTCGCGTCGATGACGCGGCTGTGCAAGCCATGCGCCTCTTGCTTGATCAAATCGAAATCGACGGGACAGTCATTATCGGCGAGGGCGAGAAAGACGAAGCGCCGATGCTTTTCAACGGCGAACGCATCGGACTGGGTGTAAAAACCGGCGAAGGCAAATCAAAACAACAGCCGGTGGACATTGCCGTCGATCCCATCGACGGCACGCGCTTGACCTCGCTTGGTTTGGGCAACGCGCTGTCCGTCATCGCGATTGCGGAACAAGGTTCGATGTTTTCGCCGGGACATTTGGTCTACATGGACAAGTTGGCTGTCGGTCCGGAAGCGCGCGGCAAGATCGACATCGACGCGCCGGTCGTCGATAACTTGAATGCGGTCGCCCGCGCCAAGAACAAACCGCTTCAGGACCTCGTCGCTGTGATTTTGGATCGCCCGCGCAATCAGAAATATGTTGATGCGGTGCGCAACGCCGGCGCGCGGCTCAAGCTGGTCCCGGACGGCGACGTGGCGGCCGGTCTCTCCACGGCGCTCGAAGGCACCGGCGTCGATATCATGTTCGGCATCGGCGGCTCGCCGGAAGGCGTCATTGCGGCGGCGGCATTAAAGTGTATGGGCGGCGATATTCAATGCAAACTCTGGCCCCGCGACGATTCGGAACGCGAGTTCGCGCGGCAGATGGGCTACGACCTGAAGAAAACGCTGAGCATGGACGATTTGGTGCACAGCGACAATGTCTTCTTCTCTGCCACCGGCGTCACCGACGGCGAATTGCTCAAGGGCGTTCATTACTACACCGACGGCGCAACGACCGATTCGCTCGTCATGCGCTCGCGGTCCGGCACGATGCGTCGGATCTCTTCCAAACATCGTTTGGAAAAATTGGATCTGTATTCGCAGGTTGAGTATCGGAAATAGCGCACGCACCTGCAATGATAAATGAAACCGGGTTTCTGTAGAAACCCGGTTTCATTTTCTTCGATACATTTTCAAAGCGCGCTCGCGCTGAATGGCGTGGTCGACCATCGGCGCGGGATAATCTTTGCCGATTTGCACACCCGCGCGTCGCGCAACATCAGCCGGCATTGTCCACGGCGCGTGAATATACTTTGGTGGCACGCGCTCCAATTCGGGAATCCATCGCTTGACGTATGCACCTTCGGAATCGAAACGCGTACCTTGCAAGACCGGATTAAAAATGCGGAAAAACGGTTGCGCGTCCGTGCCCGTTCCCGCCGCCCATTGCCAGCCGCCATTGTTCGACGCGACATCGCCATCGACAAGATGTTGCAGAAAATATTTTTCGCCCCAGCGCCAATCGATGAGCAAATCTTTGGTGAGAAACGATGCGACGATCATCCGCGCGCGATTGTGCATCCAGCCTGATTGCGTTCAACTGACGCATCGCCGCATCGACAATCGGATACCCCGTGCGCCCCTCGCACCACGCCGCAAATTTTTCCGCGTCGTTCTCCCACGCAATTGAATCGTATGGCCGCCTGAACGCGCCGCGTGCCGCGTGCGGGAAATGCCACAACACCTGCGCGTAGAATTCACGCCACACCAACTCGTCAATCCACGTCTTGCCGTGCGTGCCAGCCTTCGCATCACGCGCGGCGCGCACCAGTTCGCGCACCGACACCGTCCCAAAATGCAGATGCGGCGACAGGTGCGACGTCGCATCGCGCGCCATTAAATCGCGCGTGTCGCGATAACGCTTGCAGACCCATCGTCCCGCCGCATGAAACTGCCGCGCCAGTTTCAGCGCTTCCGTTTCCCCACCACGCGCAAAACGTTCATCGCGTTTGAGCGTTGGCAGATCGAGCGAGGAAATATCGCGCGGCGTATTCAACTGACCGCGCGTTGAGAATCGCATCGGGGATGACTGACGAGTTGCTTCAAACCGATTACGAAAGCGCGTGAAGACGGTGTACGGCGTGCCGTCATTTTTCAAAACTTGTTCGGGCGCGGCGAGATAGTTGTCATCGAATATGCTCGACGCGCACGCCGAGTGAGTTCGAGCGCAGCGTACAACTTGTTCATCGCGTCGTCGCGCGTACGGCGTATAATCGCGATGAAAGTAGACCGCATCGGCTTGCGTTTCTTTCGCCAACTTGGACAACTCGCGCGCAGGATCGCCGCGCCGCAAAATCAATCGCCCGCCGCGCTCGCGCAAGCGTGCGTCGAGGTCAACGAGCGAATCGAATAGAAATTGCCTGCGCGCAGGCGCAAGTTTGTCGCTGTTCAGCAGACCTGGGTCAAGAATGAAAACCGGGATCACACTCGCCGCATCGCGCAAAGCGTGATGCAAGGTCATGTTATCGGTCAAGCGCAAATCGCGGCGCAACCACCAAATCACCCGGCGCATCACGGTGGCGCAAGTTCCTGATTCAACGTATCGATAATGTCCAACAACTCGTCATTCGCCGGAATGTCGCTCATGGAATGCCCATAGTGAACAAAACGCGCAACGCCTCCGCGATCGATGACGACTTGTGCCGGCATTCGCCCGAGCTTGAACAAATTCACTTCTTGCCCGTACAACTTGAGAACGCTTGCGGTTGGATCGGGCAAACCGATAAAAGGCAAATCATGTTTCTGCCAGTATTCTGCAAACGCACTCGCATTTTCCGGGCCGACGACGATAATCTCGGCGTCACGTTCAACAAACCGACTCACATCTTGGCGCAACTGCGCCATGTGCCTTTGGCAAAAGGGTCACGCAAATCCACGATTGAACACCAGCACGACATTCTTCTTGCCGCGAAAATCAGCCAGACGTACCAGGCGGCCTTGAAAATCACCCAGTGCAAAATCGGGAGCGGATGTGTTGAGTGAAATTTTTGACATGCGCTTTTCTTTCCTTCCTACGCCAGCGGTCCAGTAAACGATTTGCTCCAACTTGTTCCCAGCACGCCGTTCAACAGCAAATCCATGGGCGCGTGGTCGGCGATGTTCTCGTAATAGTACGGCAAGCGAATGCGCCCATCGGTGCCGATGATGAACGTGCCGGACATTTGCATCACGTCTTGCCCCGACGGCGGCAATTCGGCATTGTGTCCGTGCTCACGCGCGCGCACCGTCCCCCGAATCACGTCCGGCGACAAAATCACTTGCCACGTCGTGCCGCGTCCCAAACCAAACGCACGATACGCTTCACGTTGCGGATCGGACAGGCAAACGATCCCGGGCGCCTGGCGTTTGCAAAACTCCAGAGTCTCAGCTGGATTGCCTTGTGTAACCGCCGCAATCGTCAGACCAGATTTTTCCAAATCGATTTTGTTGTCGACCAACTGATCGAGCATCTCTTTGCACTGCGGACAACCAAAGTGCCGCGTGAAAACCAAAAGCAGCGGTTTCTCTTTCCACAACGACGATAACTTGACGCGTTCGCCGGCAGCGGTCGTAATTTGCACATCCGGCGCGGCATCGTTGAATTTGAGTTGCACCGATTTCTCTTTCGCCACCGGTTGTTCCGTCGACGATTTGCCGGCTGCAAACGCCTTGATCTCATCGCGCTGGCTGATAATGCGCCGCACGGTGCCGTCCATCATTTGAATCACGCGGTCCGCAAACTCGGTCATGCGCAGATCGTGCGTGACCATAATCCCCGCGCGTTTTTGTTCGTGAATCAAATTCGCAAATGTTTCGACGACCTGATACGCGCGTTCGGTATCGAGACTCGCGGTCGGTTCGTCCGCCAGCACGAGCGCGGGATTGTGCACCAATGCGCGCGCAATCGCCACGCGCTGTTGCTGACCGCCGGACAATTGACGCGGCAAATTGTTCAATCGGTCGCCCAGCCCGAGACGCGCGAGCAATTCTTTGGCGCGTTCGCGGCCCGCGTGTCCGCCCTTGCCGTTCAGCTTGAGCATCAACTCGACATTTTCGAGCGCGGTCAAGTACGGCACGAGATTGTTCGCTTGAAATGTGAATCCAATTTTCTCGCGGCGAAAGCGCGTGCGCTCAGCATCGTTCATCTTCGATAGTTCTTGACCATCGATGATGATTTCGCCTTCGCTTGGCTTGAGCAGAGTCGCCAACATGGCAAGCAACGTCGTCTTGCCCGAGCCGCTAGGACCGACGAGCGCGACGAATTCGCCATTGGCAACAGCCATCGACACGGTATCGACTGCGCGCGTCGTGCCGGTATCGGTCTTGTAAATTTTTGCTACGTTTTTGGTTTCCAAAGAGTTTGGCATATGCATTGTACCTCATCCACGAATTACGCAAATTAACGCGAATAGAAAAAACAGATTAGCGAAAATTCGTGAAATTCGCGGATAAAAATTATGATGACAACCCCAGCGCGGTCAACGGCTCGACGCGCAACGCATAGCGCACCGAAACAAAACCGCCGATGGGACCGATGATCAATAACAACGCAACGCTCACCGCGACTGCCGCCGGCGAAAAGATGATTGGAATCGTCGGCGGAAACGTGAGCGAAAGCAGCAACGTGAACAGCGTGCCGATGGCAACCCCAAGAATCGTGACCATGACGATTTGCGTCAACGCCGCCAGCGCAATCGTCGCGTTCGGCGCGCCGATGGCTTTCAACATTCCGATCTGCGGAACTTTTTGCAGCGTTTGAATTTGGAAGAAACCGCCGATGACCAGCAAGCCAATCAGCAACGAAAAGAAATTTTGCGTGCTGAGCGTGCTTTGTTGCGCGCTGTAGCCGGGCGTGTTTTCGTACGCGGTCACGCGATCAACTGCCTTGATGCCGTCCACATCGTGCTCCAACGTGGCTGCCATGTCTTTCCATTGGTCTGGCTTGTCCAACTGCACGGCGATGATGTTCGACACCAGATCAATCTGATTCGGATTCGGCAGCAAACCCGGCTTGATGAGCGTAAATGTGTCTTGCGATACGATGACCGCTGGTTGGATCGAGTACTGACGGCCGTCGGTGATGCCGACAATTTTCAAAGTGTAGAGCTGTTCCTTCGTTTCTTGAATCGTCTTGACCGTGATCTCATCGCCCACTTTGAAATTGGTTCGCAATGCGACGTTGCGGTCGATGATGGCTTCCTTGCTCCCCCTCGCTTGCAGCGGTGTGCCCTGCAGCACCGGCGGCTCGCCCGGCTTGCCCGGCTCCACGCCGATGGCGGCAACGTTCAGCTTTTTGTTTACATCGAGCACAAGCACAACGCTGGTGAAACTCAACTGCCCCGCATCTTTCACGCCTTCGATCCGCTTGACCTCCGCCAGCTTGCCGCGGTTCAACTGGCTCGCGCCAACCGACAGATCGACATTGGCTTTGTAGACGATGAGGTCGGCATTCAACTTTTGAATGTACTCGCGGTTGCCGTTACCCAAGCCGTCGGCAAGCGCGGCGATGAATAGCACCAGCAACGTGATCAGCGCGATGACGAGACTGAACAAGATAAATCGTCCGCGATTGCGCCACATTTCTCTGAATGACAAGAAAACCGGAATCGACATTTGATTATACCAACCTTTCTTTGAACTCGATGGCATGTCCATCCGAAGCAGAAATTGAAGCCACAACAATTCCAGAACGATCGAGTGTGAGTTTACCGCGATTGCCCCGGTTGTCCGACACATCCAGCGAGCCATAACCGCGGATGTTCCAGCGCGCCAGCCCAGGTCCTAATTCACTTGTAATCAATCCAATCATATCGGCACGATAATCGCTTTGCTCTGCCGAAAATTTGAAGGTTGTCGGCGCTGGCATTCCCAGACCGCGCAAACCTACCGTGGTTCCCTTGATTGTTTCGACGCCTTCCAGGACACCGATGCTTTTCATTTCGACGCGATACGAAAACACCAGATTGCCTTCGCAGGTCACCGTAACGCGCGCATTGGTTTCTGGGTCGATGGTTTCGATCACTTTGCCCGCCGGATCCCAATCGGGCTGATAAAGCGCGGGACCAAAACTCGTCGATGCGGCAATCGCATAGATTCCCAATTGTGCCAGCGCGCGCGCCGAATCCTGCGGGAGCAAATCGGCAATCGATTTCAGCAATGTTGTCTTGTGTAACCGTCGCGCCACATAACCGCCGATGGTGATGCCTTCGCGCGGTGTTTCGTATTCCATTCGATTTTTGGAAAAGATAGGTTGAGCCAGCGCCATTTTATTTCTCCGTCAAAAATACAGCCAGTTGCTGTTCGACACGTTTCTCGTCGCGCTGACCGATAAAGTACCACGCCAGGTACAGCATATTCGCAAGCGTCCACGCAATCGTCACGGGCAAATAAAAATTGAGCGGAGGGAAATTCGGCGCGAGTTGTGGGAGCAATTGCCACGCGCGATAAAGCGACAATGCCCACAACAACGTGCCCGCGATGCCGTAATGAAATGTGATGGCGGAAAAGAAGGTCAAGGGATTTCCAAGACTGACCCCGACAAAACGCGGCGCGTCGAGCGGGAACAGGTACGCCTCTTCCAATTTGTGCGCGATGAGCACATCGTTGCCGTTCAGCCGATTGATTTTTTGTTCGAGCGCGCGCGCAAACCGCCGCGCAAAGACGATATAGTGAAAATGAAACGCGCCTTGCATCGCCGCGTACAGGACGAGAAACGGCACCAGCAACACGGCCGGGCGCAGTGGTTCAAGCAGACTGGCAATGAGCAACACCACATTCACCGCGATCCAAAAATTGATCTGGCGAAAAAAGAGCGCGTGATATTTGAAATTCATCGCGCGCATTCGCCGCAGTTGTGCAGACAAAATACCTGACACCATTTTTCCTACCCTTTCAAACCCGGCTTCATCAAGGTAAACGCCACCACGCCGTACACCTGCTGCCGTTCGCACTGCCAGCCGGCTTGGGCAATCACTCGATTGAATTCATCCAGCGACGGGAAAGCGATGCCGCTCACCCGCGCATTCCACTGCCCGATTCGCCCGGCGGTCGATGAGGCTTGGAGTAAACTCATCGCAAACATCCGACCACCGGCTTTTACTACGCGCCGCGCCTCGCGCAACGCTTCGCTCATCGAACGAAACTCGTTGAGCGAGCCGCCGCACGCCAACGCATCCACCGATGCATCGGCAAACGGCAACCGCTGAACCGGCGCGCGGACGTGCGCGATATTTTTCACGCTATCGCGTAACGCGTACTTGCGGCCGGCGTCCAACATTCCCGTCGCCATATCGATTGCGACGATGGCTGCATCTGCGCTTTGTTTGCCGATGCCGCGCGCGTATAAATCGGTGGACGAACCGAGATCGACAATCAATTCGCCGGACTGGGGCGTGAGCCAATCGTTCAGCAATTTGATTTCGCGCGCATTTGAAAACGTTTCGCCGGACAAGAACGTGAGCGAACGCGGTCGCCAAAGGTTTTCATAGCCCCAGGGCAACATGGGCAAATAATTGCTCAAGCCTGCCAGCGTCAACAAATTCGTATCATTGCGTTGCGCCAGATCGAGCACGTGATGGCGAATTGGAAATCGCGCATCGCAATTATTGCAGACCGCTTCACCGCGTTCCGGCAGCAACTCGTCATTCGCTTTGGCGCTGAGCGTCAATCCGCGTGCACTACATCGCGGACAGCGTAAAAACTGTGTCCAGTCCATTGCAAGAGTGCTACGCGCGCGCGCCGAGCCAGAATTTTTTCCAATCGCCGTTGCTCGCGTTGAGCGCGAGGAACATGTACAGCGCGCCCGTCCAAAAGCCAAGCACCATCATCAGCACGACCCAGATCGCCGCCGTCGCGCGCGATTTTTCGCGGTAGACGATCCAAACCGAGAAGAGCATAAAGCCCACGTACAAATCGACGAGCGAAATGATGCCCCAGGGATGCGAAAAAATCCACGCACCTTCGGCAGCAATGTTGCCGTTGATAAATCCGTTGGCAAGCGCAACCGTCATTGCCAGCACACCGATAATTGAAATTACTTTCGCGATGTTCATTGTTTACTCCTTAACCAGACCGAGGACCGGCGACGGATGACGAAAAACCACCCATCCTCCATCTTCGGTCATCGGTCAGAATTTTGGGATCAATACTGGGGTTTGTTTCTTGTATTCTTCGTAATCCGCCTGGCCGCCCCACTTTTTATCGGCTTTGGCTTCAAGCAACGGCACGCCGCTCACGCGCGTGATCAACAACGCAACAAACACCGGCGAGATCAAGGCAATCCATTGCCAACCCTGCAGAACCGGCAGGGCAATAATCGCCACGCCGACCCAGAGTGTGATTTCGCCAAAATAATTTGGATGACGCGAACGCGACCACAATCCCGTTCGAATGAATTTGCCTTTGTTGGCGGGGTCTGCGCTAAAACGACTTTTTTGCATATCGGCGAAAACTTCAATCGCAAAACCGAATATCCAAACGAGCAAGCCAACAAGTGCAAACGCATCCAACTCTTTGCGATTGGTCGTGGTGATTGCGACCAGCGCCGCCGCCGCAGTGAACGTGACCCACAAACCTTGAATGGTCCAAACATTCAAGAATCGAAGGAACGACGGTTTGAGTTCGTCAAAGCGATCATCCTTCCCGGCTTTTTGGATGCGGGTGAACAAGAATGATCCCAGGCGCACAGCCCAGACCACGACCAAAGCCCACAAAATAATCGAGCGCGCATCAATGTTTGGGCTGAATAGTACGGCGAGCGTAATGATTGAAATATAGGTGAGGCTCCCCGTGATATCGTAGAATTTTTCAGTCTGCCGAAAGATACGCTGGGACAAAAGCCAGCCATTGGATTAGAAAAGCCAGCCCAACCGACAACCCGAATAGTGGAATTCCGCTAAACGAACTCCCGCCCTGACTGCCGGCCCACGCAATTCCTAGTCCAATGAGAACGACGACAGAAAAAACAATGAGCGAATTACGGTCTGTCTTTTTCATAAATTTGCGCGGAAAACACTTACCCACAAAACAGAGTCATATCCTTTCCAAGTTGAGCGCCAGATTGTTCCACGCCAGCCGCCTCGCTTCTAAAAGCGGCTGGCGTGGCTGTTGGGCAAGTGGCTTTAGACCGGAGCCAGAGTGCCCGTCCAAATCAGCCAGCAGAGAACGGTCTTGGCTGAAAGGCTCAGGATGATATACACGCGTTCTCCGAACAAATAGTCTTTCCAGGGTCCCACCTTTTTGTACTGCAAGACCATGTTGATCGCGAAAATGTTGAAGAAGACGAACAGTGTGGGGACGATGGCGTACACAAAAGCCGGCGGCTTGGCGCTGCCGGAGTTGACTGCGCCTACGAAGTACAGCGCGATCACCACCCATGGCACAAACCCGGCGATACAGCCGTAGATGAATGAAGTCCAGTCCGTCTTTTGGGTATGTTGGTTATGCAGCTCCATCATAATGCCAAATAGGTTCATCGTGGCATTGAGCGTAAAGATCAGGATGATCGCGCCCAAATCCCATAGTCCGATGAGCATGCCAATGAGCACGATCATGAGCGAGGAGCTCAGGGCATATTCATAGAAGCGAACCGGATTCATGCCTTTCTTGAGATTTTCGACATAGCGGCCATAGCCAATGGTTGCCAGATAAAAGTGTGCCACCGCTGAGATGAGCAAGAAACACGCCACGGCGGGACCAAAAGGCAGTTCATAGAAAAGCTGCGTGTTTGGTTTCAGCGAGCGGGTGGCGACATCAAAACTCAGGTAATTGGTAAAGATCGGGTAAGTGGTTGCCCGGCTCACAACGATCATAAAGATACCCTGAATCAGATGCAGGAATCCCATGATGGCGTTAAAGCGGCGCAGCCCGGTAAACTTACGCTCCATTTCCTTCGCTGAGCTGGCGCTTGCAGTACTTTGGGTTGTCATTTTACTCTTCTCCTTTGTTTGAATGAATTGATCGATCACGCTACTAACCTGAGCGTTTACCGCAGCCGCAGGTTAGTGCCAGTTACTAGTTATTGCATTGACTCCTGCCATTTGCCTCCTATCAATTCCGCTTGCTAACGACGGCGAACCCAACCGCGCCGGGACCAATGTGGGCACCGATGACGGGGGTAATGTTCATCGTCAAAATATCGCCATCCGGAAGCAAGTGCGCGGCTCGCTTACGCAATTCAATAACGCGTTCTGGCGCATTCGAGTGAACAATCGCCACGCGCTCAAGTGCGCCGGCATCGTGCAACATTTCCAACACGCGTTGCATCGCGCGTTCGCGCGTGCGCACGCGTTCCGCGCCCGCCTTGCCGTCGAACATCGTCAAAATCGGTTTAAGTTGCAACAGCGTACCGAAATTTGCAATGACGCCGTTCATCCGTCCACTGCGTTTGAGAAACTCGAGCGTATCGAGCGCGGCGAAAACGCGCGCGCGCTTGATCTGATCGTTCAGCGCCGCGACGATCTCGCCCGTCGCCTTGCCCTGCGCCGCAAGTTGCGCCGCCAGTTCCACCAGAAAGCCGGTGCCGAGACTGAGCTGCCGCGAATCGAAGACCGTGACCGGAATCGATTTGATTTCTTGCGCCGCCACACGCGCCACGTCGGTAACCGCGCTCAACGTCGCCGAAATGTGAATCGAGAGAATTCCGGTTGCGCCTTCACGCGCCAGCGCTTCGTACGCCGCGCGAAATTTTTCAATCGAGGGCACCGCGGTCGTTGGCTGCGTTGGATACGCGGGTAGATTGCGATAAAACTCTTCGCGCGAAATGTCCACGCCGTCGAGATAACCCTTGTCGCCGATGTTGATGAACAACGGCACCACACGAATATCATATTTACGAATAGTCTCTTGCGGCAAATCGCAAGTGCTATCGGTTACGACCGAATCATCTTGCTCCTCTATATCACAAGAATGGCGCCGAACACAATCTCAATCACGAGACTGATAAGATTCGATTGCGCGTATGATTTATCGATCACGATGGAAATGGCGCGCGCCACGGCAATCGCCAGATAACTGATGCCGAGACCCAAATAGGCAGGCGCGCCGAGCATGAACGGTAAAATTCCTAGGGCGATAAATAGCCCGCCAAAGATTGCGCGAATTTCGGAGACACCGCGCACGCCGTTGGCGTTCAAACCGATGAATCCGTACGTTGCATCCGGCTTGAAGAACGCGAGCAAGCCCGTTGCCGCGGTCGCCAGCGCCGCGATGATTTTCAAAATCAATAGAATGTCCATTTTTTCTCCTAGTTTCCTATTTGTCTGAGTAATTCAATCGTCGCATCGACGATTTGTTTTTGTTGTGACTCGCGTGAAATGGTCGCCGTCCCATCACCTGATTGTAGCCCGTACCAGCCAAATTGTCCATGGTTGCCGCCTTCGATCACAACCCATTGGGTCGATGCCGGCATCAGGTTACGCGCCCGAACGAGTTGATCGACCCCGCCGTCGTTTGTGCCGTAAATCGATACAGCCGCCACGCGACTATCGACCAGACTATCGGCGGGATACGACGCCCAGAACGCAATTGCCCTGGACCGCATCGGGATGACTCTTGACGAACATTGCCGCCGCCACACCACCCAGCGAATGCCCGCCAATCGCCCAGCGCTTGATCGAGGGATATTTGGCGATGACATCGCTCGCGCGATTCGCATCAAAAAAAGCTAGACTGAACGGCATCGGCACAATGACAACCAAGTAACCTTGCGCCGCAATCGCGCGTGCGGAGGGCGCATACGCGCGATAATCGACCAAGCCGCCGGGATACAAGATCAAACCCGTTGTTGGTTCGCTTCCGCGCGGCTTGAAGACAAGCCAGGATTCGTTTTGAACTTGAACCATCGAATCGGATTGAAGCGCGGCAATCGCTTCCGGCATCGGTTGATACGGATTACTCGTCCACGCGAGAAATCCGATAATGCCGATAACGACCACAGCCATAACTGCAATCAGAATTCCGATAATAATTCGTCGCATTTTTATTGTCCTTGCGCGCCTGCGCCATAGAGTGTGCCAGTACGCGTTGGCAGTGGCGGATCAGGATTGACGATCAAGCGTCGATAAACGAAGGACACAACCCAAACCATCACCATGGCGCTGACAACCCCTGGCGCCCAGAACCCCAGGAACTCGAACAGCAAACCACCCGCCGACGGCGCGATCACACGCGTCAAACTTTCAACCGAAGCGGCAAGACCAAGCGTGCCGCCGATTTCTTCGGGATAGACCGACTTGGTCAGCGCGCTGGAAAGCACGGTGTTGAGCGTTCCGCCCGCGAATGCCATCGGTGCGAGCACAATGAGTACCGTGATGAGATTCGGAGCGAACGCCCAAGCCAGCAAAGCAAACGTCATCACGATGCTTGCGACGAAGATAATCTGTTTTTCCTGAAATCGGTTTGCCAGTCTGCCGACCGCAAAGCCCTGCACGAAAACCGAAAGGAGACCTACGTACGCCAACACATAACCCGTCGTCTGCGGTGTGAGTTGCAAGCGATACTGCGCATACAACGCAAAGATACTTTGAAAAGTGGCAAACGCCAGACTGAAAAAGAAGCGCGTATGCAGCAGGGGTCCTACGCGCGGACGATTCAACGCTTGCCACAACGCGCCCAACGTGAACGGCGGTTTCTTTTGCGCCGCGATTGCCGCGCGCCGTTCATCGGTCAACGATTCCGGCAGGAAGAGAAACACCGCGATCAAATTGATCAACGATAACGCCGCCGCGGCAAACGCTGGAACCGCATAGCCAAACGCACTCAACGAGCCGCCGACCGCTGGACCGATGATGAATCCTAGTCCAAATGCCGCACCGATCATACCTAAGGCTTTGGTTCGATTCTTATTATCGGTGACGTCGGTGATGTACGCTTGCGCGACGGTAATATTGCCGCCCGTCAAACCATCGATCACCCGACTCACAAAGAGCATCCATAGCGCGCCGGCAAAACCGAGAAGCAAAAAGCCAAGCAACGTACCGAAAATACTCACGAGCAAAACCGGACGACGCCCAATGCGATCCGACCATCGACCCAGGAGCGGCGCGCCCAGCAATTGCGCAACCGCGTACGATGCAACCAACAAACCGGTCACAAACGCATCTGCGCCAAAGGTCTGCGCATAGTACGGAAGCAACGGCAGAATCAAACTAAAGCCGAGCAGGTCGACGAACACGATCAAGAAAATTATTGCAAGACGTTTATTCATATTTCCTCCAAGATTCTTTTGCAGCTGGATCAATTACGGTTGGGTCGGCGGGCGTTTGCCATCAAGACTTTTCCAACTAGTCCCAGCCGGAGTGTCTTGAAGCAAGATACCAATCTTCTCCAGTTCATCACGCAATTCGTCTGCCAGCGCGAATTGTTTTGCCGCGCGTAATCGATTGCGCGTCAAAACCACCACCTGCATCAACCCAGCAGGTGTTGAATCGGGTAACAAACTATCGGCTTCACGCCAGCCCTCCGCTAGTTCGTGCATCGTAGCGTGAGCGTGATCGATCAGCTCCCGGTGAACTTGCGGCTCACTGCCGCCAACTTGCATCGCGCGTGTCAAGTGTTCGAGGTATTGTGTAGTCGCTTGCATTTCTGGCGAGGGCACAGCTTGGTCCGCCGCGGTCACGCTCTCGCCAGGCATACTCGGCAGATTTGAGACACGCAATTGATCAAACTCCACCGTCGTCCCTGACGCAAAGCATTGCTCGCGTCCGCCATACCGCAAGGTCACTTGTCCCGCGCCTGCAACCACACATGATTTCGTTGCGGAATCAAAAGTAATCGCGGTATGCTCATCGATACCCAAGATCGCGATCCCAGGGTCAAGCTGCTGCTCAAGCAATGTGAGCCGCGGCATACCCATGAAACAATAGCGTGTGTCAAACGTACGGCCTTCCGCATTATTCCAATGCGGCACAATGGCCAAATTCAGGCCACAAGTGGCAAAGAGATCCAAACCATTCATCCAGCAGACGTCGTGTCCCGCTTTGAAAATTTCGTAAACGGGTAACGCGAGACGACCAACGCTAATCGCCGCCGCACTCGCAAAGACAAGATGCGCGCCGCCTTGCCAGCGCTTTTCGACCATCTCCCATAGCGGTGTATCCTGCCAGTGCGACACGGCGTAACTGGGACTGCCAGGTCCCGCAAAAATATAATTCGCATGACGCAGTTTATTGAGTGCGTCCTCCAACGCAAGCGGGCTAGTGGTATGGCGCGATCTGAAGGATGCTACGCGCAATTCCGCATCCAAATATTGTTTGAAATACGCAACCGCTCGCGCGCTAATTTCGTCTGCATTCAATTCAAATCCGGCTGGTGTATCGAGAAACACCGGTTTGGGCGCTTCCCCCGTTCGTGCAAGCAGATTGCGATGCACCTTGACCATCGAATTGGTCAATTCGCCCGAACCCATCAGCGTGATTGTTCCAGAATTCGTGCTCATTCTACTTTCGATTTCCGAATTCCGATTTTCCCAAGAACCCGCGCCAGCGCTGCATCTTTACGTTTTGCTTCCACCATCACATCCAGTTCGCCAAACGACTTCCATACCGTCAACATATCTTGAAACTCAACCGGGTCAATCCAATCGGGTTAGCGCGCATTCACTTCTGTCGGCTGTCCATTCAACTTGCTCATCGATTCCGCGCGTTTGATGATTGCGCCAACCATGCCGGAAAAAATCGCCGCATGTAAAGGGTAGATGCCGTACCAATAGATTTGGCCCCACAAACCCTTCGGCACAAAGAAGGCGGTTTGGATCAAACGTGAGGTTCCATCCGGCTGTGGATCCACTTGAAATTCCAGCCACGCGAGTCCAGGCACGCGCATTTCTGCGCGCAATCGGAGCAAGCGACCCAATTCAACTTTTTCGACACGCCAAAAATCAAGCGCCTCGCCAACGTACAAGTCGTCGGGGTGCCGACGACCACGCCGGAAACCCACACCACCGACTAGTCGATCCAGAACGCCGCGCAGTTTCCAGAGCCAGTTGGCATACAACCATCCCCGTTCTCCTCCCAGTCCAGAGAAAACGCGGTACACCGATGCCGCATCCGCATTGACGATGCGTTGCCGCGTCTCGGTGATGATGCCTTCGCGATACGATAACGATACCGGCACCAGGTCGCCCTTACTGCTGAGCAACGCATCGCTCCACTTGGTCTCGACCTTTCCCAATTTCAACTGCTCAAGCGCTTGATCGAGTGCGCTGGCATAATCGAGTGGTTTGATTTCAGGAAACAACTTGCGCGCCAGATCATCGCGGACGACCACTTCGTTGCGCAACCCTTCGATCAATGGCTGCGCGATGTTCGCCGATATCGCCGTCATCCAATGCACCCAATATGCCGAAAGTCTCGGCGTAAGGACTGGCACTGGAATGAGCCAGCGTTTCAGATGACGCGCCTGCGCGTAACCCATCATCATATCACCATAGGTTTGCACATCCGCCCCGCCGATTTCGATGATGCGTCCCGCACTTTCAGGAACACGCAAGGCGGTCACTAGATAGTCGAGCACATCGCGAATGGCAAGCGGCTGGATGCGGGTGTAAACCCAGCGCGGGCAAATCATCAACGGCACGCGCTCCGTCATCGTGCGAATGATTTCAAAAGAAATGCTCCCGGAACCAACAATGATTGCCGCGCGAAATTCGGTGACGGCTACACCGGATTCGCGCAACGCCTCGCCCGTTTCCTGGCGGGACCGGAGATGCTTTGATAATTTTGCATCCGGGTCGCCCAAACCGCCAAGATAAATAATGCGTTGAACATTGGCTTGCTTAGCGGCGCGGCCAAAATTATGTGCGGCGTTCAAGTCGCGATTGCGAAAATCGGCAATATCGCTCATGCTGTGAACTAGATAGTAAGCCGCGCTCACGCCACTCATCGCCGCCGGCAGTGTGTCGGGCTTGAGCACATCCCCTTGCGCAATTTCAACTTGGGCGAGCCATGGGCGTCCCTGCAAGCGCTCGGGGTCACGCGCCAGAATTCGCACACGGTAACCTGCTTCGAGCAAGCGTGGAATCAACCGCCCACCGACGTAACCCGTCGCACCTGTCACAAGGATCAATGGTTTATCTAGCGATTCAGATCGAGCGAACATGTTTCACCAATTTGTCTTTTAGCGAGCAATTAACGGTCTGGTCAACTTGAACAGCTTGGGGTCGTCAATGATTCTACCGCCGCGCACCGTCGCCCCCATGACAATGCCTGCGCTGATCAGCACCAAATTCTTGATGATATATTGACCTTCGAGCGTTGGCGCGATGGGAAACAGCGTAAAGGTCTCTTGGGGAAAGAAGACCAACGGGGTCAGCGTCCCCAGCATTTGGAGAAAAAGCAAGAGCAAGGTCTCGCGCATAAAGACTCCCAGGATCAAGCCAACGCCAATCAGTGTTTCCCACGTTGCCAGAGTGTAAAGCGCAACCTGGGCAGGCACCAATCCAAACGTCATAACTTGAATGGTTCGAATCGCAAGGTCTTGCGCTGGACTCATTCCAGGGAAAAACTTGAGTGCACCAAACCAAAGGAAAACCAATCCCACGCTGATTCTCAAAAGCACAATCCCATATCGCGCCATCCACTTGGTTATTTGTCGATCGACCGTATCAAAAACCTCGTTTGCCTTTTTCATAAACACCTCCGTTCCCAAACCATCTAGTTCAGCAAATCCTTGAGAGCGCTTTCCGCATCCGCAAATTGAAACTTGAACCCCGCCTCCTGCAATCGTTGCGGCAGAACACGCTGACTACCCAACAGCAACAATTTGCCCAGCTCGCCAAAAATCAATTGCATGACGAACGCTGGCACGGGAAACCAATACGGTCGATGTAAAACTTTGGCAAGCAATTTGCCGAAATCAGCATTCGTTTTCGGATCGGGCGCAGACACGTTATAGACGCCGCGCGCATTTTCGTTTTCGATCAAGAACCGAATCGCCCGCACTTGATCGACGGTGTGGATCCACGAGAACCATTGCTTGCCGCTGCCAATCGGTCCGCCGGTGAACAATCGAAACGGCAGCGCAAGATAGAACAGAATGCCACCTTGCTTTGTCAGATTCGGCGCGGTGCGAATGATCGCGCGCCGCACGCCCATCGATTCCACTGGAGCCGTCGCCGCTTCCCATTCGACGCAAACATTTGCCGCAAAATCGTTGCCCGCTGATTCTTTCTCGGTCGTAATTTGATCGCCGCGCAAGCCGTAATAATTGATGCCCGATGCCTGAATCACGACGCCCGGTTTTTCTTTCGCGTTCTTCACCGCTTCTACAATCGCGCGTCCGGCATTGACGCGGCTCTCGCGGATACGCTCTTTGCGCCCCGGCAACCACCACGGAATCGGCGGTATGCCGATGTTCTCGCCGGCAAAATTCAGAATCGCCGTGTCGCGATCAATCAATTGTCCCCAACCTTGCGCCGTGCGCCCGTCCCATTTCTCCGCGCGCACATTCGCAGACAGATTTGTGACGTTCGCCGGATTGCGGCTCAACAAAATAACTTGGTAACCATCTTTTGCTAAATCGGCGGCAATCGCGCGCCCCATTTGACCGCTTCCGCCCGTGATAATAATTCGTTTCATTCGTGCCTCCCTCAAACATACTTATGGGTTATACGTGTGGTTCTTCATCCGCTCGATCAGCGGCGCAAATAATCGAATTTGTTCTTTCGTGAATGTTTTGTCAAGCACATCTGCAAAGATTTGTAAATGCTTGCCGATGAGTTGCGGCATCACCAAACGCGGCGGCATGGCTTCTTTGAGCCATTGATGCTGCAAATCCATCAGGTCAGGCACATCGAACGCGAGCGCGCACGCGAGCGAATCGAGCAGGAACAATGTTGCGTAATTCACGTGCGCGGTGTCCCACGTGCGATGCGCTTTGGGTGATGTCGCGATAAACTCCGCGACCACCTCGCCGGCGATTCCCAGGCGTTGGGTTTGAAGCAAATCGACCACGTTCAACACGCGTTTCGACGGCGACCAACATTCAGCACGCATTTTAATGGTTGCCAGATTGCGCACAGCCGTCAGCGTGTTGTCGCCGAGATAATCCCCGGGCAAATGAGCGCGCAAGGTCGGCAACAAATTCAACATCCGCCCGCCAAACACCAGCGCCGTTGCCGGACGATTCACCGCGTCGAGCCAGGGAATCAAGCCGGTCAATCCCACAACCGTCGTCACAGAAATTACGATGGCGTTCGGCTTCACCTGCCTCGAGAGATGCAAAATATCGGCAAGCGGCGTGCCCTGCCCCAGGTACGACACACGCCAACCCTGTCGCCGCGCGAGCAAGCGCGAAAATGACGAGACCTAGTTGATGCTCTTCCGACGGCGCGCACGCTGCGACCAAATGCGGCGAGACTGCCGAAACTGCCGGTTGCGATTGCAGGACCGAAAACAATTTTTGTTGAACGACATTGCTGGCCAAATGTTCCTGCCAGACCGTCATCTCGTTGCGCAACCACTTGTCGCCGATCATCCGCATGGTCGGCTCGATGATTTGCAACGCAACTTGTTCCGGCGAATATAATGCAAACGCTTCATCGAGGATTTGGCGCGCCGCCGTTTCCTCCGATCGCGCAAACGATTCCAGCAACGCCGCGCGCACAGATTCGATAGGTTGAGCCGATTGCCGCCATCACAGCGCGCGTTGATTGTTCCTGGCGTTGTCGCAACAATCAAACTCGCTTGCGCTGGTGCGACGCCGGATTCAACTTGTTGCTTGAGGAACAGCACATCGGCAATGTCCGCATCGTCGTACAGACGATAGCGATTGTCTGCGCCACGATTCGGCGACGGCACACCGTACCGCCGTTCCCACGCTCGGAGCGTGTGCACCGAAACGCCCGTGCGTTCAGCAACGGTTTTGATTGTCAAACCCATCGAATCTATAGCCATGGTGCTTACTCTGATCCACTAGACGCGAGCAAATTTTCGTCGATACATCACACCCACTGGAATCATCAGCGCGACCAAAACCGCCATCGCCCAAGCCGTGTTCGCCACCAGCGGCGTCGCCGATTGCTTGACCGCAATCCCGACAAACGACCACACAAACACGGACAGATACGCAACATCACCGCGGGTCAATGCCATCGTCAAGGCAAGCACCGTAGCCACCAGAAGCATGATGACTGCCCACATTTCCGGCGCGACGCCGAAACCATCCCAGCGCCAGTAGTAGAGCAAGTCGGTAATATTGGCGATCGTCGCGACGCTAATCCAACCCAGATAAACACTGAACGGGATGTTCACACACCACTTTTCGACCGTCGAGACTTGCACGCGCCCATTGTCCAAACGCAAATAGATGGCAATCAACGTTACAAGGAGAGCCAGCATGACAACCACCGACAGCGGAAACAATTCGTAATGCCATGTGAAAAGCCAACCCGCGTTCAACAAGCCGCTCAGCGCATACAACCAGCCGATGCGTTGCAGGCGTGGGTTGCTGCGTTGCGCCGGCAATGCTTGGTAAATCGAAAACGCAATCCAGCCGATATAGATGACACCCCAAATCGCGAACACATAGCCCGCTGGCACGAACAAGACTTTGAACTGGTCGGAAATTGCTCCAGTGTTTTTGCCGTTCAGCGGCAAGGCACTGGCAAGCACGTTGACCGTCAACGCAACCACGGTCGCAAGAATATTCATGAGAGGCAGAAACCGTTTCATTTGTTACTCCCTTGTCTAAACTTCTGAAATGATTATACATATTTGTCTATAGTTTGTCAAGTGTTTATATAATGTATTAATAAATTTCTAATGAAGGCGAAATGGCTTGGCGGCGTTGACATTCTGCTGGTCTAACGTAGAATGTGAACAAATCATTGACGAGGGCAACATGGAAACCAGACGCTTTGGACGAACGGGGCACTTGAGTACGGTCGCGATTTTTGGCGGCGCGTCAGTTGGCAAAGTGACGCAAGCCCAAGCCGATGCCGCAATGGAGCGCGTCATCACGGCCGGCGTGAATCACATCGACATCGCGCCATCGTACGGGGAAGCTGAACTGCGCGTGGGTCCTTGGCTGGCACGCGAGCGCAAACGCTTTTTCCTGGGATGCAAAACCACCGAGCGGACCAAACAAGGCGCGGCAACCGAGTTGCGGCAATCCCTCAACCGCCTGCAGGTGGACACCTTCGACCTGTATCAGATGCATGCGGTCAACGACCATGGAAGAACTCGATGCGGTTACCGCGCGCGGCGGCGCGCTGGAAGCGGCCATCGAAGCGCGTGAACAAGGACTGACAAAATATATCGGCATTACGGGTCACGGCTTGCTCGCGCCCAGCGTGTTTCTCGAAGCGTTGCGCCGGTTCGAGTTCGATTCGGTCTTGTTTCCAGTCAACGCGAAATTGTTTAGCCATCCCGACTATCGCCGCGATGCCACCGGCTTGCTTGCCGAATGTCGCAAGCGCGATGTCGGCGTCATGGCGATCAAGTCAGTGACGAAAGGTCCCTGGGGCGAGCGCCCCAAGACACACGCCACTTGGTACGAGCCCTTTACCGATGCGGTGAACATTCAGCGCGCGATCAATTTTGCATTGTCCCAAGACATCACCGGCATCTGCACCGTTGGCGATGTTACCGTCCTTCCGCTTGTGCTTGACGCGTGCGAACATTTCACACCAATGGCTCGCGCCGAACAAGAATCGATGATTGAGAAGGCAGCCCAGTTGGAAGCCCTGTTTGTGTAACAGAGCAATACGGAGCAACGGCGAGCAGAACACTTGTTCCTGTGTTATCCCACACAAACCCACAGATATCCCACATCAAACGCCAACTTGTCCACAAAGAAAAAGCCGCACGGTGGATAAACCACCGTGCGGCTTGCGTTGAGAAACTCACCAATCGCTTTTCTTGCGCGCGCTAACCACGCGTTCATAAATATCCATCGTCCGTTCGGCAATGCGCTCCCAATTGTATTCGCGCTTCACCATGCGATAGGCTTTCGCCGCGCGCGTCCGCGCCGCTTTTGGATCGTTGAGCGCGCGCAGAATGCCCCACGCTGTCGATTCAACATTGTCCGGATAAATCGTGATGCCGGTCACATCGTGTTTGACAACTTCTTGCAAGCCGCCGACCTGACTGACAATGACCGGACACTTCGCCGCCATCGCTTCCAGCGCCACGATGCCAAACGGTTCGTACAGCGATGGAAAAATCGCGGCGTCGGCGACTTTGAACAAGCGGTTGCGATCCGGGTCAGAAACAAAGCCGGCAATCGAAACCTTGTCCCCCACGTCAAGTTCTCGTGCGCGTTGCTTCAACGGCTCGACCATACTGCCGGTCCCCGCAATAATAAATCGCGTGTTCGGCAATTGCGCCAGCACGCGCGGCGCCGCCTCAACCATGAGGTGCGCGCCTTTTTCGTGCACAACGCGTCCGACATTGAAAACGATCTTCTCCTGCGGCAATGCCCAACGCCCGCGAAACTCCCGCAGGTCGGCATGCGTTCAACGCATCGAACGGCGAAGCGTCAACGCCGTTCGGCACGACATCAATCTTGTCCATCGGCGTGGCGAAATAATCTCGGACTTCCGTCAGCATGAATTGACTGCACGCGATCACCCGCCACGCTTCGTACGTCAGCCACCACTCGACGCCGTTGATCGCTTGCGCCGTCTCACCGCCCAGCGAGCCGCGTCCGCGTCCGCGCTCGGTTGCGTGAATGGTCGCAATCATCGGGATCTTGTGCGCCTTTTTCAATCCGATTGCCGCAAACGCGGCAAGCCAATCGTGTGCGTGAATCAGATCAAAGCGCCCCACGCGTTCCTGCAATCGTTCCGCTTGCGCTTGAATCGCCAAGTTCGTTTGCTGAGCCTCGGCGAAAAAATTACCCATCTGCATCATCGGTGGATTCACGCGGTAAACCGAAGGCAGATTTTTTCGCGCGCGCGCTTTTTCCGCGGCAATGGGTTCTTGTTCCGCCCCGCCTTTCCAACGCGGCGTAACCAGATGCACATCCACGCCGGCCCGCACGAGCGCGGGCGCGAGCGCGGCAACATGCGCGCCCAAACCGCCAACGACGTGCGGTGGATATTCCCAGGACAGCATCAAGACTCGAAGTTTTTTCTTTGGCATAAGGTTGAATGTTGGACGTTGGAAGTTGGATAATGGAAATTGGAAGATTGATATTGCAAGTCGGATATTTGTACGCGGAGGTAAAACACTTCTGCCATTCTCCAATTTCTAACTTCAGCCTCCAATTCCTATTTTTGATATTTTGCTTGATTCTGCAAATGTTCTTCGTACGTTTTGGCAAAGACATGGGTGCCATCGCCCTTGGAGAAAAAGAACAAGTAATCCGTTTGCGCCGGTTGCAACGCCGCCGCAATCGTGCCGAGACTGGGATTGCAGATCGGCGCGGGCGGCAAGCCCGCGTTGCGATACGTATTGTACGGCGAATCCGCGTTGGTCAATTCCTCCAACGTGACCGGCGATTTCCACCACGTCTTGGTCGCCGCCTGATACCCGATGGCGTACTGCGCGGTGGAATCGGCTTGCAAAAACATTTTCTTTTTCACGCGATTCCAAAACACGCTGGCAACAATCGGGCGCTCGCTGTCCACCACCGCTTCGCGTTGAACAATCGACGCGAGCGTAACCGCTTCCAGCAGCGTAATCTTCGCCGCGGCGGCTTGCTGGCGCATCGCCGGCGTCACGCGCTGATCGAACGTGTCGAGCATCAACGTAATCAATGCCTCGTTCGACATATCGAACGGGACGCTGTATGTTTCCGGCAACAGGAATCCTTCGATGCTGGGCGACGCCGTCTTGGGTCGATCCTTAAGGAAGCGCGTGATTGAATTTACCTTCGCGCACCAATTGCAAGAATTGATTCTTGCTGAAATTCTTCAAGCCCATCACCGCAAAATAATCGGCGATTTCCTCCGCGCGCCAGCCCGGCAAAATCGTCAGCTTGATCAACTTGGCATAGCCGTGCTGCAGAGCTTCCGCGATTTCGTTCATCGTCATCGTTCTTGCGCAACACAAAATCACCCGCTTGAATCTTGGTGCCGATGCGTTTGTATTTGATGAGATTAACGAATGTCTCCGCGCTCTTGATCAGCCCGGCGCGTTCCAGCCGCGCGGCGATGTCCGTGGGCAAATCGCCGGCGGCAATTGAAAACGGAATGGGCGTGGGGTCGCTGCTCGCCGCGTTCAAATCGCCAAGATGCTGTTGCAGATAAAGGTACAGCGGCATATCCTCGATGGCGTTCGGCGTGGGAATCGGCGTGTTGGTGACGAGCAAATTGTCATCCGCCGCCCCACAACCGGACAACGCCAGGATGAAAAACAAAAAGATGAATTTACCGATGGGTCTACACCGCTTCATTTGATTGGCTATCCAAATAATCTTGTAAAATCACCGCCGCCGCAATCGCATCAATGTTGCGGCGCGATTTTTTGCCGCGCGCGCCGGTTTCGTGCGTGCGCCGGGTCGCTTCGATCGTGGACAAGCGTTCGTCCCAGAATTCCATGGGCAAATCGATAAACGGTGCAAGCGCTTGCGTGTATGCAATCACGGCTTGCGCTTGCGCTCCCAGCGTGCCATCGATGTTGCGCGGCAAGCCGATGATAATTTTGGTCACTTCGTAGCCCCGGACAAAATCGGCGAGGACGCGCGCATCCTGTTCCAGCGAAGCGCGGACAACAACTTCCGCCGGCGTCGCCATCCGCAAATCGGAATCGCCGAACGCCACGCCGATGCGGCGATCGCCAATGTCCAAGCCCATCAGCTTCATCGCTGCACCGTCGGCGAATCGACAAAGACCGCGATGCGAAAAGTGAACCAAGGCATCCAAAACCACAAGGGCGGCGACACGCGAATGTCCGGTGTCCGTGCCAAACTCAACCGGGTTGAGAGAATCGTCTTGGCGTCGCCAATCGATTTGCCCGCGACCGCGGCGGCGACTTTACCCGCATCGATTTGTTGCGTCGCGTAACCGGTCGCGCGAATTGGCTGGGACAATTGAATGCCGCGAAAATTTGCGCCGGGCAAAAATTCCACTTGGGTCGCGTTCGGCAGCATTTGATAACCGGTCTGCAATTGCGTTTGCAGAATCGCGCGCGCCAGCGCATCCCAATCCGATTGCTCCACCGCCAAGCCAAAGGCGTTCGCCGACACCTTGAGATTCAGCACATCCGCCGGCTCATCGACCGTGCGATCATATTGCTCATCTTCAAGGTCCACCAAAATTGAACCCGGCACGATCATTTCGCCGGTTTTCAATTCGCCGTTCAGCGTCGTCAATGCTTGTTGCTTGAGTTTAGAAGTCAATTGCTCTTTGAGTTTGGTCTTGTCATCGGCGGTAACCACTTTGACCGAACGCAGCGAGCCGCTCACCGTGGGTTTGGTGTTGATAACGCGCACCGATAGTGCGAGTGAACCTTCGACGATGTTGATGGCGAGTTCGCGCACATTACTGCCGGTGCCAGCATCGATCGCTTGAATCGATGCCTCCGCGCGACTGCCGACGCCGGCGGGAACCGTGGCGGTCGTCACAACTGAAAACCGCACCGGCACGCCGGCGCTGGTTTTGACGATTGTGCCCGGCGGAATCGTCGTTTCTTCTTCGCGCAGATTGGTGAACGTCACCGTTCCGGCCGAGCGCGCATTGGGAACGGTTTTGGTTGTCGTCGTCGCCAGTTGCAGCGTGCCAATCATTTCCTTGTTGATGCGCCGCGCCGGAACCGAACGGGTATTCGGATTCACTTGCGTAATCGATGAATCGACAATGACATCGGCCGAGACCGTCGGCGCAATCGGAGAGGGCACGAGACGCACTTGCGCCGTCGGCACAAGGAAAAACGCGGCAACGCACAAAACCAGCATCGCCGACGCGATGATCAGAATCGCGCCGCGCCATTCCTTGATCGTCGCCGGCGTGATGACGAATCGCTGTGAGGATTCCGGCGCATCTGCCGGCGGCTTGGCTTCGCGTGTTTTATCGGCGCGCAACGGTTCGCGCATTTGCCAGCGCGCGCGCTGGGCTTGCGGCAACGATGAAAAAACTGGGAACCCGAAATTGCCGGCGCGCGTGCGCACAAAACTATTGTGCGCGACCAACGCGATTTGAGTTCCCAGGTCGTCCGCGGCGCGGCGCACCAATTGCAACCCGGCTTCGTTCTGCAGCGCCGCGCAATCGGGGGGCACGACCATGACAACGCGCGCCAGTTCCGCATTTTCGAGCTTGGCGCGAATCGTCGCAATATCGTCTTGAGGTTCAAGCTGGATAACTTGGTTCATTCAAATTCTGACGGAGCACAGAAGACAAATGACGGAGTCAAAACGTTCGTCATCCGTCATTCGTCTTACTCCTTCGGGTTTGCACAAGCTAGTGTTTCGCAATCAGACTCGGCGCTTGGGCGATTGCCTCCGGTACAAGACTGGCGTCTTTGCCGCCGGCTTGCGCGAGCGTCGGACGACCACCGCCGCCGCCGCCGACAATTTTCGCAATGGGACGAATGATTTGCACCGCGTCGTACCCTTGGGCAACCAGGTCGGGTGTGACCATGACGATCAAACTGGGTTTGTCGTCGATGGCTGCGCCCAGCACGATGATGCCGGAACCCAATTTGTCCTTGAGCCAATCGCCGATCTCGCGCAACATATCCGCGTTCGCCGCTTCAACTTGCGCGGAGAGAACCGCCACGCCATCGACTTGTTGCACGCGGTCGAGCAACTTGCTCACTTGCCCCATCGCGAGTTCGCGGCGCAGTCGTTCGATTTCTTTTTGCTGCGCCTCGCGCTCGTTCATCAACTCGAATACTTTTTGATCGACTTGATCCGGCGCGACGCGCAAGTGCGCCGCCGCGCGTTCCAATCGCCCCAGGTCATCGTGCAGCAATTTGCTCACGCCGCGCCCGGTCGTCGCTTCGATGCGGCGCAAGCCCGCGCCCACCGATGATTCCGACAAGATGTGAAACGAACCGATCTGGCTCGTGCGCGCAACGTGCGTCCCGCCGCACAATTCCTGACTGAAGGGCTTTTTCGGATCGCCGACTTTGATCACCCGCACGCGGTCGCCGTATTTTTCCGTGAACAACGCCATGGCGCCGCCCGCTGTCGCATCCTTGTAGTTCATTTCAACCGGCACAACGTGCAAGTCGGCAAGCACCGCTTCGTTCACCGCTTGTTCGATGCGGTCAAGTTCATCTTGGGTAACCGCCGTGTTATGCACAAAATCAAAACGGAAACGCTCAGGCGCAACCAGCGAGCCGGCTTGCTGCACATGCTCGCCCAGCACGCCTCGCAACTCGCGATGCAACAAATGCGTCGCCGTGTGGTTGCGCATAATGTCCCAGCGTCGCGCACGGTCAACTTGCGCAACCACCGCGTCGCCGACGCGCGGATTCCCTTTCAACACTTGACCCACGTGCACAACCAAACCGGGAATGGGCTTGCGCGCGTCGGTGATTTCGATTGCCCACTCGATGTTTGCGTCATTCACCACGGCCGGCATATTTCACGATGCGCCCAACGTCGGTCACCTGCCCGCCTGACTCTACATAGAAACAGGTCTTTGGCAAAATCACTTGGACCTGATCGCCGGCTTTCACCTGATCAGTCAAATTGTCGTCGTGCAAAAACCCGGCCACGGTGGTTTCAACCTCAGTGCCGCTGTACGGGTCGTGCGCGACGCCGGCTGACGGGATATGTTCCGACGCCGCAAGCTCATCCAGCGTGTCGCGGTACAGTTGCTCGGCTTTGTCATCCACCATACCGATTTTCGATGTGGCGCGCGAGCGATTCGCTTGCTCGTCCATCGCTTTGCGAAAACCGGGTTCATCGACGGTCATGTTAAATTCGCGCGCGTAATCACGCGTGAGTTCCAGCGCGAAACCGTACGTGTCGTGCAGTTTGAATGCGTCCGCGCCGGCAATTTCGGTTTTGCCTTTCGCCCGCAAATTGCCCACCAAATCTTCCAGCATCACCGAGCCGCTCTTGAGCGTTTTCTGGAATCGCTCTTCCTCTTGCAAGGTGATCTTCATGATCGCATCGCGGCGCTTGACGAGTTCCGGATATTGATCGCCCATCACATCGATGACGGTCGGCAGAACCTGGGTCAGGAACGGCTCGTTGAAACCCAGCATCTGTCCATGCCGCGCGGCACGCCGCAAGATCAAGCGCAAAATATAATTGCGGCCTTCGTTGCCGGGAATCACCCCATCGGCGGTGAGAAACGCGACCGCGCGCGCATGATCGGCGACGACGCGGTACGACGCGGTGTGTTTTTCCATCGTCGCTTTGTCGTGCCCCAGTAATTTGCGCGTCCGTTCGAGAATCGGCTTGAACAGATCGGTGTCGTACGTCGATGGCTTGTTCTTGCAACGCCATCGTCAAGCGCTCCATCCCGGAACCGGTGTCCACCGATGGCTTGGGCAAAGGCGTTAGGCGAAACCCGTCACCTTCTTGGAATCGATTGAACTGCATAAAGACGAGATTCCAGATTTCCACCTGCTCATCGCCACTGCCGTTGACGTACTCGACACGATTGTATTTTGGATCTTTGGGATGGGGTCCCAGGTAATAATGAATCTTCGGAACACGGACCGCACGGACCGGTCTCGCCCATCTGCCAAAAATTATCGTGGCGCCCAAAACGTCGAATGCGATCCGGCGGCGCGCCGACCTTGAGCCACAATTCTGCCGCTTCTTCGTCCGCCGGCACTTGGTCGTCCCCTTCGAAAATCGTGAACCACAACCGCGCCGGGTCGATTTCAAAATGATTGATCAGCAAATCCCACGCGTACTCGATCGCCTGTTTCTTGAAATAATCGCCGAACGAAAAGTTGCCGAGCATTTCAAAGAAGGTGTGATGGCGCGGCGAAGGACCGACGTTTTCCAAATCGTTGTGCTTGCCGGAGACGCGCATCACTTTTTGCGCCGTTGTCGCGCGGCTGTAATCGCGTTTCTCTTTGCCAAGAAAAACATCTTTGAATTGCACCATTCCGGCGTTGGCGAACAACAATGTCGGATCGCCCGCGGGAATCAGCGATGAACTCGCGACGACCGCGTGCTTGCGCCGCTTGAAATAATCGAGAAACGTTTTGCGGATTTCGTGAGATGAGAGAGGCATAGATTATCCTAAATCAGAGTGAAAGCATTTTAGTCGAAGACCCAGTGAATGTCAAACATTTCGCCTAACACCATGCTGTGGTATAATGCGCGCGTAAGGGCGAGGCATTCGCCAAAGTGTATTTTTCAGGCCAGACGACTTTCCAATTGGAAGGCGGCTTGCCCTTGAAGCATTTTCTGGCGAATGCCTCGCCCGAACAACGCAATCCCAGGAGAGCAGTTTGTATGCCAGCACCAACCATCGATTTCATTCTCAAGCGCGCCGTCGCCGAAGTCATCAGCGAAGCCAACTTGCGCCGCCGGCTCCAAGCCGGCAAGCCACTTCGTCTCAAGATGGGCTTTGACCCATCCAAGCCCGATTTGCACATTGGTCACGCCGTCGGCTTGCGCAAACTGCGCCAGTTCCAGGAACTTGGACACACCGTCGTGCTCGTCGTCGGCGATTGGACCGCGCAAGTCGGCGATCCATCCGGACGCGACGAGTCGCGCGTGATGCTCATCCGCCGATCAAGTCAAGGCGAACGCGCAAACGTATATGGATCAGTTTTTCTCAATTGTCGATAAAGGCAAAACCGAGGTGCGCTGGCAAAGCGAATGGTTCGGCAAATTCACGCTGAGCGATGTGTTCAATCTCACGTCGCGCTTCACCTTTGCCGATTTGATGGAACACGAGACGTTCGACAAGCGCGTGAAAGAAGGCAAAGCGTTGTCGATTATGGAACTGATGTATCCCATGTTGCAGGCGTACGATTCGATTGCGATTGACGCCGATGTCGAGTTTGGCGGCATGGATCAGAAATTCAACATTCTCGCTGGACGACAATTGCAGGAGCGCTTCGGCAAAACGCCGCAGGACATTTTGCTTGTCCCGCTCCTCGTCGGCACCGACGGGCGCAAGATGAGCAAATCGTTTGGCAATACGATTGACTTGATCGCCGCGCCGAACGATATGTACGGCAAAGTCATGTCGCTCGCCGATAGCGTGATCGTCGAATATTTTCGCGGCGTAACCGACGTGTCGGACGCAGAGCTGGCGGAAATGGAACGCGCGTTGCAATCGGCAAGCGTCAATCCGCGCGATTTGAAAATGCGGCTGGGGCGCGAAATCGCCGCGCAGTTTCACGGCGCAGACGCCGCGCGCGACGCCGAAGCCGAGTTCGTCAAAGTCTTCCAGCAACGCGAATTGCCGACCGATATGCCGACATTCACAATGCAATCAGCGATGCCGATCATTGATTTGATCATGGCGGCGAACCTTGCGCCATCGCGCAGTGAAGCGCGGCGGCTGGTGCAGCAAGGCGGCGTGAAATTGAACGATCAAAAAATCGATCAGGTTGATGCGGTGATTCCGCCGGGCGAAGGCGTGCTTAAGGTGGGAAAACTAAAGTTCCTGCGATTGGTCATCGAATAAAAACAAAAACTGACGCAAGTGCGTCAGTTTTTGTTTCGGCTACCCGTCAGCTAGGGATTATTTGCTTTTTCTACTTCTTCCCACTGCACTTGCCACTGGGCGGCTCCCGGGTGGAGAAGCTTGTCCGAATAAAGATAGATGGCGCCGGTGGTGGCAACAATCTTTTTAATGTCCTGATATTCCGGTTGTTTCAACAGATTTTCGACAACGGTCTGCATTTGCTCGCCGTCGATTTGAAAGACCGGCTCGTAGAACAAGACCACTTTGGTCGGGCGCGCATAAACCCGCGATTCTTCGCGCACAGTCTCGGCTATGGTCACATACGGATTCTTGGCGCCAGCGCGCGCCAACAAACCCGCAAAGTTCGGCGTCATGAAATTTTCGGAATAGAGATAGGCGATGCCGGTGGGACCGGCAATTTCTCGAATGTCTTGGCAATCTGCTGTTTCGGCAACCCCTCGGGTGTACTGCCGCACGCGGTCGGGCTCTAGATCGGGAAAGAGCGCCGGCAAAGCGTCGATTGCAGTGAGCTGACAAATCTTTTCCGAATCTTCGCGTACCTGCTCCGCGATCTTTAACTGTGTCTCCTCAGCCACAATCTTTTCGACGGCATCTACACCGGGGAGATATTTTTCGGAATACAGATACGCCGTCCCATTCGCCGAGACATGGACGCGCACATCTTGGAATCGTTCCACCTTGACCATCTCGGTCAAGTGAGCGATGATTTCTTCCGGCTTCATCTCCGGGAAAAGCGTACCGAGCGCTTCGACGTGAATCGGCTTGCCGGTACCTTCTGTTTCTGTTCGAACTTTATCGGCAATCGCGATATAGATGACATCAACCGCGATTTTTTGGACACTGGGTGATGCCGCCGTTGTGTTTTCCATTTCAAACCTCTCAAAAGACAAGACCCTAAAGGTTTCCACTGCAAACGAAAATGTCAATCAAACGGGGTTGCATGAAGATGGCTTCTCCGTTTGCGAGAAAACCTTTAGGGTCTGAAATTCAGAACATTACGTCGGCAGCAAACCGGCTTTCGCCAGTGTGTCGGCAACGTAGCCCAGCCCAAGACTATCGAGCGTTGCCTTGGTGGGCATCCCGGTCGCCTTGTCCCAACCGAGTTCGGCGTAGAGCAAGTCCTTGCCAAGCTCAATGTCCGCCTTGTCCATCTTGCTCGACCCCGGCGCAAAGGGTTTAGCATCTTTTGGATAGTCAAAGACCCAGTCGTTCATTTTATCCTGCTTGACGCGCATGTTCTTCTCGTTCCGGTACAGCGCCGTGAGCGCGCGGAACAGCGTCAGGATGCGCAGACCGGTCTTTTCGAGGTCTGCCCGGCTGATCTTCTCGCCGGTCACCGCCGACAAGACCTTCGCTTCCATTTCGACATCACCGCGATACTTGCGATCTTTGCGCGGTGAAACCCATGTGGGCAGCGTCCAGTTGCACGCGGTCAACGAATTGTGCAATTCCAGATACACAATCGACATCTTGGTAAAGACCGCCTTGCCCTTGTTCATCGGCGTGTTGGTGCCCGACGCATCAAAAGCGTCCGCGGAACCAAACAGCTCCGCTGAAATTTCTTTCATCAGCGAAAGCGGCAGACCACTTGCTTGGAAGTTGGAATGGGTATGGCACTGCACATCGCGATTGTACAACATATTGAGCAACGCGCCAACTTGCCCGCCTTCGTGGTGCTTGGCATGATCGTCTTTCCAACTGCTCGACTCGTACGTTTGATGCCACGCGCCCAACTCGGGCCATTTTTGCGCGACGCGCGCGGGACCTTCGCCAAACAATTTACCGAGTTCGCCTTCTTTGAACGCGATGCGTCGGAAAAGGTCTTGCAGGAAAGCTGGGTTCCCATCCTCCAACTGCTGCCACGGAATGCTGTTGTATTCCGCCGCCGGAATCTTTGCCTTGATAATGCTGTTTCGATAAGCATAGACAAAGTCGCGGGCCCATTGACCATAGTCGCTCCACAAACCATAGTCGTCCGCCAAGGCACTGCCCAATTGGGATGCTTCCATCCGGATTTCAGAACCACTCGGCACATTGAAGAAACTACTGCCGAACGAGTTACCGGTGCAGGTGTTACCCTGATAGCGCGAGACGCCATACTTGGTTTCCAGTTGCGGCATCGAGGTGTACGCATGACACCGGATCGGGCAGGAATAGCAACCGCCCATTCGGACGAGATATTTCTCACCGACGCCTTCACCGTGATCCAAGACGCCTTTTTGCGTCCGGTAACCGATGCGGTTCAGATCCTCTGCCGAACATTCACCGGTCTCAACCGGCGGCTCTGCGGCGCCCCAGTACAATCCCTTGCGCGCTGTCCAGCGCGTGTTGCCATAGTACTCTGCCCACGGTTGCGGCGTGCGCGGCACGACGCCTTGATTGTTCGCGCCGAGCAAGGAAAGATATTCGTAGGTCAAATCCTTCCACGCCTTTTTGTCCGCGGCAATCGCTACCGAGCCAGAACCCTTGATGCCGATTGCCTTGAGATTCTTTGAACCCAAGACACTGCCAATGCCGCCCGCCGAGTGCGAGCGATTGCACAACACGCATGAAAGTCGGACGAGGTTCTCGCCGGCTTGACCAATCGCGGCGACCTGGGCATCCGATCCCATTTCGTTGCTGATTTCCTCTGTGGCGCGAAAAATGCCGTTGCCCCACAGATTCTTGGCATCGCGGATTTCCACCTTGTCGTCTTTGATGTAAATCCACACGGGCTTCGCCGCCTTACCTTGAACGATCAACGAATCCCAGCCGGCGAATTTCAACTCTGGACCCCAATGCCCGCCCATGTGCCCGGAGCCGGGCAGTTCCTGTAGGTGGATGGGCCACAGCGAGGTGATCGACACGCGGCCGGACAGCGGTGAGCCGGAGCCGGTCAGTGGACCGACGCCAAAGATGATTCGATTCTCAGGGTCCCATGCTTTGGTCCCCGGCTTGACTTCATCCCACAGGATTTTATAGCCCAGTCCGGTGCCCCCGAGAAAGTCCTTGTATTTGGAAGTATCCTCCGAGCTAATCTTGCCGGTCGACAAGTCAACTCGCAGAATCTTGCCGGTATATCCTCCTGGCATTTCTAACCTCCGTTGTTCCTCTAGTTTTTCGTCGATGAAAAGCGGCTACTTGTGGCACGCGCCGCAGGTGCTTGCCACATTCGGTGGCGTCGAGAGATAGGCGGGCACAACCCATTTACTGGGAATGTCCTTACCGCGGTCCTGCCATGGCACATATCGGATCGCACTATTCGGGCAGGCTTTGACGCATTCCGGCTCGCCGCTGCACAAATGGCACTTGCTTGCCTTTTTCAATTGTTCGTCAAAGACCGTCATATCCCAGGGGCATGCGGCTTGACATTGGCGGCAACCGGTACATTTGCTTGTGTTCACCACGCGCGCATTCACCGGTCCCGAAACTTCGATTGCGCCATTGGGGCACGCCATCATACACGGCACCGGGTGCGCGCATTGCCGGCACGTATCTTGGACCAGCCGAAAGTTTCCAAAATGCCCATCCCCGCGATGGAAGCCCTGTTGCGCGCCGGCAGGTCCAAAGTTCAAATTCCGCCCCACCTTGATGCGCGCCAACGATGTTTGATTCTTGCCGTCATTAAACGACGTGCAGGCAATTTCGCAGCGCCGGCAACCGGTGCACCGGCTGGGATCGCCAATCACCATACCTTTGGGTACCGCCAGGTCAGCGCCTTGATTGGATGGCGCCGCCTCAGCCACTTGTACACAAATAATCTGCGGAATAACCAATCCGACTGTTCCCAGGCCGGCGAGTTTAATGAAATCGCGGCGGGAGATTGATTTGTGGACTGCGTCTGACAACGAATCAATCAAGTTTCGGTTGTCATTCTCACCGTTCATTTTCGTCCTCCTATGCCGATTGTGATGCGCTCTTCTTCTCGCTCAATCGATCGATGGTCTCGACTAATTTTTCAGTCCTCCCTTCTGACTCTAGATTTTCGGAACGTCCTTGATTTATTTTTTCCACGTTTCTGCTCAACTCGGGATCGCTCGAATCATGTTCGATTGCGTGCACCAAGTCTTGAACATTTTGCGCTAATCTCTGCTCGCCGTGATAAATGCACATCGTATTGGTTTGAAGGTTTAGCCCAATAATCTTGGTGCTCAACCCCTCATTCAGGATGCGCAGCAAAAGCGGCGATTGCGTGCCCACACCTGATTCATAATCTACAATCACAATATCCGGTTGATAAAATTTGATGCTTGCGATTGCCTGCTCAACATCGGACTCTCGACCCACAAAGTCGATTTTCTGATGCAGCAAGGCTTCGACCCCCTGGCAAAACAGAGGATGGTTGGAAAACATCAAGATTCGCTTCATTCGTTTCTACTCGACAATAGCAAGTCCCCCGATAGTGCGGTAAGGCAGTACCGGGGGACCGACCCTCGTCCCGGGCAAATGCCCGGCACAACAATACCAATCTGCGAATCATTTCCCAATTCATTATCCATCATTTCCCTTTATTTCCATACACCCGGTTAAGCGATTCGCAATAAAAAACCGGGCTATTTTGCAATAGCCCGGTCGAGTTATTTGATTTCTATCTGATATCACCCGCCAATGTTCAAATCAATCGTGGCGTAGCCCGACTTCCTCCGCAAGTTCTTGAAACAAGCCGTCCAGTTTTTCCCTGTCTAGATTCTTTGTTTCGATAATCAGATGCTTGGCATCAAACTCATCCCATTTGTTAGTCAAAAGTCGGATACCCAGCTCGTCCCTACGTTCATAATAGTCAGTCCCAGGAAAAGGAGTAGTAAATGCCAAGCTCACCTTGGCTCCCATCGCCACCAATTCCTTCATAAACTGCTTCTGCTCGCGAATGGTTTCTGCTGTATCTTGCGGATGCGGAAACATGAATGAACACTGAACCGTCAATCCCGCATCAAGCGCAGTTCCAACAGAATTTCTGACTTGATCCAAGGTGATTTTTTTGTCAATGGAACACATCACTTGAGCAGAGCCAGTTTCTACACCGAACGTGATTGTATAGCACCCTGATTTAGCCATCAGTTGCAAAAGTTCTTTATCAACCAGATCGACGCGTGTCGTGCAGCCCCAACGCCAGGGAAATACCTCTCTAATCTTTGTTGACTGCTCACACAGACTGACAACCCGGGCGCGATTCAATGTAAAGGTATCATCGGCAAAACTAATGTCCTCATCATCTAGATTTTCAGAGAGATAGAGAATCTCTTTTATGACATTGTCATTACTTCGAAACCGCCGTCCACCTTTCCAAATATTGTTCACCGCACAGAAGCAACAGTCGAATGGACAGCCGCCTCTGGACATCAACACCTGACCCGGTTGATCATAAAACGGCAATGGGAAAAGTTCTCTCGCTGGAAATGGAAGTTCGTCAGGATTAGCAATAAAGGGACGCTCCTCCGTGACTCTGATTTTTTCATCCTGGCGATAAGCAATCCCTTTTATACGGGGCATGTCACCAACGTTCCGAATAAGGCAATCTGCCAACTCCAGCATCGTGTACTCACCCTCGCCGCGAGCCACAATATCCACACAGCTTTCTTTGAGGATTTCAGCATACATCACGGAAGCATGCGGACCGCCCATAATCACAGCCATACTGGGATTAACCTGCTTGGCGATTTCTGCCAGTTTCAAGCCATTTGAAAAAGTCTCAGTCTGAACAGAAATACCCAGAATGCGAGGAGACCACTGCTCAAGCATGGTCGCCAGTTTATTCGGGTCTGTGGTCATGCAGTTGAAGTCTTGCGCAGTGACGCTGTAGCCATTTTTCTGCAGGACAGCCGCTATATAGGCCAACCCAAGGGGTGGACTCAATCTGGAATGCTTGCTCTTGAGTTTAACACTGGCGTTCGCTAAAAAGACATCCATTTTTCAACCTGCCAATTCCATTATACCCTGCGCCTTGCTGACAATCAAATCAAGAGGGCTTCCGCGAAAGCCACGGAAGCCCTCCGAATGCAACATCTAACTTGGCTCTATCCTAGCTTGTTCGCCGCCGCTAGCGCATCCGCCACAAAACCAAGCCCTAGACTATCCAACAACTTTCGCGTTGGATAACCCGTCTTAAGGTCCCAGCCTTCGAGCGTGTAAAAGTTATCTTTGAACAGCTCGATACCTTCCTTGGTAAAGAAGACTTCTTTTAAGCCGTTGTAGCTCCATTTACCATTTTCGTAGACGGGATAGTTCGTAGTGCCACCATGCCCGGCGCACAAAAAGATCTGCGTTTTGTCTGTGCCCATGCCGCCATAAGCTGCACCCGGCTTGTAGATGAACCCGGCGAATTTTTCCATCTCCCGTGTTCGGCCTTGGAGCACCCAGATGGCATGGTCGATGTTATAGATCTTCTGACCTAGGATCATACCATCCTTGAAGGAAAGATTCTGACCGGTCACGGCGTTATAGAACCTGGGCTCGGCATCCGGCGTCAGCCCTTCCGTCGCCCTAGAGCTAGTCATGAAGCTGGGGATATAGTTGCTCTGGTCACAGTACATCACAGACTGTTTCCAGAATCGACCATAATGCTTCATCCAAGCGATGAGCTTCGCGCCATGAACTGAATAGATTCCGTCCGGTCCGTGACCATAGTTGACCATCAGCGGGTCACCCTCGTACGGAATCAGTTTCTTTGCCGCAATATTGGCAACTTCTTCCGCCGTCGTCGTCTTGGCAACATCCGCAGATGGAAAGAGTGTTCGCATCGAGTGCTCATTCAGGTCGCGTTCTCCCATCAACGAACCCAACGCCCAAGTGTGTTCCATCGTCGTGTGGTATGGATAGCCCCACTGCGGGAATTGCAGCAAACCACTTTCAAGGTCTTCTTCCAATCGGCCCCACTTGGCGGCGGCGCGAATTGCTCCTTCGGCTAGATCGGCTCCAATTCCGGTTCGACTGGACAACGCCTTCAACCATTCTTCGGCAAAACCAAGCGTGCCGTACGATTCCATCGAGAGTGGTTTCGTATCGATCTTCTTGCCGGGTCCAGCAACTCCAATTTCGTACAATTTGCGGACGTACTGATGCGACATGTACTGTTCCATCGCATCAAGTCCATACCGCTGAATCAAGTCCGTCGCTCGACGTGCTTCCATCGCTGACATATTTGGATTGACGAACGGCAAACTTCTACCGGCATACCAGTACGTATCAACGCATTGAGACTCGTTGTTGGTATTGGACGATGATCGTGTTCGGCACGGAATCGAACAGCCGGAACACCCCGAGGCTCTGAACGTTGCAACCTCGGCGGTATCCGCCGTGGGTGGCGTTGTTTTGGCTTTAATCCATAGGCGGGCATCCATCAGCGCCTTGGGGTCGGCAATCTGAATCCCCCCGGTCCCAATCACGCTAATCGCCTTGAGATTTTTGGAACCCCATACGCCGCCAAAACCACCTTCCCCGGCGCCATTGCCAGCATCATGAATCAGCGCGGCGATACGCGATTGATTTTCGCCGGCGAGCCCGGTACAAAGAACCGCAGGGCGCTGGGTGGTCAAGGTGTCACTGATATTACTCCATTGGCCTGATGAAACATTACCGGCTTGCAGAGCCCAAAGGTATGTTTGCGTATCCCAGCAGTCCATCCCTTTAATTGCTTTGGCATCCTCGAATGTCACTTTGTCATTGACGATCTTGAGCCAGGTGAGGGCATTCGCTTTGCCTTCGATAACGATGCCGTCCCAGCCAGCCATTTTCAGCAGAGGACCAAAGCGACCGCCAAAGTTACTCCGATTGAAGAACTCGATGGGATACGGTTGAGGGGCGATGCCTTGAACTTCAACGCGTCCAGCACAAGGCGCTTGCGTACCGGTGATAGGTGAAGTGATGATGGTAACGACATTCCCGGGATCGTTGAACTTGATGGTCTTGTCCTTGCAAAGATCCCAGAAGATCGCCGTACCGATTCCGTGGCCGCCACCCCATTGCTGGTACTGTTTGGTATCAAAGGTGCTGATGGTCTGCGTAGTTAGATTGACCCTAAGAATCTTGCCTGCATATCCGTTAGCCATGTGTATCTCCTTGTTCTCTTTTCTTATCGATGCCCACCTGGGCTAGGCCTTTTTTCTCAGATTCACATCATACCCGCGATCATCCGTTTGTTCAGGGACCTGCTTGACGACTGCAATCGCGTCCATAGGACAAATGGCAACACAGGCTTGCTGTGGCTTGGAAGCATCGGGTTTGTAATACTGCGCACCCGTACAGAGATCGCATTTTGTCGCTTTCTTCTGTGCCGCATCCCAGATTGCCCGGTGGGCTGGGTGAGGACACATCTTCAGACACATCTGGCAACCAATGCACTTGGCTTGGTCGATCACTCGGACATTTCCGTTTTTTGCATCGACCTGGCATGCGCCGGTTGGACAATTGTTCACGCACAATGGGTCTGTGCATTGACGGCATTGATTCATTGCGAGATCATACGGAAATGGCTGAAGCGAATTTTGCGTGATCTGAATTCTCGACGCCGAAAGACTAGCCACTCCTTCGTGAACCGCAGAACAGGCAAACATGCAACTCAAACAACCTGAACATTTCTTGCTGTCTACGACCAAGTAACTCGTCGATGCCGCCGGCAGTGAACTCGGCGTGAGATTCTCAAGGAGAACCGGCTCGGCAACAAGTTTTTCGACAGATACTTCGTTTCCAACCGATACCGGAACCACAAATCCAGCAACGATAGCGCCGCTACCGATAAGAAACTCTCGCCTTGAGACATCTTTTTTTGTTTCGCCCATTTTTTTGTGACTCCTTTCAAACAAAGTTCGGTGAACCCCGAACGCGTCATTTCTCACAATTTGTCCACTATTTCTTGCCCAGTCGGATTTATCAAGTTCGTTTTGCAATCCTCCCTTCTACTTTCGGCTCTTCAGATCGCGGCAGTGCAGACTCGTCTGCGATCCCGACCGCTTTGGATTCGCTTGAATTACTCTCGATCGCGCGCACCAAGTCTTGAACATTTTGCGCTAATCTCTGCTCGCCGTGATAAATGCACATCGTATTGGTTTGAAGGTTTAACCCAATAATCTTGGTGCTCAACCCCTCATTCAGGATGCGCAGCAAAAGCGGTGATTGCGCGTCCACGCCCGATTCATAATCCACAATCACAATATCCGGTTGATAAGATTTGATGCTTGCGACTGCCTGCTCAACATCGGACTCTCGACCCACAAAGTCATTTTCTGATGCAGCAAGGCTTCGACCCCCTGGCAAAACAGAGGATGGTTGGAAAACATCAAGATTCGCTTCATTCGCTCCTGTTCCGAGCCAAGTCCCCCGATAGTGCAGTCAGGCAATACCGGGGGACCGACCCTCGTCCCGGGCATATGCCCGGCACAACAATACCAATCTGCGAATCATTTCACAATCCATTATCCATCATTTCTCTCTCTTTCCCTACACCCGGTTAAGCGATTAGCAACAAAAAACCGGGCTATT
>CAVQYN010000014.1:0-139897 GCA_963718225.1 uncultured Chloroflexia bacterium
TTTAAGGATAACGGCAAGTGTTGATGACGCTGAAGACATTGTGCACGACACTTATATCAAAGCTCTTGATAAATTGCACACGTTCAGAGGAGAATCAACTTTAAAGACCTGGTTGTTCACCATCGCATCTAACCTCGCAAAAGATAATTTAAGAGCTCAGAGACGCTGGGTAGAAAATGTAACGGATATAACAAAGGAAGCTGCTTTGTCCAACAAAGAGTTTTTTCAGGAGGCGATGCAAATCAGGATGACTTCTCCTAATGGACAATATGAAGCAAAAGAACATATAGCTTTTTGCTTTACTTGCATTTCAAAGTCTTTGCCTTTGGAGCAACAGCTCTGTGTATTTTTAAAGAGGTCTATGAATTTAAGGTAAGTGAAGTAGCCATCATTTTAAATACAACAGAGGCAATGGTGAAATATTATCTTCACACCGGAAGATCGAAAATGATAAGCATATTTGAGGGAAAATGTGCTTTAATAAATAAAGAAGGAGTATGTCATCAATGCTCAGAATTGAATGGTATTTATAATCCTAAACAAAATACTCAGGAAGAGTTAATGAAAATTGATTTAGTAAAGGAAGCAGAAAAAGGAGATAAAGAACATTTGTTCGACTTAAGAATGCAAATTTTAAGAGATATCGATCCTTTTAAATCAAAAGCATCTGAGCTGCAGCTGCATCATTTAGAGCACAATAGAAAGGTGATGGAAAAATATTTAGAAAATAATTCCGAGTAATCCTATCGTTTTGTTCCGCCAAATCGTCAAAAGAGAATAAAGTAAAATATTTTTAATTACATAATTAACAGCAATAACAAACTATGACGACAACAGCAATGGCAAATAAAGGAAACGCCACAACAATAAAAACAACTTTCAGCCGTCAAACTTCGGTAGGTATTGACATTAATGCAGACACATCAATTCTTTGGGCTTTGTTAACCAAAGCATCCGACTATCCAAGATGGAATTCAACAGTAACTTCAATCGAAGGAAACATTGCCTTGGGCGAAAAGATAAAATTAAAATCTACGCTCGATACAAAACGAACATTCAATCTAAAGGTGAAAGAATTTGAACCCGAAAAACGATTAGTGTGGGGTGATGCGATGGGTAAACGGGTTTACGCGTTGACAAAAAATGCTAATGGGACAACAACGTTTTCAATGGTTGAAAAAATTGGAGGACCTCTCTTTCCATTATTTGCTAAAATGATTCCCCCCTTTGACCAATCATTCGAAAAATTTGCAGCCGACTTGAAAAAGGAAGCGGAAGCAAAAATGAGTTCTAAATAAATTAACCACATAAGAGTCAACCAAAATGAAAATAGTAAAAGTAACCTATACCACTAATGCTGAATTTGCTGAACAAAATAAGATTAACATAAAAAGTGTTATGGCTGAGCTAAAAGGATTGAATCATCAAGGAATTAATTATAATGCTTGTTTGAGTGAGGACAATAAAACATTTATCCATACTGCTTTTTTCAAATCGGACGAAGATCAGAAACTGCTAAATGAATTACCATCATTTAAATTTTTTCAGGAACAGCTTAAATCAAGCGGACTTGAAGTTCCACCAAAGCAAGAGATTCTTACATTAGTGGGTTCATCAAATAGTATTTTTTAACTAACAAAAAAGAGAAATAAAATGAAAAACAAAATCGGAACAAAAGAAAAACCATTGGTTTTAAAAACACCTCCATTAACCTCAGAATATACAATGCACGTTGATGAAAAGGACGGTAAAGAAGTTTTAGTATGCACGGTTGGAAAAACTGTTTTACTTTATGACTATCGCTGTCTTGAAGACCTTCATGCAATGTTAAAAAAGCACGGCGACTGGATGGAACTTGGAAGTGCAGACGAACAAAAACCAGCTAAAGAAGGAACTGTTGAAGCTTGGGGACGTTCAGAAAAAAATCCGGTTAAAGGTTGGTATGGTTTAAAGAAAGGACTTCGCGGAAGGTTTGGAATGTATATTCCACCGTTAATGGAAAAGCTGGGACTTGCAGAAGTAACACACGATGCAAAGGGAAACAAAATGAGGGCGAAATAATGACGAGAGTTAACAGAAGTCTGGAAAGAGAAGACAGACATACAAATTTAAATATTTGGGCATATATTAAATGTTCCGCTTCCAGAAATAGAGCAACTCAATCATTAAGCCGTGGTAAAAATATCACGGCTTTTTTATTGATTCTTACTCTTAAACCTTTTCACTTCTTTTGAACGCAGAGAAAGATGTTTTGTCTTTCTTCCGCTTACTCTTTCACGCCACATCTTAAAACTTGAAGGTTTCATTTCTCTTCTCATAATTTCACGCACATCATTTTCTTTCAAACTAAACTGAAGTTCAATCGCTTCAAATGGAGTGCGATCTTCCCAGGCCATTTCTATTATTCGGGATATATCTTCTATTTTAAGATTTTTCATACAAAATAAACGTTCTTAATGTGTTATTCGTTCAAAAGGTAAGGAACGATTCCACTAAGCCTTTTGTTATAATTTTAGTAAATATCAAAAGAAAACGAGGAAAAAATGAAAAATAAAACAGTAATAATAACAGGCGCTAATAAAGGCATCGGTAAAGAAGCAGCAAAAGAAATTGCAAAACTTGGTGCTAAAGTTTATATGGCTTGCAGATCACTTGATTCTGCAAACCAGGTAAGAGATGAAATTATTAAAGAAACAGGCAATCAAAATGTTTTTGTAAAACATCTCGATCTTGCTTCTGTTGATTCAATTAAAAAGTTTGCTGAATCATTTAAGCAGAAAGAAAGCAAGCTTGATGTGCTGATTAACAACGCAGGACTCTGGACAAAAACTAAAAAATTGACTGATATCGCGGCAATTCCAGTCGATGGCGGGTTTTTATCGGCATAACAAAACGGCGGGCTTTTCGCCCGCCGTTCTTTTTTTCATCGTGATTCTGCTGTGGCTAAACTCTACGCCCAGCCGCGCAACTTCATCGCTTCTGCCACACGATTGATCGCCACCAGGTACGCGCCCATGCGATTATTCGTCTTGAACTTGGTCGCCATGTCGTGAACCGCGTGGAACGCCGCCACCATCTTGAGTTCGAGCGAGCGATGCACCATGTCCAAATCCCAATAGAAATTGTACGCGTTCTGCACCATTTCAAAATACGAAACCGTTACGCCGCCGGCATTGCACAAGAAATCGGGAATGACGTAGACGCCGTTTTTGTACAGAATGTCATCGGCTTCCGGCGTGGTGGGACCATTCGCACCTTCGGCAAGAATCTTGGTCTTGATGCGCCCGGCGTTTTCCCTGGTAATTTGATTTTGCATCGCGGCAGGCGCAAGCACTTCGCACGGAATCTCGAAGATTTCGGTGGGCTTGATGGGATTGCCCAGACCTGGGAATCCTTTTGCCAGTCCATTGTTCTTGCGCACATACGCTTGCAGTTCGCGCGGGTTGATGCCATCGGGATTCGTCCACGCGCCGGATTCATCGGCGACACCAACGAGCTTGCAACCCATCTCGCCCAACAGAATCGCGCTGAACGAACCGACGTTGCCGAAACCTTGCACGACCATGCGCGCGCCTTTGAGGTCGAGTTTCAAGACTTTGGCGGCTTCGCGCACTGTCAAACTTAGACCGCGGCCGGTCGCGTCTTCGCGCCCCGCCGAGCCGCCGAGCGCAAGCGGCTTGCCGGTGATCGCGCCGAATTCGTTATAGCCATTCATGAATGCGAGTTCATCGATCATCCACGCCATGATTTGCGGATTCGTGTTCACATCCGGCGCGGGCACATCTTTTGCCAAGCCGATGTTGTGACCAATCTGGCGAATGTACGCGCGCGAGAGTCGTTCCAATTCACCCTGCGACATGTTCCGCGGGTCGCAAATGACGCCGCCCTTGCCGCCGCCCAGCGGAATATCGACGAGCGCGCATTTCCACGTCATCCACGCGGCGAGCGCGCGCACATCGTCCACCGTTTCATCAACGTGAAAACGAATACCGCCTTTGGTCGGACCGCGCGCATCGTTGTACTGCACCCGGAAATCCTTGAAAGACCTTAACCGAGCCGTCGTCCATCCGTACCGGCAAGGTCACGTGCATTTCGCGCAGGGGCCAGCGCAATAATTCGTGAATCGCCGGATCAAGCTTGAGCATTTCCGCCGCCTGATCCACTTGGCGTTGAACAATGCGAAACGGATTGTTTTCCGATTCGGAACTGGTACCAATGGCATGATAATCCACCGATTCGTGTCGTGTGGCTGAACCATTTTGGGGCATACAAAATTCTCCTCGCTGAGATAAATTGTCCTCGCGGACATGCGGGCAAGTCATCGCGGACCGCCCACAATGCCAGTATACAACAATTTGCAAAAATCATCAAAAAGCGTCAAATCCGCAAACACCTCGATTTCGCGCGCACACGCATCATCGCCAAATATTTTCCAAGGTGTGATATAATCGCCGCAGGAATTTTTATGGAATACGAACCGGTAATTGGATTAGAAGTCCATGCGCAATTGCTGACGCGCAGTAAAATGTTTTGCGCTTGCTCCGCCGATTACGCCGGCGCGCCGCCGAACACGCACGCGTGTCCGGTCTGCCTCGGCATGCCGGGCGCATTACCGACGATCAATCAACTCGCGGTCGAGTACACAATTCTCACCGCGCTCGCATTCCACTGTGAGATTCCGACGTTCGCCAAGTTCGATCGGAAGAACTATCATTATCCCGATTTGCCCAAGGGCTATCAGATTTCGGAATACGATTTGCCGCTTTCCCGCAACGGTTACATTTTGATCGACGATGCCGGCGCAGCGAAGCGCATCGACGTGCGGCGCGTGCACTTGGAAGAGGACACCGCCAAGCTTTTTCACGATGGCGAAAATTCGCTCATCGATATGAATCGCGCCGGCGTGCCGTTGATGGAAATTGTCAGCGAACCGGCAATGCACTCGGTTGAAGAAGCAAAATTGTACTCGATGAAACTTCGGCAAATCTTGCGCTACCTCGGTGTAAGTTCCGGCGATATGGAAAAAGGCGCCATGCGGTTCGAGGCAAACATTTCGCTCCGCCCCAAGGGGTCGCGTGAACTTGCGCCAACGCGCGTTGAAGTCAAGAACTTGAATTCGCTCCGCGCGATGGTGCATGCCTGTGAGTACGAGATCGCGCGGCAAACCAAGATTTGGCAAAGCGGCGGCACCGTCGAGCAGGAAACCATGGGCTGGGACGAAGCGCGCAACCAGACATACACGCAACGAAGCAAGGAAGAGGCGCAAGACTATCGCTATTTTCCAGAACCGGATTTGCCGCGCTTGGAAATCTCACGCGCGTGGGTGGCGGAAATTCAAGCGCGCTTGCCAGAGTTGCCGGACGACAAATTCAATCGTTTGCGAACCGAAGTGCGGCTTGTCGGCGTACGATGCTGGCGTTATCACAGCTGAAAAAGAAATCGCCGATTATTTCGACCGCGCGGTCGATGCCGGCAAAGCGCGCGGCATCGAGGCAAAAGCGATTGCGAATTGGGTCACCGGCGAATTATTTCGGTTGATGAAAGAGCGCGGCGAAGAGATCGGCGCGGTGAGAATCGCGCCGGCGCAAATTCCTGATTTGCAGGCGCTCGTCAACTCGGGAACCATCAGCAACACGATTGCCAAAACCGTGTTTGAAGAAATGTACGCGACCGGACACGCACCACAGAAAATCGTCGATGCTAGAGGGCTGGCGCAAATCAGTAATCGTGATGCAATAGAAAAAATCGTGGAGCAAGTGCTGGCGGAGAATCCCAAACAAGTTGCGGAATTTCTCGGCGGCAAAGAAACCATCGCGAAATTTCTAGTGGGGCAAGTGATGAAGGCGAGCAAGGGTCAAGCCAATCCGGTATTGGCGAACGAGTTGGTGATGAAAAAACTCCAAGCACTCAAGGAGCGCAACTGACGATGGGCGCGCAAAACTTGATCGACCGCATTCGTTCTGGGTTCGGCGAAATTTTCTACGGCATGGCGCTGTACGAAATCGAACGCTCGCATCGCCGGTCGCGCGGCGCGTTGGAGCATTTGTTTATTCTCATCACCTTCGGCGATATTGTCGGCATTCCGATTTTGCCGCCGTACTATGCCTTACGCTTGTTGCCGTTCATTGTGCCGGAAATCAACGGCTGGCGGCGGCGCCTCGCGCGCGAACGCGATTATTTGGATGCAATATTCTAAACGCAGGGGCGGGTCTGAGACCCGCCCCTGCAAATTTTCACGCGTGAATGATTGTTCCCTCTGAAAAATCCTCTTGCGCTAACACTCGTTCGATTACGCCCTCGCGCATCGCGCTGACGATGTGCACACGAATTGCCGACTCGCGCTGTACCAACTCGACCATCTTTTTCACTTTGCCGATCATGCCCCCGGTCACGTCGACGCCGTGCGACCCACGCAAACGCGATTCGATTTGCGGAAATGTTTGCGGCGTGATTTCACGAATCAATTGTGCTGAAGAGTCGCGCAGAGGATCGGCAGTAAATACGCCATCGACGATGCCGGCGAGAATGATGCGCGAGGGTTTCAAAATGTGTGCGAGGTACGCAAACAAAATTTCGGTGGACGCAATCGACATGCCGCGCGTTTCATCGAACGCGACGTCGCCGTGAACCATGGGAATCAAATCGTGCGCGAGCGCGGTGCGAATCGGCGCGATTGCAAGCTCGATGAGTTCGCCTTCGCGGCATTGCGCCGACGCCGATGGTTGCATCGAAACAACCGGCACGCCTTCGGCGAGAAAAATATCAGTAACGATGCGATTGAGCCGCGCCGCCGCCGCGCCGGTTTCGGCATAGGCGCGCCAGTTACTTGCGCTGACCATAGCCGGATTTTTTCGCGGCGAAATGACCAAACGATCCGCTCCCGTGTCCGATGAGCAACTCGATGCCGGGGTTCGCCGCGCATGCGCGCTTCACTTCGCGCGCAATGTGCTGGATGACATCCGGTTGCGCAGTTGCTTCCCGATTCTTGTCCGTGATCGCCGAGCCGCCGAGTTTGAGGAAAATCAGTGGACTCAACGCTTTGTCGCTTTCAATCCTAGTTTCGCGCGCGTGAATTTGCGGATTGTTTTCATTGCTACCACTGCGTCACGCGCATCGGGAACAGTTGTGCTTGCACCCGGGTAGCGAATCTCAACGCCAAATGGATTCAAATAGCGCATGGCATCCGCAATCAACCGAAAATCCGCGTCAATCCCATTGCACAATTGCAATAGCGCAGTGAGATTATGCGTTCGCGCAAACATAACGCGATGACGCGTAAGAAACGCCTTGGCATATTTCTCGGCGCATTGCTGACTATGCCAGCAAACTAAATCAGGCAGAGGATTTCGACGACGGAGTAACGCCAGCGCGCCTTCGTAATCCATCTCGGCTTTTTGCACCCACTCGCCGACGGGATCCGCGTTCATAAAGCACTCTCCCCTGTTGGGTAATTTCGCTGAAAAAATTATCGCCCATCTTCAGTCGCTGTGCCACTTCTTGCGGCGTGCGCACAAGAATATCGATTGGAAAAGCGTATTGAGAAAACAGATCATAGACGCGCCGTGCGCGCTGAAACACTGATCGATAAGAGCCTTGTCGTGTAACCACCAGCAAATCAAGATCACTATCCCAACGTGGTTTGCCATAAGCATGTGAGCCAAACAAGATTACCTTTTCCGGTTTACATTCGGCAACAATGCGGCGGGTCATGTCTTGCAACAGCTTTTCGGTTACTGGCACGTGCCAGGAAGGTAATCGTTCTGTGCGACTAGAGGCAGATTGCATTTTTCTACTTTCGCACGCTCGGCGGCGGAGGCGGCGTGCGTTCGCCTAAATCGAAATGGTCGACACGCACGCCGGCGAGCCGGAGATATTGCATCGCAATCGTGTCCGGATATTCACCAGCATAGACAACATGCGCAGATGCCAGCGTTGATGATCATCTTGGCACACGTGTGGCACGGCTGATGCGTCGTGTAAATCGTGCCACCTTCCAACGAGACACCATGCAACGCCGCTTGGATAATCGCGTTTTGCTCCGCGTGCAACGTGCGGACACAATGCCCATCGACAATTTCACAACCGACTTCAAGGCAATGCGGCAGTCCTTTGGGCGCACCGTTGTAGCCGGTCGTCAAGATGCGTTTGTCCTTGACGATGACCGCGCCAACTTGCGCGCGCAGACACGTTGCGCGTTTGGCGACGTCGAGTGTGATTTCGATAAAATATTCGTCCCAGGTTGGTCGATTCATCTCAGACCTCAGACGCCAGATAACAGACATCAGATTTTTTCTGTCATCTGTTGTCTGTTATCTTTTGTCTATCCTGTACCAAATTGCCGATCGCCGGCATCGCCCAAACCGGGCAAAATGTACGCATTTTCGTTCAGCCGTTCATCGACGGCGGCAAGATAGATTTCCACGTCGGGATGCGCAGTCTGTAGCCGCCGAATACCTTCCGGCGCGCCGATCAGTCCAACGTACTTGATGCGTTTCGCGCCCCAGTCCTTCAACATCTGCACCGCTTCTACCGCGGTGCCGCCGGTAGCGAGCATCGGATCGAGAATCACGCAGACCTGCACCGTCGGCGAGACCGGTAGTTTGTTGTAGTAATGCACCGGCTCAAATGTCTTGTGGTCGCGGTACAAACCGATATGCCACACTTCTGCCGCCGGCATCATCTCCCAAAAACCATCGACCATGCCGAGTCCGGCGCGCAACACCGGCACCAAGCCGATGACTTCGCTCAGTTCGAAACCTTTCGTCTGCGTGAGCGGCGTAGTCACAGTAACCGGTTTCAACGCGAGATCGGCGGTTGATTCGTATGCCAACAACATCGAAATCTCGCGGATGAGTTCACGGAACTTTTTCGGCTCGGTCTCCTTGTCGCGGAGCATCGCGAGTTTGTGGAGCATCAGCGGATGATCGGAGACGTGAACTATGGACATCACAAACCTCGGCAGAAAAACAATCTCACGCCAAGCCGCAAAGATGCCAAATTTCTCAACTCAAATTTCTTTGCGACTTGGCTCTTTGCGTGAAAATTATTTTTCGGTTTTCTCTTTTCGCTTTTTCTTCTTACTTTCACCCACAACCGGTTCTGCCACGGTCGCCTCTTTCGCGCTCGCACTTGCTTTGCTCGCAGGAGGCTTTTTGCTTTCTTCCTTAGCGTCCTTCGTCGCCGCTGGTTTCGCTTCCAATCGCGCAATCGATGCGACCGCGTCGCCCTCTTTGAGCGTCATGAACGCCGTCTCTTTGCTCGTGCGTTTGGCTTTCGGCAGATTCGCAACGCGCGCGCGCAGCACCAAGCCGCTCGTTGCGATAATCGTCACGTCGTCGTCTTCGTTCACGACACGCGCCGCCGCGACAACACCACCGCGCGCGGGGTCGCGTCCGAGCGTGGACACGCCTTTCGTATTGCGATTCTGCACCGCGTAATCTTTAATCGGGGTACGCTTGCCGAACCCTTTGGTCGATACGATCAACAAAAATCCTTCAGGATCGACGACATCCATCGATGCGACCTTGTCGCCTTCGTTCAGCTTGATGCCCGCCACACCGCCGGCGGAACGTCCTTGCACCGGCACATCGCCTTCGTTGCATCGCATCGCTTGCCCTTGCTCGGTCACGAACATGAATTCACCGTCGCCATGCGTGAGCTTTGCCCAGCCCAGCTCATCGCCTTCGCTCAGATTGATCGCGGCGACGCCGGCGGAACGAATGCCATCAAATTCCGTGAGCGGCGTGCGTTTGGCGCGACCTTGCATCGTCGCCATCGTCAAGAACTCGGCTTGCGAAAAATCGGACACGGCGACCGCCGAGGTCACGCGCTCCTTGTCCTCGAACGACAGGAAATTGTTGAGCGGCAAACCTTTCGGCGTGCGTTCGACATCCGGCGTCTGATGCGCGCGCAGAGGATATGCCTTGCCCTTGTTCGTGAAAATCAAAAGCGTGTCGCGCATGTTCGCCGGCAAAAGATACTGCACCGCATCTTCCTCGCGCGTCTGCACACTCTTGAGCGCGGTCGCCGAACGCCGCACCGATGTCAGCGGGACTCGACTTATGTAACCGCGTTGCGTGATCGAAACGAGCAGCGGTTGGTCTTGGACCAAATCTTCCGCTTTGAAATCCGTCGATTGTTCCTCGCCGCCTTCGGAAATGAGCGTGCGCCGCACATCGCCAAAACGTTTTTTCAAATCGGTCAGCTCTTCCGAAATCACGCCGAGAATTTTTTTCGGACTCTTGAGCAACGCTTCCAACAGCTTGATCGTCTTTTTGACTTCCGCCAATTCATCTTCGATTTTCTTGCGTTCCAACGCCGCCAGCCGGCGCAATTGCATGTCGAGAATCGCTTGCGCCTGAATATCGGTGAGCTTGAAGCGCTTCATCAAGCGATCTTTTGCCTCGTCCGCGTCCGGCGATTGGCGAATCGTCTTGATGACTTCGTCGAGATGGTCGAGCGCGATTTTCAAACCTTCAAGGATATGCGCGCGCGCTTTGGCTTTTTCCAAATCGAATTTCGTTCGCCGCGTGATGACTTCTTGCCGATGCTGCACGTATGCTTGCAACATGCGTTTGAGCGACAGCACTTTGGGTTCGCCATCGACGAGCGCGAGCATGTTGATACTGAAACCCGTTTGCAACGGCGTGAATTTCAAAAGTTGATTGATGACCGGTTGCGCTTCCGCGCTCCGCTTCAACTCAATGATGATGCTCATCCCCTGCCGATCCGATTCGTCGCGCAAATCCGCAATGTCCTCAATTTTGCGGTCGCGCACCAAATCGGCGATGCGTTCGATGAGCGCGGCTTTGTTGACTTGGTACGGCAATTCGGTGATGACGATGCGCGTCTTGCCGCCGCCGGCTTCTTCGGTGTGAATTTTCCCGCGCACGACAATGCGGCCGTTGCCGGTCGCGTAGGCTTGCTTGATGCCTTCAACGCCCAGAATAATTCCAGCGGTCGGGAAATCGGGACCCTTGACGAACTTCATCAAGTCATCGACTTCGATGTCGTCTACTTTTTCCCAGTTATCAATCATGTAATTGGTCGCATCGATCACTTCGTTCATGTTGTGCGGCGGAATATTCGTCGCCATACCCACGGCGATGCCGGCGGTCCCGTTGAGCAACAGATTTGGAATCTTGGCGGGCAACACCGTCGGTTGTCTCAACGTCCCGTCAAAGTTGTCGTAGAAAATCACCGTGTCTTTGTCGATGTCCGCGAGCATTTCTTCGGCGAGTTCGGTAAGGCGCGCCTCGGTGTAACGCATCGCCGCCGCCGGGTCATCGTCGATACTGCCAAAGTTCCCTTGCCCATCGATGAGTGGATAGCGCATCGTGAATTCCTGCGCCAAGCGGACGAGCGCTTCGTACACCGCTTGATCGCCGTGCGGGTGATAGCGCCCCATCACATCGCCGACGATGCGCGCGCATTTTTTATACGCGGTATTGTGGCGCAAACCCATCTCGCCCATCGTGTACAGAATGCGGCGTTGCACCGGCTTGAGTCCGTCGCGGACATCCGGCAGAGCGCGCGCAGTGATGACGCTCATCGCGTAATCCAGATACGCGCTCTTCATTTCCGTTTCGATTTCAACCGGCTTGACGATACCGACCACTTGTTTTTCTTCAGCCATCAAAAATCTCCAATGAATTTTCCGACGCCATTATACTCAAATCCGAACAAAATTGCTACCGAAACAATGAGCCAATGAACCAATTAATCCAATGAACCAAATTGCTCTCAATCGATTTGGCTCATTGGCACATTGGCAGTTGGGCTCATTGTTTTTTCTCCCACACCACAAAATGCGACAAGCCGAACACTTGCAACGGCGTGTGTTCCAAGAAATACGTTACGCCGCGCAAGACGCGCGCAAGTATCGCACTGCGCCGCGCGATCTTGTCGTAGCCGGGATAGACCTGGGTGTGCGCGATTATCACGCCGTCAAGTCCAGCGAAAAGCGCGCGGATGTCACGAATGGTGTACGCGCGAACATGCGGGGCAAACTTGTTGCGGAGAAAATCGGGAAGCCAGCCGATGAGCGGAATATTGCCGAACACGTAGCGCTTGCCGAAATACGCGCCGTGCGTTTCAAACGGATACAAGCGATTCGGCGCAAAGACGATGACGCGACCGCCGCGCTTGCAAACGCGATGCGCTTCGCGAATCGTTTGCGCGTCGTCGTCCACATGCTCGATGACTTCGTGGAGCAAAACGGCATCAAAGGAATTTGCGGGGAACGGTAGAGTTTCGGAGACAGAGACCGCAAGCAAATCGAGATTCTTGTCGCGATGCGCGTCCGCCAGTTTCTCCGCATCGACATCGACGCCGAAAGCGCGCGCATCGAACGCAGAAAATTTTTGCACGTACGCGCCGATGCCGCAACCGATGTCGAGCACGCGCGCGCCCGGCAAATCGACAAATCGGCGAATCATATCGAGGCGGCGGTCTTGGCCAAACCGCCAGACGTACGAGGGATGCCCCAGCTTGATCGCTTTATCTTCAGTGGTCACGAGCGAAATGTAGCAGAGGTCTAGGGAAAATGCAAAACCCCCTCCCTTGCCCTCCCCCGTCGGCGACGGGGAGGCGCTGGTGCGTCCATTTGGCGATGCTTGGCATCGCGTCAAAGAAGCACCAGCGGGTGGGGGTTACCACGAATATCGCACCGTGTACGTTACTACACTTTCAGATTCCGGTTTGACGTTCACACGGAATTCCATCGTTTGCGCATCGGTCTTTATATAATCCTGACTCTTGGTCACGATTTGCCAATTCGACCAGCGGAAGAGTCGCTCAACCACCCGCACTTCGACCGCTTCTTTTTTGTGATTGCGCAATTTGATCTGGTACGTTTCTTCGATCACGCGGTCGCTGATCTTGTTGAAATTCGTCTGCGTGCGCTCGCCCACCACATCGAACGCGTTGCCGATGTTCAAGCGAATCATTTCGTCTTTCGGCGTGTGATCGATATTGTCCTCGCCGATGAATTGATTGCCGCCATTCGCATCGGCTTTGTAAACGCGGATGGTGCCTTTCGGCAACGGCACGCCGAGTTTGTTCGCTTCGCTGTTTTTGAACTCGATCATCACCGCGACTTTGGTGTTGCTCGTCTTGCCGTAACCCGGGTCGGTCATTTGATAGCCGGAGAAACGGTACACACTTCCGTCATACACAAACAGTTTGGCAATCGACGCATTCGCCGCGCTCGTAAACTCGATCTGCTTGGTCTCGCGATTGCGAATCGTCGTGGGGCGTTGCAACGTGTACAACTTGTACTCGAAAATGTCGCCTTGCGAAAATTGCTCGCTGGCTTTGGTCGCGGTTGGCGCGGGCATCGCGCCGTCGCGCGCGGCAGTCCCCGTCGTTACGCGCCGCACATCACCCGCGACAAGCTGCAGGCGCGCGTCTTCGTATGTCGCGCCACTTTGATTGTCGATCGTGACCCAGCCGTTGAGATTCATCGCCGTGTCGTCCTTGTTCAAGACGACAACATAGTTCGCTTTCCAGTTGATGCCGTTCGTCAGGTACGTGACTTGCGTGTCCTGATTGCCATCTTTCGATGCGTTCACTAACCAGATGAGCGTTGGCTTGGTGATCAGACCGCCGGGCAAATTCGGGAACTTCAATTCGCGTACCTGCGCGAGTTTGATCGTCGTCACCTGACCGTCGTCCGCCTGCAAAATAATGTCGTCGGAGCCGCTGAGCAACTTGCCGGCGTACTTGGTGCCGTCGTCGGTGACGAGCGCAATGTTCTGATCGAGATACTTTTCCAAGATCTTTTTCGAGCCAACGATGTCGTACGCGTAATTTTGCTCAATAACGCGCGTGCCGTTCGGATCCGTCAGCGACGAAAACTGCACGCTCGTCGGATCGATTTGCGATGCGACATCGGCGAAGCGGACTTCGTTCATCCCCGATTTCAACGCGAGGACACGTTTGTCTTTGACCAGCGCGACATTTTGATTGTACACGGTCAAATCGATGCCCGCGCTTTTCGCTTCCGCGCGCGGCGCGTTCAGCGCAGAAATCGGACTGCCCTGGCAACCCACGGCGAACACGACGAGCAAGATGAACAGACTGACCACAAGTGGAAATGCAATTCGACGAAACATTTGAACCTCCTTTTCGAAGCAAGTCTCCGACTGGCTCGGCAAATTGGGAATTTGCCCCACGTTCCCTCTCACCAATAAGACGCTGAGACACCGAGAATAGTTCCAGATGACGTGGGGTCTTGTCCGCACGAAAAATGGGGGGAATTGTCTATGGATTGCGCGCGATGTTTGTGCTACAGTGGCTGGAAGAAAGGCAAAGCGATTTGCCAGAGGAGGGAAAAATGGAGCCTCAAACGATCATCGACACGTTGGTTGTGATTGGAATGTCCGTTCTGCGCATCGGCGTTCCGCTTGGCTTGGCAATTCTGTTTGGTGCGTGGCTTGAGAAGAAATTGCATTTGCCCGACGAACAAGATGTACCGCGTCATCGGCACGACGCCAAGATTCTGCAATTCAAACCACGCCGGGAACAGGAACCAACACCGCACGCGAACAACGATTACGAAACCAAACGCGCCAATAGTCGATAACAAAAAACTTGCCTGATTGTCAGGCAAGTCCTCGTTTACGCACCGAATACTTTTTCAATATTCTCCAGCACCACACACGCCGCGCCGGCTTCGAGCATCGCCAGGGCGTTTGCTTCCGAGGCGATGCCGCCCGCCGCGCGCACCTTCAGCCCCGGCGATGTCGCGCGCAACAAGCGCACATCGTTTGCCATGGATCGGTTCGACGCCAAACCGGTTGCGGTCATCACGTAGCTTGCGCTCGCGGCTTCAGCGATTTTGCACGCGCGCGCCTTTTCCTCATCGTTCAGCAACGGCGTTTCCAAAATCACCGTGATCGGTTTGCCGCGTGCCGTGCGAATCACACCTTGAATATCGTTCTTCACCGCGAGGTCATCGTGGTCGCGCACCGCGCCGATGTTGATGACCATTGCCAATTCGTCCGCGCCGCGCTGAAGCAAATCCTGGGTCTCGTACATTTTCGTCGCGGTCGTGACGCCGCCATGCGGAAAGCCAATGACCGAGACCACGTGGAGATGCGTGTCCTTGAGCGCTTTGCGCGCGACTTCGATGTAATGCGGCTTGACGAACACCGAAACACATTCGTGTCGGATGGCAGACGCGCAACCCTCTTCGATTTGTTGGCGGTTCAGCTCCGGCGCGAGCAACGCGAGTTCGATTTTGCGAAGAAGCGGGACGGGAATGAGAGGCATAGTGTTTCTCGCGCATCCTGAGCGGATTCGAAGGACGCCTTCTTCGACTGCGCCGCAAAGCGGCTCCGCTCAGAATGCTTTTACTTTATCTCCGGTCCCTCAGTCCAATCATAGCCGATTGCCGGATCATCGTGCGGAATGCGCCCTTCGTCTTGCGGATCATACACGCGCGAGGTGATGTAAAACAAATGCGCGGGACCTTCCAGGACCTTATAGCCGTGCGCGACGCCGGGTGGAACCTTGATCACCTTTGCCCCGTGCGAATCGCCCATCAGCAATTCCATCGTCTGTCCGTGCGTCGGCGAATCTTTGCGCGTGTCGTAGAGCGCAACCTTGACCACACCAATCGCCACGTACCACCAATCGATTTGTTTTTGGTGCACGTGCCACGCTTTCGCCGCGCCTTGAAACGTTTTAGTGTGACTCCACTGCCCAAAACCTTCGGCGAAAAACGGGTCGGTTTTGCGAATCACTTCGCGGAAAAAGCCGCGTTCATCAGGATTCGTGACAAGTTCTTTGATTTCAATGCCGTGGATCATATCAATTTCCCTTTTCCGACAGGACTTTATCGAGCGAAATATCGTTGACCGTAATATTCACCTGCTTGACCGTTGAGAATTGAAGCACCAGCTCTTCCAATTGCGCTTTGGCGCGCGGATTGTCGCACACGCCGCCTAGTTGGAATCCGCCGGACAATTTGATAAACGCCGTGCCGTTGACTACGGCAGCGCTTTCCAATTTCAAGTTCGATTTGCTCAGCGAATTGTACAGCCCTGACTGCCCGTACTGCGCTTCACGAACCGCAAACAGTTCGTTGAACGCGGCGACGAGTACGCCTTGCGTTTCCGGAATCGCTCGATCAACGGCGATGATGCTATCGTTACAGCCAATCTTTTTACCGGCTTTGCCATTATCTTCCAGCGCGACAAAGAACAATTTAATGTTCATTGTCCCGCGCGCCAGCGTCGGCGTGCGCGTGGGCGTTGTTGCACGTGCGGCGACGGTCGGCGCAATTGTCGTCACCGTCGCCGGGCGCGTAGGCGCGAGAATCGATGGCGTGACGACAACCGTCGGTAGAGCCAAAGCCGTTGGAATAATCAACCGCGTCGGCTGAGGCGGGAACGTCGGCAGAGGTTCCGGCGTGGCAGTTGGAATCGGCGTTGGCAAAACAGTTGGCGTCGGCGTGGGCGGTGCCCCACAGCCGGTCAAAACGAGAATGAAAATCGCAAACATCCAAAATCGAGACATACGAGCATCTCCCTTCGCGCCCATCTTACGCGATTGCAAGGAAAAAATCAAACGCGCGGTCTCAGCTCCACTTTGATTTCGCCGATGAATGTGATAGAATTTGAGCAACCGAATTTCGAATGGCAAATCCCTATTGGCGTTTCAGCGTGCTGAGTTTGGGCGCCGCAATTGTGTTGACAGCTGTGCTTTCATTTTGGATTCATCCAGTTCTCGCGTGGCTTGTCGTCATTAATCTCGTCGCCGTCATCACTTACAGATACGATAAAGCCATCGCCGGTTCGCGGCGAATGCGCGTGCCCGAGCGCGTTTTACTCTTGCTCGAAGCGGTCGGCGGAACCATCGGCGCGGCGATTGCGATGTGGCTCATGCGTCCCCGGCACAAGAACCAATCGCCGGGTTTTCTCACTTGGTTTTTGTTGATCGCCTTCCTGCAAGTCGCAATCATCTTTGCGTATTTTTATTTCGGGCTTGCCTGGGGCAGTCTTTCAACCATCTGATTGGAGAATCACATGCGAGTTCTTTTCATCGGCGGCACCGGCGTGATCAGTTCGGCGTGTTCGCAATTGGCAATCGAGCGCGGCATCGATTTGTATCTTCTCAATCGCGGAGAATCGCCGCGCCCGGTGCCGGACGGCGCGCGCGTGATTCGCGCCGATATCCGCGACGTCACTGCCACTCGCAACGCGCTTGCCGGCAAAACGTTCGATGCGGTGGTCGATTGGATCGCCTACACGCCGGACCAAGTGCAAAACGACATCGATCTTTTTCGCGACCGCACGGCGCAGTACATTTTCATCAGCTCCGCGTCCGTGTATCAAACTCCGCCCGCGAGTTTGCCGGTCACCGAATCCACACCGCTCGACAATCCATACTGGCTTTACTCGCGCAACAAAATTGCGTGCGAGAATTTGCTCACGCACGCGTATCGCGAAACAAAATTTCCGGCCACCATCGTGCGCCCGTCGCATACGTATGATCGCACCAAGCCGCCGATTCCGGGCGGATACACAACCATCGACCGGATGCGCAAACAGCATCAAGTGATCGTTCACGGCGACGGGACATCGTTGTGGACGTTGACGCATCACGTCGATTTTGCCAAGGCGTTTGTCGGCTTGCTGGGCAACAGCCACGCCATTGGCGATGCATTCCACATCACATCGGACGAAATCTTGACGTGGAATCAAATCTTTGAAATCTTTGCGCACGCCATCGGCGTTGAGCCGCGCATCGTGCATGTGCCATCGGATTACATCGCGGCATTCGATCCGGAATTCGGCGCGGGGCTGGTCGGCGACAAGGCGCACAGCATGATTTTTGACAACAGCAAAATCAAGCGCGTTGTCCCCGGCTTTGTCGCGACGATTCCATTTGCGCAAGGCGCGCGCGAAATCATCGATTGGTTCAACGCCGACCCTGCTCGGCAAGTCAGCGACAACCGGTTGAATCAGCTATTCGACCGGATTATCGCCGCGCTTGAATCGACCTTGCCAACGGCAAACCGTTGACAAAAAACAAAACACTCGGCGTGATGCCGAGTGTTTTTTAGTGCCCTCGAGAGGACTTGAACCTCCACGTCCTTACGGACACAGGCCCTCAACCTGCCGCGTATGCCAATTCCGCCACGAGGGCATTTCGACGCGCATTATAGACACATTCGCCGGACGTGTCAAACTTTTGCCGCTTCCACCGGCACCACGAATTCAATGTCCACGCCTTTGTTGAGCACGCGCAAAATGCCGTCCGCGCTGTTCTTGCGAATCCGCTGATACAACTGCTCCGATGACATCGGGCGATTGCCGTTTGCGAACAACGCGCGAAAAATCGCGGTCGACAACGGCGTCGTCGACGCAATGTAATCGGCGCGGCGCGCGCAATGATCGACAAGACTTTCCCACAACGCATCGACGCGCGTGATTTCGCCGGTCAGCGGATTCACGCGATCGACAACGCGCACCGCGTCTTCGGGATCAGGATAGCGCGCGCGGCATTCCTCGCACAAAGCGGCGTGAATTTCTTTGCGCGAGGATTGGCTATCTTTCAGCCATTGCGGATCAATTTGATAGAGCGAATGAATATCAGTTCGAGCAACAGGGGTCATAATCAATCAATTATCGATGTGTTTCGTTCAATACAAAATATCCGCCGCCGACGGAATCGAACGCACTACTTTCATTCAAAGCGTTCATCACCGCGCGGGGTCCGGCGCGGCGCACAATATTTACCGCACTGTATAACGTTTTCGCGTGGACGCGTCCCGCGCCGCTGAGTTTTGCCAGCTCGGGAAAAATCTGCTCAAGCAAAGCGCCGAGCGAACGAACCTGACGCGCTTGTTCTGCCGCCGCTTCCAAGCTAATGGGATCGCCGATGAGAATCAGCATTTCTTCGTCATACTTGTGCGCGACCGGACGCCGTTCTTGCGAAAAGGTCACTTGCCCGTTCACACCGCGCGCAACGCGCACCCACAAGCCGCGTTCGCGTTGCGGCTGGCAATCGATGATCAAGGTCAAACGATCTTCGCCGCGCTTGAGCGTGATGAACGCACCGGGCGATAGCTTGCGCGCGTTGAACCAATTGCCCAAACCGACGACATAGTTCCCCTCTTTGACCGCGTACGCCACGATTTTCTCTTTTGTCGTCGCATCGACCAAATTGAAACGCAAACGCGCATGATTGAACGCCGGCAACAACGCGCGCACCGAGGGCGTGAGCGGCAACGTCCCGGCGCGTCGATGCGGGTACGTGAGAATCAGCGTAATCTCATCACGGGTGAGGTCGGCGGGTTTATCGGCATCGCCGTTCAAATCGGCTTCGTCGATCAATTCGGAGACAATGGTCTCCAGTTCCGCCGGCAAGACCACGTGGCGCGCCGCCGTGGCTTCGAGTCCGCGCGGACGCTCGCGCGCTTCCGGCAATTCGAGATCGGCGAGAAACCACCGCGCATCGTTCGCGGGACCCACATCTTCAAAACGCGGATCGTTCGCCAACGCGAGACTCAACGCGAAATGCGATGCGGATTTGCGCGGCTCCGGAATTTCCAACACCTTGAGCAAATCGGCGGTGCGCACGGAATCGTTTGCCTGCACAATCGCGGCTTCGGCAAGATTCAAGTAACCGGCGTGAATCTCCGGCAGCAAACCGCGCAAAAACCAGCCATCGTCCAAATGCACAAATTCCTTGCTCGCGCGCAATTGCTGCAGAATGTTTTCGCGCACCGCTTCGCCGTACCGCGCCACGGCCTCGTCGGTTGGAATCGCTTCCAACGCCGGCGCGTGATCATCGTTCAACGGATGCGCCGATGTATACGCCATGGCAAATTCGCGCGGCTTGGTTTCGCCGTCGAGCGCAACCGACATCACCTGAAAATCGCCCAGGCGCGGATTATCACCCGGCGCGGATTTTCTTTACAACGCCTTCACGATTTTCGAGCGCGGTGAAAACCAATGTCTGACCGGCGGCGTACGTTTGCTTGGGCTGATAGACCGGCGCGCGCCGCGACGCGGCTTCTGCCGCGCGTTTTTCTTCTTCGCGCAAACGCTGTTCAATCAAATGCGCTGCCATTTCCCGGCTTGATGCCGGCGCGCCGCGCTCCAAGACAAAACCGTACACGCGCTCTAAATCAGCGGAGGTGATACCTAGGGTGTTCCAAAGATTCGTACTCGTCATTGCGATAAAAATACCTTTGCCAAAAGACGACGTATCGCCATCCGCCTCTTCACGTTGACGATACGTCTATAATTACTTGGCTATTATATCCACTTTTTCTTTTCGCACAAACTTTGATGTCGCGCCGATTATCGTGTAAAATGGCAGAACGAGGTCAAGATGTCGCTTACGCAATCGTTAGTCAAATTCATCGCGTCACGCTTCCACGTCCCGGCGGACACGCTCGATTATTTTTTCGCGAGTGCACGCGTTGGTCGTCCCGCCGAAACAGCGCTGCCGTACCCGGCAGAATTGATTCCCATCGGCGCGCGCTTGGTCATGCGCGGCTGGCTCAACAATAAATTCTCTCCCGACGAACCGCGATTGGATTTTGCCATACTGGGCAGAACGCCAATTCGATCCGACCGATCAGGCCTTCATTCCGCGCGGTTTCAATTTGTATACGATGAATTACACGCATCGCGATTGGACGATGATCGGCAACCCGGCGCGCGAACGCGAAGCGTTGGTCGATCCGCGCGGCTTGGTGACACCGTGGTTCGACGGCTGGTCACTTGACGTGTGGTTACGGGTTGATGGCAAACTGTACGCGCCCTCGCGCCTCGCCGATTCCGAGATCGAGCAAGCGTTGCACGAAAATTTGCCGATCGTCGTTACGAAATTTCGCGCCGGTGAGTTGCGCGTGCGCCTTGAAGCATTTGCGACACAAGACGAATCGCAAGAGTTTGTCGTTGAACAAATCACCGTCGAGAATCCCACGCGCCTTCCGCAACGCGCGACGCTTTATCTTTCCGTGCGCCCATTAAATCCCGAGGGTGTAGCGTCTGGTGAAGAACATTGAATTTGTCGGGGCAGTCCTCGCGGTTGCCCCCGCCGAGCGACCACAAGGGTCATCCCTACAAATAATCATCAACCATGCCCTGGGCGTGCGCTTGCCGCAACCGGACGCCATCGCCTGTTCCAATTTTGATGATGGCGATGTTGCACTCGCGTTACCAAACTTGAATGGCAAAACAAAAATCGAATGCGAAGCGGGGCTCGCCACCGCCGTCGCCGCGTACAACCTCGAACTCGGTGCGGGCGAGAGCAAAACGTTCACGGCGCAAATGCCGATGACGCGCGAAGAAATCGACGAAGACGAAGAATTACCAGTTACCGATTACCCATTACCAAGTCGAATTCACGCGCACAAACAATTTCCGCTTGGCGCGAAAAATTATCGCATGGAATGCGCGTGCGCTTGCCAGACGAAAAACTCCAAGCCGCATTCGATGCGAACAAAGCCTATTTGCTTTTGCTCCACGACGGCGACTCGATTACGCCGGGTCCGTGGACGTATCATCAATTCTGGTTGCGCGACGCCGCGTACATGCTCAACGCGCTGGATAAATTGGGTTATCACGATGAAGCGCGCCAAGTCATCGAAAAAATTCCGCGCCGTCTGCAAAAAGATGGTTATTTGCAAGCGACTGAAGGCGAATGGGATTCCAACGGCGCCGCGCTCTGGTCGATGGTCGAACATGCGCGACTGACCGGGGACAAGGAGTTGCTCGTCAAACAATATTGGCAGATGTTGCGAATGGCGTCGTGGATCAATTCCAAACGACGCAAAACCAAAAACGGTTTGCTTCCGCCGGGAATGAGCGCGGAGCATCTGGGTCCCAGCGATTATTTTTACTGGGACGATTTCTGGGGACTCGCCGGTCTGCGCGACATGGCGCAAGTCGCCGAGTGGCTGGGGCAAACCAAATGATGCCAAAAAACTGCGCGCGAATTTCGACGCGTTCCGCGCCGACATCGATGCGTCGCTCGCGGCGGTCGCGCAACGCATCGGACGCGCGGCGATGCCGGCGTCACCGTCCCGCCGGCTCGATGCCGGGATGATTGGCAGTCTCGTCGCGTGTTATCCACTCAACTTGTTCGAGGCGAACGACGCGCGCATCCTCGATACGATTGCCGCGCTCAAGGAATTCGCATGGCTTGAGGATTCGTACTTCAATCATGTCGGGCATTCGGCGTTTGGCACGTACTTGTCTCTGCACGTCGCGCAATGCGAATTACTAAAGCGCGATCGCGACGCGTGGAAAATCATCAATTGGGAAATGCGCCACGCCTCGCCGACGTTCACGTGGGCGGAAGGCATTCATCCGCTCACGCGCGGCGGCGCAATGGGCGATGGTCATCACGGCTGGGCGCTCGCCGATTTTCTGCTCATCGTGCGCAACGTGCTCTTGTTCGAAGAAAACGATCATCTCGTCCTGACGCCGATTCTGCCGGAAGAATGGACGAACGAGATGAACGTCATCAAAGTTGAAGACGCACCGACATACTTTGGGACTGTGAAGTTTCACAATCGCGTTCGGACAGCGCGCGGCGACACTCGTCGTCAATGCCGCATGGCGCGACGAGTCGTTGAAATATATCGAATGGAACTTGCCTTACCCATTGCGCCAAGCCGGCGCGGATACCGGGAACGTCGAAATCGTCGGCAACGCAGTGCGGATTCCGCGCGATGTCAAGCGCGTCGTGGCGATGTGGTAAAATCGAATTCAGATTAACGATATATTTTTTCTCCCAATGACTCGACACTTCAAGACTTTGATCTGGCTCTGTGCTCCACGTCATGCCAGCAAGTCAAGTGTATGCTCTCTATGGCTATGAATTGATGACCCGTAAGATTATCTCTCTCAACGATTCCAACTGGCGTGTCGGCTCCGTTGCGCAAAAACCGTTTTCGGACGTAAACGATCTGTCCGATGTGGCCGAGTGGTTGCCCGCTCAAGTCCCCGGCGACGTGCGGCTGGATTTACTGCGCGCCGGGAAAATCGGCGACCCGTTTTACGCCGACAACAACGAGTCATCGCAATGGATCGACGCGCATGATTGGTGGTACGTCCGCGATGTAGATTTAGAATTGGAAAAGGACGAGCGCGCGTTCCTCGTTTTCGATGGCATCGATTATCAGAGCGCAGTGTTTGTTAATAGCAAGCAACTTGGACGCCACGCGGGAATGTTTTCGCGGCAGGTATATGAACTGCCGACCGAGGACCGAAGACCAAAGACGGAAAAAACCGCATCCGTCATCGGTCATCCGTCATCGGTCGCTGTCCGCATTTGGGGCTCGGACGCGCTGCCCAAACTGAAATTGACGCGCGCGCAAAAACTCTGGGCGCGCATCGTGCGTCCGCTGTTCCATCCGCCCGACTCGCCATTTCCGGATCGATACGCGACACTCAAATGTCAAATGCAATTCGGGTGGGATTTTGCGCCACGCCTGCGCACGTCCGGCATTTGGGACGATGCACGCATCGTCGTTACACGATCCGTTTTCATTCGCGACGCGTTCATCAAGTCAAAAGTTCAAAGTTCAAAGTCAAAAGTGGCAAGCATCGCTGTCTCGCTGACGCTGGATTCGGATTGCGAGCAAAATGTGCGCGTCGAGTGCAACGTGCGCGGCAAGAATTTTCAGAGCGAGACGCAAACATTTGCGTTCGACGTGCAACTCGCGACGGGCATTCACTGCGCATTAACTCGATTTTGATTTGCGCGACGCGCAACTCTGGAATCCTTGGGATCGCGGCGCGCCGAATTTGTACGAAATCGAGTTTGTCACACTTGCACCGCACGCAAGTGCAGGTGTTGCGAGCGCCGAAGGCGCGAAGCAGTCCCCAAGTTCTTCAGAGATTGCTTCGTCGCACAAAACGCTCCTCGCAATGACAGATCAGGTTTTGGACTCGCTGACCGAAACCTTTGGCATTCGCTCGTTCGAGCTCGCACACACGGCAACAAGCCGCGAGCCGTGGCAATTCATCGTCAACGGTCAGAGTGAATTTTTGCGCGGCGCAAACTGGGTCCCGCTCGATGCAATCCCGGGTCGGCTGACACGCGTTGATTATGCGGCGCGATTGCAACAGGCGCGCGACGCGAACATCAATTTTTTGCGCGTGTGGGGCGGCGGCTTGCGTGAAAAGCGCGCGTTCTACGATTTGTGCGACGAACTTGGCATTTTGGTGTGGCAGGAATTTCCATTTGCCGGCGCGGTGCTCGACCGTTTTCCGCGCAACGACGCGCATCTGCAATTCGTCCGCAACGAGTGCGGTGAAATCGTGCGCGCGTTGCGCAATCATCCGTCGCTCGTCGTATGGTGCGGCGGCAACGAATTGAGTGTCACCGGCAATCGCGCCATCGTCGAAACCTTGCGCGAGGTTGTCGCAACGCACGACAACACGCGTCCATTCAAACCGGCATCGCCGTACCGCGACGAATCGCACAACTGGCGCGTGTGGCATCGCTTTGCCAATCTGCGCGATTATCGGAAAGATGCGACGCCGTTTCTCAGCGAATTCGGTTTGCAATCGTTGCCGAATCTCGAATCGCTGAAAAAATTCTTGCCGGACGATGCTCCGCCGGCGATGCTGGAATACCATCACGCCGCAGTTGAAAAAGTTGGAGCGATATGCGCCGAGCCGTCATTGCGAGTGCCGAAGGCGCGAAGCAATCCTCACAGCGCTCATGACGATTGCTTCGTCGCAGAACGCTCCTCGCAATGACAACGCAAGAGTTCATGTGGTGCCACCCAACGCGCACAGGCAATCGGACTGCAAATCGCGATTGAGCACATGCGACGACGCAAGGGTGCGACAACGGGAGTTGCCATTTGGCAATTGAATGACGCCGCGCCCGCGATTTCTTGGAGCGTGATCGATTATTACGGCATGCCCAAGCGCGCATACTATGAGCTTGCGAAGCTGTACTCACCTGTCCTCGCGTCGTTCGATTACGCATTGATGCCTCGCCGCGCGGGCGACGTCGTGCGCGGCGATTTGTGGCTCATCAACGATTTGCGGAAAGCATTTGAGAACGTCGAATTGCGCGCGGAGTTGAACGGCAAGGAAATTTACTCGCACCGCGTGAATCTCGCGCCCGATTCGTCAGAAAAAATCGATGCGCTGGCGGTAACGCTGAGCGAAGGCGAAAATATTTTGCGGCTCGTCGCGCGTGACGGCAACCACATACTTGCCGATCACGATTACGATTTGAATTTTTGCGATGTTGGCGAAATCCGTCTGCCCGACCGGCTGATGGCGTGGGCAGGCAAACAATTAATGCGATAAAGGAGCAATGATGCGCGTTCTAGTTACCGGCGGCGCCGGTTACATTGGCAGTCAAATGGTGCGGCAATTGGTCGAACAGAGAATCGATGTCGTCGTCGCGGATTCGCTGGAGCATGGGCATCGCGCGGCGGTTGCGGCGAACGTGCCGTTGCTCGTCGGCAACATCGGCGATGAGGAATTTCTGCATAATCTCTTTTCGCGCTATACGTTCGATGCGGTGATGCACTTTGCCGGCTATATCGAAATGAAAGAGTCGATGGAAGATCCGGCGAAATATTTTCGCAACAACGTTGCCTACACCAACCTCTTGCTCGACGCGATGATCAAGGCGAATGTCAAACGCTTTGTCTTTTCGTCGTCGGCGGGTGTCTACGGCAACCCAACCCAGATTCCGATTCCGGAAAGTCATGCAACGAGTCCGACGAATCCGTACGGCGAATCGAAATTGATGGTCGAAAAAATGCTCGCGTGGTTCGACACCGCGTTTGGATTGCGCTCGATCAGTCTGCGCTATTTCAACGCGTCGGGCGCGACGCGCGACGGACTGTTCGGCGAAAATCATCCGAGCGAGTCGCACATCATTCCGCTCGCGTTCCGCGCCGCGCAGAAAAATCAAGCGTTCAAACTTTTCGGCGACGATTACAAAACGCGCGACGGCACGTGCGTGCGCGACTACGTCCACATCATCGATTTGTGCGACGCGCATTTGCTTGCGCTCGACGCGCTGATGAACGGACACGCGACAACCGCGTACAACGTCGGCATCGGACGCGGATACTCGAACAAGGAAATCGTCGATGCCGTGCGCCGAATTTCCGGCATCGATTTTCCGGTCGTCATTGAGCCGCGCCGCCCCGGCGATGCGGATGAATCGGTCGCGGACACGTCGCGCTTGCGCAACGAGTTTGGATGGAAGCCGCAACATTCGGATTTGGAAACGATTGTCGGCACGGCGTGGCAGTGGCATCGCACGCATCCCAACGGCTACGACGACAAACAATGAACCAATGAGCCAATTGACCAATTACCAATGAACCAATTGCCGATATGCCAATGAAAATCGGAATCAACGGACTGTTCCTAAATCGCCCGACGACTGGGACGGGACAATATCTGCTCGAACTGTTGCCCGCGCTTGCTAATCATGCGCCCGAACACGAGTACGCCTTGATTTTTCCGGACGATGTTGCGCCGCCGCAAAATCTGCCCGCGTGCGTCACACTGCATCCGCAACACATCCCACTCGGTCTCCGCGATAATTTCGCCAAGCTCTGGTTCGAGCAAATCACCTTTGCGCGCGCGTGCCAACGTGAGCATGTCGATATCGCGCACGTGCCGTACTTTGCGCCGCCACTTTTTTCGCGCGCGCCGCTCGTCGTCACGATTCACGATTTGATTCCGATGCTCTTGCCGCTTTATCGCGGCTCGGTGCTTGTGCGCGCATACACGCAACTCGCCGCGCTGGGCGCGCGCCGCGCACATGCGATCATCGCCGATTCGGAGCATAGCAAGCGCGACATCGTGCAACGATTGAAAATCGATCCGGCGCGCGTGCACGTCGTCTATCTCGCCGCCGATGCCAGCTATCGTCCCGCCGATCCCGCGCAAATCGATGCGGTGCGGCGCAAGTACAACTTGCCGGAAAAATTCGTGTTGTATCTCGGCGGATACGACCAGCGCAAAAACGTGCGCGTCATCATCGAGGCGTTTGCGCGTTTGCGCGATTTGCACGCGCAAGGTTATCGCTTGGTTTTGGGCGGCGTGATGCTGGGCGCGGATTCAGAATTTTTCCCCGACCCGCGCCGCATCGCGCGCGATGTTGGGGCGCACGGCGGTGCGCCCTTACCCGACGACGCGATTCAGTACCTGGGCTGGGTCGATGAAGCGGACAAGCCCGCGCTGTACTCGAGCGCGACGTTGTTCGTGTTCGCGTCGCTGTACGAAGGATTTGGTTTGCCGCCGCTGGAAGCGATGGCGTGCGGCGCGCCGGTGATTTGCTCCAACGCGTCATCGTTGCCGGAAGTTGTGGGCGACCTTCGACAAGCTCAGGGAGGTTGCGGCGGTCTTGGTAAATCCCAACGATGTCGAGGCGTGGGCGGAGGCAATGCGCGCGGTGTTGCGCGATCCGTTGCGCCGCGCGACGATGCAGTTGCACGGCTTGCATCAAGCGCGAAAATTTTCGTGGAAGAAATGCGCGGAAGAGACGCTGGCAGTGTGCAAATCGGTTGCATTTTTAAGATGATTGATTTGCGTGCCAAGCGGTAGTATGATCTAACTCAACTTACGCAGTAGTGTCATTTCGACGAGCGAAGCGAGGAGAAATCTCCGTCCAAAACCGAGATTTCTCGCTTTGCTCGAAATGACATTGCACAGCACCGGAATTCTAATTGAGAATAACATGAAAGAGGCGCAGGAAACGCTGGGGAGATCGAGACCCGTTCTTCTAACCTCGACTTTTGTACAGCCGGTCTAGCTCGCTCACAAATTCCGCGCCCCAATAATGCTCGAGCTCGCTTCGCACGCCCGTGTACAGCGTTTCGCCACTGCCCAAACAAATCAGCGTGCGGTCGATGACATCGTCCGCTGGGCGCAACAGGTCATTGTCAAACGTGATTGGAAAGAGCGAACAAATCATCGGCTTGAGCGAATGATAATCGATCTGCTCGGCGAGGCAAAAGCTGTGCACGCGGCATCCGCGTTGCGCTGGGTTCAGAAAAACACAGCGATTGCCGGCATTCTTGGTGCGCGCAAGCCCTTCGCCCGGACATTCCGCGCACGCTTCGAGTGTGCTGTGAAACCAATCAACATGCGAGGAGTCGAGATGAACTTCCAAATCCTGGATGCGCGCGCGCATCCGTTCCAAATTGATCAGATCGACATCGACGCCGTGTTGGCAACAACTGTCAAAACAAAAATCGCATTGGAAGCAATGCGTGAAATATCGTTCCGTGAAAATCGCCGTGTCGATTTTGTCGATCACCGGCGTGCCGTAAATACTCGGATAGGCTTTAGCTAATTTTACAATCATCCCATTCACTTGCGCGCGCAATTATTCGATTGATTCAACTTCCGATTTCTTGCTTCTGAACGAACCACCAGAATCTGACCCACAGGGTGCTCGGCTTTTTCCCCCGTTCGACCCAATTCCGGATCGTGGCATAGAGAGTTTCGGTTTATCCGCCCGCTTCGCCGATAACAAAGCTTAATAACAGTACAAGTAGTACAAAAGCAGTAATCGCTACATAGAGCCAATCACGTTCCCAAGCAAATGCAAAAACAGAAACGGTCACGCGCATCACTGGGATGGCAATCAACACAAGCAAACCGAGCACAATGATGGAATAGGGCTTGAGGCTCAAGACCCCGCCAAACACATCACCGAGTGTGTTCGGAAAATCGGGACGAACACGATATTGCACGATGCCATTGACATCTTCGAGCCGGATTTGGCTGTAACCCGTTTGTCCCGTGATCATCACGCCGCCGATGCCAATCGCGACGATCATGAAACTAAGAATGACTCCCCGGCGCAACAAACGCGCAATGAAAAGCTCGATCTGCAAAGTTTTATCATGGGTGTTTGTTGGAATTACCTGAATTGGTTCCGCCATCCTGTTCCTCAGTTTGTTCTACCGCTTCAGTTGTGTTCTCATCCATCGATGATCCTCCAAAGCGATCCATCAGCCAAAGCAGTCCATTGATAGATAATGCCCCTGCGACAGCACCAATCACAGCCGGCACGAGAACCAAGTCGCCAATAACCCAACTATTCAACGGCCAATCGGTTGGAAGATAACCAGGTACAAGCCATGCCCCTAGAAACGCAAGGGCATACGTTGCAAACCAAAGGATGCGATCAAAGGTAGGCGATTGCCGGGCACGTGGGATTAGCAAGACCGAAGGAATGGTTGCGACTCCAGCAACGATCGCCATGACTAGGAATTGGGTTATTGTCATACCCGAATCTTGCCTCTCAAAATTGAATCCCCAGTCCTTTGATGAGCATTTGTAATGCGACGATGACCAGCACAAGGATGAAAACCCGCCGAATCACTGTGCTCTTTAGGCGCATCATGATTCGCGTGCCCAACATTGCGCCGATGAGTACACCCATTGCAACTGGCGCTGCGATAAACGGATTGACATCACCGCGAATAAAATAGACCCCGGCGCTGGCCGCTGCCGTCACGCCGATCATCATATTGCTCGTCGCGGTTGACACCTTCATCGGCAGTTTCATCGCAATGTCCATCGCGGGCACTTTAAGGACACCACTTCCAATCCCCAACAAGCCAGATACCGCACCAGCGACAAACATCAGCGGTAACCCATAGCGCGCACCGCGCACATTGTAAGTCACTAATCGATTGAGTGCCGTATCAAAGTAGGAACTGCCCAAACTCAGGAAATTCGCGAGCGGTCCCATCTCGACACCCATCGGCAACTCGGCATCGCGGCGGCGAAACATCGCATATGCGGAATACATCAACACAAGACCGAAGATGATGAACAATCCAGGTCCCCCCACAAATCCCGCGACGAACGCGCCAAAAATGGCACCTAGGGTAGTGCCAATTTCGAGAAACATCGCGACACGGATATTGGTTACACCATCACGCAGGTATGCCGCCGCCGCGCCCGACGATGTGGCGATCACTGATACGATGCTCGCGCCAATCGCATAGTGAATATCAATACCCAGCACCAAGGTGAGAATCGGCACCAGAATCACGCCGCCACCCAACCCGAGCAACGCGCCGAAGATTCCCGCCCCTATCGAAACGAAAAATGTTTCAAGGAGAAAAATTGCGGCCGGCAATTGATTATCCTTCTCATCCGAGCGTTAGGTTTTCCGTACGCAGTCCATGTTGGTTGGTTTCCTCATCGAGCGGCCAATTTCCCAGCCCTCAACCGTTCTGGCTTTCTCTCTGCATCTTCGCCGCGTGCAACACAATTGAGCCTGCAATCGCGACGTTGAGTGGGCCGACCTTGCCCCACATCGGCAGACGCACAAGCAAATCACATTTCTTGCGCACCAAACGGCTCAGTCCCGCGCCCTCGCTGCCCAGCGCAATCGCAATCGGCGTTTTGTAATCCACCCTCACATACTCGCGCGCCTCTGGCACATTCTCTACGCCGATGACCCAGACACTCGCGCGTTTCAACTGTTCGATCGTACGAGGGAGATTCGTTACGCGCGCGATTTTCAGATGGTCTACCGCGCCGGCGGACGCTTTGACGACACCGGCAATCGCCAGCTCATCGCGCAGGATCAAGTCATCGTCGCTGAATTTTGAATACACGTTTTCGCTCATCGCTCAATCCCCCAGCAATCGCTTCTTCGCCAGCTCGTATTCCGCATCCGTCAGCGCGTGTTGCCGATGCAACTCTGCCAATTTTTCCAACTGCTCTCCAATATCCGGAATTCGTTTTCGCGGGCGCGGACGAATCGGCGCAATAAACGGAAACATCGGGGGCGGATTCAATACCGATTGGACAAGCGTCACAATCGAAAGCACCGCCATCATTCCGCCGATGGCAAGCGTGATCCAATCGCGCGGCGGAATATCCGCCTCTAAGCGAGACACGCGCGGGTCGGTAGGATTGTAATACACCTTGACTTCTTTGCCCTGCGCGTATTTTTCCGGAATGTTCATCCACCAGCGACCCAAAAATTCTTGCGTGTCGATCGAGCTCGCCTCGTAGGGTTCCCCTTTGACTTGATACCGATACTCGATGCACGGTCCGCTGTAAACGACCTCGAGGTTCACCGAGCGCGTGCAAAACCACGAACGCGTGATCACGCCGGCACTTGTGGGCCAATTGCCGATTGCCATCGATTGTTGCAAGCCCCACAGCCCCAGTCCCAGCACGATCAACGACGCCAACAGAAACAGGCCCGCGATGATGTAGGGTCGCTCGATCAACAGCATACCGCCAAACACGGTGATGAACACGAAAACAAAAAAGACCCAGCCCACCGGGAAATTGGCGAACATCAAAACGAACATGCCGACAAACAAGCCAATATAGAGAGCGAGAAAAAGTTTGGCGGTCATGGGTTGCCTTCTCTTTGCATGCGTGCCGCGTACAACACAATCGACCCGGCGACCGCGACGTTGAGCGAGCCGACCTTGCCCCACATCGGCAGGCGCACGAGCAAATCACATTTCTCGCGCACCAACCGGCTCAGCCCCGCGCCCTCGCTCCCCAGCACAATCGCAATCGGCGTTTTGTAATCGACGCTTGCACATACTCGCGCGCCTCCGGCACATTTTCTACGCCGATAACCCAGACGCTCGACCGTTTCAACTGCTCAATCGTGCGCGAGAGATTCGTCACGCGCGCGATTTTCAGATGGTTCACCGCGCCCGCCGACGCTTTGACAACGCCGGCCGTCACGCCGACCGCGCGATGTTCGGGGATAATCACGCCGTGCACGCCGATGGCTTCGGCGGTGCGCAACAGCGAACCGAAATTCTGCGGGTCTTGGACGGAATCAAGCATCAACAAAAATGCTGGCTCGCCGCGCTCGTGCGCGGCCGCCAGCAAGTCTTCGATTTCAGCGTACACAAAATCGGCGATGCGCGCCATCACGCCTTGATGATTGCGCGCCTTGCGATCCATTTCCTCGCGCGAGATACCGCGCACCGGCACATTCGATTCTTTCGCCAGCGCGATGAGCTCATTCAACGCGCCGCGCGTGTGCACGCCCATCGCCACGAAAATTTCGGCGATGGGACGTTGCGCGCGCAACGCTTCCAGAATCGCATGACGACCATAGAGATAATCTGGCATATCGCAACACCGTCATTGCGAGGAGGCATTCTTTGCCGACGAAGCAATCTCCACGGCATTTTGGGGATTGCTTCGCCGCTTCGCGGCTCGCAATGACAGACAGAAATTTATTACCCTGCCTTCCACGTCGTGCCTTGTGGACCATCTTCCAACACGACACCGAGTTTCAACAGATCATCACGAATCTTGTCCGCCAGCGCGTACTGTTTTGCCGCGCGCAAATCTTTACGCGTTTGAATCAACAACTCGATGAACGGCGCGGCAGGCGCGGCTTTCGATTCCGTTTCTTTCAACGTCAGCCCCAGGATGGCGGCAAGTTCGCGCAGAGTCGCTTGCGCCGGCGCGAGCGCTTGCGCCGATGCGCCTTCATCGCGCGCGCGATTGATTTCGCGCACCAGATCGTACAGCCCCGCGATTGCCTGCGCCGTGCCAAAATCATCGTCCATCGCTTCGATGAATTTTTCGCGCGCTTGATTCGCCAATTGTGCGATCTTGGGATCGACTGCCGCGCCGGTGAACGGCAACGCATCTTTCACTGCCGCGCGCAAGCGTTCCAAGCCGCGCGCCGCCGCATCGACATCCGCATCCGTCCACGCAAGCGGCGTGCGATAATGCGTCGAGAGCAGATACAATCGAATCGCATCCGGGTGATGGCGCGCGAGCGCATCGTTGATCCACAACGTGTTGCCCACATGCCGCGACATTTTGTCTTCCGCCGATGTGTCGCCGCTGAGACGCAACAGCGCATTGTGCATCCAATATTTCGCAAACGGTTTTTTGCCGGTGAACGATTCGCTTTGCGCGATTTCGTTTTCGTGATGCGGGAAAATCACATCGTGCCCGCCGCCGTGAATATCGATTTGCGCGCCGTGCTCGGCGTAATTCATCGCGGAACATTCAATGTGCCAACCCGGCCGCCCTTTGCCCCACGGACTGTCCCACGCCGGCTCGCCGGGTTTCGATGCTTTCCACAACGCAAAGTCCATCGGGTCTTCTTTGCGCTCATCGACTTGGATGCGCGCGCCGGCTTCCATCTCATCGAGCGCGCGGTGCGACAGCTTGCCGTAATCCGGATCCTTCCGCACGCGAAAGTACACATCGCCATTCACTTCGTACGCAAATCCTTTGGCGATCAACCCTTGCGTGATTTCGATGATTTGCGGAATCACGCCGGTCGCGCGCGGGTACGCGTCGGCGCGCTCGATGTTCAGCGCATCCATCTCCGCCAGAAATCGGTCAATGTACACTTGCGCAATATCTTGAATCGAACGATTTTCTTTTTGTGCCTTGGCGATAATGCGGTCTTCGATATCGGTAAAGTTTTGGACGTGGCGCACGTGATAGCCGCGCCATTTCAAATAGCGTTTCACCGTGTCGAAGATGATATACGAAAACGCATGACCGACGTGGCACGGGTCATAAAGGTTCGGGCCGCAGACATACATCGCCACGCGGCCCGGAGTGTTGGGAATGAAATCTTCTTTTAGTCGGGTCAGAGTATTGTGAATTTTGAGTGACATGGGATTCTCCGGTCAAATGGCGTTAAAATAGCATTCGGGGACGCCGCGCCGCGCGCGGGTCCCCACCGGACACAAGCACACGAGTAGTCGAAATTGCAACATCTTATTTCTTATCATCCGACGGCGCCGCAAAAATCATGCGCCCCTGATTCGTCTGCAACATGCGCGTCACCGTCACGTCAATCACACTGCCGATGAATTTCTTGGCATTGTCGACGACGACCATCGTGCCATCATCAAGATAGCCCACGCCTTGCCCCAACTCTTTGCCTTCTTGCACAATTTGCACTTGCATGCCTTCGCCGGGCAGAACGATGGCGCGCACCGCGCCTGCCAATTCGTTGATGTTCAATACGCGCACGTCCTGCAATTCCGCCACCCGGTTCAGATTGTAATCGTTCGTCATGATCGCGCAATGCAATTTTTTCGCCAAGCGCACCAATTTGTCATCGACCTCGCGCACTTCTTCGACATCGAGGTCGCTGATCTTGATCGGCGCGAGCGATTCTTTTTGCAGCTTGTTCAGCATTTCCAAGCCCGCGCCGCCCGCGATTGCGGCGCAGCGCATCGGGCGAATCGGCAATGTGCTGGAGTTCGGCAAGGACAAAACGCGGAATCAACATGGTGCCTTCGATAAAACCGGTGCGCGAAATATCCGCCACGCGTCCATCGATGATGACGCTCGTGTCGAGCAGGACCGAGCGCTCGGTCGCCGCTTTGGCAAACCCTTCGCGCCCGACGCGTCCGCCGAGCAGCGCAAAGAAATCGCGCTCGCGCGTGACGGTCGTCCACACGCCGAGATAACCAAAGAGCACGAGTGAAACAAAAGGCAGAACGGCGCCAAACGGATGGGGCAAAAATGAAAGCGGCAGCGAGGTGAGCGCGGCAATAATCAAGCCAATCAAAAGCCCAATCGTTGCGGCGATCAATTGTTGCGCTGGAACTTGGCGCACCGTTTTGCGCAACCGTTGGAACGGTTCGCCGATGAGCCACGGAGTAAAGAGCAAACCGAGGATGCCGCCCGCCACCGCCAGAATCGGTGCGAGAGGGACTGGCAGTTGGGGAAATTCGATGACCGAGCCGATTTGCCAACCGACTAACGCGAGAGCCAAAGCACCAAGAACACGGAGGAGAATCTGAGTTCGCATGTGTGCCTCCTCCTGGCAAGCCCCTGCAACAAAAAAAGTGTACCGGGCGGTACACTCAACGCAGGAAAAAAAAGATAATTGCGATTGCCGCGCCAGACTAACGTTGAGTGTTTCTCCGCAAGTGCAAATGGCTAACCAGGAACAAGAGAATAATTCCGTTGGAACGATTGTATCTTAGCATAGCCCAACGCAAATGTCAACGACGATTGCCCAAAATCTTGCCATAGAAATCAGAGATTTGTCTCCATGGCGCAAACTATCGAATCAATGCCACATCGATTGCCTGGCTAATCGTGCGCGCGCCAATCAACTCGATGCCGTCCGGCTTGTCCTTCATCTTGACCAATGTCTGGGGCACGAGCGCGCGCGCAAAGCCCAAGCGCGCCGATTCAATCAGGCGGCGCTGTGCTTGCGCGACCGTGCGCAACTCGCCGCTCAAACCCACCTCGCCGATGACGACCAAGTCCGGCGCGAGGATCTGATTGCGAAAACTCGACGCGATTGCCAACGCGACGGTGAGATCGGCGGCAGGTTCGGCGATTTTCAATCCGCCAACGACGTTGACGAACACATCTTGCGCCGATAGTTTGAGCCCGACGCGTTGCGTCAGTACCGCCGTCAACAAAAGCAGGCGTCCCATATCAAAGCCGTTTGCCGTGCGGCGCGGGTACGCAAACGCCGACGAGCTGGTCAGCGCTTGAATCTCGACAAGCAACGGCCGCGTGCCTTCCATCGTTACCGCAATCGCGTTGCCGGCAACATCCGGCGAACGCTCGGCGAGAAACGCTTTCGACGGATTATCGACTTCGACCATTCCGTCTTGCGTCATCTCAAACACACCCACTTCGCTCGTCGCGCCAAAACGATTCTTGACGGAACGCAGCAAGCGGTACGAGTGAAAGCGTTCGCCTTCAAGATACAACACCGTATCGACGATGTGTTCCAACACGCGCGGACCGGCAATCGCGCCGGCTTTGGTCACGTGACCGACGAGGAAAATCGCCGTGCCGGATTCTTTCGCGGCTTTCATCAATCGCGCCGCCGATTCGCGCACCTGCGAAATGCTTCCCGCCGCGCTCGTCAGTTCTTCGAGATACATCGTTTGCACGGAATCGACGATGACGATTTTCGGTTTGAGGCGTTCAATGTGCGCGAGAATTTCTTCGACGTTCGTTTCGGTGAGCAAGTAAAGCGCGTCCGGTTTTAGCGCGAGGCGTTCCGCGCGCATCTTCATTTGTTGCACCGATTCTTCGCCGGAAATGTACAGCACCGTCCCCGCCGCTTGCGCGAGTGTTGCCGCCATCTGCAACAGCAACGTCGATTTGCCAATGCCCGGCTCGCCGCCGATCAGCACAAGCGATCCTGGGACGATGCCGCCGCCCAACACGCGCGCCAGTTCGCCGATGGGAACCGGGATACGCTTGAACCCTTCGGTGACGACGTCGGAAATTTTTTGCGGCGCGCTCCGCGGCGCAAGCGATGCGAGCGACGATTTCTTTTCTTCCGCCGCGCTCACCATCGACTCGACCATCGAGTTCCACTCGCCGCACTCCGGGCATTTGCCGTACGATTTCGTTGAAACGAAACCGCACTGCTGGCAAATCCATTTGCTATGCATTTTTGTTTTTGCGGGCATTAGCAACCTCAAACATATGTTCTACACGCATTCTACAACGTAATTTCCCTCTCGTCAAACAACTATCGAACCATTACACTCCATACACCTGCCTCGGCGCAAGATATTCCGGAAATCTCTCCAACAACACTTTGCGCGCGCTGTAACACAAGTGGCACGCATCGACGTAGGCGTCGTCGTGTGGGACGTTGAACGCGCGCACCAACGCGGCGGGACCGCCTCAAGTAACGGCGCAACAATCGGATGCTGGCGCGCGGCGTAATTCTTGACGAGCGTTGACAGCGGCGTTTGCCACGCATTCCCCATCGATATACCCTGACACAAATGCACATTTCCGTACGCGTCGATGTGCACGCGCCCGGGATTTCCAAATCCTCGTGCGGACACTCGCCAAATTCTTGCCAATCGACGCGCGGCAAATCTTGCGGTCAACTTTTCCGCCGCTCTCCCGCGAAACATCACGCTTCCGCCGACAACCGGCTCGCCTTTTGCGCGCGGCGCGTTCATTACTACAGTTGGCTTGTCGATGCAAATCGAATCGACCGGCAAACCAAGTTTACGCGCGGCGCGCATTGCGCGTTTGGCGGCGTTGTCTTGCTCGCCAAAGTGAAACGCATCGTCGCTAATGCTGAGATCGGCGATGCCGATTTCTTTGAGCGGCTTGAGCCACAACGCCGCGTCCTCTTCCGTCGTCGCAAAGTACACATTCGTCACGATGCCAACGCTGAACCCGGCGTCGCGCGCGCGCCGCACGCTTTCGACGAGGAGCGGATAGAACAGAAACGCCTCGCCGCCTTCAAAGTAAATCGTTTTGATCGTGCCGATCTTGCGCGCTTCGTCAAGCACGTTTTCAACTTGCTTGAGTGTAAACGTGCCTTCCGCGAATGGACTGCCGAAAACAAAACAGTGATCGCATTCAAACGCACATTGGTACGTGAGCAGAAAATGAATTCCGGTCAGCATCGTTGCCTCCTAGGTCTCCCAGCCCAAACGCACATTGCCGCGCGAAGCGACTCGCACGGCAATGTGTTTGGACCAGAGATTTTCAAGCGTCAATGGACGCTTCGTTGCGGCACGACGACATAGTTCGCCGTATGGTCGAGCGCATCGTTCACGTAGATATCAATGCGATACGTGCCGAGTGCCCACGGCGAACTTGGCTTGAGCGAGAACGCCAAGTTGCGCGTGCCGTCAGCGATTTGTTCCGCTTCACTGAGTTTGACGTTGCAAATCGTCGAGCCGCCGGCATCGACAGCATAAAAAACCGTGCGAAACTTGGTATTCGCCGGCGCGTTCTTGATCGCAACGACAGCGTAGACAACATCATTCACCAGGAACTCGCCGGTGCGATCGGTCGCTTCGTTGTTGCCATCGACTTTTGCCGTCATGATGACTTGCGCGATCCAGCCGCTGACCTTGTGCGCTTGCGTCGTTGCGGCAGGGCACGTTCCCGCCGGCGTTCCCACTTTGACCGGCGTACCGGTGACGACAAAATTCAGCGTACGATCCAATTTGCTGTTGTAGTAGATTTGCACTTTGTACAAACCGGCGGGCCACTTGGCGGCGCCGCGTTGGAGCGAAAAATCAACATTGCGCGAACCTTCGGTCTTGACTTCCTTCTCATCGATCTTGGAATCCGGCGGCGCGGCGTTGCCCACATCGACGGCGAGCCACACGGCTTTGACAAGCGTATCCTTCGGCGCGTTCGTCAGCGTGACGACGGCGTGAAATTCCGGCGCGTCGGGAGCGTAACTGTCGCCGATATTGACTGGCTCGAAATTCGTGCCTTGCGTGCTTTGCGCCATCACGACTTGCGTGATGCCCGCCGGCGTTTCGATGAGACTGCATGCCCCCGCGCCGATCGCAAGCGCGGCGAACAAAATGATTACGATCCATTTCGATTCGACGCATCATCTTGTTCTCCTGAATTCAACTCGCCGCCGTTACAAGTTTTGGTTTGCGCACGATGCCGATAATCACAATGGCCAAGCCGATGAGCATAATCGCCAGCGCTTCGACGAGCATCGGGTTGAACGCTTCCGCGAGCAGAACACCGAATGCGCGCGTGAATTCGGCACGCACCTGGGTCGGTATTTCGCTCAACGGACCCAGGGTAAGCAGACTGCTGACGAGTGGCTGATACGTTACGACCGGCAAGAGCGCGAGCAACCCGCCAACCAGAATCGGCAAGCCGATCCACCGCGCCAAATCCATGCGACTGCGGAGTGCGAGAAGCACAAGCAAGATGACGAACACAATCGGTCCGATAATCGCAAGACTGGCGAGCGTGCGGATGAGCAACAATTGTTGCTTGATGGCTTCCGCGCCCACGCCGGTTTGCTTTTCGATCCGCGAGAGTTCTTGCGGCAAGAAGAATCGATCCGGCGCGTTGTCGATGATTTCGTCGCGACCATCGAGATAGTCCTGATGCTGGTCCGGCCGCCACGGGTCGGGAAACATGCACGGCGTGTACAAGTTGTAGAGAATTTCCTGCCCCGGCTTGATGGCGGCGAAGCGTTTCAGAAAATCGTCAATGTCGGCTTGCTTGCACGGCGGCAGTGAACCGTACACCACCTCGATGGCATTCCAGCCGTGTTGACTGCGATTGTAATCTTTCCACGGTTTGAAATTCAGGACGACATTGGGCATAGGATCTTTGGTATCGAGCCAGCCGTACAAGCCATCGATCGTTACCGAAACCCAATCGGTGAGAAAATTGTTGGGCATGACTTCGGTTTTGATCTTGCGCCAATCGTCGAGCGTCGGAAATTCCAACGCTTTGAGCGCATCGGGTTCGCGGATGGCAGTTTGCGCTTCGCCGGTCATGACGCGTTCTTGCGCGCGGCGTTGCGCGAGCCAGCGCACGGTGACCGCGATCAAATCCGATTCCGTCACTTCTTTGGTCACGACGCGTTTGACGAGCGGACCATCGAACAAAACCCGTCCCAGGTTGAACGAGAGCAGTGCAACCGGGAGCGAGAGCACGAACAAGAGCACGAGCAGAAAAGCAATGAGCTTGCGCATGGTTTCCTCCTCTTATCGCAAATCTAATCCAAACGACGTATCCACATCGGGGTCGTTGGTTACCTGAACCACATTCGGACCGTCTGCGTTCATCATGTAAATATCTCCCTTGTTTGTCCGCTTGGAGGCGAACATGATCTTGGTTCCATTAGGCGACCAGACGGGCAGAAAGTCGCTTTACTGCTGAATTCAGTGATCTACGTGATATCCTTACCATCGGCATCCACAATGCGGATGCGCCAGTACATCCAGGTGGGAGATTCATCCCAGGAGTATGCTCATGGACTCTTCTTCCGCAGATGGTCGTAGTCGGCATTCGCTGCACGAAACTCCGCCACGGCGGCATCGGCGGCATCCTTCGCGCGCTTCGCTTCCTCAGCCAAGCGCGCGGCTTCGGCTTTCGCGGCATCCTCTGCCCGCTTGACAGCCGCAGCCCTTTCCTGGGCGACGTCATTTGCGGCGGATGTTTTTATGAACGTGCTTTTTGCCTCGTATTCGCGCCCGCGGGCGGTGTTGAGGTCAGCGGTTGCCTGCTCAACGCTGTTGCCGTCAAGGGCAACGCCTGCCTTCGCCGCATTGTTCCGCGCAATAAGTCTCGTCGCTTTGGAAGTCATTGACGTCCCACTTGGCCAAATCCACGGCTTTCCGCGCGGCGGCAAGATCGGCTTCTGCCTGTTTGGTCTCGGCGACCGATGCCCTCACATAGTTTGCTAGCGCGATGCCGGCTTTGGCTTCCGCGGCGGCGAGGTTGTCACGCGCCGCGGCTAATCTTTTTTCAGCGTCTCTGACGGCATCCCGCAAACGCGCGTCTTCGATGTTCTGCTCGGCGAGACTTGTGTCGTTTCGTGCAACGTCCAGACAGCTTCCGTGTCCAGCTTCGCAATTAAGGTCGACCGGCGTCGCGATCAGCGTCGGCTCGCTGTTTCTCCCCAAGAGGCGACGGTTGGTGCGGCGGCATCAGCGGTTTTCTGCGCATAGTCGGCGTTAACTAACGCGGCTTCACCTTGGCTCGTGCGTCGGCGAGCCGCGCCTGTGCCTGCGCCAAGGCTGCCTTATCGAGCACGGCAATCAAATCTGGAGTGATGATTCCATCCAAAACACCTGCGTGCTCGAAGAAATCGGCTCGAGCTTGGGCATGGCGGGGGGTCCCGACGAACTTGGCGCCGTCTCCTTCCGTAGATCATCCGCCATTCCCAATAAATGATCTGCGACTGGGACATCCCGGTCTTCCCTCAAACGCTTCCGTCAAGTTCTGTGCCGCTCCCGCCCAGCTGGTGTCGTCCGTAAAGACGACTTTGAAATCTACTCTCGCACGGTCATACTCGCCAGGCACATCCCAAGGGTCGCGGGTATGCGAATCTGTTCAACTTTACTTATCTCGACACGCTTAATGCCATAGTCCTTCAGTCGATATTCGGGGGTAGCAAACCCTCCCCCTCCGCTGATGTCGGCAACGCCAATAATCGAATTTAAAATATTTTAATCTCGTCGCAGATTGTCCTACCTTCCGTAGCATTTGTTCATCAACTATCCACATGCCCTTGCTTGAGGTTCATCTGTCGTTGAATGCCGCTCTCCATCAGCGACGGCGGCGGCTTTCTGCGCCCCTCCAGCAGCGCGCCCAGGAATCCGGCTGGCGCGACCGATTGCCTTGCGTTTTTCGTTTCCACTCTTCTGCCGAGAGCAAACCTGCATACTCCTCTGCCAGCGAGAACGGACGGACGACCACAAGCGAGACACCTGCTTGGCGAACAATTCGACCATGTGTGAGGTATGGCCACGCCGATCGTTATGGCGATCGGCGATCCAGGATTTGCCGCCACACCTTCAGCGTATTGGCAACCATGATGTCGCTGCGCTGCGCCGCGTCCTTTAGAAAACTGCGCTCCGCTCGCAGGTTTCCTGCCACTGGGCGCGCGGTTTGAAATTCAACTTTTGCGCCTCTGCTTCGGTCTGATCTAGCAGGGTGAGCCGTTCTTCGATCTCCGCTATGTTCACACGATCAGTCAAGCGGGCATACGTATCGGCGGCAAACTTGTCGCCGTTGATGATCAACATCTCTGCCTCGAAATGCTTGTTCTGATCCCGGCAGGGCTTGATACTGAGCGCGCTGCGATGCATTCGCCCGGGTGTAGGCGATGTTGAGGAGGTAGTTAACCCAAGAAATAAATGCGTCCGGCGGCTCGGAGGAGTTGTGCAACATGGCGTCGTCAATTCCGTCCACGACGACATCGCGATAGATCAAGCCCAAGAATTCCGCGCTGCTGATCTCGCCGGCCTTGAGCGTGGTACGCGATCACATCTTCGCGCGCGGTGATCTTTTGCCCGGCTTGAAAGTATGGCGCGCGATGCACCCACGCCAGTTTGAGCGGACCCTTTTCGGGAAAGTAGCCCTCCAAGCCGATGTGCCGGAGACCGTGCTTTGCGTACAGCCGATTGAGCATCACCGCGATCTCGATCTGCCCTAGGATCGAATCGTGCTGCTCTTCAAAGAGAAAAATGACGCGGCTTGGGTCGCTATCCACGGCTTTCGTCACTATGCCAAGTTTATCCGAAACTTGGGCAGCCATCTCTTTGAGCGTTGGTGGAACAGGCGTCGCAGTCGGCGGCACGCGCGTTGCCGTTGGTGGAACGGGTGTCGCCGTCGGCGGCACCGGCGTGGCAGTCGGTGGTATTAGCGTGGCGGTCGGCGGAATCGGCGTGGGCATTGGTGCAGGCGTCGCACATGCCGCGCTCATCGCAAGAACTGCAATGAGCACAAAAAACATAAAGTGCCGCGATGGGTTGGGATTGTTGGCGTTCATCGTCGAACCTCTTTTTGCCTTTGTGTTTTTAGAACCAATGGGTCAACCAATCCGTGATCACATTCTGTATGCGTCCCCAATTTCGCTTTGAATCTTCCAAGATGCTCTGTATCGTCGCCTGCGGGGATTCGCACTTGACGTTCTTGAACTCCCCAACCGGACCCGGGTAACCCGCGAAACCCACCAGGACTTGCTTGTACCAGAACACCCGGCTCGCCGAAAGGAATAGTGCCATTCCCTTGCGCGTCAAGTTTTCCCTTAATTTTGTTCTCCGTGCCATTTTGCTCGATGGCAAGAATTGTAATCTCGAGATTTTCCGGTCCCCTCACGATCTCAAACGCGGGTCTGCCATCGGGCAGGCAAGTGGGGGGCGGAATGCCTGCGCTCGCGATGCCAAAAAACAGCGCCAGCATCAGTGTGCTCATCAGCGCCACCGCAATAAGAACGAGAGGAGAGAAGTTGAATTGCTTTTTCATTTTGACCTCCCGCTGAGTAACTGATGTAGCCGCGTTTTATTAATACTCAACCTTGGATGCGAAGTGTGCTGCCCATCGATTTAACATTGAATTAAATGGGAAGTTCGAGATCTTGCAGTCTCATCTGAATTGCGCCCGGAGGATTGGGCACCAAGTCAACCGGCGTGTTTGGGATTCTGATCCGCGAGATTAATCGTGAACACTCGAAAATAAAACGTACCAGAAAGTTGTCCAAACCCTAGCACTGGCACTGTGATTTTCGTTTCTTTGTCTGTTACTTGACAAGAGCTATTGGGTGGGTTGACGGAACCATTCTCGAGTTTGCACATGTCTTGATCAAACTTTCCACGCCATCCAATTCCCATTTTCGATACCTTGATATGCCGCAACATCTGGAACTTACGTGCCTACAGGCGGGTGTAAGCGCATCGCCAGCGCGCCGGTGAATTATCGGAAAACACAACACGGAGAGTCAACACGTCATTGACGACAGAGATTTCTACTCGGCGAATGTCATACCCCTTTGGACAAGAAACTTTTTTTCCGCCAGTGTATTCGCTGCAATCATCTAGCAAGTCTTGGTAAATCATGGTTGCCCGCGTTGGCGTGTGCGTTGCCGTGGGTGGCAATGTTGGCGTTGAGGTCGGCGTAGATATGCGCGTAAGAGTAGATGTTGGCGTTGGTGTATTGGGTGAGGTTGGTGTCGGCGTGGCAGTATGGGTTGGCAAAGGAATTGTGGTGACTTGCCCGCTGCTTGGAGACACTGGCAACAACGCTAAAAGCGCTTCTTTGGTTTGCTCTGCCGCACGCGTTTTGGTTTGCCCAGCGATTCGTGTCTCTTCAACTGGAGCGGCTGATTGAAAGAACTTTACCACATTGGCATCTTCGCAACTCTCCGCCGTTGTCAAGAATGCAAGAAACAAGACCGCCAACGATCGTGCGAGCAATTTGATTTTTGCTTGTCGGGCATTTTGCCTCCCCATACAATATGCTCGTAAAAATCGGCAAACGAAAACGCACCAAAGAATCGAGCCAGACCTACAGCTCCAACTTTTGGTGCGTCAAGACCAATTCTCGCAGACCAAACATCGGACAACCCCCGCCATTGGGTTTTGTTCACGCATATTTTACGGCAACAATGACCGCGTGTCAATGACAAAAAAAGACCTCTCGAATTTGGCATCCGAGAGGTCGTGATTCAACTGTTCTCCGCGACGGGCCGAAATTTATATCCGTAGACGACCAGCCCTTCCTCACCGTACTCGCGCAGTTTGCGCGTAACCATTTCTACCCGCTGACCGATTTTCACGTCCTCCGAATTCAGTCGGTGATTTGCGCTTCGACCATTGGTCCTTCATCCAGCTTGACAATGCCGACGATGTACGGCACGTTGCTTTCGTGTCCCATCGGCGCTTGGCGCACCGTCGTGAACGAGTACACCTCGCCATGCCCGTCGAACTCGTGCGGCGTCAGTTTTGTCGATTTGCATTCACTACATACTTGACGCGGTGGAAAAAATTTCGCGCCGCAATTATCGCAGACGGTTCCTTCAAGCCGATAGCGTTGATCTTTGAGTCGCCAATTAAGTGCTAGATTCATCAATGCCTCCAATGAGCCAATGAACCAATGAGCCAAATCTGTCATCAAGCAACTTGATTGGCTCATTGGCACATTGGCAATTGGTTAATTTGTGAAGATGTGCGTCACCGCATTCGCCGCGACGCCGCCCAGCGATTGCGTCATCGCCACGCGCGCATCGACGACCTGGTTCTTCCCGGCTTCGCCGCGCAGTTGCGTTACGGCTTCGACCGCCTGGTAAACGCCGGTTGCGCCGACCGGATGCCCGCGCGCTTTCAATCCGCCCATCGTGCTGAGCGGCAATTTGCCTTTCGGGGTGATTTCATTTTCGCGCGCGAGGTACGCGCCGCGCCCGCGCGCGGCAAACCCGGCGGCTTCAAGCGACATGACGCTCATGATCGAGAACGCATCGTGGACTTCAAACAGATCGATGTCTTCCGGCGCGACGTTCGCTTGCGCGTACGCTTTCTTCGCCGATAACTCCACCGCGCTCAGCCATAACGGATCGCGGCGCGCGTGTAACGACAACGAGTCGGTCGCGACAGCGCTCGCGGCGATTTTTACCGCGCGCGCGCGATTGCCGTTCAAACTTTCGGTTGGCATAAGAATCAACGCCGCCGCGCCATCGCCCACCGGCGACGAATCCATCACGCTGATCGGATCGGCGACGTTGCGCGCGCGCTTGTACTGCTCGAACGTGATCGGCGATTGAAACATCGCGTGCGGATTGTTTGCCGCGTTCGCGTGCGCGTTGATCGAGAACATGGCAAAATCTTCCGGCACCAAATCGTACTCGTGCATATAACGGCGCATCAACATGGCGTTGAGCGCGACAAACGAAATGCCGTGCACGTTTTCGTAATCGGCATCCGCCGCCATCGCCAGCGACGCGGTCGTAAAACAATTGGATGATTCCGTAAGTTTTTCCGCGCCGGCAACGATGACGACATCGAACGCGCCCGACGCGACCGCGAGATAGCCGGCGCGAATCGCCGTGCCGCCGCTTCCGCACGCCGCTTCGACTTTCATCGCTTCGATGCCGCGCAACCCGGCTTCGTCCGCAATCAACGCACCAAGATTTTCCTGCCCGGTCAATTCGCCGCTCAACATGTTGCCAACGTACAGCGCGTCAGCATTTTCGACGTGTCCGTCTTTCATCGCATTCAAAATCGCTTCGGTCGCCAACTCGCGCAACGATTTGTTCCAATGTTCTTTGACTAGAGTCTGTCCAATTCCAACCACGCTAACGTCTCGCATATCCGACCTCCAATAATCAGTGTTCAGTATTCAGGTATTCGAGTATTCAGTGTTCAGTCAATTCTGTATACTTGAACACTGCGATACTGAGTACTTAGTTCATTACCAACTTGCCGCGATACCTTGCATAAATGGCATAATCGATTTCCTCGCGGCGCTGCACGTACCACATCGTCTTGGTCGCCTTGTTGCGGCGTTCCAAAATTTTGTCTGTGACGACGAACGAAAACGCATCACTGCCTGCGCCGCTGCCGAACGAGCACATCAAGATTCTATCGCCCGGTTTGGCGATGTCCAGTACTGCCGTCGCGCCGATCATCGCCGCGCCAGAGTACGTGTTGCCGATTTTGTTCGTGAGCATCCCGGTCTGGATTTGCTCTTTGGTAAATCCCAGTTTCTTTGCAACCGTCTGCGGAAATTTAACATTCGGCTGATGAAAAATCGCGTACGTGAAATCGCTTGGCTTTAAATTCATTCCGTCGAGCAAACCTTGCGCGCCGTGAAGCACATGATCAAAATACGCCGGCTCGCCGGTGAATCGATTGCCGTGTTCCGGATAATGCATGTGCTGCTTGCGGAAAAAGTCCGGCGTGTCGGTGACGTACGAGTATGATCCTTCGAGAATCGCCAAAGAATTTTCCGCGGGACCGACGATGTATGCCGCGCCGCCTGCGCCCGCTGTATATTCCAACGCATCGCCGGGACGACCCTGTGCCGTGTCCATGCCGATTGCCATCGCGTAATCCGCCATCTCCGAACCGACGAGCGCGATTGCGGCTTGCAGCGCTTCCGTGCCGGCTTTGCACGCAAATTCCCAATCGCCGGCAAGCACCGAACCCGCCGCGCCAATCGCGTCTGCGACCATCGTCGACGACGGCTTGACGGCGTACGGATGCGATTCGCTCCCGACCCACACCGCGCGCAATTGTTGCGCTTCGATGCCGGCGCGCGCAAGCGCATTCCGCGCCGCTTCGATGCTCATCGTCACGGTATCTTCGTCCAAACCTGGGACGGCTTTCTCTTCGATGGGCAGACCCTCTTCCGCGCCGCCCCACACGCGCGCGATTTCTTCCGCACGAATGCGAAAGCGCGGCACGTAAGCGCCGTAGCCGATAATTCCAACTGGGCGTTTAGGTTTCATGATGGACATGATTTCAAATATCTCCAAAAGTCAGACGGAAGACCGAGGACAGATGACGGAAACATTCATCGGTCATTCGTCCTCCGTCTTCCGTCAGCTAAAAATGCTCGTCTCGCGATTGCCGCGCGCCGCTGCCCATTCGACAAAGGCGCCAGCGTATGCGCCGGCAAAAGCCGGAATCAGCGCCAGGCACGACGCGAGAATATCCGGACGATACGCTAGTTTCAAACCAATTGCCAGCGCGGTGAATTCCGCAAGTGGAACCCATATGCCCAGGAGCAATGCCCACACCCAGGCATGTTGCGGCTTGGCATAGCCGGCGAAAAACCCAAACGCCAAAAGCAAGAGCATCGGCAATTGCGGCTCGGAACTGTACAGTTCCATCCAGCCAATCAACACGCCCAGAAAGGCGGTGAACAGCGGCAGCCACAAATCCGGTTTGCGCCACAAGAGAATCGCCGCAATCGGCAGGAACAATACGAGCGAGTTGAAAACAATGATTGTGAACAAAAGCTGTGCGGACATGCAACCCCCTATTACAGACGGAAGACAAATGACCAAAGACGAAATACCTGCATCCGTCACGCGGAGTGGTCCTTCGTCATCCGTCGATTTCCTTTGAATACCTCGTCCCACTTGACCTTCGCGGTCACTTGCATCATCACCGCGAGTGTGATAATCGCGCCGATGGTGATGACAAGCCCAGTGTACCCTTCGTAGAAAAACGCGTACGAGAACAACACGAGAAACAGCAGTTGCGTGATACCGACCTCGCGCAAAGCGAATTGCCAATTCGCCATGCGCCCGACGTACGTCACGACGAGCAACAGCGACACGATTGCTGCCGTGACAAAAGCCATTTCAATCGCCACGTGATCGGCAAGATACGCGAACAACAAATGAAACGCAAAAAACGCCGCGCCAAGAAAGAAATAGTGCATCGGGTGCAGATTCGCGCCGCGCACCGCGCCGATAATCACCAGCACGGCGAAAAAGAACAAGAGCGACACCGGCGCAAAGAAACTCATCTGGCTCGATAGCGCGCCGGGCTGGAGCTTCTTCGGCGTCTCCACGCCGACGTCAAACCCGGCAACCAAGGAATCAAATTGCCAACCCAGTTTCCAACCATTGGCAGTTGATTCTTTGGTCGATGCCGCGACGGTTTGTTGCGGAAAATCGAATTCTTTGAAATTGGTCGTCACGATCATTTTGAAATTCTTGACATTCGTGATGCCTTGACCAAATTCGTACAGCCAGCGATCCAAGCCACGCGAACGATACGCCACGTACACGTTTGCGGCTTCGCGCGGTTTCAAAGTAATCGTGCTGTTCAAGCCCCGCGACAAATCGTTCGCCGGCAGAACGGCGACGCCGTTCACTTCGAATTTGAAATTATCGTACAGCGTGTTCGCCGCGGGAAAAGCGTATTGCACCGTCAGCGTCGCCGGTTGATCGAGTGGATTGACAAAGCGATACTTGGCATCAAAATCGACCATATAGGTCGAGTACCAAATCAAGCCCTTTTGTCGATATTGCAAATCGAGATTTGCATTCACGTCGCTTGATTCAATTTGCACCGATTGCGTTTTTGTCGGCGCGTCAGTCGGCGCGATGAGCGCACTGGGCGCAGTTTGCTTGAGCACCGGTCCCCACAATTCACCGACGCGCGGTCCCAGTGCGGATGAAGTTTGGTTCGTGCGCATCACCGTCACACCGGCGAGCACAAACCAGGCAATACTGACACAAACGAAAATGAAGGCAATAGCGATGAGACGTGGAATAGACATTTTGAAACTCCTGATACTGGACGTTGGAAGTTGGAAATTAGATGGTAGAACTCATTGCAAAGCATCAAACCTCCAACATCTAATCTCTAACATCCAGACAACAACAATTCCTTCGCGCGAATGATACTCACGTTCTTTTCGCCGGCCATTTGATCCGCAAGCCGATCGATCTGTTCGCCGGTGGCGCCGGCGGCAATCGCAATTTGGCGCGCGTGCAATGCCATATGCCCACGATTGATGCCTTCCGCCGCGAGCGCGCGCAACGCGCCGAGATTTTGCGCGAGCCCAACGCACGCGAGCACGCTGGCAAATTCTTGCGCCGTCTTGACATCGAGAATCTTGAGCGCGATTTTTGCGAGTGGAAGCGCGTTGACGGTGCCGCCCAAAATGCCGGACACGATCGGCAACTCAATCGAGCCGACCAAATCACCGTGGGCGTCGCGATCCCAGGTGGTGAGCGCGCGATACTGCCCGCTCCGCGCGGCATATGCGTGCGCGCCCGCTTCGACCGCGCGCCAATCGTTGCCGGTCGCGACGACGACTGAATCGATGCCGTTCATGATTCCCTTGTTGTGCGTCGTCGCACGGTACGGATCGACTTCCGCCATCACCTGCGCCTCGACAATATTGCGCACGACGTCCACGCCAACATCTTCTTTTTTTACTTTGCAGGATGCACGCGCAAGCCGTTTGTCCGCGAGATTCGACAAGATACGGAGAACGACGCGCCCGCCGGTCAGTCGTTCCAAAAATGGGGCAATCGTTTCGCACGATGTGTTGACCGAGTTCGCGCCCATGGCGTCGCGCACATCGACGATGAGATGCAGAACGACCATCGGTCCGACGCGCGTTTGCGGAAACGTACGAATCTCGAAATCGCGCACGCCGCCGCCGAACGGCACGAGCGTTGAATTTTTATTCGCGAGTTCGACAATCGCATCGTGCGCCGCTGAAATTTTTTCGCGCGCGGCGTTTGCATCGGCAATGCCAACGACCTGCACTTGGCCGATCATCATCGGCGCGTCCGCGCTTGCAGAGAATCCGCCGGCGTTGCGCACGAGTTTCGCCGCGTGACTCGCCGCCGCGACAACCGACGGTTCTTCGATGACCATCGGAATCAAATAATCGCGCCCGTTGATTTGAAAATTCGCGGCGATGCCAAGCGGCAAGCCATGAACGCCGATAACATTTTCGACCAATCGATTCGCAAGATCGGGCGAGACGCCGCCAGATATGAGCGCGGCGATTTCGCTATCGGATAGGTTGCATCGATTTTTTATGTCTTGCTGGCGCTCGGTAACGCCGAGTTTGTAAAATCTTTCAAGGCGAGATGAGGGCAATGTCACACTCCGTGTCCTGCGTTATTTCCGTGTAGAATTATACATGACGTCAACTGTCAAAGACTATCAGGGTCGGCAATTTGCTGTCAGCTACCAGTTTTATGACAAAAGAAGACGGGCAGTTGAGTAAACTGCCCGTCCAAGTATCAAAAACATTTATACTCGCACTGACACGGTTCTTTTCATAAAACCTTCGCGCTTGGCGTCCCGTTTTCTGGTTTGCTTACTTGCTCTTCCATCGTCGCCAACGTCTTGGCGATTTCTTGAATCGCCACACGCTGTTTGCGATACACATCGCTTTCGCTCATCGCCAGCTTCATTGCAATCTCACGGATTTTCATCCCCTGCATAATTTTGAGTTCAAGAATATTATAGAGCAGCCATTCCGGCGCGGTGAACGAACGCGAACCATCGGGTTTGAGTGATTCAATCGCGTGTCCAATTTGCCCGCGCAGAGCGCGCATCGGATTGCCCTCGTAGTCATCAAGCGATGCCTGCACAATGTTCAACTGAAGCAAGGGACTATCGGTCAACTTGGGTCCGCCCCAATAATGATCGAGCACATCTTTGACGGCGCGATGAAAGTCCGGCGATGCAACCAACTCTTCTTCGATTTGTTCCGACGCAATGCCGCCGGTGTAACGCGGCTTGGCGCGCGCGCGTTGCAAGAGTTCGATTTCACTGCCAAGCTGCTTGAACGCAGCGAACACACCTTGCTGGAGTTGTCGATCTTCCAACGCGAGTTCCGCTTGCGCAACCAGCGCGGCAACCATTTGCTCTTCGCGCGCCGTTAGATTCGGCTCATGCGCGCGCACGAGCACACCCATCACGCCGAGCACACCCGCGCCGGACTTGGAACGCAAACGCCACAACCAAAAACCTTCACTCGCGATAAAGCCCCGCTCGGTCGTCGGAGAATCGTTGATGATGTGCGTCAAGTCAATCGATTGCAGAAATTGGTGCAAACGCTCTTTCGATCCCACCGCCGTTTCGATTTTCCATTCGCCGCGATCAGGCGCGACGACAAAACCAATTTGGACGCGAAGTAAATCGCACGTCGCGGAAAGAATGTTTTCCAGGAGTTGCCGCAAGTCGCCCGTCGTGAGCAAGCGTTTATCAATTTCCTGAATGCGCTCCAACTCTTCGCGGTCACCCCAGAAAATCACTTTATCAATCCACGGCTTGGCAAGATTGATTACGAGTTCCAGCGCGACAATTGCGGCAATCACTGTCGCAAACAAAATCGTTTCACGCGTGAGACCCAGCCAGCGTTCGACGGTCGGCACGGAAAGCATCAAGCCGACGACCGCCGTCGCCACGAGCGGACCGCGAAGCAAATAGTGAATCAAATTGTGCTTGACCACGCGGTCGGGCGAGAGCGCGCCCTGATACGCCACCGTGTACGCCATCGCGACAATCATCGTGCCCACGCCGACTTTGGCAATCAGGTTGATGAACAAGAGCAAGGGCAGAGAAAATTCAGCGGGGAAACTGGCGATGATGAGATACGGAAACACGCCCAACGCCGGCGCAAAGAACGCAATCGCAAGATACGTCATACGGCGACGTGTCGTCGAAGTGAGACAGCGCTTGCGCGCCTGGCGAATATTGTAAAAGCCCCAAAGGGTCAACGCGAAAAAGAAAATTGCGAACAGCGAGAAAGAGCGGACCCGCCTCAAACTGTGTGGCTTGGCGAAAATAGAAACCATCGCGGACGACGAGCGAGGTCATCGCGACGAGCATGAGGAACACGCCGCTGATGAGGTACGAAATAATGACCGCGACGCGACGCCAACGCGAATACGCATTCGTCGCACGCAACAACGCATCGGAAAAATGCAGATACGCCGCCGGGATGAACGCGATGCCAATCCATTTGAACTTGAGCCAAACAGCGGCATCCGTGAGACTACTCTGCGAGTCCATTCCAACGCGTTGCAGAAAAACATCGCCAACGTAGATGATGGTTAGAAACGCGAGCAAGCCAGAGAAGGAACGCGCGACGGAATTGCGAAAGTTGTTGGTGAAGAGATAGAGAAAGAGGGAAAACGCGACGATGATAATCGCCGAGGAGAAGATGATATTCCCAAGCGCGAAAAAGGAGTTCAACCAGTCGGACATGGAATCGATCCGCTAAACGCGCAAAATCCAAACGAGGTAATAGTACGCAAACACGCCGGCAAATAACAAACTATCAATGCGGTCGAGCAAGCCGCCGTGTCCGGGAATAATATTGCTCGAATCCTTGACGCCGGCTTGCCGTTTGACCAATGATTCCACCAGATCGCCAAACGTCGCAACCATGCTGAGACCCAGCCCAAACGCGATGCGATGCCCAATCGGCAAATCGACTAGCCCGCCAAGCGCGAGCATGGTCAGCGCGGCAAACACAAAACCGCCAATGGCGCCTTCCCACGTTTTCTTCGGACTGATGTTCGTAAAAAAGCCGGTCTTGCCGATGCGCGTGCCAACCAGATACGCGCCGGTATCGGTTGCCCACGCGGTCAGCAACGCGAACGTCGTCCACATCAAACCGTTGGGCAAGCCGCGCACCAAAATAAAATACGCGCCGATGCCGCCGACTATACAATGCGCCGGCAATCGTCAATGCCCAGCCGATCATCCAGCCGCTGGTGTGTTTGAACACACCGACGATAAGCGAAACAATGATCGCGCCGATAACAATTTCACGCAAGCCGCCCAGCGCGAATTGCGTGTCGATGAGAAGGAGTGCGACGAGCGGCAAGCCAAGCCAAGATATCGGCAGATGCCCAGCGCGCCGCACCATATCGAAAAATTCCCAGCCGGCAATCAAAAGCGCGATGGCGACCAGCATGAAAAAAGCGAGTCCGCCAACGTACACGGACCCGAGGATGAATGGAATCAGGACTAACGCGCTTAGGATTCGGGTTTTCAGCACACGCGATTCCCGTTAGACGTTGATGAACTTACCGAAGCGCCGCTGACGCTGACTAAACGCGACGAGCGCCTTGTACAATTCTTCTTTGTCGAAATCGGGCCACAGTGTCAGCGTACTATAGTATTCGGCGTATGCCGCTTGCCAAATCAAGAAATTCGAGAGCCGCATCTCGCCTGCCGTGCGAATAATGAGATCGGGATCGGGCAAGCCGGCGGAATATAAATAACTCGCGAAAACCTTTTCGTCGATTTGTTCCGGCTTGACCCCGGCTTGCATCATCCGTTTCGCGGCACTCAAGATTTCTGCGCGTCCGCCATAATTGAACGCGACGTTGAGCGTGATGCGATCATTGTGCTTGGTCAGTTCGATTGCTTGCTGAACCCCTTGCTTCATTTTTTCGCTAACGCCTTCAAGCGTACCGAGATGGCGCAATCGAACGCCGTTCTTGTGCAACTCTGGCACTTCACGTACCACCATGTCTTCCAAAATACCGAGCAAGCCGTGCACTTCGTCCTCAGGGCGTCCCCAGTTCTCGGTCGAGAACGCATAAAACGTCAGCACCTTGACATCGAATTCTACGCATGCGGTCAACACGCGCCGAATATTCTCCGTGCCGGCGCGATGACCTTCAGTCCGCGGCAGTCCGCGTTTGGTCGCCCAGCGCCCGTTGCCGTCCATGATAATCGCAACATGCGCCGGGATTTTGGTGAGTACGCTTTTATCGAATTCCATAGTTTGCTGGATAGTGCGTTTGCACTAAACCTCCATGATCTCCGCTTCTTTGGCCTTGGCAATCTGATCAACCTGGGCAATAAAAGTGTCGGTGATTTTTTGCAACAACTCTTTGCCCTTAAAGTGTTGATCCTCGGAAATCATTTTTTCTTTCTCAAGATCTTCTAAATCTTTGAGCGCATCGCGCCGCACATTCCGCACCGCCACGTGCGCTTCTTCTGCGTGCTTGTGCACCACTTTGGTTAGCGCGCGGCGGCGTTCTTCGTTCAGCGCAGGAATCGGCAAGCGAATCACTTTGCCGTCATTCATCGGCGTGAGACCCAGGTCTGATTTCAGAATCGCTTTTTCGATCGCCGAGAGCGTGGACTGATCGTATGGCTTGATCATTAACAAACGCGCTTCCGGCACGGACACGGCGGCGATTTGTTGCAGCGGCGTCGGCGTGCCGTAATAATCGATCTTGAGCGGCTCGACGAGCGCTGGCGACGCGCGCCCGGTGCGAACTGCAAGCAGTTCGCGTTTGAACGCTTCGATCGTCTTTTTCATTTTGTTTTCGGCGTCGGTTTTGACATCGTCTATCATAGACTCTCCAATCAATGATTGATTAGGGTACCGATCGTCTCGCCCAGCACCGCGCGCTCAATCGAACGCGGCTTGCCAAAATCCAACACGATGATGGGCATGTGGTGTTCCTTGCACAAGGCGACTGCGGTATTGTCCATCACATTGATATCTTCCATCACAATCGCGTCGCTGTACGACAATTCCTGGAATTTCTTCGCGTCCGAGAATTTCATGGGGTCTTTGTCATACACCCCATCGACCTTGGTTGCCTTCATCAGAATATCGGCATCGATTTCTTGGGCGCGGAGTGCGCCGGCCGTATCGGTGGTGAAGAAAGGATTGCCGGTACCGCCAGCAAAAATCACAACGCGACCCTTTTCTAGGTGGCGCATCGCGCGGCGCCGAATGTACGGTTCGGCGATCGTGCGCATTTCGATGGCAGTTTGCACCCGCGTGGTCATGCCGCGTTTTTCCAGCGCATCTTGCAAAGCCAGCGCATTCATCACCGTCGCCAGCATGCCCATGTAATCCGCGGTCGCACGGTCAATACTTTTGGCGTACGGATCGCCGCCGCGCCAGAAATTGCCGCCGCCAATCACAATCGCAATTTCCACGCCGTGCTGTTTGACGGCTTGGATTTCGTTGGCGAGATAATCCACATCGTTGGGGTCGATGCCGGTTTGTCCTTTGCCGGACATGGCTTCGCCGCCAAGTTTGAGCAGGATGCGTTTGTACTTTGGTTGTGTCATGATCCCCGTCGATGGTTGAGATTCAAAAGGGGAAAAAAGAGGAAAGAAGGGAAATCAGAATCCTTCTCTTTCTCTAATTTCCCCTTCTGTCATTTACGCTCCCAATTCGTAACGTGTAAAGCGCTTGACGACGATGTTCTCGCCAACTTTGGCAATGGTCGCTTGGATCAAGTCCTGGACCGTTTGCTTGTCATCGCGAATAAACACTTGTCGCAATAGGCATGATTCTTTATAGAATGCCTCAAGCTTGCCGGTGACAATTTTTTCAATAATGTTCGCCGGCTTGCCATCCGCGATTGCCGCGTCGTGAAACGCCTTTTTCTTTTCTTCGATGACTTCGGCGGAAATGTCGTTGGGCGAAACAAATTCTGGTTTCGTCGCCGCGATTTGCAGGGCAATGTTGTGCGCCAGTTCCTTGAAATCGTTCGTCGCCGCGACGAAATCGGTTTCGCAATTGACTTCGACCATCACGCCGATTTTACCACCCGCGTGCACGTACGTTTCAACGAGACCTTGCTTGGCAACGCGCTCGGCTTTTTTCTCGGCAACTTTCATGCCTTTTTCTTTCAGCACGGCCAGTGCTTTTTCAAAGTCTCCGTTGAATTCTTCCAACGTGCGCTTGGTATCGAGAATACCGGCGCCGGTCATTTCACGAAGTTTTTTAATTTGCTCGGCGGAGATGCTCATGGTGCCGGGGCCTCCGCCGCATCGGTGCTATCGATTTCTTCGAAATCGCTTTCAGCCACTTGGACGTCTGGCATATCCATCGCTTCATCCAGCGCCGCCACCGGCGCGGCGCCGTCTTCCACCGCTTCGGCGGTCAAGACACCGCGAATGTTCTTGCCTTCAATTACCCCATCCGCGATTTTGCCGCAAAGCAATTTGATGGCGCGAATCGCGTCGTCATTCGACGGAATCGGGTATGCAATCGGGTCCGGGTCAGAATTGGTGTCGCACATGGCTACAATCGGGATTTGCAGCGTCGTCGCTTCGGCAATCGCGAGTTCCTCATGTCGGGTATCGACGATGAAAATCGCTTTGGGCAACCTGCGCATCTCCTTCAGCCCGCCGAGTCGTTGTTGCAGTTTTGCCATTTCGCGCGTGAGCAACAGCGCTTCTTTTTTCGGAATCTTGTCGAGATCGCCGGTCGCTTGGCGCTCTTCGAGTTTCAACATGTAATCGATGCGCGAGCGAATCGTACGAAAGTTGGTCAGGGTCCCGCCGAGCCAGCGTTGCGTGACGTACGGCATGCCGCACCGCAATGCTTCAGCTTGCACCGTTTCTTGCGCCTGGCGCTTGGTGCCAACGAACAAAACCTGTCCACCTTGCGCGACGGTATCGCGCGCAAAGTTGTATGCATCTTCCAGCTTGCCCATTGTTTGCTGAAGATCGATGATGTGAATGCCGTTGCGTTGCGTAAAGATGAAGGGCTTCATCCGCGGATTCCATCGGCGAGTGCGATGACCGAAATGGACCCCCGCTTCGAGCAACGACTTCATGGGGAGAACTGACACGTGCTTACTCCTTGTTTTGTGCCGTATCGTCATGGGAGATGCTGGAGTCTCGAATGACCGAGATTCTCTCCCCATGACACTACGGCATTCATCGCTTTGGTTTTAGTCGTGAGACTAGGCGATGACTACCGCCTCTCTCGTCGTAAAGACACTGGTGCAAGAGGCGTGATTTTTAGCGAAGAGGATTATATATCAGAGGACGAAAAAGAGCAAATGGAAAAATCAGTCGTCAGCAGCCAGCAAACAGTCGACAGAAAAACGCTTACTGCAAACCAGGTTTGCGCTTGTGCCATTCAGTTGCTTGCTCGTAGGCGTACGCAACTTGAAGCATTTGCTCTTCTTCAAACGCGCGCGCGATGATTTGTAAACCAACCGGCAAATCGTCGGCCTCTCGCAAATCCTCACGGGAATCATTGAGTTGAAGTGTGCCAAGTGTGCCCCCGTGAGGTTTTGCGAACCCGCACGGAATCGAAATGGCCGGGATGCCGGCGAGCGCTTGCGAGAGCGTGAACACATCGGCGAGGTACATTTGGAGCGGGTCGTCAACTTTCTCGCCAATCTTGAACGCGACGCTTGGCGAGGTTGGTCCAACTATCATATCAACCTGCTCAAACGCCTTGTCGAAATCTTGTTTGATCAGCGTGCGAACTTGTTGCGCTTTCAAATAGTACGCATCGTAATAACCCGCACTCAGCGCGTACGTGCCGAGCATGATCCGCCGCTTGACCTCCGCGCCAAAACCATCGCCGCGTGTGTCGCGCACACTTGCACCCCACGCAAGTGCGGGTGTCACTTGCCACATTTCATTGCTCCCGGCTAACCGATAGCCGTACTTGACGCCATCGTACCGCGCAAGATTCGCCGATGCTTCCGCCGGCGCGAGCAAATAATACGTGGGCAGAGCATCATCGGTATGCGGCAGCGTCACCTCGTGCGTCGTTGCACCCAACGATTCCAAAACGCGAATCGCCTCGCGCACCGATTTCTCCACCCCCGGCTGCAACCCTTCGATAAAATATTCGCGCGGCACGCCGACCCGCAGATTCTGTAGAGGCAACCGTCGTGGTTGCCCGCCCAACGCCGCAGCGTAAGCCGGCACCGGTCGATTCACCGATGTCGCTTCGCGCGGATCGTGCCCGGCGATCACACCCAGAACTGTTGCCGCGTCGCGCACATCTTTTGCAATGGGTCCAACTTGATCAAGTGAAGAGGCGAATGCGATCACACCGTACCGCGACACGCGCCCGTATGTCGGGCGCAAGCCGACGGTGTTCGTGAGTGATGCCGGCTGCCGTACACTTCCGCCGGTGTCTGTTCCCAACGCAAATAATGTCTCGTCCGCCGCGACTGCCGCCGCACTGCCGCCGCTCGATCCACCGGGGACGCGCGACAAATCCCATGGATTGCGCGTGACCTGGTATCTTGAATTCTCTGTCGACGACCCCATCGCAAATTCATCTTGGTTCGTCTTGCCGATGAGGATCGCGCCCGCGGCGTTCAATTTCTCCATCACCGTTGCGTCGTACGGCGGAACAAAATTATTCAGGATTTTCGAACCGGCGGTCGTGCGCACACCGCGCGTACAAATCTCATCTTTGATCGCCATCGGAATGCCGAGCAACGCCGGCGCGTGCGTGCCATCGCGTCGATGCTCTGACCATCGCGCATCGGCGTTTCGCGCATGCTCCAGCGCGCGGTCGGCAACCAGCGTGAGATACGCCTGCACGCGTGATTCGACTTGATCGATGCGATACAAAACCGCGCGCGTTAAATCGACAGAACTGATTTCGCCTTTTTGCAAAAGTGCGCGCGCCTCGTGAATCGCCAGCTGTGCGAGTTCCTTCATTTTCCAACCAGGTCATGATAAAGATCAACCACACGGTCGATGTTCGTTTCGAGCGAATACTCGTTGACGGTGCGTTGGCGCGCGCGCACAGCGAGGTCGCGGCGAAAATCCGGGAAATCGAGGAGCGTGCGCAACGCGAGCGGCAATTGCTCTTCCAGATCGGCCAGATCGATGACGATGCCGGCGCGATGCAATGCTTCGGCGTCCGCGCCGACATCGGTGGCGATGACCGCCGTGCCGGTCGCCATCGCTTCGAGCATCGCGAGCGACAGCCCTTCAATCGCCGATGGCAGGACAAAAATATCGGCGGCGCGCAAAATGCGAATCCGCTCGCGCCAATCGCTCACATAGCCGGTGAAAATAATTCGCTCGTCGTCTTCGTACTTGCGGCGTAGTCGCGACAAATCCATGCCATTGCCGACAACCACCGCTTTTTGATCCGCCGGGGTGTCGAGGTTGTGAAACGCTTTTAGAAAATCGCTGACGTTTTTTTCCGGGTCAACGCGACCGATGTACGCGCTCAGTACCGACGCGCCGATTTGCTTTTTGTAATCGCTCGCGCCCGGCGAATAACGCACGACATCGATGCCGTTGGGAATCACGCGCACGCGCTCCGGCGCGACACCGTAATTGACAAGCAACTCGCGTTGCTTTTCGGAAAAAACAATGACGGCGTCATAATTTTTCAGCGAACCCGAATACGCGCGATACAAAACGCGCACCGCACCGCCCCAAAAAGTTTTGGGTGGTCCATACGGAAAATGCAACGTCGCTACCGCCGGAATTCCAAGGTCGTGGCAAATTTCCGGCAGACTGAAATCGAGTTGCGAGAAGGAAAGCGACAAGTGGGCGACATCGATGTGGTCGCGGCGAATCGCATCTTCGATGATTTGACGCGCGTTGGGCGAGGAAAGCATTGCGCGCTGTAAAATATCGAACGAGCCAATGCGAATACCGCCCGGCTCGCGGTCGACGCCGCGGCGTTCACGACTGATGTGGTAGAAAAAAGCAACTTCGTGCCCACGTTGCCGCAGGCCGGTAATCATCTCGCGTGAGTATGAGACGATCCCATTACCCCGCGCGGAAGCAACGTGTCCAAGCCAAGCAATCTTCATCAAATCCTCGAATTCAGAATTCCCAATCTCAAATATACTGGTTGCGGGATTAAAGATTTGGAATTTGAGGTTATTCTTTCAGAATCGCTTTCACACGGAAGAATTCATTTTTCGCATCGGTGTCCGGCGCGTTTGCCAGTACATCTTCGCGCGGCAACGACGCCTCGACGCGATCCGTGCGCATCACGTTTTGCAACGGGACAACGCTGGCAGTCGGCGGAATCGCCGTTGTATCGATTTCTTGCAGGCGCGCAGCGTGATCGAGAATTGCCGATAGTTGTTGCGTCATCTTATCGATTTCGTCTTCGGTGAGCGTCAGCTTTGCCAACTCGGCGATGTGTATGACTTGTGCGCGGGTAAGTGCCATGACTTTCCTCCGGGCGATATTATAGCACGGGGAATGATTCACGACAAACGAAATGCTTCGTTGGCTCTGGGACACCTTGCGTTGGAGCATTGGGGGCGCGAATGACCTCCGAAATCGAAGATTTGGATGTTGCAACGCGCACAGACATCTGATATAATTGAGCCAAGTACGAAACTCAGCTTTCAGGAGGTCTTATGGACATCGGCAAGTCATTTACGTACATGTTTGAGGATCCGAATTGGATTATGAAGATTCTCATCGGTGGCATCGTGAGTATGATCCCCATTGTCAATTTCGCAGGTCTCGGTTACGGCGCGACAGCGCTCAAGAACATCGCAGAAGGTTCACAAAACCCTCTGCCCGAGTGGGGCAATTTCGGCGATCATTTCATGAAAGGGCTGTACGTATTCGTCGGCGCGTTGGTATACGTTTCGCCAATTATTTTGGTCTATTGCTGTATGGCGGTTCTCACCGGCGTGTTGGGCGGACTCGGCGGTTCGACGACCAGTGGCGATGCCGGTGGCGCGCTTGCCGGAATCCTCAGCTTGTTGAGCATCTGCATGTCGTGTTTGGTCTTTGTGCTTGCGCTCGCCGTGGCGATTATTTATCCTGCCGCGTACACGCGCTTTGCGATGACCAACCAACTCGCATCGTTCTGGGATTTCCGCGGCAACTTTGATCTCATCAAGAACAATGCCTCGAATTATATCATCGCCATCTTGATTGCGTGGGTCGCCAGTTTTGTCGCCGGTTTTGGCGTGATCCTTTGCTTTATCGGCGTCATCTTCACCTCGTTCTGGGCACAATTGGTGTCCTCGCATGTCTTTGCAAATTTCTGGCTTCAAAGCAAAGGACAGGGTGTTGTCCCAGCCGTCGCACAACAGTAATTTCGACACACTGGGGCTAACTCTCGTGCGTCAAGGTTAGCGTCATGATTTCTATTTTGGCGTTTGATCAATGCAAAAAGCGCGAAGATGCATATACATCTTCGCGCTTTTTGCAAAGTTGTTCTCTCTCTCAACCGGCAATGGATGACGCGCTCAAATTCATGATCAAGAACTTTACGGCAAGTCTTATTTTCTTGCATTTGCGTCTTTTTTTATCTTGTCGTGCGCCATTTTCGATTTTGCGGCGAGTCGCGCGACAACGCCCACGGTGTCCAGTGCGTCTGCAAATCGCTCGCCGACGGCGCGTCCGACTTTTACGCGCGTGCCCTCGCCGACCGCGACCAGACCACCAACGGCGATTATCAAACCACCGGCAATTCTCCCGACCCGCACGCCAACGCCACGACGAACATCGACTCCATCGCCCACGCCACGTCCCAGCAACACACCGCCGCCAACAATTCCGCAAATCCTCGACCCCGCCGCGTTTGTCGCACTGCACACCGATCCTAGTGCGGCGTTGATTAGCGACGCGCATTTCTTTACGTCGGTGTGTTACGGCAAAGATGCTAATCTGTTGCAGGAAGAAGATCACATCAACGGCGGCGACTGGAGCATTTCGCGCCGTGATGATTGTATTTTTGGCTACGCCGTTAACTCTACCAGTCGCTTGCCTTCGCGTTCATTCCGCACCTTCGAAGATGCAAATCAACCACGTCGATTTTATTTGATTCCGCCGGAAGCGTTCACGGACGACAGCATTAAGAAACTTTCGCAAATCCAATTGATACTCATACCCGAACAAGGCTGCACCGCGTTGGGCTCGCTTGGGATGACAGCGGACGGCGCGACGTATCAATGCAATGCGTGCGATTTTCTCCGCGCGGGGGGCGTTTGCCCCGCGACCGATGGCGCGCGCGCGCTTGTGATGCCGACAAGCAAAAATCTCGTTTTTGACGATGATGCCAACGGCGGCGCGTTTGGGTTTCAAGGATTTCCACTTCTCTTGTTCAAACGCAATTTTTCGCTGTACTTTACTGGCAAAGATGGCTACGCTCCGCCAAGTCTCTACTTTGAAAACATCGTCGATGTGTTGAGCGCGGGCGTGCCGCCGAAAATCACTAGCGAAATGTCGAGCTCAGAAATCCGCGAGATCGCCGCACGCTTTGACAGCGCGTACGCCGGCATCGATCCCAAAAGTCGCTTGGCATCCGTTGAGATCGACGCGACGCCGAATTCGCCGTTGAGCCAGCCACTGCGCGCGAAGCAAGAAATCGTTTTCAATTTTTCCGCCAAGCCGGGAATGCTTTTATCGAGCATCGCAATCAAGCTTGTGCCGGTGGATAATGTGCGCACGCGACAGTTTTTGGAAATGAATCCGTGCTTACTGGTGAACGGCAAAGAACAATGCTTCACCGGCATCGAAGATTTTGTGCATTGCGCGTTTTTCCATCCGTGCACAACCGGTTTCTCGACGCTCAAAGTGATCGGCGGCATCAGCGCCGATGGCTACATCGCGACACGCTATTTTCCGGCGGGCACGGCGCCCATTCTGCGCGACGGCAAAATATCGATTCGACTCCTTGGACCTGACATCGGCTCGCTGTTGCAAGTAGACGCCAACGTACGTGTGCGAAATCCGGGTTCACGATAATTTGTGGTATAATTCCGGCAGAGAGGTAAACCATGATTACTGCCATTTCACAAATGCTTACGGCGTTCGGACTTTCATCAGCATCGGGCTTGAATGCGTACATTCCTTTGCTCACCGTTGCGTTGATCGCGCGTTTCACCGATTGGATCAAACTCGGTCAGCCGTTCGATATGCTGACGAATGAGTATTGTTATCGGCGTGTTGGTCGTGTTGCTGGCAATCGAAACGATCATCGATAAAATTCCGGCGGCGGACACGATCAATGATATCGTCCAAACTTTTATTCGACCGACAGCCGGCGCGATTTTATTTGCGGCGAGCACAAGCATCATCGATTTGAATCCAGTGCTCGCCTTTGATTCTCGGTTTGATTCTCGCGTTCGGCGTGCACGCGGTCAAAGCAACCGCGCGCCCGGTCGTTACCGCCAGCACCGGCGGCATGGGCAATGCGTTTGTCAGCGTCGGCGAAGATGCGCTGGCGGCAGGATGTGTCGCTCACTGCGCTTTTCGTGCCGATGTTGATCGGGCTGGTCATTTTGTTTGTGCTCGCGTGGTTTTTCTTTTTCCGAGGAACGCCGCCCCGCCGAGAGTTGAGCGTTGGAAAAATTTTTGACGCGCCCGGAAATTCAAAAAATTCTCGACACCTTGCCGATCAATCCCGGCGTCTATTTGATGAAGGATGAACGCGGCGACGGTGATCTACGTTGGCAAGGCGATCAACCTGCGCAATCGCGTGCGCTCGTACTTTCACGCGCCGCATGGCCAGGATGCCAAAGTCTGGCGACTCGTCGAGCGCATTCGCCACATCGAGTTCATCATCACTGAGTCCGAACTCGAAGCGCTGGTCCTCGAATGCAATCTCATCAAAAAATACAAGCCGCATTTCAACGTGCGGCTCAAGGACGACAAGCGTTATCCGTACATCAAAGTCACGTGGCAGGAGCCGTTTCCCAAAGTGTACGTCACGCGGCGGATGGAAAATGACGGCGCGCGCTATTTCGGTCCGTTCACGGCGGTGTGGGCAGTTCACCAAACGATGGACACCCTCCGCAAAATTTTTCCGTATCTCACGTGCGACCGCGAAATCACTGGCAAGGACAAACGCGCGTGTTTGTATTACGACATCGGCTTGTGCATCGCGCCGTGCATCGGCGCAGCGACACGCGACGAGTACCGCGCGATGATCGATCGGCTATGCAAGTTTTTGCAAGGCAGGACGGACGAGGTGACCGCAATCGATTCGCGCGAAACTCGATGAAGCGGTGGAGCAAGTTGCAATTTGAACGCGCGGCGCGTTATCGCGATCAATTGCAGGCCCTCGCGCGTGTCACCGAGCATCAAAAAGTCGTCTCGCCGCTGATGATCGATCAGGATGTGATTGCGTTTGCGCGCGACGATGGCGATGCGTGCGTCCAAGTTTTTTTCGTGCGCGGCGGTAAATTGCTTGGGCAGCGAATATTTTGTGCTCGAAGGGACGGAAGGAGAGAATGCCGATCAGGTCTTGGCGTCGTTCGTCAAGCAATTTTACGAACGAAGCGGCGTACGTGCCGCCGGAAATTATGTTGCCGGAACAAATCGACGAAGCCAAAGTGATCGAAGAGTGGTTGAATCGACAGCGCGGCGAAACAGGTTCTGCTCACAGTGCCGCGCAACGGGCAGAGCAAGGAACTGGTGCACAATGGCGGAGGAGAATGCGCGGCGTCACGTTGACGAGTCTCAAGGCGCAATGGCTCGCCGACGAGAACAAGCAGATGAACGCGGTGACGGAATTGCAACAAGTCACTGGGAATGCAAAATGCCGCCGTTGCGAATGGAATGTTACGATATTTCCAACACGCAAGGGACGAACTCGGTTGGCGTCGATGGTCGTGTTTGAGCGCGGCGCGGCGAAGAAAAGCGATTATCGCAAATTCAAAATCAAGACGGTCGAAGGCGCAAACGATTTTGCAAGTCTGCAAGAAGTTTTGCGAGCGTCGCGATTCAAACGCGCGTCGGATGCGGATGGCAGGGGCAGGAGCACGGATTGAGATGCAAGCTGACGAAGCACGCAAAAAGCAAGTCTGCGCGCGCCAAAAGATGAATCGTGGACGCGAATGCCGGACTTGGTCATCATCGATGGCGGCAAAGGACAGTTGAGCGCGGCGCACGAAGTATTCAGGAACTGGGAATCGAAGGCGTGAATCTCATTACGCTCGCCAAGCAAGAGGAAGAAGTGTTCGTCCCCGGACGCGGCGATTCACTGCGGTTGCCGCAATCATCGGAGGCATTGAAATTGCTCCAGCGCATCCGCGACGAGGCGCATCGTTTTGGCATCACGTATCATCGCAAGTTGCGCGACCAAGAAAGGGCTGGCGTCGCAACTCGACTCGATCCCTGGCATCGGTCCGCGCCGGCGGCGCGCGTTGCTCATTCGTTTTGGCTCGCTCGACAAAATTCGCGAGGCATCGGTCGATGAATTGATGACGGTGGAAGGCATGACACGTTCAGCGGCTGTGCGACTCAAGGAATTGCTGTGATGGACACACTCGAATTGCTTACGGCGCGTGCCGATTTTTTCAACTCTCACCGACGCCGAGTTGACCCTCGTCGCGAGAATCGTGCGGCGTTATCGCGTGCCCGCCGGCGCAACAATTTGCCGACAAAGCCGTCCGGCGATGTTTTGTACATCATCGAAAGCGGTCAAGTCGAAACGTGGCATGTGGACAAGAACAAACGCCGACATGATATGGGCACCCAACGCGCCGGCGAATGTCTGGGGGATAGCACATTTCTTACCGCCGAGCCAAATAAAGTTTCCGCGCGTGCCGTTAGCGATGTCGAGTTGAGCAAAGTTTTGCTGTACGATTTTAACGCGCTCCTGAATGCGCAACCAAGCTTACGCAAACACGTCGGCGCCGCCAAGGCTCCGGTGTCTTATGCACCGATGGCAGGCGCAAGTCGCTTGCGTCCAAAACTCGATTGGTTGATGGAAGACGAAGAACCAGTGATGATCGCGAAAAAACATTGGTGGGCACTCGTCCAAGAAATGGCAAAGCCGTTTGGCATTCTTTTGCTTCTCTATGCGCTTGCCATTGTGATGACCGTATTCCAAGCAGGTGATTTCATACTCATTGCCATCGTTTGGGCAATCGTGTTTCTGTTTACCTCGGTTGGGCTCATGTTGTTCATTATCGATTGGCGTAACGATGTGTATGCCATCACCAACAAGCGGGTCCTGCATCTTGAACGCGTATTGGGCATTCGCGAGGAACGCCGCGAAGCGCCACTGGACAAGGTGCAGAATGTGCAACTGGCACCGCAGACTTGGGTGCGCCAAGCCGTCGGGGTGAGCGATGTATTGATCAACACAGCAGCGGTTTATGGCACAATTGTTTTCGCCAATGTGAATGAGGGCGAAAAAGTGCGCGCCAAGATTTTTGAGCAATTAGGACGCGTTCAAACATTGCGCCAAGTTTCGACGTTTGAAACGTACAAAGATCGTGTGCATAAAAAAATCGATGGCACGCCCGAGTCTGCCGGCAATCAATCCCAGATGACGACTAGAAGCGCGAAACCGCACCTATCGTGGCTCCAGCAATTTCGCAATCGCTTTCGTTTCCAAGTTGCGGTGGGTGACACGATCACATGGCGTAAACATTGGATTGCCCTCCTGCGCCAGTGCTTGCGCCCCGTGCTTGTCGCGCTCGTCATCTGGATTTTGTTTGCGTATATCGCATATCAGGCGAAACCCGAATTGTTCATTTTGATTCCCAGCGCGTTGTTGGCATTTCTGTTGCCATTCTCTTGGGTCTTGTGGGAATATATCGATTGGAGCAATGACATTTACCAATTGACCAACGACCGCGTAATCGACGTGGAACGCAATGCGCTCGGCGTGATTCAACGCTCGGTCGAATCGCCCTTGTCCGCGGTGCAGAACGTATCGTATCGTCAACCGAATATCCTGTGGGTCTTTTTCGGCATCGGCGATGTCATCGTTGAGACGGCAGGCGCGACCGGGCATATGATTTTTCAATGGATGTCTCCGCCAGCCCAAGTAGCCAATACAATTCTCACGCGAGTCGAGCAGATCAAGAATCGTGCGCGGCAAGCCGAAAGTGATCGCGCACACAACGATACGCTCCAATGGCTTGATGCGTACCACAGCTATCTCGAAGACGAAGAGCAATTGCGCGGCGCACCGCCGCGCTCATCCGATTCTCCACCCACGCCCGGCTCCGACGATTCTCCGCCGGCACAATAATGTTTCCGTTTTTCTCTCGATTACGCCAACTCCGGCGCGACCTCAAACAACGTGAACCGCTTTGGATCCCGTTTCGCGCCGGCGCGTTCCGCGTCACCGCGCGGCATTGGATTCTTGTCGTCGCATTTGGGTTGTTGATTCTTCTCGCATATCAAACCGGGCGCGAGCTCTTTTCCGCCTCGCCTATTTGATTCTCGCTGGTGAAATCATCTCGCTGAGCTTTGCGGTGTACAGCGGCTCTACCTTTCGCTTGGAACGCGATTTGATGACACCCCGCACCCAAGTGGGCAAAGTCGCGGAAGAACGCTTTCTCGTTCACAACACCGGACGCCTGACCAAAGTATGGATCGAAATCGATGATGCATCCGAACTGCCCATGCATCGCGTCAGCCGTGTGCTGAACGGCCTGCGCGCGAACGCGCGCTGGAGTTTCAGCGTCCGCACGGTGTGCCAACGTCGCGGACGATTTCGCATCGGACCGATTACAATTGCCACCGGTGATCCATTCGGTTTGTTTGTTTTTCATCGCCGCTTGCCGGGCACGCAATCGGCGATCACGGTTTATCCGGCGGCGCTCGATCTCCCCACATTCGCACCGGCGATGGGACAAATGCCGGGCGGCGATGCGCTTCAGCGTCGAACACATCATGTGACGACAAATGTCGCCGGCACACGCGAGTATGTTCCCAGCGATTCGTTCAATCGAATTCATTGGCGCTCGACCGCGCGAATGGATCGGCTCATCGTCAAAGAATTTGAACTAGATCCCAGCGCGGACGTTTGGATCTATCTCGATATGGAACGCTATGCCCAAGCCAGTTTGTGGTATGAGCAGGAATGGAACACGCGCGATCTATCGATGATGTGGCTCGGCAGTTCTATCGCAGTCGATGCGCTTGCCGCCCAGCACCGAAGAGTACGGCGTGACGATTGCCGCGACCCTCGCGAAATATTTTTTGCGCCAGCAACGCGCGCTGGGGCTGGCGGCATACGGGCATCAACGCGAAATCGTCCAACCCGATCGCGGCGAACGCCAGCTGAATCGATTGCTTGAGGTGTTGGCGGTCTTGCGCGCGGAAGGATCGATACGATTCGACGTGGTGCTCGCGCAAGAAGCCACGAAACTGGGACGGAACAATACGCTCGTCGCGATTACTTCGTCCGGCGATCCGGCGTGGATCAAATCTTTGCGCGAAATCAAGCGGCGCGGCTTGCGCGTGATTGCGGTGGTCATCGATCCCAGTTCGTTTGGCGGTCACGGCGATGCGCAATTCGCGGCGGGGGAGTTGCTCGCGAGCGGCATTGCGACGTACATAGTCAAAGAAAGCGATGAGTTGCGCGCGGTGTTGTCACAGTAGTCAGATCACAGACAACAGAAAGATCAGAAAAAATCTAATGCAGGCTCATAACGGTAGGCAGGAGCAAATTATTACGCAAGTGCGCGAACAATGGGACGGCGTCATTCAAACAGTCATCGCCACATGCAATGGAAATCAAAACGCCGTGCAACAACTTGAGCCATTTCTGAACGAGATGGAACAGAAAGAAGAATGGCGCGTGCTCATCGGCGTTTTACGGCGCATTGTTGCCGGAGAACGCGACGCGCTGGAATTATTGCGCGGGCTGGACGAAACAGATACGATTGTCGCAGGGGATGTTTTGCGCGGACTCGGCGTGGATGTGCCAATTGCGGGACAGGACGATGATGACGACGGCAAGATGATGTCGTTGCAGGATCTCCTCAACCGCGTCGTCGTCGCGTGTAAACCGGACGCGCCAGCTGGGCTTGCGGAACAATTGCACAATGTGACGCGCGGAATGGCAACACAACCCAATCTGCAACCGGAACTGCGCGAACTCGGTCGCGTGCTGAATATGATTTTGTCAGGAGAGCGCAGTCCGGATTTGAGTGCGTTGCATCCGCAGTTGGTGGAGGTGGTACAGAAGGTGCTGGAAGAACTGGGTTGAGACAACAGACCCTTTGATTTTGTTCTGATATCTGCAATCTGTTGTCTGTCATCTGTTTTCTGTCGTCTCCGAAAACATCTCCAACTGTGTCTTTTCTGCCACCGATTCCAGTCCGGTCATAAACACCACGTCATTGCGCTCGAGTGTTTCCTTGTCCAATAATTTCTCCGCGAACGGCACGCGCACAAAATGCCATCCCGATTCGTGAAACGCGTCGGCAAGGTGCGGCAGGCGTCGCACTTTTTCTTGCATCAAGGCAACCAAGTTTTCCGGGATGATAAGATATCCGCACGCTGGCGCAACCTGCACTTGAATCAAATCGCTGAACTGCGCGCGCGCGCGCCAGATGAAACCGTGCGCCATTTCGCCGTGATCAAGCCACACTAAATCGAAATTGCAAATTGCAGGATTAGAGTTTCCATTGTCAGGTGTCTGGTGTCTGAATTCTGATATCTGAAACCCCAATCGCTCGCCAAGCTGCCTGAGAAACTCCATCGCTTGCGCTTTGTCGCTCTCCGCATTTGTCGCACAAGTCTCCGCGCACAACTCGATCAAGCCGGCTTCTGGTGTCAGGTCGCCGGGGAATTGGCGATTGATCATATCCTCCAATTCAGCAAACGAAATTTCGCCGCGTGATAATACCTCGCGTACGGCGTCCTCTACGCGGTCGATGAGCGGCGCATCATGCGGCGCGTTGCGGCGCCACGCAAACTGCATCGCGCTGGTAATGTGATCAAAATCGCGTGCGTACCCTTCGCGCAGTCCTTCGACAATCGCATCATGCACGATTTTGCCCGGCGGTGTTTTCGATTCGGCAGATTGAATTTGTTCAAGTAAACCGTCGCGCGCAAAACGCTCCAGCGCGGCGTGATGCAACCACGTGAACGCAAGCGGCTCGCCGCGGCGCGATAAAATCTGACTCCCCGCATCAAGCGCAGCGACACGCATTGCCTTGTCTACTGCCCCGATGCTGATGTTCGCGCGCGCGATAACTGGGGTCTTTGCCGGGCGCCACATTTCGCGTGCATCGTCACTTGGCAATTCGCGCTCGCCATTTGCCCCCCTCTCTGCCAACTCCGGGTTGCAAAACGCAATCCGATAACTCCCGCCCAAACCGCCAAGCTCAGTGCGCGCACTTTCGCCGAGGCGCGGCTGAAACACAAATGATTCCAATTTCAAATGTGCGGTGGCGCAAGCCAACATCATCGATTCAATAAACAGTTGACTTGATTCATCGAATGCAAAAACGACGCGAGCATCATTCCGCATCGACTGGGCAAGAGGCAACAGCGTTTCATTGAGCATTTGAGAATATCGTCGCAATTCCGCCAGCACATCGTTCGGCGTTTCCAAAAAACCGGCGAGCGATTGCATCGCCGCGCGCCCCAGAATCCACGCACCACCAAAGTACGCAAGCGCGAGCAATCCCAAACGCCGCATGGGTTGCGTGCTCAACACAAGCGCGACCGAACGCCGCGGAATTTCGCGCGCGATGGTCTGCAAATTTCCGCGCCCGATGAACGCACTCGGCGCATCGGACGCGAGAACATCGGGAAGCGATTCAGCCAGCTTGATCGATTCGGTTTTCGCCAGTTCGCGCGCGGCAATTTCGATTTCGCGCCACAAATTGAATTCGACGTACTGTTTGTGCGCGGCGATTTGCGGCGATTTCTCAGGCTCGGTGTAAAACGACGTCCCGCGATCAAGCAAGTGGAGTAACAGAACCAAAAGAATGTTGCGTTCGCGCGTCGCGTGGAACAACGAATCGATTTTTTGCGTCAATGTTACAAGCGCGTACAAATTGCGCGGCGTGTACAAATCGAGCAATTTGCGAATCCGCTCGACGTGCGGATTCCCCTCCGGCACCACCCGTTCGAACGCAATGTGATAATGCAATCCATGCGCATCGAATGAGGCTGAGCGCGCGCGATCATCATCGGTCGCCGGGTCGTCGCGCGTCGCGCCGCAATGCGTGCACGTGTAATGTCGTCGCACGGGTCCCACATCGCGTCCGATGACAAAATAATCGGCGGGTGTTGGTTTCGCGCACACCGCGCAAATCGTCGAATACAGTTGCGCGATGTGCGCGCGAATCGGCGCATCGTCTTTCATCGCGTCGCCCAGTCGCGCAAGTGCGGCATCGATTTCAGCGGTTGGCAGAATCGCCATGGCGCGCGCGAGCCACGCTGACAACGGATTACTATCGAGTATGATCGCGCGGCGACCGAGCGCGAGCGCCGCGCGCGCGACATTCGGCGTCGCTCCAAATGGATCGAGCACGAGATCGCCCGGGCGCGTCAGGGCTTCGATATATTGTATGGCGACGCTGATCGGCATCGAACGCAAATAATTGCCGAAGGGATAAAGCATCGGCTTGTCGTGATCGGAAATGAAATGATTGAGAGTTGCCATCGCGAAAAAAGTATAGCACAAGACGAACACGCAAGCAATCGTTTGCAATTCTTTTCCGATTCGATATAATTGAGCAAGTTGTGTTCGTATTAAGGAGGGTGAGTGAATTCTCGTTCATTGATGCTCGTTTTGATTTTCGTCGCGTTGTTCGGACTCGCGGCGTGCGCGCAACCCACACCGGCAGGACCGGCGGTCTCGTTGAATACGCCAGCACCAGCAGCATCGCCGACCAAAGCGCCAGCGGCAACAACGGTCGCGCCGTCGGCATGTTCCGTCTGCCGCGCCATCGGCAGTTGCGACCCAGCCGAGCGCTGCTACGCCGATTGCACCAACAGCACCTGCAGCGGCAACCGCGCAATTGCCCAAGGGCGCGTTGACGTGCCCACCCATCGTGCCTTTGCCGGCGAGCGCGCAGCTGGCTGCGCGCGTCAACGGCGTTGGCGTCGCGCTCGATTTGTATAATCGTCAAATCGCGCAAGCGCAAGACGCGATGATTAAAAATTTCGGCACCGACCCGAATTCCGCGGCGGGGCAGGAAACGCTGAAGAGTCTCAAGCAACAAGTCCTCGATCAACTCATCAACGATGTCGTCATCACGCAGTACTCCGATTCACGCAACATCAAAGTGTCGGCTGACGAATTGAACGCGCGCCTCGCGCAAATGATTCAAGACGCTGGCAGTGTCGATAAACTAAACGAGTACATGACGCGCAACCAGTTGACGCTCGCCGATTTGTGTTTGCTTGTGCGCAATCAGTTGCTGGGTGAAGCGGCGCTCAACGATGTGACCGCACCGATTCCCACCAAGGGTGAACAAGCGCACGTGTTCCACATTCTGCTCGATACGCCCGCGCTCGCACAAACGATTCGCGACCGCGCTCGCAAAGGCGAAAATTTTTCCACGCTCGCCAAACAGTATTCGAAAGACGAAACCACGAAAACAAACGGCGGCGATATGGGCTGGGTTCCGCGCGGCGTGCTCGATCCGCAGCTGGAAGCGGTGATTTTTGAAATCGGACTCAACCAAGTTAGCGATGTGATCACCACGCAGTTTGGTTATCATCTCGTGCTCGTGACTGAGAAGGACAAAGCGCGCGCGCTTCCCCCCGAAGTAATTCAAAACGTACGTCAGGACGCGTTCCTCAAATGGTTGCGTGCGATGCGCGAAAACACAAAGATCGAAAGATTCGTCCAACCTTAAAAAATCTCGCACGATGATGCCCCTTCCTCGTCCAAGACGAGGAAGGGTTTTGATTGCTTATGAAGCGTTTGATTCCGATTGCATTTTTTCTCATCGGTTGTATTCTGATGGCGGCGGGGCTAAGCATCTTCGGCGCGCTGTTTGCATTGCGCGGCAACGACCCTGGCGATGCGTTCGTGTGGAAACCGCTCATCGATCAAGTCGATCCACGCGCGCTCACGCCGCGCACGTTGTTCTTGCCATTGACCGAAACCACTTCGACCGATGCGTTGAACACGACATTGGACGCCGGTCACGCCGAAAATGCGTTGGCGTTGGTTGCGTACGACCCCAGCTTGCCCGATGCCGCGCGCATCGGCGCGCTTTTGCAAATCGGCGATCGTTTTGCCGGCGCGGGTGATAATCGGAAAGCGTCGCCGAGTTATCAAGCCGCCGCACTCTTGGCGACACTGAGCCCGGCGTTGTCCGATCCGGCGCGCCTCGATGTTTATCAACAAGCCGGCAATAGCTTGCGCCAAGTCGGGGCAACGAATCTCGCGCGCTGGACCATTCGATCAAGCCTATCTCGTTGCGCAGTACCACGCCGGCGTTGCGCGGCAACGCGCGCGCGCGACGTTTGGAACAGATCGCGCAGGCGTATGCGACACTCGGCGTGAACAATCTCGCAGAGCAAGCGCGCGCAAAAGCGAACGAAGCTGCCGGCGCGGCAGGCGAATCGATTGCCGCAACCGACGCGCCATTTGCGCCGACCATCGGCAAATTACCGGCGTCGCCGGAAATCGATGCGGCAAAAAAGCGACGGCTCGCCGCCGTCGCGCAACTCATCGACGATGTGGGCGATCAACCTAAAGGCGCAATCAACTTCCCCGCCGATTCAGCGAAGCAATTGGGCGATGCGTTAATCACAGAAGATGATGCGCGACAAAAATTTTACAACACCCAATTGGCGCAGGTCAAAGACCCAGCCGTACAAATCGCATTACTGCGCGACAAATTGAATTGGCTCGCGCTGAAATATCGAATTGCGCGCGGCGCGTTCGGCAAAGATTTTCCGGAATGGAACAACCAATCGCAAGAGATTGCGGACGCGCTGAGCGACACCTGGGACGAATTGTTTCGCGCGTACAACGTGCAAGCCGCGAACGTCAAGCCGGACGCAAATCGCGCGCAAGAGGATGTCGCACTTCAACAGTTGATCGCCGCGCGCTGGGGCTGGTACGGCGTCAACGTGTCAGAGCTGCACGACGCGCTCGCCGGCGTGAATCAGCGTTTGATGAAATCGCCGACGCCGGCGTTGCGACTGGATGTAATTACACGCAACAACAGATCGATGTACTTGCTGGTGCCGGATGAATTGTACGGACAAGGCGAACGCGCACTCCCACGTTAAGATGGATTAATCATGCGAAAAAGCGACGAAGCATTTCAAATCGCAACGCTGGTCGTGCTGACCTTGACCTGGGTTATCCTCGTTGCGTATGGTTTAATTTTTTTCGATCCACGCATTGCGTTCAATCCATTCAAGCCGCCGCGCGCAACGCCGACAACAATTACAGTTGCAACAATTCAGCCGACATCGACACGCGCGCCAAGTGCGACGCCGATCGCGACATCCACGACCATTCCATCACCGATGCCAACCGCGACATTTTCGGTCACGTTGCCGCCGGCGGCAACGCCGACGCTCATTTCGATTCTGACTCCGCGCGCAACGCTCGCGCCGACGCAAACGCCGACATCGATTCTGCCAACAATCACATTAACACCGATCAGCGTTGCCCCACCCACATCGACGCCGTTGCTGTACGCGTTTCGACCGGTGTTGCAAAGTTGTACACACTCTGGCGGCACGTCGATTAAAGGACGCGTGTTTGCCGGGCGCGGTTACGAAGGTTTGCGCGTGATGCTCGCAACGGGACCGGACGCGCGCCAAGCCATCGAAGGCGGCGAGCAGTATTTGCGCTTGCAAGCGGACGGAATTGCAGAATATTCGTACGCGCTTAAAATCATCGGCAGTTTCAGCGCGCCGGCAACGTGGTACCTTTGGCTCATCGATGCGACCGGCAAGCCGGCTTCTGACCCGGGTTTCGCGGTGCAGACAAACAACTTGCCGCCCGATCATCCGGCGGCGTGCTGGCTCGCGGTCATTGATTTTGTGCGGTAGGTTTCTTTGCGTTCAGCGGTAGAATCGACTATAATCGCTTTGAAATTATTGCGGAGGTCGTGATGGAAATCGATTGGTTTGGACATGCGTGTTTCCGTTTGCGCGGAAAAGAGGCAACGGTGATTACCGATCCGTACTCGAAAGAAATCGGTTTGGCGTTCGCGCGTCCGCGCGGCGATATTGTAACCGTGAGCCACGACCATCCCGGTCATTCGTTTGCGCAAGGCGTGAAAGGTGAACCCAAAGTCATCGCGGGACCTGGCGAATACGAAATCAAGAATGTGTTTGTGACTGGCGTACCCGGCGCGCACGATAAAAAGAACGGCAAGGATCGCGGCGCGAATACGGTGTACGTGATCGATATGGACGGACTTGACGATTTGCCATCTCGGCGACCTGGGACACGTGCCTAATCAGACACAAGCCGAGGCGTTTGGCAATGTGAACATCTTGCTCATTCCGGTCGGCGGGGTGTCGACGATCAACGCCGGCGAAGCGGCAGAAATTGTCTCGATGCTCGAGCCGCAAATCGTCATCCCCATGCACTATGCGCACGCCGATTTGAAATTCAAACTCGATCCCGTTGCGAAATTTTTCAAAGAGATGGGCATCAAATCATCCGATGCGGTGGCGAGTCTCAAAGTTACAAAAGATTCTCTGCCGAAAGAAACTCAAGTGGTATTGCTCGAACCTAAACAGAAAGAGTAATGTCAACGTACCCCATTCGCGTTTTGCCATTTGAAGACTTCAACCTCCGCGCCGAGATGGTCAACATCGGCGCGGAGTCATCGTATCGACCGGCGATGCCAGTGACAGAAGCGTGCATCGTCAAAGTCGAACGCATCACGCCGAAACTAGCACGATTCCTCTATCAAGAAATGTTGCTCGAAGGCGGTCAAGTCATTCTGCCGGCGCGGATGAATGATCGTTCGCCGCAACCGGTAGACATATTGATTATCGGCGCATCGACGCAGTTTCAGCATTTGTGTATTCGCATTCGCACGCAGGATGACGAGTTGAATCTTTTTGCGGACGAATTGGAACGCACCTTATCGACAACAATTTAATTTTCTCGCCCAAGACGCAAAGAAAATCAAACGAATGTATTTTGTGCGTGATTTGCAAATTAAGTTATTCTTGCTCCTGTTATGCGTAACCGGTTGCCAATCCACCACGCACGTTCTCCCAGCCGAAGTGCCGCCGCCAACCAAATTTGCCGTCGCGATTCCTCCCACCGCCACATTCACACCGACGCCAACCCGCACCGCCACTTTCACCCCCACGCGAACGCGCACTCTCACACCAACGCTGACTCCGTTGCCAACGAAAACGTCAACTGCCTCGCCGATTCCGCCGACGAAATCGCCACCGACGGTTGCACCATCGCCAACGATTGCACAACCCACCGCGCCGCCGGTTTTGCCGGACGAAAAGTACGGCATGCTTTCGGCGAACTCGAGCACCGCGCCGCATTTGCCAGCCAACATCGATTTGAATGTGCGCGGTTTTGCCGCGATCAATGCGCAAGCCGGTCTGGTAGACTATGCTGGACAATTTGATGCCGCCGCGCCAGCGATGTACCGTCATGTTCAGCGATAATCGCACACCGGCGATTTCCGCGACGTATCAGATTTACAACTGGGACGATGCGTGCAATTGTCGCGGCGCGCTGAACGATGACTGGGATGTTACGCTCATCGGTCTCGTGACGAATCCGGGCGAAGTGCTGGTGGTGCCGGATTCCGGTTACGACATCGGCAGTGGTTACGAAGTGCTCGTCGTCTACGCGGATGCGAATCGCATCGTGTTCACATACACGCGTGAGGACAGCCCGTTTCGCGGATACGTCGTCTATCTTGATGGCATCATCGTCGAGCCGAACTTGATTGCGTTGTATCAGCAAGCCAATCGCGCCGGGCGTGGCAGTATGCCAGCGTTGCGCGCGGGACAAGCGTTTGCGCGCGCGCGCGGAACAGAAATGAAATTTGCGATGCGCGATGCCGGCGCGTTTATGGATCCGCGTTCGCGCAAAGATTGGTGGCGGCGATAGAAACTATTTCCCTCACCTTTGCCTCTCCCCAACAAGGAGAGGGGAATTGGCTCCCTCTCCTTGTTAGGGAGACACTTGCGCCGCACCCCCTCTCCGCTTCGCTACGGGGGCTACCCTGGCGCTGCCCGCCAGGGCAAGTGTAGTGCGTGCGTTGCAGTGTAGGGGGTTGGGGTGAGGTAGCGGGTTAATAGAAATTTTGCTCTCAGCACTAGTTGTGTTAGAATAGAACAAATCTATGAAACGTTTTTGGTTTTTCTTCGCACTCTCCCTCGTCGCCGCCCTAACTCTCATCACCAACGATAACGCCCACGCTCAACGCTCGCCGCTCGTGCTGGCGTTCTATTACAATTGGTACGACGAAAACACGTGGCGGGCGGACAAAGTTCCCGATATGCCGGCGGAGACGTACGTCTCGCGCGATGCCAACGCGATGGCGCGGCACATTCGGCAAGCGCGCGGCGCAGGGATCGATGCGTTCATCGTATCGTGGTGGGGCGCCGGCAATCCCACCGATGACAATTTCAAAACGATGCTCGATCTTGCGCGCGGAATGGATTTCAAGGTCGGCGTCGATTTCGAATTGACCTCGCCGTTCTATCGAAACAAGAGACGATGTCGTGCGCTCGCTCAAGCATTTGCTCGGTTCGTACACCCAGCATCCGGCGTATGCGCGCTCGGACGGCAAGCCGATTATCTTTTTCTGGCGCGAGCAAAAATATTCGGTCGATGAATGGCAAGCTATTCGCAACGAAGTCGATCCGGATCATCGCACCTTGTGGATCGCAGAAGGACTCGACGTTTCATATTTGCGCGTATTCGATGGGCATCATTTGTACATGGTCGCGTGGGCGCCGAATCCGCAAGCCGAGTTGAACAAGTGGCCCCCCCGCATCGCCAAATATGGCGCGGATAAAATTTGGGTCGCGACCGTCAATCCGGGCGCAGACAATCGCAAAATAACTCAGCAACCGGAGAAAGTCGTGCGCGACCGCGAAGGCGGCGAGTATTATCGCGAGACGTGGCGTGCCGCATTTTCCACGATGCCCGATTGGATCATGGTCACAAGTTGGAATGAGTGGATGGAAGGCACGATGATCGAGCCGAGCGTGACGTACGGCAATTTGTATCTCGACATCACGCGCGAATTCGCGGCACGCTTCAAAGCCGGCTTGCCGACGCCCACGCCAACGCGCACAGCCACGCCTAAACCGACCGCCACATCTACACGTACACCCACGCCGCCTGCCACTGCGACGCGACCGATTCCGCCGGGCGGCATCGCCGCAATTACAATCGACACGGCGTCGGTTCACTCTGATGCCGACACCGATTCCGAAATTCTCGGCTACTTGCGCGAAGGTAGTTTGTTAAAATTGCTTGCGCGCTCCGCCGATTCAGATTGGTGGCAAATCACATATCCCAGCGGCGGACAACGCGCGTGGATTTCCGCGAAGCTCGTGCGCCTCGATGCCAATTCTCAATCCAGCGCCGGCGGCGTGGCGAATCCAACTCGCACTGCAACGCCGACACTCGAACCAACATCGACAGCCCAACCCACACCGACCATCGAGCCAACTGGCGAACCTACCGCGACGCCGGCATTTACGGCGACACGCAAACCATCGGAAGGATTTGTTTTCCCTTCGCTCAAAAACATCCTGCCTTTCTTACCTTAGATTTCACACGCGGAGTAATCGAATGGCTGACTTGCAACATGACATTGCAAAAATCCTCATCACGCGCGAACAACTGCAAACGCGCATCGCCGAAATGGGCGAGACCATCAGCCGCGATTACAAAGATAAAGATTTGTTGCTCGTCTGCATTTTGAAAGGCGGCGTCCTGTTCCTCAGTGATCTTGTGCGCGCGATTCACATTCCGCACGCCATGGATTTCATGGCGATTTCATCGTACGGCGGCACGCGCACAGAATCGAGCGGTGTCGTCCGGATTCTGATGGACTTGAACTCGAATATTGAGCATCGCAACGTATTGATCGTCGAAGATATTATCGATACCGGACGCACGCTGACATACATCATCGGCAATTTGAAAACGCGCAACCCGGCGTCGCTCAAGATCTGCACGTTGCTCAATAAACCGAGCCGCCGCGAAGTTAATGTGCCGGTCGATTACGCCGGGTTCGATATTCCAAACGAATTCGTCGTGGGCTATGGGCTCGATTACGATGAGATTTATCGCAATCTGCCGTTCGTCGGTGTGCTCAAGCCATCGGTTTATGTGCACGGACGCGAGACGGAATAATTCTGTTCTGCATCAACCATCAACAAAAAACCAGGTTTCTTGACGAAACCTGGTTTTTGCTTAATCCTGAATCTTCTCTACTGCCTCGCGAATCCGCGTCAGCGCTTTTTGGATATTCTCCAGCGAGTTGGCATACGAGAATCGCAAATAGCCTTCGCCGGCATCGCCGAACGCCGTGCCGCTGAGACACGCCACCCCGGCATCATTGAGCAGGTACTCGGCGAGCTTGCGCGAGGACCAGCCCGTACCGGTGATATTTGGAAACGCATAGAACGCGCCGCGCGGCTTGGCGCAACGAAAACCCGGAATCGCGTTCAAGCCATCAACGATGAGGTCACGGCGTTGCTTGAACGCATCGACCATGTCCTTGACCGAATCTTGCGGTCCGCGCAACGCCTCGACGCCGGCGTGTTGCACAAAACCAGCGACACACGAGTTGGAATTTGTTTGCAAGCGCGTAACATGTTCCGCCAATTCAATCGGCATTACGCCCCAGCCCAACCGCCACCCAGTCATCGAATACGCTTTTGAAAAGCCGTCGAGCAAAATCGTTTGGTCAGCTAAAGTTGGATCGCTGACGAGACTGCGAATCGCATCATCGTAAAAAACTTGCCAATAGATTTCATCCGAGAGGATGACACTGCCGCACCGGCGCGCAACCTCGGCGACAACTTGCAAATCATCGGACTCGAGCACGCCGCCGGTGGGATTTTGCGGCGAATTGAGAATAATCATCTTGGTATGCGAATTGGCGCGCGCGCGAAATTCATCCGCGTCGAGACGGAAACCGTTGGCTTCGCGTAACGTGTACGGCACAGGCGTGGCGCCGCAAAAACCAATCATGCTTTCGTAAATCGGAAAGCCCGGATTGGGATAGAGCACCTCATCCCCCGGCTCGACGAGCGCAAGCATCGCGAAAAACATAATCGGCTTGGCGCCGGGCGTGACGACGACTTGATCCGGCGAAATCGCAACACCGTTGCGCGCGCTCACGTGTTCCGCGATGGCCTCCCGCAATTCCGGAATACCGGCGCTCGGCGTGTATTTGGTTTTACCATCGCGGATTGCGCGAATGCCGGCTTCGATGACATTTGGCGGCGTTGGAAAATCCGGCTCGCCAAATTCAAGATGAATGACCTCGCGTCCACGCGCTTCGAGCGCGCGGGCCTTGACCAAAACTTCGAACGCGCCTTCACCTTTCAATTGATTCAAGCGTTTAGCGAGTTTCATCATGATCTCGTTTCTGCTTTCGGTTCACCACGTGCAGACGGAATTCTTGTCGCACGACCGCCTCATCCCAATGCCGCCGGTCTTTATCGTTTTCCAAAATGAGCGGCGGCACAGAACAGGGTTTGCCTCGATCATCCAGCGCGACGAAAACCGCATACGCTGAATTGGTGTGCGTGATTTCGCCATTGATTGGATTCTCGGCTTCCACGCGAATACCAACTTCAATCGATGTATTGCCAACCCAGTTGACCGATGAACGCAACGTCAACAAATGTCCCACACGCACCGGCGACAGGAAAGTAATCGAATCGATAGCAACCGTAACGACCGGCCGGCGCGCGTGGCGCATCGCCGCCAAGCCGCCAGCTTCATCGATCAATTTCATAATGTGGCCACCGTGCACATTGCCCAATGGATTCGCATCCGATGGCATCATTTGCTGGCTCAACGTCACTTGCGAGTCCGACGAACATTTTGCCGGAAACACAGTATCGCCGCCGCGAATGTCCAAGCCGATTTGTTTGCCTTCGTTTGTCATGATTCCCTCGTGATTTGGCGCACAGTATAACGGAATTCCGCTTTTTGACAAACGCGCCACAAAATTCGATTTTTGATTTTCGAATTCGTTTGGTATAATAGCAATGTTATGAAGCATCTTGTCTCAAGTTATCGGCGTAATGTCTAGCCAGTGGAAACACGCGGCGCACGAAATCGAAAATCGCGCCACCACGCAACAAATCGGCTATGGCTGTCTGGTCATCGGCGTCATTTCGATTGCCGTATTGTACTGCGTCGGCAGTATTAGCTTTTTGGTACGGCCCGGTTTGACGGAACGACAGGCGACACCCACCCTCGTCGCGCGCACGGTCCTTGCCGCGCCGCCAACCCTAGGATCGCCAACGCTGATTAATTTGCCGCGCGGCACTTTGCAATCGACGCCAACGCAAGCGCCGATTCCGACGCGCGAGCCACCAACACCGACACTCGATCTCACCAACCCGGCGCCGCTCATCACAACAACAGTCACCATCACGGTCACGCCGACGCGCCGAGTTACTCCGACAATACCTCGACCTTGAAGCCAAGCCCGGCAAGAAATCGTGGGGCTTGCCTTTCGCAGGATACCAATGAAAATCGATTTATTAACCCAGCCCAATGTTTTTGAAACGCTGGCGCACGAATGGAATGCTCTGCTTCACCGCGCAACCACCAACACGTTGTTCCTGACCCTCGAATGGCAAAAGACGTGGTGGCAATCCTTAGGCTCCGGCGAATTGCGCGTCATCACTTTCCGCCAAGACGATGGCGCACTCGTCGGCGTCGCGCCATTGTTTATCGATAAAGAAACCGATGGGCACCTTTCCCTCTCGTTGATTGGCTGCGTCGATGTGTCTGATTACTTGGATGTGATTGTCGCGCGCGGTTTTGAAGAGCAAGTGTATCGCGCCCTGCTCGACACGTTGACCCGCGCCGATTTTCCGGCGTGGGACACGCTTGACCTTTGCACAACGCCCGCCGCCTCTCCGACAAATTCCTTGTTCAAAGAAATAGCCCAAGCGCGCGGATTGAACTTGGAAACCAAGTTGCACGACGTCGCACCGTTCATCGATTTGCCGGATGATTGGGACGCGTACCTGGCAACGCTCGAGAAGAAGCAACGCCATGAAATTCGCCGCAAACTCCGGCGCGTCGAAGAAGCAAACACACGTTGGTACGTGATCGAATCCGCAGACGCATTGCCGCAAGCAATCGCCGACTTTGTGCAATTGCACAAGCAAAGCCGCCCGGATAAAAACATGTTCATGGACACGCGCATGGAAACCTTTTTCGCGCGCATGGCGCAAGCGTTGTTCCCGTGTGGCTGGTTGCAACTCGCGTTCCTCGAAGTCGATGGCGCCCGCGCCGCCGCAATTCTAAATTTCGTGTACAACAACGATGTGTTGGTATACAATTCCGGCTACGATCCGGTCATGTACGGCAGTCTCAGTCCGGGCATCGTCCTGTTCGCGCATTCTATCCAAGATGCAATTGCGGCAAAGCGACGGCGGTACGATTTTCTGCGGGGGGACGAGGAATACAAATATCGCTTTGGCGCTCGCGACGCACAACTCTTTGAGTTGCATATTTGGCGGGGCGCAGGCTAGGTTGCTAATTCCAGCGAAAGTGCTATAATAGTCTGGCGCGGGAGATTCCGCGCAGCGTTGGGCATGATCAAAATCGGCAGGACGAGGGAAAGCATGGTGGCAACAGGCGGACAAAAAAGTCCCCAGGAGGCGATTCGCAAAGGTACTCCCAAAGCCAAAGAAAATGCGATGAGTCAACTCTCTGATCTCGATCTTGGGTTCAAGCAGCTCAAGTACGGATCGATTGTTTCCGGGACGGTGGTGCAAGTTAGCCCGCGGGAAATTCTGATCGACATTGGTTTCAAATCGGAAGGTATCGTCGATCCGAGCGAGATGGAAAAGATGAGCCCCGACGCCATCAAGAAAATTCAAGTCGGCGATCAGGTTTTGGCGTTCGTCCTGCGCTCGGAAAATCGCGATGGCAATGCAGTCTTGTCACTGGTGCGTGCTCAGATGGAGCACGATTGGCGCGACGCGGAAGAGTTGCTCAAGTCCGGCGATGTGTTCGAGGCGCAAGTTGCTGGGTTTAACAAAGGCGGCTTGATTGTGCGCGTGGGCAAAGTGCGCGCATTTGTGCCGGCAACGCAAATTGAAAGCGTCATGCGCCGCAAATTCGATGCAGCTTCGGCCGAAAGTGCCGACAGCGAATTAACCGCACTCGTTGGCAAGAAACTAAGATTAAAGGTCATCGAACTGGATCGCGCACGCAATCGTCTGATTCTCTCCGAACGCGCGGCAATGCGCGAGTTTCGCAAAGGACAAAAAGATCGCCTCTTGACGGAAATCAAAGAAGGCGATAAACTCACTGGCGCTGTAACTAGCGTCGCAGACTTTGGGGTCTTTGTCGATTTGGGCGGCGTCGATGGCATGATTCACCTGTCCGAGATGTCGTGGACCAAGATCGGTCATCCCGGCGATTTGGTCAGGGTCGGCGATCAAGTCCAAGTCGAAGTGTTGGGAATCGATCGCGAACGTGAACGCATCGCATTGAGTTTGAAACGATTGCAGCCGGAACCGTGGATGACGGTTGAAGACCGATACAAAGTTGGGCAGATTGTTCCCGGCACAATTACCAAACTGGCGTCGTTCGGCGCGTTTGCGCGCTTGGATGATAACATCGAAGGGCTGATTCACATTTCGGAATTGTCGGATCGCCGCATTCAACATCCCAAAGAAGCAGTCAAGGAAGGCGATGCCGTGCAACTGCGCGTGATTCGCGTCGATGCCAACCGCCGCCGCCTCGGTTTAAGTTTGAAACGTGCAACGGAAGAGTATGATGACGCGCCGATTGAACCGGCTCCCCCTGAAGAAGATTGGCCCGAAGTGGTCGATCCTAACGCATAATTCGATGCAGAACATCGGCGTCCCTGCTTACACTGGGACGCCGTTTAACTTGTAAGACAAGTATTAATTTTTCGAATGAGTTTTTCGCTAACGAAATCAGAACGCTGAGGTGACCTATGATGTCCGACAAGTTGGATAAATTTACTAAACGCGCGCGGCGCGTGCTGACCTATGCGCAAGAAGAAGCGGTGCGTTTGAATCACAATTATATCGGCACCGAGCATTTACTGCTCGGTTTGATGCGCGAAGAGGAAGGCATGGCAGCCAAAGTTCTGCGCGAGTTAGGCACGGAGCAAAATCGCGTGCGCCAAATCATCGAGGATACCGTGGGACGCGGGCAAGCACCCGCCGGCGCACGGCTTTCTTTGACGCCGCGCACTAAACGCGTCATCGAACTCGCAGTCGATGAGGCGCGGCGGCTCGGGCACCATTACATCGGCACTGAGCATTTGCTGCTGGGCTTGGTGCGCGAAGGCGATGGCATTGCCGTCAATGTATTGAAAAGCATGGGCATCAATCCGGATAAAATCCGAAATCAACTCGCGAAAGCGGTGATGGAAGGTCAACCGGAGCAGGCCACGGCGGAAAAGAAAAAGAGCGATTCCAAAACGCCCCTGCTTGATCAAATTGCAACTGATCTAACTGCCCTGGCAGAAGAAGGCAAGCTCGATCCGGTTATCGGGCGACAAAAAGAAATCGAGCGCGTCATTCAGATTTTGTCGCGTCGAACAAAAAACAATCCGGCATTGGTCGGCGAGCCGGGCGTGGGCAAAACGGCGATTGTCGAAGGGCTGGCGCAACAAATCAATCAAGGCAACGTTCCAGGTCCGTTGCTCAACAAGCGCGTTGTTCAACTCGATGTGGGGTCGCTCGTCGCCGGCACGATTTATCGCGGACAATTTGAAGAACGGATGAAGCGTGTGATCGATGAATTAAAGGGAAGCAAGACGATTTTGTTTATCGATGAACTGCATATGGTCGTCGGCGCGGGCTCGGCCGGCAGCGCCGTCGATGCGGCAAATATTTTGAAACCGGCATTGTCGCGCGGCGAACTCCAAGTTGTCGGCGCAACGACGCAAGAAGAATATCGCAAGCACATCGAAAGCGATGCGGCACTGGAACGTCGCTTTCAACCGGTCAAAGTCGAAGAGCCGTCGGTCGAAGAAACCGTTGAGATTCTCAAAGGTTTGCGCCCGCGTTACGAAGCGCATCATCAATTGAAAATCGCCGATGAAGCATTGGTCTCCGCGGCGAATCTTGCGGCGCGCTATGTGACAGATCGATTTCTGCCGGACAAGGCAATCGATCTGATCGACGAAGCGTCTTCGCGCGTGCGGATGTACAAAGTACCCAAGCCGCCGGAATATCAGCAAGCCGACACAGCGATCAAAGACATCGTCAAGAAAAAAGACGCGGCGGTTGAATCCGAGCAGTTCGATTTGGCGGCGGAGTTGTTTGGGCAAGGAAAAAGACATGCGCGAAAAAATGAACCAGATGAAATTAAACTGGATGGAAGCCGTCAGCGCAACCCCGCCCAAAGTCACGAGTGAAGACATTGCCGAAGTGTTGGCCATGTGGACGGGCGTGCCGGTCACGCGCATCGCCGGCGAAGAGAGCCAACGTCTGCTCAAGATGGAAGATGAATTGCACAAACGCATTATCGGACAAGACGAGGCGATTGCGAACGTGGCGAAAGCCGTACGGCGCGCGCGCGCCGGGTTAAAAGACCCCAAACGTCCGATTGGCTCATTCATTTTCCTGGGACCCACCGGCGTCGGCAAAAGCGAATTGGCAAAAGCACTCGCCGAGTTCATGTTCGGCGACGAAAAGGCCCTGTTGCAACTCGACATGTCCGAGTTCATGGAACGCCACAACGTGTCGCGTTTGGTCGGCGCGCCGCCCGGCTATATCGGTTTCGATGAGGGCGGGCAATTGACCGAACAAATTCGCCGGCATCCGTACTCGGTGGTGTTGTTCGACGAAATCGAAAAAGCGCATCCGGAAGCGTTCAACATGCTGTTGCAGATTTTGGAAGACGGACATCTCGCAGATGCGAAAGGTCGCAAAGTCGATTTCCGCAACACGATCATCATCATGACGTCAAACATCGGCGCGGATTTGATTCAGCGCGACTCGGTGCTGGGCTTTACCGGCAAGCGCAGTGAAGTCAAGACGCAGGAAGATGCGTACCAAAACATGCGTGAGAAACTGATGAACGAGCTCAAGCGCTTGTTCCGCCCCGAGTTTTTGAACCGTCTCGATAACGTCGTCGTGTTCCGTGCGTTGACGAAAGAGGACATTACGCAAATCGTTGATATTCAAATTGGCTTCTTGAAGCCGCGACTCGATGAGCATCAGCTCAAGCTTGTCGTCACCGACGCCGCGAAACTCAAACTCGCCGATACCGGCTTTGATCAAACGCTGGGCGCGCGTCCACTCAAGCGCGTGATTCAGCGCACGATTGAAGACCCGCTCTCGGAAGCGGTGCTGGCTGGTGATTTCAAGCCGGGCAGTACGGTGATCGCCGATGTGATCGAGGGCGAAATCAAGTTGAGTATCCAAGAATGGCGCCCCGGCGACGGGGAAATAAAAATCGGCGAAACGGAAATGACGCCGATGTAATTGCAGACCAGGAACCTTGCGAGGGTTAATAACCTTCGCAAGGTTTTTGTTTTTCTTTGTTTGACTTTTCGCCTTATTGTGGTATCATTGTTGTGAAAGTCGCAGGACTAGCCATTGAGAAAATTTGCGTTGTAGGCGTCGGATATGTCGGTTTGGTGACCGGCACATGCTTTGCCGACCTCGGTAATCAAGTCACCTGCCTGGATATTTCCGAAGAACGAATCGCCAAGCTCAAGCGCGGCGAAATGCCGATTTACGAACCCGGCTTGGAAGAACTCGTCGCGCGCAATGTCGCCGCACAACGGCTTACCTTTACAACCGACTATCCGCAAGCGATCCCCAACGCCGATTTTATTTTCATCGCTGTCAACACGCCGCCCAGCGCGGACGGCGAATCAGATTTGCAGTTTGTCCGCTCCGCGGCGGAAGGCATCGCAAAATCGCTGGGCGCGTATGCGATCATCGTCAATAAAAGTACCGTGCCGGTCGGCACTGGCGATGCGGTCGCCGAAATTTTGCAGGCGCATGGCAAACGCACCGGCGTCGATTTCGATATCGTATCGAATCCTGAATTTTTGGCGGAAGGCACCGCCATCAACGATTTCCAACAGCCCGACCGTGTGGTGCTTGGCGGAATCAATCGCGAGGCGGTGGATAAGGTCGCGCAATTGTATTTGCCGCTGCGATGCACAATCATGACGACCGATCTCCGCACCGCCGAGATGATCAAGTACGCATCGAATGCATTTCTCGCCACGCGCATTTCGTTCATTAACGAAATCGCGACCATTTGCGAGCAAGTCGGTGCGGACGTTAAAGAAGTTGCGGCGGGTATGGGCATGGACAGACGCATCGGGCGCGCGTTTCTCAACGCCGGCGTGGGCTATGGCGGTAGTTGCTTTCCCAAAGATGTCAAAGCGTTGACGTGGATGGCGGAAACCAAAGGCTGTCATCCGCAACTGCTGCGCGCCGTGATGGAAATCAATCGCGATATGCGGCGGCAGGTGGTCATCAAGTTACGCGAAATTTTCGGCAACCTGCGCGGCAAAACGATTGCGGTGTGGGGACTCGCGTTCAAAGCGAATACGGACGATGTGCGCGAAGCCGCTGCGCTCGACATTATTCACATTTTACAAACTGAAGGCGCGAAAATCCGCGCATACGATCCGGTCGCGATGGAAAACGCGCGCCGCTTAAATCCGGCAATCGTCTTTTGCAACGATGCGTATGCCACCGCCGAACATGCCGATGCGTTGGTACTCGTCACCGAGTGGAACGAATTCAAGCAACTCGATATGCAACGTGTCGCCGCTTCGATGAATCGGCGTGTCCTGATCGATGGACGCAATCTTTACGAACCTAGCAAGATGCGCGAAATCGGCTTTGAGTATCGCGGCATCGGACGCGCGGCGTAATGCTCGCCATCGGCGTTGACTTGATCGAAGTCAATCGAATCGAAGCATCGATTGCGCGGTACGGCAACCGTTTTCTGACGCGCATCTTTACCGAGCGCGAGTTGGCACATTGCCACGGACAGCCGCACCAATTGGCGGCACGCTTTGCGGCAAAGGAGGCGGTGAGCAAAACGCTCGGCGTCGGCATTCATCAACGCCATGGCGTCGCTTGGCGCGAAATCGAAATTGTGGCGGATGAGCACGGCAAACCGATCGTCGAGTTGAAAGGTCGCGCTGACAAACGCGCGCGCAAAATCGGAATCCATCGATTGGAATTATCATTATCTCACACACGCGAACACGCTATTGCGATGGCGGTCGCGGAATAAACGGAGGTCATCGCATATGAATTTCCTCGAAGCCGAAAAAACGTACAAGGACTTGAAAGCCCAGCACGAAGCCGGCAAGCTGAACGACGCCACGTTTGAAGCCGAAGTGGGCAAACTGCGGATGCAGGATGAACAAGGTCGCTGGTGGCAAATTGGCGTGCAAAGCGGCGATTGGTACATGCACGATGGACAAAAGTGGAGCAAAGCCAAGCCACCGATTCCCGTGTCCACACCCGCGCCGCAAGCGCAACCGGTCGTTGAAAAACCGGTGACCCCGGTCGTTGCCGCCGCGCCGGTGGTGAACAACAAACCGGCTGACAAGAAAGAAAAGGAAAAAGAGAAAAAAGCCGAGCCGAAAACCGAAGCGGCTCCCGGTCAACCACGCGCAAGCGCCGCGCCGCGCTTGTTCTCGCCCAAGCCCGCCGGTCGCGAAGGCGGTTTGTCGCGTCGCACACTCATCGGCATTATCGCCGGTGTTGCGGTTCTCGGCGCGTTGCTGTTGATCGGCGGATATTTCCTAGTAACCAATTTGTTGGGCGGTACGGCTAAACCGCCGGCAACACCAACACGCGCAATTGCCGTCTTGCCGACGCAACCCATCGTCGTTCTGCCGACGCTTGCGCCCGTGCCGACCAGCGTGCCGCTGCCTCCGCCCACGCCGATTGTCTTGCCGACAACCGCGCCGCTCACGTCGACGAATCCGATTACCGGCACTTTGCCGATTACGCAAACGCGTCCACCTGCCGCGACGCGCACGCCAACCAAAAAACCGGTAACAGCTGGACCATCGGCGACACCAGCGCTCAATCTACCGCCCGGCGTCTACGTGTCCAAGATTCGCACTGACCCGGCGAAACCCGCCCCGGGCGATATTACGTTCTATGTGACGTTCGCCAACACGGGCTCGTATTGGAGCGCCGCTAATCAACCCTGGCTCATCAAGATTTACAAACCCGGTGATGAAATCCATTCACGCGGTGAGACATCGCCCATCGCCCGTGATATTCCATCCGGCACAGTTGAACTGGCGGCTGCCGGTTGGAGAATCGGCGCAGGTGATTGCGATTACACGGCAATTCCTTTCTACAAAGACACGGCAACTGGACAGTTGGTGCGCTTTCCAGCCACCAACGGCAAAGACCAGTTCCGTTACGATTTCAGCGTGTGTCAGTAAAGCAGCAGATACAAAAACACGGTCGGAGAAACTCCGACCGTGTTTTATTTTGCAGATTACTCCGGAATCACGTACTGTGTTACTCCGCTCCTATCCTCACGTCGCACGCGCCCCTCGATTTCCAAAATATCGAGATGACCAATAACCTCTGACAATCCCAGAAACAGATCGAACGATTTCAATTGGGGGAACAAGATGCCGCACAACTCGTACGCGGTCGTCGCGCAACAACCCAATTGTTGTTCGATGTGATCCAATCGCGAGCGATGAAAGGCAAGTCGCGCGTCAACAAGCGCACGCACATCGTACACCGGCTCGCCGTGCGCCGGCAACGCCACACGAATATCCATGGCTGCCGTTTGCTTCATCGATTCAATGTAATTCACCAGCGCGCGTGTGCGTTCGTTCTCGCCGCGCATCGGCGGCTCAATCACCGGATTCGATGTAACATCGCGCAGAAGATGATCGCTGGAAATCAACGTTTGTGATTGCGGCTCGTACAAGCAAATCAAACCATTCGCGTGCCCTGGCGCAAACACCACGCGCCAATCATCTTTGCCCAAACGCAACATATCGCCGTCGTTCAGTGCAACAAAATTAGAGCTGGGAATCGCCGCGGCATACTGCAACATCACACGCAAACCTTGAATCACTCGCTCAGCGGATTCGCGCGGCGCGCCGCTGGATAGAAAAATTCCGCGGTAGAATTCGTGGCGACGCATCCACTCATCCTCGAAATCGGTCAAGCCCCAGCGGTTGCATGCGTGCGACAAAACTTGCGCCCCTGACTCGGCGACGATTTGCGCTGCAAGCCCAAAGTGATCGACATGCGCGTGTGTAACGACGATACGGCGAATGTCCTTGAGCGAAAAACCGCGCGCGTCCAATTCAGCGCGCAACGCGGCAAGCGTCGACACATCTTTGGGTCCGGTATCAATCAGCGTCAACTCATCGCCTTCAGCAAGATAGCAATTGATCGGACCAATCGCGAATGGCGTTGGAATGGTAATCGTCTGCAAATAATCAAGCATCGTCACAGTCCAAACGCGCTGGGAAAGAAACTGGTCGTCACGAGGATCACGGTCAAGCCAACCAGAATCACAACCGTGATCCACGCGAGCAGATTGAAAATGCGTCCATTGACGTACTGCCCCATCAAGCGTTTGTCGTTGATAAGACGCAACATCGTAATCAAAATCACCGGCAAGAGGACACCGTTCAGCGTCTGACTCGCCAGCATCGTTTCGATCAGCGATTTGATTGGAAGGAGAATGATGCCCGCGCCGAGCACGATGAGCAACGTATAGACCCAGAAAAAGACCGGCGCGTCTTTCCAATCACGGCTCACGCCGGATTCCCAACCAAACGCTTCGCATACAACGTAGGCGGTGGACAAGGGCAGGATCGCGGCAGAGAAAACCGATGCGTTCAACAAGCCGAGCGCAAACAAGCCCGCCGCATAAGGACCGGCAAGTGGGAATAACGCGAGGGCGGCATCTTTCGCCGTGTCGATGCGTTGACCGGAAGTAAAAATCGTCGCGGCGCACGCAATCGTGATGAACGCCGCGACCAAAACTGCAAATAACGAACCGACGATTACATCCACGCGTTCGTACGCATAGTCCTTGATCGTCAAGCCTTTATCAACAATCGATGCCTGTTGATAGAATTGCATCCACGGCGCAATCGTCGTGCCGATGATCGTTACGAAAATCGTGACATAGCCAACATCAAAATGGAAACTCGGCGTGATAAAAGATTGCGCCACCTCGCCCCACGGCGGCTTGGCCATCACACCAGACAGGACGTACGAAAAGTAAATCGCGCTGGCAACGAGAAAGATACGCTCGACCGATTTATAGTTGCCTTTGACAATCAATAACCAGACGCCTAGCGCCACTAGCGGCACCGAAATGTACTTGCTGACGCCAAAGATCTCCATGCTGGCGGCAACGCCGGCGAATTCGCTGACGGTGTTGGCAAGATTCGCAATCAGCATGATGGCAATAATCGACGCGGTGGTACGCACGCCAAAACTTTCGCGGATGAGATCGGCAAGTCCTTTGCCAGTGACAACACCGAGGCGCGCGCTCATTTCTTGAATGATGACGAGCGCGAGCGCGACGAGCGCCAGCATCCACAAGAGCGAGTAACCGTAATGCGCGCCGGCAACCGAGTACGTGGTAATGCCGCCCGCATCGTTATCAACGTTGGCGGTGATGATACCTGGTCCGACAACGGACAAGAGCAAAAGCAAACGCGTACGGAGAGGGCGAAATTTGCGTAGGAGGCTCATCGGATTCCTCGCTTAAAACAAGCGTGGCAATTTGATTTTCCATTCTTCCGGCAAAATCAAATCGAGCGCGTCATCGGTGGTCACGATGCCGACCAGATGATTCTCATGATCGACGACCGGCACCGCGAGCAAATTGTATTTGGCGATAAGTTCTAGCACCTCTTCGTGCGTGGCATCGAGCGGAACCCGGAGCGGCTTGTGATGCATAATCGCATCGACGCTGATGGTGGGATCCGCGAGGACGAGATCGCTCAAAGAAAACACGCCGAGCAAATGCTCGTCCGCATCGACGACGTACACATAGTAAATGATTTCCGCTTCTTTGGTTGGCGCATCGACGCGAACACGTTGCAACGCTTCCGCGACGGTAATGTCCGGCGTAACCGTGAGATATTTGGTCGTCATCAAACCGCCCGCCGCGTCTTCCGGATGCTTGATGAGTTCGGCAACTTCGGCGCTTTCGTCCGGCTCCATCAGGTTGAAAACCTGCGCGCGTTTGTCTTCGTCCATTTCTTGCAGCACATCCGCCGCTTCGTCCGGTTCCATTTCTTCAACAATATCGGCGGCTTGTTCGGTCGGCAGAGTCTCCAACACATCGGCTTGAAATTCCGGCTCCAATTCCTCCATGACATCGGCGGCTTGCTCATCCGACAATTGCCGAATCAATTCGCCGGCTTGGCGCGGGCGCATATCTTCCAAAATCGTGGCAATGTCCGCCGCATGCAGTTCGCGCAGTTTTTGGCGCGCGACGCGCACCTTCAAATCACCGCGCGGAATGAATTCCAGATCGCTGTACACAATCGATTGCGCGGGCAATTCGCGGCGCAACACACCTGCGACATGTTCGAAAAAATCTTCCCAACCCAAGCGGCGCAACAAACCGCGCCCGCCAATATCGACATTGACCAACCGATAATCGTCGCCGATTTTTGCCAGTTCCAGATCGTTAACGCGCACGACGCGAAAGCCATTGGTATCGATGACTTGCTTGTCCATCACATCGCGATTCAAATGCACTTCGGCGCCGGTCGATTGATACGACGCGGTAGGCGGCAATTGCAATATGATCTTGTTGCCGGCAAGGTCTTCGGTGCCGCCCCAGGGCACCAGCGACGGCTCGCCGCCGTTGCGTTTAACCGCCAATGCGACGATACGCGGATAGGGTTGACCGTTGCTGTCCGGGGAAATCAAAACATCGGCAAGCGTGCCAATGAATGTCCCCTTCGCATCGCGCACTTCTCGTCCGAGGAGTTCGCTCAAATATGCCATATTATCTCCTGCGGGTGAAAGATACCAAAACGCCCCGCAGACCGTGATGTAAATCTGTCAACGGCGGGGCGTGAATCGCGCATCGAGATTTTGCGCAACTCGAACGTCGAATGCCTTATAGCACTTTTGACGATGCGAGTCAAATTGAAAGGGCGAACCACCAGGTTCGCCCCTAGATCAGATCAAACGTTATCCTCTCCGCCATCTACACGGATGACCGTGCCGGTCATCCATTGCACGCGCGGATCCATTAACGCGACAAGCGTTTGCGCCACGTCCTCCGGTTGCGTCATCCGTCCATCGGGATGCAATTGCATAATGTGTTCTTTGACGCGTTCATGACCAGGAATCATGCGGAACGCCGGCGTGTCGGTCACGCCCGCTTGGAACGTGTTGACGCTGATACCTTTGGGCGCAAGTTCCAACGCGAGCTGACGGGTGTGCGATTCCAACGCGGCTTTGGCGGCAGAGACGGGACCGTAGCCGAGGATGACGCGATGCGAACCGGAACTCGTCATCGAAAAGACTTTGGCACCGCGCACAAGCAAGCCGGCGCGCACGAGGTCTTGCGTCCAATACACCAGCGAGTTTGCCATCACGTCGATGGTCATTTCCATCGCCTTGCGGTCGACGGCATCGTCCGGTTTATCGGCGATGAACGGTTTCAAATTGCCAAACGCAACTGAATGCAAAACACATTCAACCGAACCACCGCCAACGCTCTGGAAGTATTCCTGAATCTTGGCGATGATTTCCGCGCGATTGCGGTCATCGGCGATATTCTTGTTGAAGAAAATCGCCTTGCGTCCTTTCGCCTCGACATCGGCTTTGACGGCGAGCGCGCGTGGCAATGTCGTTTTCAAATCAAAATGCGCGCCAAAAATGTTGAACCCAGCATCGGCGAGCGCGCGCGAACATGCCGCGCCAAAACCGGATGACGCGCCGAGAACAAGTGCCCAGCGTTCTTTTGCCATGCTATCCCTCCAAGACTATCGAATTATTCTTTCTTACTATTTACCAACGGTGAATGCATCCGCTTGACAATCCAATACGCCGCCGCCACGGCAAGAATTATCGCGGCGATGCCAAAAATCATGAGCGGGTCGGTCTTTTTCACATCAAGCACAATGACCTTGCGCGCGACCGCGATCAACGCGGCAACCAGAATCACTTCTTCGTGAACGACATGCTCGGTGAGATACGCACGAATTGTATCCAGAAGTTCGATACCGATCAGCACGAGCAGGAACAAGCCAAATATATCAAGCAATTTTTCGACTTCAAGGAAAATGTATGGCGGCTTGGTAATTTCCTGGACAATTCCCCATACTAGGTCGAGCGTCGCAAGCGATACGACAACCATCATCAACCCAATCAGCGCAAGTGTAATAAGGCGTTCAAAGCGATCGAGTACGTTGAGCATGTGCCTCCTTTACGCCGGCTTGCTCTTGACGAGCACCGTCATTTCACCTTGTTGCGCGACTTCATTCTTTTGGTTCAGCACGCGCAGTTCGACAACCACGATGCCCCCACCGAGCGCTTTCATCGCTTTGGTCTGTTTCACCTTGCCCACGGCATGAATCGTGTCGCCAATTTTCACGGCGGCTTTGAACTTCCATTCCAAGCCCATAAACGCAATCACCGTGCCATCCATCACGCCCAGCTGCATCATCAACCCAGTCGTGATCGACAGCCCCAGCAAACCGTGCGCGATGCGTTCGCCAAATGGCGTGGCTTTGGAAAACTCGGCGTCGGTGTGAATCGCATTGTAATCGCCGGAGATGCCGGCGAAATTCACAATGTCGGTTTCAGTAACCGTGCGTCCCATCGTCACAAATTCAGTGTCGATTGCAAATTCTTCAAAATACATTCCGCGCGGACGATAATCGCTCATGGGGTTTTCCTTTCACCTTATCCAATCAAATGGGTAATCAACACACGCACGCCAATCGCAATCAACACCAAGCCGCCCAAAAGTTCGGCGCGATTGCCCCACACACTTTGCAAGCGTCGTCCCAGCAACATCCCAGCCAATGTCATGCCAACCGCAACAATTCCGATGACAATGCTGGGAATCAGCAAATCAACTTGCAACATCGCCAAACTCAAACCGACCGCCAATGCATCGATGCTCGTCGCGACTGAAAGCACGACCAGATTGATGCCGCGAGTAGGATCGATAAAATCTCCAACGTCTTCGTCTTGAAACGATTCGCGCACCATTCTGCCGCCGACCCAGAGCAAGCAAGCCAAAGGCGATCCAGTGATCATACGCGGCAAAGAATTCTTGCATCGATCTGCCCGCGAGCCAACCGAGCATCGGCATCAAGAATTGAAACAGCCCAAAGTGATACGAGAGTCGAAACAATGCGCGCGTCGAGCCGGCGGGCAAACTTGCACCAACACCGAGCGCGACCGCGAACGCATCCATCCCCAAACTCGGCGCAATCAGCGCAAGCGTCCACCAATCCATCAGCGCGAACCGCGCTTGAAGGCATTTATGCCGGCATACTCCGCCGCCTCGCCCAACTCTTCCTCGATGCGAAGCAATTGATTGTACTTTGCCACGCGCTCACTTCGCGCCGGCGCGCCAGTCTTGATCTGCCCAGCGTTCGTCGCCACAACCAAATCGGCTATCGTCGTGTCTTCCGTTTCGCCGGAGCGATGCGACACCATTGCCGTCCACGCATTACGCTGCGCGAGTTCAATCGCGCTCAGCGTTTCGCTCAACGTGCCAATTTGATTCAGCTTGATGAGCACCGAATTCGCCGCGCCCAGCGTCAAACCTTTTTTCAAGCGCTCGACATTCGTGACAAACAGATCATCGCCGACAAGTTGAATCTGGTCGCCAAGTTTCTTGGTCATCAGCACCCACGTGTCCCAATCATCCTCCGCTAATCCGTCTTCGATGGAAATCAGCGGGTATTTCTTAACCCAGTCGGCGTAGAAATCGACCATTTGCGCGCCGGTCAAGACGCGACCTTCTTTCCGCAAGTTGTAATTCCCACGCTCCGCGTCATAGAACCCAGACGCCGCCGGATCGAGCGCAAGAAAAACTTCGACACCTGGTTTGTAGCCGGCTTTTTCGATGGCAGTCAAGATCGATTCAATCGCTTCGGCGTTCGATTTCAACGCCGGCGCAAAGCCGCCTTCATCACCGACGTTCGTGGAATAGCCCTTGTCCTTCAAAACTTTTTTCAGCGCTTGATAGATCTCCGCGCCCCAGCGCAACGCCTCCGCGAACGTCGCCGCACCAGTCGGGGCAATCATAAATTCTTGCAAGTCGGTCGATTGCCAATTGGTATGCGCGCCGCCATTGAGAATATTAAGCATGGGCACCGGCAAAACTTTGGCATGCACGCCGCCAAGGTAACGATACAACGGAAGCTTTTGCGATTCGGCTGCGGATTTTGCGACAGCGAGACTTACGCCCAGAATCGCATTCGCGCCAAGGTTCGATTTCGTCGGCGTGCCATCGAGTCCAATCAGCATCGCGTCAATGGCCTCTTGCTCGCGCGCGTCCCAGCCACGCAATTCATCGGCGATGACCGTGTTCACGTTCTGTACAGCTTTTAAAACACCTTTACCGCCGAAACGATGCTTGTCGTCATCGCGCAGTTCCAGCGCTTCGTGCACGCCGGTCGATGCACCGCTGGGAACTGCCGCGCGACCGAACGCGCCATCATCCAAATGCACATCGACTTCAACCGTAGGGTTGCCGCGCGAATCCAAAATCTCTCGTGCGACGATTTCTTCAATGATTGCCATTTTCAACTCCTCGAAATATTTACGGTGTTGTGGTTTCGGGCGGCAGATTCATCGCGCGCCGCGATTTCAAAAAGAAAAAGCCCACCACGCCGAATGTAATCACCGGGGAAACCCAACTGGGAATATGAAAACCAAAACTATCGAGCCACATGATCGCGCCCAAAAAGAGAATCGAGTACATTGCGCCGTTCTTGATGTAAATATATTTCTTGATGCGCTCGATGTTGCCAATCGTCAGCTCGCGCACGACGAACGCGCCCAAGCCCATTGCCAAGTAAAATCAACGGCACCGACAGCGTGAACGCAAACGCGCCCAGCACGCCATCGATGGAAAATGTCGCATCGATAACTTCGAGGTACAGAATTTTGCTAACGTCCGACATGCCCTCTTGCATCAATTGGCGTTCCGCATGCGCCGCATTTTCCTTAAATCCATGCGTGATGAAAAACGCCGTCGAACCGACGACTGCGCCGAACGCCATCAGCGGATTTTGTCGCAACGCGAGCCAAACGATGACCGTCAGCAAAATCGAAACGACGGCGTAAAACCAAACGCCTTGCCGCTGAAAAAAGCGTTCGCCGCGCAAACCAAAGTTCTTGGGTTCGAGAAAGAGCCAGTGGAAAAACAAAAACACGAGGAACGTGCCGCCGCCGATAAGTAGAATCGGCGCAGAAGATTCGATGGCGTGGATGACGCGCGGGTCACTGCTGAACGTCGCGGTGAGCGCGCCAAGCGGTCCCAGTTCCGGCAACCGTAACCCAAACGATGAGCCACGGCAAGAGACCGCGAATCAAAAAGACGGCGATGAGCAAGCCCCAAACCAAAAACCACCGCCGCGCTTTCGGGCGCATCGTCGAAAGAACTTCGGCGTTGATGATTGCGTTGTCGATACTGCTGATGGTTTCAAACAGACACAGGCCCGCGACTGTGAGAAAAAGTCGAAAACCAATCCAATTGATCAACTCCAAATTCCCGGAATTTTGTCGCCGCAATTGGCACACGCCGTTGCCAGTTAGCTTATCGCGCTTGATACGATATTGAAAACGCTCGACCAAGACCGCGTTGCACTTGGGGCAATACGTATTCTCGTAATTCTTGACACCGCCCGGCAAATTGCCGGCGTAAACAAAATGCAATCCGGCTTCCTGCCCAATTTCCGCCGCACGAATCAACGTCGATGCCGGCGTGTGCTCGGCATCGGTCATTTTATAATCGGGATGAAACGCGGTGACGTGCCACGGAATTTCCGGCGACACGCCGCGAATGAATCGTGCCGCGTCCATCAACTCTTCGCTCGAGTCATTGAAACCGGGAATCACGAGCGTGACGATTTCCACCCAAAAGCCGAGCTGCTTGGCGAGCTTGATCGAGTCCAGCACATTCTGCAACGGCGTGCCGAGTTTGCGGTACTGTTTATCCTGCATCGTCTTCAAATCGATCTTGTAGCCGACGACGTACGGACGAATGAACTCCAATACCTCGCGCGTCGCGTTGCCGTTGGACACATAAATGCCGCGAATGCCCGACTGCTGGGCGAGTCTCAAAATCTCGACTGCCCATTCGCTCGTGATGAGCGGCTCGTTGTACGAACTGCCAATGAGTTGCGCGCCGGTGCGTTTTGCCACCGCGACGATTTTTTCCGGCGTCGCGAGCATGGGTGACATGCCGGCATCGGCGTCGCGCAGTGCCTGCGAGATTTCCCAGTTCTGACAATTCGCACAATGCAGATCGCAACCCAGCATCCCAAACGTCAACGTCGTCGAGCCGGGCAAAATATGAAAGAACGGTTTCTTTTCCGTCGGATCAGGATTCAACGACGCGACATAGCCATACGGGACAAACAATTGTCCGCCGCGATTATACCGCACCTGACAAATCCCGCGCGCGCCGTCGGAGATAACACATCGATGCGCACATGCGACGCAGCGTACATGTTTATCATCGACTATTTCGTACAATGCGCCCGGGCGCACTAGTTCATCGAGCGTGCGCGCGAGCGGCACAGCGCCAGCAATCGGCGGACGAATTTCGGCAACCGGGTTCATTGGGCGCAAGCGTAGCACACAGAGTTGGCTTTGTCAAAGCGTCCGGCGGCGCATTTCACTACGCTCAGGATGTAAATCTACCGCGAATGAAATCGCCGCTCGCTGCGGTCAAGTCGGATTTCTATATCATCGCCAAGCGCGCTTTGAATCATGCTCAAATACACTTGATCCATCACGTCTTGCTGCAAACGCACTTCGCGGTCGACGCTGTACAACAGCGCGTTGTACACTTCCAACCCGCCGTAATCCATCGCGAGCAAATCGAGAATCGGCTGAACTTGCGCTGGATCAATCAGCTGTTCCTGCTCCACATCGCCGATAGTTTCCGCGCGGCCAATGCACGAGGCTGGAACGTCGATGCGCAACGCATCATCAAAGTCTTCAAGGCGCACGAAAAACGAGACGATGGCGGGCGCGCTTTTCATGCTATCGAGCAATACACGCCGACCGCCGCGAAAGAATGCCCTCTGCCCGAAGAGAATCGGCGTCGAAAAACCGGACTCGCGCCGCGTCCAACGATAGATGGCTTCGCTGTCGGAGATAACGCGCGGCATTGATTCCTCTTTGCCGTACGTTTCGCGCCACCATACTTCGCCGTGCGCCACTTCGTGACTCGTCTTGGCAATCGAGACCAAAAAGAGATTGCGTTTTTGACATTCGGCAAACAGATCAAGATAGTGTTCAAGAATTTCCTGTGGCATTCCGGAAATTTCCGGCGGCAATTCCATTTCCGGTTTTTCGCTGAGCGGATAGAGCGAGGACAATTGCCCGTACAGCGCGCCATCGAGAAAGAGCACACTGCCCTGGGGCGCGCGATGCGCTTGCTCGTGCGCAAGCGTTACTTCAAGTCGATGCATCATAAAGCCGGCGGAACGCTCGACAATTGCCTCATCGGTTGCGCCGGGCAGGATTCGTACATCAACGTCCGATGATTCCGCGCGATTGCCATTCACATCGCCGATGGCCAACGCTTGCGCGACGAAAAGATATGCGCCGTTCGCCAAATGCCGCACCGCGCGCGAACCATCGACCGCAAACGCCGGGCGTCGATTCTGATTTTTATGCGGGCGTAATGGCGCGTGCCAATGCTTTCCCACCAATTCTTGCAGTGAGCGTTCGTGCGGTGACGCATTTTGCGTCAGCGTCTCACGCATTTCCGCTTTTTTTTGTTCTTCCGCCAAGCGTTCGTTCAACCGGTCGATAAAATTCGGCATCGCGTTACCTCACCCGAACATCTGTGCCGATTATACACAATCCGGCGGTCGATGCAACTAGTTGCCACTCTTAATCTCGTTCTCATTCGCTTCTAATCCAATCATGCGATACTCATGATTGAAAATCAAAAAGGAGTGTTACGAATGAGTACACGCGGAATAGTATTACTTGCCATTGGCATGTTGGTGCTAGGTCTGTTGATTGGCGGACTGACCGGCGGCGCGGCAGGATTTTTCATGGGACAAAGTCGCCAGCAGTTCATCGGCAGGAATTTCCCAATGCCCGTACCGCCGATGCAACAACAACCACAGCAACCGCAACAGCCCAATCAACCGGATCGTCGCCAGGCGACGCCGGCAAGTCCCAACCCGCGCGGGTTGCCACCGGCGCAAAGCGTGATGGGCGGCGCGATTGTGACGCAGGTCGAAAAGGACAGTCCGGCGTCCAAAGCCGGTCTCCAAGTCGAGGACATTATCACGGCGGTCGATAGCACCAAGCTCGATGCGAACCACGCGCTCGGCGATTTGATCCAAGCCAAAAAGCCGGGCGACAAGATCAACTTGTCGATTACGCGCGGCACGCAAACGCTGACAATTAGCGTCGAGCTGAGCACAGCGCCTTCGGACAGTACCAAACCGTATCTGGGAATCTATTACTCCACCGTTCCCGGCAATCGCCGATTGCCAAACGGATAGTGTATCAGCAAAAAAACACGCGAACGATGTAACCGTCGTTCGCGTGTTTTTCTATTCCGCTTCCATCCTGCCGCCAGAGTGATTTCCCTGGATTTCAAATCGCCGCGAGCCACAGCGTCAGCGTAAACATGCTTGCCAGCGTTGAAATGAAAATCACTGTCGTGATCAAATCGACCGCCGTATCGAACTCTTGCGCGAGCGCAACGCCGAAAATCGCGGTCGGCATACTATTTTCCAGAATCAGCGTTTGCCGCGTGACGCCTTGCAGTCCCATCGCGTTGGTCACAAGAATCGAAATCACGCCGGCAACGACGAGCCGCAAAATCGTCGCCACCGATGCGACGCGCAAATTGCCGCGCACGCTCACACTCGCCAATTGCATTCCCAACACAACCAGCAAAAACGGCACCAGCGAATCTGCAATGAGTTTGAGCGGATCGAAAATCGTCGCCGGAATTTGAATCGCCAAAGCATTCACACCAATGCCCAACCCCATGGCGTACATCCCCGGCATTTGCGCCACGCGCTTGAGCGCATCGCGCAGCGTCGCTTTGCCGGATGCCGCAATGTACACGCCGTACGTTTGCAAGACGATTTGCATCGCAATCGTGTACACCAACGCGCGGTCGACCGCGGCTTGGCCGTACGCGAGCATCAAAACCGGGAATCCAACGTTGACGCAATTGGTGAATAGAATCGAAAGTTGAAACGAACTCGTCGCTGTGGCGTCAAGTCTCAGCACGCGCGCGACGACTGCGCCGACCATCGAAAGAATAATCGTCGTGATAAGAAAGAATCCCAGGATTTGTCCAAACTCGACGGCGGTGATGGTCGTGCGCGCCATCGCCGTGAACATTAGACACGGCACGAGAATGTACAATCCAAACCGCGAAAGGGTTTTGAGATCGAAAGACAGAAATCGCGCGGCGAGATAGCCAACGCTGATCATGACAAAGACCGGCAAAATGACGCGAATGAAAATGGCGATGAGCGTGTCCACGTTTCTCCAATGCGGCGTGTCCTGCGACGCGAATCGGTGTTATAATATGCACATTCAGGCGAGGAGTAAATGAATGTCGAATAGCACGCGGGTGGTCGTCACCGGCTTGGGCGCGCTAACCCCAGTGGGCAACGATGTTACTACATCTTGGCAGAATCTCAAAGCCGGGAAACCCGGCATCGGTCGCATCACGCTGTTCGATGCCTCCAACCTCGTGACGCAGATCGCCGGCGAAGTCAAAGGCTTCGAGCCCAAAGATCATTTCGATGTCAAGGAAGCCCGGCGTTTGACGCGGTTTGTTCAATTCGCCGTCGTCGCCGCGCGCGAAGCGGTGGCAGATGCGCAATTGAAAATCGATGACACGAACAACGAAAACATCGCCGTCATCATCGGCAGTGGCGTCGGCGGGGCGATGAGCGTCACCGACCAAGTGAAAATTCTAGAGACCAAAGGTCCGCGCCGCGTCAGTCCGTTTTTCATTCCAATGATGCTCGTCGATACGGCGGCGGGACAAGTCGCCATCGAGTTTGGCATCAAAGGACCGAACATGGCAATCGTCGCCGCGTGCGCGACCGGCGGAAATGCGATTGGCGAAGCGGCGGAAATCATCAAGCGCGGCGATGTCGATGTTGTGATTTGCGGCGGCACCGAAGCGTGCCTCGCGCCGCTCGCTTTCGCCGGGTTTAACGTGATGGGCGCGATTTCAACGCGCAACGACGAGCCGGAAAAAGCCTCGCGCCCGTTCGACGCGACGCGCGATGGGATGGTGATGTCCGAAGGCGCGGGGATTTTGGTCTTGGAAAGCGAAGAACACGCGCGGGCGCGCGGCGCAAAAGTGTACGGGCAAGTCATCGGTTACGGTTCGAGCGCGGATGCAAAACATTTCGCCGCGCCGGACGCGGAAGGCGAAGGCATCGGGCGCGCGATGCAATGGGCACTCAAGCGCGCGCGCATGTCGCCCGGCGAAATCGATTACATCAATGCGCACGGCACCGCCACGAAACTCAACGACGTCATCGAAACCAAAGCAATCAAAGATGTGTTCGGCGAACGCGCGCGCGAAATTCCGGTGAGTTCGACCAAGTCGATGATTGGACACATGCTCGGCGGCGCGGGCGCGGTGGAAGCGATTATTTGTCTCAAGGCGATGCAAGACAGCGTGATTCCGCCGACGATCAATTACTCAACGCCCGACCCGGCATGCGATCTCGATTACGTGCCAAATGTCGCGCGCGCAAAAAAGGTCAACGTCGCGATGTCGAATTCGATTGGACTCGGCGGCCACAATTCCTGTTTAATATTTCAGATGTTTAGATTTATGATTCCAGCATTTCAAAAATTTGGTTTCAATCTGAAATTTGAAATCCGCAATAAGGATTGTTATGCCTCGTTACGCCCACATTATTGGCTGGGGCAAGTACGTCCCGCCCAACATATTGACGAACCACGATCTCGCCAAGACAGTCGATACGAGCGACGCATGGATTCGCGAAATGACCGGCATTCACGAGCGCCACATCGCCTCGTCGAAAGAATCGACCGCGCAAATGGCGATTGCCGCCGCGCGTCACGCGATTGAAAGCGCGAACATTCGCCCCAGCGAAATCGATTTGATTATCGTCGCAACCGCGACGCCGGAATACACTTTTCCGGCGACAGCGTGTCTGGTGCAAGATGCGCTTGGCGCGGCGCACGCCGGCGCATTCGATTTGGAAGCCGGCTGTTCCGGTTTTGTCTACGCGCTCGCGACGGCATCGGGAATGATTCGGAGCGAAATGTACAACACGATTCTGGTGATCGGCGCGGAGACGCTGTCGCGCATCGTCGATTGGAAGGATCGCGCGACGTGCGTGCTGTTCGGCGATGGCGCGGGGGCGGTGGTGTTGCGCGCGAGCGAAACGCCGGGCGGCGTGCTTGCATCGGTGTTGGGCGCAGATGGCTCGGGCGGCGAATTGTTGATATTGCCGGGCGGCGGGGCGAAACATCCGGCGGGACCGGACACGGTTTTGTCGAAACAACATTTCGTAAAAATGAACGGGCGCGAAGTGTACCGCTTTGCAACGCGCGTGATGGCGAGTGCGGCAAAACAAGTCGTCGAACGCGCCGGTTGGTCGCTGGAACAAATCGATTTGTTTATTCCGCATCAAGCGAATGCGCGCATCATCGACAGCGCGGCGAAATCGTTGAATTTACCGCCGGACAAAGTCTTTGTGAATCTCGAACACTATGGCAACACCTCGGCGGCGTCGATTCCGATTGCCATGTGCGAAGCCATCGATTTAGGGAAAATCAAAACCGGCGATCATGTCGTGATGGTCGGATTTGGCGCGGGGCTGACGTGGGCGGCGTGCGCGATTCAGTGGACGGCGCGCAAACCCGGCTCGCCGGCTCTGCGGCATCGCGCCGCGACTGGACGCTTGCGCTATACGTGGTCTGGTTTGAAATCGCTTGGCTCGCGCTTGTCGCGGCATGTGGATGCGTTGGTGAGTAAAGTAATTGATACGGTGGAGAGAAAGTAAGTTGTGCTCCCTCGGAATGACACGAAAGCGAAAATCCTACAGGGAGAAATAACGTGAGAAAACTGAAACTTCAAGTCCAAATGACCATCGATGGATTCATTGCGGGTCCCAACGGCGAGATGGATTTCCTGGAACGGAATTGGGACAATGACCTCAAACAATATGTGGGAGAAATCACCGAACCTGTTGACTGCATCGTTCTTGGACGGAAACTCGCGCAAGGGTTCATCCCCTATTGGGCATCTCATCCTGATGAGGAAGGCGCTGATAAATTCAACCATACAAACAAAGTTGTCTTTACCAAAACACTGTCCAAATCAGAATGGGAACGTACCGTTTTGGCAAAAGGCAATTTGGTTGACGAAATCACTCGACTAAAGAAACAAGCGGGTCAAGATATTATCGCTTATGGCGGCGCGACGTTCGTATCGGCACTCGTCAAACACGGACTGATTGACGAGTTTCATCTGTTCGTCAATCCAATTGCCATAGGTAACGGAATGAGCATTTTCAAAGAACTCGACCACACACAAAATCTGAAATTGGTGAAATGCACACCCTTTGACTGCGGGATTGTGGTTCTGCAATACAAGCCGAAACGCCTCTGAGGAATATGCCCGTGTTACGACAAAACTTCTTTTGGGTCTCGTGGTGCATGACCGCTCTTGCGGCAGGATGGTTGGTGTTCCAAGGACCTCCGGGGTCGAACTCGCCTTTGGCGATCACGGTGGTCGTGACCTTGACGCTTTACACAACCGCTACTTTGTTGTGGCAGTTGCCCAAGCCGACACTTGACGTTCCATCCGATCCAAACAGCACTCGCAAAGGCTGGTTTGCCATCTCGCTGATTTTGATTGCGGCGATCCTTTTTTCTGCCTATCTCTTCGCCGGATACTATGTGCTGTTTGCATTGCCGGTGCTCGGCATGGGCGTGCTCATTGTTTTTCGGCGTCACGTGGTCAGGCGCGAATTGATCTATGCGCTAGGTCTTGGGCTGATTGCCGGCATCGCGGGGTTTGCCGCCGGAGTCAATTTCGTCCCGCCGAGTATTTGGGCAATCCTTCAAGGATTGCTCACCTTGACTGGCTTTGCGGCGGGCTGGAGCATGTTGCGTAGTAGTGGGTTGCTCCAAGCTGGCGTTGGGCGCAGTCGTTTCTTCGCTGGCGGGACAATTTCTGCGCTGAGCGGTTTTGTCCAAGGTATTGCCTTGTGCATCCCCTGGGCACTTGGCGCGGTGGCTCTAAAAAGTAATCCGGGCGAAACCTGGGTTCGCGCATGGTGGCAACCCGTGACTGCCCTGCAACCCGGCATCGCTGAAGAAGCCTGGGGGCGTATGCTTTTGGTGCCGCTTGTCTTTTTGATTCTCCGCCGCGTGGCGCGACCTCAGGCCGCTTTTACCGTAGCGCTTGTTTTGGTGGGCTATTGGTTTGCCTACTTGCATACGCCCAGCGCCTTTGATTTGTTCACAACGCTTCTAGTAGGCACGTTGATGGTTTTGCCGGTTTCCTACCTGTGTTTCTATCGGGATGTAGAGACGGCAATCGGTTTTCATTTCGGCTATGATTTCATAATTTCTGCGACCAGCTTCGTATTGACTCGCGGATTGGGATCAAGTTAAACCAACTCTACTCACAGAATTGAAAATGTACTGTCGAGGCAGATGTAAGCGGAGGTGATCTTGTGAGAACAGCCCCCAATAATATCGACGACTATATCGCCGGCTTTCCGGAAGATGTGCAAGCGATTCTGCAAAAGGTCAGAGCGACGATTCGCAAAGCCGCGCCGGACGCGGAAGAGAAAATCAGTTATCAAATCCCCACGTTTACGCTGAAAGGTAATCTCGTTCATTTTGGCGCGTTCAAGAAGCACATCGGTTTCTTCCCTGCGTCTAGCGGAATTCAAAAATTCAAAAAGGAACTGGCGGTCTATGAGGGTTCAAAGGGCACAGTCAGATTTCCATTGGACAAACCAATTCCGTTCGGCTTGATTAGCAAAATCACCAAATTCCGGGTCAAGGAAAATCTGGCGAGGGCAAAAGCAAAGGGCGGGTCTTAGACCCGCCCTTGCATTTATGTCACCAACTCGCTCGGCATAAAATCGAGGCGATTCATATACACCAAATCGACTGTGTCAGGGCTAAAATCAATGCGCGTGATGCCGCAATTGTACAGACCAAACCAACAATCCTCATGTTCGATTCTTAACAGCGCGCGCAAGATGCGATTGTAAAATCCGCCATGACTCACCACCGCCACGCAATCGTCCACGCCGCCATGCCGCCGCAACAATTCATCGACGACACGTTGCGCGCGCGCCGAGCGTTGCTCGCGCTCTTCGTACGGTCGATTCCACCAGCCGGCGTCGCCGAGCGATTCCGGCAAAACAAGCTTCGGAAATCGGTTTTCAAAATCAGCGCGATTCTTCCCAGCTTGTCCGATGCGCGTGCCGGTTGCGACATCATCCAGATAGATGCCGCCGGTTTCGTGCAAGTCCTCCCACGCAACGAGCGGCAGACCTAGTTCGTTCGCAACGCGGGTGCCAGTTTCGATGGCGCGCACCATCAGACTGGTGTACAGATGCGTGATGCCGAAACCGAAACGCCCATTGTTCGCTTTGCCCCACGACGGGTTGCCGGTACGCAGAAATCGCGCAAGGATTTCGATTTGCTGGCGACCAGTTGGCGTCACTTCCGGGTCTGAACTGCGTCCGGTGCTAGCGCCGGTCGAATCGTACAGAAAATTATTGGTGGATTGTGCATGACGAATGAAAAAGAATCGCATCAGTTTGAACTCCGCGAAAGATGGCGCTGATTATAGCATAGGATTTGTGCCAATGTCATTTCGAGCCGCCTAGCGGCGACCCTGGCATGACTGTGGAGCACTGGCTGTGGGTAGTGGCTGTGGGTAGTTCACCACAGTCAACCACAGTCAACCACAGCCACGTTCCCACCACACTCCCTGGCACTTGCGTTCCCGCCAGGGCAAGTGTGCACCGCACTGCGTGCGTGCAGTGCAGGTGGGGCAAGTGGAAATCTCGTAGAACGTTGGTAAGATTTCTCGTCGCAACAGACGCGACTCGAAATGACACACAAAGCAACAAAAAAGCGACGCACCTTGCGAGTGCGTCGCTTGCACATCAGCAATTACTTTTTACTGCGTAGGTCAATCCAATCCTGCATTAGTTGCAAATTCTCGTTCAGGTTCCACCAGCCATTGTTGAACGCCGCGTAATCCTGTCCGGACATTGCGGAGGAATAGCGCGTCGAGTTAGCGTAGAACAGCCATTGCCGAATCCATTTCTGCTCGATCGATTCGTCGAAGGGGTTCTTGTTATCGGCGAGTTTAGCATCCCACGCTTTGAGCAACAATTGCGTGGCGACAAGCGTCATCTTGTCCGTCTCCGCCGATGCCGCATCGATTTTGGCAAAATGCCCATTCGTCCACGATGTCGAGTGACACGCCATGCACACTTTGGATAGCTCGGCTTTGCGCGCGTCTTGCTCTTTTTTATCGATTAAACCATCTGTGGCGATTTCGCCGGTGAACGCGGTCGGTAACGGCAAGCCGTCCTTGTTCTTCAACGTCGATGTATCGCCGCTCTTGGGTTGCGGATGCGAATAGATCAAGCCAAAGAGTCGCGTGTATAAACGCGCGCCAAAATCGTGCGTGCGCTGCACGATGACTTGCCCTTGCGAATCGGTCAGCAAAGCGTTGTGGCACGCGGCGCACGTCGGCGCATTGAAATCGCGACCAACTTGCCACGGGACGGCGCTCCAATCGAAATCTTTCATTTTCGCATTCGCGATCGATGCGTGCGCGCTAGATTCATACACTTCGTACGCCGGCACATCGGGCGCGAGGTGACATTGACCGCACGTGTACGGCTTGCGCGCGACTTCAATCGAAAAGCTGTGGCGCGGATGACACGAGGTACACGCGCCGAGACTGCCATCGGGATTGATGCGACCGACGCCCAGGTTGGGCCAGCCGGCCAAATCCGGAAATTCATACTCGCCCAGTTTCGTCGTCACTTTTTTCATGCCCTTGACGGTAACTTCGGTGCCGTGACACGCCAAGCACGCATCGGCTTTGGCGGCATCGGTGGCTTTGAGCGCCGTCAACTTGCCGTCTTTGAGTTCTCTGCCGCTCATAATCGTTTCCACAAGCGCGCTGTACACGGCGTTGCTCGTCAAATTGCCAACCGCGTGCGCTTTTTTGCTCGGCGCATATTGCGCCACTTCGGCGGCGTGACACACTTTGCAGTCGTTCGGCGAGACGACGACGTTGATGCCAATGCCCATGTGCTGGAAATTGTCCTTGTGCGCGGACGCATTCAACGCATGGCACTCGAAACAGCCAACGGCAAATCCTTTCAGATTGTCCGGCACATTGTCGCTCGTGATGCGTTTGCCCGCGCCGGTCACTTTGAGCGCATCGGCAACCGTGATTTTGGAATGGCGGCTGTCTTTCCAATCTTCCACGATGCCGGGCGTCGCGTTAGTGTGACAACCCAAACACGTTTGCGTTTGCGGGCTGACCGGTGGTTGATTGGTTTGCGCCGGCGCGGGCGCGTACTGCGTCATCAGCAAACTTGCCGCGCCGAGAACTGCGAGCAGGACGAACAAGGTTTTCTTCATCGTTTTCCTCCGCGAGCTAAAATAAAAACGCGCCGCCACGCTTGCCGCGCGACAGCACGTTCGATCCATCTCCCGCAATTCATCACGGGTTCACTCCCAGTAGTATATCCTGATTCGACAGAAATTTCAAATGTTGACAGCACATCGGGCACGTGTGATAATATCGCCGATGGTCCGCCCACTTCGATTCAAATCATCGCCGACTCTAATCATCGGTCATTTCGTCAAACTCGCCGTCCTGGCGATTCTCATCGTTTGGCTTGCCGCGCCGCCGCCGATTCTCGTTACGCTGGGACCCGCGCGCATCGTCCAGACCACAAATTCCAAAATCGGGATGCACACGCGCCTGACCGATGAAGCCGACGAATGGAAAATCAAAAAGACATTGGAGCTGGTGCGCGAGATGGGCGCGCCGTGGATCGTCGAATATTTTCCCTGGGGTTATATTGAAAGCACGGAAGGACAGTACGATTGGGCGCACGCCGATCTCGTTGTCGATCACGCGCGGCAACAAGGGCTAACCGTTATCGCGCGATTGGGTTTCACGCCGGAATGGGCGCGCCCGCGCGGTTCAGTGACGAGCTATCTCGATGAATCGCGCTACGATTATTTTGCCGATTTCACGGCAAAGTTCATCACGCATTTTCGCGGGCGGATTTGTTGCGTCATCATTTGGAACGAGCCGAACGTAAATTTCGAATGGGGTTATCGCGGCATCGATCCCGCCGGTTACGCGCGCATGATGCAGGTCGTTTATCCGCGCGCCAAGCAAGCCGATCCATCGATCAAGATTTTGGCGGGCGCGCTCGCGCCAACGCTTGCGCCGCCCGGCTCCACCGATGCGATGAACGATCTGGAATATTTGCAAAAGCTGTACGATGCCGGCATTAAGGACTATTTCGATGTGCTGGCGGTACACGCGTACGGCTGGACAAGTCCGGCGGACGAAGCGCCCGCGCCGAATCGCGTCAACTTTCGCCGCACCGAGTTGGTGCGCGAACTGATGCTACGCAACGGCGACGCCAAGCGCGTGATGATCACCGAAGGCGGCTGGAACGATCATCCGCGCTGGACCAAAGCCGTGCGCCCGGCGGAACGCATCGCCGATACGCTGCGCGCGTTCGAGCTTTGCAAGCAATGGGATTGGGTAGACAACTGCGCGATGTGGGCGTTCCGCTATCCGTTCCCGGCGCAAACGTACCAGGATTATTTCACATTCGTCACACCGGATTTTAGTTTGAAACCGATTTACTATCAAAGTGCAACAATATGCGACGAGATAGTCAACAGTCAACCGTCACTAGTCGCCAGCCGCAAATCACGCGATGGCGCATCGGCTCACTCGTCGTTGCAATCATCGCTGTGATCGCTTGCGGGTGGTTTGCGATCGTCAACTGGTATGCCCAAGCCGCCGGCAAAACCGGATCCGACGTGGGCGCGCATCATCGACACCGGCGTGTTTCGCGTCGGCATCGATCCATCGTTTCCGCCGTTTGAATCGGACGATAGCAAAGGACAATTGCACGGCATGGACATTGCGCTGGTCGATGAAATCGTGCGCGAATGGTCGAGCGCCAACGCCACGCCGATTCGCGTTGAATATTTCTACACCGGGTTTGACGGTTTGTACGATGCGCTCAAAGCCGGGCAATTCGATGCGATTGTTTCGGCGTTACCGTACGACCCAAAGCGAACCGAGGACGTCCACTTTTCACATTCCTACTTTAACGGCGGTCCGTTGCATGGTCGTGCGCGAAAATGACACGACGACCAAGACGTATTCTGACTTGCAAGGCAAGCGCATCGGCATCGAACTGGGCACGACCGGCGATGCGTTTGCGCGACGCTGGAGCAAGCGGCTCAAACTCGATTTGCGTGAATTCGATACCGGCGCCGATGCGTTGCGCGCGTTGCAAGCCGGGCAAATCGATTGCGCGTTGACCGACATCATCGCGTTCAACGATTTTATGCGTTCGCACAGTGGTTTGAAAACTATCGGCGAGCCGTTGGTCGATGAGCTCATGGTTGCCGCGGTACACAAAAATGCCCCAACTTTGTTGGGGCAAATCAATGCGGTGATCGATGCGATGAAAAACGACGGACGACTAGAACAATTGTGGAAAGAATGGTTGGTACACTAAAAAACCGGTTTCGCGCGAAACCTGGTTTTCTATTCATACCCCCTACTCGCGCCTTCCAAGCGCAAGCCCCGATGCCGCAGTAGAACACTTTGCGCCACACCTTCCGCCGCCAACATCGTCATCAGCGAACTGCCGCCGGAGCTGACAAACGGCAACGGAATGCCGGCCACCGGCATAATGCCCACATTCATTCCCAAGTTGATGAACGACTGCACCAACAACGTCGCCGCGATACCAACAACCATGAGCTTGCCAAACGCATCACGCGCGAGCATCGCCGCGCGAATCAGGCGCAAGAGAATGAAGACGTACAAGCCAATCACAAACACCGCACCCACGAATCCTAGCTCTTCGCCAATCACCGAGAAAATAAAATCCGTTTGCCGGATGCGCAGAAATCGCAGTTGACTTTGCGAGCCGCCGCAAAAGCCCGCGCCCCAGAATCCTCCCGCGCCAATGGCGATGCGCGCTTGCTGAACGTTATACCCTGCGCCCAACGGATCGTGTGTGGGATCGAGAAAAGTCAGGACGCGCTCTTGCTGGTACGGACGCAAATTGACCCACAGCACCGGCGCGGCAATCAGTCGCGATCATCGCGATAAGTAAGACTTCACGCAGACGCAAGCCTGCCGCCAATACCATGACGCCCCAGGTTGCCACAATCACAATCGTCGTGCCCAAATCCGGTTGCAGATACACCAGGATAATCGGCACGAGCGATTAACGAAAACGACAAGAGGAGAACCCGCCAGCGCGTCATTTCTTTTTCGTGATCCGCCATGTACTTGGCGACGACGACGACCAAAAGTAATTTTGAAAGCTCGGAAGGTTGAAAGAGGAAAATGCGCAAATCGATCCAGCGTTGCGCGCCGTGCGTCACCTGACCCAACACAGCCACAGTACGCCAACAGCGCTAGCGTAACAACCCAGATCATCCAACGCAGCGGGGAGTAGATACGATAATCGATCAGTGTGAGGACAATCATCGCGACGAGCCCGGCAACCGCGTAAATCGCTTGGCGCAACGCGGGGCTTTCCCAATCGAGCGCTTCGCCGGTAATGCACGCCGTGGCACTGTAAATCATCAACACGCCGATGACGACCAACAGCAGAGTCGCACCTAAAAGCCAGAAATCGAAATGCTGAAAACGCGGACGCTCAATCCGTTCCATACAACCACGATTTTGAAACGCAAATCAAGGTGCGCTTACTTTCGACGCGCGGCGCGCGGACGCGCCGGCCGACCGAGCACCGGAATGTTGGCGGTCAAGCGATGTCCTGACGCATCGCCGGTAATACTGACCTCGACATTTTCCGCATCGATTTCAATGTGCTTGGAAATCACAGCAACAATTTCGTCTTTCAAAAGATTCAGCGTCTCCGGCGAAATGTTGGTGCGGTCTTGGGTCAACACCAATTGCAAACGTTGCTTGGCAATGTCGGCGCTGCCTGAGGAGCGATTAAAAATCCTTCCAAATAGGTCCATATGGTCTCCCTCTCAATCCAAGCGTACAACTAGTTTTGTCGCTGACCACGCAAGAGCTTTGAGAACCTTGCCAGCACGCCTTCCGATTCGCCGAATATCGGAAACGGCACCGATTCACCCTGGATACGCTGCGCCACCCGCCGAAACGCCGCGCCAGCGTCCGAGTGGTCATCCAATGCTACCGGCTGACCTTTGTTGGTCGAGGTAATAATCTTTTCATCTTCCGGAATAATGCCAATTAAATCGATGGCCAAAATCTCCAACACATCCGACGTATCCAACATGTCGCCACGCTTGACCATCGAGGGGCGCAGGCGATTAATAATCAACGTCGGCGCAGGTTTCTCCGCCGCTTCGACCAAACCAATCACGCGATCGGCATCACGCACCGATGACACTTCGGGCGTGACCACCACAATGACTTGATCGGCGGGCGCAATCGAATTCCTGAAACCGGTCTCAATCCCCGCGGGGGAATCGACGAGAATGAAATCGTATTCTTTCCTCAAATCGTCGCAGAGATTTTTCATCTGCTCTTCATTCACCGCTGTTTTCAAACGTGTTTGCGCGGCAGGCAGCAAGTACAGTTCCGGCAGACGTTTGTCTTTGATGAGCGCTTGGCGCAAGCGCGCTCGCCCTTCCACCACGTCGACCAGGTCATAGACAATCCGATTCTCCAACCCCATCACCACGTCGAGGTTGCGCAAGCCAATGTCAGCATCCAAACACACAACCCGCTTGCCAGTTCGCGCCAGGGATACGCCGATGTTAGCCGTCGTCGTCGTCTTGCCAACGCCCCCCTTGCCCGATGTGATTGTGATAACTCGTCCAGGCATTTTGTCTCCTATTCGTACCAAGGTTCAACAACGATCGCGCCGCCGCGCACGCGCGCGATTTCCGCAACAGCGTGCCGAGCCGCCTTGTCCTCCGGCACCCGGGCAATATGTTCACCAATGCTCAACTGAGTCGGCGCAAGCATGAGCGCGCCAACAACCGCTTGATCATTATCCGGCGAGCCGGCATGCACCACGCCGCGCAATTTACCCCAGACGATCACATCGCTGCCGGCGACAATTTCTGCGCCCGGGTTTACATCCCCAATGACGATCACCGCGCCCGCATGATGATACCGTTGACCTGAACGGACCGAGCGATGAATCACCAAGCCACTCAGTCCATCGAGCGGAGCGTCTTGTGTAACCGACACAAAAGGCGGAAGGTCGGGCGGCGGAATCTCTTTCGCCTTGGCTTCTCCCCGGATTTGATCAAATGCCTCTTGCGTGCGCCGCTCGCCGTGCACGGAAATCAATTGCATGTCGTTCTGCGCCAGCAACGCGATTAGCTCTTCCAACTGTGTCGCGTCGATCGCGCGATGACCCGTTTCCAGAAGGACCCGCGCGCCGCGAAAGAACGACTGCGCCTTGGGACGCGCAAGATGCGCGCTGAGTTCACCGATGATTTGATGCCACTCGCCTTCGCGCAAGGTAATGATGAGTCCTTCACGGACGCCTTTGAATGAGACCAGATTTTCCATGTTTTATGATCTATCGGGTTGGTACAAATTGGATTATGTAACGTCGATACGGCTCCACAGCGATTTCCAAATTATCGGAATCTGCCGTGCCGACGATGCGCACGCACCAGCGCGATGAATCTTTCCAGTACAACGCATTGAAGTTAAACGCGCCATAGCCATCGGAGGTTGCGGTAAAGACCGGATTGTTATCGCACTTGTCCGCCACCACGCGCACCGCGTTGACACCCCGTCCATTCACATCGACCACGGTGCCGAAAATTCCAGGTTGTTCGTTGCGCCAACCTTCGACGCCAGCGACGCGCCCGGCGTACTTGTGCGCCGGCGTTACCGGACCGCCGGTGGTCGGTGGACGCGCGACGACCGGTGGCGCGACCGGCGCGGAAGGACTGGCGAGCGGCGCATCCGCCGGCAATTGAAAATACGCGCGCAAAATATCCGCCGCTGCCGGCGCGGCAACTTCGGAACCTTCACCGCCGTTGAATACAAACACCGTGACGACAATCTGCGGATTTTCATACGGCGCAAATGCCGTGAACCACGCGTGTGTCGGGAGATGCCCGTTGACTTTGGGTCCGTAATATTCTGCCGTGCCGGTTTTTGCCGCGACGTTCACGTCCGCCAAATTCGCGCGCACCGCCGTGCCGCGCAAAACTGCATTCCGCATGCCTTCGCGCACGATGGCAAAATCCGCCGCCGCAACCGGCACGCGCCGCAGCACTTGCGGCTCGATGCTTCGGACGATGCGCCCTTCTGTGTCGCGCACATCGTGAACGAGCTGCGGTTTGTAAAGCGTGCCGCCATTCGCAACAACAGCGGTGAACTGCGCCACCTGCAACGGCGTCGCCAACACGTACCCCTGCCCAATGCCCATGTTGTACGTGTCGCCGATCGTCCACACATCGCCGATGGTTTGGCGTTTCCATTCGGGATCCGGCGCGAGTCCGGTCGCCTCGCCCGGCAAGTCGATGCCGGTCAGTTCGCCGATGCCAAACGCGCGCGCATACGCCGCCAGGCGTTCTTCGCCGAGTCCTTGATCAAATTCGGGGTATTCACCGCCAGAAATTTTGTAAAAGAACACGTCGGAAGACCATGCCAATCCATCGCGAATTGTCAACGAACCAAAACCAACTTTGTACCAATCAAAGAAGCGTGTCGCCTGAGTCAAATCCTCAGGAAAATATTTATTTGGTACCTAGAATTTCACCCGGCGTTTGGAGGCGAGTGTTGATGTCGATCACTTTTTCTTGCAGAGCCGCGCTTGCCGGAATTAATTTGAACATCGAGCCGGGCGGATACTGCCCGGTGATCGCGTGATTGACGAGCGGATGCAACGGGTCTTGCGCAAGATTCGTGTAATCGTCAATCGAAATGCCGGTGGCGAACAGGTTATCATCATAACTCGGCAACGTGACTAGCGCGAGCACTTCGCCGTTGCGCGGGTCCAGCGCAATCGCCACGGCTTGCTTAGCACGCGCGCCCCGCATCGCCTTTTGCAAAAGCGTCTGAACGGTTTTTTGAAATTCGGAATCGATGGTCAGGACCAGGTTATTGCCTGGCGTCGATGGCTCTTCGCCCAAGTTTTCGACTTCGCGCCCGGCGACATCGACGGCAATATAGCGTCGTCCTTTGACGCCGCGCAAATCTGGTTCAAACGATGCTTCCAGCCCAGTCAAGCCGACGGTCTCGTTGCCAGCGTATCCTTGCGCCTTGTACGACGCAATCGATTCCGCCGGAATGTGGCCAACGTAACCCAGCACATGCGCGAGCAAAGCGCCTTCGACGTACTGCCGGACTGGCGCCATACCCACCTGCACGCCGGGAAAATCAAGATGATTTTCTTCGAGGTAAAATGCAACCTCGCGTTTGACATTGTCCTTGATCTTGACCGACGTAAATGGATCGCGTTGCGCTTGCGCGATGATTTCACGCAAGCCCGGCTGGCGCTTGGGCGGAGTCACCGCGCGATCAAAACTAATCGGCAGTACACCCACCGCATCGGCGGCGGTATTTGTAATCCGCGTTTCAATCGGCATCTCGAGCAATGCCGAAAGCTTGAGCAGAATCGATTCTGTGTCGTCCGGCAAATCGGCAGGAACGATCGACACGTTGAACGACGGCACGTTGCGCGTGATAATCTTGCCATTGCGATCGTACACAATGCCGCGCAGAGGATCGGTTGAGATCAATCGATATCGATTCTGATCTGCCGCCGCGCGATATTCACTGCCACTGACAATTTGAATGCGCGCCAATTGCACCACAAGCACCGCGAACAGTGCGACGATGAACACACGCATGAGTCGAAAACTGCCGCGCGGCTTGGCATCTTCGTCCTCAACTGTTTTGGTAAAGGAATACTCATTCTCAGGGTCGTTCACGCCGAAAATTATACCCTAGATTCTGGTTAGAGACAAACGCTGGTATTTGCCCCTTCTCCCCTCTCCTCAATCCTCTCCCAAAGGGCGAGTAAGAAAATGCCCTCTCCATTTCAGTCAGGGAGAGGGCTCGGGTGAGAGTAAGACGTCACATGAAAATCATCCGCCCCCGCAAAGCGATTGCGAGGGCGAGAGAATGCGCATCACGGTTTGCGCGCAGTGATAATCGCTGAAAACGGCGCGTGCATCGGCATCTTGGACAGTCCCGCTTCAAACTTGCCTTTCGGCTCCACCTTGACATCGACAAAACCGGCTGCGCGCAACCCATCGGCGTAATCTTTGACGTCAAGCGCGCCGGCGACGCATGCGCCCCACGCTTCCATGCTTTGCTGCACCAGCGCCGGCAATTCGCCGTTCGTCACGATATCGGAGATGGAAATTCTGCCGCCCGGGCGCAACACGCGAAAAATATCGCGAAAGACTTGCGGCTTGTCCGGCGAAAGATTGATGACGCAATTCGAAATGACAACATCTGCTTCGCCGTCCGCGACCGGCAAATGCTCGATGAATCCTTCACGGAACTCGACATTCGTCACGCCCAAACGCGCGGCATTGCTCCGCGCCTTCGCCAGCATTTCCGGCGTCATATCGATGCCGATGACGCGCCCGGTCGCTCCAACCTCGCGCGCGGCGAGAAAGCAATCGAGCCCGCCGCCGGAGCCTAAATCGACGACCGTTTCGCCAGGTTTTAGAGTGGCAATTGTAATCGGATCGCCACAGCCCAGCGAGAAATTGGCGATGTCGTCCGGCACTGCGTTTGCCAGTTGATCTGGATAATCCGATTCGCACTCGCATGCACTCGGACCGCAACAACTAGACGATTTCCGTGCGAGGTCGGCATAATGTTCGCGCACCGAGGTGCGAATTTGATCCGGGGCAATTACATTCGACATTTTGGTCATCCTTTTTTCGAGATTCTTTGTGATTGACCATCCAGGTCAATTAGCACGTGCCGCAGACGGGTTCTTGCTGACCCAGCACTGCTGCACGCATCATGGCGTAAGCTCAACCCACGCCGCTATTCACAGCGATGGCGTTCGTCGGGCAATTGCGCTGGCATGCGCCGCATTCCATGCAGTTTTCTGGGTGTGCCAGCGTGATCGTGCGGCCATGCCGGCTAAAAACCGCGTGCGGACAAACCGCATAACACATGCCACAGCCGTTACATGCGACCGAGTTAAATTTGAGTGTGTTGGTTTGATAGGAATTGAACATGGTTATCCTCCAATGATCCGAAGCAACGGTAAACCAATCATCAGCACGAGACCGATAATGAAGATCCACGCCATCCCGCGAACATACTTGAAGATTTCGCGTTGAACTCCGGTTTTTGACGTGAATGTCGTCGAGCCGGTAAAGTTCAATGCCAAGAACGCGACGACCGGCGGCCAGACGAGCAACGGGGTAATGGCTTGAAGCGCGCGCACCCACCAAACAGCATCGGCATTTCCTTGCAGTGACATGAACGCAAGCGGCAGAGCAAGCACCACACCCAGAATGAATCCCTTACTGCTGAAATCATGCGTTGGCAACCAGGGTAATACGATTGGGAACAGAGCAACCCCGGCGAGCATCATGGCAACGGCGACCAGGGACGACAGCCAGCCGCCAAAGAAAAAAGCGATTACCGCCGCGACGAGCATCCATGAGAGTCCACCCACGATCTCAACTGGGATTACGGCAAGGCGGTCGCCCAGAGCAAAGTGCACCCGGCGCATCTCCGGCGTCGCTTCGTGGTGTTCGAGATACACGGGCAAGTCAGACGCGCGCACAGGACCGTACTCGACTTTGAACGTGGTGCGTTTCTTGACCTCGTGCGCAGCAACGCCCGGCGCGCCGAGTTGCGGCAAAATCAGAACTCGGTGGCTGACGACATCGCGCAATCCAGTTGCTTCGATGCGCTGTACCAGTTCATCCGTACCAAAGGTGCCCTTGCCAGCGGCGCACCACACGTTGATGGCTTGAGTGTCAAGGACCAAGATATAGCCATGGATGCCTGGGAGTGCCGCTCGGAGCGCGTCGAAACTGAGCGAGTAGTTTGCCGTGACAAACACCGGCGATTCTGGCGTTGGTTTGCCGATAGCGTACAATCCTGGCTCAATCCGATGCCCCATCCGATTGACACCCGAACGCGCCAAAAAGTGGTCCCAATAATTCGCAAAGGTCAGCCTGCTCGTTGTCATGTTCACCATGGATCTCCTGCTTGGTACTGGTAATCCATAGACACTTGTCTATGGATCAAAGCAAAAAAAGAGACACGCGCTAACTCTTGATATCTGAAATCTTGATCAACTGTTGCGTCGCCTTTTGCTCCGGCGCGAACGCCGCCATCAACTGCCCACAGCAATCGACGACGCGCGCTTGATTCAGCGTGTAAAACGTCTGCCGCCCTTCTTCGCGCACATCCACCAACCCCGCATCGCGCAGAATCGCGAGGTGATGCGAAACGGTCGGCTGGGCGACGTCGGTCTTGGCGACAATGTCGTTGACGCTGAGCCATTCGCAACAGCACAGGCGCATGATTTTCTGGCGCGTTTGGTCTGCCAGCGCCTTGGCGAAATCTACGGAGGTGGTTTTTGACATATCGATAACTGTCTATACGTTATTATATAGATAATCGTCTATTTGTCAAGCCCCCGGTTTTGGTTCGATTTTTGTGCTATAATCGAGAAAATAGTTCGTGCCAAAGGAGGATACGATGCTAGTTCGAGAGCGAATGACATCCAACCCAGTCACGGTCACGCCCGAGACATCGGTGCGGGATGCGTTGCAGTTGATGCGCGAAAAGAAAATCCGCCGCATGCCCGTCCTCGATAGTCAAGGACAGCTCGTCGGCATCATCTCGGAAAAAGATTTGCTGTACGCTTCGCCGTCATCCGCAACATCGTTGAACGTGTGGGAGATTCACGATCTGCTGTACAAGCTGCAAGTCCGAAAGGTGATGACCACGCGCGTTCTCACCGTGGGCGAGGATCAACCGTTGGAAGATGCCGCGCGCATGATGGCGGATGCCAAGATCGGCGGTCTGCCGGTAATGCGCGGCAAGACGCTCGTGGGCATTATCACCGAAAGCGATTTGTTCAAGGCGTTCTTGCAGTTCCTGGGGGGACGCCGACCCGGCGTGCGCATCACCGCGATGATTCCCAACACCAAGGGGACGCTTGCCAAAATCACGAACGCGATCTTTGGCGTCGGCGGGAATATTGTGGGGCTGGCGTTTAGCGAAGACCCAAACCCAGGCGCGGCGCAATGGGAGATGATGGTCAAGGTGCAAGACGCGCCGCAAGCCAAGCTGGTTGAGGCGCTCAAGCCAGTTGTGCGCGAAATTATGGACGTGCGCGAGGTGTGATACAGGCAACCCACTGCAACGAGTGCATTATAACCCGGATTGAAGATCAGGCTGACGTAGAATAGCGATAAATACGCAAACAAAAACGCGACACGGAGAACATTTCTCCGCGTCGCGTGTTGTTCTACCCCAGATGATGTTTTCGATTGTACTCGCTCCTCTATCAACTTCAAGCAAATCTAGAAATCAAGACAAGCAAACAAAGGAGCAGAGAAGATTTCTCTCCCCTGCTCCCCTGCTTCTCCGTGATTACACAAACGCGCTTTCGATTTGCTCTTGGAACGACTTTTCCACCTTCACCGCGCACACCTTCAACTCTGGAATTTTCGCAATCGGATCAACCGCGGTGTTCGTCAGCGCATTCGTCAGCGCCTCCGCATAGTGGAACGTCATAAAGACGACGCCGTGCCCCACGCGGTCGGTGACCCACGCGCGCGCTCTCACTTCGCCGCGCCGCGACGACACCTTGAGCCAGTCGCCGTCGTTGACGCCCATTTTCACTGCGTCGTCCGGGTTCAACTCGACGCGTTCTTCCGGCGCAAGTTGTTCCAGGCCTGGGACGCGCCGCGTCATCGCGCCGGTGTGATAGTGCTGCAGGATGCGCCCGGTCGTCAGCGTGAACGGGAATTTTTCGTCCGGATTTTCCGCCGGCTCTTGATGTTCGACTGCCGAGAACAACCCTTTGCCGCGCGTGAATTGTTGCGTGTGCAGAATCGGCGTGCCGGGATGTTCCTTGTTCGGAACGGGCCACTGCAAACCTTTTGCATCGATGCGCGCGTACGTGATGCCCGGCGTACTGCGGCGTGAGCCACGCAATCTCCGCCATGATTTCTTCCGCCGATTCCGAAATTCAAAGCCGGCTTTAACTTCCATTCGCTTTGCCACATCGCAAACAATTTGCCAATCCGTGCGGCACTCGCCAATCGGTTCGATGGCTTTGCGCACACGTTGGATGCGGCGTTCGGTGTTGCTGAACGTGCCATCTTTTTCCGCAAACGATGCAGCGGGCAAAACGACGTCAGCCAGTTCTGCCGTCTCGGTCATGAACAATTCCGAGACGACGAGAAAATCGAGTTTGTTCAATGCTTCAATGACATGATGCGAGTCTGGGTCGCTCATCGCGACATTCTCGCCGACGATCCACATCGCCTCGACCTTGCCATCGCGCGCGGCTTTGAGCATCTCGCCGACGGTGAGACCAACTTTCGGCGGAAGATTTTCAACGCCCCACGCCTTTTCAAATTTCGCGCGCGCGGCATCGTCGATGACCCGTTGATAGCCGGTGTAGAAATTCGGCAACGCACCCACATCGCACGACCCTTGCACGTTGTTCTGTCCGCGCAAAGGATTCACGCCGGAGCCGGGTTTCCCCAGGTTGCCGGTGAGCATCGCCAAATTCGCAATCGACAAAACATTGTTGTGTCCCGTCGTGTGTTGCGTAATGCCCATCGCGTAAAAAATCGCCGAGGGTTTGTTGCCGCCGTACAAACGCGCGGCGGTGAAGAAATCATCGACCGCGATGCCGGTGATTTCGCTCACGCGCGCCGGCGTGTACGTCTCGATGACCTTGCGCCATTCGTCGAATCCTTCTGTGCGATTCGCGATAAACTCTTTGTCTTCCAAACCTTCTTTGAGAATAATGTGCGCGAGTCCATTCAACAACGCGATGTCCGTCCCCGGTCGTTGTCGAATGTACAGCGTCGCCATGCTCGCCAAATCGATCGAACGCGGATCGGCGACGATGAGTTTCGCGCCGCGCCGCACCGCGCGCCGAATGCGCGTGCCGATGACCGGATGTTGCTCGGTCGTGTTCGATCCGATGACAAGCATCGTTTTGCAATTATCGATATCCGCGATATTGTTCGTCATCGCGCCAGAACCGAATGATGTGGCCAGACCGGACACGGTGCTGGCGTGTCAGAGCCGGGCGCAGTGATCGACGCTGTTCGTCCCCATCACCGCGCGCGTAAATTTCATGAAAGAGATAATTTTCTTCGTTCGTCGCTTTCGCCGAGGCGAGGAACGCAAACTTGTCGCCCTTGTTCTGTCCCTAGTTTTTCGGCGACGAGCGTCAACGCTTCATCCCAGGATGATTCGACGAACTTGCCATCTTTTTTGATGAGCGGCTTGGTCAAGCGATCCTTGTGATGAATAAACTCCGCGCCGTAGCGTCCCTTGAGGCACAACGCCATGCCATTCACAACCGATTTGCGATTCGATGTAACTTTGACAACCTTGCCGTTCTTGACGTTCAAATCGAAATTACAACCGACGCCGCAGTACGTGCACGTCGTCGTCACTTTTTTCATTTGATAGGATCGACCCAGCCCGCGCGACGGTTTATCGGTGAGCGAGCCGGTGGGACAGTACGCCGCGCACGCGCCGCACGATTCACACCCGGCTTCGAGCATCGTCACATCCGCGCCCGCGACGATCTTGTCGTGAAAGCCGCGATTGGCGAGACCCCACACGTTGCGCCCTTGAATTTCCGCGCATGCGCGCACGCATCGAGTGCAAATGATACACTTGTTGAAATCGGTAAACACAAACGGATTCGGGTCGGCGCCAATTGGATAACTGTGACGCTTGCCCTTGTGCTGGGGCCATTCGACTTGGTATTGGTACACCAAATCTTGCAACTCGCAAGCGCCGGTCACTTCGCACGTCATGCATTCGTTGGGATGATCGGTGAGCAACATTTCCAAAATAAACTTGCGCTCGTCGATCAGCTTGGGCGTTTCGGTTTGCACGACCATGCCTTCGGTCGCCGGCAACGTGCACGACGCGACGAGTCCGCGCATCTTTTCCACTTCGACCACGCACATGCGGCATCCGCCGACCGGCGGCAGATCGGGATGATGGCACAGCGTGGGAATGTTGATGCCATTCGCGCGCGCCGCATCAAGCACAGTCATGCCTTCAGTGGCTTGAATTCGTTTGCCGTTAATGGTTAGGTTTATAGGCATACTATCTCCTCATCCAAATTCTTTTTGCACCGCAGACGAGCGCAGATAAAAGAATCTGTCTGCGAATATCTGCGTTCGTCTGCGTCCAATTATACTATCGCTGAATCCAAGTAGGTGTCTTGCGCTCATGATCAAATGCTTTGCGACGAAAATCGAGACGTTGGCTCCAAAGTTGATGAAGCAATCCGACTTCGTCAGCCGGGTAGCTCGCAAATAATTCAGTAATTGCGCTTCGTTCACTTCGGAAATATTGCGTAGCCGCCTTCAATCTCGACAATCAACTCGCATTCTCAACCAACAAATCATGCCAAAATACTCGCCGTACAATTTCGTGCCTCGAAATACACATCGATCTTGGAATTGGTCGTTCGACTTTTAAGCCGAGATTTCGCGCAACAGCAATTCTTTACACATAGCATTCTTCATAAACATTTTCAAGGAAGCCGGAACCCAAGTGCCGTGTAGACTTCGATTGAAAGACGCCGATGCAAAAGCTTGTCTGTAATTTCATTATACTTGAAGACAGTCAAGACGTCACTGCAGATGGGAGAACGCTCCAATTTATGGTATTTTTCTCTGCGTTTATCGGCGTTTGTCGGCGTCCAATATTACAGATTCCCGGCATAAATAATTCCTGCTTGCGCCCCCACGTACGTGAGCCACACCCAATCGTTTACATTCTTGATGCGCTTATCGCCCACGTCACGCACGACGACGATGAAATCCGAAATCACAAACAACAATCCGCCGATTGCCGTGAGCCAAAAACCAAGCGCGTATCCCAGCGCAAACGCAAACGATGCCATCGTGCAGACCCACAGCAGGTAGACCAGTGAACCGATGCTGGTCACGCGATCTCGTTTTTGGTTGCGCACAAGCCAGAGCCAGCCAAACTGTAATAGAAAGCAGTAAAGGAGTAAGGCAATCAGCAAACCAGCGTCAAAACGTTTGAAAGGTTCGATCGATGAAATCATCTGCATCGATTGCGTGTACGCGTTGATGTACAGTGCATGCGCGATGAAGAACGCAATCATCCCGCCGATCAAGCGATTGGGCAATCGAATCAGCCGCGCCATAATCAAATCGCCGACGAACGAGGCGAGCATTCCGAACGCGACCCACTGCGCGTAGATTGGTAATTTTGCGCCGCCAAGCCAAATGGCAAACGCGGCGACGAGCAACGAGAAACTCAACAGCATCCGTATCGGACGAGCGAGATGACCTTTGGTATTCGCATCACGCCATGGACCCAGGAAGCCGATGAAGAAGAGTGTAAGTTGGAAAAGGAAGAAAACAGCGACTAGCATTTTAAACGTGTTTCACGCTCGCCGCGTAAGTCTGAGCACTTCACGCCCCACGAATCACGCGGCGACCTAACTAGTCGTCAACTGACTCGCAACTAATCGCACCAATGCCTCACCCCTACCAAAGCCCTAGAATTTTCCTGTGAGCTTCGCCACCATCACGCGCTTTTTCATCTGCTGAATCGCAAACGTCGGCGAGATTTTCTTGGGGCATTCCTCCGTGCAGTTGAACAAGCGTGTGGCAACGGAACACGCCTTCCTCGCTCGCGACGATTTTCAAACGCTCCAGCTCGCCTTCGTCGCGCGAGTCCGCCATAAACCGCCACATCTTGCCGAGCGCGGCGGGACCCAGATATTCCTTGTCCCACCAATCGAGCGAGCAGGACGAGTGACAACACGCGCACAGAATGCAATCGATAAATTCATCGATCTGTTTGCGGTCGTGCGGCGATTGCGGGCGTTCCTTCTCCAGGTGGATTTTTCACCGAGATGAGGTACGGGCGCACCTTGTTGTACTTGTCCCAGAACGATGTCATATCGACGACAAGGTCTTTGAGAACCGGCAAATGCGGCAACGGCTCGACGACGACTTCATTGCCCAGCGTCGAGAGTTGCGTTTCGCACGCCAATCGATTCTTGCCGTTGATGTGCATGCCGCAACTGCCGCAGACCGCGCTCCGGCACGACGCGCGAAACGCAATCGTCTTGTCCACATTATCGAGAATGTGGTACAGCGCCATCAACACGGTCTGCCCGGGTTCAAGTTCGATTTGATAGTTCGAGTATTTCGCCGTCGTGTCCAAATCCGGATCGCGGCGATAGATGCGTAGATTGATTGTTTGGCTCATTTATATTCTCCAAAAGTGGTCAGGGGTCGGAGGTCAGGTGATCAGAAATACTCTTGATCTCTGTCCCCTGTTCACTGACTCTAGTATTTTCGTTCCTCCGGCTCCCACTTGGTTTTCACCACTGCTATACTCAAGTCGCGGACCGTCGGCAGTGCGAAACGCCAACGTGTGCTTGATCCAATTCACATCATCGCGCGTTTTGAAATCCATCCGCGAATGCGCGCCGCGCGATTCTTGCCGCGCGAGTGCGCCCGCCGCCATCGTTTCCGCCGCTTCGAGCATGCCGCCCAATTCAATCGTGCGAAGCAAATCGAGATTGAACTTGCGATTCTTCGCATCGACGCCGATGTTGCGATAACGCACGCGCAATTGCTGAATCGTCGCGAGCGCCTCCGCCATCGATTTCCTTCGCGGAAAATGCCGATTTTGTCGGTCATCGTTTGCGCCATCGCGTCGCGCAAATCGACGAGCCGTTCTTTGCCATCCGATTTCAACAGCGCATCGACTTCGCCCGCAACTTTTTTCGCCGCGTCGTTCAACACCGATTCTTTGACCGCCGACGTTTTGCCCTGGACGAATTTGCCCGCCGCAACGCCGGCGCGTTGTCCCATCACGACACATTCGAGCAAACTATTCCCGCCCAAACGATTCGCGCCGTGCACGCTGACACACGCGCATTCGCCCGCGGCGAACAAGCCGGGCAGTTTGGTCGCGCCATCTTTATCGGTGGCGATGCCGCCCATGATGAAATGTTGCCCCGGCTGAATCGGAATCGGTTTTTCAATCGGATCGAGTCCCAGGAAACTGATACAGATGTCGCGAATGCCCGGCAAGCGTTCCAAAATTTTCTCGCGACCCAGGTGACGCAAATCGAGATGCACACTCCCGCCGCCGTCCGGGAATCCGCGCCCTTCGTTGATTTCGGTTTGAATCGAACGCGAGACAATGTCGCGCGGACCCAGTTCCATCGCTTTGGGCGCGTACTTGCTCATGAATCGCTCGCCTTTATTGTTGACGAGATAACCGCCCTCGCCGCGCGCGCCTTCGGTCATTAAAATATTTGTGCCGATGATCGTCGTCGGATGGAATTGCACAAATTCCATATCTTCCAGCGCAACGCCGGCGCGATACGCGATGCTCATGCAAAACCCGGTCGATTGCATCGCGTTCGACGTGCGCTTGAAAATGCGTCCCGCGCCGCCGGTCGCGATGATGACCGCGTCCGCCGCGAAGGATCGCAATTTCGCCGGTCTGCAAATTGATCGCGACCAAACCGTGATTCACCGCGCCGTCGCTTGCGACAGAGAGCGCCGCCCATTCGTTGTACACTTTGATATTGTGCTTGACCGCTTGTTCATTGAGTGTGTGCAAAATATAGAGACCAGTTTTATCGGAGGCGTAACACGTGCGCGGATAACCCGCGCCGCCAAACGGTCGTTGCGCGATGCGACCATCCGGCAATCGGCTGAACGGCACACCCCAATGTTCCAGTTCGTAAATCCGTTTGGGCGCATCGGTCGTCATGATTTCCGCGCAATCTTGATCGGCGAGAAAATCCGAACCCTTGACCGTATCGTATGCGTGCTTCGCCGGCGTATCGTCTTTGCATTCTTCCATGTTCGCGAGCGCGGCATTCACGCCGCCCTGCGCCGCGCCGGAATGCGAGCGCACCGGATACAAGAGCGACAGCACCGCCGTATCGACGCCCATCATTGCGGACTCGACTGCGGCGCGCAACCCGGCGAGACCACCACCTACAACAATGACTTGATGTTTAATCATTTTTCATGTCTCCCGGTTATTTCATAAAGAACGTGAGCGCATATGCGCCCCAGGCAAAGAACACGAGTCCAACCAGCCAGAACAAAATATTGATCGACGCGCCGCTTGCCGTCGCTCAGGACAAAATCGAACAGCGATGTTGCGCACGCCGTTCAAGCCGTGATACAAACTTGTCGCAAGCAGTCCGCTATCGATGAATGAGATACAACACGCTTTTAAAGCGCAATGCGACGCCGAGCAAAATCGATGTTCAAATTTTCCGGCACGTAATGCAAAACAAAAATATGCGTGCCGAGGAAAACGACGAGCAGAACGGCGGTGATGCGTTGCCAAATCCATGCCCACACGCCCTGGGGTTGTGAAGGTGATTGTGTCATATATTTCTCCACTGTAAATAGTAATTGGCAATTACCAATTACTATTTACCATTTTTATCCAACGATGTGCGGCAACGCGACCACAAACGCAATGCCGGTTAGAATCGCGGCGGCGATTGCCATGCCCACGAAAATTTCTTTTTGCCGTTTGATGCCCATGCCCAGATCGAACAGGACAATGCGGATGCCATTGAGACCATGAAGCGTGATGCAACCGATCAAGCCCATTTCGAGCAAGACGAAGATCGGCGACTTTCAAGAACGTCATCGCGCTGTTGAAATTCGCTTGCCCACCGACAATGGTCGAAATGACGAGGATGTGCATGAGCAAGTAGAAAATGATCGCCAACCCGCTGAGGCGATGAAGCCAGAATGCCCACACGCCCAACCCGCGTCCCGGATAAATTTCGCGATTAAATCGCATATGTCCTCCTCCTTGGAGAATGCAAACTGATGCTTCGCACTGAGCGGAGCCGCCAGGCGGCGCAGTCGAATAACGCACTATCGATTACGTTCCAGCTAACGCAACTATCGACGCTTATGATTTACGCCGCCACTTTCAACTTCGGATTAATCCACACCTTGCCGGTGCTTACTTCAATCGCATTGAACTTGCACACGCTCGCGCAGACGCCGCAACGCTCGCACAAACTTTCGTTGATCGTGTGCAGTTTCAATTTTTCGCCGGTGATCGCTTTTGCCGGACAATTGCGCGCGCACACCATACACCCGGTGCACTTATCGAGGATTGTGTACGTGAGCAAACCCTTGCACACTTTGGCGGTGCAAATGTGATCGTAAATGTGCTGTTCGTACTCTTTGCGGAAATAGCGCAACGTCGTCATCACCGGATTCGGCGCGGTTTGACCGAGCGCGCACAAACTGCCTTGATTCACAAAACGTCCCATTCGTTCGAGTTGTTCAATATCGCCGTCTTCGCCCATGCCCGCGCAAATCTTTTCCAGCAATTCGAGAATGCGGAGCGTGCCCACGCGGCACGGCACGCACTTGCCGCATGATTCTTCTTGCACGAAATTCATAAAGTACCGCGCGAGATCGACCATGCAGGTATCTTCGTTCGCGACGACAAGACCGCCCGAGCCAACAATTGCGCCGAGCGACGTGAGCGATTCATAATCGATCGGCGTGTCCAGATGTTCTTCGGGAATACATCCGCCGGAGGGTCCGCCGATTTGCGCCGCTTTGAATTTTTTGCCGCCCGGGATTCCGCCGCCGATGCCAAAAATCAATTCGCGCAACGTGATGCCCATCGGCACTTCGACCAAGCCCGTGTTGGCGACCGTGCCGACGAGCGAAAAGATCATCGTCCCTTTCGATTTCTCGGTCCCGATTTTGGCGTACCATTCCGCGCCCTTGTCCAAAATGATCGTCGCGCTTGCCCACGATTTGACATTGTTCAACACCGTCGGTTGCGCCCACAAACCGGAAACTGCCGGGAACGGCGGTCGCGGTCGCGGCTCCCCGCGCTTGCCTTCAATCGATGCGAGCAACGCGGTCTCTTCACCGCAGACAAACGCGCCCGCGCCCAGCCGGATTTCAATATCGAAATTGAATCCCGTGCCCAAAATATTTTCGCCAAGCAAACCCAGGTCGCGCGCACTTGCCAACGCGAGCGCGAGATGATGCACCGCGAGCGGATACTCGGCGCGAATGTACACGTAGCCGCGCACCGCGCCAACCGCGAACGCGCCAATCGTCATGCCCTCGATCACGCGGAACGGGTTGCCTTCCATCAAACTGCGATCCATATACGCGCCGGGGTCGCCTTCATCCGCGTTGCACGCGACGTAACCGCCGGGATATTTCGGATCGATTTTTTTGCGGCGCGCGATTTCCGTTTGTGCTGTGCGCCACTTGATGCCGGTCGGAAAACCCGCGCCGCCGCGCCCGCGCAAACCGGAACGCACCATCTCATCGATGATTTGATCGCCGGTCATCTTCAACGCTTTTGCCAAGCCCACATAACCGCCGAGCGTGATGTATTCGTCGATGCTTGTCGGATCGAGATGTCCATTTTGATTCAGGAGCAAGCGCATCTGCCGCGCGTAAAACGGAATATCGTGCTCGTGCGCGATTTTTTCGCCGGTCGGATGAACGTACAGACAAGCGTTCGACCACCTTGCCTTGCTTGATCGTCGTATCGACGATTTCCGGCATGTCTTTGGGTTGCACGTGCGAATAGAACAACCCTTCAGGCTGCACGACAACGAGCGGACCTTTTTCGCAAAAGCCGTGACAGCCGGTCATCCGCACGTGCGCTTCGCCGTCTTTCAAATTTGCGCGCGCCGCGTCCAACACTTGCTCCGAGCCGTACGCGCGGCAACCGGTGCCGCCGCAAATCGTCACCGTTTTTTGATTGGGATCGAGCGCGTTCACCAACCGCGCGCGATATTCATCGAGTTGAGAAAAATTTTGGATTTTCATTTTTGCTCCGGCACAATCGTCTTGAGCAAGCGATCCGTTTTAGCGACATTCATCTGACCGGAATAGGTATTGTCCGCGACAATGACCGGACCCAGCGCGCACGCACCCAGGCAATTGACGGTTTCCAGCGTGACTTGGCGGTCCGGCGTCGTCTCGCCGGCTTTGATTTCCAACTTTTCGACCAAGCGATCGAGAATTTTTGCCGCGCCGCGCACATGACACGCCGTGCCCATGCACACGCGGATGACGTGCTTGCCGCGCGGTTTCATCGTGAAGAAAGAGTAAAACGTCACGACGCCGTAGACATCTTTGAGCGGGACATTCAATTTCTCGGCGATGTAATTTTGCATCGGGCGTGAGATATGCCCCAAGTCCGATTGCAATCGATTTAAAATGAGCATCGTCGCACCGGGCTTGCCGCCCAACTCGGCGATGACGGCGTCGATTTGCGCGCGTTGTTCGACGATCGCCACCGGGTCTTCGGCGTTCGGCACGAGTGCGGGTGCCATGGGGACAGATCGTAAATCTTTGGTTCGCATGGGCTAGCTCCTTGAAATGAATGCGAAAACGATGCGCGGGAACAAAAAATGCGCGCAAACAGATTTTGATTCTGATCGACTCAAAACAGCGCGCGCACGATATAAAGTCGAACGAACGACAAGCCGCATCGCTTGCTCCCGAAGGTCATAGTCTTTGACCTGCTAACGACTCGATGCGCCAACCAATGGGCGCATGGAAACATGACCGCATTGCCGGTCACAACGATAAAATTATACCGCCAACAAGTCTAAATCCAGTCCAAAGGAGGTCAAAGGGACGTATGAACGTGCAATTGACCTTCTGCGCACTATCAATGTAAGTAATACGCTCTAGAACGCATACCGCCAACATACCATTTGGTACGAAATTGATACCATTAGTTTGCATGATTTCTTGTATAATTGCCGCATGGAATGAGCGATGCTGATGCCGGTATCGCAAATTCGCCGAGGGTGGCGACTGCCTTCGCGCGTACTTGGTTGCGCCCGGAGGTTTTTTGATATTTGCGGATAAAAGCCCATACGTCCCACCGTACCCGCGCGAACCATAAGTTCGAAGGAAGACTACGCGGCAGGCGATTTGCCTGCCGCGTATCATTTTAGAACAGCGCCAGTTGTCGCATCGGCGCGCGACCGTCCAGCAAGACAAACGGCGCGGCGCGCTTTTCGTCTGCGCCGATGCGCGCAAGTTGCTCGATGTGGCGGAATTTTGTCGCGCGGCGGGATTGCAAAATTCGCTTGACCGATGTCGGTCCGATGCCGGGGATGCGGAAAAGTTGTTCACGGCTCGCGCGATTCAATTCGATAGGGAAGAATTCGGGGTGCGCGGTTGCCCAAATTGTCTTGGGGTCAGATTCGATGGGGAGATTGCCGCGCGCGTCGAAAATCAAATCGTCGAAAGTGAAATTGTATTTGCGAAACAAGAAATCGGTCTGATACAAACGGTGCTCGCGCACAAGCGGTGTCGGCGCATGACCATCGAGCGGCGTATCGGCAATGGGTTGAAACGCCGAATAGTACACCCGCGCAAGTTCCAAATCACGATACAATTGCGCGGTGCGCGATACGATGTCGCGGTCGCTCTCGTCCGCCGCGCCGACGACGAATTGTGTCGTCATCGTTTTCTCGCGCAACGCCGGCACATTGATCGATCAAGCGCTTCGCCGCTTGCAAGGGCGCGAGCAATTCTTCGGCGTAGCGTTTTGTGGAGGATAGCTTGTTGAGATGCTCGGACGACGGCGCTTCAAGATTCACCGACACGCGGTCAGCCAGCTGCAATGCTTTTTCGATTGCGGCGGATTCTGCGCCGGGCATCAATTTCAAATGGAGATAGCCGCGAAAATCGTACTTGCCGCGTAAGAGTTCAGCGGTCGCGAGCATTCGATCCATCGTCCGCGTTCCGCCGCCGACGACGCCGCTGGAAATGAAAATCGCTTCGGCAAGATTCGCGCGATGAATTTGATCGAACGTTTCCGCAAGTTCATCCGGCTTGAAGGTCGTGCGTTCGACATTGCGTCCGCGCCGCGTGGGACAATAAAAGCAATCCTTCTCGCACGCGTTCGTCTGCAAGATTTTCAGCATCTTGATTGTCTTGCCATCGGGACGCACCGCCGGATAAATCCAGCGCCCCACATCGTCGCGCGTACGCTACTTGTCCCTCGCCGCACGAACCGCACGCGAGATCGGCTTGCGCCGCCGCGCCAAGCACATCGAGTTTTTGCTGAATGTCCATAGTTAGCCGCCAGCAATGCGTCCTCAAACTTGCTTAAGGATTGAGGAATCATTTGAGGACGCATTGCTCTGACGACAGTATATCGAACAATTGTTCTGTTGTCAAGCCCCGGCGATAAAAGAAAAACAGCCACCGATTTTTATCGATGACTGTTTTTCGCAAAGCGTGCCTAGAATCAAAAATGAATTAGGACATCACTTTCACGACATCGGCGGCTTGCGGACCCTTGGCGCTGTCTTCGATTGCGAATTCAACCTTGTCGCCTTCGTTCAGGGTCTTGTAGCCCTCCATCTTGAGCGCGGAAAAGTGGACGAAGACGTCTTTGCCGCCCTCGCGCGCGATAAAGCCAAAGCCTTTCGACGCGTTAAACCACTTGACCGTACCTTGGATACGTTCTGCCATACTGTTGCCACCCCCTTCCCGGCAAGAAATGGAAAAAGGAAAAATCGCGGGAATAAAAAAATCGCCAAGGACGTAAGTTCTTGCCTTGGCGATCCACGTGCTCAAACACCAGACGTGCACTTACCGTGCCCTACGTCTAGATTATCGCATAATCCCTGGTCGATGTCAAGGATTTTTGGGTCAAATTTTGTATACCTACGATTCTTTTTAATCGCCGCCCGCGCTCTTCGCCGTATAGTCGATGAGCGGCTTGAGCAAGTTCGTAAATTCCATCGGGAAGATGAACTTGGTCGCGGGACCCGCGCCGAGCGCCTTGAGCGCATCGAGGTACTGAAGCGACATGGTCTTGGCGTCGATACCTTTGGCGGCTTGGAACACCGTTTGCAATGCGGCGGCGTAACCTTCGGCGGCGAGGATGCGCGCCTGCCGATCACCTTCTGCGCGCAGAATCGCCGATTGCTTGTCGCCTTCGGCAACCGTAACGGTCGCTTGCTTCTTGCCTTCGGCTTCGGTGACTGCGGCGCGGCGCGTGCGTTCCGCCGACATTTGCCGCGTCATCGCTTCCTGAATTTCGCGGGGCGGCAAAATTTCGCGGATTTCCACGGCGGTCACTTTATTGCCCCAGCGCCCGGTCACCTCATCGAGTTTGGTGCGGAGAACCGTATTGATGTGTTCGCGTTGCGCCAGCACATCGTCCAGCATAATATCGCCGATGACTGCGCGCAGTGTCGTTGTGGCGATACCTTGCGATGCGCCAGCAAAGTTGCCAACCTGCACCACACTAGCGACTGGATCAACAACTTTCCAGTAGATCAGGAAATCTACCGAGATGTTTGCGTTGTCTCTTGTAATAGTCGACTGCGCCGGCACTTCGAGGAAATTTTCGCGCAAGTCCACCCAAGTTGCGTTTTCGATAAAGGGCCAGAGCAAGACCAAACCCGGTCCGCGTTGTCCAACGCACTTGCCCAGCCGGAACACGACAAGTCGTTGATACTCACGCACGATCTTGACTGCCAGCGGAAGCAAAACAAGCAGAAACAGGACGAGCAATGCTCCCACGCAACCCAGGAACGTCAATGTGTTTGCCATACCATCCTCCTCTTTGATTCCAGACGATTGACTCTCGTCTGGAGTTTATTTCTTCACAACCTTGAGCGTTAATCCATCCACGCGAACCACTTGAACAGCTTCACCTTTTTGAATCGTGCCGGCTTGCGCTTGCGCTGTCCACTCTTCGCTTTGCACACGCACCATGCCGTTCGGCGCGAGATCCGAAATCGCCATGCCAGTTGCGCCGATCAACATTTCCACGCCGCTCACCACCGGCGTGTTGCGCCCACGCACCGCCGCGCCAAGGATGAACAAGAAGAATGCGAGCATCGAGCCGCCGAGTAAAACAATGACCACCGGCGAGACCGACACGCGTTCTAATTCCGGCACGCCCGACGGCGGCGTAAACGGCGTGAACAGCAACAATGCGCCGAGCACGAACATCACAAAGCCGCCGACGGACAAGACAAAGCCGGTGACTTTGATGTCCAGAATAAACAAAATGACCGACAGGACGATAAAAATCACGCCGCCCCAATTGACCGGCAAATTGCCTAACGCCACGAATGCCAAGACGAGACAAATCGCGCCAACGATTGCCGGCAACGTCGCGCCGGGATTGTAGAGTTCCACCGCAATCGCGAGCAAACCGATTTGCAGGAGAATCAGCGCAATCGTCGGATCGACGAGCGTATGCAGAAAGATTTCAGCGAGGTTCATATCGAGATTGTTGATATTCGCGCCTTTGGTGCGCAAAGTTTGCGCGCCGGACGCGGTCTGAATCGTTTTGCCGTCGACCTTGCCGAGCAAATCGGTTACGTCGTTAGCAATCAAATCGATAACGCGCAGTTCAACGGCTTCTTGCGCGGTCGCGGAGACGCTGCTCTTAACTGCATTCGCCGCCCATTCCGCATTGCGTCCGCGTGCGCGCGCAATATTTTGAATCATCGATACGGAAAAGTTTGTCACCTTGTCGCGCATATCGCCGTCGATGTTCTCGCCGCTGCCCTCGACCGGATGCGCCGCGCCAATGGTCGTGTTCGGCGCCATCGCCGCGATGTTGCCGGCGAGCGTGATAAAAGTTCCCGCCGAGCCAGCCCACGCGCCCTGCGGATAAACAAAAACGATGATGGGCACGCGCGCGTTGAGCATCCGCGACGTGATGTTTTGCATCGCGCCAAGCGAACCGCCGGGCGTGTTCAGCAAAATAATCGCGGCTTGGGCGCCATCTTGCTCTGCGACAGCCAGACCGCGATTGACATACCCCTCTGCCCACACATCGATGGCACCGTTCACGGTCAACACATCAACATGCGACGCGGCTTGCGCACGCACAATCGCCGGCAAGCTGAATGCCAAAACGATCAAGAGAATCGCGACGAGACGAAACAATTTTTTCATCGTCCGCCTCTCATTGCACACGTTGCCAATCGACGACGAGATGGCAACCCGCGCCACCACCCGGGTATGGAACTTCGGCGGTCAAGCTCGTCGGCGTTTTCGCGTCCGCGCCGAGGATCGATAATTTGATGACCGTGGGGTCTTTGCCCAGGTTGAATTGATACTGCCCATTCGCGTTCGTCTTGGTAACGAGCAAATTGCCGCCGTTAGAAACGTATCCCAAATTCACATCCGGCAGGAATCGTCCCAACGCATCGCGCACCATCCCGGTCACATCGCCGGTGCCGGTACACGGTTTATCGCTCGCCGTCGAGACATTCCAATTGTAATTTTCCGCCGCGCTCGGCGTGGGCGATTGTTTTGGCGTTGTGATGGCTTTGAGGCACAAGGCTTTTTGTTGGTTGCGTTTTTCCGGCAATTGCGGATCGCTGACGAGCGTCATCGCGGCGTCGTATTGGTCTGCGGCCGGACACGGCGCGTTTTGTTTCGCGTACAAATCACCCAACTGCACATACGCATCGAAAAGACGTTTCTTGATATCGGCATAGTTTGGATCGAGTTGATACAGCGCGGCAAATTTTTGCACCGCGACACGCCCAATCGCTTGGCGCCCATCAAGGTATAACGCGGCGAGATCACGTTGGCGCGCCACTTCGGCATCGTTGCGAATCGTCAACGCCGATTCAAACCGTCCGCGCGCCAACTCGATTTGCCCGGCGGCAACTGCCGCCTTGCCACCGCCAACGTACGCTTGGAACGTCAGATTACTTACCTCGACTGCGCGGTAATCGGGTTTCAGCGTGCGCAATTGTTCGAGCCGCGTTATCGCATCACTCCATTCCTGTTGCTTGAGCAGACTGGTTGCCTCATCGAACAACGTTGCCGCCACGCGATCGTCGGACGAACCGCCAACGCCGTTGGTCTTGGGTTGCAAGTCGCGTAATTTCTGTTGCGCCGGTTGAAAATCCTTGTTGTACTTGAGCGCAATTTCAAATTCCGCGCGCGCAAGTTCCGGATAATTTTCGGCGAGATAACCCAAGCCGCGATTGAAATGCGTAATAGCGGCTTCGTGACTCTGCGCCGTCAAATCTTGATAACCGACGATCAAACCAAGCCCGGTGGGCACCATCAAAACGCCGACGACGCAAACGATGAGTGCGACGAACCAAAAAACCAGAATGGGCAATCGGCTGGGCGGCGCCGCTTCATTCAGATGCAGAAACTGCTCCATCAATCTGAATTATAGTCCTTATCGGACAATTAGGCAATTGGCCGAATCACCTCATTAAAAATGTTGTTAGTATGTGGTTGAGATGAGGCGCATTCCGTAGTATCCTGTGGACGTTGAGTCTGCTGGAACGCTCTCGGCGCACGGCGTTTGGGCCGATCGAGTTTCGGTATGAGACGCTTCGGCGAGCTCGCAATGTTGTTTGATCGCCCATGCGGATCACTCAACTGAGACGATCCCAAGTTTTCCCGGGGTGAACTCGTATCTGTGCATGCAACCTTCGCCCAGAAAGATGCGCCTCATCTCTGTGACTCGGTAACCCCGAGCGCTTGAAAGGAGCTTATGTCCACAACGAACAGTTCCGTTCTTCGTTTTATTGGACTCGATGTCCACAAACGATCGGTGACCGTCGGAGCGGTCGACCGCGAACAGCAGATCGTTCTGCGTCCGAGGCGGCTCGATTGGGCCGAATTCGACCAGTGGTCGCAATCCCACCTTCACTCAACCGATGCCGTGGTCTTGGAGGCAACGAGCAATGCTTGGCATCTCTACGATCAACTCCATCCGCTCGTCGCTTCCGTCACCGTGGCCAATCCCTTGTTGATTAAGTGGATCAGTTCGGCTAACGTCAAGACGGACCCGCAAGACGCCATCAAACTGGCTCGACTCTAGCCGTCGGTATGATTCCTGCAGTTTGGATTCCTCCTGAACCGGTCCGGCAACTGCGGGGCGTTGGTCTCGCACCGTCAGCGGTTGATTCGCCAACGCACCCAGGCGCGAAATCGATTGCAGAGTGTCTTGCAAAGGCACAATTTCGCACCCCAGACGGGGAGCTCTTTGGACCGGCCCAGCGGGAATGGTGGAACCAATTGAAACTAGAACCGCTCGAACAGTTGTTGGTGACCCAGGACCTGCAATTACTCGATGACTTGGAACCTTTGATCGAACAAGTCGAACAGCAGCTCTACCTGGAGAGTGTTCGTGAACCTTGGAACCAGCACATTCCCTTTGTGATCCAACAAACGGGTATTGGCGTCACCACGGCTATGATCTTGCTCGCCGCCATTGGAGACATTCAGCGCTTCTCCCGTGCACCGCAATTGGTCGGCTATGCCGGGTTGGGCGCACGAGTCCATGACTCCGCCGACAAACACCGGGGTGGTGGGATCACCAAGCAAGGTCGCCGCGATCTACGTGGAGCAATGGTCGAAGCGGCTTGGATTGCGGTGATCCATAAAGTCATTGGAAAGTCGGTTTGAGCATTTGTGCAAACGCCTTGAATAAGGAACAAGCCATCACCGCGATTGCACGACAAATGCTCGTGGTCGTTTGGCATGTTTGGCATGATCAGGAACCGGATCGTCACACCGATGCGGAAACGATTGCCCGGAAGATGATGATCTGGGCTGAACGCGGCGGGAAGGTCATGCGTGGAGGATTGACCACTCCTCAATTTGTGCGCCAACAATTGGACCGATTGGGCATCGGTCAAGAGATGAAGGTCTTGAAATACTCGAATCGTCTGTTAAAATTACCTGCGCCAGGATCGCTGCGCGTAAACAACGATAGCGAGTGTCGTAAACGTCACCAACACTAGATGAGGAACGACAAAACCGCTGTGGATATCCACAGGGGGCAGGAAAGTTTTTTTTGTTTTTGGGCAATCATCTTTGAATCAACCTGGGGCTTGACAATCCAATACATCTGTACCGAAATCGAATCGTCGCGTCATGTAAAAATGTTACCGAAATTTGACAGGCTTTTTGCCTCTTGCCACACTCTCCCGGAAAAGGAGAGATGTGAATGGCAATTTGCAAATCATCGGAACCCCGTCTGAACAAATTACGCGAACGTTATCGCAAAGCCCGAAGAAACAACGCGGACGAATCCTGGATGAATTTGTCGCCACCACCGGCTATCATCGCAAACATGCGATTGCCTTGTTGCGGGCAAGCGCCGCCACCGGAATCCCAAGACTCCGAGCCGTCGCACTGCGCCGACGCATCTATCTCGCCGGAAGACAAACGCGCGATCCTGTGGCTCGCCGAACTCTTCGATCAGATCGGTTCCAAGCGATTGCGCGTGGCGATGGATGTCGAACTGGATCACCTGCGTCAGCATCACTTGCAGGTCAGCCGCGCGTGCTTCCAGCGACTCAAGATACATCAGTCCCTCGACGATGGATCCTTGCGGCGCACGGAACGGCGTGCCCGGCGGGACATCGCGGCGGAACGAAGCCGGGCACTTTACTCAAATCCCAGATCAAGGTTCGCACCTTTGCCGACTGGGACGATAAGCGTCCGGGCTTTGCGGAAATCGACCTGGTGCAACATGATGGCGGTAATTCCAGTGGTTTTTTGCATGCACGTTAGATGTGACCGATGTCTCTACGGGCTGGACCGAGATGCGGGCGGTGCTCGAACAAAGCCCAGAACCATGTCTTTGCCGCCTTGGAACACATCCGTCAGGATTTGCCGTTTCCGCTCCTGGGATCTGACTCGGACAATGGCAGTGAATTCATCAACGATGAGTTGGTGCGCTATTGCGACCATGAACAGCTCACTTTCACCCGCGGGCGCGTAGGACGCAAGAACGACAATCCGTATGTCGAACAGAAAAACTGGTCGGTGGTCCGACGTTTGGTGGGCTATGGCCGCTATGATACGCGACGCCAAGTGAACCAGTTGAATGCGCTGTATGCGGTCTATCGGCTTTACGTGAATCATTCTTGCCCGTGCAGAAACTGGTGGCGAAGGTGCGGGAGGGGAGCAAGGTCAAGAAAGTCTATGATGCTCCCAAGACGCCGTATCAGCGCGTGCTGGATTCTCCCAGGTCAGTCCGAAAGCCAAACGCAAGTTACGGGCGATTCACGCCAAGCTGGATGTGGTGGCACTCAAACAACAGATTAATGAACTGCTGGAGCTTTGACCCCCAGCAAGCAATGGTAACATTTTTACGTGACGCCACGATACCCATTTCGGTAACATTTTTATATGACGCTACTCGTTGGCTGGCTATAACAAGAGGCGCCTTTACATTTTCCGGACGTAAACACCTCGGCGCTGTTACTTGGACGGTGGGTGAGATAAAAAAGCCAAAGTGCTCTGGTAGATTTGGGGTGTCACCACCGATACGCGGTCGGAGGACTTTGACTATTCTCCAATGGTGTATATCACGTACTCTCACATGCTAGCAAATTCAGGACATCAGATGGTGCGGATCAGTCATAGTTTTACCTTTTCTCATCGCTGTGCTATACTTGCAACATGCAAATCGGAATCATTGGACTCCCCAACGCGAGCAAGACTACCATCTTTAACGCGCTCACGCGCGGACAAATCGAAACGGCGGCGTTCTCGTCCGGCAAGTTGGAAGTGCACACCGCGATGGTCGATGTGCCCGATCCGCGCGTCGACATCCTTTCAAAAATGTTCAACCCGCGCAAAACGATTCGCGCCCAAGTCCAGTACAACGACATCGGCGGACTCGCGCGCGGCATCGGCGAAAAAGGCGGGATCGACGGCAACCTGCTTAATCACATCGTGCAAAACGATGCGCTCCTGCACGTCGTCCGCGCATTCGAAGACCCGAATGTTCCGCACATCGAAGAGACGATTGACCCACAACGCGACTTGGAAATCCTCGACACCGAATTGATTCTCTCCGACCTCGCGATGGTCGAGCGGCGCCTGGATCGATTAGCGGCCGGTTTGAAAAAAGGCGGCGGGACGCCGGCGGAGCGCGAAGCGCAAAACAAAAGAGCAAGCCTTACTGCAACGATTCAAACCCCATTTGGAAAATGGTCAGCCCTTGCGCGATCTTGAACTCGGGCACGATGACTTGAAAATCATCAAGAACCTCGCGGTCGTCACGCACAAACCGCAACTCGTCGTGTTGAACACCGGCGACCGCGCGGTGAAAGACGCGAACGAAATCGTCAAGTACCATCACAAGAAAACGATTCTCGTCACCCTGCAAGGCAAGCTCGAAATGGAGCTCGCGCAAATGTCGCCGGAGGATGCCGCCGAGTTTCTGAAAGAGTACGGCATCGAGGAACCGGGGTTGGCGAAAATGATTCGTTTGTCGTATGCGTTGCTCGGCTTGCAATCGTTCTTTACCGTCGGCGAGGACGAGGTGCGCGCGTGGACGATTGCCGTTGGCGCACCGGCGGTCGATGCGGCTGGCACGATTCACACCGATCTCGGCGCGCGGCTTTATTCGCGCCGAAGTCATCTCGTACGATGACATGATCGCGTGCGGCGATTTGGCGGAAGCGCGCAAGCGTGGCGTGTTGCGATTGGAAGGGAAAGAGTACGTCGTCAAGGACGGCGACATTTTGAATATCCGATTCAACGTGTCGTAGTTTTTCCGGAGGCACAACGATGAGCCAAACCGACAAGTACATTCTCGCCTTCGACCTTGGGACATCCAGTGCCAAGGTCGGACTATTTTCGATTGACGGTGATGCGCTTGGCTGGAAAGCTAACCGATTCCGCTGTAACCTTTTGCCGAACGGCGGCGCGGAGCAAGATGCGCGCGATTGGTGGAACAAACTTGTCGTCGCATCGCAACGCTTGCTCGCGAAAAATCTTGTACCGCGCGAAAAGATCGTTGCCGTTGTGCGCAAGCACGCCTGGCGCAAGCACCGTCCCAGTAGACCGCGATGGCAATTGCCTGATGCGCGCGATGAGCTG
>CAVQYN010000015.1:0-100516 GCA_963718225.1 uncultured Chloroflexia bacterium
GCATAAAATGAAAGGAAGGTTACTATGCAAACGTGGATTCTGTTCGCCATTATCATTGGAGCACTCGTCGTGGTTGGCGTCGGTATGATTGTAGTTGTCTTGCTGCGCAATGTGCGCACGGCGCAAGGTCCGACGATGCAAGGCAAGTATCCCCAGGGTCACTGGATGAGCGTCGGCATGTGCATCGGTATTGCGATGGGATCGATCCCAGCACTTGTGGGGCTTCTCTTTGACGAAATGTCGTCATGTGTCGCCATTGGTCCGGCCATTGGCTCGGGCTGGGCGTTGCTATCGGTTCTGCGTTAGAGCAGAAACACAAAGATGAACTGCGTCCGCTGACCGAGCAAGAACAACGGTTGCGTTCTCGGCTGGCACTTGTTGGGCTTGGAGCGCTCGCGTTGCTTGTGCTGAGTCTGTTCGTGCTGGGTGGCATCGTGTTGTTCGCGTCCCGATAAACATGCTGGCTCACATGCATCGGAGGAGAAATGGCAGCCCCAACTCTTGCAAATGAAAACCAGCAACCCACGTATCTGGAAATATTGGCGTACCTGGGAATGACGCGGCATCTGGGCGCATGGAACTCGACGAATGAACTTGCGACGTGTGTCACGTCGAAAAAGGAAAATACATTCTCGATGTCGGTTGCGGGACTGGTAAAACATCGTCCTGGTTTGCCAAGCAGCGCGGTTGTCGTGTTGTCGGCGTAGACCTCTCGCCGCGAATGATCGAATGGGCAAAGGAGACGGCCAAGCGCGAAGACGTACTCGACCAAGTTGAATTCAAGACCGCCGATGCGCGACAATTGCCTTTCGATGGATGCGACCTTCGACGCGGTCATCTGCGAATCGGTCCTGGGGTTTGTGCCCGACAAAGCGAACGCTTTGCGCGAGTTTATCCGCGTGTGTAAACCGGGCGGCTATGTCGGGATGAATGAAACAACGTGGCTCACTGCCCCTGTCCCGCGCGAAATCGTCGAAAGTTTGGAGACGGCTGGGTTCTCTGGCGCGAAACTCATCACGCTGGACGAATGGCGGGAAATCCTGAATGCGTCGGGATTGCAAGACATCGTCATGAAAACGTACCGCACTTCGGCGCGCGGCGATGTGCTGGATCGTCTCAAGTGGTTTGGCGTCACAGGCATACTGCGTAAATCTGCCCATATGTGGGCATTTGCAGCTTCAAGCCCGGCCAACAGCGCGGCGCTCAAGCACTATATGACCCTCTCACGCCGTATCCCAAAAAATTTCTACGATTACTACGGGTACGGGATTTACGTCGGCAGAAAATAGTCGATTCGGAGAGGAATAGGCACAAACAACTATAGCGCTCAAACCATTCGATCTTCGAAATGCAAGCGAGCAGGAATATGCGGCGATGAACGTTTTCGCAAATCGCCTGCGCGCCGAGCAACTCCCGGACAACCCGCCGATACCAGCGGACGAAATGGTGCAGGGCTGGCGCAACATGCCGCCTTTTCAATACATGCCTACCTGGGTCGTCTGGCGAGCCGATGGTGCTCAAATCGTCGCGCGTGCGCACGTGTCCTGGCTCGATGTTCCCGAAAATCGGCACTTGGTCGAATTCAGAATTATGGTCTTGCCCGAGTATCGCCAGCAGGGATGGGCGAGACGATTACTTGCGTTGATCGCCGAGACCACGCGCCGTGAAAATCGTCACTCGATGCTTACGGACACGAACGAGCGTGTGCCGGCGGGAGCGGCGTTTATGCAACGACTGGGCGCACGCAGTGGGCTCGCAATGCATACCAATCAACTCAAGATCGCGGAATTGAATCGCGACCTGGTTCGTCAATGGCAAGATCGCGCGCAGCGAACGCGCCGCAGGATTCGAACTGGGTCTCTGGGATGGCGCGTATCCCGAAAAAGACATACAGGCCATCGCCGAATTGATGCAAGTGATGAATACCGAGCCGCGCGGCAGTTTGGAAATTGAAGACCAACGTTTTACGCCGGAACAAGTGCGCCAAATCGAAAAATCGCTTTTCGCGCGCGGCTATCAACGGCGGACGGTCTATGTGCGCGAAAAGGCAACGCGCAAATTCGCGGGCTATAGCGATGTGCTATGGCATCCCAATCGTCCCGAGATTCTACAACAACTGGAAACCGGCGTTTTCCCGAGTACCGCAACCTGGCTTGGGGCGCTGGCTCAAGGCGGCGATGCTGGACAAGGTGTTGCGCGAGCATCCCGAAATCAAATTCGTGCGCACCGGCAACGCCGATTCGAACGCGGCGATGTTCAAGATCAATCAAGAACTCGGCTTCAAGCCATACATGTCGGTGACTGTCTGGCAGGTTGAAGTTGATCAGGTCGAAAAGTATCTCAGCAACCATCGGTAACTCAGTGAGGACACCATGTTGGTCGGCAAACGAATTATTCTGCGCACGGTGCGCGAATCCGATCTGCCAAAACTGTACGAATTGCGCGCAGATGTTCGGAACCTTGGGGGAGTATTATCCTCTGCATATACCATCCGAGATCCTAGACAAGAAACGTTTCAATGAAAGCGGCTGGTGGGAACCCGACCACGGCTCGCTGTTAATTGCAGATATATCGGAAAATATCCTGGGACAGGTGAATTTATTCAAAGCATCGTTTGTCCTCAATGCCTACGAAATCGGCTATCGCATCTATCAGCCGGAAAATTGGGGCAAGGGCTATACGAGCGAGGCGGTTTCGCTCTTTGTGCCATTCCTTTTCGAAACCAAACCGGTAGACCGCATTCAGGCGATGATTTTTTCAGATAATGTCGGCTCGCGCCGACGTACTGGAGAAATGTGGATTCACTTTTGAGGGCACGTTGCGCAAGGCGTTATTCCATCACGGGCAGAATCAAGACCTATCCCTCTATTCGATTTTGCGAAGTGAATGCAAGCTATTGTCAGAGCAATTGCAGTTCGCAAAGGTAACACAATGACCGCTGACACGATCAATGCCAAAATATACAAAATTATTGATGTCACTGTCATCGACGTAGAAAAAGAGATGGCTGTTCCAGGTCAAACCGTCACGATTGTGGGTGATCGAATCGACAAGGTTGGTGTGCCAGAAAGAGTAGGAGCCAAGCCCAAGCCCAAATCATCGATGGTCACGGGCTCTATTTGATGCCCGGACTCGCCGATGCGCATGTCCACTACCTCGAAGCCCCTATCTTCGGACGCTTAATGATTGCCAATGGCGTGTTGCTTGTTCGAGACATGGGCATGCCCAACGAATATATCCTGAAACTGCGGGATGAGCTAAACCGGGGTAAAACGCTGGGACCTGAAATGGTCGCGACCGGCGCGATGCTCGATGGAGTTCTGCCTGTAATTCCCCCCATATCAATAGGTGTCAAGACGCCCGAAGAGGGCGGAGCGGCGGTAAGCAGGCAAAAACTGGCGTGGACACGATCAAGGTTTACAGCAAACTCGACCAAGCGGTGTTCCTGGCGATACTGACGAGGCGCAGAAAGTGGGGCTCAAGGTCGTCGGACATGTCCCGGATTCGATCTACCTCGAAGATGCCGCGATGGCTGGTTTGCAAAGCATCGAACACTTTTTCGGCTTTGAAAAAGTCATCGCCAAACAGTTGGGTGATCCGGTCAAACTTACTTTCAGTGGCATGGGATCAGGCTGTGGCTATTTATTGCGCCTGAGCGAAGTTGACCCAGGGACGATGCAGGGTGTCTATCAGCGGCTGCGAGCAAGCGGCGTCACCATCGATCCGACGGTCGTCACGTTCAAGAACTGGCCCAATGTGGATAGCACTCGAAGCCAGGAGTTTGCCGCAGGTGAATACATCTCGCAAAATCTTGTTTCCATGTGGAAATCACAATGGGCTGGGCAAACCGAGTTTCCAGATTTAATTCTGGCAAAATTGGGCGCAGATGGTCAAGGACATGAATAAGGCCGGGGTATCCCTGATGGTGGGGACCGACCTGATGTGTCCCGCTCTCATCCCCGGCTATTCCGTTCACGAAGAAATGGCGATCTGGCAAGAGGCTGGTATCCCGGCGGCAGATGTGTTGCGCAGTGCAACGCTAGTCCCCGCGCGGTTCATGGGTTTGGATAAACGACTCGGTACAATTGCCGAGGGCAAGACTGCTTCGATGATACTCGTCAAAGCAAATCCGCTGGAGGATATCCGCAACGCAGAAAAAATCGAAGGAGTATTTTTGCGCGGACAGTACTGGGGTCGTCAAGACCTGGATCGATTGCTGGATGAAGCAAAGCAACTCGCCCAGAAGGTAGGGAAATGAACGCAAAAACCAAAATCACCCTGACCCCGGAGCAAGAGACTCTGCTCATCACGCTGTCCGCCAAAGCACAGCCGGGGAACTCGTTGTTCTTTGATTCCTACGCTCGGGAGATTCTGAATCAAGTGAATTATGACTTTGCTCGGTTGCGCGTGCCCTATAAGACTGTCGTGCTGGTTTGTCAACGGGCGAAAAAACTGGACGCCGCTACGCGTGCCTTTCTGGTTGAGCATCCCAACGGAGTCGTGTTCCATCTGGGCTGTGGATTGGACAGTCGTTTTTGGCGCGTGGACAATGGTCGAGTCGAATGGTACGACTTGGACATGCTGCCAGTGATCGAACTCCGCTGCAAGTTTTTTGCGGACCATGAGCGCTACCACCTGATTGCCTCGTCGGTGACCGATCTGGAATGGATGAGAAGAATTGAGGCAGCAGGTCGTCCTGTCTTGGTAGTGGCGGAGGGATTGCTGATGTACTTGGGCGAAGCGAATGTCAAACGACTCGTGCTCCAATTGCACGAGACATTCCAAGGTTGTCGTCTGATCGCCGATGTTTTCAGTCGGTTGACGGCGCGCTCGGCGACTCGCCATCCATCACTGAAGCAAACTGGCGCGAGCATCGGCTGGGGCATTGACGATCCCCACGAAATAGAAAGTTGGGCTCGGGGCATTCGTCTCCTAGAGGAGTGGTACTTTACCCAGGACCCAGATTTGAATCGGCTCGGACTCGGTTATCGCTTGGCTTACAAGTTGGCGGGGTCGTTCAACATGGTTCGGCGCGCGCACCGCATCGTGTACTATCAATTATGAATCTTTGTAGTTGGCAAAGGAAACAGGATGAGTAACACCATCACAAAATTCAAATGGTTTTGGGCATGGCAGGATGACAAGGAAGAAGCGTGGCTCGGCGAAATGGCGCGCGCGGGCTGGCATTTACAATCGTTGAGCTTGCCTGGGTTTTATACGTTCATTCCTGGCGAACCACGCAACGATGTGTACCGCTTGGACTTTGTGGTCAATCCACGAGATTATCATGCTTATCTGCAACAATTCAAGGATGAGGGCTGGGAGCACGTTGGTAGGATGGGAAGTTGGCAATATTTCCGGACTGAAGCAAGAGCGGGTCAAGCGCCTGGGGTTACGAACGAATGGAAGATTGCCAAGTATACTCGCGTGCTTACCTTTCTGGTCATCTTTCTTCTGCTGTGGACGGTTTTTCTGTCGCGCAATAGTGAACCGGCACTCGTTATCTACGAGATTGCCAAGTTCATCGGGTTTCTCTTTTTTGTTGTGTACACCATCGCGATCCTGATGCTCTTTCGGCACGTGCAACAACTCAAACAGCACTAGAACAAGGTGGCAAAATGGCAACTTCAATCAGCAAAATTTCATCTTCGACAACGCGCGGCGTCGTGCGCTGGTGCATCCGAGAAACGATGGGCGTCGTCATGGCTGGCGTTATTCTGTTTCTTTGCGCCGATCGGTGGGACTGGCTCTGGGGCTGGGCAACCGTCATCACACTTGGGCTATGGGTCGGCGCAACCGCTCTGACAGTGATTCCGGCCAACCCGGCACTACTTGCTGAACGGGCTAGTCGTCCAAAAGGCACCAAGGCGTGGGACACGGCGATCATGAGCATCGTCGGATTGATTATCCTTGCCGTCTATGTCGTGGGTGGGCTAGATGTGCGTTATGGCTGGACGACCAGTTTCCCAACTTGGGCACAAATCGTGGGTGTAATTCTCGCGGTGTTGGGCTATGCGTTGGTCGTTTGGGCAACCGCCTCAAACGCGTTCTTTTCGCTCATCGTCCGCATCCAGAAAGATCGCGGACACGCGGTTGCTACCGGTGGACCATATCGGTTTGTGCGCCATCCGGGTTATGTCGGGAGCATCATTGCGTATGTGGGCACACCGATCATCCTGGGTTCGTGGTGGGCAATTGGTCTCGGGGTCGTCACCGCGATATTGATGATCGTGCGAACCGCGTTCGAGGACAAGACGTTGCTGGCAGAACTCGATGGCTATAAGGAGTACGCTGCGCGCGTGCGCTATCGTTTGTTGCCGGGGGTGTGGTAGTTTCCAAGGCGTTCGGCTCGATCAAGGGCATTGAATTAGGAAAACGCTATGTCCAATCGGCGGCGACTGGCGCGTGAACAGATTGAATATTATCTGGTTTACCTCATCCTGGCATACCGAGGAGTGATATTAATTGTTGGTGTGCTCTTGCTGGCGTTTGCCATCGTGACCATGTTCTTCAACCCATTTTCGGGCAATGCAGTTCTGTTGCTCGCGATTTTCCTGCTCCTCTTGAGCAATTCTTTCAATGTGGTCCTCTCTATTCTGCTCGGCTAGGAGCTTGGTTGAGCACGCTCTGGATGCCTGACGACTGATGCAAAATCGAAGAAGGCAAACATCGGTGTTGATAATCGTACCGGAGTGCAACTGAGGACAAGCCGATGAGTCAAGTTACAGTTAGATTGAAGATGGAGCGTTGCAGTTGATGGAATTCCGCAGGCTGGGGCGTAGCAATGTAAAAATTTTTCCATTGGGATTAGGCACAGCCCGCCTGGCCGGCTTGGGCTGGCGTGAAGATTTAGCTCCCCAGGTGTCCTGCTCAGGCGATTCGGGATGCGGTGCGGCAAATCCAGGTGGCTGTCGATCTAGGCGTGACATTGTTCGACACCGCGGATAATTATGGTCAGGGTTTGAGCGAGTGCATCTTGGGTGAAGCCTTGCGAGATCGTCGAGAGGGGCCTCGTGGTGGCGACCAAGTTCGGGGAAGATCCATTGCCAGAGCAGGAGGATCCCTGGTCCTTGGATGCTGTTCGGTTGGACGGGCATGCGAAGCCAGCCTGCGTCGCCTGAGGGTAGAGTGTATCGATCTGTACCTGCTGCATCGCCGTGATTACCCCCTCGAGAGAGCTCCAGCAATAATGGAAGTTCTTGAAGACTTGGTGCGGACAGGCAAGATCCGTTATTACGGTTGGAGCACGGACGATGTTGCCAGAGCCAGACTTTTCGCAGCGTGGAGAACACTGCATCGCCATCGAACATCGTTTGAATGTATTCAATGACAATGCCAAGCATGCTGGATCTATGCCGAGAACAGGACCTGGCCAGCTTGAACCGCGTTCCATTGCTCATGGGGGTGCTCACGGGGCGTTGGTCGCCGGAGACGAAACTGGAGGAGAGTGATTCTCGGGCGCAATGGTTTGTGGATGAGGGATTCCTCAAGCTGCTGGCCTGCGCGCAGCAGATTGAACCTTATCTAACCAGCGACGGGCGGTCTACTGTGCAAGGGGCGTTGGGGTGGATCTGGGCGCGCTCCCCTTTGACGATTCCCCTTCCAGGCTTTCGGAAATGGAGCAAATGCAGGCCTTGGTGCAGGCGCGGCAATTTGGACCTCTGCCCATGGATCTGATGCAGGCCATCGAAGAAGTGGTGAAAAGGGCAGGATTGCCAAGTCTTGACAGAATTATGGAGGGGAGGACAACGTGCCTGAGACCGACATGAAAGAAAGAGGATGGCAAATGTCGCACGAAAATTATGTCTCGCGTACATCACGTCTGATGAAAAGTTTTGACAGCGCGATTGCCCGAGTCAGACTTGTACTGATTGCTCGCTATGGGAAAGCAGAAGCCGATGTCTTGATGCGCGAGTCGCATCAAAAGTACCGCGACCTCATTCCGCAAATTCCCTATATCGGCGACCACAATCCTCTGCTTGACATCTTCTTTTTCCCAGCCAGTCGGCACCTGGGAATATACAAAGCATTTCGGGAACACGGCAAGACGGTCGAGGAAGTGGGACGGTTGGTCTACGAAATAGGCGAAGCAGAAATCAAGGCGATCCCAGGTTCGGTGCGTCGAGCGATTGGGATTCTTTGGTTCTCTCGTTGGTTCATGAATCGACTGCAAAAGCGCGCGGCGTTATCCAGGGAGCACCAGTATTCTGGCGGTTATGTCGTGGCATTTGCGCAAGGGGGCAGTAAAGAGTTCGACTATGAATTTGATTATATCGAGTGCGCGGTCTTGAATTTCTACCGCCAACAAAGCGCGGCAGAGTTGGTTCCATATCTTTGCGCCATCGATAAGATTGCGAGCGAGTTGCTGGGATGGGGATTGCGGCGAACGATGACCCTCGCGGAAGGCGGCGCCAAGTGTGATTTCCAATTCAAAAAGGGCGGCAAGACCTGCGTGGCGATACCGCCATCGTTAAAGTGACCTGCAAATCAAGAGAACGAAAAAGTCCAATTCAAGTTCTCTTACCAGGCGACACTCGCAAGTCTACTGCCCGCGTTGCGCGCGTCGCAGTGGAGTGTGCGCGAAACGTTGGCGGATGAATGAATCGAAGGAGGACGTATGTCGAATCAACGGACCTTTTTTGATTTTGCCGCTGCGGTGGGCATCACCAAACACATCGGGAGTCTTGAGGCAACCGAGGCGCTCATCGAGTTGTGTCACATCAGTCGGGGCAAGTACGTCTTGGATGTCGGATGTGGTGTCGGTGCAACTCCCTGCTTCATCGCAAAAAAGTATGGTTGCCGAGTCGTCGGCGTCGACATTTTGCCAGCGGTGGTCGAACGATCGAAAGAAAGAGTCAGGCGCGAGGGACTCATCGATCAAGTTGAGTTCAGGGTCGCTGATGCTCAAGACCTTCCTTTCGATGATGATCTTTTCGATGCCGTCATCACCGAGTCCGTGACTGCATTTCCCAAAGACAAACAAAAAGCGGTCGATGAATATGCGCGCGTGACCAAGCGAGGTGGATATATTGGTCTGAACGAATCAACCTGGCTCAAGAGTCCACCGCCGCCCGAATTGCTCGCGTGGGCGTCCCAGGATTTGGGCGCGAACATCGGTCCGCTGACATCGAGCGACTGGACAGGGCTGTTGGCGAACGCGGGATTGAGCGAAATCGTCACCAAGACATTTACAATCGATTTGCCCGATGAAGGCAAGGGAATGTTGCGACGGTATGGTTTGAGCGGAATGTGGGGCATTATGGGCAGAATGCTTTCTCTGTATGTTACGAGTCCCGCGTACAGAAAATTCGTGAAAGAGGTACACGAGAATGAGATCACACCCACCAACCTTGAAGAGTACTTTGGATATGGGCTGTACGTTGGGAAAAAGAAATGAGTGCGAATCAAGAGCATCAAACCAATCTGCCTATCAAACACAACCTCTCGCTCGTCTACGCCCTCTCTTTCCTCATTGCTATTCTGATGGCGATTGTATCCGTCGCTGGGATTTTATTTCGCGCTAACATCTATCCGACCGAAGAGTTGCGACGGACGTTCGTGCCGAATGACGTTGTAAATCTCTGCGTCGGGGTACCCATGATACTCGGCACGCTATGGTTGGCGTGGCGCGGCAAACTGATCGGGCTGCTCTGCTTGCCGGGCGCGTTGCTCTTTGCGCTATACAACTATATCGCCTATGTCTTTGCGATGCCGCTCAACTGGGCATTCCTATTCCATCTCGCGCTGGCGATGCTGAGTTTGTATACGCTTGTCGGTTTGGTTGCCAGTATCGATGGGGAAATCGGTACGGCAAAGACTCGGCGGCGTTGTGTCTGAGAAATTGGCTGGCGGCGTTTTGACCGGGTTCGGTCTTTTATTCGCGTTGCGCGTTATTGGTGTGCTTGCCAATGCGCTCGCTAGTGGAACGCTGATTGCCGAAACAGAACTCGCGGTCAACGTCGCCGATTTCTTTACGTCGCCCGCGTTGATTATCGGCGGCACCGCCCTTTGGCGACGCCAAGCGTTTGGGTATGCGATTGGCTTAGGACTGCTCTTTCAAGCCAGTATGCTGTTCATTGCGTTGATTATCTTTTTGCTTTTGCAACCATTCCTGACGACCGCACCATTCGCGCTTGCCGATGTGGTCGTGATTGCGGTGATGGGACTGATTTGCTTCGTTCCGTTCGCGCTCTTCGCGCGTGGGGTAGATGCGTCGTCCAGCATCGTTTGTATCGAACTTGACCCGGCGAGAAGGGTTGGAAGAGAATGAATATCAGCCAAACCCTGCCCAAAGAGCACAAATGGTTGTATCCGATCATTTATGGACTTGTCGTGGTCATCAGCATGATACCACCCTATGCGGAAAAACCATTTGCGCCTCAAGACACTCAAGATGTGATCATCAATCTCCTGATGGTATCTGTGAACCCGTACAAGTGGCTGGGTCCAATCTTTCACATTGCCACCATCCTGATCGTTCTCTTGATTGCGGTTCAGCCAGCGAGAATGGGACGCGTTCTGGCTGCCTATATGGGGCTAAACTATTTGGTGATTGCCTTTGTCCAGACGATGGCAACCACGGTCAAGTACGGCTTTGTCCTTCAAACCGGCGGCTTTATTGCTGACGCTATTCTGGGGGTGGTTTGGATTGTCGTTGCCATTCGCGGCGGGCTTGATACCTCATTCAAGAATGTCGTATGGCATCGCTATCTTTTGTTGCCGTTAGCCGGTACTGGCTTTTTGGTCTCCGTGGACTTTATCTGGTGCAGCGATCAGTCCCGACTTTGACCCGCTCCTGCTTCTGACCTCTCCAGACTATGGCTTGACTTACTGCTTGACTACGCCGGTTTTTCTGTTTTTGCTGATTCTGTTTTATCCCAACGGCAACTCCTTTGCCTACCGCATAACGGCTTTCAACGGGTTGATCTACGGATTATTCAACCTGACGCACTGGTTCAATTCCGACACGCGCTGGATGGGGTTCTTGCATCTGCCCCTGTTGCTCATATCGCTCTATGCCTTGATCCTGCCGAGAGTTCCCAGGAGCGTGCGCGCCACGCGGCTGATATAGGACGCGAAGCGACCATGAAAGCATCACGCCGGCTCACAATTGACGCGTTGCGCGGACTGATCATCGTCTTGATGGCGCTCGATCACGCGAATCATTATATCGCGCACAAACATCCGCAAGCCGAAATGTGGGGTGGCGCGTTTCCGGTTTATTCCGATCCGATTTCATTTTTGACGCGACTCGTTACGCATCTGAGCGCGCCCGGCTTTTTCTTTTTGATGGGCGTCGGAATGTTTCTCTTTGCCGACGCGCGACGAAAACAGGGCTGGACTGAACTCGCCATTCTGCGCCATTTTTGGATTCGCGGCGCGATTCTGATTGCGATCAAGCTGCTCATCGTTGACCGCGCATGGGAACTCGCGCCCAGTGGGTGGGCTGGATTCTCTCTTTACATCGGCGTTTTATTTGCGCTTGGTGGCACGATGATCATTGCCAGTTTCTTTCTGCGGCTCAAACCGATTTATCTTCTGGTATTAACCATCGCGCTTTTCGCTAGCACAGAATTGCTCTCACCCAATCCGAGCATGTGGGGCGCGATGCAATTCAATGTGCCGAATCTCGTCAACGCACTTGGGCTCACGCCCGGTGGAATTCCAGAAATCGGTTTGTGGACAAACTATCCGATTCTCCCGTGGCTTGAACTCGTTGTCTTTGGGATTTGGTTTGGCAACTGGCTTGTCGCGGACGCAAAGCAAGCGTTCGCGCGCGCGTGGATAATCGGCGCGATTTTTCTGCTCGCGTTTGTTGCGATTCGCTATCTTGATGGTTTTGGCAACATCCGGCCGAGGATGGGCGACAGTTGGATTGACTTTCTCAACGTGGTAAAATACCCACCGAGCATGGCATTCACGTTGATGACGATGGGCGTCAATCTAGTTTTGTTGTGCGCGTTCGCTTGGATTACCAACCGAATTCCATCGCTCATTCGCTTGCTCGCGGTGTTTGGGCGTTCGCCATTGCTTTTCTATAGCGTCCACCTGTTTCTGTACGCCGGGTTGGGTTACTTGCTCACGCCGCGCGGCACGAGCATCCCGGCGATGTATCCGTACTGGTTGCTCGGACTCGCGATCTTGTTTCCACTGTGTTGGTGGTATGGTCGATTCAAACAGCAACAATCGGCAAATTCCATGTGGCGATACTTTTGAAGGAGAAAACATGAACACATCTCGCTTTATCGTCGGTTTGATTCTGATTGCAATCGCGGTGGCAATGTTCTTGTTCGGCGGAAATAACTACTCGACCGCCGGCGCAGTTGGCTTGGGTGTGTTGGGACTCGTGTCCATCGCCATCTCGCGTAAAAAGAATACGGCGTAAAACAAGCCGTGTCATCCCTCATTCGAGTGCGCGATGCTCCTGCCATTCCCGGCTTGGCCTTTCGCCGATTTCGTGGCGAGATTGATTATCCTGGGATGGTCGCGATTCTCGACACCTGCAATATTGCCGACCATCTTGATTACATCAACTCGGTCGAGGAAATTGCCGCCGTGTTCGCGCACCTGAAGAACTGCGATCCATACCGCGATATGCTCTGCGCGCAGGTTGGTGATGAAACCGTTGCGTTCAGCCGCGTCTGGTGGGTCGAAGAGAGCGAAACCTCGCGGCTCTACATCCTGCTTGGTTTTGTGCATCCGGCTTGGCGTCGCAAAGGTTTGGGCGCGACGATGCTGCGTTACAATGAAAATCATTTGCGGGAGATAGCACGTGACCACGCCGCGCGAGAAAAAATATTTCGCACATGGGCAACCGACCAAGAATACGGCGCGCTGGCGCTTTTTGCCCAAGCGGGCTACTCGTCGGTCCGTCACTATATCACAATGTCCCGTCCAAGCGATGCCCCCCTACCGAACGTGCTGATGCCAGAGGGCTTGGAGGTACGACCCGTGGCGGCGGATTGCATTCACGCGATTTGGGATGCCAAAGAGGAGGCGCGGCGCGATCATTGGGATTATCGGCCGGCGACAGAGCAAGATTTTCATCGTTGGACAACGAATCGCTTGTTTGCTCCCGAACTCTGGAAGATTGCCTGGGATGGCGATCAAGTCGCTGGCATGGTACTGAATCGTCTTGACAAAGAACAAAACGAGAAATATCGGCGCAAGCGCGGATACAGCGAGGGAATCTTTGTGCGACGGCCATGGCGTCGGCGGGGACTGGCGCGAGCGTTGCTTGTGCAAAGCATTCAAATGTTCAGGCAGTTGGGAATGGAAGAAATGGCGCTGGGAGTAGATACGCAAAACCCACACGGCGCACTTGCACTGTATCAAAGCGTAGGTTATCACGAGATCAAGCGATCCACTTTTTTCAACAAGCCGATGTGATCACGCTGATTCGCACGTAAATCTCTGTCACACCAAGGGTTTTATGCACACGCTCCGACAAGCATTGGACAATATTTCAGGCGGGCGCGTACTCGATGTCGCAACCGGCAACGGCAACTTTGTCGGTATGTTGATGGAAAATCTGCGTGACTACTCCGAAATTATCGGCGTCGACACGAATGCCCGCGCGCTCGACGCCGCACGCACAAATTTCAAACAAGACCACATCCGCTTTCAACTGATGGACGCGACGCATTTGGATTTTCCCGACGCGAGTTTCGATACGGTTGGTATCGCATACTCGTTGCACCATTTAGAAGATCTACCGCGAGCGTTCTCCGAAATGCGGCGAGTCCTCAAGCCGGGCGGGCATCTCATCATCGCAGAAATGTATCGCGACAACCAAACGGAGACGCAACTTTCGCACGTATATCTGCATCACTGGTGCGCCGCGATTGACACTGCGCTCGGTATCTCGCATCGCGAAACATACACGCGCCAACAAATCATCGACCTAGTGTCCGCGCTGGCACTGCGTGACTGCCAATTCTATGATTACGCTGAGTTGGAACAAGACCCAAAAGACGAGCAGACCATCAAACGATTGGATGCTGCGCTCGATCAGTATAACGAACGCGCCAAAAATATTCCGAACGTGCTAGAATTGCGCACGCGTGGCGACGAAATACGCGCGCGCATTCACCGCATCGGTTTTCACAGCGCGACAATTTTGATTGGGATTGGACAACCATGAAACTGACTATGCGACTGTATCAAACCGAAGGCGATTGGTGGCGCATCCGTGAATTCTTGCGCCAGGTGTTTCTGCTCAATGGCCGGCGTGAACTGAGCTGGCACATTGCGCGGCTCGATTACTGGCGTTGGCACGGCATCGCAAACATGGGTGACGGAAAATTGGAAAACGATGTGTTCATCTGGGAAACGGCAGACGGGCACATCGCGGCGGTGTTGAATCGCGAAGGACCAGGCGACGCATTTCTCCAACTACATCCTGGGTTTCGTTCAGCAGAACTCGATGAAGAAATGATCGTCACGGCCGAAGAATTCTTGTCGCACACGAGCAAAGACGGCAAGCGTAAGTTGTGCGTGTGGGCAGGCTCGCACGATGACGTGTGCCAAGCGATTTTGATGGGACGCCGTTATACCAAAGGAAATGAACCAGAGAATCAATGGCGACGAACATTGGATGCGCCAATTCCTGACGCGCCCATCGCTCCGGGTTACACGATTCGCGCGCTTGGCGACAGACTCGAATTGCTCGAACGATGTTATGCGTCTGGTTTGGCATTTCATCCCAAAGACATTCAATCTGCGCTAAAGAATCGTGAGGATGTGAGTTGGTATCGCAACATTCAAACCGCGCCGCTTTATCGCCGCGATCTCGATCTCGTCGCTGTCGCGCAGGATGGTTCCATCGCCTCGTTCGCGACGATCTGGTTCGACGACGTGACACGCAGTGCATACTTTGAACCCGTCGCAACCGTACCATCACATCAGCGGCGCGGCTTGGCAAAAGCGGTGATGACTGAAGGTCTGCGCCGGCTCAAGCGAATGGGCGCGGTGACGGCATTTGTCGGCGGATATTCGTTGGAAGCAAACGCGTTGTATTCATCGGTGATGGGCGACAAATTCGATTTGTCCGAACCGTGGAGCAAAGAAATTTCATAAGACCAGGAGAGCATTATGAGTGAAGACTATCGGATTGCGCAGGTTACCAAGCCAGATGACTCGGTGTGGGAGGTCGTTGGAGGGGGCATTCATCACTATAACATCGAGCAAGCCGGTGAGGGTCATGCCAAGCCGTTGTGTTTCGTTCTTTACGCGCCGAATAAGAAAGTTGTTGGCGGATTGATCGGTGAAACGCATTGGGAATGGCTCTACATCAATCTGCTATTTGTCAAAAGCGAATTGCGTGATCGCGGCTATGGTCATCGCCTGTTGACGCTCGCCGAAGATGAAGCGCGACAACGCGGCGCGAAGAATGCGTATTTGGATACCTTTAGTTTTCAAGCGCCCGATTTCTACAAGCAACATGGATATCGGATTTTTGGCGAACTGCGCGATTTTCCTCCAGGTCATCAACGCTATTATCTCACTAAACAGCTTGAGAAAAGCGAGGGGGTTTGATGGAACAAGAACTGATCACCAAAATCGAAACCGCCGACATTTCGGCGGAACTGAAACACGCGCTCATCGATCTGGGGCAAAGCTTGGATGCGCTGTTGCCGGTGGTATCCATTCCGTTGAAACGCCGGGCGCCCTACTTGTTCGGGAAATTGATCGCGGAAGCAACCGACGCGACGACGGAAACGCATTGGTGGGAAACCACGTTTGATTTCATCGCGCAAGCCGCGCGCGAAAACACCACGCTCGGTCAACCGGTTTTGGCGAGCGTCGAAAGAATTATTCCCTCTCTTGCGCGCACGTTTGGGTCCGTACGACAACGTGACTCTGCGCGAGATTACCGCCGACACGGTGTACGGGATTTGTTTGCTCAGCGAAACACTCACCGAACCGAAAAAATATTTTGTCGCGCCGAACGCACAATCACTAGCACAAGCGCATTTCAACAAGTATGCTTGGTTTCGCGCGATTTACGCCGGGCGCGCGCCGGTCGGCTTTATGATGATCGTGGACGATCCCGACACGCCGGAATATTTCTTGTGGCGATTAATGATCGCGCAGCCGTTTCACGGACGCGGCTATGGTCGCCAAGCGATTCAACGTTTGGTCGAATACGTCAAGACGCGACCGAACGCAAAAGAATTGCTGGTCAGTTGCGGACAAGGCGAAGGCAGTCCCGAAGAGTTTTATCTAAAGCAAGGATTTATTTCGACTGGCAAAATCGACCATGGCGAACTTGTTTTGCGAATGCCGCTGGTATAAGACAATGTTCATCATTCGAAAGTATCGAAAAGTCGATGCGCCCAGCGTGGGTGTGCTCATCGCCAATACATACAGTGAGTTCAATCTTGCCGACAAGCCGCCCGAGGAGCGTGTCAAACTTTTGGGTCCCTTTCAATATGCGCGATCAAGCAGGCCAATGCATCGTAATGCCATAGCCCAGGTTCTTCGCGCACCAATCATACTTGTCGCCGAAGACAATGGTGAAATCATTGGCGTGTTGCGAGGCGGCAGAAAAGACAAACAGAGAATCGTACTGCAAAGTTTGTTCGTCAAGAAAAGCTATCATCGACAAGGCGTCGGACGAAAATTGGTCGCACACTTTGAGCGCGCGTGTCTGCGCCAAGGTGCGAGCGTGATTCGATTGGCGGCGACACTCTACGCGGTTCCATTCTACACGGCGTTGGGATACAAGCGATCAACCGGTGCGCGGGCCGGTACGAGTTTTCAGGGTACCGGGCTTGAATATCAACCGATGCGAAAAATCTTGCACGCGAATGCGGGAGGTAAAAACAAATGACATTCAAAGCCGAAACCGACCGAGCCACCGTTAAACAAGTTATCAACGATGCGATTGGCTGGGCGTTGACAAAAAACAAAACGCGCCTGTTCGACATCATGGCGCACGATGAAAATTTCTTCATCTTTCATCCCGACTCCAAAAGCACGATCATCGGCTTTGAAGCATTCCGACAACTCGCCGAACGCGCGTGGATGAGCGATGCGTTCAAGGCGACCGATTTTGCGATTCGTGATTTGCGTCTCCACTTTTCGGAATCCGGCACCGTCGCGTGGTACGCGTGCTTGCTCGACGATCACGGCGAGATGGAACGGCAAGCCGAGTCGGCTGGGACAATTGCCGGTGGACGGGCGTCGTCGAAAAACGGGCGGGGTATTGGGTGATAGTGCAAATGCACTTTTCGTTTGCGACAGATCAAGTCAAGGAAACGAAGTGAGTAAGTCACCGCTGGTAAGCTAACAAGTCAAACGTTTATCAGCGGTGCCCCGCAACATGCCCAGGCGTGGGGCGTAATGACACAAGCATTGGCAAACGCGAGTGCGTTGGACAAAAAGACGGCGGTATTGGCATACCTTGCCGTACTCGCCGCATTACGTTTGGAAAGCGGCGTGCCGTTTCACGTCAAGAGCGCGAAACAAGCCGGCGCATCGCGGGCTGAAATCATCAGCGCGATTTTAATTGGTTTGCCGGCGGCGGGCAATATCGTCACCCAGGTTTTACCAGCGGTGCTGGCGGCGTGTGATGTAGAAGAATAAATTTTCGCTCTGTTATACTGAGACACAGATACAAATTTCTTCCTGGAGGAATGTACATGCGAGAGAAAATTCAGGCGGCACTGAAAAGTAGCCAAGCCGATTACACTGAAATCCGGGCTTGAAGAACGCGAGGCGACGATGGTTGCCTATCGTGGCAAAAACTTGGAGACCGTGAGCGCGGTGATCGATACGGGTGGTATTGTCCGCTGTCTGTGCAAATATGGCGGCTGGGGTATTGTTACCTTTAACGATACAGACGACCTAACCGCCAAAGTCGAGCAAGCGTATCAGTGCGCCAAGGTCGCGCACACCGACGAGCCAATCGAACTCGCGCCAATACCAGCCGCCGAAGAACGCATCATGGCAAATTTGCAGCGTGACTTTAGAGACATTTCGCTCGCCGATAAAAAAGCGCTCATCGAAGGATACAACAACATCCTGCTCGGACACAGCAACAAGATTATCGACACCAGTGCGCAATATAGCGATTCGTTCAGCCGGATCTATTTTGCCAACTCGGAAGGCGCGTTCATCGAAGAAGAACGTCCTTCTGTCAATATTGTTACGACGGCAATTGCGCGCGATGGCAACAACGTGCAGACCGCTTACGAAAGCCACGCGGGGCAATTCGGTTTCGAGTTTGCGATGAATCAAGAGGAACTCGCACAGACTGCCGCACAACGTGCGGTTGAACTACTGCGTGCTGAAAGTGTCGTCGGTGGTCAGTATCCGGTCATCGTCGATCAGGAACTAGCGGGCGTTTTTATCCACGAAGCATTTGGGCATTTGTCTGAGGCGGATTTTGTGTATGAAAATCCCAAAGCACGCGAGATGATGGTCCTGGGTCGTCGATTCGGGCAGGACATTTTGAATGTCTACGACGATGGCTCGGTACCTGGGTTGCGCGGCACGCACAAGTACGACGACGAAGGAATGCCAATGGGTCGCGTCGATTTGATCAAGAATGGTATCCTCGTCGGACGACTGCATTCGCGCCAGACTGCCGCAAAAATGGGCGAAAAGCCGACAGGTAATGCGCGCGCCATCAATTATCGCTTCGCGCCGATTGTGCGAATGACGAATACCGCCATTGAGCAGGGCACAATGCCGTTCGAAGAAATGCTCAAAGACATCAAGCTGGGTATCTATGCGCGCGGCGCGTATGGCGGACAGACCCAGTTGGAAAACTTTTCCTTCAGTTCGGCATATGTGTACATGATTCGCGATGGCAAGATTGCCGAGATGGTCAAGGATGTGATTCTCGCCGGTAATTTGTTCACTACGTTGATGAACATTGATGTGATTGGCAATGATTTCAAGTGGATGCATCGCGGCGGCGGTTGCGGCAAGGGCGCGCAATTCCCATTGCCAGTAACGTTCGGCGCACCGCATATCCGCGTTCAAAATGTCGTCATCGGCGGGAAAAAGTCATAGGAGAATAAAAATGGACATTCTGAAACAATTACAAAATCGTACGGAACAGTTCGAAGTCGTCAGTCTCCAAAACGAATCTACGACGGTCAGCTTTGAATCGAATCGACTCAAGACGAGCCAGATCGAAGAAACCAAAGGCATGGCAGTCCGCGTCGTCAAGAATGGTCGATTAGGTTTTGCGGCGTCGAGTGATGCTTCCGCGACTGAGCAACTGGTGAAGAATGCTATCGAGTCGTCGATGTATGGGGCTGAGGTTCCGATCAATTTCCCGCAATCGCAAACCGCGCCAAAGGTGAAAACGTTTGACGCAACCGTTTCCGGCTTGCCCATTCCACGCCTTGTCGAAATCGGCAAAGAGATTGTCGATCTATTTCATCAAATCGAACCGGAAGTGCGCGTGGATGTGGAACTGGAACGCGGAATCAATCGCGTCAACATTCGCAATCAAACCGGGGTCGATGTATCATACGAACGTTCTCCCTTGTCCATTTCTGTCACGCTCAATTACATTCAGCAAGACGATGTGTTGATTATGTTCGATGTAACCGGCACAACAGTGTGGCAAGACGATTATATGGCGTTTGCTCATCGGCTCGGTGAAAAATTCAAACTCGCGCGCAATCTCACGCCAATGCGGGGCGGCAACATGCCGGTACTTTTTTCGCCAACCGGGTTGCTGGTGCTAGGACTACCTTTAAGTTCGGGACTGAACGGCAAAAGTGTTTTCACCGGCATTTCGCCGATGAAAGGCAAAATCGGCGAAAAACTTTTTAGCGACAAGATCACAGTTGTCGATGATGGTACGATTGACGGCAAGTTTGCCAGTGCGCCGTATGACAGCGAAGGCGTGCCGCATCGACGCAATAAGTTGGTGGAAAACGGCGTGCTCAAGAGTTTCATCTACGATCTCAAAACTGCCGCGCAAGCCGGTGTCGAATCGACGGGGAATGGTTCTCGCGGGTTGTTCACGCCGCCTAACCCAGCGCCGACGAATTTGATTTTTGGCGCAGGCGACAAACCGCTTGCTGATATGCTCGCCGGGATCGACGAGGGCTTGTTGGTTGAAAATGTGTTGGGCCTGGGACAAGGTAACATTATCTCCGGTGCGTTCTCCAATCCTTTGGCGCTCGGTTTCAAAATCGAGAAAGGCGAAATCGTTGGACGCGTGAAAGACGTTTCGCTCGCGGGCAACGTTTACGATGTGCTCAAGAATGTTGCGGCAGTCAGCCAGGAGACGGAATGGGCGTACAACAATCTTAATTTGCCGAATGTCCTCTTGTCGGAAATGAACGTCGTCGCAAAGAATGGCACGTAGAGGAGACCCATTAAATGTCATCAGATCCATCCTGGCTAGATCGCACACAAATTCTCGCCGCGCTTAAATCCGCGCTCGAACCACTCGATTATGTGTACGCGATGTGGGAAGGCGGCGCGGCGGCGTTCAATCGCGTGGATGAATGGTCGGACATTGACGTTCAATTTGATGTAGACGATGCGCGCGTCGCAGATACGTTTGTTGTGATCGAACGCATGCTCGAAACGCTTTCGCCTATCGATTTGAAATACAAGACGCCCCAACTGCCCTGGGCAAGGCATCTCGCAATGGTTTTATCGATTGAAGAATGCCAGCCCATACTTGCTCATCGATACGGCGGTCATTCAGCGCAGCGCGCCAGAAAAGTTTTGACGCGCGAAATTCACGGGCAAGCCGTGTTCTATTTCGACAAGGCGAATGTGTCCCAGGTTGCGCCGCTTGAATCAGAATGGATCTGAACAAACGCTTGCGCGACCGCATCGCATCGTTGCGCGTGACGTTTGAAATGTACCAAATCCTCACCTTGAAAGAACTGAACCGCGGCAACACGTTAGAAGCACTGGCGTTCTACAACGGCTACACCCTGCGCCCACTCGTCGAGGTTTTGCGGATGAGGCACGATCCAACGCGGCACAATTTTCATACGCGCTATATTCATTACAACTTGCCCGCCGACGTGGTGCAAAAACTCGAACCACTTTTCTTTGTCGCAAACGCTGACGACATTCGCGCCAAACGCGCGCAAGCCGAAACGTGGTTCTACGAAACACTTGACGATTTTATATCGGCATAGCACTCAGTTAGTCGCGGAAATCTGCGGATAGAGATGTCGCAATGAAAATTAGAATTCTGCTGGCGCTGATTTACTGGATGCTGGTCGCCTGCACGGTGAGCCAGCCGACCACATCGCCGACTGCAACTATCCCGCCGACTCCTCCAATTGATTTTGACACATTTCTCGACCAGTCGTACCATGGACTTGTTGCGCGCTCGCCGGGAAAAAATCACCGAACTGGGAATGGCAGACCAGTTCGGCGGGCGCAATGACACGCTTAACGATCTGTCCGATACATACATCCGCGAGACGCAGAAACTCGAAATCGCCGCGCTCGCGCAATTGCGTTTGTACAACCGCGCACAACTCTCGTCGGCGCAACAACTCTCGTACGATGTTTACGGTTGGTATCTCGACGACCAAATTCGTGCGCACACGTTCATGTATAACGATTATCCACTCAGTCCGGTCCTCGTCAGCTACCACACCAACCTCACGCTATTTTTTACAGACATTCATCCCGTCCGCAATCTTGCCGACGCGCAGGATTACGTCGCGCGCTTAGCGCAGGTGAAACGCCAAGCCGACCAAGTGATCAATGGAATGAAATACCGGCAAGACGCCGGCGTGATATTGCCGAAATTTTATTTTCCTGTTGTTCTGCGCGAGTTGCGTAACATCGCGCAGAGTGACGCGCGTGGAACACCGTTTTACACAGCATTTCAGAGAAAAGTGAGCGCGCTCAAAAACGTGAGCGATGTTGAGAAAGATAAAGTGCTCAAGGACGCCGGAAATGAAATTCAAGCGTCCGTCCTTCCAGCATTCCGCGCGCTGGTCGATTTTATGGAACAGCAGGAAAAAATCGCGATGAACGATGCCGGGGTGTGGAAATTTCCCAACGGTGCCGACTATTACGCCTACATCCTGCGGCGTCATACGACAACGGATCTGACCGCCGACCAGATTCATGCGATTGGCTTGCGCGAGGTCGCGCGGATTCAATCTGAAATTCGTGCTGTCGCCAAAGAACTGGGTTACCCGGCAGACGCCAGTATTCCAGATCTTATCGGGCGCGCGGCGCGCGATGGTGGCGTTCTGCAAGGCGAGCAAATCGTCAAGGGATACGAAGCAATCCTTCAGGATACTGATCGTTACATCGCGCCAGTTTTCGATCTGAAACCGCAAGCGCAAGTGATCGTCATCGGTGGAGCGACTGGCGGTTATTACATTCCGGCGGCGGTGGACGGTTCGCGTCCCGGCGCATTCTATGCCGCCGCGCATGGGACGCAGTCGAAGTTCAACATGCCCTCGCTCGCGTATCACGAAGCGATTCCCGGTCATCACACGCAAATCGCCATCGCGCAAGAGTTGCGCTTACCATTCTTCCGCAATGAAGTTTCCTTTACCGGCTATGTCGAAGGATGGGCGCTGTACGCCGAACGGTTGATGTGGGAACAAAGCGCATATAAAAATGATCCGTACGGCGACATCGGACGCTTGCAGTACGAATTGATGCGCGCGGCGCGGCTCGTCGTGGACACCGGCATCAACGCGAAAAAATGGTCGTACAGATCAAGCGATCAATTATCTGCTGACCGAAGCTGGGCTACCGCGCGGCACTGCCGAATCCGAAGTCGCACGCTACATTTGTTGGGCAGGGCAAGCCACGTCGTACAAAATCGGCATGATCCAGATTTTGGAGTTGCGTCAAAAAGCAAGCGACAAGTTGGGTGACCGGTTCGATCTCAAGGAATTTCACAACGTCGTGCTGAGCAACGGCAGTTTGCCGCTCGCCATTTTGGAGCGTGTGGTGGACGATTACATCGCGCGCAACAGCAAGTGATTATGAGATGCAGACCAGTGCGGACGACCGCTAACCTTCTCCGTCTCTTGTTCGTTATCGCCGCGCTTTTGTTGATCGCGTGCAAAGCGCCGACGCCCGCGACTGCATCGCCAACCACAACTCTACGCGCCGATGGTCTGTCAGAAAACCAAGTCACAACCCTCGCCAGTTTGAAAAAGGTGGACGACCATCCCCTGTACACAATGCGTTACGTTGGCGCGTACGACACGCGACAATCTTTCTTCCCGCCCCTGTTAGAGCCGGGGGAGGGTCGGAGTGGGGGTATGTCCTGGGCTTGCTCGCTCTTCGCCGCATTGGGCGACACGAGCAATATGTTCTACGGACGTAATTTTGATTGGACGCCAGCTAGTCCCGCCGTTTTGCTTTTTACCGAACCGCCGAACGGCTATGCGTCTGTTTCGATGGTTGACATTGCGTACCTGGGATTTACTGGTGAGCGCGCAAACAATCTCGCCGATTTACCGATCGCGGAACGCCGTGCGTTGTTGCGCGCGCCCTGGTTCCCATTCGATGGCATGAATGCGCGTGGACTCGCTGTCGGCATGGCGGCGGTGTCGCCAGGGAATATGAAACCGGATTCCGCCAAAGAAACCATCGATTCGCTGATGGTAATTCGCAAGATGCTCGATTCTGCCGCCACCGTGGAGGAGGCGGTTGCTATCGGTACAACGTTACAACATCGATTGGGGCGGAGGTCCGCCGCTTCACTATCTCATCGCCGATCCAACCGGACGCGCGGTGCTAATCGAGTTTTACCAAGGCAAGCTATATGTCATTCCGAATGAAAACAAATGGCATCTGACCACAAATTTTTTGCGTAGCTCACCGGACGAAAATGTGAATTTGTGTGGGCGCTATAGTCTCCTCTCGAAACGGCTGACGTCGACGGCGGGACAACTGGGCATCCAAGACGCGATGAATCTTTTGCACGATGTAGCGCAAGCGAATACGCAGTGGTCAATTGTCTACGGAATGAGCCGCGGCGAAATTAGTGTAACGATGGGGAACTCGTATGAGACACCCCACCGCTTTAACTTGCCGCTGACGCGATGAGGTGTGGTTGATGGCGGAGCGAAGAGTCTTTGCAATCTTGGTTCGTGCACCCCAAGAAAAAGCATCCGCGCGAATATTGATCGAAAGCATTCGCGCATTTGGCGGCGGGTTGCGCGATTGTCCGGTGTGGATTTTTGAAACAAATCCCCATGGTGCGCCGTGCCACGATCTTGCCGATAATCGGGTTGAGATTTTTTCATTGACCGTGCCGTCGGCATTGCGTGATTATCCCTTTGCCGACAAGGTGTTGGCGTGCGCGCAAGCCGAAGCACTCGCGTCGTCAACAGTTCAATCGCTGATTTGCGTTGACCCCGTGTATCTTTTCGTCGATCCGCCTGTGCTGTTCGATCTCGGCGCAGAGTTCGACGCGGCGGTCCGTCCGGTGCACGTTCGCAATGTGGGCTTGGGCGTCGCGGAGCCACTCGACGAATATTGGCAAGCCGTTTACGCATCCGTCGGCGTGCGCGATGCGGTCCTAACGGTCGAATCGTTTGTGGACGCGCAACCATTGCGCGCGTATTTCAACACGCACGCCTTTGCGGTCAATCCTCAGCGCGGTCTGCTCGCGCGCTGGCACGATGTTTTCGGGGCGCTCGTCGACGATGCCGATTTTCAAGCGCGCGCGTGCGCGGATGAGCGGCATCGGTTATTTCTATTCCAAGCGATTCTCAGCGCGCTCCTCGGCGCATCGCTCGATGCGCGGCGCATTCGTCTTCTGCCGCCGACGTACAATTATCCGTACAACTTGCACGCGCGCGTGCCCAGCGAGCGGCGCGCGCGGACGTTGAACGATTTGGTGGGCGTGGTCTACGAAGGGCGCACGCTCGACCCTGGGATGCTGAACGATGTTGTCGTCGCTGAGCCGCTGCGCACGTGGTTGGCTGAACGAATCGCGCCAAACGACTAGCCCTTCGGCTAATATCCGAAAACTCTCCGGTCGGGTAATGCGTCCGGAGAGTTTTTATTTTACACTCTATGCAAGTTGAGACTGACATGGGAGGTGATGTTACAGCAAGTCTGCCGTCATCGATCACTGTTTACACGTCGAGATTATTTCTGAGGAGAAGAAGATGAAAAACTGGACTCTGGCACTGGCACTGGTTGCCGTGCTCACATTCGTCGTGGCGTGCGCCGCGCCTGCCGCCACACCCACCGTATCGTCAGCGCAGTCTGCAACTGCCAAACCAACCGTCGCGCCCGCGACGAGCGCGCCCAAAGTTGAAGTGGGCGGCACGCTGATCGAAGCAAGTTTTTCCGATATACGCACCTTCAACTCGATCCTTTCGTCGGATACTTCGTCCAGTGATTTCTGGGGTTGGATGGTCGGTGGTCGCGACTCTGGACTTGTCCGGATTCGTCGTGATCTCAAACCGGAATGCTATCTGTGCGAATCGTACGCTGTCTCACCCGACAATCTCAAAATCACTTTCAAACTACGCAAGGACGTGAAATTCTGGGATGGCAAACCATTGACGGCGGACGATGTCAAATTCACCTACGAAGCCATCTTTGAAAAAGAGAACGCCTCGCCGCGCCGGTCTCAAATGGAAACGGCTTTTGGCACAATCGACAATATCAAGGTCGTTGATCCATACACGGTCGAGTTCAACTATCCCAAAGTCAAAGCAGACACACTCGTCAGCGACTTTATCTACGGGATTTTGCCCAAGCACATCCTCGGCGGCAAAAAGGGCAAGGATTTCATCGAGCACGAATTCAACACGACCAAGCCGCTGTACTATGGTCCCTTCAAGTACAAGGAAGGCAAGAAAGGTGACCGCTATGTTTTGGAAGCGAACCCGGATTTTTTCCTGGGCAAGCCCAAACTCGGTCAGTACGTGTACAAAATCGTCCCTGATTCCGCCGCCGTTTTTGCCGGACTGAAGGCACAGGAGATCGATCTGGCGCAAATCCTGCCCGAACAAGCCATCGAAGCAAGAAAGCTAGATTATCTCAATGTCGTCGGCTATGACCAATTCAACTTCACCTTCTTTGCGTTCAATCTTGATCCGAAAAAGACCGAACTCTTTTTGGACAAGCGCGTGCGCCAAGCACTACTCTACGCCATCGATCGCAAGGCGATTGTAGACAGTCAACTGTTCGGTTACGGCTCGGTCGCCAACTCGGTCATGCCGCCAATTTCTTGGGCGTACAACAAAGATACCAAGCCGGTCTATAATTATGACTCTAAGAAGGCAGAGGCGCTTTTGGATGAAGCCGGTTGGAAAAAAGGCGCGGATGGTATTCGCGCCAAAGACGGCAAGAAATTGTCGTTCACGCTGTGGACCAACTCCGGCAACAAAGTGCGCGAGTCGTCGATCGTCGCCATTCAATCCAACTGGAAAGACATTGGCGTCGATGTCAAGACCGCAACCGAGGAATGGAATGCCTACTTGAAACGCATCGGCGCGACGGCAGACGGCACGCGCGATTACGAAGTGATGCTCATTGGTTTCAACTGGAACGTCGACCCGAGCCAGAAAGCCATGTGGCACACAACGTCCTTTGCGCCAACGGGATTCAATCTCAACTGGTACAAGAACGAGCAACTCGACAAGATCATGGACGACGCGCTTGCGACGTTGGATGAAACCAAACGCAAGGAACTCTATTTCAAGATGCAAGACATCTTGGCAGATGAAGTTCCCAGTCCAATTATTTTCTTCTCGCAACGCATTCAGAGTTATACCAAACGTCTCAGCGGCTATACACCGTCCGTCGCCGGCTCATTCAACAATTTCCACGAATGGTCGATTGCACCACTCAAGTAATCGATCTCCTCCAGAGATGCTCCTCCTCCGTGTGGAGGAGGAGCATCGAAGAAACGGTGATTGGCCCATGCTCAGATATCTCATTCCCCGATTAATCCAAATCATTCCGACTTTTTTGGGAATTACGCTCATCGCGTTTTTTCTGATCAACGCCGTGCCCGGCAACCCGGTTGCCGATGTCGCCTTGTCCGATCCGAATATCAGTCCCGAAGATATGGCGCGCATCCGCACGAGTCTGGGACTGGACAAGTCCGTGCCAGAACGTTATCTCGACTATCTTAGCAGACTCGTGCAAGGGGATTTGGGCACTTCGCTGATTCAACGCGGCGTCAAAGTTTCCGACCTGATCGTGGACCGATTGCCGCAAACATTGCTGCTGACAGTCACCGCGCTACTGATCGCGTTGGCGCTCGCTGTCCCGATGGGTGTGATTTCGGCGGTCAAGCAATATTCTGTGTTCGATAATGTTTCCACAATTCTTTCTGTCGCCGGCGCGGCGATCCCGGGTTTTTGGCTTGCGCTTATGATGATTGTCATTTTCGCGTTGGAGTTGAAATGGTTTCCGACCGGCGGCATGACCGACGCGCGCAAAAACACTGTGGAAATCTGGGATGTCGCGCATCATCTCATCTTGCCTGCGTTTGTGTTGGCGTCGTTGCAAATTGCCGTGTGGAATCGTTACATCCGCGCGTCCTTGCTCGAAGCGATTCGCCAAGATTACATTCGCACGGCGCGCGCCAAAGGTCTGCGCGAACGCTTGATCATTTACAAGCATGCACTTCGCAATGCGTTGATTCCGTTTGCAACGTTGTTGGGGCTATCGCTGCCGGGTCTCGTCGGCGGCGCGCTAATCATCGAAACGATTTTCTCGTGGCCCGGCATGGCACGGCTTGCCTTCACGGCGGCAACGCAGCGCGATTATCCGGTCATTATGGGTGTCGTCGTGATGGCATCCATTCTCACATTATTGGGAAATCTATTGGCGGATATGGCATACGCTTTCCTTGATCCACGCATCCAATACGGGTGATTCTATGACAACACAAAGCACATTGCTTCAATCTAGACTCGGCAAATCTTTTGCGGCAGAGGCGGCGAGGCCAAGTCCCGGGTTGGCTGAACTAGCATGGCGTCGCTTCAAACGCGATAAGCTGGCAATGAGCGGCGCAATCGTTTTGGTCATTTTGGGGCTGCTTGCCATTTTCGCTACGCCGATTTCGCTCTACGTTACGCGCTTTGACCCGGACAAGGTCTTGCCGCTTTACAGTCTCAAACCGGTCGGCTGGCAAAAAAGCGCCGAGGCACCGGTCAATTGGCTCGGCACAGATGAACTGGGCAGAGATGTCTTGACCCGTTTGATTTTTGGCGGACAGGTTTCGCTGTTCATCGCGTTCCTCACCGTCTGCACTACTGTAACTCTTGGTACGATTAGCGGCGCGCTGGCAGGTTATTTCGGCGGCTGGGTCGATGTACTGATCGGTCGCTTTATCGATATTCTGCTTTCGATTCCCGGATTGTTTTTGCTCTTGCTCATCAGCGTCGTGTTTCGACCGCCGTGGTGGGGCTTGGCATTTGTGCTGGCGTCGGTGTCGTGGATGACTGTTGCGCGTCTGGTGCGCGGCGAGTTTCTGGCGATTCGCGCGCGTGAATACGTCGAAGCCGCGCGCGTGACCGGCGTATCGAACTGGCGCATCATCTTTCGCCACATTTTGCCAAACGCGACCTCGCCGATCATCGTCGCGGCATCTTTGCAAATCGGCGGTGTCATCCTCACCGAAACGGCGCTCTCATTCCTGGGACTGGGCGTGCAACCGCCGACGCCCTCGTGGGGCAATATGTTGGTGAACGCCAATCGTTTTATCTTTTCCGAAAATGCGCGTTCGCTGTTGTTCATTCCCGGTTTGCTGATTTTCGCCACGGTGCTTGCGGTGAATTTTATGGGCAACGGCATGCGTGATGCACTCGACCCGCGCTTAAAAGATTAGGCGCGATAAAAAAAGCGACCGGGTTGCCCCGGTCGCTTTTGATTTTAGCGCGCTTTGAACCACGTTTGCCTGATCCACAACGACACGTACACCAAGCCGATCAACACCGGCACTTCGATCAGCGGACCGATGACCGCCGCCAGAGCTTCTTGCGAAGCAATCGTGAACGTGCCGATCGCCACCGCAATCGCCAGTTCAAAATTGTTGCTTGCCGCCGTGAACGATTGCGTTGCCGCGAGTTCGTACGGAAATTTGCGCCAGAGCGAAAGTCCGAACGATACGAAAAACATGATGATAAAGTAGATCAGGAGCGGGATCGCCACGCGCAACACATCGAGCGGCGCAGCGAGAATCTTGTCGCCTTGCATCGAGAACATCACGACAATCGTGAACAGCAAACCGATGAGCGCCGTCGGTCCCAGGCGCGGCATCAACTTGTGTTTCGTACCACTCCTTGCCGCGCGTGCGCAGAAAATAAAAACGCGTGAGAATTCCCGCCGCTAACGGAATGCCGAGAAAAATTAAAACGCTTTTAGCAATATCGAGCATCGATACATTCACCACCGCACCTTGTACGCCAAACCAACTCGGCACGACGGCGAGAAAGAAATATGCCAGCGGCGAGTACATCACGATTTGAAAAACACTATTCAACGCGACAAGCACTGCGCAATATTCGCTATCGCCGCCGGCGAGCATATTCCAAATCAGCACCATCGCGATACAGCGCGCGAGCCCGACGATAATCAAACCAGTGCGAAAGTGCGGCAAGTCAGGCAGAAAAATCCACGCCAGCGCGAACATGATGGTCGGTCCGATGAGCCAGTTGAGAATCAACGAGACGCTGAATTGCTCCCACGCTTGCGCGACCTTGCCGAGTTCTTCATACTTTACTTTTGCCAAAACCGGATACATCATCCACAACAAGCCGATGGCAATCGGCAACGAAACCGTGCCAATCGAGAGCGCGTTGAACATTTCTTTGATACCGGGCATGATGGCGCCCAGCACAATGCCCAACGCCATCGCCGCGAAAATCCAGAGTGGCAAAAAGCGGTCGAGCAACGAAAGCCGTTCAAGAACATTCGATTGAGATTGCATCATTGTTGAGCGAGTCATAGTTTTTCCCCTTTGTCACAATTCCAAGATACCTGTTGAGCAAGAGCGTGCCGACGGCGCGCTGAGAACTATTGTCAGCAGCTCTTCGCCGCTTCCCACCAAGCCGCTACGAGATAGGAATTCTGCTTCGCAGATGCATCCGGCAAAAACCACAGATACAGCCACCGACTCGGTAAGCTTGAAGTGCCCGTACTGTAAAAGTAGACTCCCAGTGTCGCATTCGTGCGTTCCTCCCAATACGTTTGTACCCAACGGTATGGCTCAGGCATCCAGCGCCGATAAAATGCCGCCACGGTAGACTGGGACTCGTTACACCGATAAAAAGTCCAGTTCGATTCCGGCGTGCTTTGACGCACATCCTCCATTCCGGTCCAAGAGAATTCGATGGGCTTGTCTAGGTCTTGGGCACCTGGACAAGCGGGCACATCGGCGGGAGCGCGACGATTTAGTACGGCGGTGGACATCACCCCCGTTGGACTTGGCACAATTACAGTTGGCGAGGGGACAGGGGTTGGCACGGGACTGGGTGTTGGCGTAGGCGTGATTGCACAGCCAACACACACCCACAGCGCCATCAATGAAATGAACCACCTGAGAGACCTTCATTCACAACGCTCCTTGTCTCTTCTCAATTTCGTATTTGCAATGGTCGCGCACGATCTTTAGAGTGCCGTCAACCCAATTCCAAACCATGAAGATGCCTGCGCCAATGAACGCAAGCGCCGCGAGTTTACGCATTCCACGCTCAACGCGCGCAAGCAGATCAAGCGCATTGGCTAATCGCTTCACGCCGAGTGCAAGCGGAACGCCAATGACCAGCACCGGCACACTCGTCCCAATGCCAAACAAGAACGGAAAAGCAATCCCGCCCGCCGATTTGAACGCCAGGGGAATCAGTACGCCGAAATAGAGCGCGGCGCTGTACGGACAAAACGCTAACGCGAACAACGCCCCGAGCAAAAAGGCGCCGACGCTGTTCCAATCCGCGACTCGTTTCGACCAGCGTTCCATCCATGCGCCGCCAATGCTCACTGTCGGATGAATCACATCAAGGAGGACTAACCCGACGAGAATAAGCAGCGGTCCAAGTGCAATTTCGGCAAGCGTCTGCAAACTATTGGACACGCGACTGATCTGCAGTCCCGCCGCAAACACGCCGACACCCAGGACGCCGTAAGCACAAGTGCGACCCAAGGTATACAGTCCGCAAGTAATCAGCACCCGGCGCGGACTTGCTAACTCACGCGTGACGTACCCGAGTGCGGCGATATTCGTCGTCAACGGGCACGGACCAAGTGAGGCGAGCAATCCAACCAGGAATGCGCCAATTGCAGGCGCGTTGCCGTTCGTCAGAACTGCCTGCACCCAAGGACCAAGATCCATCACGAACTTTCCACTAGCGAAGCCAGTTTCTTTCTCAGTGTATCAACGAACAGATACTTGTTGCTCGTGTAGAACCAGATGTCTTGATTCGGACAGAGATACTCGGTACCTTGAATCAGAATGCTCAGATAAAGTGATGAACCTGCAGCATCGAATTTTTTCACAAGCGTCAGAATTCTGCGGCAGTTCCATGTCCAACACTTGCAGTGAAATCAAACCGCTTTGCATTTGTGGGGCAAAATACTTGGCGAGTGTTTCCCGCGTATAGTTTTCTGCATTCAGACACGCTTCGCAACGCACCGACCGATGAAAATAGACCACGTCCACGTGGCTCGCGGTGCCCTTGGGCAACTCGCTGAAATCATTCACCCAGCGTGTTGCGCCAATAGTGGGTGGACTAACAGTCAGGGTTCGGCTCGTTGGGGTACCGCCACTGCAAGCACTCAAACTAACGGTGAGCACCAGAATAGACCCGAGCAATATCCAGACGCTTTTCTTGAGATACACAAATGACCTCCACCGCAATGCCGGTTCGACAGATTACTTGCCAGCGATTGTTGCACTCTCTCACAGGATTGTGTTGAACAAATAGCCGGTCAAGATAATCGCCAGCGCGACGACGCCGATGAACACGGCAATCAATTGCGGCTTGAGCACGCGGCGCAAAATAATCGTCTCCGGCAAACTCAAGCCGATGACTGCCATCATAAACGCGAGCGCGGTTCCGAGCGATGCACCTTTTTCGATGAGCGCGGAGACAATCGGAATTATTCCCGCCGCATTCGAGTACAACGGCACGCCGATCAGGACCGCGACCGGCACCGACCACCACGCCGATTTTCCCATCACATCGGCGAGCGCATCGGTCGGCACGTAGCCATGAATCCCCGCGCCAACCGCAATGCCGATGACGACGTACAGCCAAACTTTTTTGACGATGTCACGCACCGCATCCCAGCCGCGCGCGACGCGTTCCTCCCAACTCAAGGCGAGCGAGTCATCGTGCGCCGCGCCAACTTGCATTTGCCACACGAAATCTTCGACGTAGCGTTCCGAGTCGCAGTTGCCCGATGACGACGCCGGCGATGATCGCAATCGTCAGCCCCGACGCGACGTAGAGCATTGCAATCTGCCAGCCGAACAAACCGAACAACAAAACAATGGCGACTTCGTTGATGACCGGCGCGGCGATAAGAAACGAAAACGTCACGCCGAGCGGAATGCCCGATTCGACAAAGCCGATGAAGAGCGGCACGGCACTGCACGAACAAAACGGCGTGACGATTCCCAGCATCGCCGCCAGCACATTGCCGATGCCTTGCCGCTTGCCGCCGAGCAATCGCCGTGTGCGTTCCGCGCTAAAGAACGTGCGGAGGAGCGTGATGAGAAAAATCATCGCGCTGAGCAAGAGCAAGATTTTCGGCACGTCGTACAGGAAAAAGGCAATCGACTCGCCGAGATGTGACCCACGCTCCAAGCGCAACACATCGAACGCGAGGAATTCGGTCGGCGGTTGCAAAATCGTGTAGGCGATGTACCACGCAATCGCCGCGAGCAACAACCGGGCGAAGACACGAACTTGCTGGTTCACGCGAGCGCCGTTGTGATCATCGTCGTGATTTGCGAGAGCGCGGGGACGCGTCCTTGCGAGACAACTTTCTCGTTGATGACGATGCCGGGCGTGCCCATCACGCCGTACCGCATAATCGTTTGCATATCCGTCACCAACTCCACTTGCGCTTCAATGCCAAGTTGTGCGACGGCTTGCTTTGCCAATTCCTCAACCTTGTGGCAATTCGCGCAACCTGAGCCGAGTACTTTGATTGACAACATTTTGCCTCCTCTTTCTGATATTTGATCTACCCAGACTCGCCTTTGACGAGCGGACTGCCGCATTGCTGTCGTTGTTGCACTTCAACCCTTTTGCAAAGACGCTTGAGAAACTGGAACGCGGCTTGTTCATCCTCGTCAAGAAGAATCGCTTCCAAATCAATCAAGTCCGATTCTTCAAGGACGATAGCGATTTTCTTGATTTTCATTTTCCGTTCCTTCTCCAAAAAGAGATAGCGAGACGTTCACCGTCTCGCTATCTTCACGAGAGTTCTCACCCGGTGGATGCCGCCACTTCGCGAATCCATTCTGCCACTTGTGACTTCGGCGGCGATGTTATTCCGCCCGACCACACAAGTTGTCCATTGATCACCAGACCCGGAGGATTGCCCGACATCAGGCGCTCCATTTCGCGCGGGGTTGAAATTTTTTCGACCCGCGCCTCGCGAATGCCTAGTTCGGTCAGCGTTTCCATCACGAGCATTTCGAGTTTCAGACAATTCGCGCAACCGGGACCAAGAATCTGAATGTCCATCAGTTTACCTCCTTCCGCTCTCTGTCGAAAAAGAAAGCGGCACATGGACATTATTTTCCCTTGTCTATACTCTCTGGCTCAAACGAATCCAAGTATTCAATCACTCGCCGGCGAATATCGTCCCGCACTGCACGAAAATCGTCAAGCGTGCCGCGCGCCGGATCGGGAAAACTGATATGCACACGCTTGCCTTGCCCCAACCCATAACGGGCATTCTTCCGCGGCGCTGTCGCAAACAGTCATCACAAGATCAAAAGTCGCGTCCGCGAAATTCGTCAATCGATTTAGAGCGCGCTCGAGACGCATCAATGCCAATTTCTTTCAGCGCGGCGATAGCAAATGGATGCACCTTACCTGTGGGATGCGTACCCGCCGATATTGCGCCCCATTGTGCGCCGCGGAAATGATTCACCAACGCTTCCGCCATTTGGCTTCGCGCAGAATTGCCGGTGCAGAGAATGAGCACACGGCGTTTCATCCAAGAGTTCATGATCTCGAAGCAATTGGCTTGCGCGAGCGAACTCGCGGACCGCATTTGGGCTGGCGCGGCTGAATCCGCTTGACGTCGAGCAATCCATCCAGTTGTTCCCGCAACTCGCTGATCGCACGCCGATTCACCGAATAATAGATCCAGCGTGCATCGCGCACATCGCGCTCGGTATTCACCAGCCCGGCATCGCGCAACACCTTGAGGTGATGCGAAATCAAATTCATCGGCATGTTGAGATTGTCGCCAATCTCGCAATTACATTGCACGCCTTGCAACAGCAAATGAAAAATCGCCAGGCGCTTGGGATCACCTAGAACTCGAAGTATGTCAGCAAATTCCGTGCTTGTTTTTGACATCATTTCTCTGCAAAGTAATTCAATCTATATTGAATTATATTCTGCCGGCCAAAATTTGTCAAACAAAAGACAGCCAACTCCAATTGCTTTGGCTGTCTTTTCCCGGTGTAATTGGTGTGGCAAGCTAACGCGCGACGCAGAATTTCTCGATGTTCGTGTGAATCGGTGTGGCAAGCTAACGAGGGACGAAGAATTTCTCGATGTTCGTTCCCCCTCGCATGAATACTGCGAGTGCCTGCTGGGAATTGGGCGCGACGAAATCAGTTGCCTGCGATACACACGATTCAGTTTGCCAATTTGAAACTACACTATCATCGTTAAATTAGCGTTAAATCTATCTTAGCGTGGCACAAAACTGTGACATATCGGTTCCCGGCGGCACGCGGTACAACGCGGTGAGTGTGACTAACATTTCGAGCGAAACACCTTCGATGCCGGTAAACCGGCGAAATGCCCCACCAGTCCCAGTGCGTGCGCAAATTCGTGTTCCGCAATCGAGGATGGGCGAAATCCTTCGCGCGTATGGTCGCAACGCGCCGAACCGAGATGCACATACATCCGCGATTGAATAACACCCTCGCTCGCGCACGTCAAACGCAAAAAGCGATTGGGGTGCGCGCGCCGATGTAACATGCCCCAGCCCCGGCGCGCCATTGCGATCCAGCGCATCACCGGTGTCGACAACAATTCCCACAGCAGGGTCAGCATCAACGATTCGAAAAGCAACCGCGCCGCTCGTCATCGCCTCGATATTGCGTGTCGCCTCACGCGCCTGGGGAATACCATTCAAATTGATTTCCACCGGCGTTTGAAAACGAATCGTTCTGCCGGGAGTTGGATTTTGATTGGAATACACGTTGCTTTCGCACAGAAAATCAAGCACCCACGCCGGATATTGTGCGAGCATCGACTCGGGATTGGGCACATCGGCATGCGCAACGGAAACCGCCGGCGACGCGTACGCGGCAATCGCGACAATTAAACTCGTTAGGGCGCAAACGGTCAGCAAGGCAGTTTTCATCTTAACCTGCGCCCAGACTACCAAACAAGCGTTAATTTGCCGTTAAATAAAAACCCTGCCCGGTTTTGAAAAACCAAGCAGGGCAGGCGGATGTTGACCATTCACCCTAAGGTTTAAGCCAAATCTTTTCGATGTTGTACATCACGCCGAAACTCGTCAGCGGCAGGAGATTCACGCGCTTGTTGTAATAGTTGATCGTCTGAAAGATGAATAGAATCGTGAACGGCGAATCCTCGGCGATGGTTTTTTGAATCTGCCCGTAGATAGCTTTGCGGTCGGCTTGTTCGCATCCCGGCACCGTTTCGGCTTGCGCGAACAATCGGTCGACCTGCGGATTGGAATAGCCGACGAAATTTTGCGCGCCGCCGGTCGAGTAAAAATTCTTGGCATCCGAAGGATCGTAATCCGAGACGCGGGCGTTAAAGTACAGGTCAACCTCACCCTTGCGCATCTTGTCCATAAAAACATTGTGACTCGTACGCCGTGATGTCGATACCTATTCCAATCTCTTTGAGATACGATAAAACCACCAACGCCATTTGCTCGCGCACCTTGTTGCCTGAATCGTAATCGATCCGAAATCTCAGCGGCTTGCCGTCTTTCGAAACGCGAATGCCGTCGGCACCGCGCACATAGCCCGCCGCATCGAGTAGTTGATTCGCTTTTGCCGGATCGAAATCGTAGTGCGGCAATTCCATCTCATCAATTGCCGCCCAAGAGGACGCCGGATAAATCGAGTATTGCCGTTTGCCAAAGCCCTCAATGATCTTGTCGATCATCTTTTGCTTATCAGTGCGAACGAAATGGCTTGCCGCACGACTTTGTCCGCGAGCAAAGGATTACGCAAATTCATCGCGAGGTATGACGTACTCGCACCGATAGTAGGATAAAAAGCAATCAATTGCGTATGGGGGAAAGCGGTGATGCCCTCTGCCGCGGTCGACGACAGGGTTGACGCCACGTCGATCTCTTGAGATTTGAAGCGGAGCGCGGCAACATTCATATCCGGAATCACACGATAGATCACGGCATCCAGGTAGGGTTTGCCGCGCACAAAATTATCGTTCGGCGGACCGGCAATCAAATAGTCATACCGCACCCACTCTTTAAACTTGAAGGGACCACTCGTGACCGTTGGCTTGTTGTTCGCGTCGTTCGTGTTGATATCGAGATTTTCAAAAACGTGTTTGGGAATCGGCGGCACCAAGTCCGTCTTGGCAAGCGCGGGGCAAAAGCCAGGTGTTCGCAGAATATAGTCTACCGTCAAATCGTCGATCGCCTGAACCTCTTTGAACGCATCTTGATACGTTTTGCGGTACGGGAAATTTGACTTTCTCGTCCATCATCTTTTGCCACGTAAAGACAATATCTTGCGTCGTGATCGGTTTGCCGTCACTCCACTTTAACCCTTGCCGCAGTTTCCATGTAATCTTGGTTCCATCGGCGGCTATCGTCGGTTTGTCCTCGTAGAGCACGCCGGTGATTTCCAAGCGTCTGCGGATCGACGCGGACGAGCGGCGCATAGAATAAATTGATGTACGTTTGCGACGGACTATCGGCGGCAAGCAACGGTTGCAACGTGCTCGCTTCATTCACTATTCCGATAATCAAATTGCCGCCGCGCACCGCATTCGTCTCGGCAGTTTGTTGCCGCACAACCGTCGGGTGTGGTGTCGATGTTGGCAACGCCGCTTGTGTCGATTGCATCGTCGGCGTGGGCGATGGCACCGCGCATGCGGCAAGAACAACGAGCATCAGAATAGAAACGAGAAAAGATTTCTTGTCCATGGTTTCCTCTCTTGGGGCATCCCTGCGTGGTCGCCCAAGAGGACATCCACATCAGCGATGCCCCTACCCAATCGTTTTCGCCGTCTCTAATGCCAGGTCAACGGTTTGATCCAGCGACAACGCGCGCCCTTCGGTTCGTGCTTTTTCAAACTCGGCGTCGCCTAAGCCGCGCGCGTATCTCGCCCCATTGGCGATCATAGATCCCAGGAATCAGCAACGATGATGCGCGCTTGGTCTCCCATTGAAATTGAATTGCGCCCAGAATGCGCGCCGCCGATTCCGGCTTGTCCACCAAGCCAATGCACAGCGCAACTTCTTCCAATATCATCACCGCGACAGACACATTTCCGATGGAGTGATAAATGCGCAATGCTTCAACGGCATACGGCATCGCGCGGCGCGGTTCGTCCTTTCGTAAAACACAACGTGCCAAAAAGATCAACGAGATACCGAGCGCATCTTTGGACCGCAACTGGCGAGCCACCGCGAGCGCTTGTTGGGCATACGGTTCGGCAGTGTCAATAATTCTTTGGCGAGGGTGTACGACAGCGAAAGCCAGGCAAGCGCAACCGCTTCACCCTCCCGATTACCTGCCTTGCGATGTCTGTCGATGGCTTGCTGAAACCAATACGCGCCGCGTTCCAGCTCGCCGCTATTACCGAGCTTATGCCCCAAGCCAAACATAGATTCGGTAATCATTTCTTCGTCACCCAATCGTTGGAAAATCTCCAAACCCTGGGTATGGCAATCCACAACGGAACGCGGTTTGTTTGGAGTGCGAACAAATCCATACGCCCAACCCAATCGTTGAAACGCAAAACCGATGTCCCATTCTGCCTCTGCCGATTGCGCCAACTCCAACGCTCTTTCAGACATGCGGACAGCGTTTGGAATATCCATTTGAAGATAAGCCAACCATCCCGCCAGATTCCAGGCGCGTGCGCGCAGCGCAATTGATTCAAGCGCATCGACTTTTGGCACAAGGCGTTCCAACTTTGCGCGTCCTTCCGAAGTGAATCCATACCTTTGCCAATACATATGCAAGCCCCACGCAATTCTCAAAGCGATAGATGCGTCGCGCTCAATTGCAAATTCGAACGCAGCGCGAAGATTGTCGTACTCCCAGCCGATTCGCTCCCCCCATTCGAGCGCGTCGGCGCGCCGCAAACGGGTTGACGCCTGCTCGATCCAATCGACAAAATAATCGCAATGCCTATGTTGCGCTTGTTCGGCTTCACCCGACTCAATCAGTTTTTCGCGCGTGTACTGCCGCACCGTTTCAAGCAAGCGATAACGTGTCTGATTTTCTATTTGCTCGACGACGACCAACGATTTGTCAATGAGCAACGTCAACGTGTCGAGTGCCGCGTGACGCCGCTCACCGTCTGTCATTCGTTCGGCTGCTTCCAGCGAAAATCCACCAGCGAAAATCGATAACTGCTGAAGCAACGCGCGCTCGGCGTCGGACAGCAGATCGTAACTCCAATCCATCGTCGCACGCAGAGTTCGATGCCGCGGCAAATCGGTGCGCGCAACATCGGTTAGCAAATTAAATCGATCATCAAGCCGCGCGGCGATTTGATCGATAGAAAAATTTTTTAGTTGGGCGGCGGCAAGTTCGATGGCAAGCGGAATCCCGTCCAAGCGCGCGCACACTTGCGCGACGGGCGCGGTGTTTTCTGCCAATCGCCAGTGGTACTGTGGCGACTGCCCGCTCGGCAAAAAGTTGGATCGCATCATACTGCCGAAGTTGAGCAAGCGGTGGGAGATGTTCGAGATCTGGCAAAGCCAACGAGGGCACGCGCCACGCGGTTTCGCCGCTAATGTTGAGTGGCTCGCGGCTCGTTGCGAGCACATGCAACTTGGGACACGCGCTCAACAATGTGCCGACCAATTGCTCGCACGCGCCGAGCAAATGCTCGCAGTTGTCCAGCACGATGAGTATTTCCTTGGCGCGCAAATAATTCGTGAGCACGTCAAGCAACGGTAGCGCAGAGGAGTCACTCACGTTGAAGACAGTCGCCACTGATTGCGTTACCAGCGCAGGATTGGTCAACGCGGCGAGCTCGACCCACCACACCCCATCTTTGAATTTTTCCGCCGCGGCAAGTTCGGTCGCTACTTGAATCGCGAGCCGCGTTTTGCCGCACCCGCCCGCGCCGACCAATGTGAGCAAGCGTGTGCCGTCGATCGCTTGACGCACGTGGGCAATTTCATCGGCACGCCCAACAAAACTTGTTTGCGGCGTTGGCAAATTGGTGAATAGGGCTTCGGACGATTTTGTGCGGGTCGCTTCAGTCTGCGCGCGAACGTGCAACGCGGTCGTCTCTGGCGAGGGCTCGACATCCAATTCATCACGCAACGCGCGCTGGCATTCGTCATACTGCCTGAGCGCAGCAGCGCGATTGCCGATGGCGAGATAGCAAAAAATCAAATGCTGATGCGCATGTTCATTCGCGCGGTCCGTTGCCAGTACTTGGCACGCCAATTCGATGGCCTGCGCGTATTTGCTTTCAGAACGCGCTTGCTGAATCAAACGCAACAAGGCGCCAAGATAAAGTCCGCGCAAGCGTTCGCGTTCCGGCAAAATCCAATCGTCGTAGAAATCCGCAAGCAAATCGCTTTGATAAAGCGCGATGGCTGACTCGGGCTGATTGATTGCCTGTTGCTGGAACTCACGCGCATCAATCCAAAAAATCGCGGAGTTTAGTTGAATCGTTTCACGCTCAGCGACAAGAATATCGTCGCCCAACTCTTTGCGCAGGGTCGAAATGCAACGCGAAGTGAGCGGCGTGCTTGTTCGTCAGAGAAATCGCCCCAGAAAAGTGCGGCCAGTTTTTCGCGGGCATGAGGATCGGGGTATAGTGCGAGGTATGCCAAGAGGGCTTGCTGTTTGTGCATGGACAAACGGATTGCACGCGCGCCCCGTTCGGCGCGGAATGCTCCGAGGAGCAGGTAGAGGCGCAACGGAGCTGGCTGAGAGTGAGATGCAGTTGACGAGGGAGTCATCGCAATCCTTTTGATCACGTTAGCCCAAGCCGACAATTCAAGTGTACACAATCTTTCGCGGCTTGTCCAATAGGAGGCAAATAACTTCCTGAGCGAGATAATGAAGGTCGAGGGCTCAAAATAACATTTGGTTTCCACGTGAATCCAGAGTCGAATGACTCCTAGGGAGACTCCAGATCGCGGGCTGGAAGGGCGCAATTTAATCAGCAGTAACTTTTCCCTCGTGATTCTGCTGATTCCCAATCCTGATCCGTTACGTCAGCACAGCCAACAACACCATCTGTCAAACGAATGAACCGGACCAAGGGCTTGGGTGGCCATTGCGCGCTGTTCAAGACAATCCAACCTCCGCATTGTGCATCGCGATCCAACGGTCGCAATTCGAAACCATGCGAAGACTGACTTTGCTTTTTGCCAACGTCTTGCGTGCGGTCATCGTAGAGCATTGGTCAACGCGCCTTCGAGGAGATACGGCAGATTGAGCCGATGATACTTGGCTTTGCCAAGGGTCGTGTGCACGGGCAAGTCCCCGCGTTCGACTACCCATAGATCGATGCAAATACAGTGCCCAATTGCGTTGAATTTCTTCTCTAAATCATTGGGGACGCAATGAGACCCGAGTTCTCTTTCCAGATCTTGCCTATGCTTTTGTCTCGAACAGGACCGTGACTTTCTGCTATCGAAACTCCCTTCGCTTAACGATCAACTCGTAGACGGTAGCCAACTCCAGGTTCTGTGAGCACACAGCGTGGTCGTGTCGGATCTGATTCGATCTTGTGGCGCAGGTTGCTGATATTGACGCGGAGCATGTGGGTTTCCTTTTCATAGCCGACACCCCATACCTCGCGCAGCAATTGGTGGTGCGTCAACACTTTGCCCGCATGCGTCACAAGCACGCGCAACAAATCATACTCCGTCGGCGTGAGTTGCACTTCTTGCTCTTTCAGCGTAACGATGCGCCGCGTCAAGTCGACTTGCAATTCACCGCTGATAAAGATGGGAACCGCACCCGGTGCTGAAAGGCGGCGCATCGCCGCACGCATCCGCGCAAGCAATTCGCCGATGCCGAACGGTTTGGTGAGATAATCGTCTGCGCCAGCATCGAGTGCGGCGACTTTGTCTTGCTCGTGTTCGCGCACCGAGAGAATGATAATGGGAATCTTGCTCCACTCGCGCAATCGCCGGGTGACCTCAATGCCATCCATATCGGGTAGCCCCAGGTCAAGAATCACAATATCCGGCCGATGCGCAATAACACCCAATAGCGCGTCTTGTCCGGTCGCTGCCTCAAAGACCTGAGAATTGTGCGCGGTCAACGCGGCATGCAAAAATCGCCGAATGGCTGCTTCATCATCAACCACGAGTACACGCAATTCAGAATCGATCACCGCGATTGCCCTTTCGTTAACGGAAGCCTCAAAACCACAACGGTTCCGCCACCTTGGCGATTTTTGGCTTGGATGTCTCCGTGATGCGCCTCGACAATGCCTTTGCAAATGGCTAGACCCAGCCCAGTGCCAATCACACCATCCGGACGTTGGACGCGATAAAACTTGTCGAATACGCGCGACAAATCTTCAGGCGGTATGCCGACCCCGCGATCCGCAATCGCAATTTCCAGATGTGCGTTGGCGACACGCGCACTGACATCGATGGCTGTCCCAGGTGCAGAATATTTGGCGGCGTTATCGAGCAGGTTGACGAGCACTTGAACAATTAGCACAAAGTCCATCGACACCAAGGGGAGATTCGCCGGCAAAGCCACATTCACGGGACGCCTCTTGAGCAAACTCTCCAATCGTTCCAACGCAGAGCCGATCGCATCTTGCACATCGCACGGTTCTTGTGCGACCCGCATCGCGCCCGCTTCCACGCGCGTCATATCGAGCAAATTTCCAACGAGATGATTGAGCCGCTCGGCTTCGCCCGATGCCGTGTCGATTAAATTCTGGCGTGTCGCATCATCGAGCGCCACGCCATCTTCCCGCAAACTGCTGAGTGCGCCGGTGATTGAAACAAGCGGCGTACGGAGATCATGCGAAATCGAATTGAGCAGGGCCGTTTGAAGTTTTTCGGTGGCTTGGAGCAGTTGCGACTGACGCGCTTGCTCCGCAAGTTGCGCCCGTTCGATGGCCAGTGCGGCTTGATTCGCAAACGATTCGATCAACCGCCGTTGTCTTTGCGTGAGATGCGGGGCAGGTGAAATCGGTTTAACACCTAGGATGCCGACCACGCCACGTGAAGTCTTCAAAGGATGACAGCGTATCGGCGTCTCGGGTAACGTGTCCGTGCCACGCCCCGCAGGTTCGTTATGCTGGAATGCCCAGGTTGCCACAGCAAGTTCATCTTCGGTGACTGAAAACCCAGGACTCGTCGCGCGCGGCTCGAGCGCTTCTCCCTCGACTAGCAAGATAACGATTTCGCGGCTAAACGTTTGACTAATGTGGGTAATGGCCGCTTGCATAATTTCCTCGATGCCGCTCGTCGCCGCCAGGTCGCGCGTAAATTCGTACAGTTCCGCCGTTTCCGATTCGCGTTGTTGCGCGGCATCGGCTTCTTCGCGCACGCGCACGGTGAGCGCGCTAATGACCAAACCGACAATCAACAGTCCTGCAAATGTAAGAAGATATTGCGTGTCGGTCACCGCAAACGTGAGTGCAGGCGGAACGAAGAAAAAATCGAGTGCGAGCACACTCAGCACTGCCGCAAGCACGGATGGCCCACGACCCAAGTATATCGCGGCGATGACAACGGCGACCAAATACAACATCACCAGATTAGCTGGATCGATGAACGTATGAATCGGCATGCCAAGAAGCGTCACACACGCAACCAGGATAACACCAAACAGATATCGTCGGAGAGGACGGTGCGGTCGCCACATACTATTTTTGTTGAGCGCGGTACCTACAAAACCAGGATGCTGTTGATTGTTAATCATTTCCAATAACCGTCGACGGTGGCTCGCGGGTCGAAAATCACATCTTGTTTAGCCATCCATCGCCACCTTATTTTACCACAGTTAGCCCAGAACCGAGTCGCAGAATATCGATTAACACCCCAAGAAGGGTCAGGAAAGTGTCAAGAGACAAGCTTGGTCAAATCAAGAGAGTGACAAGAAATATGATTCGGGGTTGGATTTCTATTGACTTGCCAATGAACTCTCTTTACAATGCTCAGTAGTATTTGTTTCTGGAACGAGCAACCCTTACCTGCTAGCCAGGTCAAGATTCGGCGCGGCTCATTCCTCGCTGCGACAGCGATGTGAGCCGTTTTACTTTGCCCGGGATAGATTCTACAATCTACGATTTAGGAAGATTAGAAATGGAACAAGGATTTTATTCTACCCAAGACCGAACGGAAGAGGCAGGCTCGGACTCTACCACTCTGGGAAATTTGCATAGCGATTTGACGACGAGTGCAGTTAAACATGGTCTGCGTCCAGGCGATGTTTATGTGCGTCGTGAACAACCTTATCAGCATCTATTTCGTCGCATTGGTCCAGATCACTTGGTCGCGATGCCTGAATCGGATCGACCTGCCCATGCTCTAGAAAAAGGCTACCGCGCATTCAAGAGGATTTTTATCGGGCGTCCACTCGAAACCGCCGAAGAAATTCATCAGCGCTTGAATAAGGTCCGTGCGCTCGCCGTCTTTGGTTCCGACGCCATTTCATCATCCGCATACGCGACTGAAGCCGCGCTGATGATTCTGATCGCCGCTGGTAATGGTGCATTGGGAATCTCGCTCTACACAGCACTGGCAATTGCGCTCCTGCTTTCCATGGTCGCTTTTTCGTATCGCCAAACCGTGTACGCCTATCCGCATGGCGGCGGATCGTACAACGTGAGCCGCGAAAACCTGGGAAGATTGCCGGGCTTGGTGGCCGCATCCGCATTGTTGATTGATTATGTGTTGACGGTTGCCGTATCAATTGTCGCTGGCTCAGCGGCAGTGACATCGGCACTCATTGCGTCCGGTTTCGAAATGCAAGTCATAGCTCTCGAAGCTACACTGCCTCCATTTTTGAATTTGAACGTCCTGCTCAGTTTGTTTTTCATCGCGCTCATTACCCTGGGCAATTTGCGCGGCATTCGCGAATCGGGAACAATCTTTGCGGTGCCAACGTATCTGTTCATCGTCAGTCTAAGCGTGTTGCTCGTCGTCGGTTTGTTCAAAGCGCTCACCGGCACGCTCGAACCTGCCACTGCACCACCGATTTTGGCTGCCTCTGAACCCATTAGTCTTTGGCTGATCCTGCGCGCATTCTCGGCGGGTGCTGTGGCGATGAGCGGGACGGAAGCCATTTCGAATGGCGTGCCCGCGTTTGAAAAACCCGAGTCAAAAAATGCGGCGAGCACGTTGACAGTGATGGCAACTTTGCTCGGCGTGTTTTTCCTGGGAGTGTCCTACCTCGCTACTCATATGGGGCTCGTGCCGGGCGAAGAGACCATCATCTCCCAAATTGCACGTGCGGTATTCGGCACGTCGATCTTTTATTACATTTTCCAAATTGCGACGACCGGTATTCTAGTCATCGCCGCCAACACCGCATTCGCCGATTTTCCGCGCCTTTCTTCTGTCCTGGCGCGCGATAATTACATGCCACACCAGTTTTCTTATCGCGGTGATCGCCTGGCATTTTCAATCGGGATTGGCGCGCTGGGTGTAATTGCATCGTTGTTGGTCGTCATGTTCGGAGGCAATGTCGACAGCTTGATTCATCTGTACGCGGTGGGAGTGTTTCTCGCATTCACCATGTCTGATTCGGGAATGGTCGTACACTGGTGGAAAACGCGCGGACCGGGTTGGAAACGCAGTATCATGATCAACGGCGCAGATGCCGTGTTGACGTCAAGCATTCTGGTCATCGTCGCCATCACGAAATTTGCGCTCGGCGCGTGGATCGTCATTGTGCTGATTCCGCTAATCACGACATTCTTTCTGTTCGTGCATCGCCACTACTCGCGTGTTGCCGATCAATTACGTATCGTCTCTGGGAAATTGCCCGTTTCAACCATTGATCAAATCACTCTGGTTCCAATTGACGATGTGAATTATGCATCCCTGCGCGCGATGGCATACGCGCGAACGATTGCGCGTAATGTGTTAGTCCTGCACATTTCAACCAATGCTGAACGCTCTGCCAAGGTCAAACAAAAAATGAACGCGTATGCACCCGATATGAAACTTATGGTGATCGAATCGCCGTACCGCGCTTTCGTCCGTCCGTTGCTGACCTATGTAGACGCGCTTCATCAGCAACGCCCAGGCACATTCGTCTCAATTATTCTACCCGAATTCATTCCGGCGCATTGGTGGGAAGGATTCTTGCACAATCAAAGTGCCGCGCGGCTGCGCAACGCCTTTGAACGACATCCCAATGTCGCTGTGGTCCTGGTGCCTTACCTGCTGGAAAGCTAGGTTCTCGCTGGAAAAATAAAAAAGGATGGGGAATTTGTTCCTCCATCCTTTTTTGTGTTCAATCCGCGTGATCGTGAGTCCCGAGGATCCGTCCTGGATCATTGGTGAACCCTGTTTCGATTCGCCGCGGCGGAACTTCTATGAATCGGAATTCGCCGGGCTTGAGATCGCGCAGTTCCTCTTGCATTAGATTCGGCAAATTGGCGTGTACCCATAGATGCATGGCACCAAAGACGAGAAGCACAATTCCAAAAGTGGCAGCCTCATTAGCCCAATCAGGCAATCCATCTCTGCCTTCAATAACAAACATGATAAACATCATTAGGATAAGCAAATACAGGACAAACCACGCAGGTTTGCGTTTTTGAACTGACATCAGGACCTCCTACACCTCTACGCGCACAACAAAGATTGCGCCGGTACAGCACTGACAAGTATAGCGCGGAAAGTCGTCAAACGAGGGACAAAAAGTCGCTCAAAGCGGTCAAGAAGGTGTCAAGAGGAGCATGCCAGATTATGCTGGGAGAGCAAGACACAAGTTCCGAAGCGGCGCAGAAGGCATCAATCTACAAGGGATTGAGGTTCAAAAGGACGCTTGCAGTTCATTCTACCTTTGGGTTTGACATTTTAGCGCGTTGGTGGTTAAATGATTGCAGATTGGTATAGACCAATTTTGAACCATGACCACGCCTTTATACAGCCAGATCGCCGCGCGCTTGGAAACAAAAATCCGCGCCGGCAAAATTGCCATCGGCACACGCCTGCCCCCCGAACGCGAGCTGAGCGCGACGATGCGGGTCAATCGCTTGACGCTGCGGCAGGCGTTGCAAACGCTCGAAGCGAAAGGCTTGCTCACGCGTCGGCAAGGCGCCGGCACGTACGTTGCCGAGCCGGTGATCGAACGGCAAGCCGGCGCGCTCACCTCATTCACTTTTGGAATACAAAAACGCGGCTTGCGCCCGGGCGCGAAAATCATCCGCTGCGAAAAACGCCCGGTCGATTCTGCGCTCGCACCGGAATTACGGTTGCGCGCATCGGCGTTGGTCTATGTCATTTACCGACTGCGCTTGATCGATGATGAGCCGGTGATGCTGGAACGCTACACGATTCCGGTCGCGCGGTTTCCCGGTTTGGACCAGCAAGACCTAGAACATCGCTCGATGTACAAAGTGATGGAAGAAGAGTACGGCGTGTGCGTGCGCCAAGCGCGGCAGAGCCTGCAACCGGTCGTCGCAGATGCAGGCGTCGCAAAATTGCTCGGCGTTAAACGCGGCGCGCCGTTGATGCAGGAACGCCGCGTGTCGTTCGATCAGAAAAATCGCCCGGTGGAAGCCGGGTGTGATTTATATCGCGGTGATCGTTTCCGTTTTATCACGGAGATGGCACCGATTGAATTCTAACCACAAAGGACACAGGTTTCTCCGTGTTCCCTGTGACCCCCCGTGGCATAATGGAGAAAACACCCATGCAACTTGCTGAACTCTTGACGCGCGATGAGGTCCTCAAAATCCACGACGCCTCGCTCCAGATTTTGGAAGAGGTCGGGCTTTTGGTGCGGAACGACAAAGCAAAGGCAATTTTCAAGCGCCACGGCTGCGTCGTCGATGCGGAATCCGAAACGGTGAAATTTCCGCGCGCAGTCGTCGAAAATTATCGCAAGGCATTTCCGCCCAAGTTCACTTTTTACGCGCGCGATCCCAAGTACGACAAGACCCTGCCCGACACGCGCCCGGTGATAATCACCGGCTCGTCCGCGCCCAACATGCTCGATCCGGTCACGCGCAAGGAACGGCGTTCATTTTCCGATGACATTGCGCGCATTGCGCGCGTGATCAACGAACTCCCCGGCTATGATGTCTTTTCGATTTCTACGCTTGCGGAAGACGCACCGCTTGATCGATTCACGGTCACGCGCCTCTATCCGACGATTCACAACTGCGTCAAACCGATTCGCGTCAGCTCAACGAATCCGCACGACGCGCAACAAATCATGCAGCTGGCGATTGCCGTCGCCGGGAGCGAAGCTGCGTACCGTGAACGCCCCTTTATCACGCAGCATTATTGTCCGGTTGTCTCGCCGCTCACTTTTGATTTCGATTCGACCGAGATGTTGATTTATTTCACCGAGCAAGGATTGCCCTCGTATGGAACCGTCGTGCCGAACGGCGGCATGTCATCGCCGTTGACGTTATTGGCAACACTGACGCAAGGCAATGCGGAATTCCTCGCGTGGGCGACACTGATGCAAATGGTAAAGCTCGGCACGCCGTTTGTGTACTCGTACTTGCCAACTATCGCTGATATGCGGCGCGGTTCGTATTCACCCGGCGCAATCGAATGCGGCATGCTATCGATGGGCATGACGCAGATGGCGCATTTCTACAATGTGCCGAGCGGCGGCTACATCGGCTTGACGAACGCCAAGCTCAACGACGCGCAATCAGGCTACGAAACCGGCATGTCTACTGTCGCGTGCCTGCTCGCCGGCGTCGATATGTTCAACATGGGCGGTTTGCTCGATGCGCTGATGTGTTTCGATTTCGCCAAAGCGGCAATCGATGATGAAATCGCGATGATGCTCAAGCGCGTCCAGCGGGGGTACGAATTCGATGACAGTAATTTTGCGATGGACGATATTACCGAAACTGGACCGGGCGGCATGTTCATTGACCGACCACGCACGTACGAGTTGATGAAGGAGACGATGTTGCTTACGGAAATCGCCGACCGCGACGCGCGCAATCGCTGGGAAAAGCAAGGCGCGCTCGATGCACAAGCGCGCGCGATGAAAAAGGTGCGCGAGATCCTAACTGCCGACCATCCGTCGTTCATTTCACCGGAACAAGATGCGCGCATCCGCGCGCTGTTTCCAGATTTGCCGTCGGCGAATTGCGTTCCACCCAAAGAATGGATACAATAGGACGATTTGAAGGAGGTAACATGTCTCACGAAGAAATTCTAAAACAGATTTACGATTTAACGATTCTTGGTAAAGCGGTTGAAGTCAAAGCGCTCACGCAAACAGGGCTGGACGAAAAAGTCGATCCGCTCGATTTACTGTACAAAGCGTTACTCCCAGCGCTGCAAGAAGTCGGACGGCGTTTTGAAGTCGGCGATTTTTTTGTGCCGGAGATGTTAATGTCGGCAAAATCGATGCAAGGCGCACTGACACTCTTGCGCCCCCTGCTCGCCGCCCAGGGCGCGAAATCGTTGGGCAAAGTGGTCATGGGCACGGTCAAGGGCGATGTCCACGACATCGGCAAGAATCTGTGCAACATCATGCTCGAAGGCGCGGGCTTTGAAGTCATCGACTTGGGCGTGAACACCGCGCCGGAAAAATTCGTCGCCGCGGTGCAACAGCACCAGCCACAAATCGTTGGCTTTTCCGCCTTCCTGACGACGACGATGCCCATGTTCAAGGTGAACATTGAAGCACTGAAAAAAGCCGGCTTGCGCGACAAGGTCAAGGTGATGGTCGGCGGCGCGCCAGTTACGCAACAATACGCCGATCTCGTCGGCGCGGATTATTACGGACCCGATGCCAGTGCCACTGCGCGTAAAGCAAAGGAATTTGTTGGCACCGCCGGCAGTGCGCCCACCGGCGCACTCGCCGATGCCGTCGATGCGATTGAAAAAATGATGAGCGTCGTCGAACCCGAAGAAAAGAAATAAATGGAAACAACTCTTTCGTCCAAAACCAAAACCATTATCATCGGACCCGGTCAACCGTTTGTGATGATCGGCGAAAAGATCAATCCGACCGGGCGCAAAAAACTGGGCGCCGAAATGACGGCGGGCGATTTTTCGCGCGTGCGCCACGACGCTGAAATTCAAGTTGCCGCCGGCGCGCAAATGCTCGATGTCAACGCCGGGGTGCCGATTGCCGACGAAGCGCAACTCCTCGTCAGCGCGATTCGCGCGGTCGGCGAAGTAACCGACACGCCACTCTGCATCGATTCATCGGTGATGGACGCGCTGGAAGCAGCACTCGCCGCGTATCCGGGCAAAGCGTTGGTCAACTCGACGACCGGCGAAGACGAACGCCTTGACCGCATTTTGCCGCTGGTGAAAAAATATGGCGCGGCAGTCATCGGTATCGCGAACGACGAAACCGGCATTTCGATGGACCCCGAAGTGCGTTTGTCGATTGCCGAAAAAATCGTTCGGCGCGCCCAGGACTATGGCATCGCGCCGGCAGATGTCATCATCGATCCACTCGCGCTGACCGTCGCCGCCGACCCAACCGCGCCATCGATCACACTGCAAACAATGCGCATGATCCGCGAACACCTCGGCGTGAACATGATTTGCGGCGCGGGCAATATTTCATTTGGCTTGCCGGAACGCGCGCCGATCACTGCCAGCTTTTTGGCAATGGCGATGGCCCACGGGTTGACCTGCGCGATCACCGACGCGACAAACGACACGATTCGCCAGGTTGTGCGCGCAAGCGACGTGTTGCTGGGCAACGACGCCTACGCCGTCAATTGGATCACCGAGTTTCGCGCCAAACAAAAAGCCGCCGGTACAACCGGATGAATTCGATCGATGCGCTGACGCGCGCCGCCGACGATTTTATGCGCGTCATCGAATTGCTGCGCGCGGAATGGTTTCTCACTTTCATCGATGACTGGACGCCGCGCGACATCGCCGCGCATTTGGCGTGGTGGAATCGGAATATGATTGCGGCAAGTCAAAGTGTGCGCGCCGGCAAAACGCCGGCGTATTACGTGGACGCCGCGAACGATTACCGCAACATCAACGCGCAAGCGATTGCCGAATTTCCGGCGACCGACCGGCGCATTCTCCTCGCGCAACTGCGCGCCACACTCGATGAATTCAGGCAGTATTTGCAAACACTCGCGCCGAACGACTGGGACTCGGGTGTTGACGTACAACACTATCGCGGCGGCGCGGCAACCACACAGCGCATCGTTCAATCGTTGACCGGCGATTACGAATGTCACACGCAACAAATTGCGCAATGGCGCGATGCGATGATGACCAACCCGCCCGGCGAATTTTTCGACGTCGTGAACGAAGCGAACGTCGTCATCGGTCAAGCGGCGCGCACGCTCGTGCATCAACGCGGGTTGTGGCATCGCGGCGCGAATGTTTTTCTCTTTGCGCGCGACGGCAAACTTTTGGTGCAACGACGCAGTCAAGACAAGGACACGTTTCCCGGCGCGCTCGATTGCTCGGTCTCCGAGCATCTGAAGGTTGGTGAAAGTTATAACGCGGCCGCGATGCGCGGGCTGCACGAAGAACTCGGCGTTACCGGCGTCGCGCTGACTCCGCTGATCGAATTCAGCTTGGCGTACGGCGAGCGCGATAACGAAATCAGCCAGCTCTTTCACGGCATCGTCGAACCGGAAACTGTGCGGTTTGATCCGGTTGAAATCGAAAGCGTGGCGTATTACCGATTGGAAGAGGTGGCGACGATGCTTGAGACGCAACCGGCTTTGTTCAGCCGCTGGTTCAAGCAATTGCTCTTGTGGCACTTCAGAAAGCCAAATGAATTGCGCGTGCTGCATACTTTTCAAAACCTCAAGTAAAACCGCAAAGACGCGAAGCTCGCAAAGGTGATCATGCTGAGCGCAGCGAAGCATCGCACTCATTTCAAGGGAAGGTAAATAGCCAGGTAATCCGCGGTACCCTTCGCTCACTCCCTGGCACTTGCGTTCCCGCCAGGGCAAGTGTGCACCGCACTGCGCGCGTTGCACTGCGGGTGTCGCTCAGGGTGACAGTTAATCTCTACATATTTTTCTTTGCGTTCTTTGCATCTTCGCGGTAATATTTAATTATTGCATGAAATATCAAATCACTTTTCTTCCGCAAAATTTAATCACGCGCGTCCCTGAAAGCACCACCGTTTTCAACGCCGCAAACTGGGCTGGACTGGCAATCGATAGTACGTGCGGCGGACGCGGCACATGCGGTAAATGCAAGACGCGATTGGTCGATGGCGCAACGCCGGCGACGGAAGCGGACCGCAAGTATTTGACGGAGCTGGAACTGGCAGATGGCTGGCGATTGTCTTGCCGCGCGCCGATTCACTGCGATAGCGTCGTCGAGATTCCACGTTTGATGACTTCACCCAAAGCTGCGCTCTTGGGTTACGGGCGTCACGTCGCCATCGATCCTAACGTCGCCAAAGTTTTCTTGCCGCTTGCGGAGCCAACACTTGAGGATCAGCGACCGGATTTGGAACGTGTTATGGCCGCGCTCGACCACGCCGGGTATGCGGTGCGCGCCGATCTCGCGGTGTGGCGCGAGTTGCCTAAAACTTTACGCCAGAATAATTGGTCGGTCACCGCCGTCATCGTCGGCGATGAATTGATCGCGATTGAACCCGGCGACACTACCGAAAAATTGTTTGGACTCGCGCTCGACATCGGCACAACAACGGTCGTCGGCGCGCTCGTCGATTTAAAGACCGGCGCGGTCGCCGCCGTGCAATCGACACTGAATGGTCAAGCACCATTCGGCGCGGACGTGATTTCGCGCGTGAGCTATACGATGAGTGAACCGGACGGGCTTGCCACTTTGCAATCACGCATCATCGAAACGATCAACACCCTGCTCGATCAACTCCTCGCGTCGTCCGGCATCGCGCGCGAAAACGCGTACGAAGTCGTCGCCGTTGGCAACGCGACGATGTTGCATCTTTTGCTCGGCATCGACCCGGAACCAATTTCGGTTTATCCATTTATTCCCACCATCGAACAAGCGGTGACCTTGCGCGCGAGTGAAATCGGTTTACACGTCCATCCGCAAGCGCGGCTCAGCACCCTGCCGCACCTCGGCGCGTACGTCGGCGCGGACATTGTCGCCGGTGTGCTTGCCACCGGTATCGCGCGCGACAAGGATAATAAAATCCGGCTCTACATCGACGTGGGCACGAACGGCGAAATCGTCCTGGGTTCGGCGGCGCAAGCCTTGTCAACTGCCGCACCCGCCGGTCCCGCGTTTGAGGGCGCGCAAATCAAATGTGGCATGCGCGCGAGCGACGGCGCGATTGAAGGCGTCCGCATCGACGACGATGTGCATTTGCAAATCATCGGCGGCGATTTCAAACCGATTGGTCTATGTGGTTCCGGTCTCGTCGATGCGGTTGCGGAGCTCGTGCGCACCGGGATGGTCGATACCTCCGGCAAACTCATCTTGGTTGACGAAGCGCGTGCGAAGAAATTTCCACCAGCGATTTTGGAACGATTCGTCGAAACGAATGGCGTGCGCGCATTTTTGCTCAGCACGCCGGCAGAAGCGATTATTCTAACGCAACCGGATATTCGCGCGCTTGCAATTTGCCAAAGCCGCGATTGCCGCCGGCGTCGATGTGTTGATGCAACAAATGGGCATCACCGCCAGCGACCTGCACGAAGTTTTGCTCGCCGGTTCGTTTGGGTCGTACATCAACCCGGCGAGCGCGCGGATGATCGGACTGGTGCCGTGGGTGCCGGTGGAAAAGATCGTCGCGGTGGGCAACGCCGCCGGCGAAGGCGCGAAAATTTCCTTGCTCTCGTTTCGCGAGCGCGAGGCGGCGAATCGGATTCCAGAATTTGTCGAGTACGTCGAGTTGTCGAGCCGCGCCGAATTCAATGATATTTTTACCGACGCGCTGGCGTTCCCTACGCCGGGCGAACCGTGATGGAGAGAGGACAATGAAACGCTCATTCATAGATCGACTGGCCGCCGGTGACATCTTGGTCTCCGATGGCGCAACCGGCACCAATCTGCAATCTGCTGGACTAGCGCTCGGTGTGCCGCCGGAAGACTGGGTGTTCGACGCGCCAGAAAAAATCGTGGCTTTGCACCGATCCTTTATTGAAGCCGGCTCGGACATTATTCTCACGTGCACGTTTGGCGGCACACGCATCAGAATGCGCGACTCGCAATACGCCGACCGCACGCCGGAACTCAATCGACGCGCGGCGGAGTTGGCGCGCCAAGCCGCCGGCGAAAACCATTTGGTTGCCGGGTCGATGGGTCCGACCGGCGCGTTGATGGAACCATTCGGCGAGTTGACGCATGACGAGGCAGTGAACGCATACGCGGAACAGGCAAAAGCATTGACCGACGGCGGCGTGGATTTGCTTTTGCTTGAAACTTTTTTTGCGCTGGAAGAAGCGATCCCGGCAATCGAAGGTGTCAAGCGCGGAAGCAAACTGCCGCTCGTCGTCTCATTCAGTTACGATCAAGGCACGCGCACGATGATGGGTTTGTCGCCGACCCAGGTCGTGCAGGCAATCGCTCCGCTCGGCGTTGCGGCAATCGGCGCGAACTGCGGCAAAGACCTCGATACGATGGAAAAAATCGTGACCGAATTGGCGGCACAGAAAACCGGGTTGCCGCTGTGGATCAAACCGAATGCCGGGTTGCCGCGCATGGATGGTGATCGATCGGTCTATGACTTGCCGCCGGCAAAAATGGGGGAAGCCACCAAACGCTTTATCGAACTAGGCGCGCGCATCGTCGGCGGATGTTGTGGAAATTCGCCGGCGCACGTCGCGGCGATTGCGCGTGCGGCGCACAAAAATTAGCGCGCATGCGACTTGACACGTATTGGCTTCTAGTGGTACACTGGGTTTTAGTATGAAACTCACGACGATGTGCGGACAATGGATGGCCATTTCTGATTGCACGATTCGGACGCTTGCGAGCGTGGCATCGCCGCGCGCGGACGCCATTGATATTTGACGCTTGTACAAGGCAGACGATTTTTAATCGCTCTGCCTTTTTATATTCTCCACAAAAGGGGGTGGTGGCACAGCAAAAAGTGAATTTCAGCTCGTGATTTCGCGCATTTCAATTCCGTAAGTTACCTTCCTAGGAGGAGAAGAATGAAAAACCGTGTACTCTTGCTCTTGGCGGTCGTCGTCGTGTTGGCAGTTGTTGCCGCATGCGCGCCCGCTCCAACCCCCGCCCCGACCGCCGCGCCGCCAACCGCCGCGCCGAAACCCAGCGCGATGGATGCATTGATCGCCGCCGCGAAGGCGGAAGGTCAATTGACCACCATCGCCCTGCCGCGCACGTGGTGCGGCTACGGCGAAGTGATCGATGGTTACGCCAAAAAGTACGGCATCAAAGTGAACGAATTGAACCCGGACGCTAGCTCGGGCGATGAAATCGAAGCGGTCAAGGCGAACAAGGACAATAAAGGTCCTCAAGCGCCAGACGTGATCGACGTTGGTTTGTCCTTTGGTCCGACTGCCAAAAATGACAAGTTGATCCAACCGTACAAGGTTGCAACTTGGGATACGATTCCTGCTGATGCCAAGGACGCCGAAGGGTATTGGTACGGCGATTACTATGGCGTAATGGCGTTTGGTTACAACACCGATGTCGTGAAAAAAGCCCCAGCGGACTGGGCTGATTTGTTGAAACCCGAATTCAAGGGTGCGGTTGCGCTCGCTGGCGATCCGCGCAGTGCCAACCAAGCCATCTCGGGCGTCTTTTCGGCGGGTCTCTCTGCCGCCAAGGGCGATGTGGCGAAGGCCGGCGATGAAGGTTTGAAATTCTTCGCCAGCTTGAACAGCGCGGGTAACTTTGTGCCGGTTATCGGTAAAGCCGCTCCGCTTGCCAAGGGTGAAACCCCGTTGATCATCGCGTGGGACTATAACCTCTTGTCGTGGCGCGATACGCTCAAAGGCAACCCGAAGGTCGAAGTCGTCGTTCCGCAAACTGGTGTGGTTGCCGGCGTCTACGTGCAAGCAATCAGCGCATACGCGCCGCATCCGAACGCCGCCAAGTTGTGGATGGAATACCTCTACTCGGACGAAGGTCAATTGCTCTGGCTCAAGGGCTATTGCCACCCCATCCGCTTTAATGACTTGGTCAAGACGAACAAAGTTCCCAAGGCATTGATGGACAATCTACCGCCCGCGGACAACTATGCCAAAGCCATCTTCCCAACGCTCGAACAACAATCGGCGTACAAGGAAGTCATTACCAAGCAATGGGATAGCGTCGTGAAAGTGGTCGTCAAGTAGTTTGAAATCTACCTTCCCCTCTCTCGAACGGAGAGGGGAAGGTTTCCGTGAGGAATGATTATGGCGCAAGCGACACAAGTGAAATCGGCAAGTGGGAGCGACGCATTGCCCCGCACGATTTCGCTGGCTTGGTTAGGCGTGGTTCCGTTTTTTCTTTTTGCAGTTTTGTTCATGATTATCCCCGCCTTGTTTTTTATCGTCGGCAGTTTTCAAGATGCCCAAGGAAACTGGACGCTAAAAAATATCATCGATCTCTTCCAGCCCAGCATCATGGAATCGTACATCCTGAGCATTCAAGTCAGCGCCGTCACCGCCATCGGCGGCGGTTTGTTTGGCTTTTTGCTGGCATATGCCGCGGTGTTGGGCGGATTACCCAAATGGGTGCGCTCGGCGTTGCTCACGTTTTCCGGCGTCGCCTCCAATTTTTCCGGCGTGCCGCTTTCGTTCGCATTTGTATCGACCCTGGGACGCACCGGTTTTATCACCGCGCTATTTAGCAACTTGTTTGGCTGGAACCTTTACCAAGGTGGCTTTAATCTGTACAGTTTTGCCGGGTCTGTCTTTGACGTATATGTATTTTCAGTTTCCGCTGATGGTGCTGGTCATGGCGCCGGCGCTCGATGGCTTGCGCCGCGAATGGCGCGAGGCATCCGAAATTCTCGGCGCGAACACATTTGAATACTGGCGTCACATCGCATTTCCGATTCTACTGCCATCATTACTCGGCACAATGGTTTTGCTCTTTGGTAATGCGTTTGGCGCATATGCGACGGCGTATGCATTGACCGGCGCAACGCTCTATCTCGTCACGATTCAAATCGGCGCGCAGATTCGCGGCGATGTGTTGCATAACCAAAACCTGGGTTACGCGATGGCATTCGGAATGGTCGTGATTATGACCATATCGATGGTTTTATACACCGCACTGCAACGACGCACGGCAAGGTGGTTGCGATGAAAAAGTTTCCGTTTTGGTCTTGGCTATGGGTCATTATCGGGGTGCTCTACTTTTTCCTGCCCCTGTTGGGCACGCTCGAGTTTTCGTTACGCATTCGCCGCGAAGGTTACACCCTCGATGCGTATCAAATCGTCTTGAGCGACCCCAAGTTCCAAGAATCGTTTATGTTTTCGATCATGATGGCGCTCGCGACGATCGTCTTTAGCATTCTGCTCGTTGCGCCCACCCTCTATTGGGTCCATTTGAAATTGCCGCATTTGCGACCGGCAATGGAATTCACTACGTTGCTTCCGTTTGTCGTTCCCGCGATCGTGCTGGTCTTTGGCTACCTCCGGGTTTACAACACCAGTTCGTTTCTCCCTCTCACCGGGAGCGAACAGACGACGAACTTTTTGCTTATCGCGCGCCTATACTGTGCTGGCGCTGCCGTACGTCTTTCGCTCGGTCGATGCCGGTTTGCGCGCGATTGACGTTCGGACCTTGACGGAAGCCGGCCAAAGTCTCGGCGCAAACTGGTTCACGATTCTGTTCCAAATTATTTTTCCGAACTTGCGCGTTGCGCTGTTGAGCGGCGCGTTTCTGACGTTTGCGATTTGCGTGGGCGAGTACACTTTTGCGAGTTTGTTGGATCGTCCGGCATTCGGACCGTACTTGCAACTGATCGGCGCGAATCGCGCGTATGAACCATCGGCATTGGCAATCATTAGCTTTTCCTTGACTTGGGCCTGCGTCGGCGTGCTACAATTCTTGGGACGCGGCGCGCCAGGTCAGAGTCAAGTGTCTGGCGCACGCTAATATCATCGACGATTGATCTCTGGAGTTATTATGGCTTTCCTCGAACTGACTAACGTCACAAAAAGTTTTGCGCAATTTAACGCGGTGGAAGCATTCAACCTTGAACGTCGAAAAAGGCGAGCTGGTCTCTTTCCTGGGACCGAGCGGTTGCGGCAAGACCACCACACTTCGCATGATCGCCGGTTTCGAAATGCCCACCAAAGGCACCATCACGGTCAACGGCGCGGACATTACGCGCGTCTCGCCGAACAAACGCAACGTCGGCATGGTGTTCCAAGCGTACGCGCTCTTTCCCAACATGACCGTCGGCGATAACATCGGCTTTGGCTTGAAGATTGCGCGCAAGCCCAAAGAACAAATCGCCAAACGCGTAGAAGAAATGCTTGCGTTGATTCACATGCCGGGGCTGGGCAATCGTTATCCGTACCAATTGTCCGGCGGTCAGCAACAACGCGTCGCGCTTGCGCGCGCGCTGGCGTATCAACCTCAAGTCTTGCTGCTTGATGAACCCCTGTCCGCGCTCGACGCAAAGATTCGCGTGTCGTTGCGTCAGGAAATCCGTCAGATTCAGCGCGAACTGAAAATCACAACGATTTACGTTACGCACGATCAGGAAGAAGCGCTCTCGATTTCCGATCGCGTCGTCGTGATGAACAACGCCAAGATCGAACAAGCCGGCACGCCCTTCGAGGTTTACAATTTTCCAAAGACGCAGTTTGTCGCGCAGTTCGTAGGGACGCTGAACACGCTCACCGCCCAAGTGCGCGATGGGGCAAGTGGCAAATTAATTGTCGACAAACAAGAAATCCACACAGCGCAACCGTTGGAAGCCGCGCACGCGGGCGAAAATGTTTCCGTCTCGATTCGCCCTGAGCGCATCAGTCTCGCCGGTCTGTACGGCGATGCGCCCAAAGCCAACACGATGGATTGCACGATTGAGAACATTACGTTCCTCGGATCGATTGTGCGCATCCAGGTCCGCACCGGTGAAAATGTGTTTTACGCGGACACGTTCAACAATCCATTTTTGGAATTGCCAAAAATCGGATCCAAAGCCAAGATTACTTTTTCAAGAGAAGCCGTGCTGGTACTCCGGCACTCGGCGTAGCAATAAAAAGAGCCGAAGGGTTGCAACCCTTCGGCTCTTTTTATTTTTTCATGTTGTCAGACTCACATCACTGGATACGCATTCGTCCACGCCGATTGATTCTTGAAATCGACAACCTCGACGCGGAAATATTCTTGTTGCGGATGCAACGTGAACGTCGCTTCGGTGAGCGGCTTGCCGTCCCATGCTTGCGCTGCGTTAGGGCAATGCCAAATGTCGCCGATGAGAAAAATCGATTGCGCGGGCGAACAGCGCACGATAACTTGATTACCCTCCAATTGCACATCATCGATGGTCGGACCCATCGTCGCGTAAAACTGTCCTCGCCGCAAGGCATTCGAGAATCGATGGCGCGTCCAATTTTTCCGCGCGGACATTCACCCAGCCGCGCCCGTGATCGGGATATTTGAAATGCGAATCGTCGGTCGCCAGTCCAAAAAGTTGATGACCGCGCCGCAAAAGCAAATCCCAATGCACGAGCGAATGCCCTTTGTTGATTTCGAGCCAGCACCCGGTGTTGAAAATTTCGATGCCGATGTGACCGTGCAACGGCGTCAGATCGTCAAGCGTGTGATCGTGCCAGTACGGATGCGCGATGAAACACACGCCGCCCGCGCCGTTCACCGCATCGATGGTATCTTGCGGGTCTTGCATGTGCGGAATCGGCATCGCGTTCAAACCAATCGAGATGACGTGATAATCGATTTCGCCGCGCCGCGCGCTGTACTCCAAACTGGGAATCGCGAGGAGCGGCGGCTCGCGCAAAAATTCCAGCGGGTTGGTCAAGCGATTGTGATCGGTGATGGCAACGAAATCGTAGCCGTGCGCGGCGTGCCATTGCATATTTTCCGCCGGCGTCGGCTTGCCATCCGATTGCGTGGTGTGCGTGTGCAAGATTGCCTTTGAACCATTTGCCGGGGAGATTGAAGGGCGGAAGAGAGGACATTGCATTACCTTTTCATTGCCATAGAGGACACAGAGAGCACAGAGAAGAATCTTTTTTATCCCTGTGTCCCCGGTGTCCTCAGTGGCTAATTATCAATTACGCTTTGACTCGTTCGCCTTTGGGATCGAACAACGCCGTGGGCACGACTTGCGCCGGATAGCGTTCACCGAAAATATCAATCTCGAGTTTCGTGCCGACCTTCGCCAACTCCAGCGGCAAGTACGCGAGCGCGATATTTTTCTTGACCGTGTAACCGTAGCCGCCACTGCGAACACGACCCAGGACGCGGTCGCCAGCGTACACCGCCTCGCCGCCGTAGAGCATTAGGTAATCTTCGCCGCCGACAACGAGCGTGCACAGTTTTTGCGCACGTTTCTTTTGGGCTTTGACCGCCGCTTTGCGTCCGATAAAGTCTTTTTTATCGAGATCGACGCAGAAACCAAGCCCACCTTCGTACGGATTTTCAAGCATCGTGACATCCGCGCTGTAATAACGATAGCCCTTTTCCAAACGGAGCGAGTCAAGCACTTTGTAGCCGCCGGCGACGATGTCGAATTCTTTGCCGGCTTCCCACAACGCATCCCACACGATGCCCGCCCACTCAGTCCCAACATACAATTCCCAGCCGAGTTCGCCGACATACGTGACGCGCTTTGCCAAAACGCTCGCGCCTTTGATGTTGATGGACTTGGCGGTCATATACGGAAACGCCTTGTTCGATACGTTGTCTTTTGTCACCTTTTGCAAAACCTTGCGCGCTTGCGGTCCCCACATTCCGATGACCACCAACTCATCGGTGATGTCGCGGAATTCGATTTCGCCGTCGCTGGGTTTCACGTGCGCTTTCATCCAACCCAAGTCGCTGTCGATAAAGCCGGCGCCGGTGATGACGCGGAAGTGATTTTTGCCGAGGCGTGTTACTGTCACATCGGCGGCAACGCCACCCTTCTCGTTCAAGAACTGCGTGTAAATCACCGCGCCGACCGGGCGATTCATATCGCTATCGCACAAGCGTTGCATCAACTTGAGCGCGCCCGGTACCCTTGACATCGATCTTGCCGAACGACGTCATATCGATCAAGCCGACGCGTTCGCGGAACGCTTGATGCTCTTTGCCGACGGTTTCAAAGAACGTCGGTTTTTTCCAGCCGCCCCAATCGCGTTGATCGACGCCGGCGCGCCGCCACGCTTGACCCGGCTGAAAATAATCGGGACGTTCCCAACCGTTCTTTTTGCCGAACACGCAACCCAGGTCTTGCAATCGATTGTGCAATGCGCTGACGCGGCGCGGGCGACCCCACTCGTCTTGATCAAACGGATAGCGCAAGCGATAATAATATTTATAGCCCTCGCGCGCCGCTTCCGCCGCATGCGACGGATCGGCATAATTTTTTCCAAACCGCCACGCACGATAACCGTAGACATCAATCGACGGTTCGCCTTCGATCATCCATTCCGCCATCGTCTTGCCGATTCCGCCGCCGCCGCCAAACCCATTGAGCGAAACACCGGCGGCAACCCAGAAACCTTTGATGCCCGGCATCGGACCCATCAACGGATTTGAATCCGGCGTCAACGCATCGGGATGACAGATGAGTCGAACAATTTCCGCATCGGCGATGAACGGAAAGCGTTTGGCGCAACCATCGAGCAGTTGTTCAAAGCGTTCCATATCCGGCGGCAACGCTTGCGCGGAATGATCCCAGGGCACGCCATCGACCCAGCGCGCGACCGGGTTCGGTTCGTATCCGCCAAACACCATGCCGCCCGCTTCCGATTTGCCGTAGACCAAATAATCCGGGTCGCGGAAGCACGGCATATCTTTGGGTAGTTCGTGACCTTTGACCGCTTTGAGCATCACGTGTTGATGATCGATGGGCGTCGATGGAATGAACGCGCCAACCATCGCGGCGAGTTGCGGCGCCCAAATGCCGGCGGCGTTCACGACGATTTCCGTTTTGATGTCGCCTTTGTTCGTCTTGACCTTTTTGATTTCGCGCTTGGGCGAAAGTTCAAAGCCGGTCACCATCACATCGGTGATACATTTTCACGCCAAGTTCTTTCGCGGCATTCGCCACCGCGTACGTCGCGCCGTGCGGATCGAGATGATCCATCGTTCGGCATATACACCGCGCCGTACAGATTTTCTTTGGTGATCGATGGCATCAAACGATGCGCTTCGTGCCGGCGAAATCATTTCCGCTTCCAGACCCAATGCCTTTGGCGCGGCTGACGCTCCGTTTCAAATCCATCAACTGTTCTTTACTCGATGCCAAGCGCAAACTGCCGACCGTTTCGAACACGCCCAGTTCCTGGTATAACTCGATGCTGTACTTGCGAAAGCGCATCATCGTCGGCGACGTGTTGAACGCGGTTACGAGACCGGCGGCTTGACACGTGGAGCCACTTGTGAGTTCGCCTTTCTCAACGAGTACGATTTCTTTCCATCCCATCTTGGCGAGATGATACGCGATATTCACGCCAGTGATACCGCCGCCGATGATGACGACGCGAGCTTGATCGATCATTGGTGTACCTCCATGTACGATTTATGATTCAATTTGCAGCGAATTTGCCAAACGTTTGATCTGCGCGACCGGCGCAACCGACAAGCCGATGCGCGCGACTTTCCACGACGCCGTCGCCGTAGCAAAGCGCGCCGATTTTTCCAAATTCCATTTTTGCAAACAAGCGTAGATGAAACCAGCGGAAAATGATGCGCCCGCGCCGCATCCATCGACGACTTGCACTTGCGGCGCGTGGACGCGCACGGCTTGATTCGCGTTCATCGCCAGGCAACCTTCGCCGGCGAGCGTAACGAGCGCGGTTTGCGCGCCAGCGTTCAATAGTTTCTGCGCGAGGTGCATCGGATCGCGGTGGCTCGTTTGCGCCGAATCGGTAACCGCTTGAACAATCGTTGCGCGTGAAACGTAGCGATGCAAAATGTCCGGGTCTCGATGACCATGTTCCAAGTTGAGGAACACCGGAATTGCCAATCGCTGCGCTTCTATCATTGCGCGCAAGATGTGATCACCATCGTACCAATCGACATAGAGCATTTGCGCGCCGCGCAACAGCGAGAGGTCAGCCGTGTCGAGCGTGTCGAGAAATTTTTGTCGCGTTGCCAAAAATACGTGCGCGCGCCGGTCTTGTCGGACACATCAACTTCGACCGGCGTTTTGATTTGCTTCGACAACGAAAACGCCCACGCACACCCAGAGTTTTGAGTTGACGCACAACCCTGCGCCCGCGCTCATCATCGCCAAGCGTTGTGCCGATGAGACCGGTGACAACGCGCCATTGGCGCATCAAACAAGCGACGATCGCCGCATCGTCAAAAATAAATTCGCTGAAATCATGAATGATCGCGCCGGTGTTGTGCGGCGGCAATTGATCGACGACCAGAATGGTGGCGGGCGTCAGCGTGCCAAAACCGACGACTTGGATCTTTTCCAATGCACTGCCTCAACGCCGCGCGCGCGTTGCGCTGGCGACAACGACATTGACGCCGCGCTCTCTGAGTTCAGCGCGCGCGGACTTGCTCATTTGATCGTCGGTCACGAGCATTTGCGCTTCATCGATGCGCGCGACTTGAAAGTTTGACACCACGCCCCACTTGCTCGAATCGGCAACGACGATCACTGAGCCGTGCGTGTGCTCGATCATCAGGCGCACAAGTTCTGCTTCGGGATTGCTGGGAACGGTGTAGCCGTACTTTAAACTAATGCCATCCGCGCCGATAAATGTTTTCTTGGCATTGAGCCGACGCAAGTTTTCGGTAGCAAGATGACCAACCACCGCATTGGATCGCGGATAGTATGTGCCGCCCAACAAAATCAACTCGAACCGGGCATCGTGAATTTCCGCCGCACTCACATTGTTGGTGATGACGGTTACTTTGGCGCGGCGCGGAATACTTTGCAACACTTCCGTCGTCGTCGTGCCGCTGTTGATGAAAATCGTATCACCTTCTTCGATCAACGCCGCCGCCGCCGCGCCGATTTTGCGTTTTTCGTCCGGGTGCGCCAACGCGCGCGCGGCGTATTCCGGCTCAACGCTCATCGATTGGCTGAGAATGGCGCCGCCATGCGTGCGTTCGAGGACGCCTTGTTTCTCCAGCCACTCGAGATCGCGGCGAATGGTGGCTTCTGAAACTTGCAACAGCTCAACCAGTTCTGTGTTACTGACTGTGGAATGCGCTTGCAGGTACGCGCGGATTTGTTCGATGCGTTGCGCGGGAATGAGGTTTTTGCTCATTGAAATCACCTTGTTGTATTATAATCGTTTTTGAGCGATTTTGCAATTTTTTGATTCTTTTGTATAATAGTTTGGTAGCACGTTCAATCGATATCAAAGGAGATATTCCTCATGGCAGAACTTCCCTCACATGCCCAAGTCGTCATCATCGGTGGTGGCGTCGGCGGTTGCAGCATCGCGTATCATCTCACCAAGATGGGGTGGAAAGATGTCGTGCTGATCGAGCGACACGAGTTGACCAGCGGCTCCACCTGGCACTCGGCGGGGTTGGTTGGCACACTGCGCTCCGATGTCAACCTGACCAAGATGATGAAGTACAGCACCGATTTGTACGGCAAGCTGGAAGCGGAAACCGGGCAAGCGACCGGCTGGCGCGAAGTCGGCGGCATTCGTCTCGCCTCATCGCCGGAACGATTGGTTGAACTCAAGCGACAAGTTGCATTGTCGCGCTCGTTCGGCTTGCCGCTCGAACTCATCAGCGCGGACGAAGTGAAAAGAATGTTTCCGTTGGTGAACAAAGAAGGCATCCTCGGCGCAGTCTACACGCCAACCGATGGGAGCATCGATCCGACCGGTCTGACGATGGCATTGGCGGCGGGCGCAAAATCGCGCGGCGCGAAAATTTTCTTGTACACCGCGCGTGACCGGCATCAAGGTGAAAGATGATAAAGTCACCGAAGTCATCACCGACAAAGGCACGATCAAAACTGAAATCGTCGTGAATGCCACCGGTCAATGGGGCGGCGAAATCGGCAAGATGGTTGGCGTCAATTTGCCGGTCGTGCCGATGGCGCACTTGTACGCGATCACGAAACCGATCCCAGGATTGGATCGCGGCGTGCCGACTCTGCGCGACCCGGACAATCTCGTGTATTGGCGCGAAGAAGTTGGTGGGTTCATCACCGGCGGTTACGAGCGCGTCTCCAAAACATTTGGTCTCGATGGCATTCCGGAGAATTTTGCGTACACGCTTTTGCCGCCAGACTGGGAACGCTTTGAGCCGTTGCTCCACAACATGGTCAAGCGCGTGCCCGCGACCGAAACCGCCGAGATTCGGCAATTGCTCAACGGTCCCGAAGGTTTCACGCCCGACGGCGAATTCTTGCTGGGTCCAACATCGGTGAAAGGTTTCTGGGTCGCGTGCGCATTCTGCGCGCATGGTCTTGCCGGCGCAGGCGGCATCGGCAAGGTGATGGCGGAATGGATCATCGAAGGCATTCCGGAATGGGACGTGTGGCGACTCGACACGCGCCGCTTTGGTCCGAACTACGCGAGCCAAAAGTATACGGTCGATCGCACGCTCGAAACGTACGGCAAGTATTACGATATTCATTATCCCGGCGAAGAGCGCGAAACCGGGCGTCCCCTGCGAATGCCGCCGGCCTATTTCCGACAAAAAGAATTGGGCGCATCGTTCGGCGAAAAATTTGGCTGGGAGCGCGTCAACTGGTTCACGCCGCACGAATCATCGCAGAATACGTACAAGCCGCGCGGCTGGTTCGCGCACAGTTGGTCAAATGCAATTGAAACGGAACACCGCGGCACACGCGAACGCGCGGGCCTATTCGACGAAACCTCGTTCAACAAAATCGAAATTCGCGGCAAGGGCGCGCTGAAATTCTTGCAATCGATGTGCGACAACAATCTCGACAAGCCGGTCGGAAGCATCGTCTACACACAGATGCTCAACCCGCGCGGCGGCATCGAATGCGATTTCACGGTCACGCGCGTCGAAGAAGAACGCTTCCTCATCATCACCGGCACCGCGTTCGGCGTGCACGATATGTCGTGGATTCGCTTGCACATGCCGGAAGATGGTTCGGTCATCATGCAAGATGTGACGTCGCAGTACGCGTGCATCGGTTTGTGGGGACCCAAAGCGCGCGACGATTTTGCAAAAGGTCACCAAGACCAATGTATCGAATGAAAAATTCCCGTACATGACGATGCAACAGATCGCGGTCGGGCGATGTGCCGGTGATGGCGATGCGCGTGACGTACGTCGGCGAGCTGGGCTGGGAATTTTACTGCGCCGATGGAGTACGGACTCGCGTTGTACGACACGCTCCTCAAAGCCGGCGAAGCGGAAGGCATCGTGCCCGCCGGTTATCGCGCGATTGATTCACTGCGGCTTGAGAAAGGTTATCGCTATTGGGGTGCGGATATCTCGCCGGATTACACGCCGTACGAAACCGGGCAAGGCTTCTGCGTCGATCTCAATAAAGGCGATTTCATCGGACGCGATGCGGTGATGAAGCGCAAGCAAGCCGGTGTCAAAGAAAAATTGTGCTGTCTCTCGCTCGCCGATCCAACGGCGATTGCCATCGGTAAAGAACCGATTCGCAGTGGTGATAAAGTGGTCGGTTGGGTCACGTCGGGCGGGTACGGGTACTCGGTCAAGAAAAGTATCGCGTATGGTTACTTGCCAATCGAGTTGGCAAAACCTGGGACGGAACTCGACATCGATCTTTTCGGCGAACGCATCAAAGCGGTCGTCGAAAAAGAACCGCTGTGGGATCCGAAGAACGAACGGATCAAGGCGTAAGTCGATTTTACAAGGGCAGATGGAATCGCTATAATGCGGTTCGCTCTGCCACTTGTGGATTTAGTTTCACGTGCTGACACTTGAACAGGCCATCGCGCGCGTCCCGTTTCTGCGCGATGCCAACGACATCAAGACGACGCCGCTCACCGGCGGCATTACCAATCTGAACTACAAGATCGAAACCGGCGGCAAGGCGTACGTGCTGCGCATCACCGGCGCAGGCACCGAGATGCTGGGTATTCGCCGCGAAGTTGAGTATGCGGCGAACCTGGAAGCCGGCAAGTTGGGCGTCGCGCCTGAAGTGGTGTACTTTATCGAGCCGGAAGGTTACCTGGTCACGCGCTTCGTCGACGGCAAAAAGATTCCGCCGGAAGAAATGGTCCAGCCGGAAAACATTCGCCGCGTGGCGACCAAGATTCGCACATTTCATCAAAACGCCCCGCGCTCGCCGGCGAATTCAATGTCTTTCGCCGCGTCGAGATGCTGACGGCAACATCGCGCAAGAACAATTGCAAATTCCCCGCCGATTTCGACTGGATTCAGTACAAGATGCGCCAGGTCGAAGGCGCGTTGCGACAAGACCCGTACAAACCGACGCCCTGCCACGATGATTTGCTCAATCTCAACTTTCTCGACGAAAGCGGCGATTTGCGCATCATCGATTGGGAATACGCCGGCATGGGCGACATCTTTTTCGACCTGAGCAACTTTTCGCATCATCATCGATTGAACGATGAACAAGTGAATGTTCTACTGCAAACGTACTTTGGCGCGGTTACCCCAAAGTTGTTTGCGCGTCTCAAGTTGATGTGGCCCATGTCCGAAATTCACGAAGCGATGTGGGGCACCACGCAAACCGGCATTTCCAAACTGGACGAAGATTTTCAGGGCTATGCCGATCTCTGGTTCGGGCGCGCGCGCCAAGCGATGCAAGACCCGCGCTGGGATCAGTGGCTCAAAGATGTAGTGCGTTAGTTCGAAAGTTGGATGGTTTGTTAGTGACGCCACAGAGATACCAAGGTTTTCTCTGTCTCTCTGTGGCTAGAATGAATTTGAAATTCTTGGACTTTCGTCCAGCATAATACAGGAGGTACCTACGAATGGCACCAAGCGCACTTGAACGACTCACTGCAGTTCACCCGGACATGGAAATCTGGTGGGACTCATCCCCGCTCGTTTTCAAGAGCTGGGTCAAGAAGATGGTGGACGCCGCGCCCGCCGCGAAGAAAGACGAACTGGAAGCCCAACTCAACCGCATCTACAACGCGCAAGACCCGGCGAAAAGTTTGATCCGCGGTTGCACGACCAACCCGCCGCTCTCATTGACGGCTGTCAAAAGCGATCTGCCGTTCTGGAACAATTGGGTCGACAATCTGATTCGCACGAACAAAGGTCTTTCCCAGCACGAATATTTTTGGCAGACGTATCGCGAAGTCATCAAGCGCGGCGCCGAAATGGTGTTGCCAATCTACGAAGCCTCCGGCGGCAAGTACGGCTACATTTCCGGTCAACTCGACCCGCGTCTCATCACCGAAACCGAAAAGATGATCGAGATGGCGAAAGAGATTCGCGCGATCTCGCCAAACGTGATGATCAAAGTGCCCGCCAGCACGCAAGGCGTTGATGTTGTGCGCGCGCTATCGTCGATGGCGATTCCGACGAACGTAACGACCTGCTTCACACTCCCGCAAATCTGGGCAGTCGCCAACGCCGCACGCGAAGGCGTCGACATCGCGAACAAAAACAAAGTCGATATGTCGAAATGGCGCGCGGTCATCACGATGATGATCGGTCGCCTCACCGAAAATCCGGTGCTCGATCAGCAAGCCGCGCGGCGCGGTCTCACGCTTTCGTGGGCGGACAAGCACTGGGTCGGCGTTTACATTTTCCGCAAAGCGTTCAAACTGCTGAAGGAAAATGGCTTGCCCAGCAAGATGCTTGCCTGCTCCATGCGCGATGGGCCGTACGTCGGCGGCAAATACCATTTCTGGGATGTGGAAAAAATCGCCGGCGATATTGTGTACACAATGCCGCCGTACGTGCTTGAACCGCTCTTCCAGAAATGCGAAGACCTCCAATTCACCGAAGACATTTTGTCCGACGATGTTCCGCCGGAAGTTTTGCGCAAGATGAGCAAGATTCCGTACATGTTGCAATCTTGGGACGAGAACGGCATGGAAGTCGATCAGTTCAACACACATCCCGCGACCGTCGCCACTGCTGAATTGTTTAGTCAAGCGTCCGCCGGCTTGGAAGCGTACGTCGGCGAACGCATGGCGGCGTTGGGAGTGAAATAGTTTCTGTTTGTCACTGCGAGCCGCGGCATAACGGCGTACAGCAATCTCCCAACCACTACTTGGAGATTGCTTCGTCGGCACAAACCGCGCTCCTCGCAATGACAAGAAAGGAATCACAATGACAACTCTACCACCTTACGACGAAACCGATCAACTCATTGCCAACACGATTCGTATGTTGGCAATTGACGGCGTGCAAAAAGCCAACTCCGGTCATCCTGGGATGCCGCTCGGCACTGCCGATCTCGCGACCGTGTTGTGGTCGCGGTTTCTCAAAGCGAACCCGGCAAATCCGCAATGGGCAAATCGTGATCGATTCATCTTGTCCGCCGGTCACGGCTCGATGCTGCTCTACTCGTTGCTTCATCTCTGGGGCTATCCGATGCCGTTCGAGGAATTGCAAAAATTCCGGCAGTGGAACAGTCTCACGCCCGGTCATCCCGAACGCGACCTGCACCTGGGAATCGAAACAACGACCGGACCACTCGGTCAAGGATTTGGCAACGCGGTCGGCATTGCGTTTGCGGAGAAATGGCTGGCGGCGCGATTCAACAAACCGGATTTTCAAATCGTCGATCACTATACCTACGCGATTGCGTCGGACGGCGATTTGGAAGAAGGCGTCTCACACGAAACGGCCTCGCTCGCCGGGCATCTCGGCTTGGGCAAGTTGATTGTTTTGTACGACGACAATCACATTTCAATTGACGGTCCAACCGATCTATCGTTCAGCGAAAATATCATTCAACGCTTCGGCGCGTACAACTGGCATACGCAAGCCATCGATGGTCACGATATGAAAGCCGTCGATGCGGCGATTCGCGCGGCGCAAGCGGAAACCGGTCGTCCATCGATCATCGCTTGCCGCACGCACATCGGTTACGGCAGTCCGAAACAAGATTCGTCGAAAGCGCACGGCGAGCCGTTGGGCGAGGACGCAGTTAAAGCGACCAAAGAATTTTTCAAGTGGCAACAAGAACCAAAGTTTTTCGTGCCCGCTGGAATTCACGCGCGCTTGAATGCGGTGCGCGAAATCGGCAAGCAGAACGAAACGGTGTGGAACGCGATGCTCGCAAAGTATCGCGCGCAGTTTCCGGAACTCGCCAAGCAATGGGACGATTACGCCGCCGGCAATTTGCCGGTCGGCTGGGAATCGGCGTTGCCGACGATTCCGGCAGACAAACCGCTTGCCACGCGCGCGGCATCCGGCGCGGTGTTGGAATCGATCCTCGCGAAAATTCCAACGATGCTTGGCGGTTCGGCGGATCTCACGCCGAGCAACAACACGCGCACGAAAGAAGCCAAGCACATCAAGCGCGATGATTTCACCGGCACGTACATTCACTTTGGCATTCGCGAGCACGCGATGGGCGGCATCATGAACGGGCTCGCGCTTGCACGGCTTGCGACCGTACGGCGGCACGTTCCTCGTTTTTTCCGATTACATGCGCCCGACGATTCGGCTCGCCGCGTTTATGGGTTTGCCGGTCGTCTACGTGTTCACTCACGACAGCATCGGCTTGGGCGAAGATGGTCCCACGCATCAACCGGTTGAACACGTGACCAGTTTGCGTGCGATTCCAAACCTACTCGTGATTCGTCCCGCCGATGGCAACGAAACGGTGCAAGCGTGGAAGATTGCGCTCGAACGCAAGAATGGACCGACCGCGCTGATTCTCAGTCGTCAGGCATTGCCGTTTGTCACGCCGGTGAAGAACGATCTAGCGCGCGGCGCGTACGTCGTCGCTGAGGTGGACAAGCCGCGCGTCACGCTCATTGCGACCGGCTCAGAAGTTGCCGTCGCGATGGATGCGCGCAAGAAACTCGCGGACGAAGGCATCGCCGCGCGGGTCGTGTCAATGCCATCCTGGGAATTGTTCGACGCGCAAAGCGAAGCGTATCGCAAAAGCGTTCTACTTCCCGGGGTTCCGCGCCTCGCCATCGAAGCCGGTGTCACGCTGGCGTGGGGACGCTACATCGGCGAAAATGGCAAAGTGATCGGGCTGGATCGCTTTGGCGCCTCAGGTCCGTACAAAGTTTTGTTTGAACAGTTGGGTTTCAGTATCGATAACGTCGTCAAGCAAGCGAAGAGTTTGCTCGAAGTCATTGCGAGCCGCGAACTGCGACGCAATCTCCCTAACTTTAGAGGGATTCGGCGGTTCGCAATGACAACCATAACTTAACAAAGGAGTTTTATCATGGTCAAGCCAATCGAAGAGTTTTTTGTCCCTTGGGTCAAACCCCTCAAAATGTACGTTTCCAGGTCACATCGACCTTGCGTGGAAACAGCCGGAACTGCACCGCATGATGTCGAATGAAAACCCGATTCCACCATCGCCCAAGGTGTTGGAAGCGATTGCCAAGTACGGCGCGATGTCGAATCGCTATCCGGATCAAGGTCTCGTTCTGCGCGGCAAGATCGCGCAAATGAACGGACTCGATTCGCCGGAATGTGTCGTTTTGAGCAACGGCTCCAGCGAAGGATTCGATATGATCTATCGCACCTTCGTGCAACCCGGCGAAGAGACGATTCAATCGACACCGTGCTTTGGCATTTACAAACTGCGCACCGAAGTGCTAGGCGGCAAGATCGTTTCCGTGCCGATGATCTACAAAAACAAGCAAATGTTGTTCGATGTCGATGGTGTGCTCAAGGCAATCACCGACAAGACCAAAGCCATCGCGATTGCGAATCCGAACAATCCGACCGGCAACTTTATGCCCGCCGCCGATTTCGTTCGCGTCGCCGAGACCGGCATCCCGTTCATCATCGACGAAGCGTACATCGAGTACGCCGGGTTGGGCATGTCCCAGGTTGCGTTGACGAAAAAGTACAAGAATGTGATGATCACGCGCACGTTCTCCAAAGCGTACGGCCTCGCCGGCTTGCGCTTTGGCTACATCCTGGCGGACAAAGAAGTCGCGATGAAAATTGCGGCGACATTGTTGCCGTGGAACGTCGGCACCATCGTGATGTGGGCGGCGCTCGCCGGGCTTGAAGATCAAGAAGCGTTGGCGCAGCGCGTCAAGTTCAACAACGACCAGGTCGCGTACATCGAAGAGATGATGGGCAAGATTCCCGGCATGGTCGTCTTCCCGTCGAAAGCGAATTACATCTTGTTCGATGCCGGCGCAACCGGCAAAAAGAGCGCAGACATTCTGGCGTACGCGCAGACCAAAGGTTTGATCTTGCGCGGCGAGTCAGCCAAGTACGGCAGTGACGGCTGGTTCCGCGTGACGATTGGCTCGAAAGAAGAGAATGAAATGTTCATCAAGACAATGCACGAGTATTTTACGAAATAGATTCCGTCCGTCATTGCGAGGAACGTTTTTTGTGACGAAGCAATCTCTCAAAGTATTTTGAAAGGTTGCTTCGCTCCGCTCGCAATGACAGGATAAGGTTATGACCAGACCCCAAGGAATCATCTTCGACCTCGACGGAACCGTCTATCGCGGCGAGCAATTGATTCCGGGCGCACGTGAAACCATCGAGCGGATGCGCGAGTTACAGCATCCGCTCGTCTTTGTTACGAACGCGATTGAAACCGTCGACGAACACGTCGATAAACTAACCCGGCTCGGCATTCGCGTCAGCCCGGACGAAATCATCACCGCCGCCGTCGTATTTATCGAACATCTTCGCAAAACGATACCGAACGCGCGCATCTTTGCGCTCGCCGATCCAGTGCTCATCGAACAACTCGCGCCGCATTTTCGTTTCAGCGAAAACCCGGACGAAATCGATGTGGTCGTGGCGAGCACGGATCGCAATTTCGATTATCGCAAAGTGACGATTGCCTTTCACGCAATCCGACGCGGCGCGCGCTTTTGGGCGACGAACGTGGACGCGACCTGGGCGCAAGACGGCATCGAAGTGCCGGACGCGGGCGCGGTCATCGGCGCGATAGAAGGATGTACGAATCGCAAAGTGGAACTCGTCGCCGGCAAACCCTCGCCACTCGCGCTTGACCTAGCGTTGGCACGACTCGGACGAAATGCAAACGAGTGCATGATCATCGGCGATAGTTTGCCGAGCGACATTGCGTTTGGAAAAAACGCAGGCATGAAAACGGCTCTCGTGCTGACCGGCGTCACGCGGCGAGAGCAATTGATCGGCGCTAGCGTGCAACCGGATTTTGTCTGGGACAGCATCGCGGACATGCTTCGATAGAATGCCACTCTACACTGTCGCACTCGTCTTGCTATCGGCGGTGTTGCACGCCGGCTGGAACGCGGTCGTTCGCAGCCAACGCGACACAGATAGTTTTCTCCGGATTTCGCTCATCATCGGCGCCGTCGGTTTGTTGCCGGCGTTCGCCGGCGAAATAATCGGTCCGGCAATCTTGCCGATTGCCGGACCGTGGATTATTCTGACATCGATTTTTTTGGCGATCTACTACGTGGGCCTGTCGCGCGGGTATCAACTCGGCGATTTCACGATGGTCTACCCACTCGTGCGCGCGCTGCCATTGCTGTTGATCGCGGTTGCCGATGGGATGCGCGGAACGCCGCCATCGCCGCAGGGTTGGCTAGGACTAGGACTTGTCGCCGCCGGCTGTCTCATCATTCCACTGGAAAACGTGCGCCAATTTTCTATCGCACGCTATTGGAATCGCACAACGCTGTGGATCGTCATCGCCGCACTTGGCACGGTGGGTTATACCACCGTCGACAGCATCGCCGCGCAGGCGATGCCGCAAGGTCCAATCGTGGCGATGCGCTATCATGTCTTTGAGGACGCGCTAACCTTTGTAACATACGGGCTCGCGCTGAAATTGCAGAATCAACCGGTGCGGTTTGAACCGGGTTGGCGCGGCTGGCAACGCGCCTCGCTCGCCGCGCTGATGCTCTTCATCGGCTATTCGTTAGTGCTGTTGACGCTGCAGCTCACGCCGCACGCGAGTTATGTGATGGCATTGCGCCAGTTCAGCATCGTCATCGGCGTGATCGTCGGCGCGCTAGTTTTCCGCGAAGCGGCGGCGCGTTTGCGCTTGGTCGCCGCGTTCATTATCGTGCTGGGATTGCTCTGCATCGCGACCGCGTGAGTCGCAATATCAAACAGAGCGAGCATAGCGAGCGAGGAATCTCGTAAAGCCCAAAGCGCTCTTCGCATCTAGAGTCATCGGAGATCTTTTCTCCTAACATGACCCTCGCTTGGCTTGGGGTGACGGTCATTTCGTCACACTGTACCATTGTTCCGGCAAATAATCGATTCCCAGTTTGCTCGGTTCGTTTGGCACAATGCGCTTGTTCACAAACGCATAGCCGGCCTGGTACGCCAAAAAGATGTACGGCGCATCATCTGAAATGGTTTTCTGGATTTGCTGGAAGACTTTTTTGCGCGCATCCACATCGCACGGCGGACGATTCGCCTGCTCAAAGAGCTTCTCCACATCGGCATTGACGTACGCGCCGGCATTGTACGCCGGAATCGAATCCTGGCTCCAGAGTTGGTAAGTAAAGTACGGGTCTTGCGATGTCCGCCACCCCAACACGTACATATCGTAATCGTACGGGTCTTTCTTCAAGTAATCCTGATACGCCTGAAATTCCATCCCCACCGCGTCGGCATCTAGCCCAAGTTTCTTAAATTCGTCGCGCACCATCGTCGCCACTTGTTCGCGGCGTTTGTTCGTCGTGTTGTACAGGATTTTTAGCTTCGGCACTGCCTTGTTATCCTTGTCGACGAGCTTGCCCTGCGCGTTCAATTTGTAGCCGGCGGCTTGCAACATCGATTTCGCCGCGTCGATATTGTAATCATACCGCGCGACATCGGGATTGAAAACCCAACTTGTCGGCGCGAACGTCGAAAACATTGGCTTGGCAAGTCCGCGGTAAGCTTGATCGACAATCTGTTGGCGCGGCATGGCGGTTGCCAGCGCGCGCCGCACCGCCACGTTTTTCAAAAAAGCGCGGCGTAAATTCAAGCCGATAAAATCCCATTCCGGCGCGTCCGGTGACCATTCATACAGTTTCAAATTGTCCGACTTTTTGGCGTCGTCGTAATCGGTAATCGCAACCGGGGCAAAATCGATTTCGCCCGACTTTAATAATTGCATCTGCGTCGCCGCGTTCGAGACGACGCGCACCGTTGTGCTATCGAAATTCGTTGCGCCCCGATAATATGCCTCGTTGCGAACAAACGTTGCGTGATCATTCTGCTTCCACTCTTTGAGTTTGTACGGACCCGAGACAACCGTCGGATTCATCACTTCTGGGTTCTTCGCCGGGTCAGTCCAGCTATACTGTCCCCAGACATGGCGCGGCAGCGGCGTAATCGAATCGGCAACGACAAGCCCAGTGCAGATCGCTTGCTTGAGTTGAATTTCGAGCACGTAATCGTCCGTCGCGCGCAGTGACGCGATATCTTTCAATCCTTCGATGTACGGATAACGATTTGCCGGATTGCTTGCGAGACTATACGTCCATTCAAAGTCATCGGCCGTAATTGGCGTGCCGTCGCTCCACTTCATATCCTTACGCAAGTTGAACGTGTATACGCGCCCGTCCGGTGAAATCGTCCACTGGTCCGCCATGCCGGGGATCGGCGCGAGCGTTTTGGCATCGCGTTGCCACAAGCCGCTGGCGTACACCATGTTCTGATACAAGCGCGATGTGGCATCGGTCGTTTGGTACACGTGGAAACTTTTCGCGTCGAGTGTGACAGCTTGTTTGAACTCCCCGCCTTTGCGAATCGGCGTAGGCGTGGGTAACACAACGGCAGTCGGTCGCGGCGTTGCGGTCGCGGAGACGCGCGTGGGCGCCGCGGTGGGTGCAGCTGTTGGCTCCGGCGTGGGCGTTATCGGCGCGCACGCGACGACAAGCAAAAACAAGGCGAGAGAGAGAACTTGCTTCATGTTACTCCGATCAAGTAGAGTGGCAGAATTATACAAAGATTGAAATCGAGTGTCAAAAACACAACGGACGGCAGTCGCCGTCCGTTGTTGATTAAAAAACTTGATTGTCAGTCTTGTTCCTCATCGTGTTTTTTGCGGCGCGCCACACCAATCGTCACAACGCCGTACAGACCAATCACCAAGCCCATGAACGACGCGAGATAGGAGACAAAACCCAGCAGCAAGGTCGGCTCGACGAGGCGAAGCACCATCACAAACGGCAGGAGGAAACCGACCAGCAACAACACCAAACCGATAAGAATAAGCTGAACCGGACTGAAGCGATTCACGTAAGCTCGATCCTTACGCCGCCATCGCCGGCGCGGTCTTGCGCAAATGCTCCGGCGAATAAAGCCAGCATTCGACGAAATGTTTGGGCTCGGGTTCAAACTCCGGCGGGATTTGCGTGTCACATACGCCTTTGAGCATTTGCGCGCAACGCGGATGGAAGCGACAGCCGGCCGGCGGATTCACCAAACTCGGCGGTTCGCCCGGCGGCACTTCTTTGAACGTGATGGCGTTCTTGGCATCCGGGTCGGGAATCGCCGTGAGCAATGCCTGTGTGTACGGATGCATCGGGTGGCGCAACAAATCTTCGACCGGCGCTTTTTCCACGATCTTTGCCGCGTACATCACAAAGATGCGTTCTGCGAAATAGCGCACCGTCGAAAGATCGTGCGTGATGTAACTGACCGCGAGATGATGTTCTTGTTGCAGCGCGCGCAGCAACATCAGGATTTCGACGCGCACCGACGCATCGAGCATCGAGACTGGTTCGTCGGCGACGATCATCTTGGGACGCATAATCATCGAGCGTGCAATGACGACGCGCTGTTGTTGACCACCGCTGAGTTGATGCGGATATTTGCTCAAGAAATCTTCGACCGGCGTCATCTTGACTTCAGTCATCACATCGCGGATGCGTTTCTCGCGTTCTTCCGCGTTTGCGACCTTGTTGATGACCAGCGGCTCTTCCAGAATCCGATGCACGTTCATAAACGGCGGTAGTGCGCCGTACGGGTCTTGCTGAACATAGCCCACCTGGGAACGATACCAGCGCAAATCTTCCGGCTTGAGCTCATCCAAGCGGCGACCCTCAAACATCACGCGACCTTTGGTTGGCTTGTACAAACCCAGGATCGTTTTGGCGAGGGTTGTTTTGCCACAACCGCTTTCGCCGACGAACGCCACCGCCTCGCCCTGCCCCAAATCAAAACTCACGCCATCGACGGCACGCACAAAGCCGGCGCGACCAAAACCCCAACGGCGCAACTCGAACCACGTATGCAAATCCTGCACCGATAGCAATTTGCCGTTCTTGTTCACATCTTTATCCATGAATGCTCTCCGCGCCTAGTTGGTGTACAGCCAGCACTTGACGTGTCGCCCGTCTTTCATATCGACGACTGGCGGCTCTTGCGCGCATTTATCAAATTTCTTGGGACAGCGCGCCGCAAAGCGACAGCCGGTCGGCGGATTGATGAGACTGGGCGGCTGTCCGGGAATAAATTCGAGTTGCTTGGTTTGACGCAGCGTCGGCACGCTCGCCATCAGTTTTTGCGAGTACGGATGCAACGGCGCGCCAAAGAATCGTTCCGCGTCGCTCAGTTCCACGATTTGCCCGGCGTACATTGCCGCCACGCGATTCGCCAACTCGCTCGACGTGGAAATATCGTGCGTGATGAGAATGAAACTCGTCTCGGTCTCTTGCTTGATGCGCTTGAGCACGTTCATGATATTCGCTTGCGTCAACACATCGAGCGCGGACGTCGGCTCGTCGAGAATGATCAAATCGGGACTGGTCACGAGCGCCATGGCGATCGCAACACGCTGGCGCATGCCGCCGCTCAACTCGAACGCGTAGCGATTCATAAAATCGATCGGCACGCCGACGCGTTGAAAGACATCGCGCGCTTGATTCCACGCCTCTTTCTTCAAGCCATAGTGCGCCACGGTCGGCTCGGCAACCTGGTCGCCCACTTTCATGACCGGGTTGAGCGAGTTCATCGCGGCTTGCGGCACCATCGACATTTTGACCCAACGAATCTGCTGACGAAATTGTTCGTCGTCCAATTGCATCAAGTCTTGCCCATTCAATTCAACTTTGCCGGAATATTCCTTGATGTTGCGCGGCAACATGCGCAGAACCGCTTTCGCCAACGAGGTCTTGCCGCATCCCGATTCGCCCAGGAACACGACCGCTTCGTTGCGTTCAAGTTTAAAACTGACATCGTCGACCGCTTGGACGACGCCTTTACTCGATCGGAAATGCAGGCGTAATTTTTCGACGTTTAACAAACTATTGCCCATGATTACATCTCCCGCAAACGTGGGTTGAAAATGCGATCAAGGGCAAACCCAATCACGGCAAAACCCAGACCGGCAACCATCAGCAAAACCGCTGGCTCGATCACCCAGTAATAGTATCCTTTGTACAGCGCGCCGTTGGCATACGCGTCGTTCAAAATTTTGCCCCAGGTTGGCAGAACCGGATCGCCCAAGCCCAAAACGGCAAGCGATGCTTCCAAAAACACGAACGATGGAATCTGGGTCACGAACGTCGGAATCAGCACCGGCGCAATTTTAGGCATCATGTACTGAAACACGATGCGCAACCGACTGGCGCCATACGTGCTCGCCGCTTCGATGTACGGCATTTCGCGCACCTGGAGAAACATCGAGCGGTACGATTTAATCGACAAGGAGAAAATACCCAGTGCGATGACGACTCCCAGAATGACCCAAATATTCCGGGTATAGAATGTGCCGATCAGAATTAGAATCGGCAGAACCGGCAACACTGAATTGATTTCAGTTAAACGCTGAATCCCGGCATCAAGCCAGCCGCCGAAATAGGTTCCGATGGCGGCAATCGAAAAGGTGATCAGCGTCGAACCCACCGCGGCGAGAAAACCGAACGCGAGTGCGACCGGCGTACCCCACAACAACGCAACTATAAGATCGCGGCGTTTGTGGTCTGTCCCGGCAGGACCGAAGACTTGACCATAGACGACGAGTTTCGCTTCCAACTTGGATTCCGGTTCGAACGTCAAACCCTCGACGATGAGTTCGTATTTGCCCTTTTGCACTTCGGGCCTAGTCGCCTTGCTGTCCGCCGTGCCGGGTTTGGCAAAGAGCGCAATTTCCGGATTCACATCGTTGAGTTTGCGAATGAGCTTTTGATCGATGGAAATCGTATAGCGTTCACGCACACCGACGGTCAAATCGCCAAGCGCGATTTCTCTGCCATCGGGAGTTTTCCATTTGATCGTGGCTTGTGGTTTTTTCTGCTTGAACTGGGCCGTCAAGAAGAGACTGATCTCTGTTGGAAAGCCCTCGGAGTTGTACTCAAACGGCAGGACAAAATCCGCCGTCCGCATATCCGTTCCGATCTCTTGCGATTGCTTCTTGATATTCGCGTTGCCTTGGCTGTCCAATATGATCGTCGGCGCCAGCGTGTTGCCGGTGAATACATTCACCCATTCGGGCAAGGCGTTGCGGGGATGATCGCCCCATACTTCTTCGCCGCCGCGCCACAATTCGACGGCTTGGTCGTACGGCAGTGTAATGACCGTGTAGATGGACAGCGCAATCAGGAAACCAATGAGCAGCATCCCGAAAACGGCGGAACGATAGTGCGCCAATTCGCGAAAGAAACCAAATGCATTTTTCATGCTCGCCGCTCCCCGCCCCCTACTTTGACCCGCGGATCAAGCAGTGCATAGATAATATCCAGGAGAAACACCGAAGTCACCAAGAGATAGGCGATGAGAACGGTGTTACCGACAATCACTGGGACGTCGAAGAGATTGATGGCTTGATAAAGCAACCGCCCCAAGCCGGGCCATGCAAAGACCGTTTCCAAAATAATCGCGCCTTGCCAGAGATAGACCAACGTAAAAGCAAAGGACGTGACAATCGGCGGAAGCGTGGGGCGCAGAATGTACTGGCGTTCAATCGTCCGCGCGGTCAAACCCTTGGCTTTCGCCATATCCACGTAATCCTCACTCGAATAAATAAGGAAGAACGTGCGCCAATTGTAGATGGCAATAAAGATCGAGTGGATGAGGAGCGCGCTCATCGGCAGAATCATGTGCTTGAGCAGACTGCCGATGTACGCCGGCAAAGTCTCCGGCACCGGCGCATCCACCATGCCGCCAAACGGGCAGGACGTGCAAGATGGAAGCAAAGAAGAGAATCAAAAAGATACCATAGAACCACGCGGGGATCGAGGAACTGGGCGCCATGGCAATCACGATGCGATCCAGCCAACTGCCATAGTGCCGCGAGAGAAACAACGCGATGAAAATCGCGGCGAAAAAGAGAAACAGATTCGAAGCGCCGGTGAGTAACAGTGTTGCCGGCATCCGTTCGACGAGAATCGAGCGCACTTGGCGCGAGCCACTGTCACTGGAAATGAATTCCGCGCGTCCCAGGTTGAGCGTCAAGGCATCGGTCAGGTAGTTGATGCTTCGGAACACAAACGGTTGATCCAGATTCAGCGTTTTCTTTTCAGTGATGATTCGTTCGTCCATCACGCGCCGAATCTCGGACGCAGGCAAACCCTTGAGACTGGGATCATTCATGATCTCAGCGCCCACTCTTTCCTGAATCGTCGCGATGCGGATGGTATCCAGGTAACCACCCATATTCGCGATGAGAACGGTCAAGTAAACGCCGATCACGACCGTCACAAACAACGCAATGCCCCGAAAGAGCAAGTATTTAAGCACCCGCAAAAACGTCTCGGGGACGCGGAAACCCACTTTGGGTCGCGCCACTCCTTTGGGCGCCAGCGCTTCGGTTGCCATGGTCAACTCCTCTCTGAGATCCTAGATATGAGAAAGGGTCGTAGGGGAGCAGGAAATCACTTCACTACGACCCTAGAACATTCTTGGAAGAAACCAGGTTTCTTGGAGAAACCTGGTTTCTCGCTTACACAAACTACTTGACGGTGACGAACTGGAACGACTCGGTGCCCGGAATCGCAATCAACTTGGAGACGACGATCACTTCCAAGCGGTTGGAGCCGGTTGCGAGCTTGCTCGTTTGGTCTGCGGTCAGCGTGGCTGTCCACTGCCCGTCTTTGACTGCCTTGGCATCGGCTGAAAGCGCCAGCGCGCCATTGGCGTCAACGACGAGGTACTTGACGGCTTCAATGTCCTTCATCGCATACGGGTCTTTCTTGAACGTGACATTGAAGGTGTACTCTGCCGCTTGACCAACGGTTACACGGTTTGGTCCAGCAACTGCGACCGTTACCGTCTTCGGTTCGGCAAAGCGCGCCCATTTGGTCGAATCGTCGGTAAAGCCGGTGAACTTGCGGATGGTAACGATCTTCTCCGTCGGCTTGACCGAGTAGAGGAAGAAGGGACCATTGCCGATCCAGAGGTTGCCGTACTGCTTCAAGTACGCCGCGGCGTTCTTGTAGCGCGTGGTAGCTTCATCGGCGGTGATGTATTGGCTCAGCGCTTTTTCGTACGGGATGAAGGGCTTGGCGGCAAATTGGGTCAAGTACTTGTCAAAGATCGGCAGACTTGGACCAGCGATATAGCTCGCCCATTCGATCTTGAGCTTGGTCGCCTTGCCACTGGAGAACGCGAGTTCTTTGTTCGCCTCGGCTTGCCATCCCAGCGCCAGCGTGTGCCACGGACCATTGCCTTGCGTGTAGAGTGGGAAGAAGGTATTCGCGGCAGCGGTGGCCATCGTTTCTGCGTCTAGGTTCGTTTGATCGGTGTAGACTTCAACGATCAGCGGATCTTTTTGGACGATGCGGGCGCCCTTGAAGAACTGCATGAAACTCTTAAAGTTCGAGACTGCAATTTCGTCATAGATTGGGCTTTTCTCTTTGGCGCGATCGAAACCCATGATAAAGCCAAAGACGAAATCGCCGAGCGACAAGTTGCTGCCGTCATGCCACTTGGTCTTGAACATGTCCTTGTCGAAATTGACAACCGTCTTCGACTTGGCAGTAACGGTTTGGGTGAAGCGTTCGCCTACCGTGATGAACGCTTGCTTCTCAGCATCCCAATCCGACCACGCATCTTTTGGCACTTCAATGTTGGCGGCGGTCTTGAGCGTGACCCAATCGAGCGTCTTGAAGACCGGCGTGCCTTCCTTCACGGTAACTTCGGCGGAAGCTCACCAATTGGGGCCAGTTGAGTCCGGTGTACGGGTCAGGCAACGTCGCCGGATTGCGGGTCGCGCGGTTGATCGTGTTGTCATAGAGCCAGTTGGAGCCGGCGACGACGTTCCAGGGTTGGGTCAAAATGCTGGGTTCAGCAAACTTGACTTGCCCACCGGGTTTGCCGCCCACCTGGATGGTGAAGGGCCACACGCCGGAAAGCGGACCGGCCGCGAGATCGACACTGACCTTCAGGTCACTGGGGTGCGGGTAATCGCTCACGCGGTTGATCATGAACAGGCGCGCGGAATCTTTCATCGAGAGCAGCAACCCTTGCTTCATCAACGCGGTGCGCTCGGTGGAATCTTTGTAATCGCCGCGATTCAAGCGGTCGGCAATTTTGTCAAAGTCCGCGGCGGGCTTGTATGCCTGCCACAACGGAATCGTTTGACCGCGCGGGGTGTAGTAGAAATCAAAGTTGGTCGCCAAATCGCGGTTGATCGCGGTCGACGCCCAACCACCGGTGTACAAATGCCACTTGCCTTCCGTAGGATCGCCGGCGTTCCAAATCGGCGACGCTTCGCCCGCCGTCTTGTACTGGCGGTCAACCGTGAATCCGATATCTTCGAATTGCTTCGAGATGTAATCGCCCATGCCGCGGCGTTCGTCTTCGGTGCGGATGAGGAAAGCCAAGACGATTGGCGCACCCTTGTAGCTCCACTTGCCAGCAACCAGCTCGGCGCCGAGCTTTTTCATTTCGGCGTCGATTGCTTCTTTACCCTTTTTCTGATCATAGCCATATTGAATCTCGATGGCTTTGGCGGTGTCTGCCACTTTGGCGAAATCGGGGAAGATGGGGTTGAACGTGGTGAACATCGGGAGCCCCAAACCACCATAGATTTCCTTGGCGATGTAATTGCGGTCGATGATCCAGTTCGCCGCTTCGCGGATTGCCGGGACGGTGAACGGGTTGAGTTTCGCGGCATCCTTGAACGCTGCCACGTTGAACGTCAACTCGGAGGTCGATCCATAAGCAACATCGGTCGTTAGCTTTTTGGATTCTTTGAGTTTGGCATGAATTTTGGCGTCCGAGATGCCCAAGCCGTACAGACTGGCATCGCCGGCTTCCAACATGTTCACGGCTTTCGCCGCATCCGGTTCTTCAAAGAACACAACTTCATCTACCCACGCACCCTTGGGACCGGGCGTTGGGGTTGGCGGAACCGCCGTTGGCGCGACGGTTGGTTTCGGCGCTTCGGTTGGCTTGGGCACTGCCGTCGGCGGTTGTGTGGGTGGTACTGCCGCGGTGGGCAGCGGCGCCTTGGTCGGTTCGGCCGTTGGTGCGGCGCAGGCGACCATCGCCACGAGCACGGCAATCAATGCCAATGCAAAAATCAGTTTCTTCATCTTCTTCTCCTCGTGAAATTAATTAATCGGACATAAAGCAAATCAGCAAATTGTGCGAGCTACACCACATACGAAAGTGAGGAAGGAGTGTAAAATCCAAGAGGGCAAACAATCAGGCGCGCAGGCAAGTCAAGCAGGAACGATGGCGCAACCGAGAGGCATATGCATGTCTCTTGGTAGTGGTGAAGCGTCTTCCTTGAGGCAATCCCCCCTTTCGCGGTCGAAAATGCAGAAATAAAACTGTGCGAGATTGCGCAGATTATACGGTACTTGGTCAAGACTGTCAAACTAACACAAATTTTTCTTGCATCTTGCGCCAAAAAGCATACAATAGAGCACGTTAAGGAGGTCTATGTTCAAAAAAATTCTCATCCTCACAACGATGTTGATTAGCCTCGCGGCGTGCGGCACACCGGTGCCAACCCTCGCGCCCATGCCGACGGCGGTTGCGCAGCCAACGATTGTTACCAATACCGGCTATCGTCCATTGCAGACCGGCGATGTCGTGGAAGGACAAACGATTGCTTATCAATACCTGGTGCCGACAGCGGATCAGCCCAATGTCGTATTTGCCTTTGGCGCAAACCTCTTGCAACTTTGCTCGTTGAAATGGGAAAACACCAACAACGTGCTCGCGTACGTTAAAGAGCTGGGCAAATACAAAGACGTTTTGGGATTCGAGGAAGCCGACCCGGCGCAAGCCACGCCTAAACCGATTACCTGGGACCCCAGCAAACCCATCGAAATCGTTTTTATTTACGCGCCCGATTTCACTCCCTCGCACTGGTCGATGCTGGAAGGTGATGATCAAGAAGTGTACGCCGCGTACAAAATCGTCCGACGCAAAGACGGCGGCTTGCGTTTCATCGATGCCTATGGGCTGGTGGCTTTGAGTTCGGCGAACAGCACGTTCACGCTGAACGGCGGCGGCGGCGGATTGATGTTTTCGTCCCGGCTCGCGCTCTTGCGCTTGATTCTGAGCGACGCCAAATATCAGCGCGGCGCAAATGCGATGGCGCAAAACCCGCCCGATCTGAAAGAGTATGACGCTCGGATTCTCAAAATCGATCCAAATGGAAGCGGCATCTTGATGAATCAAGACTGGTTTATCGTTTCCCGGTCGGCGCCTACGAGTGGCAAACCCTTGCCGTGAAAAACGCAGACAACAAAAAACGCTCAGCGTAATGCTGAGCGTTTTGATTTTCTTGGAAGCTAACTTTGTCCCTTCATCATCGGGTCGAGCGCGTCGCGCAAGCCATCGCCGATGAAGGTAAAGGCGAGCATGACAAACGCCACGCAAATTGCTGGGGAGATGAGCAACCACGGTTGCGCTTCAATTGCCACGCGACCATCGTTCAGCAGGTTGCCCCAGCTGGTGGGGAACGGCGCATTCGGATCGACGGTTGGGCGGATGCCGATACCGAGATAGCCCAGCGTGGCTTCCGTGACGATCGACGCCGGCACAAGGAACGCGGCGGCGACGATGATGGGCGCAAGCGCGTTCGGGAAAATGTGTTGCAGCATGATGCGCCCGGACGTTGCGCCGATGCTGCGCGCGGCTTCGACGTATTCTTTTTCTTTGATCGATAGCACTTGGCCGCGCACCAAACGCGCGACGGTTACCCACGACACCAATGCCAATGAAACGAACAACAAGACAAAGCCGTTGAGCAAACCGCCAATCCACGTGTCGCGCAGAGCCGTGATCATAATGATAAAGAACAACAAATCCGGAAAGGCATACACAATATCGGTGATGCGCATCAAGAAATTATCGACGCGTCCGCCGAAAAAGCCCGCCATCATGCCGATGGTCGTGCCAATCAACAAGATCAAGATCATCGGAATAAAACCGACTGCCATCGAGGTGCGCGCGCCCCAAATGACTCGGCTCAACACATCGCGTCCGAGCGTATCCGTTCCCAAAACAAACTCCGGAACGCCCGTGCGCGCCGGCTCATTCGGCAATTGAACCCACATCGGCTGACGATAGGTTTGACCCTGATTGATTTGCATCGGTGGATGCGGCGCAATCTGAGGCGCAAAAATCGCCACGATTCCGAATACGACAATCAAACCCATGCCAACGATCGCCGCTTTGTTGCGAATCAACCGCCGCCATGCATCGCGCCAGAGACTGGTCGGTTTGCGCATGGCAAATTGGCGTTGCAGTTCAGCCGTTTGTTCTGCCTGGGGTGAAGTTGATTTGTGTCATTTTAGCTCCCCCCCACTTTGATGCGCGGATCGAGAAAGCCGTAGATGATATCGACGGCGAGATTTGCCGCCGCTACCAGAAAAGCGTAAATCAAGGTGAGCGCGAGAATAATCGTATAATCGCGCCGATTGATTGATTCAACAAACAAGCGCCCGATGCCGTTGACGCTGAATTGCGTTTCGATGATAAATGAGCCGGTCACCAAGCCCGCCAGCGCGGGACCGACAAAGGTTACGACTGGAATCAAGGCATTGCGAACAATGTGGCGAAAAATAATCGCGCGTTCGCTCAAGCCCTTGGCGCGCGCCGTCCGCACGTAATCCTGCCGCATCGTCTCGATGACACTCGAGCGGGTCAAACGCGCAACATACGCCGCCGTGCCGATGGCAAGCGTCAATGCCGGCAAGAGCCAAGCTTGCCAGTTCTGCCAATGATCCATCTCGAGGACTCTAATCCAGCCCAGCCAAACCGCAAAGATGAAAATAAAAAAGATGCCGGTCACAAATGTGGGCACACCGTAGAACATCGTTGCCACAAACAAACTCAAGTTGTCGATGATGGTGTTTTGTTTCAAGCCGGCAATCAAGCCCAACGGGAAACCAAGAATCAAGGCAAACGACATCGCAATGACGCCCAACATCACCGTCGTCCCAAAGCGGCTCTGCCAAATTGGCTTGGTTTCCTCGTTCGGGAAGAAGAGAATATCATTGACCGACTGACCGCGAAAGCGATAGGACGGTCCCAAGTCACCGCGAAGCAGGTTCGCCAGATAGATTCCAAATTGACCGTCTACAAATCCCTGCACCACATCCACAGGACCTTTGCCTTCAGTCATTGCCTGTTGCGCCGCAACCGGATTGAAAAAGAGCGGCAGGTCAAGACCATACTGCCGGTTTAATTTTTCTTGCAGGCGCGGATCACTCGTGCGGCTGTCCGGACTAACGTCCCAGGGACCGCCGGGCGTGGCGTGCATAATTACAAACGTGATGAATAGAACAAAAAAGAGGACAGGAAACAACCATAAAACACGTCGAACCAGAAAACGTCCCATTGCAAGCTCCCTATCCGCGCCATCGATTGCACGCGGAGATTAGTGTTGGCTGGCGGTGATTGCAATCACCGCCAGCCAATTTCGTGCCAGAACATCATCGCGGCAAGGCAAACTGTCTCTTGCGCAATGAGATTAGAGATTTACTGCTTGGGGTACGACGCGGGAACCTTGGTCAGATCGACATCGTACGTCCAGACGGGACCCCACTCGCCAGCCCACTCGGCATCGGAGGAACCGGTGTTATCCTTGGGACCAATGAGCCATGGTTTGACGAGGTAGAGGTTCTCGGTGTAGTTCGAGAACGCCGCTGGGACATCGCTCATCAACAAATCTTCGGCTTGTTGGTACAGCGCGAGCGATTTCTGGAAGTCGAGTTCCTGGTCGGCTTTGGCGGTCAACGCGTCAAAGTTCTTGTTGCAGTAGCCATAGCGCGCGGAGAACGCGTTGCAAACCCAATAGACGCTCAGCCAGTTTTGTGGGTGCGGATAGTCTTGAATCCAGCCCTGGCGAGAAATCTGCGGGTTGGTTTCCACTTTCTTCGTCATCGCAGTCAACACCGTCGCATCGACCGGGTCGAGTGTGATCGGGCAGGCAAACACGGAGACCAAGTTGCCAGCGATGAACTGGAAGCGCGCGTGGTTGAGCGGGGTGGCCGCATAGCTGAGTTTCAGATCGCCCAACTTGGCGCAATCGATCTTCTTGCCGTCGGCGGTGCCGAAACCGGCTTTGACCAAAGTATCAAACGCGACCTTGGTATCATAGGGCGGCACACCGACTTTGGCATCTTGCGCGCCGGGGACTCCGGGCGGAATCCAGCGGGTGTACGGCTTGCCGACGCCCTTGGACACGGTGTCGATCCAGCCCTTGCGATCGAACGCGGCGGAGAACGCCTTGCGGACTTCTTTGTTATCGAACGGCTTGCGCGAATTGTTGAAGGCGATGGCGGTCGTGATGGCCGCCGGGAAGCGGAGGAATTCGCCCTTCAACTTGGCATCGGCATTGATTGCCGAGAGATCTTCGGGCGCCACGTTCGCGTCGATGTCGAGTTCGTCTTTCTTGTACGCTTCGAAAATGACCGTGCTGTCGGTGTTGTAGATCAACTCGATGCGGTCAAGTTTCGGCTTACCGCGCCAATACTTGTCGTTCGCGACAAAGACGACCTTCTTGCCCTGATCCATCGATTGAACCTTGAACGGTCCATTGCCGACGTGACCCGCGGGCTTGGTCCACCAGTTGTCTGGGTCTTTGTCAACCGCGCGCTTGTCGCTGGGATAGGTCACCCAGGTATAGGCGATATAGTGCCAGAAACCGATGGGGTTCTTGAAGGAAACTTCAAGGTTGGACTTGTCCAGCGCCTTGACGCCATAGTTCTTCCATGCGGCGTCGAGCTTGGCGGCGTCCTTCTTGCAATCCAACGCATCGAGATCTTCAGCACCCTTCACATCGTACAGGATCGAGGTGTATTGCTTGTCAGGCACGCACGGATCGACTTCGCGCTTGAGCGCGTATTCGTAATCCGCGGCGGTGATGGGCGTGCCATCCGAGCGGACCAGACCATCGCGAATGTGGAAGGTCATGCTTTTGCCGTCGGCGGACGATTTCCACTTATCCGCGGCGCCAGGACCAATGTTGCCCTTGGCATCGAGCGAGAGCAAACCTTCGTACGTGAGCTTCAAGAATTCGATTTCAATACCGTACGAGGATTTTTGCGGATCGAGCACATCGGGATACGTGCCGCGACCGATGCGGAAGACCTTGGGACCAGCGGCGGCGGGCGCCTTGGTCGGCTCGGGCGGCTTGGTCGCGGCGGGTGCACTCGACGCGGGCGCGCTGGTTGCGGCAGGCGCGCTGGTCGGGGCGGGTGCCTTGGTCGGTTCAGCCGTCGGCGCGGCGCAACCAATCACGAGCGCGGCAAGCACGAGCGCCAACATGGCAAACACTACGAACTTTTTCATTTCTTCTCCTCCAGAATTTTTGTCCGTCTAGAACATTGGGTGACGAACGATGTGACTTTGCGACCTCCACCTCCCAATCAAGTACAAGACCGATACGGATGTTGAGTGCGATTCGTCTTTGGCGCAAAATGTGGGTGGAGCATCTTCCTTGAGTCAATCACCTCCCTCAGCCAAAATCATGTAAAGACATTATAAGTTCGTTAAAGAACCTTGTCAAACGGCACCCGGACGCGCGCTAGCACGCCGCAAATCAATTGATACAAACTGAACAATTCCCACGCGAACGGGATGTAGCCACCATAGCCGAGCAACGGCATTTCAAAAATCTTGGCGAAATCAAAAAATGGAATGGTGTAATACCACTTGGGCAATGCGCGGATATTCCACATCTCCCAAAAGAACCCGCACACCAAACTCGCCAATGCCAATGCGACGATGGTCCGCCAATCGCCGCGCGACGCTTGTTCGATCAACGATGTGCGTCCGCGCAGAAAGTTGAGCGCGTCGGTGAACAGAAAAAGCCAGACCCACGTGAATGGGAAAAAGTAGCGCGGCAGAAACAGCACCCCGGCAAATAGAAACACGGCGATGTACATCAACGCCCACAAATGCCCTGCGCGAATTTGAATGTGAGGTCGATTTTGAAATCGCTCGATGAATCGGAACGACGCGACGAGTTGTTGCGTCTCAAATATCGCCGGGATCACCGTCGAAAAATTGACGCTGCCGACGATGAGCATTTCCCAAAACGTCGGCTGGTGCGGGACGAGGTAGCGCCAGTTGAGCAGAAAATAATTGTGAAACTCAAAGATCCACCACACCGGCGCGCTGAGCAAAAAGAGCAAAAACCAGCCGCGCGGCTGGCGCAACAACATCGACGTGCCGGTGCGCCGCGCGACCAATGCATCGACAACGAGAATGTACCCGAGCCACAGCGGAAAGAACGAGTACTCGCCCAGCCAGCCCCAGCGATTCCACGACGCGAGCCAAAAAGCCGCGACAAGCGAAAGTCCAATCGCCAAATGACGCGGAAAAGAATTTCGTTTTGGCATGACCCAATTATAACACTCGGCGCGCTGGCGGCAAACTCACTTGGGCAATTCGCGCGATGTGTGGTAGAATTGTTTTAGCAGATTTAAGGAAATACTATGACAACCATTCCGGACATTCAATCAACCGCCAAACACATCCGCGACAATGTCGCGCAAGTCATCGTCGGCAAAGCCAAAGTGATCGATCTCGCGCTCGTCGCTTTGCTGTGCGAAGGACACGTGTTGTTCGAAGATGTGCCTGGCATCGGCAAGACGACACTGGCAAAAGCACTGGCGAAGTCGTTGGGCTGTTCGTTTCGCCGCATTCAATTCACACCCGATCTTTTACCCAGCGATGTGACCGGGCTGTCGGTCTATAATCAGAAAACGCAAGAATTCGAATTTCGCCCGGGACCGGTGATGACGCAAATTCTTCTCGCCGATGAAATCAATCGCGCGACGCCGCGCACGCAATCGGCGCTGCTGGAAGCGATGCAAGAACGCCAAATCACCGTCGATGGCGAAACAAAATTTCTGCCGCGCCCGTTCCTCGTGCTTGCCACGCAAAACCCGATTGAATTGGAAGGCACGTTTCCTCTGCCCGAAGCGCAGATTGATCGATTCTTCATGAAACTCAAACTCGGCTATCCGACCGAGGATGAAGAAAATGCGATGCTGGTCCGCTTTCAAGGCGACGATCCGCTGGAGCAATTGCGTGCCGTCGTCACCGCAGAATCGATTTTGGAAATGCAGCGTGTCGTGCGTTCCGTTCGCGTCGAAGCATCGGTGCGTGATTACGCCATCGCGATTGTGCGGGCAACGCGCGCGCATCAATCGGTCGAGCTCGGTTCAAGCCCGCGCGGCTCGTTGTATCTTTATCACGCCGCGCAAGCATTCGCCGCGCTTCAGGGTCGCGATTTCGTTTTGCCGGACGACGTGAAATATTTGACGCCGTTCATCATTACCCATCGCCTCATCATCAGCGCGCAGACCCGGCTTCGCGGTCGCGACGCGGAGCAGATTGTGAAGGAAGTTGTAGACGCGGTACCGGTGCCGGTGGAAAAGGCATAAAAATGCCAAACAAGCCAAATGAGCCAAAGATGCCAAATCAAAAGCGTCTTTGGCACGTTTGGCAAATTTGGCTTGTTTGATACATTTGATTGAACTATGTTCAATGACAACTGGCTTCGCTTTGCGGCAATGATGATTCTCCTCGGCGTGGCAGCGCGCTCCAACGCGCTCATTGTCCTCGCCGTGCTTTTGCTCGTCATCATTCCGGTCGCGTGGGTGTGGAACCGCATCGCATTGTGGCGCGTCAGTTATGATCGTGAACTGAGCGAGCATCGCGTTTTTGTCGGCGAGACGGTTGATCTCCGTGTGCGCGTCAGTAATCGAAAAATTCTGCCGCTCGCCTGGGTCAAGATTGATGATCGATTTCCGGACGTGCTCGCGCCGCAAGGACATACCCTCGCGCCCTCGCACATTCCGCTCACCGGTATCCTCGCGCATCGCGCCGCGCTGAATGCCTTTGAACGCGCGCGCTGGAATTATCGCATCGATTGCAAACAGCGCGGCTATTACACCTTGGGACCGGCGAGAATTAAAGCCGGCGATTTGTTCGGACTGTTTGAACGCGAATGGCTCAGCCCGCGCACGGATCGCTTGATTGTGTATCCGCGCGTCTCAGCGATGCAAGATTGGAACTTGCCGCCGAAAGATCCGCTCGGCGAGGTTAAAGCGCGTCAACTGATTTTCGACGACGCAACACGACCGCGCGGCGTTCGGGATTATCATCCCGACGATGCGCCCAAGCACATTCATTGGCGCGCGACGGCGCGGCGCGGCGAATTGCAGGTAAAAGTTTACGACCCGACGATTGCCTACCAGTGGGTTTTATTCGTCAACGTCGCAACGTTTGAACACACCTGGCGCGGCACCGACCCGGCATTACTCGAGCGCGTCATCAGTCTCGCTGCGTCGATCGCATATTTTGGCGCGGAGCACAAATACGCGATTGGGTTGATTGCGAACGGCACGTGGCCCGAATCGGATCAGCGTTTGAAAATTTTGCCCAGCCGTAATCCGGATCACTTGCGCCACATCCTTGAAGCGTTTGCCGCAATCACATCGTTCGTCACCACGCCGATTGAAACGCTTTTGCGACACGAAAGTTCAAACCTTGCCTGGGGCGCGACGCTCGTGGTGATCACCGGCGTCGTCACCGACGAAATCCTGGCGGAGATGATGCGGCTCCGGCGTGCGGGGCGACGACTCGCGCTGATTTCTTTGGACGAAAACCGGCAATTGGATGCAAGCGAGTTAGAAGGAATCGTCGTGCGTCAAGTTAAAAGTGCAAATGAAAAAGGTAAAAGTAATGCGTCAAACTTTTAACTTGAAATTTTCGACTTGGCACTTGCGCAGAGAACTTCGCCTTGCACTTCTCGCCGCCGCAGAAACGTGCTGGGTCTATGCGGTCATCGTTCTACTTACGGCGTTGGTCGTACAACCGCAACCGCTGACGCCCTTGCCCTTTTTCGCCGCATACTGGCTCGCGCTAATCCTCGGACGCGCTTTGCCGAAATCGAAAGCAAGTTGGATAGTGTTGCAAATCATCGCCGTCGCAATCGCCGGGCTCGCGGTGCTCGTCGTCGCGCGCGCGGAACTCTATTCGCAACTTGATTGGCTCGACTTGTCCTGGCTTCCCGACTTGATCGCCACGCTGCTCTCGCTAACACACAACATCGCGGCGGCGCATATGGTTAGCTTGGGCGTCGTCTATGTTTTTGTGCGCGGTTTGAGTTTGGCGCAACGACCATTGACCCTCTGGTTCATCGGATTTCAATTCCGCCTGGGCATCGTCATTTTCTTTGGCGCTCTGCTCGCCGCCGCAGCTATCCCGGCAATGTCGAAATCGACAAACAACCTGACGCCTTGGATTTTCGTTTACTTTGCGCTTTCGCTCATCGCCATCGCGCTTGCGCGCATCGAAGAAATGGCAAGTGACGTGCGCTACGGACCGCGCTGGTTCATCACGTTGCTGGCTTCCGTCGCGCTAGTAATTTTCATTGGACTCGGCGCGCTCCAAGTCGTCACGCTGGACGCGCTAGGAATTATTTTCGTCTTGCTCACCCCGGTGTGGGCAATCTTCAGCGCAATTATTTTTCTGCTGGCGATACCGCTGGGCATCATTGCCGGCTGGCTCATCGAATGGCTGACGCCGTTTGCGACGAGCCTTGGAATTTTACGGAATCAATTTGCAAAACTCGTGCCGGAGAATTTGACCTCGGCGGAAAATCTGCAGAGCGCCATCGCCGCCTTGATCTGGCTTGAGCCGGTTTTGAAAACCGCGACGGTGTTGCTCATCGTCTTTGCGCTCGGTTACTGGATCGCGCGCGCGTTGAATCGCCGGATGCAACAAATCGAAGAGGCGACCTTTATCCGCGAATCGATTGGAAATGACGACAATCAAACCGATAGCGCGCAACGCAAGCGATTTTCCAAGCGCAAGCCGCACCCGCGCGCGCAGCACATTGCCGCGGAATCGATTCGCCGGATTTACGCCGCGCTCGTCGCGCGCGCCGGCGATGCCGGTTTGCCGCGCGATGCCGCCGAAACGCCGTACGAATTCTTGCCGCGATTGCAGGAACATTGGCAGACTCACGCCGATGATTTGCGCGCTATCACCGACGCATACGTCAATGTGCATTACGCAGAACACGACGCCGCGCCGACCCAAGTCGAACGCGTGCGCGCAGCGTGGAATCGCGCGCAGAAAGTGATCAGGAGAGACTGAGCATGAAGTTACTTACCGCGACTCAAATGCGCGAGCTAGAAAAGCGCGCCGACCAATCCGGCAACACGTATCCGATGATGATGGAACGCGCCGGCAAAGCAGTGGCGGATGCCGTCATCGAACGCTGGGGCGCGAGCAATAAAAATGTGCTCGTGCTCGTCGGACCCGGCAACAACGGCGGCGATGGCTTGGTCTGCGCGCGCCATCTGCACGATGCCGGCGCAAAGGTCTCACTCTATCTTTGGAAACGCGAGCCAGCTAACAAGGATGAAAATTATCGCTCGTGCATCACAAGAAAAATCCCGGCGCATAGTGCAGAACAAGACATTGAGTTCAAAGAGCTGAAGAAACAAATCGGTGAATGCGACATCATCGTCGATGCGCTGCTCGGCACCGGCGTTACGCGGCCAATTGAAGGATTGTTAAAAGACCTACTGCAGGCTGTTCACATTGGATTCGATTATCCAACTGAGTTGTCTCCGATACTCCCCCGCTCCTCTGCTCCCTTGCAAAGATTTGTCGTCGCCGTTGATTTACCTTCCGGCTTGAACCCCGACACCGGCGCACTTGACCCGGCTGCGCTTGGCGCCAACCTCACCGTTACATTCGCATTTCCGAAAATCGGACAACTTGCATTTCCCGGCGCGGGTGCCGTCGGCGAGTTGGTTATCGCGGACATCGGCATTCGCGAAGAATGGGCGGAATCGAATTTACCGGACGTCGCGACGGCACACGAAATCACGCGGCGCTTGCCGCCGCGCCCGCGCGATTCGCACAAGGGCACATTCGGCAAAGCGATGCTGTGTGTTGGCTCGGCGAATTACGTTGGTGCGGCGTTTCTTGCTGGCTCGGCAGCAACGCGCGCAGGTGCCGGCTTGGTCACGCTTGCGCTCGCGCGTGCAATTTACCCCATGATCGCATCGGCATTGCACGAAACGACGTTCGTCGTCCTGCCCGATGACCTCGGCGCACTTGTGCCCGATGCGGTGAACGTCTTGCGCGAGCACTTGACCGATTACGATGCGTTGCTTATCGGTTGCGGCTTTGGACGCGATGCTAAAACAATCGAGTTTGTGCAACGATTGCTTGGCACAAATGCGAAAGCAAAAACGCAAATGGGCTTTGCGACTAAAGGTGATGAGTTCGGAGCTCGGGGCAAGTTGCCGCCACTCGTGATCGACGCGGACGGGCTTTACGCGCTCGCGCAAGCCGACGAGTGGTGGAAGCATCTTGCACCTGGCAGCGCGATTCTCACACCGCATCCTGGCGAAATGGCAATGCTCACCGGTTTATCGCGCAACGAGGTACAAGCAGATCGTGTGAATGGAGCGAAGAAATTTGCGGCGCAATGGAATCAGATCGTCGTGTTGAAGGGTGCGTTCACCGTCGTCGCAGCACCCGACGGACGCGCGACGATGCTGCCCTTCGCGACACCGGCGCTTGCGACTGCCGGCACCGGCGATGTACTGGCCGGCACCATTGCGGCGATGCTCGCGCAACATCTGACACCCTACGACGCGGCAATCGCCGGCGCGTACGTGCATGGACTGGCGGGTCAAATCGCGGAACAAGAGATCGGCAAAGCGGGCGTGGTCGCCGGCGATTTGCTGATGCGCTTGCCGGAAGCATTGCGCCGACTGGAGAAACGATGAATCTATTGCGTGACGCGTTTGATAATCAACCCCTGGTGCAGGTGGGCCAGTTTCGATTCATCCTGAATCCGCTCACCGAGCAAGTCCCGGCGACTACGCCGGAATTGTTGCGCCAGGCGGCAAACGCGCTTCTTGACGCAGTGAATCTTGAGGGGGTCAATAAAATTGTGGGCGAAGAAGATCGCGGCGCAATTCTGGTTGCCGCCGTAAGTTTGCAATCGAATCTGCCCCTCGCACTCGCGCGCTGGAACCCCTCCGGCGTCCCCGGTCAAATCGCCGTCGATTTTGCGATGGAGTACACCCAAGGCACACTGTACCTCAACGGCGTCGAGCGCGGCGACAATGTCCTGATCGTCGATGATCTGATCAGCACGGGCGGCACACTCATCGCGTTGATTCGCGGCGTTGAGCAAGCAGGCGCAAAAATCCGCGACGTGATTTGCGTCGCGGAAAAAGTGGATTATGGCGGCGTCGAGCATGTGCGAGCAGAAACCGGTTACACGGTCAAGACACTGGTAAAGGTTTCGGTCGCGGGAGAGCGAACAAAAGTCATTGGTTCGTAGTGCGCGACGCAACAAAGCTAAGTCGCACGCCACGGCACTTTGCTACGCTATGTGTCTAATTGCGAATACGTGGTTTGTAAGTCCGCGACGTAGCGAAGCGGAGTCGCGCCGACGGCTCACGGCACTCCGCTGCGCTACGTGCCTGATTACGAACAAGCATGTTTGATGACCCTCAGCGTTTCCTCAATATCCCCACGTTCAATTCCGTAATGCGTTACCGCGCGCAAACGCCGCTCACCCGCTGGACCGATGAGCACACCGGCGCGCGCGAGTCGTTCCGCAAATTGTGATGCCGGCATTGCACTCAAATCGAAAAAGACGATATTTGTTTTGATCCACGACGGATCAAGCACAATGCCGGGAATTTCGGCGAGTCCCTCTGCCAACAATTTTGCGTTTGCATGGTCCTCAGCCAATCGATCAATCATCGATTCCAACGCCACGATGCCCGCCGCCGCGATCACGCCGGCTTGGCGCATTCCGCCGCCAACCATTTTGCGATTGCGCCGCGCCTCGGCGATAAATTCTTTGGGTCCGCAAAGCAACGATCCGACCGGCGCGCTCAACCCTTTCGACAAGCAAAACGAAATCGAGTCGGTGTAGCGCGTCAACTCGTTGACTGGCACACCGAACGCGACGGCGGCGTTGAAAATCCGCGCGCCATCAATGTGCATTTTGATTCCGCGCGACTGCGCGAGATCGGACACCGACCAGAGATACGCGGGCGCAAGTGGCGAGCCGTTGCACGCATTGTGGGTGTTTTCCAAAGTGACGAGCCGGGTGCGAGGCCAATGCACATTGTCGCCGCGAATCGCATGGCGAATATCATCGAGCAATAATGTGCCATCTGGTTGATTCGCCAAAGTGCGCGGCTGAATCCCGCCCAGCGCCGCCATCCCGGCGACTTCATTGATGAACATGTGCGCGCGGTCGCCGACGATCACTTCATCGCCGCGGCCGCAATGCGTGAGCAACGCAACGAGATTCGCCATCGTGCCGCTGGCAACGAACAGCGCGGATTCTTTGTTCATCCGCGCCGCGGCGATTTCTTCCAAGCGATTCACGGTCGGGTCTTCGCCCATCACGTCATCGCCGAGTTCCGCGTTTGCCATCGCCGCACGCATTTCTGGCGTGGGGAGAGTCACGGTGTCAGAGCGCAGGTCGATTCGTTTCATCTTGTCCTCGAAAATCCACTGCCAAGACCCAAAGACGCGAAGAACAACATTTTTTCTTTGCGTTCGTTGCGGTAAAATCTAGTAATTTCGTACGACCGCGCGATACGCCGCCGGTTGCCGACTTTGCATCGTTTGCAATTCCTCGCGGTATTTTTTCACCGCGTCGAGATCGATCTTCGCCAGCGTGTAGGCTTCCTTGGGCCGATCATTTTCGTCGCGCCCAACGTGAGCCAGCGTTTCGCCGCGCGGACCGATGACCGCACTCTCGCCACCGAACGAGTAGGTGTACTCATCGCCGATGCGATTGACGCCCGCGACAAAAATCGAATTCTCGAACGCGCGCGCGCGCAAGTACGTTTTCCATTCTTCCATCGCTTGCGTTTCCCAATTTGCCGGGACAATCAGCAATTCCGCGCCATCGATGGCGAGCGCGCGCGCAGCTTCCGGAAACGCCAAGTCCCAGCCGAGCAACAAACCAATCGTGCCGAACGTCGTAGGAAACACCGGCAAGCGAAAACCGCCGCGAAAAATTGGACGCTCTTCCGGCTTCAAGTGGACTTTGTGATATTGCCCAATCATCACGCCATCCGGACCCAGCAGAATCGCCGCGTCGTACACCACACTTTCGACCTTGTGCTTGACGACCATGCCAAACGCCAGATGCGTTTCGTAGCGCGCCGCGCGCGCGCCGAGAGTCTCAACCGTAAAGCCGGGGACTTGCTCGGCGAGTTCGGTAAACTTGACGCCGCATTCGTAGCCGGTCGTCGCCAATTCTGGAAAAACAATCAAATCGATTTTTGATCCGGCGCAAATGTGGTCGACAATCTCGCCCATGCGATCCAAATTTTTCTGCAGTTCGTTCAAGCGCGGATGGAATTGCGCAATCGCAATTTGAATTTCTCGCATATCCTTTACCTCGTTTGCTGGCTGGCGCCATTTTAACACAATTAGCACTAATGTTCAATTCCGCTGCGGCTGCTGTCCGCCATCAAAAATCCGGCATTAATTTTCTTTGACATTCATTCCATCCTGTGCTAGAGTGAATCAAGTAAAAAACTGGAGAGAATATGCGACCATCCAATCCTAATGTTTTTTTGCGCAACCCGCGCGCGCTGACGATTTTCGTCGTCATCGTTTTCCTTTTGGTTGCGCTGTGCCTGGGCGCGTTCTTCATCGCCCAATCGGGTTCCACTCGAAATCTGGCGCAATTGTTTTCGCAAGCGACTGCAACCAAGACGATGGTGGTTCCCACCAACACGCCAATCGTGTACATCACCGTTGTGGTTCTCGAACATACGGCGACGCCTGTACCCACCGCGACGATCCCTCCGCCGACTACAACGATCACGCCAACGCGCACACCAACAATTACACCCACCGCCAAACCAGCGGCAACGATTACAGCAACTGAGAGCATCACACCATCGACGACAGTAACTACAACCGCAACGCCGACGACAACTGTCAGCGTGACCGGCACGTCGGCGGTAACGGCAACCGCGACGGTCACGCGCACCGCCACGCGCCCACCCGCCCCCGCCGGATCGATTGCGTATCGCTTTAACGACAACGGCACGAATCGCGTGCGCGTGTACAACTTTGACGGCAATCGCTCCACGCCGCTGCTAGACATCGGACCAAACATCGATCTCGCGTTCGGTACGAATGCGCCCATCGGCGGTTGGTCGCCAGACAATTCAAAATTCGCGTACGTCACAAGCCAAACGACCGGCGCGGCAAATGTGTTACATGTGTACGAACTGCGATCGAGCACATCGCATTCGGTCGCTTCGTCGGATGCGGGCGGCGGCTTGTCCAGCCCGGTCTGGTCGCCGGATGGAAACCAAATTGCCGTGATTAAGGTGAGTTCGAAGGAACGCTATTGGACCGTGATCAAGGTGAACGCTGATGGCTCGCGTTGTGGTCTCGCGTACGAATGCGAACTCACGTCGAATCCGCAAGGCGAGCAATTCCGCGGCGGCTTGGCGTGGTCCAAGCAAGGTCTGTTCGCACTTGCGGTCAACTCGTCTGGCTCGAGCGATGTGTACACCATGTACTGGGACGGCTCAACGCGCACCCAATTGACAAACGATCCGGCGGACGATACTACACCGTCGATTAGCCCGGACGGCAAGTCGATTGCGTTCGCATCGAGTCGCGATGGCGTTTCGCAAATCTATTTGATGAACACCGATGGCAGTGGTTTGCGCAAACTCAGCCAAGCCAACACGCCTGACTTTACGCCCACTTGGTCACCGGATGGCAATTGGATTGCGTTTGCGTCCACGCGCAGTGGCGTAACCGACATTTACATGATGGATCGCACCGGCGGCAACGTTACGCGCCTGACTACCGCCGGCGGTGATCGTCCCGTCTGGACGCGCTAACTCTAAACCGCCAAGCGCATAAAGGAATTTCTCCGCGACCTTTGTGCTCTTTGCGGCAACAACAGAAACTACAACCGCCGACCGCAGAAAATTTCCTGCCGTCGGCGGTCTGTTAAAACACTTATGCCATTTCCTCTCACTGCTCAAACCAACTCAAAAAACCATCTCGAAATCGGTGGCTGCGATGTCGTCGCGCTCGCGCGCGAATTTGGCACGCCGCTTTACATCTACGATGACGCGCATCTGCATGCGCGCGCACGTGAAATTCGCGCCGCGTTTGAATCGCGCTGGCGCAACGCGCTGATTCTCTACGCGACCAAAGCGTACTACTCGCCGTACCTCGCGCACATTTTCAAAGACGCCGGTCTCGGCATCGACGTAACGTCCGAAGGCGAAATGGCCATCGCACGGCGCGTTGGACTCGACCCCGCGAAAATCTATGTGCACGGCAACAACAAAACGCCAGGCGAAATTCGCGCGGCATTGTCACTCGGCGTCGATCATTTTATCATCGACAATCTCGACGAAATCGATTTGCTGGCGCGCCTCGCGGCGGAAATGAACATGACGCCGCGCGTGCTATTGCGCCTCGCGCCGGCAATCGATCCGCACACACATCGTTACATGGCGACCGGCGTGGCGGAATCAAAATTCGGTTTGCCGATGCTCACTGGCATGGCAGTGGATGCCGCGCGCTGCGTTGCGCAACAATCGCGATTGCATCTCGTCGGCTTGCACGTGCACATCGGCTCGCAAGTTTTCGAGCTCGCGCCGTACCGCGACGCGGTTAACGCTGTCGTCGATTTCGCGGAGGAATTGCGCGATGCCATCGATTTTGATTTGCAGGAAATCGATTTGGGCGGCGGCTGGGGCGTGAGTTACACCGGCGAGGAAGATCACTTGAGCGCAGACCGAGTTGCTGAAACAATTGTGTCTACACTCCAAGTTTCAAGTTCCAAGTTTCAAGGTTCAAACCTGAAACCTGAAACATCAAACCTTAAACTCCTCTTCGAACCGGGTCGTGCGCTGGTCGCGCAATCCGCCGTTGCACTGTACACCGTCGGCGCGGTGAAAGAGATTCGCGATGTGCGCACGTACGTCTCGGTCGATGGCGGCATGGGCGATAATATTCGCCCAGCGTTGTACGGCGCGAAATACACCGCGCGTGTCGCGAACAAGATGCATCCTGAGCAAAGTCAAAGGATGAACGATGCGGCAACCACGCGCGTGGCAATTGCCGGGCGCTATTGCGAACAAGGCGACGTGTTGATCGAGGACGTGATGTTGCCGCAAGTTTCCGCCGGCGATTTGATTACGATTCCGTGCGCTGGCGCGTACCAAATTCCGATGTCGAGCAATTACAATCTCATTCCGCGTCCCGCCGTTGTCGCCGTGCGCGATGGCAACGCGCGTCTCATCCGCCGCCGCGAGACGATTGAGGATATGCTGGGGTGTGAAACAAATGAATAACCAGATACGAAGACAAGGGACCGGGAGACAAGTAGAATTTTTCGCCCTGTCTCCCTCTCTCCTCTTCTCCTTGTCGTGTTGTTGGCTTGCGCCCCCATCCCAACCTCTGACAGCTTGCCGGCGCCGCGCACGTCACCACGCCAGTTATCGCCGCGCCG
>CAVQYN010000016.1:0-6845 GCA_963718225.1 uncultured Chloroflexia bacterium
TGCCGCTCGTCGCCGCCAGGTCGCGCGTAAATTCGTACAGTTCCGCCGTTTCCGATTCGCGTTGTTGCGCGGCAGCGGCTTCTTCGCGCACGCGCACGGTGAGCGCGCTAATGACCAAACCGACAATCAACAGTCCTGCAAATGTAAGAAGATATTGCGTGTCGGTCACCGCAAACGTGAGTGCAGGCGGAACAAAGAAAAAATCGAGTGCGAGCACACTCAGCACTGCCGCAAGCACGGATGGCCCACGACCCAAGTATATCGCGGCGATGACAACGGCGACCAAGTACAACATCACCAGATTAGCTGGATCGATGAACGTATGAATCGGCATGCCAAGAAGCGTCACACCGGCAACCAGCGCCAGACTCCATACATATCGCCGGAGCGGACGATGCGGCTGCCACTCGTTCGTTTCGATAATCGGCGCCGTTTCGACATCGCCGCTGATGACGTAAACGTCAATGTCGCCGCTGTGGCGAATGATCTGATCGACCACCGAGCCGCGCACCAACTCAATCCAGCGTGCCCGCACCGGCTTGCCCGCAATGATCTTGGTAATGTTGTGCGAGCGGGCATACTTGACGATCGTTTCGGCAACCGAGAGACTCGGCATCGTGATCGTCTTGGCACCCAGTTCTTCGGCGAGGTGCAACATCCGCTCGATGCGACCGCGTTGGTGTTGCGACAGCCGCGCGTGCCCCGGCGTCTCGACGTACATCGCAAACCATTCCGCATCGAGTTCCTGGGCAAGACGACGGGCGGTCCGAATCAATCGTTCGCTGAGGGCGCCTGGGCTCACGCAAACAAGCAAGCGTTCTTTGGCGGGCCACGGACCGGCAATCGCGCGCGTTTCCATGTAGGCGCGCATTTGGTCGTCGACGCGGTCCGCGGTGCGACGCAAAGCAATCTCGCGCAAGGCGGTGAGGTTGCCTTTGCGGAAAAATTTTTCAATCGCGCGGCTGGCTTGATCAGGGACATAGACCTTGCCGTCTTTTAATCGTTGAAGCAATTCCTCGGGCGAAAGGTCGATCAATTCGATTTCCGCGGCTTGGTCGAGGATGCTATCCGGGAGCGTCTCGTGGACGACAATGCCCGTGATCTGCGCGACAACATCGTTGAGACTTTCGACGTGCTGAATGTTGAGCGTGGTATAGACGTCGATGCCTGCGTTCAACAGATCGAGCACGTCGAGATAGCGTTTGGGGTGACGCGAACCTGGGACGTTTGTGTGCGCCAACTCATCGACGATGGCGAGCTGGGGCATGCGCGTGAGGACGGCATCCGTATCCATTTCGGTCAGCCTGCGACCGCGATAGTCAATTGGCTTGCGCGGCAGGGTTTCTAGTCCTTGTGCCAGCCATTCGGTTTCAGCGCGTTGGTGCGTTTCGACGTAGGCAACAACGACGTCAACCTGCTCGGCTTGGCGCGCGCGTGCCGCTTCAAGCATCGCGTATGTCTTACCGACGCCCGCCGCATAACCGAGAAAAATCTTGAGTTTGCCGCGTGTTTGTTGTTGTTCTTCGGTTCTAACACGTTCAAGCAATTCGTCCGGATTAGGACGTGGATGTTCATCAAGCATTGTTATTCGACTTTTGCGCTTTGTCTCCTGCCTCTATTTTACCACATCCAGCGCCAAATTCAGTTCCAGCACATTCACGCGCGGTTCCCCCAAAATTCCGAACTGGCGACCTTCGGTGAACCGTGCGACGAGCGTTTGCACTTGGGCTTCACTCACTCCCCGCGCGCGCGCAACGCGAGACACTTGGTACCGCGCGGCGGCAATGCTGATGTGCGGATCGAGTCCACTGCCGGAGGCGGTTACCAAATCGACCGGGATCGGCGCGGTGTTTTGCGGATCGGCTTGTTTTAGCGCGTCGATGCGCGCTTGTGCCGCATCGATCAACGCATCGTTCAGCGGACCCAGGTTTGAACCGGAGGATGCGCCGGCGTTGTACGGGAATGGACCTGTTGCCGACAAGCGTCCCCAAAAATATTGCGGATCGTCGAAGGGTTGACCGATCAGTGACGAACCAACAACTTGTCCGTCTTTGACGATTAGACTACCGTTGGACTGATTCGGAAAGACGATTTGTGCGACTGCGGTAACCGCTAAGGGGTACACTAGTCCCGTAATGAACGTCATGCTCAAGAGTACCACTATCGCTGGGCGTAATTCTGAAAGCATGGAAATTTCCTTTCTCATTGCGGCGTAGCACGTAATGAGTAGATTGAGGTTCAGACTGAACCTTGTCGTCACTAACTCCATCGGGTGATTGCGCGGTAGGTTGGCGTGGTTCAATGACTTGGATGCGGTATTCTTCCAACCCGGGTTTGTTCATTCCCTCGTTCCAAAGCGCGTGCGCGTTCGCATGCATCCATAGGACCATCGCTCCAAAGACCAAGCCGATAATTCCAATGGTCGCAACCTCATTTGCCCAATCGGGCAGTCCATCTGTGCCTTCGAGCGCCAAAACCAACAGCATCAAGGCAATCAGCGCATACAAGACCCACCACGCGGGTTTGGGTTGTTGCTTTGTCATGGTCATCCTCCTTATGCCAGGTGAAACACCATCAAAAGCAAGTCGATCAATTTGATGCCGATGAATGGCGCAATCAAACCGCCGACACCATAGATCAGCAAATTATCGCGCAACAATTGCGCCGCGCCGACCGGCCGATAAGGCACACCGCGCAAGGCGAGCGGGATCAGCGCGATGATGATGAGCGCGTTGAAAATCACCGCTGACATGATCGCGCTTTGCGGCGTGGCAAGTTGCATGAAATTTAGCGCATTCAGTACCGGATACGTCGATGCAAATGCCGCCGGGATGATCGCGAAATATTTTGCCACATCATTCGCAATGCTAAACGTCGTCAACGCACCGCGCGTCATCAGTAATTGTTTGCCAATCTCGACGATCTCGATTAGCTTGGTTGGATTGCTGTCCAAATCGACCATATTCGCGGCTTCGCGCGCGGGCTGTGTCCCGGTGTTCATCGCCACCGCGACATCGGCTTGGGCAAGCGCCGGCGCGTCGTTCGTACCATCGCCGGTCATCGCGACCAATCGTCCGCCGGCTTGGTAATCGCGGATCAATTTCAATTTGGCTTCGGGCGTCGCCTGCGCGAGAAAATCGTCCACCCCGGCTTCGGCGGCAATCGTCGCGGCGGTCAGCGGATTATCGCCGGTGATCATTACGGTCTTGATGCCCATTTTGCGCAGGTGTCCAAAGCGTTCCTTGATGCCGCCTTTGACAATGTCCTTTAGGTAAATCACGCCGAGTGCGTTTCCGTTTCTTGCGACGACAAGTGGCGTGCCGCCCGCGCGCGCGATTCTATCGACGTGTGTTCGCAATTCAGTTGGAACAGAGGAACCTTGTTGCTGAATGTACGCCATCATCGCATCGGGCGCGCCTTTGCGAACGCTGGTGCCATTCACATCCACCCCGCTCATGCGCGTTTGGGCGGTGAATGGAATGAACTTCGCAGAGTGTTCCGCAAACTCACGTCCGCGCAAACCATATTTTTCCTTTGCGAGCACGACGATACTGCGTCCCTCCGGCGTTTCGTCCGCGAGCGAAGACAACTGCGCGGCTTCCGCAAGCGCGGTTGCCCCGCCGCCATTCACCGGAATAAACTCGACGGCTTGGCGATTGCCAAGTGTGATGGTGCCGGTCTTGTCGAGTAACAACACATCCACGTCACCCGCCGCTTCGACGGCGCGACCGGATAACGCGATCACGTTGCGGCGAATCAAGCGGTCCATCCCGGCGATGCCAATCGCGGGCAAGAGTCCGCCGATGGTCGTTGGAATCAAGCACACGAGGAGCGCAATCAAAACCGTGATCGTAATCGGCGTACCTTGCTTGGCGACATCGACGCTGTAAAGCGAGTACGGCAACAGTGTTACGCACACACCCAGGAAGATGATCGTGAATGCCGCAAGCAAAATGTTGAGCGCGATTTCGTTTGGTGTCTTTTGTCGTTTCGCGCCTTCGATCAAGCTAATCATGCGGTCGAGAAAACCTTCGCCCGGTTTTGCGCTGACGCGCACAATGAGCCAGTCCGACAACACACGCGTGCCGCCCGTCACGGCACTGCGGTCGCCGCCGGCTTCACGGATGACCGGCGCGCTTTCGCCCGTCACCGCGCTTTCGTCCACCGAGGCGATGCCTTCGGTCACTTCGCCGTCGGCGGGAATGATGTCACCCGTCTCGACGAGGAAGAAATCGTGTTGTTGTAACGCGGCGGAAGAGACGATTTCCACCGGCGCATTGCGTTTCGCGCCGCGCAATTTTTTCGCTTGCGTTTCGCGGCGTGTGCGGCGGAGCGCATCGGCTTGCGCTTTGCCACGTCCTTCGGCAAGCGCTTCCGCGAAATTCGCAAAGAGCACGGTGAACCAGAGCCACGCGGAAATCGCGGCGATGAATGACATGGGTGCTTCGCCTTGTCCGAACAACGCTTGAACGAACAAGATCGTTGTCAATACGCTCCCCACTTCGACGACGAACATGACCGGGTTGCGTGCCATGCCGCGCGGATCGAGTTTCAAAAACGAATCAATAATCGCGCGACGGTAAATGGTTGGCTGAATGTTGGATTGTTTCTTATCCTGTAACATGGGAATCGCTCTTCGTGAAATGTGAGGCGTGTCTCACGCCTACTTTATTAGCATCATCAAATGTTCGACAATCGGACCGAGGGCAAGTGCGGGCACAAAGTTCAGCGCGCCGACCAATAGTACTACGCCAATCAGCCAACCAATAAACAACGGCGTGTGCGTGGGCAAAGTGCCTGATCCGGCTGGCACTTTTTTCTTGCGCACGAGTGAACCCGCCAAGGCGAGTGTAGGCACGGCGAGCCAAAAGCGCGCGAACAACATTGCCAGACCCCCGGTGATATTGTAAAAGGGATTATTTGCGCCCAAGCCGGCAAAAGCACTGCCATTATTGTTTCCCTGCGATGTAAAGGCATATAGGATTTCACTGAACCCATGCGCTCCTGGATTGTATACGGTGGCTTTGCCCGCGTCTGTGATAACGGCGAGTGCCGTAAAGCCAAGGACGATCAACGGCATGATCAAAATGAGCAACGCCGCCATTTTCATTTCATAGATTTCGATTTTCTTGCCGAGGTATTCCGGCGTGCGTCCGACCATCAATCCGGCGATGAACACGGCGACGATGACAAAAGCCAACATGCCGTATAACCCAGAACCCACGCCGCCAAAGATCACTTCACCCAGTTGCATCATGACGAGCGTAACAAAACCGCCCAACGGCGTAAACGAATCGTGCATCGCGTTGACTGAGCCGTTCGAGGCGGCAGTCGTCACCGTTGCCCACAACGCCGAGTTCGCGACGCCAAAGCGCACCTCTTTGCCTTCCATATTGCCGCCGGGTTGCAAATCGCTTATCGTTTGATCTGCGCCTAGTGCCGCTAAGCGTGGATTGCCCGCCGACTCTGCCCAATAGGCGGTAGCCATCATCACGACGAGGACGATCAGCATCGCTGCCAGCAATGCCCAGCCCTGGCGTGTATCGCCAACCATTTTGCCGAACGTGTAACACAGTGCCGCCGCAATGAGCAGTATCGATAATGATTCGAGCAAGTTGGAGAATGGCGTTGCGTTTTCAAAAGGGTGCGCCGAGTTCACGTTGAAAAATCCACCGCCATTCGTGCCTAATTGCTTGATCGCGATTTGGGATGCCGCCGGACCCAATGCGATGACTTGCTCGGTGACTGGGTTTCCATTCGCATCCGTAGTCGGTTGCACCAGGGTCGCTGTTTGATATGGACCGAAAGTTTGCACGACACCTTGCGCGACGAGCACCAGTGCAAGCACGATCGACAGCGGCAACAGAATATACAAAACGCCGCGCGTGAGATCAACCCAAAAGTTGCCGAGTGTTTGCGCATTGTGCCGCGCAAAACTGCGAATAAAAGCAATGAGCACCGCCATCCCTGCCGCCGCCGAGACGAAATTCTGCACGGTCAAAGCGAGCATCTGAGTAAGGTAACTCATCGTCGTCTCGCCGCCATACCCTTGCCAATTCGTATTCGTCGCAAAACTCACCGCCGTGTTCCACGACGAATCGGGTGAGACCGCGCCCAAACCTTGTGGGTTGAGCGGCAGAACACCTTGTAAACGTTGCAACGCATAGACAACCACCAAACTCGCCAAACTGAACAACAAAAAGGCAATGGTATAAACTTTCCAATCCATCTCGGCATTTTCGCGCACGCCCGCAATCCGATAGATGAATCGCTCGACTGGACGTAGGACAGGATCAAGAAATGTGCGTTCGCCTTGATAGACGCGCGCCATGTACGCACCGAGCGGTTTGACTAGTAGCACGAGTACCACCAAGTACAATCCGATTTGAAGCCACCCATTGATTGTCATTTGAACCACTCTGGTTTCAGCAGGGCGAGAAACAGATAAACAAACAAACCAAGCGCAATCAGCCCTGCGATCAAATAAATCAAACTCATGTTTTTTGCTCCATCAACCGCGCACAAACAGCCAGCAGTCCGCCGCTCGCCGCGAAAAACAACAGTGTGACAACGATAAAGAGAATATCATCCACGAGACGCCTCCTCGATTCAATCTGTAGAGTATAAGAGAAAACGGGTCAATCGACGGGCAAGAAACACGCTGAGGGAGTCAGGAAAGTGTCAAGAGACAAACTTGGTCAAATCAAGAGAGTGACAAGAAATATGATTCGGGGTTGGATTTCTATTGACTTGCCAATGAACTCTCTTTACAATACTCAGTAGTATTTGTTTCTGGAACGAGCAACCCTTACCTGCTAGCCAGGTCAAGATTCGGCGCGGCTCAT
>CAVQYN010000017.1:0-86455 GCA_963718225.1 uncultured Chloroflexia bacterium
CGTCGTTGCAGCATCCAGAAGAGGTGCGGCTGGCTCTGGATGAACCTGAATTCGGGGTATTCGTCCATCAGCGCCAACTGCGTGCTGATGGTGCGCGCCATTTTGCGCTCGGTCTCTTGCAGCGGCCAGAGCCAGGCCACGTCAATGTGCGAGTGGCCGATGGCGAACAGGGTCGGCGTGGTGCTGCCGTTGGTGCATTCGAGGAGCGGCTTGAGCTCGCCCGGCCTGCTCGACCGTTACCAGAAATTCGGCCGGGGGCAGCTCCGGGTCGGCGATCAGGGTGAAGTCGCTGCAGCCCGGCGTCAATCTCGGCCACGCGAGCGAGTCGGGATCGAGCTGGTTGCGGGTCTGGAGGAGGGTTTCCACGTCGAGCCAGAGCTGATAGACCGGCTCGTTCCAGACACCGAAGGTGGTTTCACCGACGACGACCTGCGCGGGCGGCGGTTCGGGCACGCTCTCGCGGCCGAAGCCCACCGGCCCTTTGCCTGCGGTGCGCAGCCCGTGTCCGGCGTAGGCCTCGATCAGGACGTCATAGCGGGCGCCCGCCTTGCCGGCCATCGCCATAGGAAGGTAGGAGGCAGGGGTGGGTTTCTCCGAACACATCAAGAGCTGGCGGACGAACCCAAGATCGCAAAATTAGTTAATGACGGTGGTTAGGGACAATCCAGGCTTTAGAAACCAGGAAGGTCTGACGAGGTTGCCATGGCACACACTACTCTGAAAACCGGCTATCTTGATTTAGCAGGACGCCTCAACCGTTTTCCGCAAGGCGCGCCGCCGTCCGAGCTGCTCTTTCGCATTTTGGAAATGCTCTTTAGCGAGCGCGAAGCCGAACTCGTCGCGCAAATTCCGGTCAAGCCATTCACTGCTCAGCAAGCGGCAAGGATTTGGAAAATCGCCGAGTCAGAGGCGCGCAACGTGCTCGAAGGACTCGCCAGCCGCGCAGTCCTGCTCGATACAGAAACACCCAACGGCGAAATCCTGTACGTCCTGCCCCCGCCGATGGCTGGCTTTTTCGAGTTTTCGATGATGCGGTTGCGCGGCGACGTTGACCAAAAAGCGCTCGCCGCATTGTACTATCAGTACATCACCGTCGAAGATGATTTTATCCGCGCGCTGTTTGCGACCGGCGAAACGCAATTGGGTCGCGTGTTCGTCAATGAGCCAATGCTCTCCGCCGACAACGCACTGCATGTGCTCGATTACGAACGCGCGAGTTACGTGATCGATAGCGCGACGGCGATGGGCATTGGTATTTGCTACTGTCGCCACAAGATGCAACACGTTGGCAAGGATTGCGCCGCCCCGAAAGATATTTGCATGACGTTTAATGGCTGCGCCGAATCGCTGATTCGACACGGCTTTGCGCGCGCGGTGTCCAAATCGGAAGGCATGGATTATCTCGCGCAGGCGTACGCAAATAACTTGGTGCAATTCGGTGAGAATGTGCGCGAGGGCGTCAATTTTATTTGCAATTGTTGCGGCTGTTGTTGCGAGGCGATGATCGCCGCGCGCAAATTCGGACTGCTGAACCCGGTGCACACGACGAATTTCATTCCGCAGATTCAACTCGATAAATGCACTGGTTGCAATAAATGCGCCCACGCGTGTCCGGTTGAAGCGATGACGATGGTGTCAGCAAATGATCCGCACTATCCCCACAAACGCAAAGCCAAACTTGACGATGAGATTTGTCTCGGTTGCGGCGTGTGTGCGCGCGTGTGTCCGACGCATGGCATCACGCTCGAGTCCCGCGGCGAGCGCGTCATCACGCCGGTCAATGGTGTGGCGCGTGTCGTGATGATGGCCATCGAACGCGGCAACCTCCAGGACTTGATTTTCGACAATCGCGCGTTGTTCAGCCATCGCGCCATGGCGGCAATACTGGGCGTGATTCTCAAGGCATCGCCGGTCAAACGCGCGCTGGCGAGCAAGCAAATGAAATCACGTTACCTTGAGACGATTCTAGCGCGGGTGCAAGTGTAAGCATCATCGATTGCAGATAGAATTCTGCCAGAGGGTTTTTCTTTTTTCGACTATTTTGGCGCATCGTGGTAAAATGAGTTTTGGTACCGCAATCCTCTTTCATTGACGAAAGGAAAACAAGAATGGGCAAAGCAGACATTGGACTCACCGGTTTAGCGGTGATGGGACAGAACCTCGTTCTCAACATGGAACGCAACGGCTTTACGGTTGCCGTGCACAATCGCACGACCAAGACGATGCAAGATTTCGTCGCGGCGAATCCCGGCAAGAAACTGATCGGTTGCGAATCGATGCAAGATTTCGTCAACGCGCTGAGCAAGCCGCGCAAAATCATGGTGATGGTCAAAGCCGGCGCGCCGGTCGACGGCGTGATCGAGCAATTGATTCCGTTGTTGGAACCGGGCGACCTTATCATCGACGGCGGCAATTCATATCTTTATGGACACTGAGCGCCGCTCGAAGGATTTGGAAGCGAAAGGTTTTCGATTTATCGGTACCGGCGTTTCCGGCGGCGAAGAGGGCGCGCTCAAAGGACCGAGCATCATGCCGGGCGGACAGCCGGAAGCGTATGCGCTGGTCAAAGATATTTTCATCGCGATTTCGGCAAAGGTCGACGGCGAGCCGTGCGTGACGCATTTGGGTCCGCGCGGCGCGGGACATTACGTGAAGACGGTTCACAACGGCATCGAGTACGGCGATATGCAACTCATCGCCGAGGCGTACGACATTTTGCATCGCGCGCTGAACTTGTCGAATCAAGAATTGGCAGACATTTTCGCCGAGTGGAATCAAGGCGAATTGCAGTCGTACCTCATCGAAATCACCGCGGCGATTTTCAAACGCATCGATCCAGAAACTGGCAAGCATCTGGTCGATTTGATTGTCGATGAAGCGCAGCAAAAAGGCACCGGCAAATGGACGAGCCAAAACGCGTTCGACTTGGGCATTCCGATTCCAACGATCAACGCGGCGGTCGAATCGCGCTGCATGTCGGCGATCAAGCCCGAACGCGCGGTGGCAAGCAAGGTTTTAACGGGACCAACTACAAAATATACCGGCGACCGCAAGCAATTGATTGGCGCGGTGCGCGATGCGCTGTACATGGCGAAGATCTGTTCGTACGCGCAGGGATGGCGCTGTTGCGCGCGGCGGGCAAAGAGTACGGTTACAATTTGCCATACGGCGAAATCGCGGCGATTTGGCGCGGGGGTTGCATTATTCGCGCGCGCTTTTTGAATCGCATCACCGATGCGTTCCGCCGCAACGCCGATTTACCGAACCTGATGCTCGACGAAACTTTCCGCGCCGATGTAACGAAACGGCAGGATGCACTTCGACTCGTTGTGCAAACGGCAGTCAGTCTCGGCATTCCATCGCTTGCGTTCTCCAGCGCGCTGGCGTACTACGATGCGTATCGCACCGAACGTTTGCCGGCGAACCTGACGCAAGCCCAACGCGATTTCTTCGGCGCGCACACGTATCGGCGCTTGGACAAGCCCGGCGATTTTCATACCGAGTGGGGCGAGAACTAAAAGATGAAAGCAAAAAGATGAAAGATGAATGGCTTCTGATTTCAATCTTTATCTTTCATCTTTCATCTCTCATTCTCATTCTCATCCTTCATCTGTTGGGGGTTTTATGAAAGGCACAACCGGCAAAATTCTGCGCGTTGACCTGACGCGTCAAACAATAACAACCGAAACAAATCGACGAGGCGTTTTATCGATTGTACCCGGGCGGCAAGGCGCTCGCCGCGTATTATCTCTTGCGCGAGTTACCTAAGGGAGTCGATGCGCTCAGTCCCGAAAATATCCTGATTCTGGCAAATGGTTTGCTCACCGGCGCGCCGTTCTCCACCGCCACGCGCTACAACGCGATTGCCAAATCGCCGCTCTCGCGCGGCTTTGGCGAATCGGAAGCCGGCGGCTATTGGGGACCCGAACTCAAGATGGCGGGCTGGGAAGCCATCATCGTCAAAGGTCGCGCCGAGTATCCGGTTTATCTTTGGGTGCACAACGATCACGCCGAGATTCGCGATGCGCGCGATCTGTGGGGACACGAACCGGAATTTGTGCAAAACAAAATCCGCGAGACGCATAATGACAAGTTGATTCGCGTCTTACAAATCGGCATTGCCGGCGAAAATTTGGTGCGCTATGCGTCGATCACGAATGATTTGCGCCATTTCAACGGTCGCAACGGCATGGGCGCGGTGATGGGCTCGAAAAATTTGCGCGCGATTGCGGTGCGCGGCAATTCCAAATATCTCGATCTCGCGCACGACCCGCACCCGATTGCTGAACTGGGTCGCGTGCTGGCAAAGCGCGTCAAAGATCATCCGCAATCCTGGGACTTGCAGGACAAGGGCACGCCCGGCTTGGTCGATGGCTTGAACGCGGCGGGCATTTTGCCGACGCGCAATTTTCATCAAGGCGCGTTCGACAAGGTCGATAAGGTCAAGTGGTCGGAGTACGAATCGAAATTGCTCACGGCGCGCAAAAGTTGTTACGCGTGCGCGGTGCGCTGCAAGCGCGAAGTCAAGGTCGATGATCGATATCAAGTGAGCGATGCGTACGGCGGACCCGAGTACGAAACGCTGGATGGTTTCGGTCCCAACTGCGGCATCGACGATTTGCAGGCGATCGCGAAAGCAAACGAACTGTGTAATCGCTATGGACTTGATACGATTTCGATGCAGTTCCACGATTTCGTTCGCGATGGAATGTTTTGAGCATGGGCTCATCGGTATGAAAGAGACGGGTGGTATTCCTTTGCGCTTTGGTAGCGCGCCGGCAATGCTCGCGACAGTCGAAGCGATTGCTGCGCGGCGCGGCATCGGCGATTTGCTGGCGGAAGGCACGCAACGCGCGGCAGAGATGATCGGCGGCGACGCGAAATTTTTCGCGATGCAGGTCAAGGGTCAAGAGCTGGCGATGCACGATCCGCGCGGCAAGGTCGGCGTGGGCATCGGCTATGCGATCAACGACGCCGGCGCGGATCATCTTGTTTCGATTCACGATCCGATGATCGCCAATCCGGAATCGGTGGGATTCAAAGGCGCGGCGTCGCTCGGTATCGAGGCGGTGCCGCCGCGCGAACTTTCACCGCGTAAAGCACGCAACTATTTCATCATGGAAAACTGGAATAGTATGGAAAAAGTGACGGGGCTCTGTTTCTTCGGTCCCACGCCGCGTTCATTTATTCAGGTCGATGAAGTTGTGAACGTGATGCGCGCGGCGACCGGCTGGGACATTACCGCGCAGGATATTTTGCGTATCGGCGAACGCGCAACAAACATGGCGCGCGCATTCAATATCCGCGAAGGTTTCACGCGCGCAGACGATACATTGCCGGAGCGATTATTCCAGCCGCTGGAAAATGGCGCGTTGCAAGGCGTTGCGATTTCCAAACCGGATTTTGAGCAAACACTGGACGAGTTGTACAAACTCAAGGGCTGGGACGCCAAAACCGGCGCGCCTTCGCGTGCCAAGTTGCGCGAGCTCGGCATTGAGTGGGTCGCGGATGTGATTAGCGTGTAGGGTCATTGCGACCCTGACGTGGTCGCCCGGGCAACCACGCAGGATTGCTTCGCTCACTTTCGCTCGAATGACTCACTGCATGCGTCTTCATCTTGGCGGACATTTGAGTTGGTACACGGAAAAGAGAAATCTGGGTCGATGTTCGCTTCGCGCAACCGACCCAGCTCAAAGATGTGTTGGCAAACCTCGGCGTGCCGATGAGTGAAATTGCGGTTGGCACGCTGAATGGTCAAGCACTGTTTTCGTTCGAGGACGTGATGGTGAGCGATGGTGATACCGTAGAATTGTTTCCGCCGGTGGGTGGAGGATGATAAACAAGAAACCCGGTTTTCTCAAAGAGAACGGGTTTCTGATTTTTACTGCGCCGCCTTTTTGAAATCATCCACCGACAAGTTGAACGCGCGCGCAAACCCGGCGACGTATCGCGCATTGCGGACTTGAATCCGATAAATCGAAAAGTCGCCTAGCCCAAAGTTGAATGCATTGTCCGGAAATCGGGCGAGGTACAGCGCTTTGATTTTTTCGTACTCTGGGTCTGCCGGCGGCACAAGGATCGCCTCGCCGCGAATCGATACGCGCGCGAGGAGTTGCGGATTCTGCGTGCCATCGTCCGCTTCCGCGATCATCAAGCTGACATGCGGGTCTTTTAAAATATCTTGCGTATGAAATGCCGAGCCGGCTAACGTGCATGAAATAATTTGTGAAATCAGCCGACGGCGCGTATAGAATCATCGAGATGAACGGCGCGCCGTCGCGCGAGTGTTCCCAGCGCGGCGACGCGTTGCGTGCGAATGAGTTGTGCGAGTTTTTGTTGTGCTTCGTTGTCCATTTTTCCTCCAGACCTGACAGGTTTCTAAAAACCTGTCAGGTCTTGTTTTAATCCCATCAGCGCCGCGCCGTACGCGCCCATCAATTGCGGATGTTGCGGCAGGACCACCTTCGCATCCGTTTCCTCTTCGAGCATTCGCGCAATCGCGGGATTCTGCGCGACGCCGCCCGACAACATCAACGGTGAGACCAGACCAACGGTGCGAATCATTGCGACGATGCGTTTGATGAGCGAGCGATGCAGTCCGCGCAAAATCGCTTCGGGTGCAACGTTGTGCGCGATGAGCGAAATGATTTCCGATTCCGCAAACACGGTGCACGTGCTTGAGATGACGACCTCTTCCGTCGTGCCCAGCGAAACCCGACCAATGTCGTTCAGCGGCACGCGCATCCGTTGCGCCGAATGTTCGAGGAATCGTCCTGTGCCTGCCGCGCACTTGTCGTTCATCGCAAAATCGATCACGTCGCCTTTTGGTCCGATGGCAATCACCTTGCTGTCCTGTCCCCCAATATCGACGAGCGTTCCGCCGTGTCCCAGTTCGCGATAAATGCCGCGCGCGTGACACGTAATCTCCGTCACCTTGCGCGTGGCTTGATGCACCAAACCGCGACCATAGCCCGTTGCCACAAGCGGCATCTCGTTCGATGATTGCGCTTGCGACTTTGCCTGCGCGAGAATTTTTTCAACTTGGTCTTCGACGCGCGGCTCGGCGGGTTCGAGAAAATGCCACGCCAAATTTCCCGCCGCATCCACGCCAACGATTTTTACGGTTGTCGAGCCGACATCGATTCCGAGTGCGCGAATATCTGTCACCAATAATCACCTCTTGGATTGCTTATACTGCGTTGCGCCGTCTATAATTAATGCCCGAACAAACACATCCTACCATAAACGCAAGGCATTCAAATTCCAAGAATTGAAGAGCCGTTTTATCTAACATGATTTGTATATTGGTCGGGAACTCGTCATCCGCTTCATAAAAAACGATCTTTAGCGGAATTTTCGGGAGGACGTTGAATTTCCACAGATGTTTGCCCATTTGAGACTCTCTTCTATCCACCAAGTTTTACCGCCGCTTCCCTAAATCTGACATAGTTGTTGCCGAATTTTCGTTCCAGAGGACGACTCATCATTCTGTTTTGAAAATCCAGTCCACTAATCATTCTTGGAATACTCTCAAATGGAACGTAAGAGTTTTCGGGTCTCCCCGTCCGTTGGATAGAAGGTAATAGAGAAGAACACTGCCATTATTTGAATTGAACGGTTGTCCGTCCAGTGCCTCAACACCAGCTAAGGTTATCCGATATTCTCTCTTCAGAAAACTTCCCTGAATCCCACCATCAACATATTCGAGACCAAGTCGTTCAGCACTTGCTTGAAAATTACAATCAGAAAGTTTGGTAATTAATCCAAGGTAGATTGGATCATAACCGCCTTTCATAATGAAAACTCTCCGATGCTTTTACATTCATCTTTTCCAACGCAAATCTATGTGCTGAGCACATGGTTCGTGGTCACATCAGCAATGATTCGGTCTGACTTCGCCATGAATACTGGACGAACCACCTAACCGTGTCGCCCCTTTTACTTGAAAAGGCGCCAGTGCCTCGGTAATGACCTTTGTCCTCGTCACCCAAGGAAATTCGCGTTCAAAGAGATTGCAAGTAGAAAACCCTTAATGCCTCTGAGGGACCCACGCTCCCAGGACGAGGATGATGCGTGAATCGTAATCCAGAGCATTAGCTCCCGCCTGAACCAGTCCAAATGGATTCCTAATCCAAATGAATGTGCATGACTGAGACGACTCTATCCAACGAATTTCGATAACGGTGAACTCGTTGAACCTGCGATTTCATGATGGTCTACCTTCTGTTCTTAACGTCTGGTTCTTGATTTAGCGGAATGTATGGAAACATATCTCGCGCTGATTCGCCCCTCGCTACTCCAACATCTCCACAAACGCCGCGAGCCGTGTCGTCGCTTGCTCTTCGGAAAATGCGCGCGGGTCGTTGTGATCGGCTTCGAGCAACAAGGCTGGCACGCCGCGCCCATCGGCATCGCGCAGTAATCGGTCGCGCTGATCGATTTGCCCAATCGAGTACGGCTTGCACGAACGGTCGCTGTGCAAAATCGCGCCGTCCAACTGAAACTCGCTTCACCATCCGCTTCATCGTTTCCAGTTTGTATCCCGTGCCGCGATTGAGAATCGGATGCAGGTACGTGCGCGCGCCCGACTCGAACGGATTCTCTGGGTCGAACATCGGCGCGAGTTCCGCCCACGCATTCGTGTACGTCGATGCGACAATCGACACGCCGCGTTCCGCCAGAAACTCGGCGAGATAACGCAAGCGATACCAAATCGGCAAATTGTCCCACAGCAATCGCTTGCGTTCCTCTTTCACCGATCCAATGCCGCGCGCAATGCGCTCATCGATTTCCTTGAGCATATCCGCATAAAAATCGACCGTGTATGCTTCGCCGCGCATCTCGACAATCGGCGCCATTTGAATGAATTGATCGAACACGGAAATCGGCGCGGGACGATGCTTGCCGCGCTCCATCACCTGCATCCACAACTCTGCGGCGGTCTTGCTCAGCCGCGTAATCTCTCGAAATTTCTTCTCGTCGAATTTTTTGCCCGCGATTTTTTCGGCGATGGGAACCGCCTCTTCCATTTGTCGTTTCACATACGCGACCGCGTAATCGGTTGTCTCGGTGTAAATGAACGGCGTGTCGATGATGATGAGCGGCACGTTGAAATGATGCGCGAGCACGCGATACCAAAACAAAACGGTCTGGCAAATGTTTGTGCAAGCCAGGAGCAAATCGGGCTTTGGCAATTTGCCCACAGGCGTTTTGCCCGAAAGCATCGCGCCAATGTCCGTGCGCGCATACGAGCAAATATCGCGCGAATAGCCGACATTTTCCGCTTCCGTCGAAATGTCTTCCGCTCGCCGCGCCGTGCCGCACACTGCCGCGTGATTCTCTGGATAGAGCACGAAAAAATCCATCGCTTTGAGGAATTCCGCAGGCGCACCTGACGTGACCCACGCGACCTTGCCCCGCTGATTCGCGTACCGCCCTGCCAGATAATGCCGACCGATCAACTCTTTGGTGCGCGGCGCAATTTTCATTTGCGGCGCAAGATAATCCGTTTTCCATCGACTGCTTGCCTGCCGCTCCGCCTGCCAACGCACTGCCCGCAATGCGGCTTTGCCGATGGTTGTGTTGAGGCGATAGTTGATTTCGTTAGAGAGAGACATATTCATTCCTTGACGAGGCGAAGGACGGAAGACGGATGACCGACGACCGATTGACCGAGAGTATGCAACAGTCCTTCGTCTTCCGTCGTCTGTCTTCGGTCCACCGTCATCCCAGCATTTCAATGAACGCTTCCAAGCGCGTCGCCGTTTGTTGCGAGAACGCATCGTTCAAATCAAATTCGATGGCGACGGATGGCACGCCTTGGTCCTGCAACATTTTTCTTAACGCGGGCAGATAAAACAATTCTGGCTCGCAGAATTTCACATCGTAGAACACAATACCCTTTGCGCCCGATGTTTTCGCCATTGCTGCGAGATGATCGCATCGCGCTTGAATCACACTGCCCCGCGTCGAATCCGGCGTCGCGTTGACGATGCGTTCCGCCATTCGCACGAACGGATCGTCGCTCGTGCCGTGCGCATACAATCGCCGACCACAACACGCCAAATCATCCGCGACGACATAGCCGCCCATCTCCGTAATCGAATCGAAAATGCTCATCGGTTCAGGGACGATGCCAGAGAGAATGATGGGGATTTTTCGTAGGGGCAACCCTTGCGGCTGCTCGCCCTTCATGGGCAACCGCAAGGGTTGCCCCTACGAGTTCGATGAACGTCTCCGCAGGCAAATACTCGCGCGAACGAATGAGGCGATACAACTCCAATTGCGTCATCGGCAACTCGTTGCGGCGGCGATGCAATTGAGCGAGAAGATCATCCGCTTGCTCTTCGCGTTCGATGCAATGCATCAATTCATCGTTCGATGGCGTGCGTTGTGTTGCCTCGCTCAATTTTTGAAACAGCGAGCGAAATTCATTTGCGAGAAATTCAACATCGCTGGGACGTTGATCGCGCGGAAGATAAATCGGCAGGACAGCTTGCACTGATTGCGGGCAATGAAGGGTGATAACAAAATCGATGAGGATGCTCGCAAATCCTTGGAGCGAATCGCACGTGTGCGGGACGACGATGAAATCGGCGAGAGCGAGTTTATCGGCGAGGAGATACGACAACGCATTGCGGACAATCGAGCAGACGTACGGTTGGAGATGCGCCGAACCCAGGGTCGGGTCGACGCGCGGCGGTCCCCACACTTCGACCGGCAAAATGTCGAACGCACGAAAAAGCGCGCGCGGATAGTGAATCGGCAGAACCGCCGCCACCTTTCCGCCGCGCGCTTTGAATTTCTGAATCGTCTCGATGCGATGAGGAATTGCAAGTATCTCCATTGACTCTGCCTCCAAATGGATTATACGGCATCGTGCGGCACTGTCAATCGTTAGAAAAGTGATAGAAATGCGGTTCAAAGACGCTTTTGCTCTTGACAAGTGCTTGGAGACCAAATAAAATAAACGCGTGAAAAATATTTCGCACGATGCGTTCGCGATCTGTTGTACCTGTCCAAAGCGGGGGCTTGTTCTCGCATCGGATCGATGCGCGTTGCGTGCCGATTGATGCACCGAGTGCCCCCGCGTAACGCGATGACTTGGGGGCTAGACTCGATGGAACTGAGCCTAGGGTTTGCCCTAGGCGTTTTTATTTTCAATCATCTCGCGAAGACGCCTGGACGCAAATTATCTTGATTCTTTGGCGCTTGGTGTCTTAGCGAGAGAAGATTCTTAGCAGAAGGAGATTACAATGAAAATTGCAAGTAACGTGACTGAACTGATTGGCAATACACCGCTGGTGCGGTTGAACCGCGTGACCGAAGGCGCGGTGGCGCAAGTGGTTGCCAAGCTCGAGTTTTTCAATCCGGCGCACAGCGTCAAGGATCGCATTGGCCTTGCGATGATCGATGCGGCGGAAAAAGCCGGCAAGATCAACAAGGACACGATTATCGTTGAACCGACCAGCGGCAACACCGGCATCGCGTCTGGCGATGGTGTGTGCGGCGCGCGGGTACAGGATCGTGCTGACGATGCCAGAAACGATGAGCAAGGAACGCCGCATGTTGTTGCGCGCGTACGGCGCGGAATTGATTCTGACGCCGGGCAGTGAGGGCATGGGCGGCGCGATTCGCAAAGCGGAAGAGCTGGCGGCATCCGATCCGAAATACTTTATGCCACAGCAATTCAAAAACCCGGCGAATCCGGAAATTCATCGCAAGACGACTGCTGAAGAAATCTGGCGCGACACGGACGGCAAAATCGATATTCTGATTTCCGGTGTTGGCACCGGCGGCACGATCACCGGCATCGCCGAAGTCATCAAGAGCCGCAAACCGTCGTTCAAAGCGATTGCGGTCGAGCCGGACGCTTCGCCGATTTTGTCGGGTGGGGCAAAGGGACCGCATCCGATTCAAGGCATCGGCGCGGGATTTGTGCCCGATGTGTTGAACACAAAAATCTACGATGAAATCATTCGCGTGAAGAATGATGATGCGTTCGATATGGCGCGGCGCATGGCAAAGGAAGAAGGACTGCTTGTCGGCATTTCGTCCGGCGCGGCAACGTGGGCGGCGGTCCAAGTGGCGAAGCGACCGGAGAACGCGGGCAAATTGATTGTCGCGATCATTCCATCGTTCGGTGAGCGATATTTGAGCACGGCGTTGTTTGCGAATCTGGCGGACTAGTTCGACGGAGGACCGATGACCGAGGACGGAATTATGACCGGTCATCGGTCTTCCGTCTTCCGGTCAGTTGGAGAGACAACTATGTTCAACACAATTCGCCGCGATATTCAATCTGTTTTTGACCGCGATCCCGCCGCGCGCAGTTGGCTCGAAGTGGTGCTTTTGTATCCCGGCTTGCACGCTGTCTGGGGACATCGCATTTCGCATTGGTTGTGGACGCACAATTTCAAATTGCTTGGGCGTTGGGTTTCGCAAATCGCGCGCGGCATCACCGGCATCGAAATTCATCCCGGCGCAACGATCGGCGACGCTTTTTTCATCGATCACGGCATGGGTGTCGTCATCGGCGAAACGGCAGAGGTCGGCGCAAATGTGACGCTGTATCACGGCGTTACGCTGGGCGGCACATCGCTCAACAAAGGCAAGCGGCATCCGACGCTTGAAGATAATGTCGTCGTCGGCGCGGGCGCAAAAATCCTGGGCGCGATAACGATTGGCACAAACAGCCGTATTGGCGCGAATGCCGTCGTCAACAAGCCGGTGCCGCCGAATTCGGTCGTTGTGGGCGTGCCGGGACAAATCGTCCGGCGTAAAGAGGAACGCGCGACGCTCGATTTCAATCACGGCGTGATGCCGGATATGATCGGCGCATCGGTCATCTCGCTGATGTCGCGCATGGATGCGCTGGAAAGAGTTTTGGCGATTGAACGCCACGCCGAAACGCCGCCGCGAGAGAAGATTTGGAATCTAGACGATTTTGCGATATAAAAAACCTTCCGAAGGTTCGCAACCCGCAAGGTTTTTGTTTTGCAATCAGAGAACGGAAAAGCCAAGCAGACAGAGGGATTTTTTGTTTTTCAGGAATCGGCGATACCGAGATCTTTTTTCATCGCGTCGAATTGATCTTTGGTAATTTCACCTTTGGCGTACCGCATTTTCAACGTCTCCAACAACGGTGCGTTGGCAGTTGTCATGGGCATTAGAGTTTTGCCTTCACTGCGGATGACCCAAACGATAAACAGAACCACAGCGGAAACGAGGAGCAAGCAGAAAAAGAGTGGCAATATCCAGCCGAATGGATTAAAGCCGCCCATCATTCCATAGCCGCCGAATCCACCAAATCCGTTGTCCATCAGCATGTGTGCGCGAATTCTACTGAATGACAATGCCCGGAAGCTGCCAAGGCAAAGCAACGAAACCAGCACAACGAGCGCGACGATACCAATGATCTTCCATGCATTTTTCATTTTTCACCTCCCGATGATTAAACCCCAGTATTCTAACGGCGATTTCTAAATTTTTGATGAAGACAGTATGAGAAAATGACTTGTCCGTGTGAATCAAAGACACCCGGTTCCTAGAAACCTGGTGTCTGGCGAATACAATTTTATTTGAAATTGTCTGCAACGAATTTCCAATTCACGAGATTCCAAAATGCTTCGACGTATTTGGGGCGCGCGTTGCGATAATCGATGTAATACGCGTGTTCCCACACATCGCACGTGAGCAACGGTTTTTTGCCCGAGGTCATCGGATTCGCGGCGTTGCTCGTGCTTTCGATTGCGAGCGAGCCATCGGGATTTTTCACGAGCCACGCCCAGCCGGAGCCAAACGTGCCGACGGCGGTCGCGGAGAATTTTTCTTTGAATGCCGCAAACGATCCGAACGCGAGTGTGATTGCCTGTGCCAGCGCACCCGTTGGTTCGCCGCCGGCTTTGGGCGCGAGGCAGTGCCAATAGAACGTGTGATTCCAAATCTGCGCGGCGTTGTTAAAGACGCCGCCGGTTGCGCGCTTGACAATTTCCTCTAGCGCGAGATTTTCAAATTCCGTGCCGGCAATCAACTTGTTCAAGTTCGTCACGTACGTCGCGTGATGTTTGCCGTAATGAAACTCGAGCGTCTCCGCCGAAATGTGCGGCGCAAGTGCGTCTTTGGCATACGGCAGTTCCGGCAATTTGTGTTCCATCGCAAATTCCTCCTTTGATTTGAAAACAAAATACCGATCCCGCTTCTCGATATCATTCGAGAAACAAGACCGGCAGTCATCACCAATCTGCAATTATTCTATCACGCCTTGCCGGTTTACGCAATCGAGAAAAATTCACCACCGAGTCGCAGAGAACGCCAAATGAAAAATGCTCGACTTGACAGGACGCATCGCCCGTGATTTAATCAGCGCGGCAAAATATCGATGGAGAAATAGAATGTCTCGATTGTTCCTGGCCGCTTGGCTTTCGCGGCACTCGCCGTTGCGTGCGAAGCAATGCCCGTGCCGACGACGGTTCCGCCCACGCCGATTCCAACTCGGACACCAACGGTTACGCCGAGCCCGGTGCCATCGCCGACGCCGGTTGTTCCGCCGAATGTTAAAAGCGGCGCGGTGGTGATCGGCTCAACGCCGATGACGGCAAAACACTTTATTCCGCTTTGGCTCAACAGTCAGCCGCAATTCCTGGCGATGCCATTGACCCTGCCGGCGCTCACGTGGTTCGACGACAAGGCGCAGCCGATTCCCGATTTGGCAAGCAAAATTGACATCAACGCCGATGCCACGGTGATTACTTTTACCCTGCCGATCAAAGCCACGTGGAGCGATGGTACGCCGCTCACCACCAAAGATGTCGCGTTCACGTACAAGCTCGCGCTTGACCCGGCGCTCAACTCGTCGTTGTGGGGCATTAATTTTTCGTCGATCAAAGGCGCCAGCGAATTTCAAAAAAATACCGCGAAAGATGTCGACGGCATCAAAATCATCGACGCGCAGACGATTCGCTTTGAGCTAAAGGAATCAAACGCGGCGTTCTTGTTCAACACCTATCTTGGTATTTTGCCCGCGCACCTTTTGGGAACAATTAACCCGCGCGACATCGAACAGCAAGCGTACATCGATTGGCCCAACGTTACATCCGGTCCGTACCGAGGTGCTTTTAATCGACGCGCAATCGATCTTGCTCAGGAAAAAGGCAAACTATTGGGGCAAGTCAGTCAACATCGATGCAATCTCCATTCGCTTTCTGACCAACCCGCAATCGGTTGCGCCACTGCTCAGTTCAGGGCAAGTGCTCGTCACATCGATTTCGCCGGATCAAATCGCTGATCTGCGCGCGTTGCCAAACGTCAACGTTGTCTCGACGAAAGGCATCGGCTATCAAGCTCTGCACATCGATGCGCGAACCAAAGAACAAATCGCAACGCTGACCAAGCCGCGCGAACAAGGCGGCGGTGGATATTCGATTCCGAAAACACCCAAGCCGTACTTGCACGACAAGCGTTTTCGGCAAGCTTTGAATTTTGCGTTCGATCGCCGTGCGATCATTCAGTCGATTGCGCGCGGCGAAGGCGCGCCAATTTCCTCGCCGATTTTCGCGCCTGATTGGGCAATCAATTCCGGTATGGTCAACTATGATGTCGATGTTGAAAAAGCGAAAACGCTGATGAAAGCCGCCGGCGCAACATTCGACACTGCTGGAAATGCGTTGTGGCAAAATGCTCCGATTACGCTGGTGTACCTTGCCAGCGCCGGCGATGAATCGCGGCGACTGGGCGAGCTGGCACAGCAACAACTTGCGAAAATCGGAATACGCGTTGAAATCAAACTGCTGCCGGCAGAAACATTTTTGCAAGCGGCAATCGCCGGCGATGGCGATTTGATTCGCAATGTGGGCGGGCGTTGGGGCGCCGACCCCAGCGTGAGTGCGCAATTTTACGCATGCAGAGCCGGGTGGGCGGAATTGGTGATGGGTTTTTGCAGTTTCGAGTTGGATGAGATGGAAAGTAAGGGGCTCAAGTTTAGCTCGTTGGACGAGCGCAAGAAAATCTACGCGCAAGTCAGCTCATTACTCAATGATCAAGCGCCCAGCGTTTTTCTCTTCTCGCCGAACTCGGTGTTCGCTGTGAACAAGGGATTGCTCGGCGTCAAGCCGAACGCCGATCCAAACTTTTTAACCTTCAACATTCAAGACTGGGCGTTTCAAAAATGATCGGATGAAAAACAAAGGAACAACCGACTCGCGTTGTTCCTTTGTTGTATGCGGCTTATCCGATTTTCGCTTGAATCTCAAATGCGGGCGGATGCGCGATGTGTTTTTTGACCGCGCATTGATCGGCGGAACGAATTACAGCGTCTTTGTACTTTTCCGGAAAATTCGCCGGCAACTGAATGTCGAGCGAAATTTTGTTCACCATGCCGGTCGCGCGATCAACGTCCATGCGCTGGATGATTTGAATGCCGTCGGTGGGAATACCGCGCTGTTGGCAAAAACCCAGGACGTAAATGCCGGCGCACGTGCCAATCGATGCGAGAAAAGTTTGGAAAGGCGTTGGCGCCGAACCATCGCCGCCGGACTGCGGGGGCTGATCGGTCTTGAGCACGAAATCGGCAAAATGCGCGTCAACGCGCTTGCCGCCGGGAAAATCGATTTTCATTTCCATATGTGAACCTCGTGAGTGCGAATTCTGGTGCCATCATAGCACACACCAAAACAAAAACGCAAATTGTCGTTTGAGGCAAAAGGCAATTGTGTGCTATAATTGCATTCGTAAGCCTTCCAGTTTGATTGAATCGCTGGTATTCTATTCCTCAAGGATAAATTCATGGCGACTCTAACAAGCGAAAAAAATTCTGATCCGCGAGACCCACGCGCTCCCCGAAAGAGTTTCTGGCGACTAGTCAATCCTGTACTTTTATCTCTTGCCTGCAATGCTCGTGATGGCAATCATGACATACTATCCGATGGGATACGGCATCTGGATGTCATTCACGGATTTCGCGCTGAAGAATCTCCGGATCGATTCTGCACCACCGAACGGTGTAGGTTTCCAGAACTATATCGACATTTTGACCGGTGCGATTGCCATCCCCAACTTTGATTTCTTTTACACCTTGCTCTTTAATTTGTTTTGGACGTTCTCCAACGTTGCCTTTCACGTTGTTATTGGTGTGTTGATTGCGGTGCTGTTGAATGCCAAGGGTTTGTGGTTTAAAGGGATTTATCGCGCGATCTTTGTCTTGCCGATTGTCATTCCGACTCTCGTCGTTGCGAATGTGTGGCGCAACATGTTCGATCCCGATTTTGGCGCGATCAATCAATTCCTGGCGTTGATGGGTGGTCTTGTTGGATTTGCTCCCGCGACGTTTCACATTCGCTGGATCGAGTCGGTGACCCCGCCGATTCCCGGGATTCCCCTGCCGCTTTCATACTTTGCTTTGCTGATCACCAATATCTGGCTTGGCTGGCCCTTTATGACGATTGTCGCAACAGGCGCATTGCAAAGCATCAGCAAGGATTTCTACGAAGCCGCATCGATTGACGGCGCGTCACCGACACAACAATTCTTTAACATCACGATTCCGTTGTTGCGGCCGGCAATGGTCCCCGCCATCATTTACGGGATCACGCTCACATTTAACTTGTTCAACTTGATATACTTTATTTCGGGTGGCGGACCTCTGCGGCAAACCGAAATTCTTGTGACCACTGCGTTCCGACTTGTGAACGAGCAACGCCTTTATGGAGTCGCTGCCGCATTTGCGGTCTTTATCGCGCTGATTCTCTTGATCATCACATTGTTCACGAATCGCATTTCACGTGCTACGGAGAGTTATGATGCCTAACCAAAAACCATCCGGTTGAGAAAACTGCTAGCGCCAAAGCTCGCCTATACCGAGAGCCAAATCGTTGGGCAAAAGATGACCTTGCCCAAACAGCTATTTTTCCAGGCGCTTTTGCTCTTTATTACTTTCACCGTGTTGTTTCCCATTTTTTGGGTTGTCAGTATGTCATTTGATCCAAAAGCGGATGTGATGCGTCCTACCACGTTGAAACTCATCCCCGACGGATTTTCGCTGCAAGCCTATCTCAACATTCTCAAAAAGCCGACGAGCAATCCGGTTGACTTGCCGACGCTTTTTCTCAACAGCCTCTTACTGGCGGCCGGTTCCTCATTTGCTTCAGTGATGGTTGGTGTTTTTGCCGCGTATTCTTTTTCGCGGTTCAAGTTTGCCGGACGTCAAGTCCTGATGCTCGCCGTCATTGCTGTTCTGATTCTGCCGAACGTTGCCACGCTTGCGCCTCTCTTTGTTCTGCTCAATCGTGTGCAAATCGATTTGGGTGATATTACGTTCAATTTGCGCAACTCGTTGCTCGGCGTAGGGTTGGGACTCTTGACCACCTTATTGCCGTTTTCGATTTGGAATCTTAAAGGTTATATCGATACGATTCCCAAAGAACTGGAAGAAGCGGCAATGATCGACGGTTGTTCACCCAATCAGACTTTTTTCAGAATCATGCTGCCGTTGGCGACGCCGGCGATTGCGATCACCGCGTTCCTGGGATTCATGTCGGGCTGGACTGAATTCTATCTGTCGTGGCAGTTCCTGACCAATCCGCAAAACTTTACATTGGCGATGGCACTGTACAACATGACCGGGCAATTCGCCAGTTCCACACCCTGGTCGCATTTTTCGGCGATGTCGGTGATCATTGCATTGCCGGTATCAGTGGTTTACCTTGCGCTTCAAAAGTACATGAGCGGCGGTCTTGACCATCGGCGGTGTAAAAGGATAGCATTGGGTCGGTGAAAAGACAATCGCGGGGATTTGTGTTCCCGCGATTTGTTTTGTGTACCATGTTTGGAATCACAAAGGAGTGATGGCTTGAATTCTAAACGATTGCTTCGCATTCTGTTTATCGTTGCGATCGTGCTGTTGGCATTGCTCTTGCGTTTGCGTGCGGTCGAGCGGTTACCCATCGATTACGATGAGGACGATTATCTCCGCGCGGCGCAACAGTTCGCAACGGCAATCCAATCCGGCAACTGGCTTGCCTTCACGCAACTCAACTATCGCACCGAGCATCCCCCGCTGACCAAGATGGTCAATGGATTTGCAATTGCCCCGCTTCCGTCAGCGCCTGAAATTCCTGACCTCTCAACTTCTGCGCCGCCCGCGAAATCTTTGCCAGAGCCGCACCTGACAATTGCGCGATTGGTTCAAACGGCGGAAAGCATTCTGCAAGTCCTAATCCTGGCATGCTTGAATCCGCTCGCTGCACTCCTGCTCTCTTTCAACACATGGCAGATCAAGTACACGAGCCAGGTGATGCTTGAAGCGCTTCCATCGCTCACGAGTTTTGTAACCGTCGCCGCATATGCCAAATCAAATGGCAAATGGAACCGCTGGCTCTTGTTATCTGCAATTGCACTTGGCTTGACAGCCGCATCCAAATATATGTACTGCATCGTCGCGATTGCGATCCTCGTCCACTGGTTTTTCACGCAACGCCGCGATCCAAGCGCCCAACGCGCGTTCATGAGATTTACACCGATCCTCGTCTGGGCAACCATCGCGTTCGCCGTTTTCTTCCTCGCCGATCCTTATCTCTGGCCCGATCCGATCAATCGATTGCGTGAATCAGTTGTTGTACCACGCCGGATACGCGCAGAGCGAACACGTCCGTGAAGCTGGCTATCCAATGTGGCAACCCTTCGTTTGGCTTTCTAGTTCTGTGCCCTGGCATCCCGGCGTGTTTCTCGTGTCCATCGATATCTGGGTATTTTTGCTCGCGCTCGCCGGTTTCAAACGATTCTGGCAACAACACAATGTCTACGCGTTGTGGTTCGTCATCGGTTTGGGATTCTTGCTGGTCTGGCCCACCAAATGGCCTCAGTATATCCTGATGCTCTCAGCACCGCTTGCACTTGCAGCGGCTGCTGGGTTTCAATCGCTGATTGGCGAGCCGATGCAAAACTGGGGCGCGCAGATTCGCGCAAACGGTTTTCGCCTCAAGCGCGAACGAATTCCGTGGCAAGAAACGCGACGCGCATTGCCGTGGCTCGCGCCCGGCTTGTTGACACTCGTGCTCATCACCGGGTTTCCGCTTGTGTTTCAAACGGCAGTCGCCTTGACCGATTTGAGCACACTGTCGTTGCGCGATGGATTGAGCGGCGGAATTTGGCGCGCGACCTGGCTCGGTCTGACCGGTCAACAAGAACCTGTCCGCATCGGCATCGGCTCGGATGGGCGAATCAGTGTGTCGGTCGAGGTGCGAGATCGCGGCGAGGTTCATCTGGTTCCGGTTGCGCAGAGTTCGTTATCGGCGAAAGACGTTCACTACGCCGGGCTGGAATGGTTCGCGCGAATTTTTTCCGGCATCGGCGGCGACATTCTCGTCTTCGATGTGATGTGGACGGTGCTTTCAATTTCATCGCAGGCAACGTTGGGGATCATCGTTGCGATGATGCTGAACAAGCGCGGCGTGCGATTTAGAAAATTTTGGCAGGCGATTTTTATTTTGCCCTGGGCGATTCCGGAATTCGTTGGCATTCTCGTGTGGCTTCACATCTTTGAACCGACCAAGGGCTGGCTCGCGCTGGCGTTGGGCACGGAAATTCCCTGGCGGCAGGACTCGTTGCTTGCGCTAATCGTCCTGCTGATTTCGGCGTTGTGGCTCGGCTGGCCCCTGATGATGCTCGCGGCGTCGGCGGGGTTGAAAATGATTCCGCGCGAAGTGTACGACGCGGCAGCAGTTGATGGCGCCGGACGCTGGAACCAATTTCGATTTATCACGTGGCCCCTCTTGCTACCGCTTTTGGGACCCGCGTTGATTATTCGCTCGATCTTCGCCTTCAACCAATTTTATATCTTCTATGTGATGTCACCGCCCTGGCCCCTCTTTACTTTTTCCACACTTTCATTCGTGTTGCTTAACAGCAATACGCGCTTGGGCGGGCAGTACGCCTTCTCCGCTGTCGTCAACGTGTTTACGGTCATCGTATTGCTCGTGGTGCTTGGGTGGTTTAATCGCCAGACGAAGATGGCCGAAGGAGTGACGTATGCATAAGGTACCCCTCTGGCAACAAATCGGCTGTCAACTTGTTTTTGTTCTCGTCGCGCTTTTCGTTTTAATCCCAATCTGGGGCTTGGCGCAGATGGCATTCGACAAAGCGATTATCGGCTGGCCCCTCGATTTTCGTATTGTGCCGAAAGAATTCTCGCTCGCCGTTTTCCAGCAGGCGTGGGACAAACCGGCGCAATCGCGTTCGTTCCTTGGCTTGTTGCAGAATAGTTTCATCGCGTCGGGTGGTGCGATGGTTCTATCGGTGATCCTGGGAACAAGTATGGCGTACGCGTTCGCGCGTTTTCGATTTCCTGGTCGGCGTCAGGGCTTGTTTGCGTTGCTGTTCGGGACGCTCTTGCCGCCGGTCGCGTTGATGACGCCGCTCTTTATTTTGCTTTCGGCGATGGGCGTGCGCACAACCTTGCTCGGTTTGGTGATTGTCTACACGGCGCTGGCAATGCCATTTTGTGTTTGGAATATGCGCGCGGCATTTCAAGCGGTACCGAAAGAGTTGGAGGATGCGGCGTTCCTCGATGGTGCGAGTCTACTGCGCGCATTTTGGAGCGTGACGCTTCCGCTCGCTTCACCGTCGATTGCAGTTGCGGCGCTTGTCGCGTTTCTGGCGGGCTATTCGGAATTTGCGATGGCGTGGCTCTTCATCGATAGCAGTGACAATGTGACACTTGCGATGGCAATCTCCGGAATGATCGGCGCCACCGGCGCATCGTGGAACTTGTTGGCGGCGCTTTCCTTGCTGATGACAATTCCAGTCGTGCTGATTTTCTTTTTGTTCCAGCGCTATCTGATGAACCGGCTGTTGTTTAACGAATCAATGGACGGAAACGAATGAACCATGCTCTCTTTATGACCGGTCTCGCGATATTGTTTTCATATCTGGGGCGGTGCAACGCTAGAATTGGACAGAGGTTAAATGAAACACAAAATTCTCTTCTTGATCTTCCTTTTTGCCTTTCTCGTCGCGTGCCAAGACACTGAAACTCCTCGAGTCCCGGTTCCCCCATCAGTGACACCCACGCCGCGTCCTGTGCACCCACCGACGCCAACTCCGTCGCTACCGCCGATTCAAACGCCCGCGTGGTTCAACGACATCGTCTTGTACGAGATTTTTCCGCGTAGTTTCTACGATGCCAATGGCGATGGTATCGGCGATCTGAAGGGGATCACAGCAAAGCTGGATTATCTCAAAGACCTCGGTGTCGGCGCATTGTGGCTCACGCCGATTTTTGTATCGCCGAGCTATCACGGATACGACACGACCGATTACTACAAAATCAATCCCGATTTTGGAACGGAAGACGACTTGCGTGAACTCGTGCGTGAGGCGCACCAACGCAATATCCGCATCTTGCTCGATTATGTGGTGGCGCACACGTCGAATCAGCATCCGTTTTTCAAAGATGCGTTTGGAAATTTGAATTCCAAATACGCGAATTGGTACCGCTGGACAAATACTGAGCACACCCGCTATGAATCCTTTGCCGGCGTTGCTGAAATGCCAACGCTGAATCATGATAACCCCGCAGTCCAGCAATACTTGATCGACGTGGCAAAATATTGGATGAAAACCGGTATCGATGGATATCGTGCTGATTATGTCTTGAATGTGCCGCACGCATTCTGGAAAAAGTTGCGTGCTGAAATCAAAGCTATCAACCCGGATTTCTTATTGCTTGCGGAAGCGTGGACAAATGGATTGGGCATCAAACCGTACTTTGATAATGAATTCGATGCGGCGTTTGATTTTCCGCTCTATGGCGACATCGAAGGGAGCAACGATAAAGTCGGCGATAGCATTCTTGCGGGCGTAGCGCCGCCGCAACTGATTGCTGGCACACTTGCGGCATCACAACGACTTTATCCACCCAATGCTCAGCGCGTTATCTTTATTAACAATCACGATACGAACCGTGCGATGAGCGAAGTCAAAAGCGATCTGGCGCGCGCAAAGCTCGGAGCGAGTTTGCTGTTCACGCTCCCGGGGACGCCGATGATTTACTATGGCGAAGAAATCGGAATGGCGGGTGTCAAAGCCGAAGCGCCTGATTACGACAAGACGCGCCGCGAGCCGATGGATTGGTACGCGCCGGAAACCGGCGTGGGGATGACGAGTTGGTTCAAGCCAGCGTACCGCAATAACAAACCGAGCGATGGGATTTCGGTAGAGGAAGAGCAGGGCAAGCCGGGTTCATTGCTTGAGCATTATCGCGCGTTGGTTGCATTGCGCAACACGAACTCGGCATTGCGGACGGGATTCTATGAAACCGTCGATACGAATGTTGACAAAGTGTTTGCGTATCTTCGGCAAGATAACCAAGCATCGTTTCTGGTTGTGCTCAATTTTGGCGGGGCAAACCAATCGTTGCAAATCGATCTCGGGCTCATCGTCGTTGTCGGATGGGCGATATACGGCCATCGATATTTTATCGAAAAAGGAATTGGCCTTCGATTCTTACGTGCTTAAACTGGATGTGCCGGCAACAGCTGGGACTGTAGTTCAACTCTATCGGCGTTGAAGAATCCCAGGTTTGGAATAACCACTTGCTTAAACATCGAAATTGGAGTATCATCGAATTGACACATAAAGTCATGCAAAGAAGCAAAAAGGGTCAATGAAAGGGGTGATGCAATCGACTGAATTTTCGTGTGGGTTTGACGCAAATCTCTCGACCAATTCTCTAGGAGGAGAAGTTTAAAATGAAAAAGCTTGTTTTGCTGGCGCTCATTGTGCTGGCAGTCTTTGTGGTGGCGTGCGCGACGCCAACGGCAGCGCCGACCAAAGCGCCACCGCCCCCCGCGAGTTCCTCGGCGGCATCCTCTGCCGCCCCGGCGGCAGGACCGACGGTCAAGGGCAATGTTACCATCTGGAACGGTTATCACACGGGCGACAACGAAGAAAAGGCGTTGACCCAGTTGATCGATGCGGCAAAGAAAGCGTATCCCGATGCCAAGATCACCGTTCTCCAAATCCCGTTCGATCAATTGTTCAACAAGTTCGAAACCGAATCCGCGGCCGGTGGCGGACCCGACATGTTCATTGCGCCCAATGACAGTCTGGGTAAAGAAGCCCGCGCCGGCTTGCTTGCCCCGTTGGACGATCTGCTCAAAGGCAAGCTCGATGCGTTCTCGAAACTTTCCGTGCAAGGCGTGACCGTCGACGGCAAGATCTATGCCGTGCCAATGATTCCAAAAGCGTTGGCAATGTACTACAATAAAACAACGGTTACGGCTCCGCCCAAGACAACCGATGAACTCTTGGCGTTGGTCAAGAGCGGTAAGAAGGTCGGTATTCCGAACAGTGGTTACCATACCTTCGGTTGGTGGCGCGCGTTTGGCGGTAGTTTGATGGACAATACCGGCAAGTGCGTTGCCGATCAAGGCGGCGTGGCTGACGCGTACAAGTTCCTCATGGACTTGAAAGCGGCTGGCGCACAAATCCGCGCCGATGGCGATTTGGACACGCTCTATCGCCAGGGACAGTTGGATGTGTACTTTAACGGTCCGTGGGTCTTGGGCGGTAACGAAGATGCACTCGGCAAGGATAAAGTCGGCGTCGCGGCGATGCCCAAGGGTCCCAAGGGTGATGCTGGTCCATTGACGGGCATCGATGGTTGGTACGTCAATGCCAACAGCAAGAACAAAGAAAGCACTGTGAATCTCGCCTTGTTCTTGGCGACTAAAGACGCGCAGACTTTGTATGCGAACATTGCTGGCGATCCGCCGGCGCGCACCGATGTGACACCGACGAACGCGAACGTGAAAGCGTTTGCGGATGCGGCGAATGCTGGTTTCCCGCGCCCCTTGGTTCCACAATTGGACAACTTCTGGGGACCGTTCGGCGATGCGGCCACCAAGATCTTTGAAGGCAAGTCGGCTCCCGATGCCGCGATCAAAGAAGCTTGCGATGCGATGAACAAAGCGAACAAAATCGTAGTCGCGCCGCCGGCATCAGCGCTGCATCTTCGGCAGCGGCTTCGTCCTCCGCCGCATCGAGTGTCATCTGCGGCTGCCTCAGGCAGTTGCAGCGCCCGCGGCCAAGTGCGAAAAACTCGCCAGCGCGATTACACCGAAAGCCGGCGATCTCGGCTCGGCTGACAAACCGATCGTCATCACGTTCGTGCCTTCGGTGGATGTTGGCTTGATCACCAAGGGTGGCACTGCGATGGCAGAGTGCCTTGGCAAAATGACTGGCTTGACCTACAAGATCGAAGTCGGTACGAGTGAAACCGCGTCCGTCGAAGCGATGGGCGGCAACAAGGCGCAATTCGGTTTCCTCAACACCTTTGCGGCTTTGCTTGCGAAGGAAAAGTATGATGTCGATGTACTCCTCGTCGCGCAACGCATGTATGGAGTTCTGAAAGCGGACAAGACTTATACCGCTTTCGACTTTGATCCTGACAAAGCGCTGGCAGGAAAACTGACATCGTACTACAAACCCGAATACTTTGCCAAAGCCGGTTCGGGCATCAAGACGCTCGCCGATGCCAAGGGCAAGAACTTCTGCTTTACCACCGCCAGCTCCACCTCCGGCGGTATCATCCCGCGCGCCGTGTTCAAGGCAATGGGCATCGACCCGGACAAGGACATGAAGAGTTCCTACGCCGGTGGTCATGACAAAGCCGCCATCGCCGTGTATGATGGCACGTGCGATGCGGGCGTTGCCTTTATGGACATTTTGACCGATAGCGCGACCAACCTCGTCGGCAAATTCCCGGACCTTGCACAAAAAGTTCAGGTCTTTGCGGTTGGCGATCGCATCCCGAACGATGGTCTCCAAGCCGTCAAGGGTCTCGATCCCAAGGTTCGCGACATAACGGTTGAAGCGTTGATGGCGCATGATGGCTGATCCCGGTGGAAACGCCGTGGTCAAGGGCATCTACAACTACGACGCGTTCGAAAAAGCCGACTATGCCAAGTACTATGGACCTTTCAACGAAACGTTGAAAAAAGCCGGCATCGATATCGCCTCGTTGGTTCGCAAGTAAAAAAGAATCCTGTAGGGGCGAGGTTACCTCGCCCCTACATTTATTGAGGGAACTATGTTACGCGTCGAACATCTGACCAAAGTCTATCCGAATGGCACGCAAGCATTGAAAGACGTGAGTTTCCAAGTCGAGGATGGCGAATTTCTCGCCGTCATCGGTCTGAGTGGTTCCGGTAAATCGACCTTGCTTCGCTGCATTAATCGATTGATCGAGCCGACCTCCGGCAAAGTTTTTTGGAACGATGTCGATGTTACGGCGTTGTCGTCAGCGGAGATGCGCAAGGTGCGTCGCCAAATCGGCATGGTGTTTCAGCAATTCAATTTGGTCAAGCGTTCCTCGGTGTTGACCAACGCGCTTTCGGGGCGGCTGGGTTATGTGAGTCCTTATCAAAGTCTCTTCAATTATTTTTCTCCCGAAGATCACAAGCGCGCGTTGGACAATTTGGAGCAACTCGGTTTGGCGGACAAGGCGCACGTCCGCGCCGATTCCTTGTCCGGCGGCCAGCAACAACGCGTGGGCATTGCGCGCGCGCTAATGCAAGAACCGAAACTCATTCTTGCCGATGAGCCGGTCGCCTCACTTGACCCGGTGCTTGCGCATTCGATCCTCAAATATCTAGAGCAGATGAACAAGGAACGCGCGATCACGGTTCTGTGCTCGCTCCACTTTCTTGATTTGGTGCATCGTTACGCTACGCGCGCGATTGCGCTCAAGGACGGCGAACTGGTTTTCGAAGGTCTCCCCAAAGAAATTGACGACGATCAATTCAAAGCAATCTACGGTCAAGAAGCCGAACGCGTTTCGATTATTTGATTCGTATGATCTCCTATGAATTCTCCAGCCAAGACTCATAATCCCATTCTCGCGGCAATTCTATCTTTGCTCATCCCCGGCGCCGGTCAATTTTATCTCGGCGGTCGTGTGCGCGGCATTGCGATTCTTCTCACCACGATTATCATCGCGCCATTAATTTATTGGGCGCAAGATAATTTCCGCGTGGCGTTCAAAGATGTGGCATTCGTGCTGTGGGCGTTGCTCGCGGGTTTCGCGCTTTGGAATATCGTCGATGCGTATCGTCGGGCGCGCAATCAACGTAGCAACGATTTGATCGGATTGATGTTGCCGATTGCGATTGTTTACATCATCGCCTGGCAAGTGACGGATATTCGGCTCGAGCGCTTGATCACGCGATTTAGTTTCGCGTTGAAAATTTGGAATGACATTATTCATCCCGATTTGTTCATCCAGGATGCGTTGGGCAATTGGAGTCCCAGCGAAAACTTTGGTTACATTTTCGGTATATTCGGTCCAGAGTCGATGCTTCGCGTGGGCGCGCTGAGTCTGCCGGTTTATCACGCCGGCAAGATTGTTGAGACGATTGCGCTCGGTTTCATGTCCACGATTATTTCGACGATTCTGGCGGTGCCGCTGAGTTTTCTCGCGGCGCACAACATCATGTCGCGCGTGCGCGGCGGCACGATTATTTATTACGCGATGCGAACGATTCTGAACGTTGTGCGCGCCATCGATACGTTGATTTGGGGTTTGATCGTCGTGCTGTGGGTTGGCTTGGGTTCGTTCGCCGGCGTGATTGCGCTGACGATTCATTCGGTCGCCGCGCTCGGCAAATTATTTTCGGAAGAGGTCGAACACATCGACCCTGGTCCCATCGAGGCAGTAACGGCGACCGGCGCAAATTTGATTCAGACAATTCGCTACGCGGTGATTCCGCAAATCGTTCCGCCGTTTCTCGCGTTTACGCTTTTGCGTTGGGACATTAACATGCGTTCGGCGACCATCGTTGGCTTTGTTGCCGGCGGCGGCATCGGCTTTTTTGTCGTCGAGTCGTTGCGCAAGGGAGCGTACAATCAATACGCCGCCGCACTATGGGCAATCGCTATTATCATTATGCTGGTAGACTATGTGAGTGCCAAGTGGCGCGAGCGCATCATGGTTGGGACGACGCATGTGTCCAGCGAGCCGCCGCGCCCGTTTTACACATCGCTTCGCGCGTGGATTTACATTTTATTTGGCGCGCTTACATTTTATTATTTCTGGCAATTGTGCGGCATCAATTTAAAAGAATTGTTCAATCCCGCGCCTACGTTTGGACAACTCGTGCGAAGCTTCCTGTCGCTCAATCTCGATCAAGAAGTAACCGACGCCGTGATTCGGCAAATGCTCATCACGATTTTCCAAGCGCTCTTGGCGACGACGATCGGCGCGTTTGCGGCGATTCCATTCAGCTTCCTCGCCGCGCGCAATCTGACCGGTCGCAGTCGATTATCGATTTGGATTTATTATCTGACGCGCGGCTTGTTCAATTTGCTCCGTTCCATCGAAGCGATTTTGTACGTCGCAATCTTTTTCTACTGGGTGAGCTTTGGCAACTTTGCCGGTATGCTCGCGCTCGCCGTGACGAGTTTTGGTCTTATCGGCAAATTGTTCTCCGAAGCAATCGAGAACATCGACCCAGGTCCGTTGGAAGCGATCATGGCGACTGGCGCAACGCGTCTGCAGGCAATCGTCTACGGCATTCTGCCGCAAATCATTCCGCCGTTCGTTTCGTATGCGATTTATCAATGGGACATTAACGTGCGCATGGCGACGATCGTGGGTTTCGCCGGCGGCGGCGGTATTGGCTATCTGCTCTACAACGACTATTTCCCGTTCATGAGTTATCGTTCCGCCGGCACCGCAGTTGCCGCAATCGTTATCGTCGTCGCGATCATGGATTTCGCCAGCGCGAAGATTCGGGAGAAGATGGTGTAGGATTTTGCGTTTTTGCGAGGGGTGTGCTATATTTGAGGTGTAGTTCAAGCAAGGTATGTAGCGGCGAGTAGAATCGTGATTGCTGATCGACAATCGTAGCAAGGTGTCAGCGGATCGGCGTGGTTCTCGCGGCAAGTAAATTATAGAATCCCCGTCATCTCTGATGCTAATCTATCAGTCAGATGGCGGGGTTTGTTTTGCCCCGCCGACAATGGAGCAAGGTATGGCGCCTAGTTGGAAATGGCTCGATGATTTGTTTGGTCCTGCGTATGATTTATATTACCTTGATCCACTCGCGATCAAAATTCCGCTCGAAGCGTAAAGGCTAGGTAAAGAGCCTAGCGCTAAATGTGAAAAACGCGTTGGCGCAATTCGAAAGACTTGGGTGGAAAAAAAGAAAGTCGGAATGGTATACCACTGACTTTGGGCCGATAAACCAACTTGGCGTTGATATTCGGAAAGCACTTGGTGTCAAAAGTTCCAAACCGGATTTGGGCGAGTTTACAGACAGCACCTTGCAAGAAGAGTTTCTAAAAGATTACGGCAAGCAAACTCAGATCGCCAAGTTACTGGGGGGTCTGTTTGAAAAGGCACCACCTGATGGCGGTTCTCCAACTCGTTGTGTCAGAATCGAAGATTTGGCAGAGCGTGTAGATCAATGGGGCAGTTTGCCAAATCGCAATGTGGCCGAATCACTTGTGGTCATCGATGGAGTTCTCAGCACGGTTGACTCGGAGATTCGTTCCGACCTATATCATTCGGTGATGGTTTCGCCGGAAATGGTCGATCGACGGAAGCGGGTTGTGCGTTTTTGTATCTCTAATCTCCCGTGGCCCCTGATCAGTTTGGAAGGGCGCCGCATCGGTTTGATGATTGATTCCAAAGGTGCGCACCAAGCGTATGCAGGTGACGCAGGTAATCCAATGGCACGCGATGGTTGGTACCCTTTTGCAAAAATTTTCGGCTATTGGCGCACTGAACGGGGTGGACGTAAGTACATCGATACACTCGCGATCTTAATCAAGGCGTGGCCCACGATGGATCAAATACTCGCAGCCAAGACTGGCGGGCATCGCAAATTCATTACGATGTTGAACAACGCACGTACTGCAATTGGTAATGCGCGATCGACATTTGATTCAAGCGGGATGTATGAAGGTCGCCAAGACAATGCGATTCTGTATCCGGTGTTACTTGCCAATCTGTGCTGCAATTTGAATAACATGGATTGTCCAGATTTCCGCGAATATGCGCCAGGACTTCACGAGGCGTTCGACAGCTATTGGAAAGACCTGGCTGAGTTTGCTGCGCAAATCAATCACAAGACCGAGAGCATGTTGCCAGGTTTTGTCGCACGCATGAAAAACGAAAAGCGATGCATTCGCGTTTTGCTTGACCCAGGAGCGTCTTGATGGACGGCATCTTCGCTCTGTTGATTGGATTTTTGATCGTGTTGGCATTTGTAGGCGTGTTTTGGCGTTGGCGATTGCAAGGTGTTGTAGTGCTTTTTGTTCTGCTGGCCACGCTGGCATTCGCTTGGGCGATGGGTTCAGCATTAACCCAGTTCACTCCACAGCGCGTAAAGGAAGGCGAGCCAACAGATTTTTGGGTCGGCGCAGTCATTGGATTTCTGGGCTTGGTTGGATTGTTTGCCGCGGTTATCTATTTGTTGCTCTTTCTGCAGAGCACTAGACCCACCTGGTTCACTCGCCGGCGAGTTAGTTTGCGCGGTGAGCAATGGGGTATCGTCGATGGCGTATTTCGGCGAACCCAGGACGCTGACCCAAATACAACACAGCCTACGATGGTAACGATTCCGAAGAACTACGCAGTTGTGTTCGAAGACCGGTCCGGCAAATTTACCCACGCCGAGTTTGGCCCGTCGATTTTTCAGAAACATCCTGCCGATGCTTTTGGCATTGCGTTGAGTACACGTCCCATGTACAAGCGTCTTCGGCTCAGAGAAATCTCAACGCGAGACGGGTTGGTGGTGTCTGAAGTGAGATTCTGGATGCTTTATTATCTTGAGACTGACACACATCTGGAAAAAACCGCCAACATTCAATATCCGATTGCCAAAGAAACGCTAATCAAGGCGACGTATGGGGTTGCGTTGTGGGAAACGGACAAAGGCACGCGGTCGGACAATTGGGAAACCGCCGTCCAAGAGATGGCGATGAACTTGGTCCGCGCTGAAATCGAAAAACATCGCCTGGCCGATCTTTTTGTTGGCGGCGATAATACAACCGATTCACGGCATCGTTCGACGATCTGGCCCAGCAAGTTTCCACCGAATTGAAGAAATATACGGACAAGTGGGGTGTTTGTGTAGAATCTCTCCGCATCGATTACATTGGGATGCCGGAGCATCTCTTCAAAAAGATTGAAGAAGCATGGATGGCAAAGCGTTCCAAACAAATCAAGGAATCCGAAGCAGAAGCGCAAGGGCAAGCACTACGAACTATGGAAGAAGCAAAATCTGAGGCGTGGTCCCAAATGTTCAAGAAAATGGAAGAACTATTTGAGGGTCGTGAGAACCCAAAGCGAATGGCCACCCACTATATTCAAGTTTTGCAGTACTTTGACTCGTTGGTTCAAATGACGCGCTCGCCATCTACCAAGATGATCGCGCCGCTTCCACAAGAGTTGCAATCACTTCTCAAGGGCTTTGATGCCAGTTGGGCTGAGGCGTCGAATGAGGCAAAGAAGACAATTCAAAATCGTCTGGTCCGAAAGTAGAAAATGTCGGGGGAGCCAAGGTGGTTGGCGGAGTCGATCCTTCTCCGTCACAAGATGATTCCGCTGATGAATCCAAAGCGGCTAGGGGATAGAATGTTGATCAATCCTCTTCTCGCCCTTGAATCCACCGTCATCGCGCACGGCTTGCCGTATCCGCAGAACTTGGAGACCGCGCGCGAATTGGAAAACGTCGCGCGCATGTGCGGCGTGGGTCCGCGCACGATTGCGATTATTGCCGGCGAAATCAAAGTTGGCTTGACCGACGCCGAGCTTGAGCATCTGGCGCAGCGCGCAGGACGTGATGAAACTCTCGCGCCGCGACATTGCCACAGCAATCGCGCAGAAACGCGACGGCGCGACGACCGTCAGCGCGACGATGTTCCTCGCGCACCGCGCCGGCATTCGCGTCTTTGCCACCGGGGGCATCGGCGGCGTGCATCGCGCGATAGGCAATCGCCAAACCTGGGATGTCTCCACCGATTTGCCCGAACTCGCGCAAACACCGGTTGTTGTCGTCTGTGCGGGCGCAAAAGCGATTCTCGATTTGCCGGCGACGCTAGAGTGGCTGGAGACGCACGGTGTTCCGGTCATTGGTTTTCAGACCGACGAGTTTCCGGCGTTTTACTCGCGTTCGTCCGGCTTGCGCTTGTCAACCCGCGTTGATTCCGCGCGCGAGGCGGCGCGCCTCGTCAAGACACATTGGGATTTGGGATTCACAAGCGGCGTGTTGGTCGGCGTGCCGATTCCGCGTGAATACGAAACGCCGCGCGAGGTGATCGAACCGTTTATCGAACGCGCGTTGCGCGAAGCGGACGAACAGAAAATCACTGGCAACGCGGTCTCGCCATTTTTGCTCAAGCGGATTGCGGAGCTCACCGGCGGCGAAAGTGTCAAGACGAATGTCGCGTTGTTGAGAAATAATGTCGCTGTCGCTGCTGAGATTGCCAAAGAACTCGCGCGACTGGAATCGCCGGAGAAATAATGTCGGATTGGATTGCGTTGGTCATCGCGTTCGTGTACGTCTCGCTCATTCTCGCGCTCGGCGAAGGATTGCGGCGCGGGCTGAAACTCGGCGTCGAGTTCACGCGCAAGTTCGTGCACATCGGCGTGGGTATGGTCGCGTTTCTGCTCGTCGCGCTTTTTCAGAACTGGCAATTTGCGATCATTCCGCCGCTTGTGTTTATCGTCGTCAATTTCATTTCGTATCGCCGGCAGATTTTTTCTGGAATGGAAACCGGAGAAAAAGGGCAGCTCGGCACCGTTTATTTTCCGATTTCATTTGCGATTTTGATTCCGATCTTGTGGTCGATGCCGGCGTTGCTTGTTGCCAGTCTGATGCCGATGACCTGGGGCGATGCGTTCGCGGCGATCATCGGCAAACGATTTGGCGCGCACACGTACAGCGCGATGGGGCAAACCAAATCGATTGAAGGATCATTGGCGATGTTTGTTTTCAGTTTTGTTGCCGTAGCGCTCACGTTTTTGATTTTCTATGCGCCACTGACAACCAGTTTGATCGTTGGAATTGTTGTGGCTCTTGTCACCACAATGGTCGAGGCGTTCTCGCCCTGGGGACTGGACAATCTGACCGTGCCGATCGCGTCAGCAATTGTGTTGATGCTACTTGGCACTTATTTCTAAAAAACAAAAACGCCAGCGAGATATCTCGCTGGCGTCTGATTTCTAGCTCGAAGTCACCGGCGCGGATGGTGTTTCGATCAGAATGCCGGTTTCCGCCGGCGCGCTCTCTTTTTTGCGGAACCGGATTCCCTCTTTTTCATCCGCATCGACGATAATGCAGTCGCCGGCTTGGAATTCCTTCTCCAGCAATTTGCGCGACAACGGCGATTCCACTTTGCGCTGAAGCATTCGGCGTAGCGGTCGCGCGCCAAATTGCGGATCGAATCCCTCTTTCGCCAGCCACTCGCGCGCCGCCTCGGTCAATTCGATTTCGACGTGATGCTCTTGCAGTCGCCCGGCGATTTCTTTCATTTGCAAATCGACGATTTGTTTGATTTGCGCGCGGCTCAGGACGTGGAAAATAATCACCTCGTCGATGCGATTGAGAAATTCAGGACGGAACGTGCGCTTTAACGACTCTTCGACTTCGGCGTAATCCTTTTCCAATTTCTTGTCGCCGTCCTCGCCGCGGGTTTGAAAGCCGAGTGTGCCGCCTTTTTCCGCAAACTCAGTCCCAATGTTCGAGGTCATGATGATGACCGTGTTGCGAAAATCGACAATGTGTCCTTGCCCGTCGGTCAGGCGACCGTCTTCCAGGACTTGCAACAACGTGTTCCAAACTTCCGGATGCGCTTTTTCGATTTCGTCGAACAAGATCACTTGGTACGGTCGGCGGCGCACGGACTCGGTGAGTTGGCCGCCTTCTTCGTAACCGACGTAACCCGGCGGCGCGCCGATCAAACGCGAAACATTGTGCCGTTCGCGATACTCGCTCATATCGACGCGAAACAGCGCATCCACATCGTCGAAAAGGAATTCGGCGAGCGCTTGCGCGAGCGCGGTCTTGCCAACGCCAGTCGGTCCCAGGAAGATGAATGAACCAATCGGACGTTTGGGATCGGCGAGCCCTGGAGCGTGAGCGGCGAATTGCATCGCTGATAGCGTTGATCGCCTCGTCCTGTCCGATGATGCGTTTGTGCAATTCCTCTTCCATCCGCAATAGCTTGTCCGCTTCGGTCTGCATCATCTTGGCGACCGGAATGCCCGTCCATTTCGCAATTACTTCGGCGATGTCATTGTCATCGACGGTCTCGTCAAGGTTCTGGTCTTGCTGCCACGTTTTGCGTTTTTCTTCAAACTCGGTTTCCAGACTCAAGCGCTCGGCGCGCGATTTTGCGGCGGCTTCGTAATCGCGCGCGCTCCACGCCGATTCCTCTGCTTTTTGCAATTCGCGCAATCGCAATTTGCTATTCTTCAATTCCGCCGGCATCGAATAAATCGCAACGCGCAATTTTGCCGACGCTTCGTCGATCAAGTCGATTGCCTTGTCCGGCAAATAGCGATTGGAAACGTAGCGATGCGAAAGTTTCGCCGCCGCGTCGATTGCCTTGTCATCGATCTTGACTTGGTGATGGCGTTCGTATCTATCCCGCAAGCCGTACAGCATTTTGATTGTCGCATCGACGTCCGGCTCATCGACGAAAATCGGCGAAAAGCGGCGCTCGAGCGCGACATCTTTTTCGATATGAGTGCGATACTCGTCGAGCGTTGTCGCGCCGACGCATTGCAATTCGCCGCGCGCCAACGCCGGCTTCATCATGTTCGATGCGTCGATGGCGCCCATCGCCGCGCCTGCGCCGACGACCGTGTGCAATTCGTCGATGAACAAGAATGATTTCGCCTTTGGCGTTATGAATTTCGTCGAGCGCGGCTTTCAAGCGCTCTTCAAATTCGCCGCGAAAGCGTGAGCCGGCGACCATTGCGCCGAGATCGAGTGCGACGACGCGTTTGTTCATCAATGGCTCGGGCACATCGCCCGAAATGATTTTCTGCGCGAGTCCTTCGACAATCGCTGTTTTGCCCACGCCCGGCTCGCCAATCAACACTGGATTGTTTTTCGTGCGGCGCGAAAGAATTTGAATCACGCGCAAAATTTCGTCATCGCGCCCAATTACCGGATCGAGCTTGCCATCACGCGCGAGATTGGTGAGATCGCGCGAATAGCGTTCGAGCATGCGATATTTGCCTTCCGCGCCGGGATCGGTCACACGATGCCCGCCGCGAATTTCCGGCAACATTTGCAAAATGCGTTCGCGCGTGATACCAAAATCGTTGAGAATGCGTCCCGCCGCGCCATCGCGGTCGGCCGCCAACGCGAGCAACAAGTGTTCGGTGGAAACGTACTCATCTTTGAGCTTGCTGGCTTCTTCGTTCGCGATATCGACGATATGCTTGACGCGTGGCGTCATGTAAAGTTGGGCTTGTCCGCCGGCGGTGTAAGGATAGTACGGGCGCTGATTGGTGTTGCCTTGCAAATTCTCATCGATGCGCTGACGCAACAACTCGACATCGACACTCGCGCGTTCGAAAACCGACTGCACCGGACCGCCGGTCTGCTCGACCAGCGCGAGAAGCAAGTGTTCAGCATCGAGTTGGGCGTGGCGATAGCGTTGTATAATTTCGTGCGCGCGCGCAAACGCATCTTGCGCGCGTTCGGTAAAGCGATCAAATCGCATCATAGGTGTTTCTCCGGCTGATATTATAAACCCAAGCGAAAGCCGCGTCAATCTGAAATTTTCTGCTTTGTCGCACGTCGATTCTTCTGCTATAATGCCGCCGATGATTCACATAACACACGAACCACTCGAAGTTCTCGCCGGTCGGCTGTTGACCGCGCAAAAGAAAACACTCGCGCTCGCCGAGTCTTGCACCGGCGGGTTAATCACGCATCGCTTGACGAACGTGCCGGGGAGTTCGGCGTACATTATTGCGTCCGTGATTGCGTATGCATACGAAGCTAAAGTCGCTGCGTTGGGCGTGACGTGGGACACGTTACAAAAACACGGTGCGGTTAGCCGCGAGACGGTGATCGAAATGGCGCGCGGCGTGCGCGAACGGTTTTCATCGACGATTGGGCTGGCGGTGACCGGCATTGCTGGACCGGGCGGCGGAATGCCGGGAAAACCGGTCGGGTTGACGTACATCGGCTTGGCGACGGCGGACAATCTACTTGTTGAAAAACATATTTGGCAAGGCGACCGGTTGCAGGTGAAAGAGCAAACGGCGCAAGCCGCGCTTCAATTACTTGTCAATTATCTCGAAGGAAAGTTCAAGTAATTGGTAATTACCAATTACGGTTTTCAGGAGTTTTTGTGGATATCTTCCAAGCGATCATTCTCGGCGTCATTCAAGGGCTGACCGAGTTCATTCCGATTTCGAGTTCCGCGCATCTCATCATCGTCCCGTGGCTCTTCGGTTGGCAAGACCCCGGACTCGCATTCGATCTCGCGTTGCACCTCGGCACGCTTGTCGCGCTGTTGTGGTTCTTTGCGTCGGATTGGATTCGATTGCTTCGCGCCGGTATTGCGAGTATCGTCGAGCGAAAAATCGGCGACGACGTTGATCGCCGGCTCGCGTGGTTTATCGTCATCGCGTCGATTCCTGGCGCGATTGCCGGTTTTCTTCTCGAAGGCAAGATCGAAGATTGGTTTCATCAACCCAACGCGCCGCACAATTCCTCGCCGATGCTCGCGATGGGTGTCATCATCGCGTTGCTCGGCGCGGCATTGTTCATTGCCGAACGCATCGCCAAACACTTGCGCGGCATGAAATCGCTCACGCTCAAAGATGCGATTCTGATCGGCGTGGCGCAAGCGTTCGCCGTTTTCCCCGGCGTCTCGCGTTCCGGCGCGACGATCACCGCTGGGTTGTTTCTCAACCTCACGCGCGAGACCGCCGCGCGCTTTTCGTTTCTCCTCTCGGCGCCGTTGATTGCCGGCGCGGGCGCAAAAAGTATGCTCGACGTTGCGCGCAAAGGAATGCCAACTTCGGAATTGATTTTCTTCGGCGTTGGTTTTCTGGTTGCGATGCTCAGCGGCTATTTGTGCATCCGTTTTTTGTTGCGATTTCTGCAACGCAACTCCACCGACCTCTTTGTTTATTATCGATGGTTACTCGCGGGCTTGGTCATCGCTTTCGCGCTGATGCGGGGTTAGCGTGAAGATTTCTGTTGGGGCGACCCTTGCGGTCGCCCAGCGCGGGCGACCGCAAGGGTCGCCCCTACCGGTATTCTTCCTGTTGTTGGTTGTCGCGTGCTCCGCGTTTCCCACGCCGCGCGTGCCAATCGTGCGCATTGAAATGACCGGGTCGGATTCGATGGCTCCGCTCGCGCGCACGCTTGCGGACGCGTACACGCAACAGCGCGCGAACGTCAAATTTGAAATTACCGCGACGAATTCCGAGAACGGTTTGCGCGCGGCGCAAGAAATCTCCGGCACGATTGGCTTGGTCGCGCGCGAAATCAAACCGGCAGAACTCGATCAACGCCGTGCAGTTGTCATCGCACGCGACGGCGTCGCGGTCATCGTGAACAAGACGAATCCGATCAACGCGATTTCGCGCGCGCAACTCGTTCAGGTTTTTTCCGGCGAAATCGCTACGTGGCCCTTGGGTCCTAGCGCTGGCAAAGCGATTGTCGTCATCAGCCGCGAGAGCGGTTCCGGCACGCGCGACGCGTTTGAGAAAATGGCGATGGAAGGAATGCGCGTAACGCGCACGGCAATTGTGATGCCCAGCCAAGCGGCGGTCATCGATTTTGTCACGCGCAATGCGGATGCGATTGGCTATGCGTCGATGGGCGCGCTGACGCCGGGAGTTCAGGCGTTAGCTATCGACGATGTGCCGCCGTCAATTCAAACGGTTGAGGGCAATCAATATCCATTTGTGCGGACGTTTGCGTTTGTCTTACCAACAACGCCCGCGCCGGAAACCAAGCGGTTTATCGATTTCGTACTGTCGCCGGATGGACAGGAAATCGTCAGACAAAGGTTTGGGCGTATTCCCTGAAATTTCACAACACGGAGGGACTGAGATGGAAATCACTCGCCGCGATTTTCTAAAGGACATGGCATTCACTGCTGCGATTGCCGGCGTGCCAAGCTGGGCAATCGACCTCGATGAGAAGATGCCCGCGTCTGTTCCTTGGCAGTGGTCGCCATCAAATGCAATCGGTCAAGGTAACGCCATCATTACGACGCTTAATCGCATCGCGTTTGGTCCGCGCCCCGGCGATTTCGAGCGTGTGCAAAGCATTGGCGTCGATGCCTATATCGATGAGCAACTCGCGCCGGAGAAAATCGATGACAGCGCGTTCGATCAGCGGCTCGCCCAACTCTATCCAACGCTATCGATGAGCGCGGCAGAGTTGTTTGAGAAATATCCTCAGCCCGCACCAGGGACCAAGCCCCCGCCAGAAACGACGCCGCAACAGGTCATTTCAGAATTGCAGGAAGCCACGCTGATGCGTGCGCTGTTCAGCCGCCGCCAACTTCAAGAAACGCTTGTCGACTTTTGGACGAATCACTTTAATATTTTTATCGGCAAGAGCGAAGTCAAATGGCTCAAGACGGTCGATGACCGCGAAGTGATTCGCAAAAATGCATTCGGCAAGTTTAAGGATTTGTTGCTGGCGAGTGCGCAAAGCCCGGCGATGCTGGTGTATCTTGATAACTCACTGAATGTCAAAGGGGTTGCGAACGAAAACTATGCGCGCGAGATTATGGAACTACACACCCTCGGTGCCGATGGCGGTTACACGCAAAAAGATGTCGCCGAGTTGGCGCGCGCGTTTACCGGCTGGGGCATTACATTACCGCGCCGACGCTTGGGCGTGCTCGATGCGACCGGCGCGGGCATATTTGAATTTGATCCAAAGAAACACGACGATGCTGCCAAGCGGATCCTGGGAATCGATTTACCGGCAAAAGGCGGCATTAACGATGCGCTCAAGATGATCGATGTATTGGCGCGTCACCCCTCGACGGCGCGATTCATTTCGACAAAATTGGTCGCGCGCTACGTTTCAGATAATCCGCCCGCGGCACTGGTCCAGCGTGCCGCCGATACGTTTACAAAAAGCGATGGCGACATCCGCCAGGTGCTCGGCACGATTTTGCACTCGGATGAGTTTAAGAATTCGTTCGCGCAGAAAATAAAGCGACCATTTGAGACGATCGTGTCCGCGTTGCGTGCCGTCGATGCCCAATTGGAAGATACGCGGTCACTTGCGCAATCGCTCCGCGCGATGGGGCAAGGATTGTTCCTGCTGGCAACGCCGGATGGCTATTCGGATGTCGGTGTGGAGTGGATCAACACGACATCCTTGCTCGCGCGCTGGAACTTGGCGCTGATGGTTGGCGCGAACCGCGTGCCGCGCGGCAAAATCGATTTTACTGGTGCGATGAAGGAATTGAAATCCCGCAAGACCGGCGATGTGATCGATTATTGGCTCAATTATGTTTTGCATTACACGATTCCGGAAAAGGATCGGCAAAAACTGATCGACGTATTTGGCAAAAATGCCTCTGCAAACTTTGATGTGACGCGCGCACCCGAACTGGTCGCGCTGATTCTCGCATCGCCGCACTTTCAATATCGATAAATCGACGGATGACCGAGTGACGAATGACCGAGGCAAAGGTCCTTCGTCTTTCGTCATCGGACATCCGTCAAACGGAGGATTTCAAATGACACCGATACTATCACTCGCCGCGAATTGCTCAAACGCACTGGTGTCCTCGCGATGAGCGCGATGACATTGCCGTATGGGATGCCGCGCGTTGCGCTCGCGCCGCAAGGCGCAGCGACACAAGGCGATGTGCTTGTCTGCGTGTTTATGCGCGGCGCGGCGGATGGGCTGAATCTGGTCGTGCCGTTTGGCGATAAAGATTATTATTCCGCGCGTCCAACACTTGCGATTGCAGAGCCAAAAACCGGCAAGGCGAACGCGGCGATTGATTTGAACGGCTTTTTCGGATTGCATCCCGATTTTGCGCCGTTCAAAGAAATCTACGATGCTGGCGCTCTTGCGATTGTCCATGCGGTTGGTTCACCCGATCCCACGCACTCGCATTTTGACGCGATGGATTTCATGGAACGCGGCACGCCCGGCGACAAGGCGATTCCAACCGGCTGGATTGGTCGGCATCTGCAAGTGATGGCGTCGAATAATCAATCGCCGTTTCGCGCCATCGGCATGGGGACATTGTTGCAACAATCGTTGCGCGGTCCCGTGCCGGCAACTGCGCTGCAATCCATCGCCGATTTTCATTTGCAAGGTGATCAGAAAAAACTAGCGGTGTTCCAGGATACGCTGGCATCGCTGTATGCCGGGGATGGTTTGTTGGAGGCACAGGGTCAATTGACGCTGCAAACGATGCGCGATCTCGGCACACTGGCTTCCAGCAAATACACGCCAGCGGGCGACGCTGATTATCCCGAGACGGCGTTCGGCAAAGCGATGGCGAATATCGCGCAGTTGATCAAAGCGGACATGGGTCTCGAAGTCGCGTGCGTTGATCTGGGGGGCTGGGACATGCACGTGAACGAAGACGCGCAGATGCCGCGCCTTATCGATGAGCTGGCAAAATCATTGTCCGCGTTCTATGCCGATATGCAGGAGCAAATCAAGCGCATCACACTGATAACGATGACGGAGTTCGGTCGGCGAGTGCAAGAAAATTCAGGGCACGGCACCGATCACGGTCACGGAAGCATCATGTTCGTGATGGGTGGCGGTGTAAATGGCGGCAAAGTTTATGGCGAGTGGGCTGGCTTGAACAAAGACAATCTCTACGGACCCGGCGATCTGGCAATCACTACTGATTTTCGCGATGTGCTGGGTGAGATGGTACAAAAACGATTGTTGAATTCTGATCTGGCGGCAACGTTTCCAAACTATAAACCATTTCGCTTCAAAGGGTTGTTCAATGGATGAGCGCGTTAGCCGATTGGGAAACCAGTCGGCTTTTTGTTTCAGCGCCGCTTGTCATTCATGCTCAATCTGAATACAATGGAAAAGATGTCCAATCAACCTCCTCCATCAATGACCACCCGCAATTTCGCCGCGCGCTCGATCAGTGCATTCATTGCGGTTTGTGTCTGCAGAATTGTCCCACGTATGTCGTGCTGGGCAAAGAAACCGATTCGCCGCGCGGACGCATTCAACTAATGCGTGCGGTTTCCGACGGACGCATTCCGCTCGATGGCGCGTTCCGTCGACATCTCGATTTGTGTTTGTCGTGCCTGTCGTGTCAGACCGCGTGCCCGTCCGGCGTGCAGTACGGAAAATTGATCGATACGGTGCGGCTCTCGCTCGCGGCAACGTACAGGCCCGGCAGAATCGAGAGATTTGTCCGATGGTTTGGCTTGCAACAATTCATGCCGTACCTGGGGCGATTGCGTTTTGCTGCCAAACTTTTTCGATTGTATCAACTCGTCGGTTTGCAAAAGTTGGTGCGCGCGATCAACCTCCTGCCCAAAAACTTGAAAGCGATGGAAGCGATTCTGCCGCCGCTCCCGCCAAGTTATTTTGATTATACAAAACCCGCGCCAGCCATTGGACAAAAGCGCGGGGCGGTCGCGTTTTTCTACGGCTGTCTGCAAGATGCGTTTCTGGGCGATGTGAACAAGGCGACGATCCGCGTTTTGCAACGGAACGGCTACGAGGTACATTTTCCGCAAGCGCAAACGTGTTGCGGCGCGGCGCACGAACACACCGGCGACGCAAACGGCGCGCGTGCGCTCGCGCGGAGAAATATCGATGCGTTTGCGGCGGGCAAGTACGAGGCGATTATCAACAATGCCGGTGGTTGTGGCGCGATGCTCAAAGAGTACGTACACTTGCTCGCCGATGATCCGGCGTACGCGGAGAAAGCCGAGCAATTTGTGAGCCAGGTCCAGGACATTAGCGAATTCCTTGCCAGGAATTTAGCACGCGTGCCGCGCGGCGTCAATCAAAGCACGCGCAACGTACTCCGACTCGTGCCACTTGCGCAACAAGCAAAAGGTCATCAAACAGCCGCGCGAACTGCTCAGGCAAATTCCCGGCATCGAGTTGATCGAGATGCAATCGCCGGATCGCTGTTGCGGGAGCGCGGGTGTTTACAATTTGATGCAAGTCGATGCGGCAAACGAGATACTCGATTTGCGAATGCAAGACATCGCCGCGACGAACGCTGACATTATCGTAACCACGAACACCGGTTGCCACCTGCAATTGATTTACGGCGTGCGCAAAGCCGGGTCAAAAGCGCGCGTGGCGCATTTGGTTGAGCTGTTGGATGAATCGTACGAAAGAGAACAAGATGCTCACTCAAGCTAATTTGAAATCACTGAAGCAAATCATCGATCATCACCAGGTGATAACTGATCCCGCTGAGATGCTGGTGTACGAAATGGATGCGGCGTTCGAGCGCGGAAAACCGGACGCGGTCGTGTTTCCAAAATCGGCGGAGGAAATTAGCCGCGTGATGCGCTGGGCGGCGGAAAAAAATACTCCAATTGTCGCGCGCGGTGCCGGCACCGGCTTGTCCGGCGGTGCGGTCGCAGAACACGGCGGCATCATCGTCGAGTTTTCCAATTTCAATCGCGTGTTGGAATTCGATGTGATGGGGCGAAGTGTGGTGTGCGAGGTTGGCGTCGTCAATCAATCGTTGGATGCGCTCGTCAAAGCCAAAGGTTTGTACTATCCACCCGACCCGGCATCCGGTCGTTCGTCGACCATCGGCGGCAATGTCGCGGAGAATGCCGGCGGACCACACTGCTTCAAGTACGGCGTCACATCGAACTATGTGACCGGGTTGCAGGTTGTGCTCGCCGATGGTCGCATCGTGCAATTAGGCGGACGCGCGGTCGATTATCCGGGATACGATCTCGTCGGCTTGATGACCGGCAGTGAAGGCACGCTGGGACTCATCACCCAAATGGATGCGCGCTTGATTCGCAATCCGCTGGGCGTCAAGACGATGATGGCGGCGTTCGATTCGGTGGAAGCGGCGGGGCGCGCGGTGTCGGCGGTGATCGCGGCGGGCTTGATTCCCGCGACGATGGAAATGATCGATCAGGAGATTATGCGCATCGTCGAAGATTTTCTGCACATCGGTTTGCCGGTTCACGCCGGCGCGATGCTGATTGTCGAGGTCGATGGTTATCACGCGAGCCTGGACGCCCAGATGGAGCAAGTCGTCGGGGTATTGCGGCAAAACGAGGCACGCGAAATGCGCGTGGCGCAAACGCCGGAAGAACGCGATCAAATTTGGTACGGGCGCAAGAGCGCGGCGGGCGGATTTGCGCGCATCGCGCCGGAACGATTTCTGATCGACATCACCGTGCCGCGCAGTCAAATCGCAACGATGCTTGCCACCGCCAACGAAATTTGCGCGCGCTTGAATCTGCGCGTCGGTTATATTTTTCATGCCGGCGACGGCAATCTGCATCCCAACATTCCATACTTTCCGGAAAATCGCGAGCAAGTGGAAAGGGGTTGGCAAGCGTGCGAAGAAATCATGCGGAAAGCGGTCGCGCTCGGCGGCAGTATCACCGGCGAGCACGGCGTTGGCATTGAAAAGCGTGAAGCGATGGCGTTCATGTGCGATGGCGCGGAACTTGAGGCGATGCAAGAGGTCAAGGCAATTTTCGATCCGAACAATATCTTGAATCCGGCGAAAATATTTCCGAGCCAATTGCCGGACATTCAGCGTGTCGCGCCGCTTGCCAACATGCCGGACGATGTGTTTACACCGGCATCGGCGGAGCAAGCCGCCGCCGGGCTCGCCGCGCTATCGCTCGCACAGAAAAATGTGTCAATCAATTCCCCGCGCAACGGCGCGGTCACGTTATCGACGCGCGCGTTGAACCGCGTGATCGATTACGCACCCGACGATTTGTACATCAAGGTTGGCGCGGGAATGACGCTCGATGAAATTCAAGCTTACGTAATGAAAGATGGCTGGCAAGTACCGCTAGTTTCGCCGTGGCGCGAAATGACGATTGGTGGAATTGTTGCGACGAATTTGAATTCACCGCAACGAATGCGTTACGGTTCGGTTCGCGATGTGATGTTGTGTTGCACCGTCGCGTTGCCGGATGGTCGCGTGTTGCACGCAGGGCGACCCGTCGTCAAAAATGTCGCGGGATATGATTTACCCAAAGTGTTCGTCGGTTCGCACGGCACGTTGGGCTTGCTCACCGACGTGACGCTGAAGCTTGTTCCGAAACCGCGCGCGCAAAAAACATTGCTCGTGCCCATCGACGATTTGAAACGTGGATTGACGTTGGGCAGTCGATTGCTTCAGGTTGCACTCGTCGCGTCGGCGGTTGTGTTGGCAAAAGGGAGCGTGATCGATGGGGTAGCAAGTCCGTACGTGCTCGCGTTCACCGCCGAAGGTCATCCGCAAGATGTGGAATCGGAATTTAACGAAGCGCGCGCGATTCTCAAAGACGTTAGGGTGAGCGAGGTCGCATCGCCAACGGGTACCGATTTGTGGCTCCACTTGTTGCGTGATGCTTCACTGATCGTGCGTGCCGGCGTCGCGCCGAAAGATGTGGCAAACTTTGTGACCGATCAATCGAATGCACTGGAGCGCGGCACGTATCTTGTCGATTTTGCGAGCGGTTTGACGTACGCGACCGCATCGATGCAAAATGTGAGCGACGCGAAAACCTGGGTCGATTCATTGCGTCAAGCCGGCGTCGGCATTGGGGGGCTATGCTGTCGTCATGCAGATGCCGGACGAATGGCGCGGGGCAATTGATCGGTGGGGTTATCAACCGGATGCAATCGATGTGATGCGGAAACTAAAAACAAAATGGGATGCGGCTGGAATTTTGAACCCGGATAGTTATATCGTTTGATTGCTGTGATGCCACAGAGGACACAGAGAACACAGAGAAAAATCTGTTGATTTCTGTGTCCTTTGTGTTTCCGGTGGCTAGATTCGTTTGCCAAACACCTTGAATCGTCGTAGAATTGCGCGAGAGGTGAAGATGGATCTTTTCGATTATCGCCGCCAAGAGTTGAGCAAGAGCGAAGCGCCGCTTGCCGCGCGGATGCGCCCGCGCACGCTCGCCGAATTTGCGGGACAGGAACACATCGTGGGGCAGGGCAAGTTGTTGCGCCGCGCGATTGAAACCGACAAACTTTTTTCGTCGATCATTTTGTGGGGACCGCCCGGCACCGGCAAGACGACGCTCGCGATGATTATTGCGAACACAACCAAATCGCATTTCGAAACGATTAGCGCGGTGACCGCCGGCGTCGCGGATATTCGCCGGTTGATCGGCGATGCGAAAGAACGGCGTGGGATGCACGGCACGCGCACGATTGTCTTGGTCGATGAGATTCATCGTTTCAACAAAGCGCAACAAGACGCGCTCTTGCCGCACGTCGAGGATGGCACGATTATTCTGATCGGCGCGACGACCGAGAATCCGTACTTTGAAGTCATCTCCGCGCTCGTGTCGCGTTCGCGTGTGTTTCAGCTGCGTCCACTCGACGATAACCAAGTGGCGGATTTGATTCGCCGCGCGTTCGCAGATAAAGAACGCGGGTACGGCAAGCAACCCATCGAAATCAACGACGACGCGCTCGCGCATCTCGTCGACGTTGCCGGCGGCGATGCGCGTTCTGCGCTCAACGCACTCGAACTTGCCGTCGAATCGACGCCGCCGGGCGAAGATGGAATCGTCCACATCGATTTGACTGTTGCCGAGGAAGCGATTCAGCGGCGCGCGATTCGGTACGATCGTGCGGGCGACGAGCATTACGACACGATCAGCGCGTTCATCAAATCGGTGCGCGGGTCTGATCCCGACGCCGCGCTCTACTGGCTCGCGCGGATGATTTACGCCGGCGAAGATATCAAATTTATTATGCGGCGTTTGTTGATTCTGGCATCGGAAGATATCGGGCTGGCTGACCCCGCCGGCATCATCGTCGCGTCGGCGTGCGCGCGCGCGTTGGAATGGTGCGGCTTGCCGGAGGCGCAATATCATCTTGCCGAAGCGACATTGTATTTGACGACTGCGCCCAAGAGCAATTCGTGCGGCGCGTATTTAAAGCGCTGGCGGAAGTGGAAGCCGAGGGCAAGATCGAAGTGCCGAATCATCTCAAGGACGCAACGCGCGACGGCAAAGCGCTGGGGCACGGCAAGGATTACAAGTATCCGCACGAGTTTCCCGGTCATTGGGCAGAGCAACAATATTTGCCTGAGCGATTGCGCGGCAAACAATTTTACGAGCCGAGCGATCAAGGGCGAGAAAAAGACATCGCCGCGCGTTTGAAAAAATGGCGCGGCGAAAACAAATCGGATCAACTGGGAGGTTGATACGATGGAATCTGAAATGGTGTATTATGGGTGAAACCCGCGTCAACCTACAACACTTGCTCGAAGATATCCGCGACACATACCCGTTTCCGCCGGAAGAAGCGATTCTGACAGAACTTGTCGCGAACTCGCTCGACTCGGGCACGTCCGAGATTCGATTTCTGGTGAGCAAGAGCGAAAAGACATGTACGGCGGTGGATTACGGCAAAGGCATGTTGCCGTCGCAGTTGGAACACTATCACGACATCGCCGCGACGACCAAGGTGCGTGGCAAGGGCATCGGCTTTGCCGGCATTGGCGCAAAACTCGCGCTGCTCCTCGCGAAAGAGGTCATCACCGAAACGCGCGCGGGACGTTGGTACACCGCGACGCGCTGGCGACTTGAAAGTTCACAGCGCGCGCCCTGGGAAATGTCGGAACCGCAGGGTATTTTGGAAAACGTCAAGAGCGGGACGGCGGTGACACTCGTTTTTCGCGAATCGTCGCCACTGATCGAACCTAACTACGTCGAGATGATTTTGCAGGCGCACTTTTATCCGCTCCTCGATGAAACGTTCGGCGAGATTTTCAAATCGTTTTATCCCCAAGGCGTGCGTTTTTTCGTGAACAATCGTCCGATCACCGCACCCGAACTCACGGAACTGCGCGGGCGCAGGACGTTCGTCGTGCGCGCGTCCCTGTCGTCGAATCCGAATGCACGGGGCAAGCCGGTCGGAGTCGGTTTCATCGGACGGAGCGAGGACGATTTGCCGGAGCAACAGTCCGGCATTGGCATTTCGGCGTATGGCAAAGTGATCAAGCGCGGCTGGGATTGGGTTGGGCTTACGCCGAAACACCCGATGCGCCTCAGCGGCATTGTCGAAGTGCCGCCGCTCGTCGAAATTTTGACGACGAACAAAGCCGATTTCTTGAAAGATGCCGGCTCGCTCAAACGTTACTATCGTTATCGCAAAGCGATTCAAGCCGCACTGGGTCCGATTCTGCGCGACCTGGGTGAAACGGCGCCGACGCGCGAGCGTTCTGAGCGCGAGGTGCGTCCGCTCGAACGCGAAGTCGAACGTGTGCTGGGAACGATGCTCGGCGATTATCCGGAGATCGCGCCGCTGATAGGTCGCCGCCGCACAAATCAACCCGGCATCAACCTCGCACCTGACGCGGACGGCGCGGACGTTGGCACACTGACCGAGACGCTCGCAGAAATCGCGCAGCAGCAAGGCAACGCGAATGTGGCGCGCGAAGCGCTCGCGCCGTTTCAGCCGCTGCCGGATACGGGCGCGGTGCTCGAACAAAATCCCGAAGGGACGGAAGCGGCGCATCCGCAAGAGGGCAAGCGCGTTGGTCCCGGCTTGATGATTGGCTACGAAGACGCGCCAGAGCGCGCCGACCTGGGTTGGTTGTTGGAGAACACGGTGTGGATCAATCGGGCGCATCCCGCGTATCAAAAAGCAATCGCCGGTGGGCACGAGCAGTATCATGTCGTCCTCTCCGTCGCGTGGGTGTTGCTTGGACATCTCGACGATCAACATTCCGCGCAGCATTTCATCGGCGAGTTTCTCTTCGGTTGGGGCGTGCGCAAGTGACCACGATCCACGCCAGCGGTGACTCGACGCGACCGCTGAACATGATTAGCGAAATTCTTTTGGCGCGCCCAATCATTTTGCTTGCTGACATCCGCACGGTGCCGCGCTCGCGTCACAACTCACAGTTCAATCGTGAATCGCTTGAACTTGAGTTACCCAAGACGAAAATCGAGTAGCGACTACCCTCATGCCCAACATTATCTCTCGTAAATATCTAATCGAAAAAATTGACAAATCGATAGCTGTGTGCTAAAGTTTGCGCCAACAATCGAATAGCGAAACTCATCCAGAGAGGCGGAGGGAACGGCCCTGTGAAGCCTCGACAACCTTCTCAGTAGACAGTATCCAGCAATCAGTCGTCAGACCATCTGATAGCTGAAATCTGACGACTGACTATTGAGAAAGGTGCCAATTCCGACAGAAATAAATTCTGGAAGATGAGATAAGATCAATCAACGATGCTTGTCTGCCTCTTCTTACCCAGAAGCGGCAGATTTTTTATTTCACGATTCGAGGAGGAAATGATGCCCACCGATCAAGCTCGCGCATATGGTTTTACCACCCGCCAACTGCATGCCGGCCAACAAGCCGATCCAACTACCGGCTCGCGCGCGGTACCGATTTATCAAACATCGTCGTACGTTTTTCGCGATACCGATCACGCCGCGCGCTTGTTTGCGTTGCAAGAACCTGGTAACATCTACACGCGCATTATGAATCCCACGAGCGATGTGTTTGAGCAACGCGTTGCCAGTCTCGAAGGCGGTGTGGGTGCGCTCGCCGCAAGTTCTGGGCACGCCGCGCAAACGATGGCGGTCCTCGCGCTGTGCAACGCCGGCGATCACATTGTTTCCGCATCGACGCTGTACGGCGGCACGTACAATCAATTCAATTACACCTTTCCACGATTAGGCATCGATGTGACATTTGTCGATCCTGCCGATCCGGAAAATTTTCGCCGCGCGATTCGCGCGAACACAAAGATTCTGTACGGCGAAACGCTCGGTAATCCGCGCATCAACGTTTTCCCTTTCGACGAGGTCGCCGCCATCGCGCGCGAGTTTCGGATTCCGCTGATGATTGACAATACATTTGCCACGCCGTACCTGTGCCGGCCGTTTGAATGGGGCGCGAACATCGTTGTCCATTCGACGACGAAATTTATCGGCGGACACGGCACGAGCATCGGCGGCATCATCGTGGATGGCGGCAATTTCGATTGGACAAGCGGGCGATTTAGAAATTTCACAGAGCCAGACCCAAGTTATCATGGCTTGGCGTATGCAACGCTCGGCAAACCGGCATTCATTGTGAAAACGCGCGTGCAAATTCTGCGCGACATTGGCGCGTGCCAAGCACCGCTCAATGCGTGGTTGTTCATTCAAGGACTCGAAACGTTGAGTTTGCGAATGGAACGTCACGTCGCTAACGCGCAACGCGTCGCCGAATTTCTGGAGCGCCATTCCAAAGTGAGCTGGGTTACGTATCCCGGTTTGAAGAGCCATCCCGATTTTGCGCGCGCGAAAAAATATCTGCCCCAAGGTGTGGGTGCGATTCTCGGTTTCGGCATCCAGGGCGGCTTGCCTGCCGGACGCAAATTCATCGATAGTTTGAAGCTGTTCAGCCACCTCGCGAATGTTGGCGATGCGAAAAGTTTGGCGATTCATCCGGCAAGCACAACGCACAGCCAGCTCAGCGAGGACGAACAGACGAGTGCCGGTGTTACGCCCGATTTTATCCGCTTGAGCATCGGCATCGAAGACATCAATGATATTCTGTGGGATTTGGATCAAGCGCTGCAAAAAGCGTAAAGCCAAAACCTACCGCAAAGAGGCCAAGTGCGCAAAGAATATAATATTCTTCTCCGCGTTGTTCTTGCCCTTGCGGTTCAATGGGTGCGAGAAAAACGATGAATTCTCAAGATTCTTCTGGTATCACCGAGCGTAAGTATTTTACCTTCGCCGATGACAAACCAATGCAACTCGATTCCGGTGAAACGCTGAGTCCGATCACACTCGCGTACGAAACGTACGGCACGCTCAACGCCAACCACAGTAACGCGATTTTGATTTGCCACGCGCTGTCCGGCGATGCGCACGCCGGCGGCGTCGATGCGAACGGCAAAGTGGGTTGGTGGGACGATTGCGTGGGACCGGGAAAAGCGTTCGACACAAGCAAGTACTTTGTGATTTGTTCAAATGTCATCGGCGGATGTCAAGGTTCGACCGGTCCGAGTTCAATCGATCCAAAGACCGGGAAGCCGTACGCGCTGAATTTTCCGGTGCTAACGATCGCGGATATGGTGCACGCACAACGCCATCTCGTCGATTTCCTCCGCATCGAAAAATTGTTGGCGGTCGCGGGTGGAAGTATGGGCGGAATGCAGGTGTTGCAATGGACGGCGAGTTACCCGGAGCGTGTGCGCGCCGCACTGCCGCTTGCAACCACGGCGCGCCACTCACCCATGTTGATTGCGTTCAGCGAAGTGGGTCGTCAAGCGATCTACGCCGACCCCAATTGGAATCAAGGCAATTATTACGATGGCACGCGACCGAATACCGGGCTTGCGCTCGCGCGGATGATCGGGCACATCACGTATCTCAGCGAAGAATCGATGCACCAAAAATTTGGCCGCCGTTTGGAGGTGCGCGAACGATTCGGTTTTGATTTTGAAACCGATTTTGCAATCGAATCATACTTGCATCACAAAGGCAGTCGTTTCACCGAACGCTTTGACGCAAACACGTACTTGTACGTCACTAAAGCGATGGACTATTTCGATTTGGCGAATGGCGATGGCGATTTGACGAAAGCGTTTGCAAAATGCGGCGATTTGATGTACCTCGTCGTCTCGTTTACGTCCGATTGGTTGTATCCAACATACCACTCGAAAGAGATGGTCAGCGCGTTGATGGCGGCGGGCGCGGACGTAACGTACTGCAACTTGCAATCAACCTGGGGGCACGACGCATTTCTGTTGGAAGTGGAAACGATGACGCAATTGATTTCTGATTTCCTGGGGCGCGTGGTGGCGCATCACAAAATTCAATTGTAGGGAACGTTCGCACTGTTGCGTTCCGATGCGGTGAATCATGATCAACACTCAAAACGGTTTGCGCGCTGATCTGCTTGCCATCGCCGAATTGATCGAGACCGGCGAAAAAGTCCTTGACCTCGGTTGCGGCGACGGTACATTGTTGCGCTATCTGATCGACGCGCGGCAAATCACCGGGCGCGGCATCGAGCTGTCCGAGTTGGATGTGTTGGCGTGCGTGCGCAAAGGTTTGAGCGTGCGGCAGGGCAATCTCGACGAAGGCTTGCGCGATTACCCGGACAAATCGTTTGATACGGTGATCCTGAGCCAGACGTTGCCGTACCTCGACAATCCATCGTTTATCGTGCGCGAGATGTTGCGGGTGGGGCAGCGCGTGATTGTGAGCTTTGCAAACTGGGGGCATTGGCGTTGTCGTTTGGACTTGTTGTTCACCGGGCGAACGCCGCTCGCACCTGGCTTGCCACAGCGCTGGGATGAATCACCGCGGGCGCGGCAATTGACCGTCCGCGATTTCATCGAGTTTTGTGCGCGGGGAAATATGAAGATCACGCGGTCGATCTATCTGGGGACATCGCATCGCGTTTTGCGCGCGGCGCGATTGGGGGAAAACATGCGCGTGTCGATTGCGATCTTTGAGGTCGCGTGAAAACGGCTCACAAATTTTGGTACAGCTTGTGTTCGTGAATGTACTTGACGACCGGAGTTGGGATGAGTTCTGTGATCGGTAGTCCAGCGCTGATACGGCGCTGCAAATCGCTCGCGGCGATCTTGACGGCGGTGGTGGGTAAAAAAACTATCGACGCGGCCAAATTAGGAATTGCCTTTCCCAAGTCGCTCAAATCGGCTTGAAACCCCGGCCGCGCAAAGACGGCGAGATTGCAAATCTGAATTAACTTGGCCGGATCGCGCCACGTTAGAATATTCGCGAGCGAATCCATGCCCATGATGAAATACAACTCGGCTGATTTGCCGAGCTGCCCGCGCAGTAAGCGCATCGTGTCGAGCGTAAATGTAGGTCCTTGCCGATCGACATCGACGCGCGAAAGCGCAAAGCCGGGGTAACCGGCAATCGCCAGCCGCACCATCTCGACGCGATGCTCAACCGGCGTGATGACCTGAATATCCTTGTGCGGCGGTTGGCGTGTGGGCGCGAACAAAACTTGAGCCAGCTTGAGTTGCGTTAATGCTTGTTGCGCGATGAGCAAATGCCCATTGTGCGGCGGATCAAATGTGCCGCCCAAAACCCCGACTCTAGTAATCGGTAATTGGTGATTGGTATCCATTCAGAAAACTCTTTACCAATTACTGTTTACGTGTTTCTTTTTTTTATTCGCGCCATTCGAGCTCAACTTCCCCAATCCGTACTTTGTCGCCTTCATGCACACCGGCACGTTGCAGCGCGCTCGTCACACCCATCGCCTGGAAAATGCGATGCAAACGCTGGATCGCCTCGTCTTGCTCAAAGTTGGTCATCGCGATCACGCGCTCGACTTTTTTGCCTCGCAAGCGATACGCGTGTCCTTCGCGCGAAACCTCAAATGCGTTTTCATTTTCGGCAGGGCGAATGACCGGCAGCTCTTCTTCGACGATCGTCGATTCGACCGGCAATTCGCTCAAGCGATTGACTGCCGCGCGAAGCAAATCACGCACACCCTGACCAGTTGCGGCGGAAATGGCGAACGCATCGATTTTCTTTTTCGCCAACGCTCTTTGAATTTTTTGCCACTTGGCTTGCGCATCCGGCAAATCGATTTTATTCAACGCGACGACCTGGGGCTTGGTCGCCAATTGTTCGCTATACTCAGACAGTTCTCGGTTGATTGTCGTGAATGCCGCCATGCGGATCGTCTACTGAGCCATCAAGCAAATGAATCAGCACGCGTGTGCGTTCGATGTGGCGCAAAAATTTGTCACCCAAGCCCGCACCTTCATGGGCACCTTCGATCAGACCGGGAATATCGGCGAGCACGACTTCGCGATCATCGATAATCGCCACGCCGAGATTGGGAACAATCGTAGTGAAAGGGTAATCGGCGATTTTAGGACGCGCGGCAGTAATCGATGCGAGAAAAGTCGATTTGCCGGCATTCGGCAAGCCGATGATGCCGATGTCGGCGATCAATTTTAGTTCCAGCACCAGCGTGCGTTCTTCGCCCGGCTCGCCTTTCTCTGCAAAACGCGGCGCTTGATTCGTCGAGCTGACGAATGCGGAGTTGCCGCGACCGCCGCGACCGCCGCGCGCGACAACCAATTGATCGTCAGGGCGCACCAAGTCGGCAATGATTTCGCCGGTGTCGGCGTCGCGTACCAGTGTGCCGCGTGGAATGAGGACGATGCTGTCTTCACCATTCTTGCCGTGTTTGTTTTTACCTTCGCCGTGCGTGCCTTTGTGCGCTTTATAATGAGGATGCTTACGTAAAGACAAGAGCGTGTTCACATGTTGGTCAACGACCAATGTAACATTGCCGCCGTTACCGCCGTGACCGCCATCGGGTCCGCCGTACGGCACGAATTTTTCACGGCGGAAACTCATACAACCATTGCCGCCGTCGCCGGCATGTACAAAGATTTTTGCTTCGTCAAAGAACAAGGTGTCGTTGCGCATTGGGTTTAGAGTACTCCAATCGATGAAAAAGTCAAACAGTTTTTTGCATCTTGATGAAAATCGTGCTATGATACTTGTGAATTCGCGAACGCTTGGGAGGACCTCGTGGCAACGCAGCCAGTGTCAGATGTTGTCGTCAATCGATTGCCGTTGTATTTGCGCTTGCTCGAATTCCTGCAGAAAGAAGGCAAGTCGATTACCTCATCGCAGGAGTTGAGCGAGCGGTTGGGTTTTTCGTCGGCGCAAATTCGCAAAGATCTTTCGTACTTTGGCGGGTTTGGCAAACAGGGCACCGGTTACAACATCGAGTTCCTGCAAAAACAGTTGCGTAAGATTCTGCACATTGATCACGCATGGGATGTGGCGATCATCGGCGCGGGTGATCTGGGGCGGGCGCTGGTGCATTATCAAGGTTTCGCCACGCAGGGTTTTCGGCTCGTTGCGATTTTCGATAACGCGCCGAAAAAGATTGGCATGACCGTCAGTGATTTGACGGTGCAAGACGTTGCCGATTTGCCGCGCGTCGTGCGCACACAGAAACTCGAAATGGTGATTCTCGCCGTACCGGCGAACGTGGCACAAAGTGTAGCGAACCAACTGGTCGATCTGGGCGTGCGCGCGATTCTCAACTATGCGCCAATTACGCTCAGTGTCCCGCCAGAAGTGCACGTGTACTATATCGACCCAGTGGTGGGATTGCAGAGTATGACGTATTACCTGTGAGTTTAAGGTTAAAGTTCAAAGCTGAATAAACAAGCCAGCCGAAAGTATCGGACTGGCTTTTTCTTTTCTCTTTGAACTTTTAACTTGAAACATCGAACTTAGAGTTGCGGCATACTCTTGCGCAACATCTCTAGCTGTTCCAGCGTTCGCCCTGCGCCAATAGCCACGCACGCCATCGGGTTTTCGGCGACGTAACACGGCACGCCGGTTTCTTTGGTCAGGAAACGATCGATGTTGCGTAACAGCGCGCCGCCGCCGACCATCACCATCCCGCGGTCGATAATATCGGACGAGAGTTCGGGCGGCGTTTTTTCCAGCACTGCGCGCACGACACCGGAAATGGCTTGAAGCGGCTCGGCAATTGCGTCCGTGATTTCGTTCGACGTCACGCGAATTGTGCGCGGCAATCCTTGCACCTGATCGCGCCCTCGCACTTCGATTGCCAATTCTTCTTCCATCGGCAGCGCACTGCCGATCTGAATTTTGATATCTTCGGCGGTTTGCTCGCCGATCATCAGATTGTATTTCTTGCGAATGTACGTCGCAATCGCTTCGTCGATTTTCAACCCGGCGATACGCACGGAATGCGACACGACCATGCCGTTCATTGAGACAACGGCAGCTTCGCTGGCCCCGCCGCCAATATCCACAACCATGTTCCCGGTTGGTGTGTGAATCGGCAAGCCCGCGCCGAGCGCGGCGGCAAATGGTTCAGGAACAAGATGCGCGCTGCGACCGCCAGCGGCTATCGCAGCATCGTGCACGGCGCGTTCTTCGACGCTCGTTACGCCCACGGGCACGCTGATGGCAATGTCCGGCTTGATGCCAAACATCATTTGCAAGCGCCCGCACACTTTGGTGATAAAGTACCGGAGCATCGCCTCTGTAACCATGTAATCGGCGATAACACCATCGCGCATCGGACGCATGACTTCAATGCTTTCCGGCGTGCGACCCAGCATCGTTTTGGCTTCTTCGCCGAGCGCGACGATGCGCGAATCGGCTAATGAGAGCGCAACGAGCGAGGGTTCTTGAAGCACAATCCCTCGCCCGCGCACGTACACCAAAACGTTGACCGTCCCTAAATCAATCCCAATTTGCTGGACGAATAATGGCATCCCTATTCACCCAGATTCTGAGTTGAGGTTGAACCCCCGCCGTGCCGTCGGCGCGCGACTTTGAGGCGCAGTTCCGCGCGGCGTAACGATTGCTCGAGGCGCGCGAAATCGACATCGTTGCGCGGTTTTTCTTTCAAGATGTCCTGCGCGCGTTTGCGCGCGGCTTCGGCGCGCTGTTCATCGATTTCGTCGGCGCTTTCGGCGACATCGGCAAGCACTGTTACTCGGTCGGGGCGAACTTCCATAAAGCCGCCGCCGATGGCGAACGAGAGTTCTTGTCCGCCTTTTTTGTAATGCAATTCACCGACGTTGAGCGCGGTGAGCAACGGCGCGTGGCGCGGCAAAATTCCGATGACGCCATCGACGCCCGGCGCGCTGACGTATTCGACATCCTCGCTCAAGACCAGCCGTTCGGCGGTCACGATATCGAGTTTGATCGTCGACATAGTTTAGACTTTGCCTTCGCGGAAGGCTTCGCGCACTTCTTCGATGCCGCCGCGCATGTAGAAATACGGTTCCGGCACATCGTCGAGTTCGCCGTTGAGAATCATCTTGAAACCGCGCACCGTTTCCTTGACCGGCACGTACTTGCCGGGCGACCGGTGAATGCTTCAGCGACGCGCATCGGTTGCGAGAGGAAGCGCTGAATCTTGCGCGCGCGCGCAACCGCCAGCTTGTCATCTTCGCTCAACTCTTCGATACCAAGAATCGCGATAATGTCTTGCAAGTCCTTGTAGCGTTGGAGCACGCGCTGAACATTGCGCGCGACCTCATAATGTTCCTTGCCCACGATATTTGGATCAAGAATGCGTGAAGTCGAAGTCAATGGATCGACGGCGGGGAACAGACCTTGCTCGGCAATCGAGCGTTCGAGTGAAATCGTGGCGTCAAGGTGCGCGAACGTCGCGACCGGCGCGGGATCGGTGTAATCATCGGCGGGCACATAGATCGCCTGCATCGATGTAATCGAACCGCGCTTGGTCGAGGTGATGCGTTCCTGCAGTTCGCCCATTTCTTGCGCGAGTGTTGGCTGATAACCGACGGCGCTGGGCATACGACCGAGCAGGGCGGATACTTCGGAACCGCTCATGACAAAGCGGAAAATATTATCGATGAACAAGAGCACGTCGCGACCTTCATCGCGGAAATATTCCGCCATTGTCAAGCCGGTCAACGCGACGCGCAAGCGCACGCCCGGCGGCTCGTTCATTTGACCAAAGACCATCACGGTTTTTTCGATAACGCCGGATTCTTGCATTTCAAGATACAGGTCGTTGCCTTCGCGCGAGCGTTCGCCGACGCCGGCGAAAACCGAGAAACCGCCGTGCTCGGTTGCCACGGAGCGGATGAGTTCCTGAATGATAACCGTCTTGCCCACGCCGGCGCCGCCGAACACGCCGACCTTGCCGCCTTTGGTGAACGGCGCGACGAGATCGACGACCTTCATACCGGTTTCAAAGAATTGCGGTTCGGTGACTTGTTCTTCAAACGACGGGGCGGCGCGATGAATTGGATAAAAAGTATCGGCTTTGACTTCGCCTTTTTGGTCAATGGGATCGCCAGTCACGTTAAAAATGCGACCCAGCGTGACGCGTCCAACCGGAACGGAAATTGACGCGCCGGTACTGACGGCTTCCATGCCGCGCCGCAATCCGTCCGTGGAATCCATTGCGACGGTACGCACTTCGTTTTCGCCAAGGTGCTGTTGGACTTCCAAGACCAAGCGCGAATCGTTTTGGCGGATTTCGAGCGCGTGATAAATTTCGGGCAGTTCGCCCACTTTGAATTCAACGTCGACGACGGGACCTGTAACTTTAATCACCCGTCCGATTGCACCTTTCCCCATGCCGTTCCTCCGGAATCAGTATCCGATCCTGAAAATTATTTTGCCGCAGAGCGCTTGGCGCAATGCTTCTGCGCCGCCCGCAATGTCCAACATTTCTTTGGTGATGTTCCACTGGCGCGCCTTGTTGTACACCAATGAGAGACCATCAATCAATTCGCGCGCGTTTTCGGTGGCGTTGCGCATCGCGACCATGCGCGCGGAATGTTCGCTTGCCACCGATTCCAGCAACGCTTGATAAATTTGCAATTCGGTAAAGCGCGGCAGAATCGAATCGAGAATTGCTTCCGGATTCGGTTCATACAAGTACACCGCGCTGGCGTCCGCCGGGCGTTCCTTGGGCGTTACAATCGGCAACAATTGTTTCACCTGCGGGACTTGTTTGATCACGTTCACGAAATCCGTGTACGCAATCTCCACTTGATCAACGCGCCCAGCAGTAAATTCTTCGATCGCAATATTCGCAATCGGACCGATGTCGAGCATCTTGGGCTTTTCGCTCAAGCCCGTAAACTCGGCGATGATTTCTTTGCCGGAGCGCATCGCCAAATCGCGCCCGCGCCGTCCGACGGTCACCATCTTGACCGGTTTTTCTGACTGCTTGATGAAGTCGAACGTGGTGCGCAGAATGTTCATGTTAAACGCGCCGCACAACCCGCGATCCGAGGTCATCAAGATGACCAAGATGTTCTTGACTTGCTCGCGCTCTTCGAGCAGGGGGTGCAGGGTCTTGCCGCGTCCGGGCTGCGCCGCAACATAGTTCAGCACTTGCCACGATTTTTCCGCGTACGCGCGGCTGGCTAACGTCGCTTGTTGGGCGCGGCGCATCTTTGACGCGGCGACCATTTCCATCGCGCGCGTGACTTGCGAAATATTCCGTACACTTTTAATGCGTCGTTGAATGGCTCGAAGTGTTGCCAAGTTGAAACCTCGGTCTAGCTCCCGCGCAGGATGAATCTGCCCTTGCTTGGTTGGTTCAGGGGAGCATTGGGACAGTGAAAATCATCAGCGCAGGGACCGGTTTTCTTGACAATTGAAACCGACCAGTCAACCCAGATAGCAGAGAATCAATCAGTAATCCACCATAGTTCGGTCCTGGCCGATTGGGTTGGTTCAACGTGAAATCTACCGAATAGTCGATTCGAGTTCCATCGCCGCATTTGGTCAGGAAATAATCGCCGCGCGGTGAAGGGCTCGAAGTGCCAGGGTTATCTGGGCTGAATGTGACGTCGATACGATAGCATTCATCGCCTTGTAAACCAGCCACCGCTTTCCATTTAAAAGTCAGTGCCCCGGACGGAAATTTCCGTTCGTCTTTTTGGTTGTCTGTCCAGATGGGCTCAATTAACGCCACCGCCGGATACTTGATGGCCAGTTGGGTGGTCGGTGAAGCGGCGGGCGGCTTGGTCGCGGCAGCAGGTCGGCTTGGTCGCGGCGGCTACGGCGCGCGTCACGGTGGGCTGAACGAGCGCGACAGTGGGTGTGATTGGCGCCAGCGTTGGCGGAAGCTGGACCGGTGTAGCGGTTACCGGCAACGGCGTCGCCGTGATAACAACGGTGATGACAACTGGCGGCGGCGTGGGTTGCGGTGCGGGTGTTGGTGTGACGGTGCCGCAAGCGACGATTGCAATAGCAAGCGCGCCCAAAAGAATCATCGAAAAGAGTTTCGTACGCATTGAAGAATTTGCCTCCTGATCGGTGGCCTAATCAGGCACGATCAATTGAATCGTAAAAGGTATACTCGCGGGACTGCAAGCGACAACACCAGGTGGTGTGACATTGTAGTCAGTGTCATTAAAACCACCGGTAGACTTGACGACGGTAACCTTCCAAGTTACACTCGCATTTTCACCAGCCGCAAGCAAAGAAACTGCTCGCGCGTCAAAAACGAATTGTTGTCCATCGCGAAAAAATTTATTGTGCGCAACATAGACGGTTGCGCCATTAATAGTTTTCCCGCCGCGCTTGGATTCCATTTCGATGCGATAGCCCATCGAAGGATCCGAATCGCCGTTCTGGAATGGCGTCCATTTCATAATGAACGCGCTTCCGCCACTGCCATCTTTACGTGTATTTCGCGGCGCGCCATTCTCCGGAAAGAGCAACGAAACCGCACCAACCGAACACGCCGGTGGAGCCGTTGTTGGTGAAGCGGCAGCAACGGGCGGCACGACCGGTGGTTTGGCGGTTGGCACTACCGGCTTGGCAGTTGCGGCTCTTGGTTGGTGTTCTGACCGGAATACTTGGCGGAATGGTTGTGGCAATCGGTGGTTCGGGTGTTGCCGTAATCACACGCTCGATAATCCACGGCGTTTGCGTTGCCAAGCGCGTCGGCAATGCCGTGGGCGTACCGGAACTACACGCGCTCAAGGCAATCGTCATGACAATGCCTAGCCCCAATATCCAATTCGATCTGGTAATCTTCACGATTTCTCCTCAGCGTCTTCTCTTGCCGTTGCTACGTGCTCAACGTTGAGCCAGGCGCCAAGACGCGCTAGTACGCGCCAGCGAGTTTGAATTCCTGTACCGCTTTTTTCAACGCTTCTTCGTTTTCAGAATCAAGTTCGCGTTTGCTCATGATTTTCTCGCCGATCTTTGGATAGCTGGCATCCATGAAACGATAGAACGCGGTTTCAAACGCGCGCACTTTATCCACTGGCACATCGTCGAGATAGCCATTCGTCGCGGCATAGATCACCATCACTTGGCGATCCAACCGGACTGGCTCGTATTGCGGTTGCTTCAACAACTCGGTCAAACGCGCACCGCGATCCAATTGATCGCGCGTTGCCTTGTCCAGATCGGAACCGAATTGCGCGAACGCCGCCAAGTTCCGATACTGCGCGAGATCGAGCTTTAATTTGCCGGCGACTTGGCGCATCGCTTTGGTTTGCGCTTTACCACCGACGCGTGAAACGCTAATGCCGACGTTGAGTGCGGGGCGAATACCTTGATAGAACAAATCGCCTTCGAGATACAACTGTCCGTCGGTAATCGAAATAACGTTCGTGGGAATGTACACGGACACGTCGCCGGCTTGAGTCTCGATGATCGGCAACGCAGTGAGCGAACCACTGCCATATTTTTTGCTCAACTTTGCCGCGCGTTCAAGCAAGCGCGAGTGCAGATAGAAAATGTCGCCGGGATAGGCTTCGCGGCCGGGCGGGCGGCGCAAGAGCAATGAAACTTGGCGATACGCCCAAGCGTGCTTGGACAAATCATCGTAAATAATCAACGCATCGTGCACATCTTTGCCGCCAACTTTGATTCCGCTTTCCATTACTTCTTCGCCCATCGCGCAACCGGCGTAAGGCGCAAGATATTGCAATGCGGCGGGATCGGACGATGCGGCGCTCACGACGATGGTGTATTCCATCGCGCCAAATTTTTCCAACGTGGCGACAACTTGCGCAACGGTGGAAAGTTTTTGTCCGATGGCGACATAAATACAAACCATGTCCTGTCCGCGCTGATTGATGATCGCATCGATCGCGATAGCGGTCTTGCCGGTCTGGCGATCACCGATGATGAGTTCGCGCTGACCGCGACCAATGGGGAACATGGCATCGACCGGCTTGATGCCGGTTTGCACCGGTTGGCTCACCGGCTCGCGCATGATCACGTTCGGCGCGATGCGTTCGACCGGGCGAAATTTGGTCGATTCAATCGGTCCCTTACCATCGACCGGTTGACCGAGTGGGTTGACGACGCGACCAAGCAAACCCTGACCGACCGGCACGGATGCGATGCGACCGGTGCCTTTAACCAAATCGCCTTCGCGCAAATCGGCGTATTCGCCCATGATGGCGACGCCGATGACATCTTTTTCCAGGTTCAGCGTCAGACCAAAGGTGCCGTTTTTCGGAAATTCAACGAACTCGCCAGCCATCACATTGCGCAGCCCGCTCACGCGGGCGATGCCATCGCCAACTTCGATAATCGTTCCAACGTCAACCGCTTCGAGCGGCGGCGTGAACGATTCAATTTGTTTTTTGATCTGCGCGGTAAATTCATCAGCGCGAATTGCCATCAAAACCTCCAATTACCAATTACGAATTACACGAAAAAAATAATTGGTAATTTGTAATTCTTGTTATTTGAGTTTCTCTTCCAGTGCCGCAAGTTTGCCTGCCACACTGCCGTCAATGACCTTGTCGCCAACACGAATAATCACGCCGCCCAGAATCGCGCGATCGGTCAAGTAATCGAATTGCAGATCCTTGCCGAATTGCGCGCGCATCTTGGTTTCCAACGCGCTCTTTTCGCCATCGGTGAGCGGAACCGCGCTGGTAACCTTGGCTGTTCCACCGACGGTATCGCGCTGAGCAAAGCGGTTGAGATCGCCGACGATTTGGCTCAGCAAGTGCATGTGATTTTTGTTGGCAAGTTCCAAGATCAAGTTTTGCACTTCGCTGGTGTGTTTGCCGGCAACAACGTGCGGACGAGTTCTTGTTTTTTGTTGAATGCAAGCGCTGGGTCATCCAATTTGCTGACCGCGCCGGATTGTTCCAATGCGGTAGCAACGGATTTGAGCGGCGTCAGCCATTTTGCCAACGCAGTTTCAAAGACAACTTGCGCGTATTGTTGGGCGAGTCGTTCGTTTGACACGACGCCCTCCTAGTTCTTGCCGAGGTGATCGGCTTGTTTCAAGAATTCGTCAACGAGTCGATGATGTGCTTTCTCATCGAGCGATTGCCCGATGACTTTTTGCGAAGTCAACATCGACAAGCGGACAACTTCCTCGCGCAAATCGGAAAGCATTTGCTTGCGCTCGTAATCAATTTGCGATTTTGCTTGCTCGACCAGCTTGCGCGCTTCGTCGCGGGCTTGCGCGAGAATGACCTCGCGCTCTTTTTCGCCGGCTTGCGAAGCGGCGGCAGAAGCAGCTTGAATCTCGCGGCGCGTTTCGTCCAATTTCTTTTCAAATTCTTTTTGCTGATTCGCCGCATCGCGCTTGACCTGCTCGGCATAATCCAAACTGGCTTGAATCTTTTGCTTGCGGTCGTCGAGCATTTTCAACACCGGCTTGTATGCAAAACGCCAGAGGACAAAAAGCAACAAGCCAAAATTGACGATCTGGGCGAGTAGCCACGTCGTATTGAGGCCTAGTTTTTCCAAGGCAACCTCCGTAAAGTTTTTTGGCGCGACTCTCGACTAGAAAATCTTGAAACCGATCAACAGCGAGACGACCAGCGCGAAAATGCCGAGTGCTTCCGTCACGGCGATGCCGATGAACATGTTGATCTGCACTTGACCGGCGGCTTCGGGATTGCGACCCATCGCGTTCAACGCCGAGTTGACGAGCAAACCCAGACCGATGCCGGGACCGATTGTGCCCAAGCCGATAGCCAGGGCGGCGGCAACGAGACGTGCGGCATTGACATCCATTGTGAGAATTCCTCCTTGAGAAATTGGTGAATTGATTTTGGGAATCTAGTGATGTGCTTGTTCACCACCGTGCGCGGTGGTGGCAATCGTCATGAATACAAGCGTGAGAATGCCGAACACAAACGCCTGCATAAAGCCGACGAAGAGTTCGAGCGCGTAAAAGACAAACGGCATGCCAAAGAAGTAGAACGTACTGCCGAGGAATGCCATAATCAGCAGGACCACTTCACCGGCGAAAATATTGCCAAACAACCGGAAGGTGAACGAGACAACCTTGACGATCTCGCTCACAAATTCCAGAATGCCTACAAAGAGATCGATGAAACCGTAGAACAACAAGCCGAAGTTTGGTTTGCCCTTGAACAGCGAACCAAAAAATTCGCCGACCTTGGCAAAGTTGAAAAACTTGGTCCAGTATTTTAGCGGACCGACAACTTTCATGCCAAAAATCTGTGCAGTGACCATCGCAACCAACGCCAGCGCCAGTGTTGTGTTGATATCGGTGGAAGGTGAGCGCACAAACGGCGCGAGCAGCACTTCTTCCGACGCGGCTTCTTTGGGCTTTTCTGTCGGCGCGGCGTGCTCGCCGCCTTTCGAATAATCGTCTGACGATTTAAGCGATTCGGGATGCGCGCCAAGGACTTGGCCCAGTCCAAACGGTAAATCGAACGTGGCGATGCCTTCGGGCGCGTGACCGCCTTCTTTCACCGGAATAATGCCAATCGGACCAAAGCCGGGGAGCAAACCCAGGTAATTGGAGAACAAGACAAAGAGAAAAATCGTGGCGACAAATGGGAAAAACATCTTGTTGCGTTCGCCCGCGACATTGCGACCCAGGTTCTCCCACATTTCCACAGCCATCTCAAAAACATTTTGCAGACCGCTGGGCACCAGACTCATCTTGCGCGTCGCAAAGAACGCAAAGAGCAACAAGAGCGCCATCACGATCCAGGTCGTCAGGAGGGTGTTGGAGACCGGAAATGTGCCAATGTGGAAAATAACTTCGGGGGCAACGGCAACTGATGCAGTCACTGCCTCAGAGCCAAATTTGGGGAGAAAAGCGCCTAACGCAAAAAGCACAATTAAAACGACAAGTACAGGCAACAAACGCTTCACTCTCTTCCTCCGTTATCCGAGCGGCGATCTTGATTTGCGATGACTTGATTGGCTTGTCTGACGATGCGGTAGATGCCAAGCGTGCCAACAAAAATTCCGCCGGTCATCAGACAGAGTGTGCCAAAGGGCGCCGTGCCCATCATGCGGTCGAGCCAAATGCCTAGCAAAAGCGAGCCAAACGTCGCGCCTAGCGTCAGCGCGCTGAGACGAAACAGCAAACCTAAACTGGTCAAGGTGTTGTGCACGTCAACACTCGATCCGCTTAACGAAGTTGATTATACACAGAAAATCGAAAAACGCAAAATTGCAAACGAATAGTTGCATCTCTTATTCGTTCGGCGCTTTGAGTTTCAAATAGCGCGACAATTCACTCTCGCCGACAAAGCCGATGACCTGATGGTCTTGAATTACCGGCAACTCGCCCCTTTCCGATAGGGTGAGCCGGGTCAACGCATCGACGGCGGTCATGCTGAGAGTCAGCGTGTGTTCTGGCGCGATGGTTTGCATCGCATCGCGCACACGACGCGATGTCCACTCAGCGCGCGGCACGCGCCGGATATTGTCCACGCCAATCGTTCCGATGAATGTCACGCCATCGGACACTGGAAAGGTTTGATTGCGACGATGCAATAAATGTACATCGACAAACTCGGCAATCGATATTTCTGGCGCAACGGTCGTGATATCGCGTGCCATTACATCGGCAACCGAAATGCGGCGCAAAGCATCGAGCATCAGCGTTTGGCGATAACCATTGGTTGCCGCGTTCCACAGGAAAAGTCCGATGAGCACATTCCACATTCCGCTCATGCCCAGCCCGGTGAAATACATCACGCCGCTCGATAGCACGAGCAGAATCGCAATGAATTGTCCGGCGCGTGATGCCCACAAGGTTGCCTTGCGCAAGTTGCCGGTTGTGCCCCACAGAATCGCGCGCAAAACGCGCCCGCCATCGAGCGGAAAGCCGGGCGCAAGGTTGAACAAGGCGAGCGACCCGTTTGCTTGCGCGAGAACAGCGGCGACCAAGCTGATCGGTAAAAGCGAGATGCCCAGTCCGCCATAGGAATCAAGGATAATCGACCAGAGCCAGATTGCCCCAAACACTGCCGCGAGGGCGAGGCTCATCAATGGCCCCATGATAGCAATTAGGAATTCGCTGCGTGGTTTATCCGGCTCACTGGCGATTTGTGCTATGCCGCCGAAGATGAACAAGGTGATGCGCTTGACCGGGATTTTGTGTTGCATCGCCATCCACGAATGCGCGAGTTCATGCGCGAGCACCGAAGCAAATAGCATTAAGCAGGTGACGATGCCCATTGTTATCGAGACTGTGTCGGCAGGTGGACGAAACATACGCGGATACAACTCTTCTGGAAATTGCAGAAATCCCAGCGAATAGACCAACAAGCCGGCAATGAGAAACCAGCTCAAATCGATATTGATATCGATTCCAAAAATGCGACCGATGCGCCAACCGCGCATGAAACTCCTTTACAAAAAGTCGCCTAGCCGCTTGGTCAAGCTGACCAATTTGACTAGGCGACGGGGACTGAACGGCAAGTGATTTTATCTGCCCGGCAACAACAAGTATGGATTCCGGAAACCTTGCCCTTGCAAAATCTCAAAATGCAAATGGGGTCCCGTGGAATTGCCGGTGCTTCCCACGCGTCCAATCAATTGTCCTTTTTTCACGGAATCACCCACGCCGGCGATCATTGCACTGAGATGCGCATAGCGCGTGACGTAGCCGTTGCCGTGATTGATGAGAATCATAAAACCGTACCCGGCAGTGCTCCAGCCGGCAGTAACCACATAACCGGAATCGGCGGCGAGAACCGGCGCGCCGGTCGGCGCGCCGATGTCCAACGCGCGGTGGAACGTTTTGAAGCCTTGCGTAATACGTCCGGATACGGGCCATCCAAACGAGCCGGTGCCGCGTGCCGCCGTTGCTGGTAACGGGCCGCTGTACGCATAGACCACGCGCGGAATGTACGGTTTGTAGCCGCCGGGAATCATCAAATATTGTCCGGCAGAAAGCGTGTATTCAGATTCCTTGAACTCGTGACGTTCTTGATTGAATTCTGAACTAACAATGTTTTGGAAAATCGTTTGAGCCGTAACATTTTTCGACGGCTTGTATTTTTCAGCGAGCGCTTTCACTGTGTCGCCGGCTTGAACAGTCACAAGTACGCCGCTAACTGGCGGAATGTTCAGGACTTGGCCAATCGATAACATGTCTGGGTTATTTTCCAATTTTGGATTTGCCCACAGCAGAGAATCGCCGCTGATGTCGAATTGATCGGCGATGTTACTCAAGTTATCGCCGGACTGAACTGAGTATTTGACGACATCGCGCCGAGTGCGTTTGGGTTGAATTGTGATCGGCACAGCAGAGCGCACGAGTGCGGAATTGTCCGGGTCGGGCGGATCGATAAACTCCCATTCGGGATCGCCTGAATCGGCGGGTCCACCCTTTTCGGTGCTCAAATTGATTTGCATTCCGCTCGCCGCAATCATCAGCAACATGAGCACGAGCAAGCCAACATGCGAGGCGATGCGGGTTAGCAACGGAATGTCCTGCGCGATTTCGCGGAAAATATCGCGGAAGGCGAGCAGTTGCGGCGCTGCCCACACGCGCAACCGTGCGCCGAGTGAAAGCGCGGTCTTATCTTTCATCGTAGTTTGGGTCTTTCAACGCGGCAAGAAATTCTTTATTTGAGGGCGAGTTTCGCAGACGACGCAGAACGGGTTCCAGCGCATCTTCGCCGCCGCCCAGCGCATCGATCATCTTCCGCAGCGTCCAAACATTCTTGAGCGTTTCCGGTTCGATGAGCAATTCTTCGCGGCGCGTGCTCGAGCGTTCGATGTCAATGGCGGGATAAATGCGGCGTTCCGCGAGTTTGCGATTTAAATGCATTTCGCTGTTGCCGGTGCCTTTGAATTCTTCATAGATCAAATCGTCCATGCGACTGCCGGTATCGACGAGGCAGGTGCCGATGATTGTCAGCGAGCCGCCTTCCTCCAAATTGCGCGCCGCACCAAAAAATCGTTTTGGCGGGTAGAGCGCGGCGGGATCAAAACCGCCGCTGAGCGTGCGTCCGCTTGGTGGAATCGTTAGGTTGTACGCGCGTGCGAGACGCGTGATCGAATCGAGCATGATGACGACATCTTTACCGCCTTCGACCAAACGCTTGCCGCGTTCCAGTGCCATTTCTGCGACGCGTGTTTGATTTTCAACCGTGTCATCAAAGGTCGATGAAAATACTTCGGCTTCCACCGAGCGATCCATATCGGTGACTTCTTCCGGACGCTCGCCGATGAGCACGACCATCAAGTGCGAGGCGGGATAATTTTCGCTGATGCCGTTGGCAATCTGTTTGAGAATCGATGTTTTGCCGGCTTTGGGCGGCGAGACGATCAAACCGCGTTGCCCGCGACCAATGGGCGCGAGCATATCGAGCAGGCGCATCGCCAGAATCTCTCGGCGCGTTTCAAGTTTGTATTGCGAGTTTGGAAAAATCGGCGTGAGTTTATCAAAGTCCGGTCGTGCCTTGGCGGCTTCCGGGTCAAGTCCATTTACGGCTTCGACACGCAAAAGACTGAAATATTTCTCCGTGTCTTTGGGCGGGCGGACTTGACCGATGACCATGTCGCCGGTGCGCAAGCCAAAGCGTCGAATCTGCGATTGCGACACGTAAACGTCTTCCGGTCCGGGCAAGAGATGATCGGAGCGCAGAAAGCCGATGTTATCGTCATGAATGATTTGCAGAACGCCGCCGCCGAAAATCAATCCTTCGCGTTCGGCTTTGGCGCGCAATAATCGAAAAATGAGATCGGTCTTTTTGTAACGCGAGTAGCCGCTAATTGATTGTTCTTTGGCGAGCTCGCGGAGATCGGTGAGTGTTTTGCTGTCTAGTGCCGCGTAATCGAGGTTTTGTGCCACTGAGGACTCCCAGGAGAGGAAACAGAGAATAGGCAGAGCGCGGAAAAGCGCATCAGCCGTTCAGGTCTATAACAAGTTCGGACAAGTATCGAATGCATTGCTTTGGGTAAAAAGGGAACACTAAAATTGCTGAGGTGAAGCGTCGAGAGGTCGCGCGATTGGAGACGACTGTCTTAACTGCTGAAATTATAGCATTAAAGCCGAGCGCCGTCAAATGCCAAGTGGTTACATAAGTCGGTATACATGATATAATCGATTGCGGAGGTAGCAATGACACTTTTAGCTGATATGTCGTGGGTTGAAGTGCGAGAATATCTTGCGCATGATAACCGCGTAATTCTGCCACTCGGCGCGACCGAAGAACACGGACCGCATCTTGGGCTGGGGACCGATTTCATCGAAGCCGAGGCGATTGCGCGGGGCGTTGGTCAAGCGACCGGCGCGGCGGTTGCGCCAACCCTGAACTACGGCATGTCGCACGCGTTGCTCAATTTTCCCGGCACGCTGTCGCTTCGCCCGACGACGTTAATCGTCGTGCTCGAAGATTTATTTCGTTCGCTGTACCGCCACGGCTTTCGGCGCGTGTTGGTGGTGAATGGTCACGGCGGCAACGCGGCGGCATTGTCCAGCGCGATCCATCAGGTCGCCATCGATTTGCCGGAGATGCGATTCAAGAATTTCGAATGGTGGACAGATCAGGAATCGTACCGCGTTGTGATCGAAACGCTGGGCGAGCAGGTTGGCTCGCACGCATCGCCCGGCGAAACGGCGTTTATGCTTGCTGTGCGTCCAAGTGCGGTCAAGTTGAATCGAATGCCCGGGCGCGACGCGCCGGTGAAATCCTCACGTGAGGTGGCGACGTTGAACACGTTTGCGGAAAAATATCCCGATGGCATTATGGGACTTGATCCGCGGAAAGCGACGGCACACGCTGGCGAAGCGTTACTGAAAAAATCCATCGAGATTTGTGCGCGCGAGTTGGTGAATTGGAGTTGAAATTGCATGTTTTTGCTTTGACTTTTTCCTACGGGTCAGCTATAGTATCTGGCAATGTTTTTTAGAACAATTTACAAACTGATGCTTGCATCAATCATCGCCGGGTTGCTCGCGCCAATTTTTCTCGCGCGCACGCCGGCCGATGCGCTTAAAGACCCTTGCGCGCTTGATCCGAACAACCTCATTCGCAATGGCTCGATGGCACCGGGCGGAAGCCAAACTGCCGAAGGCTGGCAAACTTTTGTGTTGGACGGTTCGCCTCGTTTTAACTGGGTCGGTAATGAACAAATTGATCCAAACGGCTCACAGTTTATTGTTTCATCGGGCACATTTGACGGTGGCATTTATCAAACAGTGGGTAACCTTCAGCCGAATGTGTACTATTGGTTTCGCTTGGGCTATAGTCTCGCCGCGAAATCGTATGGCGGACCGAATGTGCGTGTGGATACCATCGGCAGAAAAGTTGGCGTCGATCCGTTTGGCGGAACCGATCCGCGTTCGCCCAATGTGATTTGGGGTCCTGATTATTTCGATGGCATTGCCGCGCTCAACATCCCGGATATGAAATTGACTTTTGCGGCGCGTTCGCCCAATGCAACGATTTTCCTGCGCGCGATTGCACGTGATGGTTCGGGTGGCGAGAATCGCGTGTGGTTTGATGCTGTGTGCATGGAATCACTTCCAGATATGGCAACCGCCACACCGCCGCCACCCACTGCCACAACGATTCCACCAACCGGAACTGTGCGTCCATCTGCAACGCGTGTACCGGCAACGCGCACACCAGCCAATACGCCAACGGCGACGGTTGTGCCAAACACGCCTACGCCCAAGCCCTCGAGCACAATTGCGCCGACGCCACGCGTTGCGCGCCCGGATGTGCCAACGTCATCCGGTACGCCATTCGATTTGAGTACCGCGACGCTTGCAGGGCTAGGGATCGTGCTGATGCTGGGGTCGGTGTTGTTTTTCGCTCTCGGCGTGTTGTCGTGGGGTCGCATCAAGGAATCGATATGATTTATCTCATTACCGGAGGCGCCGGCTTTCTGGGCGCGGCACTTGCAAATTTTCTGGTCGCGCAAGGACATCAAGTTCGCGCCATCGATGATTTGAGCGCGGGCGATCCGAAAGTTCTGGATCCGCGCGTGCTATTTACGCGCGGCGATGTGCGTGACGTGCCCAAGCTATGGGGTTTGCTCAAAGGCGCGGATTGCGTCTACCATCTTGCCGCGCGCGTCAGCGTCGCCGAATCGATTTTGTATCCGGTCGAGTACAACAATGTGAATGTTGGCGGCACGGTGGCATTGATGACCGCCGCGCGCGATGCCGATGTCAAGCGCGTGGTGCTTGCGTCGAGCGGCGCATCGTACGGGCGACAGGCGGAACAACCGGTGCGCGAAGATGCGTTGATGCATCCCGATTCGCCGTATGCGGTGAGTAAATTGGCGTCCGAGTATTATTTGCATTCGATTGGCGAATTGTGGAAATTGGAAACCGTCGCTCTGCGAATTTTCAACGCGTACGGACCGCATCAACCGCTTCCGCCATCGCACGCGCCGGTGATTCCGCGATTCTTGAAACAAGCGATTGGCGGCGGGTCGCTCGTTTTGAATGCAAGCGGCAAGCAGACGCGCGATTTTGTTTATATCGGCGATGTGGTGCGCGCACTGGCGGCGGCGGCGACCGCGCCGCGCGTTAATCGCGCAATCATCAACATCGGAAGCGGCAACGAAATCAACCTTAATGATTTGGTCAATCAGATCGAGCAAGCGTTGCGCCGCCAAGTGCATCGCATTGTAAACGAAGAAGAGAGCGGTGGCGTGCCACGCCTTGTCGCTGACATTCGGCTCGCGGCGGAGTTGCTAAAGTGGAAACCGCAAGTTTCACTTGAAGATGGCTTGCGGAAAATGTTGACAGAGGATGAACGATTCCGCAAGTGAGTTGTAACGCATGAACGATAGCCGCAAGACAGTGATGATTCTTCTCGCCGGTGATTTGGCCGCGCTGGCGCTTTTCGTTCTCGTCGGTCAGCGTGAACACGAAACCCTCAATGCTGCCAATCCGCCTCTTGGCATGTTGCCGAATGTCATCGCGCTTGCGATTCCGTGGATGATTGCGGCGTGGCTGCTTGGCGCGTTGCGCGTGGGAAATGATCGCCCTCGATTTTTCGCGCGCACGCTGAACGCGTGGCTTGTTGCTGCGTTGTTCGGCTTGCTGTTGCGCTCGTTTCTCTTTGGGCGCGCCATCATTCCCGCAGTTTTCATCGTCGCGACGCTGGGATTCGGCGGATTATTCTTGTTCGCATGGCGCGCCGTCTTTCTTGTTGCACGCCGATTCGCCGGTAATACAGATTAACATGCAACTATTCGCCGAGGCGCTTGAGCAATTTCACAAAACCGGCAAAGCCGAGCTTGCCATCGAACGCGACGATGGCTTTGTGGGACGCGAAGATGTTTCGTGGTATTTCACCAACCACGGACAACTTGACGAACCGCCGGATGCGTGACCCGCATGTCCGGTGGTGTGAGAGGGGGCGGTTAGTCAACGCTCCCTACTCGATTTTCCACTCGAACGCGACTCGTCTACTTGCCCTTGGGCTTTGACGATGATAACCTGAGGCGAACCTGGGATTCAATGTTGCACAGACGATACCCAGAATTGGCACCCTCTTTGTTTTTCCTAGCCCATCCCAGTCGCAGGATAAGCTGGGACAGGCTGAGTGACGTGTGGACCTCCACCAGTTTTTGCTCCTGAAGCGTAATTCGCACAACAGCCATCTGTAGCAGCCTTTTTTGATCGACCAGAGTCCTCGCTACTCGCCAGTTCGCCGCAAAATCAGCCACTTGCTCCAATTCTCGCAACCTCTGTTCCTAGTCTGCCGACAGCGGCTTGCCTCGCTTGACCTTGATTCGGTATTGTTCTTTCCAATCTTTCATCCAATGAATCTGTGAGAAAAACTCCACGACCTGGTTCTCGATTTCCTCTGCACTGACACTGGGTTGATGACACGAACCAGCGTGACCGAGCGGCGTGGTGCAGGAGTAACGCCGTTCCCCGTGACGAAAGAGGCCAACCATTCGGTGTCCACATTGAGCACAATAGAGAAAACCAGACAACGGATAGTTGCGTCGAGTTCTCACGATTCCAGAGCGCGGTTGGTTGCCAAAGAGTTGACGCACCAACTGACATCGCTCATACAACTCGCGGCTCACCAGCGCAGGATGAACACCTTGTGCCCAAAAGGTCACGGCATTTCGTTTGAGTCTCTTTCCCCGTGGAGTTTTTCCATAGTAAGGCAGTTGACCAGTGTAGAAGGGACGGCTCAATATCTCGCGCACGCTATCGCGGCGGAGGGGTTGAGGTCTGCCACGACTGAGCCAGCGTTTGGAACGGAAATGACGGAGGGAGCCATCGGGGAGGTGCAATTCGTAAGCATTGAGTTTGGCGGCGAGCGAGGCATCACTGAAAACACCTTGTTCGTACCATTCGTAGGCAAGTCGAACGGCGTGACTTTCGATGGGATGAGCGATCAGATGATTTCGGCTGGAACAATTAGGCTGTCCGAAATTGGGGCAATAGTCTTTGCCATGGACATCGGTGCAGGCGGAGTAAAAGCCATTGCAATAACCGAAGGGAATGCTGCCATTCCAAAAACCTTTGCGTGCGCGGGCTTGTTTGCCTTTGCTGGTTTCTGCGCGCAGTTTATCAGTAAAGATTTCGGCGAGTGTACCGAGGACGGCGAGGACGAGTTTCCCCCACGGGGTAGAAAAGTCGAGGTTTTCAGTGATGGAAATAAAGGTGACCTGGTGTTGGTGCAAGTGATGCAGCGCGGCGAGCAAACCACTGAGGTCACGGTAAAAGCGATCGATGGCATGCACAATCACGACATCAAAGTCGTGTTGTTCTGCCCGGGCCATTAAAGTCTGGAGCGCGGGGCGATTGGCGAGCGTGCCGGAGAGACCAGCATCACAGAAAATCTCACCCAGCGACCAACCTTTGGCGCGGACGAAGTCGGTGATGAGAGTGCGCTGAGCATCGAGACTGACCGGTCTCGATTTGCATTTCGGACGAGACGCGAATGTACCCTACAGCTTTCATTTGGAATTCCTCCACAGATTAAGAATTCGCGCGGGTATGTCCGCGCGTGGAGGAATAATATCAATTGAGCGGTAGGAATTGTTTGTGAACAAATAGCGAGCAGAAATGGAGTGCCTGTATTCAGTTGTCCATTGGAGGAGATTTCAACAGGCATAGAGTGCTTCGGCCAGTACAGCGAGCTTCGCAACCACATACGCGTTGAAAGAATTTGCGCCGTCGAGCACCCAGACCGCATATCCATCCGTTGTGATCAGTGTGATGCCGTAGAGGGCTAAACGTGTGAGGGAGAGATCGCTGTAAAGCAGACCAATCTTTCCATCGCAGTCGAAAAATCTATCGAACGAATCTGTCGAGCTGGTAGAATGAGTAACCGATAGATTCATGCATCCTCCTGAAGAGAATTCCACGTGAATGTTTTGTGGTGCGGTGAAAGTAAGCGCAAAACAAAATGCGCCAGTGTGTATTCTGATGAATAACACAAACTGGCGCGCAAATCTATCCGTGTAATTGCGTAGACGGTACGGATTTTTTAAGTGAAGAGAACGGGACGATGGAGTAAGTGGAACCAGGTATCCATATCTTGTGGCAGGATAGCCCTAATCCACAAGATCGCGAATGAGATGACCAAGCTCAGCGCGAGAACGAACTTTGAGTTTGACATAGATGTTGGCGAGGTGAGTTTCAACCGTGCGGATGCTGATGTGGAGATCGTGCGCGATCTCGGAGTTGCGTTTGCCCTGTGCGGCCAGTTGCGCCACTTCCAACTCGCGGGGCGTGAGAGAATCCCACTGCCATCGCCGATTTGAGGATGGTCGTGGTGAGGTTTCCTCGATAATGTGAACTCTGAAGGTTTTGGATCTGTGCTGCGAGTTCCTATTTGTATTGAAACGTCGACTGATGATCCAGAGGATCAGACCCAGACCAACTAATAATATAACCACCAGTTGGGGACTGAGAGAATGAAACGAATCCACCGTGGACGCACCTCTCCAACGAGATTAGCCACCGATTGGCTGGCGCTCATCCAGTCCGCCAAGAAGTGACTATCGGGTGAGAGCCACTCCTATTCTAATAGCACGTTAGTTCTATGTCAAATTGGCTAGTCGAAACCTTTACGTTACTGGTGTTGCTCACCAATAACCCAATCCGAGCCCAGGTATCTTGGATGACACATCCGGTTCAACCCGCTAATAGCAACTATGAGAACGCACGAGGTTTTGGCCTAGTTACAAGGGAACTTGGCCCGTGTAAAAGACGCGCATCAATATTTCACGCACACTGTCCCGTGTAAACGGTTAGGTCCACCGCGGGAAAGAAGACGTTTCGTGCGAATGTGGCGCGTTGTGCCATCGGGCAGAGTTACGACATAACCATTCAGTTTTTCGGCGATCAGACCATCGCTGAATTGTTCGGAGTGATACCAATCAAAGGCAAGGCGAACGCCGATGCTTTCGATGGGATGAGTCACCAGAGCCATCCCGTCGCCGCGATTGGGGTGGCCGTATTGAGGACAATAGTTCAAACCATTCACGTCGGTGCAGGTAGAACACAAACCATTGCAGTAGCCGAAAGGAATGGAGCCATTCCACAATCCTTTGAGAACACGACCTTGTTTACCGCGTTTGGTCTCGGTGCTCAACATGTCGCAGTAGATTTCCGCGAGTGAACCCAGGACTGCTAACGCCACCTTGCCCCAGGGTGTGGTAAAGTCAATGTTTTCGGTGATGGACACGCAGGACACATTCCACTGTTGGAGTTGGTCGAGTGCGAGCAAAAGATGGAGAAGATGGCGGTGGAATCGATCGAACGAGGTGACGACGATGACATCGAACTCGCCGCGTTTAGCGCGCGCGAGCATTCTTTTTAGGGCAGGACGATTGGTTGACTGTCCTGTGAGCGCGGTGTCGCAAAAAAAGTCAACCAAAATCCACCCCTGGTGGTGAACGTAGTCCATAATGAGCTTGTGTTGCATGTCGAGGCTGTGACCTTGCTTGACTTGCATTTCGGACGAGACGCGGATGTAACCGACGGCTTTCATTTGGGATTCCTCCAGGAATAGAAGATTCGCGCGGAAAGACTCGCGCGTGGAGGAATATTAGCAGGGTAGGGAGTTTATTCATGCAATGGAAAAAACGGAGAGCAAGGAATGGATGGATGGGTTTTTCGGCTAAAACAAGTGTAAAGAGATTTGGGCGACACGGTTTAAAGCCGAAATGAATGCGCAGACCATGCTTTGTGTTTGCATCAACATTACCTTCATCCTCTTCTTAGAATCACGTGCTATAATGCAGGCGGAGAACCGATGCGAATTCTGGTAGTTGAAGATGAACCGGCGATTGCGCAATTCATTCGCCAGGGATTGGCGGAAGCGAATTATACCGTTGACGCAGTCGGCGATGGCAGAGACGCGCTCGATTATGCGCTGGCAACCGAGTACGACGCGATCATTCTCGACATTCTTTTGCCGCGCCTCGATGGTCTGCAAATTCTACGGGCGCTGCGCGCGCGCGCAAGACCACGCCGATTCTCCTGCTCACCGCGCGCGACACGGTCGAGGATCGTGTGCGCGGTCTCGATCACGGCGCAGATGATTATCTCGTCAAGCCATTCGCGTTTGCCGAACTCCTCGCGCGCTTACGTGCCCTCTTGCGACGTCCACCGCTACAAATCGACACGATATTGCGTATCGCTGACCTCGAACTAGACCCAGCGCGACACGAAGCGCGACGCGGCGGACAACGCCTTGACCTCAGCCCGCGCGAGTACAAACTCCTCGAATTTCTGATGCGTCACCCTGACCAGGTTTTGACGCGCACACAAATCATCGAGCACCTCTGGGACCTGGATTCGTACGTCGAATCGAATGTCGTGGACGTGTACATCGGTTATCTGCGTCGCAAGATTGAGCGGGCTGGGAATCGCGCGTTGATTCACACGGTGCGTGGCATTGGCTATCGGATCAGTGAGGACGCAGATGAATAAACCGTGGAACTCGTTGCGCGCGCGGTTGACGTTGTGGTACGTTTTACTCGTCGGCATCACACTCACGCTGTTTGGCGCGTTCACCTTGTTCGGCGTGCAACAACGTCTGCTCATCCAGTACACATGATTTTGCAGAGCAACGCCGCGCAAATGATTCACTTGATCCGCGCCGAGAATGATTATCCTGTCTTTGACAATACCAAACTCTTTCAGACCACCGCACAACGATTGACACTAGGCGGCTATGGTGTGCGCTTGCTAGGTCGGGATGGCGCACTGCGCGATGGCTTTGGCGCATACCTATCTCTGCCCACCTTCATTCCGTCGAGCGCGGGAGCCACAACAATCATTGCGGATGATGAGGGGATGCGCATCTATAGTCAGCCCATCAGTCAGAGCGACGGACGCTTGCTCGGCTGGCTTCAAATCTCACGCACGCTCGCCCCTCTGGACGAAGGCGTTGCCACTTTGCAACAACAGTTGCTATTGATTGCGCCATTCATCCTAGTGTTGATGGCCCTTGGCGGATTTGTGATTGTGCGTCGCGCTCTGCGCCCACTCGATCAACTCACGCGCACAGCGGAAACGATTGGGCGTGGCGACCTCGCGCAACGCGTGAACTATATCGGCGCGGCAGATGAAATCGGACGACTGGCTGCCACCTTCGACCGAATGCTCGATTCGTTGCAAGTCAGTTTCGAACGCGAAAAACAATTCACGGCGGATGCCGCACACGAATTACGCACGCCGCTCACTGCAATCAATGGGCGCATCGAGGTCACACTCCAACAACCGCGCGGGGGAATGCCGAGTACCAAACAACTTTGCGTGATGTGGATCGCCAGGTCAATCGCTTGATGAAATTAACGACCGATTTACTTTACCTCGCGCGATTTGATCGGCACAATACGCCTTGGAATCCCGAGCCACTCGACCTGAGCGATTTGCTTGCGAGTCTGGTTGAGAGTCTTCAACCACTTGCTGAATCAAAGCACCTTGCGTTTGAACGAAGGCTTCCGCGCGAATTACCCATCCACGGCGATTTCGACCAACTCTTGCGCTTGTTCACCAATCTGCTCGACAACGCCATCAAATTTACCCCACCGAATGGAACGATCACGGTGACTGCTCAAGCCGTGACCGATGGCGTACGCGTCACAATTCGCGATACTGGCGTCGGCATAGCGCCGGAACATTTGCCGCATCTGTTCGAACGCTTTTATCGCGCGGATGCGAATCGCACGCGCGATGAACGTGGCGGTGCAGGGCTGGGGCTTGCCATTGCCGCTGAAAGTGGGCGACGACACGGCGGCAGTATTTCAGTTGAAAGCGAGTTAGGTCGCGGCGCGGTCTTTATCGTGCATCTCCCTTCTCAACCTCCTCCAAATTAAGAACGTTCTTAATTTTCGCTCATCGTTTTCATAGACACGCTGGGTATACTCGTGAACGAAAAAGCACGAATTCCTGGAGGCTATGCCACGCCCCAATTTTCTACCCACGTTGTCGCTCGCGATGCTTCTTATGCTCGCGGCGTGCAGTGCAATCCCAACGCCAATTGCAGTGGCAACGCCTACGATTGCACCTACCCCAACACGTGCGCCAGCGCAAATCGCATCGAGCACGCCAATGATTGTCACCTCTTCACCGATGCCCCGCGCATCCACAACAGCAACGCCCACTGTTTTTCTGCCGGTGATTACGGCGACGGTCACGCCTGCACCGTCAGTCGGCTTGGCGTTTTCGTTTGGTAGTTCCGGTATCGATTACGGCAAAGACCTAACCATCGACCACGCGGGCAATACCATCATCGCAGGGTATTTTTCCCAGACCGTTGATTTCGACCCAGGCTCTGGTGTTGCTAATCTCACGAGTCGCGGCGGGGTGGATAATTTTATCGCGCAGTACAATAGCGCGGGCAAGTATCGCTGGGCAATCGGAATTGGCGGCGCTGGGCTAAGAAATTCCCCATTCGGTCATCACGGATAGGGACAACAACATCTACCTCGCAGGATATTTTTCTGCGGTAGTAGATTTCGATCCGGGTACAGGAACGGCGATGTTGAACAGCGTAGGCGGACGCATTGTACGCCGCCAGGTACACACCAACGGCGAATATCTCTGGGCAACCGGTTCGGCGGCACGGGCGATGACGAGGCGTTCGACCTTGCGCTCGACACCGCAGGCAACGTCTACGTCACCGGCGTTTTCACCGACACGCTCAATCTCAACGGGCGCAGTGTAACAAGCGCCGGTGCGACAGATATTTTTGTTGTCTGGTCCGACCCCCGTGGCAAGTATCGCTGGGGATTCACGGTCGGCGGCGCGGGGCAAGATAATGGTCACGCCATTCGCGTGAGCAATGACCAAGTGTATCTCGCCGGCTTTTCGCGCAGACGGTTGATTTCGATGCGAGCACAAATACAAACACTTTGACGAGCGACGGAGGCTGGGATGCGTTCTTGGCGCGATACGACACGAACGGGAATTTCCAGTGGGCAAAACGATTCGGCGGACGCGCGAATGATCAAGTGCGCCCGGGTGGAATGGCAACGGATGCACGCGGCAACATTTATCTCGCTGGCGATTTTGCGTTGACCACCGATTTCGACCCAGGTTCTGGCGTTGCCGATCTGACGACAAAGGGAGCGGCGACATTTTCATCGCCAAGTGCGATGTGAACACCAATTACCTCTGGACGATTGGTGTGGGCGGCACCGGACTCGACGCGGCGCATCGCATCACAGTGGACGCAAACGAAAATGTCTACGCGACGGGCTGGTTCGTCGGCGCCGTAGATTTCGATCCGAGCACAGGAACGCGGATTCTCAATGGCGCGGGCACGAACGGCGCGAGCGATGTGTTTGTTGCCAAATACGATAGCAAGGGCAATTTGGTCTGGGTGAATGGATTTGGTGCGCCGGCATCGGGACAAGAGAAGTTCAGTCTCGGCGGCGGCATTGCACTCGATCTGCTTGGCAACGTCGTCATCACGGGACGATTCTACGGCGATGTAGATATTGATCCGAGTGAGAATATCGTGTTACTCAAGAATGCGGGCGAGTCCGATGGCTTCGTCGTCAATGACCGATGCTAATGGAAAATTTATTCAGGGAGTCAAACGATGATTAAACGAATGGTTTCACTTTTTGTATTTGTGCTTGTGCTCGTGGCGTGTGCGCCAGCGGCAACGCCGACGGTCACGGTTGCGCCCACGCTCGCGCCCACCATCGCGGCAATGCGCGCCCAACCAACAAGCCAGCCCACCAACATTCCAACCGCCCAACCATCGAATAATTCAGCCGCCCAAACTTTGCGCGTAGATTTCAACGATGGCAAATTCGATCCGCTCGTGCGTAGTTTTCGACCGACCGACAATCCGCAACAAGCGAACGCCGCGTACACGGTCAACGTCGAAAACGGCGTTGCGAAATTTGTCGCGCCGCAACGTAATGCCGGCGTTGCATTCACGGGATGTTCGATTTGCCGCGCAACCTCACGCCGATACTCGGTGAGATGAGTTTTCGGTGGACGTTTCCCCACGTGTCCGAGTTGTTGAAACTGGGCGGTGAGCAAGCGAACGCGTGGGGCATCGCGGCAGTCTACGTGCGCGGCGATTTGCGAGACTGGGAAGGTGGTCAGTTCGGCGATTACTGGCTTGGCTTCAATCGTGACGCGCAAGGCGCGCAATCAGTCATTCGTCAAGGACAAACGAATCTCGTGCGCGAACCGTTCACGGCGAAAAACAAGGTCTCGTATCGCGTCGAGAAAAAAGGATTGACGCTGACCTTGCTCACCCAGTACAGACGATGCCGACTGGCACAAGGTCGGCGAGACCCAGATTCGCGTGGCGGCGAATGGCTCGGATGCGGTTGCCATCACGCACGTCCGCGTCGGCGATACGAGCGGCGCGCCGGTTTCGGTGAGCGCGGATGATTTTCTCTGGACGGGCTTGCCGATTCCATCAAGCAGTGCGCCGGTCACTCCCACCACGACGAGTCAAGTGATGATTGTCCAGCCGTCTACTTCGGATGGCTATCTCAAAATCGCCAACGTGAAGATGCTCGACGCGCGCGATATTGAATTTGATCTGGCGTGGCAAAATTCGTGGCGCGATGCGACGAACTGGGACGCCGCGTGGGTGTTTGTCAAAACCAAATCGGGTGAGGTGTGGAAGCACACAGCGCTGAGTGCCAATGCGAACGATTTCAGAATCACCCGCGACAATGGTGTCGCGGCAGTTTTTTCTCCGGCGTCCGATGGCGCGGGCGTGTTCATTCATCGCGCGCACGAAGGCAGGGGCGCGAACAACTGGCAAGGCGTACATTTGCGCGCGCTAAATTTGCCAGCGAATGCCGAGATGCGCGTGTTCGCGATCGAAATGGTGTACGTGCCGCAGGGCGAGTTTTTTGTTGGCGATGGCGTTTCGCCGGGACGCTTGCACGCCCGGCGGCGACGCCAAATCGCCATATCGCGTCACTGCAAACGCGCCGCGACTGGCGAATGAAGCGGGGGGCTTGTGGGCAGATAACATGCGCACGAATTTACCGGCAGGCGGCGCGGGTCCCGAACCTTGGGACAATCCCACCGGAAATTTGACCACCGATTTTCCAACCGGCTATCGCGCGTTCTACGCAATGAAGTACGAAATCTCGCAAGGATTGTACGCCGCGTTTCTCAACACCCTCACGCGCGATCTAGCTCGTGCGCGTTTCCCAACCGCGCAAGATCTGGGACAGAATCTTTATCGGTTTGAAATTGTCGAACGCAATGGAGCTTATCTCGCGTCTGTGCCGACGCGCGCAGACAATTGGTCGATGTGGGAAGATGGTCTCGCGTTTGCGGATTGGGCAGGCTTGGTCCGATGACCGAGCTCGAATTTGAAAAAGCGGCGCGCGGCACAGCGCCCCAGGTCGCGGGCGAGTACCGCGTGGGGCACAAGAAAAATCGTTTCACTGACTGGGTTCGATGGCGCGGATGGGAGCGGCACGGAGAGGGCGCTGCCTGCGGAGGCGAACACCTTGTTCAATCGCACGATTCTGGGTCCTGTCCGCATCGGCATTTTCGCCGACCGCGCGACGCGCGAATTGTCCGGCGCGTCGTTTTACGGCGTTCACGATTTGAGCGGCAACGTCGTCGAGATGGCGATTACGGTAGGCAATGCGAACGGGCGCAAGTTCATTGCGAATCACGGCAATGGCGAACTGGATGCGAGCGGCGCGGCAAATGTGGCGGGCTGGGTGCGCGCACCGAAAATTTTTCTGGCGCGAATCTACCGAACGGGGGCTGGGGTTATCGCGGTGGCGATTTCTACAATCCCGAACTGGATTCATGTTTGTCACGCAACGTCGCGACGTTCGCTGGTGCGCGACGGTTGTTCGGGCTGGGCTTTCGCGCGGTACCATCATTGTGGTGGCTGAAAACTTCATCCGTGTCCGTTGATGCGACTTTTGCCACCTAAGTATAGCAAAAAATGATTGAGGGTAGTCTTCCTGCTAGAATAGAGTGAGCGACTCAACTCTTCTAACCCGGAGGATCTCATGGCGAATCACGCGGCCAAACACTTGGCCACCATTCCTGCTGGCACACTCTTCGCCGGCATCGATCTCAGTCTGGATGACCTGATCGTCGTCGTGCTCAATGCCGCTTCGGCCCAGCTCGACCGGTTTCACGCCGACAATTCAGCCGCCGGTACGAGCAGCTCCGCCAGCGGTTACAGCGGTCGGTTGAAAAACATCACGCGTCCAGCGTTCGGGTGGGCATGGAACCCACCACACTACTGGAAACCAGTGGGTTATGACCTCGAACGCCACCAGATTCCCTTTCGCCTCGTCAATGCGCTCACGGTGAAGCGCCACCGCGAAGGGGATCACTTGGATCGCAGCAAGGATGATTGGCGCGATGCCTTCACCATTGCTGATCTGTCCGGAACGGCAAGTTCACCGAAACCCAACTGCCGCGGGGCGTCTATGCGGAACTGCAAGCTGGCTACACCGCTTATCAACGGCTCCGACGGGATCGCGGTCGCCAATCGACGCTCTTGATCACGACGGTGCGCCAGCTATTTCCCGAGTTCGAACAGGTCTTTAAAAACATCAGCACGGGCACAGCCAGTGCGGCGATCCAGGCCCGGCTTGCCAACCCCGCGAGATCTGCGCCACTTCGGAAGACACTTATGTCGCCAGCGTGCGCTGTCGCTATGTGGGCCACCGTTTCCATGCCGTGCGCGTGCGACGCCTCTATGGCTTGGCCGCTCACTCACAAGGTTATCCGGAAGCGACCACCGCGCTGAGCTTGATGGCGCAACAGCGGCTGGACGCTGCAAATGTCGGACCAGCAAGCCACGAAATTACTACTCACCTTGTTAAAGTTGTTTCACACTTTGCCGGAAGCGCCCTATTTGCTCTCCATCCAAGGCTTCCTACCCCATCGGCACTGGGTCTGGTGGCCTACACGGGGGATCTACGGCAATACCCGCATTGGCGGTGCGCTGATCAAACTTGCCGGCACCCAGCCCACTCCGAATGTCTCTGGGCGCAAAACCTCCCGCCAGACGCCCTTTTCGCATCAAGGACGCAGTGGACTTCGCACGGTGGCGTTTTTCATCACCTTGCGGCTCCTCACGCAGAATGAGGCGATCCACTATCACTATCAGCGACTGGCGACTCGATCGGAGCACCCTTTGCCCAAGATGCAAGCGGTCGGGGCCTGTCTGAACAAATTGCTTTGGTATGTTTGGCATGTCGCGAACCGGCGTAGAGCATTATGATTGTGGGCGGTGGCGCAGCCTAACGTCGATGGCCCTCGCACACGGATAGGTCATCTCGCTTCGCTGGACATGGCCATACGGACCTGGAACCTAGACGGCGGGGGACACCGGAAACAATGTATTGAGACGGATCGTGCGATCTCGAAGGACAGCTTAGATGCCCCCACTCCTTAGCAAATCGAATGAAGGCTGTTGAGGCTCCCCGTAGTGGCGGAACCTCAGATGGGCTAGGGTGATCTCAAGAACAATGGCGGGGCACGAACCCGTCCGCCTCTTGTAAAAGGTCAGGCTGGCCTTGGTTCAGGGAAAACGAGCTATTTGAAAAGTTCGACCCAGCGACCAAAACGAATCAGGGATTAGCTGGGAGTAATACCGTGTTGCTCATTTTTGTGCAGGGTAACCCTTGACAAATTTGCTATAGGATGCTGTACCTGGGCCAAAACCTAATCCGAGGTCAATTTGCCATAATTAATGGCACCTGTACAATCGCTTGAACGCTTTTCTGAATTCTTCAAGAGATTGTCACCTTATGCATAATCTAAAACTGCTCAGCCGATTCTTTGAGCGTCTCCTCTCCATTTTGGAACCAGCTCTCCTCAAGCTTATTGAACCCTCTCGTCATTCGCTCACTCTCTCTATCACCACGGATCTACTACGGACCAAATCCCAACTCATTGCTGAGAACGCCCTCTTGCGACAACAACTCATCATCTTGCATCGCCAAGTCAACAAACCACGCTTCACGCAATCCGAGCGCCTTTGGCTCGTTTTGCTGGCCAGCCGAGTCCGCCATTGGAAAGATGTCCTTCTAATCCTGAAACCCGACACACTCTTGCGCTGGCATCGCCGAGGTTTCCGACTCTTTTGGAAATTCAAATCCCGAAACCGCGGCGGGCGTCCCAAGTTAGCTCCAGAAACCATCTCCCTAATTCAGAAGATGGTCCAAGAAAACTCTCTGTGGGGCGCAGAACGGATCCATGGAGAGCTCCTCAAACTCAATATCGAAGTGGCCACGACCACCATCAAAAGGTATTTACGCCAGTTCCATCCAAACCATTCTCCGAGCCAAACTTGGTCTGTTTTTCTCAAGAACCATGCGAAAGATGTTTGGGCTTGTGATTTCTTGCCCGTGATCAACCTGTTTTTCCGCCAGGCTTACATGTTACATTAAAGTACACTTTCAATAGTTGATCACCGCAACGAAACGCTGCCTTGGCCGCGTGAGCCGAGTCTATTTTTCGCTAGCCCCAACACAAAGACGAGAACGGCTGGTCCCTGGACCTAGTCGCTCCCGTCTCCGTTTAGGGTCACGCTTAGCATAAACGGAGACAGGTCTGTTGTCAAGTGTCTTTGGTTTTGCTCCTCGATGGCTCGTCCAGTAGACGCTAGTTGCGAGAATTTCTTTCCGACGAGCCGTTGTCATCTGGGTTTCTTTAGCTGCACCATCCAGCGGTGCAGTTCCGCTCTTGGCGTGATGCTTCCAGCGCGTCGGGCGTCAGGGCTGCCGACGCGGGATCGACCGCGACGATGCCACGATAATAGGCGTGCTCGAGCATTGGATCGCTGACCGCCGCGTAAATCATGGTCGTGTCGATCTTTTCACATCAAGTGACCCGGTATCGTTGCAGCGAGGTCACAGGCATGCCGGCGGCCAGCATCTGGCTGGCAAATGTATGCCGCAAGCGATGGGGCGTGACCGCCACCCCAACCTGCTGACCGTCAGATCCTCATCGGCGATCCAGCAGCCCACGCAACAGTACGCGCTGATGACGCGTGAACACATACGCCCGGTCGGCCTCGGCATGCATCGCCAAATGCTGACGCAGTGCGCGCACGGCGGTGTCACTGAGGTAGATCACTCGATCCTTGCGCCCTTTGCCGGGCATGGATAAAGAGCTTCCGACCCTCCAAATCAAGGTCTTGGTGCGTGAGGTAGCGAACTTCGCTGAGGCGCAGACCACAATGCCATAGTAGGTAGAACCACGCCAAGTCCATGGTCGCTTGTTCCCGACGCCACTCGGTCGACGCATCAGTGATCGCCGATTGAATGCACCTTCCCAGTCGTCGGACTCGGGCGTCAAAGTGGACGCGTAAACGATGTGGCATCTCCAAAAGCTCCAAGTGGGTCAACGTCGGTGGGACCGGGGATCCCTCCTCCACCAGGAAGCGACAGGGCTACTGCCACGCGATGAGCCGGCCATTGAGCGTGGCTGGTGAGAGCCCCTGCCGCAAACCTGTGTCGACGAATCATCGAGCCACCGCGGCGTCAACTCCCTCCAATCGTTCCATCGATACCGGGCGGTGAAAGAAGCGGCACATCCGGGTGAAAGGTGATACGAACTGCGCGTTTGCTCGCGCACTGTCCGTTCCGGCCACTGCCGTTGCCGCACGCGGAGATATTGACTTATCGGTTGGGACAGCCAGGCTGGCCATGTCTCCAACTCGGTGGGTAGCGCCAAACGGTCGGAGGAAGACACCCCTCCCGGCCCCGCTGAAACAGCAGGAATTCGAGGAGTTTTCTCAGACCCTTGGCATACCCCCGCTTGGTTAAGGCGCTGAGGTCCGCGCGCTGTTCCAGGCCTACCTGCGCCTGAGTGATAATCTCTTCCGGCTCCAGGGTCCCGTAGGGTTGGGCAAGCCGCTGCAGGGCCCAACGGGCAGCGCAGTAGTAATTGCCCTGAACTCCAAACGTCGAGTAACCGTTTGCCACCGACCACGCTTCGAACACCCGAGCGCAGGCGCGGTTCTCCAGCCACGGCGGTGCTCCCATCAGCCGGGCTCGCTGACCACGTTCCAGGTACGGACGGTCACAAAGCTACGGGGGATCATCGGTGCCCCTCCCCCGATGTCGCCGCCGCCGCGCTGAGCACCTTCTGGATCCCGGCGTGGTAATCGCGCTCCACCTGCGTATCCGCCAGATGAATGTAGAGCTGGGTAGTCCGCAGGCTGGTATGACCCAACAATTTCTGGACTGACGTGACGGGAACGTCCGCCGCAATGTAGACAACTGGCAAAGGTATGACGTAATTGATGGCAGGTGATCCAGATGCCCGCCCGCCGACAATACTTCGGCCAACTGCCCATGATCGAATCCCCGGTAACCAGTGATCGGTTGGCCGCGGCAGTTCAGAAACATCCGCTCGCCTGGATCGGCCAATCGAGTCGCCAGGTATTCCTGCAGGTATACGGCTGTGGCAGAGAGATAGACGAGGCGCTCCCGTTGGCCTTTGCCCTGCAGACGGGGAGATGTGGGTGGTGATCCCGGGCAAGCTCAATCTCGGTGAGGCGTAGGCTTGGGCCACTTCGCCGACCCGCAAACCAGCATGTAGCATCAGGGTAAAGAGAGCCCGATCTCGCGGATGGTTCCCGATCGCGTTGAAAAGACGCTCGATCCACTTCCTCCGTCACATCGCGGGGAGCGGATAGCCGCGCGCCACATAGTGTCGATGCGGGATGACCGGATTCGGCAAGGCCTGGTCGTGGGCATAGGCCCAGTAGTCGTAGAACCTCCGCACGGCGAGCTCCCGACGCGTGATGGTTGCGGGGGCGCGACCCAGACCGTGTTGCCACTCCACGAATCGGTCCACATCCACGGACCGTCACTGACTCGGGCGATTGTCCTTGAGCCCACTTGAAGAAGATCGTGGCGTCACTGCTGTAGTGAACGGCAGTGCTACGACCGGGTCGTCGCCGCTTCCAGTATTTTCGAAAGTTATCAATCTCAGTTTGAGGAAACATCGATCACCTCCACGCATGAAATCAACTTGCTCCAGCCGACCCAGGGTCTGCAACTGGCCCGCATGCATTTCGGTGATCAGTTAACCTAGTCTACTCGAAAGTGGCCGTATTTAATGTAACA
>CAVQYN010000018.1:0-82724 GCA_963718225.1 uncultured Chloroflexia bacterium
TGACGATGGGCGTCATCTCTTTCAATTGCCTGAGCGATTCCTTATCGAGTCTTTTCGGAAAGGGTAAGCGATAGACAATCGTCCCTTCCAAATCTTCTTCGCGTCGTGCACAACCTTGCTGGTGTAATTTTTTCTTTGGCATGGTGTCATCCCCTTATTTCTCTCGCTCAAGGATACTGACCGTCACATACGTCCCCGTGCCCGCATGGCTGTGAATCGCGCCGCGTTTGGCGTCCTTGATCTGCAATTTGGGACTCTTGAAATGCTTTTCAATCGTCCCCTGCAATTGCCAGATCGCAAACACCGCTTGCATCAAGCCCGTCGCGCCAACGGGATGACCGCACGCAATCAATCCGCCGGATGGATTCACTGGACACACAGGTTTTTCTTTCAGTTTCAATCCGTAATCGATGCCCGGCATAAACGCCTTGCCCGATTCGGCAAACGGACCACCTTCGCCATAACGGCACAAGCCCATATCCTCGTACGTCTGGATTTCGGACGAGGTGTACGCGTCATGCAGTTCGATAAAATCGATTTCCTTGAGCGGGTCGGAGACGCCCGCCATTTTGTAGGCTTGCTTGCCTGCCATGCGTCCCGCGCGGAACGAGTGGACGCCAGGATAGCGGAAACCTCTGCCCCACAATTTCTTGTAATACGTTGACTGTCTCTTTGCTTTGATTTCGTGCGGCAAGGCGTAGGATCTCATGAACTTGTCGTAAGAATCGTGCGGGCGGTCCGACATACGCATTGCATCGGTGCCGCGTCCGATGCCGGTGACGAGGACGCGTTTCAATCGCTTGCCCGCCGCTTTTTCCAATTTGGCGAGACCATCCTCACTACACAAGGATCGTCACCGCCGCGCCTTCGCTCATCACGCAAATGTCGAGACGCGTGAGGGGCCACGCCACCATCGGCGAATTGCGCACATCTTGAATCGTCAAGCGTTGATGCTTTTGCGCATACGGATTATCGAACGCGTTCATGTAATTCTTGACCGATACATACGCCAATTGCTCGACTGTCGTGCCGAATTCTTTCATGTGGCGCGTGACCATCATCGCGTAATAGCCGGAATAAAAACCGCCGACCGGATAATCGAAACTCACGTCGCTCGCGAGCGCGATAAACTCGTTGCCCTTCCACGTTTCGACATGCGCCATCGTTTCAAATCCGTACGCGACGCAAACCTCCATCTAGCCGGACGCCACTTGCTTCCAGGCTTCTTGAAAACACAAACCGCCCGTTGCGCCGCCGCCTTCAACGCGATGGCTGGGCTTGGGGCACAGACCGAGATAGTCTTGCGCCATAATGCCAGCCATCAACTGGCGTTGAAAATGGTCGGAAAAGTACGAGGCGACTGAGCCATCCACGATTTCCGTGAACTTTTTGAAAATCCAAGCCGATGTCTTTAATCGCGTAATCGTACGCTTCTTTGACAATGGCTTGAAAAGTTTTGTCTGGACGCGCTTTGGCAAATTTGGAAACGCCGCCAGACACGGCATAGACTGGTCTCATTCCGATTTCCCTCCTTGGCTGTAGGAATGTGTGATGCCGTAACAGTGCGAACGCTTAGTATATCGTGGTTGACGAGATATTTCAAGTCCGCAAGTATCATTTTGAGCACTTTTTGCATTCTTGACCAACTTGGGATACAATACGTTTCCGAACTTTTCAACGCAAATTTCGATTTCAAGGAGTATACTTATGGGGTTACTCGATTTTTTCCGCTCGCGCGAGAACGATTTTCTCAAACAGCTCGGCGAGCAAGCCAAGAAAACCTGCGAGGGATTGGAAGCGCTCGAAGCGTACATGAAAGACGGGGACGAAATGCAAGCCAAACGCTTGCATGCCCTCGAAAAAGAAGCCGATGAATTGCGCCGCATCCTAATCGACGAACTGAACCACACGTTTGTCACGCCAATCGATCGCGAAGATTTGTATGCGCTCTCGCGCACGATTGACGATGTGATCGATTACGGTTACTCCACGCTCGACGAAATGGTCACGCTGGGCGTCAAGCCGAACATGTACTGCAGCGAATGGTCTCGATTTTGCGTGAAGCCGCGGAAGAATTGCACTTGGGCGTCATCCAGCTCAAAAACCATCCGCAAGTCGCGCTCGATCATGCGAGACGCGCCAAAGCGCTGGAAAATCGCGCGGAAAGCGTGTATCGCTCGGCGGTCGGTGATTTGTTCAAAGAAACCAAAACAGTTGAAGACATCGTGGACATTCTCAAGATGCGCGAAATCTATCGCCATCTATCCAACGCAGCAGATCGCGGTGATGAAGCCGCCAATATCATCGGCGACGTGGTCGTCAAAATGACCTAGACCTCAAGGGCGATGCGACCTCATCGCCCTTGCTTCTTATTACCTAAAGAATTTTGCGCCCTCTTGTCAAGGCAATTAATTTGCATATAATACGCAGGGTCTTGTTGCGCTGATTTATTTTCGTTCGAAAGGTGTGCTATGAAGCATTTCATCATCGTAGGCATCCTCGTTGCAATCTTCTCTGTGCTGGTGAGCGTTTTGCTCGGCGCGATTGGCTTGCTGCCCATTCAAGCCAGCGCCCAAGCGGTCACCATCGATCGCCTCTTTGATTTGCATTTCAAACTGATTGCCTTCTTGTTTTCGCTCATCATGGTGCTGATGCTCTACAGCATTGTGGTCTTTCGCCGCAAGCCCGGCGAGACCGGCGATGGCAAACACATCGAAGGCAACACGCCGCTGGAATTGGCATGGACGGTAGTGCCGCTCATCGCCGTGATTTACATCGCCTACCTCGGCGCGGGTTCATTGGCAGAAACACGCCGCGTCGATCCGCAAGCGATGGTCGTCAAAGTGACCGCGCGGCAATGGTCGTGGTCGTTTGAATACCCCGAGTACAACATCACCTCAAGCACGCTCAATCTCCCGGTGGACAAGCAAGTCCTGTTGCAACTGACTTCGCTTGATGTGTTGCACGGCTTTTGGGTACCAGAATTTCGCCTCAAGCAGGATGTCGTGCCCGGCACGACGAAGGAATTGCGCGTGACCCCCGACCGCGTGGGCGAATACAAAGTGCGTTGCTCGGTGATCTGCGGCACGTCGCACGCCAAGATGGAACAGCCGACGATAGTTCAAACGGCGGCCGATTTCCAAGCGTGGGTGAAAGAACAACAAAGCGCCGTGTCGGCGAATCCCGTCGAACGCGGGAAAAAGTGGGCAACGCAATTTGGTTGCGTCGCGTGCCACAGTATTGATGGCAGTAAGGTCGTGGGTCCAACGTGGAAAGGATTATTTGGTCACGAGGTCCCACTGGCAGATGGCACAACGGTCAAGGCGGATGACGCATACCTGCTTGAATCGATCATCAACCCGAATGCGAAAATCGTTCAGGGATTTGCGCCGAACCTGATGCCGCCGACGTACGGCGCGCAGTTAACTAAAGAGCAGATCAACGATTTGATCGAGTACATGAAGACCATCAAGTAATGCCTGCTGTCATTTATCGCGGATAGTAATTCCAAGGAGCACTTATGAAACCAAGTGGAATGCAAATTTTCTTTCGACTCGCACTCGTGCGCGGTCTGATTGCGCAAATTATCGGAACGATATTTGGCGTCGCGCTCGTCGCCGGCATTCGCCTGGCGATGGGCTTGCCGTTTGCCGCTGAACAGGCGGGCGTCGTCGGCGCGTTTCTCGGTGGCCTCTCATTTCTCGTCGGCACCGGCGCGGTCACCGATTGGTTCAAGTGGGCAATGGGCGAAGAAACCGCAGAACATCCAGAACCCGATCCCAATTTGCCAAAGTGGACCGAATATTTCAGCGTTTCGCTTGACCACAAAGTCATTGGTATTCAGTACGGCGTCACCTCGATTATTCTACTTGTGGTTGCTGGCACGCTCGCGCTGATCTTCCGCGTGCAACTCGCACAATCGAGTTTGACCGTACTCACACCCGATTTGTACAACACGATGATGGGGTTGCACGGCATGGTGATGATCGTTGCGACGTTGCTCGGCGGCGCGGCGATGTCCAACTATCTTGTGCCGTTGATGATCGGCGCAAAAGACATGGCGTTTCCACGCTTGAACGCGTTTGCGTATTGGATCGCCGTTCCTGCCGGTATTATTCTTTCGAGCGCGCTCTTCGTCGGCGGATTCGACACGGGCTGGGTCGCGTATCCGCCGCTCTCTGCGCGCGCACCGCTGGGCATGCAAATGTTTTTCATCGGCGTGTATCTCGCCGGCTTTTCATCGATTCTCGGCGCGATTAACATCGTCGTGACCGTCATCAAACTGCGCGCACCCGGCATGACGGCCTTCAAGATGCCGATTTTCGTGTGGGCAAGTTTGGCGACCTCGTTGATTGCGGCAACCGCCACGCAATTGATTGGCTTGTCGTTCCAGATGGTTTCGTTCCAACGCTTGTTCGGCATGGGCTTTTTCGATCCGGACAAGGGCGGCAATCCGATCTTGTTCCAGCACTTGTTCTGGTTCTATTCGCATCCCGCCGTGTACGTTTTCGTTCTGCCGGGCTTGGGTGTGATTAGCGAACTCTTGCCGGTCTTTGCGCGCAAGCCGCTCTTTGGCTACAAGTGGGTCGCCATGTCGTCGATGGCCATTGCGCTCGTCGGCTATTTTGTCTGGGCGCATCACATGTTCACCTCCGGCATGGAAGAATATTTGCGCGTGCCGTTCATGTACAGCACGTTGCTCGTCGCCGTGCCGACCGGCATCAAATTCTTTTCCTGGGTCGCCACGCTGTGGGAAGGCAAAATCAGCTTGCCCACGCCGATGCTCTTTACGCTCGGCGCGATTTCGGTCTTTTTGCTCGGCGGGTTGAGTGGTCCACCCAACGGCACCGTCTCCACCGATTTGCATTTGCACGATACGTACTGGATCGTCGGTCATTTTCACGCGACGATGTTCGGCGGGTTTGTGTTTCCCTTCATCGCGGCGGTGTACTATTGGTTCCCCAAAATGACCGGGCGTCGCATGAGCGAACGCCTGGGCAAACTGCAATTCTGGTTGCTCACCCCCGGCTTTTGGCTGCAATCGCTGGGCATGATGCGCGTTGGTTTGCTCGGCATGCGCCGCCGCATTTTCACCTACGACCCCGCGCTCGGATTGGATTTCACGCATTTGCTTGTTAGCGTCGCTGGGTTCATGGTTGGCTTGTCGATGTTGATTTTCATCATCAACATCGTGCGCACCTTGCGCAGTGGCGAGGTTGCGACCGGCAATGTGTGGAATTCGCGCTCGCCGGAATGGGCTTTGCTTCCGTCGCCCGCGCCGGCGCACAATTATGCCCAACCCTTCACCGTCGTCGGCGAGCCGTACGAGTACGGTCTGCCCGGCTCGACGTCAACGTGACCGGACAAGCCACCGCCGCGCACGCGCCGGCAGAATAGGATTAGCAAAATGAATGACGCAAAGAAAAGAGACCTTACCTTAAGCATCACCGTCATCGTCATCTTGATCGTCGTGAACTTGATTGAATTCTGGTTCGCCACGGCGATTCGCTCCTTCATCGTCTCCGCGTTCACCATGCTCTTGCTTGCGGCAATCGATGTGGCGATCATCATGTACTATTACATGCACTTTTTCCGTTTGTTCGATGCGGACGATCAGGGAGGACATTAATGACCACGCAATCGATTGATGTAGCGGCATATCGCCGGAAAATCGGCAATCTGCGCCTCGGTTTGTGGTTGTTCATCCTCTCCGATGCGTTCATGTTCGCCGGGTTGCTCGTCTCACGCTTTTATTTGATGGGCGAACGTCGTCCAGAATTGAATCAAACTCTCGGCTTGGGCGTCACGGCAATTTTGCTCGCCAGCAGTTTCTTTATGAACCGCGCCGAGATTTACATCGCGCACAATGACCGCAAACGCTTTTTGATTAGCACCTTCATCACGATGGCGTTGGGCATCATCTTTTTGCTTGGCGTCGTCGGCGTGGAATGGCGCATCGCGCCATTTGGTCCCGGCGACGGCGTGGAAGGCGCGGTCTTTTACATGATGACCGGCATGCACGCCTTTCATGTGTTGACCGGCGTGATTTTTCTCGCGGTGATTTTCCGCAATGGTTTGCGCGGACACTATTCCGGCGGAACGCCATTGGGCAGTCGAAGCGTGCGCCAACTATTGGCACTTTGTCGATGTGGTGTGGCAGTTCTTTTATCCCGCGCTCTATCTCATCGGAACGATTGCGCTAAAATAGATTCGTGACGAGTGCGTCGTCACTCGCCACAAGGCTGTGGCACTATGAAAAATCAATGGTTACTCTTGGGGCTGGGGCTTGCCGCGCTCGCCGTTGCTGGCGCGGGTTGGTTGATTGCATCCCAGCCCTATGCTTTTCACGGCTCGACCATCGAGCCGCCGATGCGCGTAGCGGATTTCACCTTGACCTCACACGCCGGCACGCCATTTCGATTGTCGGACCAAGCCGGCAAAATCGTCGTGCTCTTTTTCGGCTACACGTCTTGTCCCGATTTCTGTCCCACGACGCTGATGGAATTCAAAAAGGTGCGCGCGCGCCTCGTGCGCGAAGCAGAGCACACCCAATTTATTTTCATCACCGTCGATCCCGAACGCGATACGCCGGACAAATTGCGCGCCTATCTGAATTCATTCGACCCGGCGTTCATCGGCTTGACCGGCACGGAAGCCGGAACTTACCCCGGTCTGGCGCACGTTCGGTGTTTTCCGCGAGAAAAAGCCGGGCGCGTCCGCGCTTGGCTATTCGATGGATCATTCGACGACCGTCTACGTCATCGACCAACGCGGCAATTTGCGCTTGACGTACTCGTTACGGCGAGACGGCGGATGATATGGCGCAGGACGTTAACTATTTGGTGAGCGAGTTGCACAAATGAACTGGATCAAGACAACCCTCGCCGGTAGAATTCTTATCTCCGCCCTGCTCGGCATCGCGCTCGCGCTCATCGGAAGCGAGCTGGCGTTCGTCGTCGTCAAGAACACAACCGACCGCGACCCGCAGCGTATCGAATTGGTGATTCCGGCGGGCACGGCGGAACGCATCGCTACCGGCAACCGGTGCCGTCACTTCCCAAAGACATGGCGTTCGTCGTCGGCGACTCGCTGATCGTCAAGAATCAAGATTCCGTCAGTCATCAACTGGGTCCCACGTTTGTGCCACCGGGCGCATCGGCGACGCTGAACATGAACGAGGCGAACGATTACTCGTATGCCTGTTCGTTTCAGCCGAGCAAGAACTTGGGTATCACCGTGCGCGATCGCGTTTCATTTGTCACGCGCTTTCAAGCGGTCTTTCTCGCCGGTCCGCCGATGGCGGCGCTCATCGCGCTCTACAGTCTCGTCATCTTCCCACTCAAACGCAAAACGGCAATGTGATCAAAATACATCCTGAGCGGAGTTCTGCGGAGCAGAACGAGTCGAAGGGACGCGTTCTTCGACTGCGCCGCTACGCGGCCTCCGCTCAGAATGCTATATCAACGAATATGACCTTCCTCAAACTTTTTTTCAACCGCCAACGCTGGTGGACAACAATTCTCGCCGCGTTTGCCGTCGTCGTAATGATTTCGCTCGGCTTGTGGCAAGTCGATCGCCTGCAACAACGCCGCGCATTCAACGCGCGCACGACCGCGCAACTCAATGAACCGCCGCTCGCGCTGACCGGCGATGCGCTCAACCCCGATTTAAAGTCGATGGAATACCGCACTGCCGTCGTCGTTGGGCAATTCGATTTTGCGCACGAAATCGGATTGCGCAACCAAGCGTTCCGTGATCAAGTCGGCATCAATCTGCTCACGCCGCTCGTCATCTCCGGCACGCAACAAGCGATTCTTGTCAATCGCGGTTGGATTCCGTTTGAAGATTCCGCGCCGGCGCGCTGGACCAAGTTCAACGAGCCGGGAATCGTCCAGGTGCGCGGCGTGATTCGCTTATCGCAAGCGAAACCGGATTTTGGTGGCATCAGCGACCCTGCCGGCGCGCACCCAGTTTGGAATCTCGTCACACTCGAAAACATTCAAGCACAAATGCCGTACCCGCTTTTGCCGGTATATCTTCAACAAACACCCGAGGGCGCGCCGGTCGTCACCGGCGAAACGCCGTTCACCGTTGTGAACGTGCCCACGTCATCGACGCCGGTGAAAATCACTTTGCCGGCGCGCAGTCCGGCGCAAATCGATTTGAGCGAAGGCTCGCACGCGGTCTACGCAATTCAGTGGTTCACCTTCGCGGCAATCGTCGGCATCGGTTATCCGGCACTGGTCATTCAACGCGCAAAAAATCGGAGAAAAACAGAGACGTCGATAAACCGATTTAAAAATCGGAGGTCAAATGAATAGACCGATCGCGCGCGTCATCGTTCCGCAAGCCACACTCGAAGGCGCGGGCGTGCGACTCGTGCGAAGCATCGCCACGCCAACACTCGATTACCTCGATCCGTTTTTGTTGTTCGATCATTTCGGTTCGGACAATCCCGCCGATTATCTCGCCGGCTTTCCGATGCATCCGCACCGCGGCATCGAGACGGTAACGTATATGCTCGCCGGGCAAGTAACGCATCGCGATAGTTTGGGGAACGCCGGGACGATTCACACCGGCGATATGCAATGGATGACTTCGGGACGCGGGATTATGCACGAGGAAATGCCGCAACCGGTCGCTGGCAAGATGGAAGGATTTCAGCTGTGGGTCAACCTGCCGGCAAAATTGAAAATGACCGCACCGCGCTATCAAGAAGTCTTGTCGAAAAACATTCCGGCATTCACCCGCGCGGATGGCATCATGATTCGCGTAATTGCCGGTCGCGTCGATGGCGTGAGTGGCGCGGTCACCGAAATCTACGCCGACCCGACGTATCTCGATGTGACGATGCCGGCACATGCCTCATTCGCGCATCCGATTCCGGCGGGGCACACGGCGTTCGCGTACGTGTTTGAAGGCGAAGCGAAATTTGAAAACGAGGGGAAATCGATTCCGCATCCGCGCCTCGTCGTCTTTGGCGATGGCGATGCGATCAGCGTGACGACATCGGCACAACCCGCGCGTTTCTTGTCGTTTCGGGTCAGCCGTTGCACGAGCCGATTGCGCGGTACGGTCCATTCGTGATGAACACGCGCGAGGAGATTTTACAGGCGTTGCGGGATTTGCAGGACGGGACATTTGTGAAATAAAAGTAGGGGGCCGCTTCAACGCTTTGCATTTCGACGAGCGGAGCGAGGAGCCAAGGACTCGCGAGATTTCCACTTGCCCTCGCTACTATGTGCGGGTGCTGCTCAATGCAGGATAAAATTGAAACCCAGGCAGAAACGGGAACGACGCGACACGTATAATCGGTGACATACGATTTCAAACGCTCTTCCAATTTCGTCCAATCGTCGCCGCTCATCGCCTCGCGCATGTCTTGCTCGCTTGCCGCAAAGACAATGAGGCGATTCGGATAGTTGCCGTACGCCGTGTGCCATACGCCCATATTCTCCAAGCCCAAACGCTGGAGCGTAGGCACAAACGTGCTCATCATAAATTCCATGTACTCTTGCTGATGCTGCGGCAAAAAGTTGTAACTCAGAAGCATTTTCTGGCGCACGACGAGACTCCTCTTAAGTGCTTTGCTTGTGCCTATTGATCACATTTGCCCATTCACCACAACTGCGATCCTCATCGAGTTTAGACATCACTGCGCATAAAAGGTAACAGACCGGTAAGCGGCTCTTTTGTGAGTGTAAATGCCAATTGATCTTCTAATCTGAAATCGACCGCGGTGCTACCCATCACAATTCTCTCATTATGAATTTGGAATCTTGGAATGTGCCCTTATCCCGTCACCCTCTCCGCCGCCGCGAGGCCGGCGCCCACATCAAACTTGTACCCCGACGCGAGCAACGCGCCTTCAATCGCGGAAAGCGTCGCGGAAATATCGGCGGGCGAAATCGCGCCCATGTGCCCCACACGAAAATATTTTTCGCGGATCGCCGGATGCAAACCGCCCGCCACCACAATTCCGCGTTCGCGCATCTTGCCAATCACTTTCGCATCGATGCCGTCCGGGAAATACGGCGCGGTCATCGTCGTCGCGGCAACTTCCGGACGCGCGGCAACTTGTTTCAATCCCATCGCATTGATACCGGCTTTGAACGCATCGCTCATTTTCTTGTGCCGCGCGACGCGCTGGTTCATGCCTTCGGACAGAATCTGGCGCAAACTTTCGTGCAACGCGTACACCAAATTGACCGCGGGCGTCCCAAAGTACGCCGGCTTGCGCGCGCTGTACGCTTCCATCACCGGCAGCCAGCTTGCCCAATCCGCGTAATACGATCCGACCGGGCTTTCGCGTTTCTTGAACGATTCAATCGCGCGCGGCGATGCGACGACGAGCGCGAGTCCGGGCGGCACGCCGATGGCCTTTTGCGACGCCGTGAACGCGACATCGACGCCCCACGCCTCTTGTTGCAATTCCATTCCGCCGACCGAACACACGCCATCGACGATGACAAGCGCGTTGTGCTTGCGTCCCAGTGCCGCGATCGCGCGCACATCGATTGCCACGCCGGTCGATGTATCGACGTGCGTCATCAGCAAGAGTTTCGGTTTGACGCGCGCGAGTTCCGCATCGATCTGATCGAGCGCGATCACGTCGCCGACTGGCGCGCGCAGAGTCGTCACCTCCGCGCCGTAGCGTTCGAGAATGTTGACCATGCGGTCGCCGAAATAACCGGTCGAGATGACGATGGCTTTGTCGCCCGGCTCGGTCAGGTTCGACGCGGCGATGTCCATCGCGAGCGTGCCCGACCCGGCGATGACGAACGGCGTGCCGCTCGGCGCGAAAAACACCTGCTTCATCCAATCGAGCGTTTCGCCGAACAGCGCAATAAATTCCGGCGAGACGTGGCTCGCCGTCGGCGCGCTCATCGCGCGCAAAACGCCTGGATCAAAGTTGATCGGACCAGGAATCATCAACAAATCGCGTTCACTCATTTTGTTTTCCTCTAATTCGCCACGGAATCACACGGAAACACACAGAAAAAATTCAGTGTGATTCCGCGTGCTTCTGCGGCAAAAGAATTTCTTCTCGCGTGATTTCCATTTCAATGCCATCAAACTCGCCCAAGTCCGGCGAGAATCGCCGCGCCACGCCCAGCGAGCGGAACCCGCACGCGGCGAAACATTTTTGCGCGCGCACATTTTCCGGAAACGTGTACAAAAAAATCCGCTCAAGCGCGGTCGTTTCAAAAATCTGTTTCACGAGCAACTGAATCGCCTCGCGCCCCAATCCCTTGCCCCACGCCGATGGCTCGCCGATAACAATGCCCAATTCGCCTTCGGTAAATTCCATCGCAAAGCAACCGATGCGCCCAATCAGTTCGCCGGCGCGCGTGAGAATCAAATACGTTTGCCGATGATCGAACGAGCTGGCGTGCTCGTTGCGCAGGCGCGCGCGAAATTCATCGAACGTCAAATCAGTGGGGGAGCCGCCGCTCCAGCGCAAAACATTTTCATCGCGGCTCCAGCGATACAACTTGCCAATTTCCGCGTCGGTCATCGGGTCTTGCATTGGCTTGAGCCCAACCCGCGCGCCCCAGAGGACACTCATCGATGTGCCCCGATCAATTTCCAAACCCGCATCAAGCCGATGATCGTTTTCGAATCGACGATTTCGCCGCGGTCGATTTTTTGCATCGCTTGCGCGAACGGTACCACCTCGATTTGAAGCAGTTCATCGTCTTCCGGCGATGCTTTGCCCGGCGTCAGTTTTTGCGCGAGCATCAGATGGATTTTTTCGGTGCAAAAGCCGGGCGTGGGAAAAAAGTATCCCACGTTTTCCCATTGCAGCGCGCTGTAACCGGTTTCCTCTTTCAACTCGCGCGTCGCGCACAACATCGGCTCTTCGCCTTCTTCGAGCGTGCCCGCCGGAATCTCGAGCAACTCACGCCCCGCGCCCGGGCGATGCTGTCGCACGAGCAAAACACGATTCTGCTCATCGAGCGCGACGATGGCGACCGCGCCGCGGTGTTCGACGATTTCACGCGCCACGACGTGACGATTTTCCAACCGCACCTGATCGAGCCGGAGTTTGACGATTTTTCCGCGGTACAAATATTCGCTGTGAATTATTTCTTCTGGCATATTCCACCAACAAAGAGAGGCGCGCTCCCTTTTCAGGAGGCAGCGCCTCTCGCTATCGCATCATGGGCTAACTACGGCAGAGTGAGCGTTTGACCCGGGTAAATAAAATTGGGATTCGCCAAGCGATTCTTGAGTTGAATCGCGTACGGCGTGGTGCCGTACTGCACCGCAATCGAGTATAGCGTTTCGCCAGCTTTAACCACGTGGGTTTTTCCGGTCGACCCGCTAGGGTTCGATGTGCTACCACCGGGCAAATTGATAACTTGACCCGGCAAGAGCAAGTTCAAGTTCACGCCGGGATTGGCCGTCTGAATGGCTTGCACGCTGAGATTCAATTTGCGCGCAATCGAATAAAGCCATTCGCCTTTTTGCACCGTGTACGATGTTGCGCTCGTGGGCGGCGCGGAACCGCCGGGCGTTGCCGTCGGCATTGGGCTTGACGTGCCGCCAGCCGGAATGTTCAGCACTTGACCCACCGCAATCAAATCGGGTTTGATGCCAGGATTGGCATCGATGATCGCTTGCACACTGACGCCAAACTGCGCCGCGATTTTATTCAGCCAATCGCCCCACTGCACCGTATACGTTCCCGGCGTAGTGGATGGCGCAACAGTTGGCGTAATCGTCGGCGATGAAATAATCGGCGATGGCACCGGGGTGTTGATGCGTACCGGCGTCGGCAGAGCAACCGTCGGCGAGATGACGACCGGCGTAAAGAAAACCGGCGGCGGCAGGGTCGGCAAAACGAGCGGTGACGTCGGCAAGGGCGTTGCCAGCGGAATCGGCGTGGACGCTTCGGGCGTGGTGTTCAAAACTGCCGCCGATGTTGGAAGAGGTGACTTCGGCAGGTTTATCGCGCGTACACGCAACCGCGCTCAAAATCAACGCGGTGCTCAATGCAAACAACGATAAACGTTTGATCAAAGTGAACTCGAACATGGCGAAACCTCCTCAGGGGAAAGTGTCGCCGGGTTGCGCCATGATATTAACACAAGTCTACACATGCGTCAAGGCAAGAAAATTCGCGACTCGCTTGGCGCCAAGCGAGTCGCGAAATTTCTGTCATCTAACTCAAATCGATGCAGGCGTCCGATTCAGGTAACTGGCCAGCCGCCCAGCGCGTGCCGGCGACCGCAGTTTGGTCATCGCCTCTTGCTCGATTTGTCGAATGCGTTCGCGCGTCAACCCGAATTTTTCGCCGACTTGTTCGAGCGTTTGATTTTGCCCGTCGCGCAAACCATAGCGCAGCGTAATGACCCGCGCCTCGCGCGGCGACAAGGTTTCCAGCGCTTGCTGCATCTCGTCGCGGATCGCCGATTGCAGCGCCGCTGTCCACGGCGAGGGGGTTTGCACATCTTCGATGAAATCCCCAAGCGTCGCATCCTGGTCATCGCCGAGATGCATTTCCAGCGACAGCGTCCCTGCGCTCGCCGATAACAATCGGCGCACTTGGGTTACCGGCACATGCACGCGCGCCGCCAGTTCATCTTCAGTTGGATCGCGTCCCAATTCCTGGGTCAACGCGCGGGTGGCGCGTTCCAATCGATACAAGCGCTGTCCGGTATGCGCCGGCAAACGCGGTGTGGTGCCAAAATTGCCGATGGCGCGCGCAATCGCTTGCCGAATCCACCACGTCGCATGCGTGGAAAATCTGTGACCGCGTCGATAGATCGTACTTGTCGACCGCGCGCAACAAGCCCAGGTTGCCTTCTTGAATCAGATCGAGAAAGGTCAGCCCGCGTCCGAGGTAATGCTTTGCCAGATTCACCACCAAACGCAAATTCGATTGCATGAGCACTCGGCGTGCGACGGTGCCCGCGCGAATGTCCGCTTGCAATTTCGATTTGAGCGCGCCATCGTGCCCGTTGTTGCGCAAGCGTTGATCGGCGAGGCGCGCGCGGCGCATCGCCTTGCCCAGTTCGATTTCTTTTTCATGTGTCAATAACGGCGTGTGGCTGATTTCGCGGAGGTAAACGTAGACGAGATCGGCAACACTCGCGGTCTCGTCACGCCAGGAATTTCGCGCGGAGGATTTTTTCAACGAGGAATGGCTTGTACTGGAACCGTGCCGTTTCTGCGGCGCGGCGCGATCATCATTGATGCACCGGTGCCCCATAGGGATACTAACCTCGAAAGAGTATTGAGCTGTTTTGATGCTAGCACGTGCAAGTTCACTTGAGGTCAAAATCAAGTGCCTAACGTGTCAAAATCAAAAGTTGATTTTCTTTAACGTTTGCATACAATTCAACCGTAGACTTTATGCCCAAGAGGTGAATTGTGACTCTCAAGCCGCTGGTTCGCGACCTCATGACTCCTTCGGTGGCGACGTGTCGCCCCAACACGCCGATTCCCCAAGTCGCTCGGCAAATGCGCAACATGGATGTCAGCGCACTCGTCGTCGTGGATGAGCATGGGAAAATGCTGGGGCTTGTTTCGCGCACCGATTTGGTGACGCTTCGCGCGCATGATGAATACTGGCAGGGCTTGCACGCCGAGCATGTGATGGTCAAGCAGATTGTCTGCGTCACACCCGATACGCCCCTGCACGAGGCGCTGGAAATTTTGCTCGCGCGCAAAATTCACCGCGTGGTTGTGGTCGATGATTGCAACACGTTGACCAAGCCGCTGGGTATTTTGTCGATCACCGATATCGTGCGCGACATGGCGGAATAAAAGCAAATGGGAGGCAGATTCTGAATCTGCCTCCCCTGATTGTTGCTTTACCATCCCGCCGGCAAGTATTGATGCGGACACTTGACCGACAACGCGGTCGCGGCGTACGCACCATCGTTCGCACGCGCGCCCTCGAGAATCGCAGTCACGCCATCGCGGAAAGCATCCGGCACCGCGCCGCGATACGTTACCTCAATTTTGGAATTTTCTCCCGTAACCGTAAAGCGCATCGTGCGCGAAGCGTTGTCGTAGCGGATTGTTCCCGGCGCAACCGTGCCGCCAATGCGAATTGGCGTATTCGCGGAACGTATCACATACTGATCGATTGGTGATATAATAATTCGCCATCGGCGAGGCGTAGGCGGCCCATCCCAAATGCAACAACACCGGGATCAACACCAGCGCGCCGACGAGCCATTTCATATTCGTGCTCATGCAACCTCACTTTGAATTTAGAAACCAGGTTGTACCATACCAGGTTTCTCAGGAGACCTGGTATTTGGCGAAGGTGTTATTGCCGAACCGTTCTCAGCGTGAATTCCACTTGCTGTTCACCATAGCAGTGGCGAGTCCAAAATCTGTGCGGTAGCAGTCAAAATCGCGTCCGAAAACAGCGCGCTAATCGCCTTGAAACAAATAACCAAACCCACGCTCGGTAAGAATATGCTCCGGCTTGCGCGGATCGTCCTCCACTTTGCGGCGCAAATACCAAATGTATCGTTTGACGTAACCGGTGTCCTCGCCAAATTCATAGCCCCACACTTTGTTCAGCAGTTGCTCGTGCGAAAGCACGCGCCCGGAATTTTCGGCGAGCGTCGCCAGCAAGCGATATTCCGTCGGCGTCAACTCGATGATTTTGCCCGCTTTGGTCACGCGCCGCGAATCGGTGTCGATGACGAGCGCGCCGCTGGCATAGCGTTTGGGTTTGTGTTCAACGGGAACGGCGCGCGCGCGACCCAGCACCGCCGCCACGCGCGCGACGATTTCCGCAAAACTAAACGGCTTGGTCACATAATCATCAACGCCGGCGGCAAAGCCCTTCAACTTGTCGCTCTCTTCATCTTTCGCCGTCAGCATAATGATCGGCACGCGACTCACTTGGCGCACGCGTTGTGCCGTTTCCCAGCCATCCATCCGCGGCATCATCACATCCAGCAAAAGCAAATCCGGTTGCTTCGCGTACAACTCTTGCAAGGCGTCGATACCGTTCGATGCGGTAATGACATCGTAATCGGCTTTGGACAATGCTTCGCGCATCAATCGCACGAGCGTCTTGTCATCATCGACGACAAGTATTTTGGCTTTCGTCATCGTCGTCCTCCGGCAGAACGCTTGGGCGCGCTCAACGGCTCGATTTCACCGCGCCCGGCAAGCGGCAGTGAAAAATAAAAAGTCGAACCTTCGCCAAGCACACTCTCCACCCAAATTTCGCCGCCTTGCGCTTGCACCAAGCGGCGGCAAATATACAAGCCCAAGCCATGCCCGTAGGTTTCCATCGAGTCGCGGCGATCAACGCGATGAAACTTGTCAAAGATTTTTACGACTTCTTCGGCAGGAATACCCACCCCGCGATCCGAAACCGAAATCACTGCCGATGTGCCATCCACGCGCACATCGACTTGAATCTCGCCGTTCTCGGACGAGTATTTGATCGCGTTGTCGATGAGGTTAAACAAAATTTCTTCCGTGCGATCACGGTCCGCCCACACCGAGGGCACATTTTGCGCGCGCGGATGACCAAAGCGATTGGCGATCACCGCGCGATTCCCACACCCCGACCACTTTTTCAATCAAGCCGACGATGTTGAATGCTTGCGGTTGCAGAATCAACTGTCCAGCTTCGATGCGGCTGACATTCAGAATGCCTTGCACCAAACGCGTGAGCCGCGCGCTTTGCTCGCCAACGATTTGCAGCAAGTCGCGATGACCGGGGTCGTAGCACGGCGCGTGTCCTTCGAGCAAAAGCTCAATCGAGCCGTTGATGTTCGTCAGCGGCGCGCGCAGTTCGTGCGAGACCATCGACACGAATTCCGATTTCAATTCGTCAAGCTTTTGCAACTCCACGTTGGCTTTTTCCAATTCGGTATTGCGGCGGCGCAATTGCTCCGTCGCCGAGGCCAATTGCGTCGTGCGTTCGGCGACTTTGGTTTCCAATTCCAAATTGAGTTCCTGAATCGATTGCTCAGAGCGCACGCGCTCGGTGATGTCGCGCAGAATCGCGGAACAGCCGGCAATTTCGCCTTGCTCGTTGCGCAATGCCGTGCGCGTGAGATCGACATTCACCCGCCGACCGTCTTTGGCGATGCGTTCGGTTTCGTAATTGTGAACGTAACCATGTTCGCGCACTTGCAGCATCCAGCCATTGCAATTCGCCGCGCGCTTCCATTTCCGGCGGCACGATCATGCGAAAGTGCTTGCCCACCACTTGCTCGGCGCGATAGTCAAAAATCATCTCGGCGCCGCGATTCCACGTCTGAATGATGCCATCATTGCCGAGCGTAATAATCGCATCAGCGGAGTTGGCGCATACGGCGGCAAGCAAGCGTTCTTGTTCGCGCGCCGCTTCGATGGCGCGTTGTTGCTCACGTTCGGCTTGCGCCTTGGCGACCAACGCCGTTTGACTCTCTTCGATGCGTTGGGCAATCCAATTGATCGTGAACCAAATCGTGATGGGACCAATCGTGCCATACACCAAAAGATCGGCGACGAGATGAGCAAAATCGGAGATGGTCCGCAGAAAGAGGAGACTGAAAATTTCGTAAATCAATACGGCGAGGAACACCGTAATCGGCAGAGTACGGCGCAACCAGGCGAGGCGAGCAAGCAAATCTTTAGCGATTTGGAACGACCACGTCATCGTTCGTTGACCCCAACTTCAGGGCATTTTGCCCAATCGATCCATTGCGTTTTCATGGCTTGCGCGTAATAGTATAGCACAATTTGTTTGCGATGCAAACGCAAGGGCAGGAGTTTTGCTCCTGCCCTGATTTTCTACTCGGAAGTGGGTCCGGGTTTGCGCGAGCCCGCCAAGCCGATAGCCAGCGCCGCTACGCCGACAACGAATGCCAACCCGACGCAGATGAGCGCAAGCCAATTGCCGAAGGGTCCACCTTGCGGCACGGCTGGTGCCGGCGTCGGCGGCGGTTGGGTTGGTTTTTTGAGTGTGCGAATGTATGCCGCCACATCCGCGATTTCTTGATCGGTCAGCGGACCGCCGTACGATTTTGCCCATGCAGGCATACGGGAACCGGCGACGCCGCGCGCAATCGTGTTATCGAGAAAACTCTCAATGTTAATGCCAGACCAATCTTTTTGCAGCAACGCACCAACCCGACCTTCGCCATTCGCGCCGTGGCAGAGCGCACAGTTATCAGCATATAGTTTGGTGCCGCGCGTCGAGTTGCCCGCCGGATATGTCGCCGCCGGCGATGGCCGCGGCCGCGCGGTTGCGGTGGGTCCTGCCGGCACGGTGGGTGCTTGATTACCCAGCGACCGAATATACGCGACAAGGTCATCGATTTCGGCATCGCTCAAGGGTCCGCCTTGCGCCTTCGCCCACGCCGGCATCACACTCCCGGGCACGCCAGTAGAAATGATTTGCTTAAGCAGCACATCGACGCGAATGCCGGGAAAATCCTTGTCCAGCGTGGCGCCCACGCGCCCTTGGGCTTTGTCACCGTGACAGACTGCGCAATCCTGCGCGAACAATTTGGCGCCACGCGAAACATCGCCGCCCTGCGCCGAGGCAGTTGCAAAGATCCCAAATGTTGTGCCTGCCAAAATCACGGCCGACGTGAACCACTTGAAAAATTTCATTCGGCTGGCTCCCTCACCAGAAATTGTGAGTATTAATATATCACAAATGCAAAACTGTTTCAACTTGCCAGACGAGAGTCCGGACAGGAGTTCGGACATCCGGAATAGAATTCGTCGAAACCTCCCAAACCGGATAAACTTGAGTTGTCACACACCATGCCCCGGAAGAGGCTTCATGTTCAAGCTTATCCCAATTTTCTGGTCTGTCGCAAACATCGAGCAAGACTATTCGAGAAACTAACGACGGAGATTGTAGATCAAACCTTTCATGATGGGTTCGCGTTGTTGCAAGCGCAATGAGCGCGAACGAGTCGTATCGCCGAATATACGTTTGATCACAGAATTGACCATTTCTGTTTTCCAGCGTTGTCCATTCAATCTGTCTAATCGTGCGGTTGAAACGAATTTGGCACATGCTGGTGGTGCGTTCGATAAGTAATCTAACATAGTTCAGATGTCTTCCAAGCCATCCATTCGCGTAGATCACGCCGTGTCTACAACCGATTAATGGATGCGCGCAATCGTGCGCCGCGGCAATCGTCCCAGCGAGATGATTGAGGTGGTTCCAAGCATTCCTTGGAATCCGGTCACCCCAACTGAGCAATTTGTTCAGCCATCGCAGTTTTGAATTGCAATTCGGATTGAATTTTGTCGAGAATGTGAATGTGGATAGTCCGGGGGATTTGCTTGACATGTCCCAAGATCTTACGCTCACGGCCCCACCCAGCTGAGATCTTACCTTCCTGATTATGAAGAATCTCTACACCAGTTCCCCTTTGGACAACAAAACTATCTCCCAAAATATCCGCAACGTAAATTTTGCCTTGTTTCACTATTTGCCCTGTCGCTACCACCTGTACGTCGGAACGTACCAGCGAGTCTGAATTTGTATCACGATGGTAGTTTGGAAAGTTATTCATTAATGTGGAATCCGAAACTCGACTCACAGAACAGATAAAAATGTGCTCAACTAACTTCGTTGGCGCAATATGCAATCCGCGCGGATTAGTCTGGTAAACAGGACGAGATAGAATGAATTCCTTTAGGCTGGAGATTACGCCCTTCGACAAAGCAGGCACAACGAGAGCCAATGTAAATTCGATTTTGCTTTTGCGCCCCCTGATACCCAGCCAAGTGTTGCCGGAGCCAAGAAATTCGCGGAACAGACGTGTCTTTTTCGGTTCACCTCTATCATCCCATTGTCTTTGAGCACCATATCGCCAGCCCCATTCGCTCTTGGGAATCAGAGAAAATCTTGCTTTTCGGAGTCGGGAAACGCACAAACCCAAGATTCGCGTTGTCTTCTCTTCCAAAGACAACGCACCAAATTGCCTGGCATCTTTTTGTGCCTGTTCTTCCTTTTCCTTTTTGCGCAACAACGGCGCAATAACGTGCGCAATCCTTTGACTCAACCTGTCTTGAAATAAGCGATCTCGTGGATCCTGCCAGGCGACGATGTTTCTCATTTGCAGATCGAAATGAACTCGCAGATTGCCCTCAGGGTCATTTGCGCGCGGAGTAAAATGGTCTCGTCGGCAAGTGTAAATCACCCGCACTTGGCGTTGGGCAAAACCCGCTTCAAAGTAAACGGACGGACGCGCATAGGTTAAATCGGCAAGTGCCAAATCACAAGAATAGAGCTCGGTTTGGATTCGCTTATCGATGTTATCATTATGCTCGATCCGATCAACGCGAATCGGGATAATATCGTACTTACGCAACGTGCGCTCAATTATCCTATCATAAACCCGATCGGTATCTTCTCTGCCAAACGCCATTGCCACAAAACATTTTAGAGCCATTGTTCCGCAACCTTGTATCGCAGGAATTTCTTTCACTCGGATTATACCAATGCACCCGCGTTTCGGCAAGAAATCCAACCCATTTCATTTTTCGCCTCACCTGTGCTATAAGTAAAGCATAGGTTTGTCCTAATTCGAGGTGAATGATGCCACCCAAAATCCAGCCACGCGTCCCACGCGGGATGCGCGACATCCTGCCGCAAAAAATGCTCCTGCGCCAGTACGTCATTAGTCAAGTTGAAAACGTTTTTCAACGCTTCGGCTTCGAGCCGCTGCAAACGCCGGTGCTCGAACTGAGCGAGACGTTAATGGGCAAGCACGGCGAAGAAGCCGAGAAACTAATTTACGATGCCAAGCATCGCGAAGGCAAAGAAGACCTGTCGCTCCGCTACGACCTCACGGTGCCGCTCTCGCGCGTCGTCGCAATGTATCCGGAATTGCCCAAGCCGTTCAAGCGTTATCAAATCGCGCCGGTGTTCCGCGCCGAGCGTCCGCAAAAAGGACGCTATCGCGAATTCTATCAATGCGACGTGGACATCGTCGGCAGTAAATCGATGCTGGCGGACGCCGAGGTGGTGACGGTCGTCTACACCGTTTTGAAAACGCTCGGATTCAAGTCGTTCGTCACGAAAATCAATAATCGAAAAATTCTGACCGGCATCGGGCAATACGCCGGTGTGCCCAAAGAATTGCTCGGGGGGCTGTACCGCCCCATCGACAAGCTGGATAAAATCGGCGCGGACGGCGTGCGCGAAGAGATGAGCAAGAGCCAGATTCCCGCGCCGGTCATCGATAAGATGATGGACTTGCTCACGATTCCGTCCGGGAATTTTGGCGAAGCGCGCGAACGACTGGGCGAGGTCAAGATTGCGATGGAAGGCTTGGACGAACTCGAACAGCTCGCTACATTTCTTGCTGACGCGAATATACCAGCAACTAATTACACCTTTGATTTTTCCATGGTGCGCGGCTTGTCATACTATACCGGTCCGATTTACGAAACCGTTGTGGTCGAGCCCAAAATCGGATCGCTTTCCGGCGGCGGGCGCTACGATGAACTTTTGGGTCAGTTCGGCGGTCAATCCTTGCCCATGACCGGCACGTCGTTCGGCATCGAGCGTATCATCGACGTGATGGACGAACTCGCGATGTATCCGGCAAACGTCGGCAAGACCTCGACCCGGGTGCTCGTTACCGTCTTCAATCGCGATCTAGTCGGGGTGTCGATTCACATTGCAAATGAATTGCGCGGCGCGGGCATCAACACCGAACTGGGATTGGAATTCGACGGCTTGGGCAAACAGTTAAAGTACGCCGCCGCCAAATCGATTCCGTTCGCCGTCATTATCGGACCCGACGAGAACGCGGCTCAAAAAGTAACGCTTACGCGATTTAGCCACCGGCGAACAGACACTTGTCGACCAGAATAAATTGGCGGAGGCGGTCAAGTTTACAGCAAGAAGCTAAAAGTAAAATGTGGACTTGCTTTTGCCTTTTTACTTTTTACTTTTGACTTGGTCTCTCATTCGTGCTAAAATGACGTTCGCAATATGGTGGCCATAGCTCAATGGCAGAGCGCCTGACTGTGGATCAGGAGGTTGCGGGTTCGACACCCGTTGGCCACCCTCCGTCAAAAAGCCCAATGCCCAACCTGCCAAACATGTCAAAGCCACTTTTGGCATCTTTGGTTTTTTGGCACATTTGGCAAGTTTGACATGCGCCTGTAGCTCAATGGATAGAGCATCAGTCTTCGGAACTGAGTGTTGGGGGTTCGAGTCCCTCCAGGCGCACAAAATCACCTCTAGACGACGCCGCACAACACATTTGTTGCCGCGGCGCTATTTTTTATTCGGCTCCCATCAATTTACCCCACAAAACGAATTCCTCGCGCAAGTTGACCATATTCGATTGCAAGTATCAAACCTACTCCTTTGTGGTCAGGCAACCCGCAAATATTTTTTTGAATCTACGCTATAATTGCACTAGGATTTTTGGATGAGGAGTTGCTGCGAGTGGATGATAGAAGCTCTATCGATGGAATTATCGCTGGACTTGTTACCTCAATCATTTTCGAGTACTCCAAGAGCCTTTTGGCATTTCTCAATCTTAAAGCACTTGGCGCAGCAGCCATTATTGGATTTCTTCTCGGCGGGATTCTTAGCGCAATTATTGATACTGCGCGATTCAACCAGGTGAAAGAAACCGGTTCGCGCCAAGACTTGCTCTGTGTGGCGCTCTCCACTTTCCTGTCTTACATGGTTTTATCGCCAATTATTTGATCCGAGTTGCACAACATATAGTTCTAACCTGTAAACCAGATCGGAGGTATGGAATCATGGCAGATAATTGGATAACCGTGCATGAAGCCGTCCGAGTCAGCCGGTACCACGCTGAGCGCATCCGTGAACTCGCGCGCGAAGGGAGACTCAAAGGGTACAAGATCGGAATTGCGTGGCTCGTGAGTCGCAAAAGCCTTGACGTTTACCTCCGGGAACAAGCCAAGCATGGCGAAAAACGCGGGCGCAAGCCGCGGGTATTTAACCCATTCGTCAATGCGTAAATCTCGAAGCCTGCTCTCCGTACGAGCAGGCTTTTGTTTTGCGTGCCAGACACAGAATACCGTCCGGCAAAAAATTGACGCGCCGATTGTTTCGCAGTATACTATTGGTGAACCTTCGGGGCAGGGTGAAATTCCCGATCGGCGGTAGGAGCACATGCTCAAGCCCGCGAGCCGCAAGGCAGGATTCGGTCACAAGCCGAAGCCGACGGTATAGTCCGGATGGTAGAAGGTCTCGCAAGAACTCGTGTGTGCGCGCGATGTGCCGCGATGTCGTGAGGAAACTCGGCATCGGAATTTTTTGGCATGCGCGCATCCGGTTGCTTTGCTGTACCACTTTGCCCCGAAGCGTTTCGGGGTTTTTCTTTGTCACTGAACCAGCCCACACTCATTCAAATTGAATCGGTGAGCAAGCAGTACGGCTCATCGCACGATGGCGTCCTCGCACTTGAGGATGTCTCGCTCGATGTGCGCGCCGGCGAATTTCTCTCGATCATCGGACCCTCCGGTTGCGGCAAATCGACGTTGCTCAAAATGATCGGCGATTTGCTCGCGCCGAACGCGGGGCAAATCCACATCGATCAAAAATCGCCTGCCGATTCCCGGCGCGCGCGCGAATGCGGCATCGTTTTTCAATCGCCGACGCTGATGGAATGGCGCACGATTACGCGCAATATCGAATTGCCATTGGAAATCGCCGGCGTGCCGCGCCGCGAACGCGAAGCGCGCGCGCGCGAACTACTTGACTTGATTCGCCTGCGCGATTTCGCCGAACGCTATCCGCACGAATTATCGGCGGGGATGCAAATGCAAGTGGCAATTGCGCGCGCGCTTGCGCCGCGTCCGGCAATTTTGTTATTAGACGAACCGTTTGGTGCGCTCGACGAACTCACGCGCGAACGATTAGGGCATGAACTCCTCGACGTGTGGACACACACCCGCGTGACCATTGTCTTTATTACGCACAGCGTCGGCGAAGCAGTCCGCTTGTCGGATCGCATCGCCGTGATGTCGGCGCGACCCGGGCGCATTGAAAACATTATTGACATTGATTTACCGCGTCCGCGCACAACCGAGATTCGGGATTTGCCGCGTTATTGGGACTTGCTCCGTCAGGTACGCGTCGCGCTGCATTTGAGCGGCAACGGAAACGGCAAGGTCGCATGACTCGCACACAGGCAAAGCATTGGATTCGCGCGTATGTGCAATATCTTTTGATTCCATTCGCATTGGTATTATTCCTGTTGCTTTGGAACACCATCGTCGTCGTGAATCAATATCCGAGTTTCATTTTGCCCACGCCGCGTCAAGTGGCAAGCGCGTGGCTCGTCAATTGGCAGAATGGAATTATTCCGCGTCACCTGATGCTGACACTTTTTGAAATCGGTTTAGGATTCAGCATCGCACTGACTTTCGCGGCAAGCGTCGGTTACTTGCTTGCCAAATCGCCTCTGCTTGAAAAAATCATTTCGCCGTACATCATTGCGACGCAATCGATTCCAATCATCGCCATTGCGCCGCTCGTCATCATTTGGATCAACACGGGTCCGATTCAAAACGCGGTCATCGCCGCGTTGATTACTTTTTTCCCGATGCTCGTCAACACGATTGTTGGTATTCGCAGTGTGCGGCACGAGTATCGTGATTTGATGCGTTCGTACGCCGCAAGTCGATGGCAAGTGTTCACCAAACTCGAGGTGCCGGCGGCATTGCCGATATTTTTTGGCGGCGTGCGTGTCGGCATTACCTTGTCGGTCATCGGTGTGATCGTCGTCGAATTATTGTGGGCTGATCGCGGCTTGGGCTTTTTGCTCAACTTTGCACGCGGACAACTCGATACACCCTTGCTCTTTGCCGCGGTCGCCACGCTCTCGGCGATGGCAATCACATTGTATCTCGCCGTCGTTTTGCTCGAACGAATTCTGATTCGCTGGCGGAGGACTGTGCAATGAAATTCAAATTGACTCTAGTCATTTCGATTCTCGCCGGACTCGGCGTTGCGTGCGCCACACCAACGCCGACTGCCGCGCCAACGCCGAACACGTCACCGGTTGAGGCAACCGTCGTGATGGGGTACATCCCGAATGTTCAATTTGCGCCGTGGTTCGTCGCGGAACAAAAAGGATATTTTGCGGCGGCAGGAATTAGAGTAAAATACAACTGGGGGTTTGAAGTCGACGGCATCAAATTGGTCGGCGCGAACCAAGCCGATTTTGCGATGCTCGGCGGCGATCAAATCATTCAAGCCCGCGCGCAAAACATTCCGCTCGTCTATGTCGCTAATTATTACAATTCTTTCCCGATAACTATCTTTTCGTTGAAAGAAAAAAATATTCGCACCCCTGCCGACCTGGTGGGCAAGCGCGTGGGCTTGCCAGCATTTTTCGGCGCGACGTACACGGGCTGGCGCGCGCTTCTCTACAGCACTGGCATCAAAGAGACCGATATTCAAGTACGCGATATTGGGTTCACGCAAGTGGCAGCGGTAACGCAAGGTGTCGTCGATGCCGCCGCCGGTTACTCCAACAACGAGCCGGTGCAATTGATAAATTGCCGGCAAAGAAATCAACGTCATTAAGATCGGCGATTACAGTCGGCTCGTGGGCATAGGGCTTGCGACGAATGAGAAAACGATCGCCGAGAAACCGCAACTCGTGCGCGGAATGGTGGGGGCTTTAATGCGTGGAATGCAAGATGCCGTCAATAATCCCGCAGAAACACTGGATATTACGATTACCAAGATTCCGGAAGCCGGCACGGATCGCAAGATGACCGAGGCCATTTTGAAATCGACGATAGAGTTGTGGAAAAGCGCCAACTACGGCTATGTCGATCCGGCGGCGTGGGCGGCATCGTATAAATTTATGCGCGATGCCGGGTTTATTCAAAATGAGTTCGATATCACGAAAGGATATACGAACAAATTTTTGCAGTAAGAGGAGAATCCAATGGGGGATTTGATCGACACGATCCTGAGTTTCACGGACATTTACGACAAGTACGGAGTTAAAGGTTGCGCGATTTTTCTGGTCGCGGTGGTTGGAATCATCGGCTTGATCATCCTCATCGCGATGCAACTCCAGTAGCACAAGAAAATCGGGCGGGAGAAATCCCGCCCGATTTCTATTTTTGTCAGACCCACAATCCGCCATGCACATTGAGGATCGCGCCGGTAATGTAATTCGCTTTTTCGGAAACCAAGAAGGCAACGGCTTGCGCAATATCTTCGCCGGAACCCAAGCGGCCCAACGGCACAAGACTGGGCAATTCGCGCCGGTCAGAATCGGTCGTCGCATACGTTTCGATGAACCCAGGACTCACCAAGTTACAGCGAATACCGTAACGCGCCTCACTCCGTGCAATCGATTTGGTGAGGATCACCGTGCCCGCTTTTGCCGCATTGTACACCGCCGTCGTCGGCGCGCCGCGCGTCGTTTCAATGTTGAGCGAACCCAGGTTCACAATCTGTCCTTGCTTTTGCGCGCGCATGATCGGCAAGGCGAACTTGCAGCAATAGAACGTGCTCGATAGATTGCCATCGAGGATGCGCCGCCACTCATCGACTTCGGTTTCGACAATCGATTTGACGAGAAAAGGTCCAACGTTATTAACGAGCACGTCGATGCGTCCAAATAGCTTGAGCGTCTCATCGATCAATCGCTTGGCGCCATCCGGCGTGGCGACATCGGCTTGCAGAATCGTTGAGCGCGGTTGCAGTGCTTGTACCGCCATCAACGTTTCCTGCGCCGCCGCCGCATCGTGCTGATAATTCACGACAAGCGTAAAGCCATCCGCGGCAAGCCGCTTTGCAATTTCTCGTCCAATGCCTTTGGCACTGCCGGTGACGATTGCCACACGTTCATTTGTCATATCGTTTCTCCCGGGTCCTGATTAATAACTCGCTTCTGCCGCGACACGCTCTTGACGCAACACGCGCCGTTCCACCGTCACAATCGAATCACGCGGCTTGAGCTGTTCATCGAAAAATGAAATTGTGCGCGCCATAAAGACTTGCCAACCCCAGCCGGCAAACACATGCCCTTGCTCCGGGTATGTGTATAACGCCGCGGTCTTGCCCATCGATTTCAGCGTGGTCGCCAAATCAATCGACCATTGAATCGGCACAATGTCGTCCGCTTCGCCGTGATGAATAATTGTCGCCGCCGTAATGTTCGACAGATTGCGACTCGCCGATGATTTCAAAAAGATTTCGTGATATTTTGCCGGCGCGGAACCATTCGCCGTCGATGGCGCGGTCGCCGCGAGAAACTCGGAATCGATTTCCTCGAGCAACGCTTGCTCCGCGCGCACCCCGCGATTCGGCGTGGGCAAAACGCGCGTCTGGCAACCACGCAACCAACAGTAATGCACTTCGTCATCGCCGGTCAATGCGCCGTACAACGACGCGACCTTGATCGAATCGTTTACCGCGAGCACGCGCAACGAAATTCCGCCGCCCATGCTGTGTCCCCAAATGCCCACACGATTCGTATCCGCGTCCGGCAGTGATGACAATTGCGCGATGAGGTTCAACACATCAATCGCATAACCAATGTAAAACGGGTTTGCACCGCATTGCGACCCGGCATAGCAGCGATAATCCGGCGCAATCGTGAGATAGCCGCGCCGCGCAAGGGCATCCGCCGCGCGGCTTGTGCCATCGCCGGTTTTGTACTCGGCGGGCTTGAAATAACCGTGATCCATAATCACAACCGGGAAGGGTCCCAGCCCGCGCGGAATATTCATCACGCCGGTGATCCGCAAACCATCGGACGGATATTCGATCAGCACTTGCTTGTACGCCTCGCCGGTGGAAATCACACGGGTGATTTTGACGCCACTGCCACCGTACGGTCGTGCGCGCAATGCCTGAATCGACAGGGCATCCGGATCAAGCGGTAGCGCATACTGAATCGGTGTAGGCGTTGGCGTGCCAACGATGGTTGGCGTTGCCGTCGATGTTGGAGTTGCGTCCAACGTTGCAGTAATTGTCGCAGTGGCGGTCAACGTCGTCGTCGCAGTGACACGGCGCGTCGCTGTCAACGCAACCGACGGTGTAACCGTTACGGTAGCTGTTCGCGTCGCTGTGATCGTCGCTGATGGCGTGACCGTTATTGTGCGTGTCGCCGTAATGGTTGCGGAAGGCGTGATCGTCGCCGAGCGGCTCGGTGTCGCCGTCAACGCCTGTTCGGGCGGCGATGCCCATGTTAAATTGTGAAACGAAAAAATCGCTAACGCGACGAGCAAGAAAATCAGACTAGTTCGCATGAACAAAGGACCTTTATAGCGGACGTCATTATAACAAAAATGGAATTCCGGACAAGGGGGGAGCGGAAAGTAAGCAGAAAGCCGGAAGCAGTGAATAGAATCATGATTTTCGATTTTCGATTTCAGATTGCCGCATTGCAATCTGCAGTCGCCCTAGTCCCAATGCGATGGCAATGCCCATCGAGACAATGGCAAGCGCGACGGCATGATCGAGCACGTTGACCCCAAACCAGAGAAAAGCGAATAGCGCGGGATAAACAATCAAGTACGATTTGATCGCAATCGGCAGTGGCACGCGATTGGCATTGCACAAGTACAACGTCAGGTTAAAGCCCGGATACGTTACGCCGTAGATACCGGCGAGAAACGGATTCAATGCGCCGTGCCACGCGAGTCCGGCGATCACCGTCACCTCGCGAATGTGGTCGCAGTATTGATCGAACAGCGCGCCAAACTTGGTCGCGCGATTCGTCGCGCGCGCCAGCGCGCCATCGACGCCGTCCAGCGCAATGGCCACGACGAACAGGATAAACGCGAGTTGCGGCTGGCTCCGCATCAGCGCGACTACAATGAAACCGAGAATCACTTGCGAGAACGAGACCGCATTCGGCGAGACGTGAAGCGCGGCAAGGAGCCGGACAAATGGCGAAAAAACCCCGCGCAAGAGCTGGCGCGCGGGAGCAAGGAATTTTCTTTCAAAGCTAGAATACGAATCGGAACTCATTTGTATTTCAACCGCTGAATCACAGACGCGAAGCGTTTCGCAGAAAACTTTCCGTGTGATTCTACGGCAAAAATTATTGCTCCACCCTAATATTCGCCGTGCCGCCCAACACCACATTCGTGTCCGAATAACTTACCACGCGCAAGTCAAAGCGCAGAAAGACTTTTTGATTCAAGCGCCCAACGTACTGCAGCGAATCGAGTTGCTTGCGGTACGGATAACCTTCCAATCCCAGGAACTGCGCGCCATTTGTCGTGGCGCCAGCGTAGGCAAGATTAGTTCCCGGCACAATTTCGTTTGGCTTGAGCGAAAAAGTTACCGGCGCGCCAAACTCGATGAGCGCAGGTCCGGGCGTGCCGCCCGGCTGAACCGTAACACTCGCAATATCAACGTGCGCCGTGCCGATCAGCGTAATCGATTGGTCGTCGTACGACGCGACGCGTGTGTTCAGACGCAAGGAAACATTTGGCGCGGGGGTCCCTTCCCAATCGACCGTGTCTGCCACCTGTTTCGGCGCGAGCAAACCGGCGATAAGAATCTTCGCCGCACCGTTATCGGCTTTGCCAGTATAGGCAATCATCGTCCCCGGCAGAATACTGCCATTCTTGATCGACAACGACACCGGTGCATCGTACGACAAGCGATTGACCGGCGTCGGCGCGGCATTGAAAAATGGAAATGCCGAACACGCCGACAAGCAAATCGCAAGACCCATAAACGCGATAAATCGAAACGGTGATCGAAACATGGCGCTCCTTTCCGAAATCGCAACGAGTGTACTATGAATCACCACGAGTGTCAAGGAGATTGCGAGAATCTGGCATTGCAGATATAATCGCTGCGTGAAAAATCTTCTCTTGCTCGCGATTGTTTTCCTCGCCGGCTTGGCGACGATGGGCATCGAGATGGGCGCGTCGCGCTTGCTCCGCCCATTCTTCGGCGATTCGATTTTGATTTGGGCAACCATCATCGGCTTGATTTTGATTTATCTGACGCTCGGCTATTACCTTGGCGGCAAATGGGCGGACCGCGATCCGCGCGCGCTCACGCTGTACCGGATTGTTGCGTCTGCGGGATTTGTGACCGGCATTTTGCCGTACATCGCGCGCCCGTTTTTGCAAATGGCGATTCCAGCTTTGCAACAATTCGACGCGGGACTGGGATTTACATCGTTCGTCGGCACACTCGTGTTGTTTGTCGTGCCAGTCACGTTACTCGGTTGCGTGTCACCATTCGCGATCCGCTTATCGACGCAAACGATTTCCTCCAGCGGCTCGACCGCCGGCAAACTCTACGCACTCTCGACGTTCGGCAGTATTCTCGGCGTGTTTGGCACCGTGTTCATTTTGTTCCAAGTCTTCGGCACGCGCGGCACCTTCACCATATTTTCGATTGTGTTGCTCATCACCGCGATTGCCGGCATCATCAAAGAATCGAGCATCGCGCGCGCGCTGATTTTCATCGTGATGTTCATCGTCATCGTTGCGCTCACCGCGCTCGACTCGCGGGCGGCATTGTCAAAGCATCGGCGGGTTTGGTCGCGGAAATCGATTCGCCATACAATTACATTCAAGTCATCGATGACCCGAACGGCTGGCGTTTGCTCACCGTCAACGAGGGCGAGGCGTATCAATCGGCGTATCGCATCGACCGCGTGCTAACCGGCGGCATTTGGGATTTGTTTTTGCTCGCGCCGCACTTTGCATCGAACGATGCGCCGCGCAATCTATTATCGATTGGTCTCGCCGCCGGGACAACCGCGCGCGAGTACACGTTGATCTATGGTCCGATTCCCATCGATGGCGTGGAGCTTGACCCGGCGATTATCGCGGTGGGGCAAAAATATTTTGCGATGAATCAGGCCAACTTGCGCGCAATTGCGGACGATGGACGGAATTTCCTTTCGCGCGCGGGCGCGTACGATGTGATTGCTATCGACGCGTACCGCCAGCCGTACATTCCGTTTCACCTGACAACCGTCGAGTTTTTCCAAACGACGCGCGAACACCTTGCGCCACGCGGCGTCGTCGCAGTGAACGCCGCGCGCACGCAAACTGATTACCGCTTGGTCGACGCGCTTGCAGCGACGATGCGCCAAGTTTTCCCGTCGGTTTATCTCATCGATCATCCGAACAACGCGAACACACTTATCGTCGCGACGAATCAAGCGACGCGGCTGGAAGATTTCCAAGCGCACGTCGACTCGCTCCGCGAACCGAATCTGCAAATCGTCGCGGCGCAAGCGCTTGCGCGAACGCGCATCGCTACGCAAGATTCACCAGTGTTCACTGACGACCACGCGCCAGTCGAGAATTTGATCAACGATATTATTTTACGCTACGCGATTGGACAGTAAAGTTCAAGTTCAACGTTAAACGTTGAACATCGAGGAGATTTATGCCTAGTTGGTTGAATAAGTTATTCGCTTTCGTCATCACACTCGCAGTGCCCGTGGTGCTGATTCTCAGCAATGTGTTTCTCTTCGCCACGCCTGAATGGCTGGCGTTTCAGTACAGCCAACCGGATTTTCCGCCATCGGTGCGGTTCACGCCGGCGGATAGATACAAGTTTGCGTCGGAATCCATCGAGTACATTCGCGGCAACCAGACGCTCGCGCAATTTCGCGCACTCGGCGTGTACAAAGAGCGTGAGATCAAACACATGATCGACGTGCGCGATTTGGTAGATAAAGTGAAAATCGTTTTGCCTACGCTCGCGCTTTTGGCAATAGTCGCGCTGATTGCACTTTCATTCCCCGCCCCTTTAGGGAGAGGCAAGGGGAGGGTCGATGAAACCCCCACCCCAGCCCTCCCCCTAAAAGGTGGAGGGAGGCTAATCGCCGCACGCGCGCTGGTCAACGGCGCATTGCTGATCATAGGTTTATTCCTGTTCGTTGGAATTTTTGCGGCAGTTGGTTTTCAAACTTTTTTCACACTGTTCCATCGTGTTTTCTTTGAAGGCGACACGTGGCTCTTTAACTACACCGACTCGCTCATTCAATTTTATCCGTTACCCTTTTGGTTCGCCACGAGTCTCGCGCTCGTCGGGCTGACGATTGTGCAAGCGGCAATCATCGGCGCGATTGGGTGGTGGTGGGGAAGAAGAGTCGACAGTCGGCAATAGACAGTCGTCAGACAAAATCGGAGGAATGCATGAAAAATGTGCTATACGTTGTCGCTGGGATTTTGATTCTGGCAGGAGGAGTTTTCTTTCTGCAAGGCATGCGCATCTTGCCCAGCCAAGTGATGTACGGTAAGCCCGAATGGATCGTCATCGGCGCAGGCATGGTGGTCGTCGGCGCGGCGATGGGAATAGTTACAAGACGACGCCAATAGAAATCAAAAACCGAGCGACTCGCATCGCTCGGTTTTTCTGTGCGCTAAAGCCTTACTGACACACGTCGCCGCGCATGAAACGCTCGATGCCGTCCGTGACGGCAGTTGCCAACAGCTCACGATTGTTCTTGAGCAAGTTCTTGTCGCCGCCGAGGAATCCTAATTCCAAAATCGCCGCCGGCGCGTTTGGATCGATTTTGTCTAGCGCGTGATATTGCCGCATCGCTGGCGTGATTGTGTTTTCATCAAAAGCTAGCCGCGTCGCCAAACCGTACGATCGACCCACACATCGCACCAAGCGATCATCTTCTTGCGGCGTTGCGCTGTACTCGGCGCGCGCGATCTTGTAGCCGGACAAGTTGATGCACGAATCGACGTGAAGCGACAAGAAGACTTTCGGCGAATAGTCGCGCCGCGTTTTGCTCAGACGCGCATCGTATTCCGCCAAAATATCCACGCGATAACCGCGCGCTTCGAGCAAAGCTTTCGCGCGTTGCGCGACATCAGTTGTGATTTCCACCTCGCGCAAGCCATCGGGACAAATAGCGCCGGGGTCTTCGCCGCCGGAATGTCCCGCCAGCAACGCAACGAGCGGCGGAATCGACGTGGGCGTTCGCGATGGTCCCGCAAAAGGAATCGCCGTTTGAATTCCTTGCGGCGCAAGTCCAACCACTTTTCCAGGGCTAGACAAAAAAACGACCGCGAACACAAAACCGCCAAACAGCAACAAGTACAGAACAAGGTTTAGCCGGTTCCCCTGCGGCTTTGCGTCGCCGATTTCTTCCGGCGGACCCATCGCGCGTCGCTTGCGGCTGGTCGCTCCCGATTTGGAGGTCGTCGATTTGCGCGGTCGCTGATTCGTTGTCATCGCAACACCCGCGCATCGCCCACACGCTTGGTCACGCGTTGCTCATCCAAAAATTCCAACAAGCCGACGGCATACTTGCGGCTCGTGTTAAATCGATCACGCACTTGCGCGGCGGTCACCTCGCCCTGCGATTGAATCGTTGCGACGACCCATTCGCGCATCGTATTAAATGCTTTCGCGGAAAGCACCACCGATTCATTCAATCGCACCAATTTGTCTTGTGTAACCAAGGCGTTCAGCGCATCCACGCCAATTGCCGCTTCCGCGTCCTGCGCCGATGGTGGCGCGTACTGCGCTTGCGCAAATTGCGAAAGCAATGCATCGATTTTCTTTTGCAGTTCCGGCGCAAATGTCACAACGAACTCGGGACGCCGCACCAAATCCTGACCCGCGTCCAAAACTTTTTCCGCCTGCGCGCGCTCGATGACCCGGTCAAACACGCGCGGCGCAAGTCCCAAGCGACTTTTCAATTCTTCGCGCGGCAAACCGGCGCGCAACGGAAACTGCTTGTGAAAGTCGGCGAGCGTGCGCGCGATTTTTTCCGCAAGCGCTTTCCAATTCGGCGCGGAAAGGTACAACGTTCCCAACGCCATCACACTGCCCGTTTGCGTCGCAAGCGATTGCGCCACCACATCGATGGACAAGCCAGTGCCAGCGGCGATTTCTTTTGGCTCTGCCGGGTTCGTTCCGCGCGCAGACAAGAACTGCAAAACGATTTCGTCCGGAGTGCCGCGCGCTAATGTTTCGAGACGTTGAATTACATCGGGCTTGAAACGCCGATGCCGCGTCTTGGCATTCGCATCGACGATAACGCCGCCGCCAACGGTGATACTCGGCGAGGGAAAGCGAATGATGTAGCGGTCATTTTTCGCCAGTGCGACCGGTTGCGCGAGTTGTAATTGCACCCAGCCGGTGTCGCCCGGCTTCAACTCTGCGTGATGAAGCAGACGCACGCGCGCCGGAACTTCTGCCGCGCCGGCAAAAAAATCGACTTGGGCGTTGTGCTCCAAGTTTTTCGGCGCCGACGCGAGATAATTCACGCGCGCGTCAATCAGCGTCGACGCAGAAATCGTGTTGGGAAGCGCAACTACTTGTCCGCGCATCAAGTCTTCCACCGCGAGTCCGGCGAGGTTGATCGCCACGCGACTGCCCGGCGACGCGCGCTCGAGTTTTTCCTTGTGCGTTTGCAACCCACGAATGCGTCCGCGCTTCTCGCCCGGCACAATTTCGACTTCGTCGCCAACGGAAAAACTTCCATCACTCAACGTGCCGGTGACGACCGTGCCAAAGCCGGCAATCGAAAACACGCGGTCGATAGGCAACCGCGGTTTGCCCACATCGTTGCGCGGCGCGACCACCTGGAGCAATCGATCGAGTTCTGCGAGGAGCTCTGGGACGCCGGCACGCGTCCGCGAGGAAACCGGAATTATTTTGGCGTCCGCCAAAATCGTGTCCGCCAATTCTTGGCGCACATCGGCGGAGACCAGCGCAATCCAATCGGCATCAACCAAATCACTTTTGGTCAGCGCAATCACGCCGCCTTTGACCTGCAACAAATCGAGAATTGCCAGGTGCTCGCGCGTCTGCGGCATCACGCCTTCGTCGGCGGCGATCACCAACATCGCCGCGTCGATGCCACCGACGCCGGCGAGCATGTTCTTGATGAACGCCTCGTGCCCCGGCACATCGACGATACTGACGGCTTGACCACTCGGCAACGTGAGCCATGCAAAGCCGAGGTCAATCGTCATCTCGCGTTCTTTCTCTTCCTTGAGCCGATCCGGATCGATGCCGGTCAACGCTTTGACCAGCGTCGATTTGCCGTGATCGACATGCCCGGCGGTGCCGACAACGCGCACGCGCTACGACCCCGTTGCCGGTTTGGGCGCGCGCTTGGCTCCGCCCTTTTCACTTTCGACGCGCGCCACAAGCTCGTCGATCATCTTGTCCGCTTTGGTGGATTGATTGTGTTGACGTTCAATTTCTGCCATCGTGCTCACAACATCGGTCATCATGGATAATCGCTCGCGGCGTTCCTTGTCCAAGCGTTCAAACATATCGTGCATTTGCGCTATAATTTCGGGTCGCCAGTCTTCCAACTTGCCCACGCGGTCGGCGAGCGCGGTCAAGCGTTTGTTCCATTCGTCGCGCAAGAATTGCCATTCGCCCAATTGTTGTTGCCAGCGCTTTTCTACATCGCCAAGCAATTGATCGCGTTCCTTGCGCCGCGTCTCTTCGACGAGGCGTTGCCACTGGAGCAAGCGGGCTTCCATTTGCTTCAGTCGTTCATCCGTTTCCTGCAAATCGGTGTAGGTCTTGCGCGCTTCGCGGTGTTGTTCTTGAATCGTGCGCATATTCGTAATCCAATCATCAATCTCACGACGACTGGCTTTCATTTGCTCCGACCATTCCGCCATATGCCGCGCGCGCGCCTGTTCTGCGCGCCGCGCCGCTTCAACCGCTTCCGCGCGTTCCTTGTTCAAGCGTTCGCTCAATTGCCGTTGCTCGGTCGCCAACTGCCCAAAGCGCGGAACCCATTCTTCCAACAATTGCACCCGATGATTCATGTCTTCGGTGCGCTTGATGCTGTCTTCGACTTCGGATTGAATCGTTCCCAGCCCCAGGTCAGCGCGCGTCAGCAATTCGTGATCGCCGATGGTCGAGCGTTGCCATTGTTGCAGACCTTCGATCTGCAATTGGAGCGCGGTCAGCACTTCGTCACTCCGCTGGCGTTCTTGCTGGCGGATCAGAAATTGTTCCTCATCGGCTTGCAAACGCCGTTTATCCGATTGCTCGACCAGTTTCTGAACCTCGACCTTGGTCTGTCCGATGGTTTGCTCCAACTGGGAATAGCGCAACGACTGGCTCTGCAGTCGTTGGATGCGTTCTTCCAAATCCTGCAATGCCTTGTTTAGCCCGGCGACGTTCGTATATTGCTGGGTCAATTGCCCGGCAAGTTCCGAAATCTGTACCTTGTCCTTGCGGCGTTCTTCGTCCAGCCATTGAAGCATCTGAATCGCTTGATCGAGGTCCATAGTTCCTCCTGAGTTCACTGCGGCGGATTATACCACCAAAATAGAAATTTCGTAATTGGTAATTCACTCATTTACCAATTACGGATTTCTATTTCAACCAGCCCTTTGCCCGTTCCACCGCTTTTTTCCAACCGGCATACCCGGCTTCGCGTTTTGCCGCATCCCACTTTGGCTCAAACACGCGATCAACGCCCCAGTTTTGCCGCAACTCGTCGAGCGATTTCCAAAAACCGACCGCCAATCCCGCCGCGTACGCCGCGCCGAGCGCGGTTGTTTCGTTGACGATGGGACGCACAACTTGCGTGCCCAAAATGTCGGCTTGGAGTTGCATCAGGAAGTTATTTTTCACCGCGCCGCCATCGACCTTGAGCGCTTTGAGCGGCACGCCGGAATCCTTTTCCATCGCCTCGATGACTTCGCGCGTTTGATAGCAAATCGCTTCGAGTGTCGCACGGACGATGTGCTCACGCTGGGTGTAGCGCGTCATGCCGACAATCACCCCGCGCGCGTACATATCCCAATGCGGCGCGAACAAGCCATTGAATGCTGGCACGAAATAGACGCCGCCGGTGTCAGCGACCGATTGCGCGATGGCTTCCGTCTCCGCCGCATGGCTGATGATTTTCAAATTATCGCGCAACCACTGTACCGCCGCGCCGGCAATCGCAATCGACCCTTCCAGCGCGTAGCACGTCGTGCCGTTCGATGCGACGGTGGTGAGCAAACCGGATTTCGACGGCACGATATTTTTGCCGGTGTTGAGCAAGAGGAAACAACCGGTGCCGTACGTGTTCTTTGCCTCGCCCGGTTCAAAGCCCACTTGCCCAAACAGCGCCGCTTGCTGATCGCCCAAGTCGCCGCAAATCGAAACGCGCCCGCCGCACGGTCCCATCGGGTCAGTAAAACCATACAAGTTGGAATCGGACGATGGTCGGAGTTTCGGAAGCATCGGGCGGGGAATGTTGAACAGTTTCAGCAACTCGTCGTCCCAATCGAGCGTCTTCAGGTTCAGCAACATGGTGCGCGAGGCGTTCGTATAATCGGTGATGTGGACACCGCCGTTTTTCCCGCCGGTGAGATTCCAGATGATCCAGGTATCGATGTTGCCGAAAATTGCCTCGCCGCGTTCCGCGCGCGCGCGCAAGCCGGGAACATTTTCCAAGAGCCATTGGATTTTGGGTCCGGAAAAATAGGTGGCAATCGGTAGTCCTGTTTTCGCACGGAGCATTTGCTCCATACCATCAGCGATGAGCTTTTCGCAAATCGCTTGCGTGCGTGTGTCCTGCCACACCAGCGCGTGATAGTACGGCTCGCCCGTTTTCGGATTCCACACGACGGTCGTCTCGCGCTGATTCGTGATGCCAATCGCCGCAAGGTCGTTCGCGCGGATGCCGCCCTTTGCCATCGCGCCGCCAATCGTCGTGCGCGTGCGATCCCAGATTTCGCCGGCGTCGTGCTCCACCCAGCCGGGTTGCGGATAGATTTGATGATGCTCTTCGTAATGCGAAGCAACGACCTTGCCCGCGTGATCGAAAACCATAAAGCGGGTGCCCGTCGTGCCTTGATCGATTGCGGCAACATAGTTTGGCATATTTTATTCTCCTTTGAACGATTCGACCGAAGACCGAAGACGGAAGACTGAATATTTCGGTCGTCGGTCTTCCGTCCTCCGTCAGGTTTTTGATTTATGCACAATTACAATCCCCGCCAGCACCAACAGTCCGCCAATGATTTGGACGGCGCTGAGTGATTGGTCGAGCAGGACCCATGCAAAAATTGCCGTCATCACCGGTTGTCCCAGCAACGTCGGCGAGACGATGGACGCCGGCAAATGCCCCAACGCATAATTCACCGAGAGAAAACTAATCACCTGAACGACCAGCGCCATTGCGATGAGATTCAAGTACGTCGTCGTCGAATAGCCGAGAATCGGCATCCCAAGCGCAAGCGCAATCACAAACAATGCCAGCGCACTCGTCGCCGATGACACCCACCACGCGACAATCGAGCTGAGTCGATCGCGTGAACGCTCGGCGGCGAGAAAGAACAAGCCGTACCACAAGCCCGCGCCCACCGCGAGCACATCGCCCAGACCCAACGTTGGATGCGTGATAAAATCTTGCCCCAGCACAATCGCCATGCCGACGAGCGCAATGCACAATCCGACCCAGAATGCGGAACGCAATTTTTCTTTGAACAGAATCAGCGCGCCGAGCGCGACCCACAGCACCGACGTGTTGCCGAACAAGGTCGCATTTGCCGCCGAGGTCATCAGAATCGATTGATTCCACAGCGCAAGATCGAGCGCGAAAAAGATTCCGCCCAACGCGGCGAAGCGAATGTGTCGCCACGACAACGGCACTTGCCTTCGCGCGCGCATCCCCACCGGCAACGTGAACAGCGCAACCGCAATCGCCATCCGATAAAAGCCGGCGACCGCGCCCGGCGCGTTTGCCCATTTTACAAACACCGCCGACATGCCCATCGAAAGCACGCCGACGACGAGCGCGAGGTACGGCAAGACCGAGTGCTGCCTCACCGTCTACTGCCCTCCACCCGCTCCGCGTGCTTACTGAATTCGCGCACAATCGCCACGCCGGCGCTTGCGCCAATCCGCGTTGCGCCCGCGTCGATCATCGCCAATGCCTGCTTTAAATTCTTGATGCCGCCCGCCGCTTTGATGCCCATCGCAGTGCCAACCGTCTGCCGCATAAAGATGACATCGGCAACTGCCGCGCCGCGCGTGCTAAATCCCGTCGACGTCTTGACGAAATCCGCGCCCGCCGCCTGCACCAATTCGCATGCGAGAATCAATTCCTCATGCGACAACAACGCGGTTTCGATAATCACCTTGACCATAGCATCTTGCCGATGTGCCACGTCAACAATTGCGCGAATGTCATCGCGCACGACCTCCACTTGCCGTGCTCTCAACGCGCCGATGTTGATGACCATATCGATTTCTTTCGCGCCGTTTGCAATCGCCTCCTGCGTCTCAAACACTTTGGTCGCGGTTGTGTGTGCGCCTAGCGGAAAACCGACGACAGTGCAAACCGCAACATCGGTTCCGCGCAACGCATCGGCGCATTGCTTGACGAACGGCGGATTGACGCACACGGCGGCAAAGTGAAATTCTTTTGCCTCGGTACACAGCTTGGCGATTTCAACCTGGGTCGCATCCGGCTTGAGCAACGTATGATCGATAAATTTGGCAATGTTCATCTTTATTTCCTTTGGTTTGTCATTTCGAACCGCGAAGCGGTGAGAAATCTCTGAGCCACCATCAGATTTCTGCTCACGCCGTTCGTCGAAATGGCGCTGACGAAAGACAAAGGACGAATGACCAACGCTTTCGTCTCGCGCAGTCGTTCGTCCTTCGTCTGAAGAATTCACCCACTCGTCGTCGAGTCGGGCGCATCATTTGCCTGATGCGTAGGAATAGTCCGGCACCAGTCCGATCAACTGGGGAGGCCAATACGAAATCCACGCCTTGCCGATAATTTTGTCTACCGCCACCGTTCCCCACGAATGCGAATCGCTGGAATAGTTGCGGTTATCGCCGAGGACAAAGTCACTCGCCGGGCGGCACGATGGTTGGCGGCGCGGAGTACGTCGCCGGGTTGAGCGGATAATCTTCGTCGAGTTTTCCGCCGTTGACGTACACGACGCCGTTGATGACCTCGACCGTATCGCCGGGCAAGCCGATAACGCGCTTGATGAAATCGCGCGAGCTATTGTTCGGTGGAATAAAGACGATCACATCGCCGCGCTCCGGCGGACGAAACAGGTAGAGCAATTTGTTGACAAACAAGAACTGACCGTCGTGAAAATTCGGCTCCATGCTGTACCCTTCGATGCGAAAGTTCTGCACGGCAAAGCGAATCAAGAGAAAAATCACGAGCGTCAGAATCAGCGTTTCGATCAGTTCGCGCAACGCCGTGCCCAACCCTTTCCAAATCGATGGTTTGGGCGGCGCGAGCACTTCGGGCGGTGGCGCCGGTAAATCGATGATCGGCAATTGCGGGTCGTTCGAGAGAGTCAAAGCACATTTCCTTTCGGACTGTTCTAAAGCGATTATAGCGCAACTCTGGCAGTGATGCAAAATATTCTCATATCGGGTGTAGCCCACATTGGAACACACAGCGATGCAAGGCATCCTGAGCGGAGCGCTAAATGCGCGGAGTCGAAGGACGCTTGCAGAGCGTCACTAACCAAACCGCTCCTTCGACTACATGTCGCTCCGCTCCATTCCGCTCAGGATGCTTTTCACTTCGAATAAGAATTACGATTTCGTCGCCGCGAGTTGATCCAAATACGCCTTATCCTCCACGCGCAAAAGGTACGGATTGAACATTTGCAAAACGCAGAATACGATGAGAATGCCGCCCAGTACCGCGACGACCGCGCCAGGATTGAACAAGCCGCCAAAAATTCCTGCCATCGCCGTGGCGAGCGGGTTGGAAAATTGCGCGATCAATCGACGCACGGCAAATACGCGTCCCTGCAATTCGCGCGGCGTCTGCCCCTGCCAAATCGCCTGCGAATGCGCGTTCATAATTGGCGACAAACCTTGCCCCAGGAAAATCATTGCGGCGGTGAGATAGACCAACGGCGATAACCCCAGCACGATCATCATGCCGCCGACAATAATCATCGGCACGAGAATGCCGTAGATGCGGCGCTTTTTCAAACCGCCCCACGCGCTGATAAAAATTCCGCCGATGACACCACCGATACTGCCCACCGTCGTCACCAACGCCAGCGACGATTCGTACGTCGCGCCGCGCGCGAGCCAATCCGGCGCAAGATTGAATTTGAGAATCAGCGGCATGAATACGCCCAGCGGCGCGGAGACAAAGTTGACGACGGTGAACGTCCCCAGCAACCACAACATTGGGCGACGATGCCAAATGTACAGCGCGCCTTCCTTCACATCCGCCCACATACTTTTCTTGGCGCCATTCGCCGCGTGCAAATCGGTGCGCTTGGGCGAAGGAATCGCCAAGAACAGTAACGCCGCCGAGGCAAAGAAAAACGTGATCGCATCGATGCCGATTGCCAGCGGCGCGCCATCGTGCCACGACGCCAACGCCGCGCCGATGTCGCCGGTGATCGCGCCTTGGCGCGCGAGTCCGGGCAAGGCAATAATCGTTGCGGCGATGCCGGGCGAAAGAATGCCGGAGAGCGCCCACATCGTTTGCATCATGCCGTTCGCGCGCGGCAATTGCTTTTCGGAGACCAACATTGCATACGAGGTATCGAATGCCGAGTTATGAAACGCGCCCAGCATCGAACCGATAATAACAAGCACGATGAGCATCGCCAGATTCAGAACCTGGGTTAGAATCAGCGCGGCAAGCACTAGTCCCAGACAGCCGCTGAGAAAATCGGTGATCATCATCGTGCGCTTGCGGTCGTGGCGATCTGCGAACGCGCCGGCAATCGGCGCACCAAAGATGATGGGAATGCCTCCCGCCAAACCAACCAACGAAAGCGCCGCCGCCAATTCCGGTTTTTGCTCCGGACGCGGGTAGAGCGTTTGCGTCAGCCAAATCGTCACGGCGAAAAATGTGAGCGCGGTGCCAAATACCGAAACCGATTGCGTGAGCCAAACCATCAGAAACGTGCGCCAGCCGTTGGCAGGTGGTTGATATTGCATTATCTGCTCCGAAAGTATGTCATTCTGCGCTTGGCTTGGAATGACCAACAGGCAATTATTGTATCCGAAAAACGCAAGATGACAAGCACGCGATTTCGTGCTAGAATATTTTCTCTTTTGAGGAATCCATGACCCAAGACAAACTCGTTATTCGCGGCGCCCGCGAACACAATCTCAAAAACATCAACCTTGAAATCCCGCGCGACAAGTTGGTCGTCATCACGGGCTTGTCCGGCTCCGGCAAGTCGTCGCTCGCGTTCGATACGATTTACGCCGAAGGACAACGCCGTTACGTCGAATCGCTGAGCGCGTATGCGCGCCAGTTTCTGGGGCAAATGGAAAAGCCGGATGTCGATCAAATCGAAGGACTCTCGCCGGCAATTTCAATTGACCAAAAAGGCGTCAGCCACAATCCGCGATCGACCGTCGGCACGGTGACAGAAATCTACGACCATTTGCGTTTGCTCTTTGCGCGCGTCGGTCAGCCGCACTGTCCCAAATGCGGGCGCATTATCGAACAGCAAAGCGTCGAGCAGATCGTCGACGCGGTCGAGCACCTGCCGGAAAACTCGCGCATTATGATTCTCGCGCCGCTCATCAAGGAACGCAAGGGCGAACACAAAAAAGTCTTGGACGATGTGCGCAAAGCCGGTTTTGTGCGCGTGCGCGTGAACGGCGAAGTCCTCGATGTCAACGAAGATGTGAAACTTGACCGCTACAAACAGCACACGATCGAAGCGGTGGTCGATCGCCTGGTCATCAAACACAACAGCAACGGCGATCACAGCCGCATCGCCGATTCCATCGAGACCGCGCTAAAACTTGGCGGCGGCGTAGTGCTGGTCACGCGCCAAGGGCACGAGGACTTGATGTTCTCCGAGCATTTCTCTTGCCCGGTCGATAACATTTCGCTCGGCGAAATCGAGCCGCGTAGTTTTTCGTTCAACACGCCGCACGGCGCGTGCCCCGCATGCATGGGACTTGGCACGCAGATGGAACTCGATCCCGATCTTATTATGCCCGACAAAGACCTGACGCTTGCGGAAGGCGCGATTCGCGCAAACGGCATCGACAGCGGCAACAACGACAGTTACTATGGCAAGTTGATGGAAGCCGTCGCGCGCAAGTACGGCTTTGCGATGGACAAGCCAATGCGCGAAATGTCGCGCGACCAAATCGATAAATTATTGTACGGCACCGGCGATGATGTGATTCGCGTGCGGTACCAAAATCAATTCGGCCGGATGCGCGAGTACGACACAACGTTTGAAGGCATCATTCCGAATCAGATGCGGCGCTACAAAGAAACCGATTCCGATTACATTCGCCAGGAAATCGAATCGTACATGACCTCGCGGCCGTGTCCGGTGTGCAAGGGACAACGCCTGAAACCCGAATCGCTCGCGGTGACGGTTGCGGACAAGAACATTGTGCAGGTCACCGGATTTTCGGTCACCACCGCGCTCGATTGGGTCAACAGTCTCACGCCGGTCTTTTCCGAAAAACAAAAAACGATTGCGCATCAAATTCTCAAAGAAATTCGGTCGCGTCTCGGATTTCTCGTCAACGTTGGCTTGGATTATCTCACGCTCAACCGCAGTGCCGGGTCGCTTTCCGGCGGCGAAGCGCAACGCATTCGCCTCGCGACGCAAATCGGTTCGCAGTTGATGGGCGTGCTGTACATTCTCGACGAGCCGAGCATCGGCTTGCATCCGCGCGATAACAAACGCTTGATCGAAACGCTCATCCGCCTCCGCGATCTGGGCAACACAGTGCTGGTCGTCGAACACGACGAAGAGACGATGCGCGCATCCGATTACATCGTCGATCTGGGTCCGGGCGCGGGCGAACACGGCGGTCATGTCGTGTGCGCGGGACCGATTGACGAACTGATGCGCTGTCCCGACTCGATCACCGGCGCGTACTTGACCGGCGAGCGCAAAATCGCGATTCCGGGAAATCGACGCGCAGGCAATGGGAAATTTCTGGTCGATCAAAGGCGCGGAGGAAAATAATCTAAAAAAAGTCGATGTGAAGATTCCGCTGGGCAAGTTTGTTTGCATCACCGGCGTCAGCGGCTCAGGCAAGTCATCGCTCATCGTCGATATTTTGTATCGTCGGCTCGCGCAAATCTTTTACGACGCAAAAGACAAACCGGGCAAACACGATTCCGTCGTCGGCGCGGACAACTTGGACAAGGTCATCGACATCGACCAATCGCCGATTGGCCGCACACCGCGCTCAAACCCGGCAACCTACGTTGGACTCTTTACCGACATTCGCGATCTGTTCGCGACGACGAACGAAGCCAAGATGCGCGGCTACAAAGCCGGACGCTTTTCATTCAACGTGAAAGGCGGGCGGTGCGAGGCGTGCCAGGGCGACGGCATCATCAAAATCGAAATGCAGTTTTTGCCCGATGTCTATGTTCCCGTGCGAAATCTGTCACGGCAAGCGCTACAATCGCGAGGCGTTGGAAATTCTGTACAAGGGCAAAAACATTTCTAACGTGCTCGATATGACGGTCGAAGAAGCACTGGAATTTTTCGAGAACATTCCAAAGATTCGCACCAAGTTGGAAACCCTGCGGGATGTTGGACTCGGCTACGTGCACCTGGGTCAACCGGCAACAACGTTGAGCGGCGGCGAAGCGCAACGCGTCAAATTATCGAAAGAACTTTCGCGCCGCGCGACCGGGCGCACGCTGTATATTCTCGACGAGCCGACAGTCGGGCTTGCACATGGCGGACGTGGAAAAATTACTTGAAGTACTCAATCGTCTCGCCGATGCCGGCAACACCGTCGTCGTCATCGAACACAATCTCGACGTGATCAAGACGGCGGACTGGCTCATCGATCTGGGTCCAGAAGGCGGCGATGGCGGCGGACGCATCATTGCCGAAGGCACGCCGGAAGATGTGGCAAAGTTGAAACAATCATACACCGGACAGTTTTTGCGCCACGTGCTCAAGTAATTCAGTTCACTCGCCAAGCGGCTAACAACTCAAATAGCTATTTTTCGCACGATGCGTCTTGGCACGAGTAGGGAAAATCTCATGCAGTCTCGTTTTTCCGATTTCCAATCCCTCATCCAAAAATACTGGCTCTTGCTCATTCGCTTTGTGCAACGCTTTGGCTATATGGTGCTGATTCTTTTCGCCGCGGCGATCATCGGTTGGGGCGTGGCAAGCGGCGTCAGCGACTATACCCAGGGCGGCTGGGAGATCCATGTCATCCAAAGCGGCTTGGGCATCGATCTGCATTTTCATCACTGGTATTACGGGATTCCATTGTATCTCCTCGCGTTCGCGCTCATCGAACGAATGGCGCGCACATCGATTTTTGTTTTCGGGCTGGGGCAATCACTCGCGGCGCATTCGTTCATCAACGAGCGCGGCATTCCATCGATTCTTGAAAGCGGTTCGGTTCTGCCAGTCCCAGCAGAGATCTATTTTCCCGTTTCAACACTTCTCGCGATTCTGTACGCGCTGTTCATCATTCGGCGCGGCGAATGGTTGGCCCGCGCCAAAGAGCGTGAGGAAATTGCCATGAGCTATTTGTGCACGCCCCTAGACACCCCGGAAGTTATTCTAAGAATCGATGAATGGGCAGGCAAGTATTTCAAACAACGCCGGAGTGAATTCGATGACAACACGAAAACCCTTTACGCCTCGTGGAGTCTCATCGATAACACCACGCGCAGTGAGTGGCAATTGCACTATACCATTTCGCCGTTCGATCAGATGCTGAGCCTCCTCAGCCTGCGCATCGAGCATGTGCCGGTCCAGGGGCGCGCCGGGCAACTCGAGAATTGGATGCGCGGATTGCACGTTGCGCTTCAGCCACTCGCTGCACCGGCAATTGCCGGTCCCGCGAGTATCCAAGACGCGCACGGCGCGCAACCACACTAATCGACAATGAACCAACGTGCCAGCCTCATCGTCGATTCATTTGCCTCGATCATTACGCCGCGCAGTCGCATCATCGACATCGGCGCGGGCAAGGGCTTGCTTGCGGAAGAAATGGCGCGGCGATTCGACGCGCGCGTGACGATGGTCGATGTCGCCAAATACAACCAGAGCCATTTACCGCTGACCGTCTGCGATAGTCGCGCGCTCTCCTTTGCCGATTACAGTTTCGATTTCGCGGTTCTTAGCTTCGTCCTGCATCACACACGCAAGCCAGAACTGATTCTGAGCGAAGCATTGCGCGTCGCACCGCAAGTCATCGTGATTGAAAACGATGTGCGCGGCAAATTACGTGGCATCATCACGCAGTTGATCGATTCGTATCCGGCGATTCGCTACGGCACGCCGCCGTGCTATGCCACTCGCACGCGCGACGAGTGGCTGAAATTGTTTGCACAATTTCCGGTTGAAGCACGTATGGTAAAAGAGTTTGGTTTGGAATTTGGATTCTTTCGGAATGTTACGATAGTGTTAAAAAAGTAGATACGAACGACACGTAGACAAGGAAACCTGTTTTCTTGTTTACATGCGTACCTGAATACAAGGAAGAATGAAATACCACATTTGGACTGAAGGTTGTCAAATGAACGTCGCGGATTCGCAACGCGTTGCATCCGAGTTGGAGAAACTTGGCTATCACGCAACGCGCAACGCCGAGTCCGCCGATGTCATCGTGTTGAATACGTGCGTCGTGCGGCAAAGCGCGGAGGACAAGGCGTACGCGCGCTTGATGTCGCTCAAGCCGCTCAAGCAATCGCGCCCGGAGTTGGTGCTGGGTTTGATGGGTTGTCTCGTCGGCGTGCGCGACGCGTCGCCACTGCAAACGCGTTTCCCATTCGTCGATGTTTTTCTTCCGCCATCGGATCCGCGCAAGCTAGTTGAGTTGTTGCGCGCGCGCGGCGCAAATTCTGTAACAAGCGAAGACCGCGACATCGAACAACGCGAAACCGAAACGCGCTACGAGTTGATGGACGCGGATTTGGTTTTGCCGGTGCACGAACGCGGCAATCTCGTCAGCGCGCATGTGCCGGTGGTCTACGGTTGCAGTCACGTTTGCACCTTTTGCATCATTCCGTATCGCCGCGGCATTGAACATTCGCGTTCCGTTGGCGAAATCGCCGCGGAGGTTCGCGCGCTCGTCAACCAAGGCGTCAAAGAAGTTACGCTCCTCGGACAAATCGTCGATCGTTACGGCTACGATGTGCCCGATGGACCGCGTCTGCCCGATTTATTTCGCGCGATTCACGCCGTCGATGGTTTGCAACGCATCCGCTTTCTCACTTCGCATCCGCTGTACATGACCGACGATTTGCTCGACGCGATTGCCGAGTTGCCCAAAGTGTGCGAGCACATCGAAGTGCCGGTGCAAGCCGGCGACGACGCGATGCTCAAAAAAATGAAACGCGGCTACACCGTCGATGATTATCGCGCGTTGATTGCGCGGATTCGCGCGCGCATTCCGAATGCCGGGATTGCGACCGACATCATCGTCGGCATGCCAGGTGAAACGGAAGAGCAATTCCTGGGGACGTGCAACTTGCTCAAGGAACTCGAACTCGACGTGGTCCACACCGCCATGTTTTCGCCGCGTCCGAACACTGTCGCGTCGCGTTGGGCGGATGATGTCCCGGCGGAAGAGAAAGAGCGTCGGCGTCAGGCAATCGAGGATTTGCAAGCGGAAATCTTGACCAAGATCAATGCAAAATTCATGGGGCAGATTGTCGAAGTCCTAGTCGAAGAGAAAATCGAAAAATCGATGGAAGGGGCGCACACGCGCAAACAAACTCGTTTTCTTTGAAGACGATTCGCGCGATTGGAAAGGCAAACTCGCGCAGGTGAAAATCGAGTGGACAGGTCCGTGGTCGATGATTGGAAAAGCAATTTCATGACGCACACGAAAACCTTCTTGTCGTTCAACGCCGGTCTATGGTTGTGGTTGGTACTCGCCACAACCGGTTGCGCTTCGGCGCCGCGCGTAACGCTTGAACAGATTCCGGTTTATCCCGGTGCGGTTGCGCTCGTCGCCGGTCAACATGTGATTGACGCTCGGTCTGTTGCTTTTGTGGTGGAACAAGGGCAAGCGCTTCGCCGAAATTTCAAATTGACCGGCGCGCACGCAGAATCAAACTATCGCGTCCCGCGCGGCAACGAAAGCGCAGACGCACAACGCACCGCAATCAAAGCGTGGTATTTTGAAAAATTGGATCAGGCGGGTTGGCGCTCGAATTATGCGACGGCGGCGTACACAACCTACGTCAATGGCGCAGGACAATATCTCACGATCTATGTAATGTCCGGCGCAATGGATGCAGATGATTTTGAATTGATTCTTGCGCTGGATGAATAAGACACAAAAACCGGGTTTCTTGAAGAAACCCGGTTTTGCTTTTACTTGTCCTCTGCGCTTCGCCGATTCCGAAAAATCAATTTCAGCGGCGCGCCTTCAAAGCCCCAGCGTTCGCGCAATTGATTTTCTATATAACGTTCGTACGTAAAGTGAATCAGTTTTTTGTTGTTCACAAAAAACACAAACGTCGGCGGCGAACCTTCCACTTGCGTCGCGTACAAGAATTTCAAAATGCGCTTACCTTTCGAGGTTGGCGCGTGGCGCATCGTCACTTCGCGCATCAGCTCGTTCAACTCGTGCGTCGGCACGCGCAAGCGAAACGCCTCGCGCACGTCCAGCGCTTTTTCAATAACGTGCCGCACCCGTTGATGCGTCTTGGCGGAAACAAACACAATCGGCGCGTAGGCGATGAAATCGAGTTGCGCGCGAATGCGTTGCGTAAACTCCTCCATCGTGTCGTTGCCTTTTTCGATCAAATCCCATTTATTGATAACGATCACCACGCCCTTGCCTTCGGCAAGAATGTAACTGGCGACGTGTTGATCCTGCGCGAGAATGCCGTCGTGCGCATCGATGACGAGCAATGCGACATCCGCTCGCTGAATCGCCTTGATCGCGCGCAGTGATGAGTATTTTTCGATCCCGACTTCGATGTGACCGCGCTTGCGCAAACCCGCCGTATCGATGAGCACGATTTTTTGTTCGCCCCAGGTCAACTCCGTGTCGAGCGCATCGCGCGTTGTTCCCGGAATATCGCTGACCATCGCGCGCTCTTCGCCGAGGATCGCATTGAGCAACGACGACTTGCCCACATTCGGTCGCCCGACAATCGCCAAGTGCGGAAACGCGCTCGGCGCTTTTGTTTCCTCCGGCGGCAAATTCGCAATAATCTTGTCAAGCAAATCGCCAACGCCAGAGCCATGCAAACTGGAAATTGGCATCGGCTCGCCGAGACCCAGTTGATAGAATTCCACGGCGTCCTGCGCGCGCTTTTCGTTATCGCACTTGTTCGCGACGAGATACATCGGCTTGCTCGTCTGGCGCAAGATTTTTGCAATCTCGGCGTCGTTGGGCGTCACGCCCTGCTCCACATCGACGATGAACACAATCGCGTCCGCCTCATCGATGGCAATCTGCGCCTGCGCGCGCACGCCAACGAGCATCGCCGCCGGCGTGCCGGGCAAATCGGCTTGATCGGTGAGCGCAAGCCCGCCGGTATCGACGACGATAAATTCGCGCCCGGCAAACTCGACTTGGCCATACAATCGATCCCGCGTCGTGCCGGCGGTCTCCGAGACAATCGCGAGTCTTTCTTCGATTAAACGGTTGAACAATGTGGATTTGCCCACGTTCGGGCGTCCGACAATCGCAATAATGGGTTTTGCCATCTTGTGTAACCTATCTTTCTGCTACGATTTCGTACAACGCGCCCGGTGTTCCATCGACCACACCGAACAACGGCACATCCAGAGCTGTGATTTGCCGGAGCGAATATGATTTGGCAAGCGCGCGCCGCGCCGCGCTGGTCTCTGCCCCATCATCGAGCAAATACACGCGCCGATTCACGCCACGCATCGCGTCGATAAATTTTTGCAATTCGTCCGCGCTCCAATCACCCGGGCGAAACGTGGCGCGTCGCGTGTACAAATCAATTGCACCATCGTTCATCGTCGAACCAATCACAGCATCGCGTGGCGTAAGCGCTCCAATCTGATCGAACGCAGCGCGCTGAGTGGCGGTCACGTAGCCGAACGTCACTTTTGCCGGTTGCAATGGACGCATCAGCGTAAATTGCGTGCGTGTGAGCGTGAGCAACAGCGCGAGAAAAATCACGATGGCCGTTGTCATTGCGAGGAGCGTTTCACCTGCCCAATAGCGGGCGGTGCTAGGGTGTAGCGAGGCGATGCACGGTGACTGCGCGAACAGCGGCACAGCATGCAGGTGTCCCCAAACTGTGCTCAGGAGATTGCTTCGCTTCGCTCGCAATGACACGTGTACGCAAATCACGAATCAGCGCAACCATTCCATACGCCGTCAACACAACCGCGACCGGAAATTCCGGCAGTAGATCGCGCATCCGCAGCGCCTCGTAAAACAAATGAAAACCAACGAGCACGATCAACCACGAAGCGAGCACGCCGAATCGAATCGCATTGTCGCGCAACGCGCGAAATGCGCCGTAAATCAAAAACGGAAACAGATAGCCAAATTCATTCGCGGCGAAAAATCGATCCGCGACAACTTGCGTGCTCTTGGCGATGCTGGCGAGCGAGAACAATGCCAGCTCGTGCGATTCGGGCGTGAGCCAATTCCCAAAGTTTTGCTGGTGAAAAATCAGATCAGGCAACGCGACGACGAGCGAAACGAGCGCAGTCGTTCCGAGAAATTTCAGGCGCGCGCGAACTGGAAACTGCAACGCCGCGAGCGCAATCGGAAGCGCAAGCAAAACCTGGGTGTGGCGCACCCAATACGCCGCGCCGAGCGCCAGCCCTGCCCCCACCGCCGAAGGATTTTTGCGGACAACAAAATAAATCGCCAGCGTCGAAAACAGTTGCGCTTGCACATCGACGAGCGGCACGAGCGAACGATCTACTTGTTCCCACGATGTCGCAAGCAATGCAACCGCAATCGCAGTGATCGCCGCGCGTTCGATGAGCGGACGCTCGCTGAAATATTTCCAGGTGAACAAACCGACCACCAGCAACGACGCGAGCGCGGCAATCGGCGTGGCAATGTACAACCCAGTTTCACCAACAAGTCGATACATCGCCGCGAGCCAAAGCGAGCCGCCCCACGACCACACCGTCGCCGCCGCACCACTGGCATTTTCAAACAAGCGATAGCCGATGTGTTGAATCGGATACCACTTGATCCCAAGATCCTTGACGACATCGAAAAGCGGAAACGCGTGCAACGTTGTACCGCGTTCAACCAAATCGACGGCCATCTGCGCGTATGCGTAAGGATCCGTTGCGGTAACACCGCGCGTGCGATGCCCAATCGTCTCGCTGGCAAACCACACCAGCGACACAACGCCGAGTCCAATTGCAACAACGATTCTAATTCGTGGCGCAAAGCGTGCGATCTGCACCAGCGTCGTATACACAATCGCCGCGATGACCGCCAAATCGATTTGAAACGCAAGCAGGCGGATGTTCGCGAGTGTGGATTCGTCTTGGAAAGGTAACGGCGCGCGCACAAACCAAATTGTAACAACGCGCGTGAGCAAAACAGCGTAGAGAAAAAAAAGCGGCGCGAGCGTTTCGATTGCCAATCGCTCCCGCCTGCGCCACGCCGATACCGCCGGGAAAAACAGCAACAACGCGAGCATTGGAATCGCGAGCCAAAGTGGTTGCTGAAAGAATCGCCAGACGGCGGCGAGCCCAGCGAGATGCAGGACTATCGCCAGTACAATCGCACGGCGGGAGAGCACACGCGTATCAGGTTGAAAGGTCAGCGCGGCGAGATGAGATGCAAAAGAATCGCCCATCAGCGTCCAAAGCGACCGAGAAACGAAAGACCCATTTGAAAATACTGCCGCACGTAAAAGAGCGGCTCATTTTCAGCCAGGTTCCAAATATCGTAATCCCAATTGTCCCAATGCCAGTGCCAGCGCGCTCCGTAATCCCATAAACCCATCGCTTGCAACACAAACGAATAGACTACAGTGCCGGCAAAAACCCAACGCCAACGCAGGCTCATGCGCGCAACTACCGGAATCAACAAAAGAGTCAAGTAAGGCAATAGGTCCGTCATGTATCGCGTGCCATATCCCCAGCCGGCATCCCAGCCAGTGTACATGCACAAGAGCAAAAAACCGAGCACCGCGCTCGCCGTCACAGCACCATAAAACAAACGCTGTTTTTCCAAACGCGCCATCCATGCACCTACGACGGCGAAAATAAAGAAAGGCGAGTAAATCAACAGCCCGCGGCTAGGGCTAAGGATCAAGCCGGCAAAGGCTTGTATTTGTGGCAAAGTAACATATTGCGTCACCCCTTCTTGATAGCCCCAGACTAGTGGGCTTCCGTTATAAATCGCATTGTAGATAAAAAAGCATAGCGCCGGAGGAATCGCCCACAAAATCCACTTGACCAAGGTCGACCGATAGACCAACACTACGTAGATAGTAAATAACCCAGCCGGAATAATATTATTGGGGCGCGCAATCGTCGCCATCGAAAAGAAGAATGCACCCGGCGCAACCGCCTGCGCGCCCGCGCGATGTCCGCGCAAAATGAACCAGATGCCTAGCAACTGAAACAACACACTGGGTGTATGTTGCCACAGCCCTTGTGAGTTGGTTGACCACACACTTGTGCCGAACGCGAAAACCAGGGTCAAGCCGACACTGAGCTTGCGCGAGGTTAGTTCGCGCGCGCAAAAAAAGAACGCAAGTGCCGCAAGTGCCGAAAGGACAATTGATGCGATCTTTCCAACAAAAAACGCGCTGGGAGGAAAAGTCAGCCAATCCTGCGTTGGATGTATCAACCAGCCCGATCCCAACGGCACTCCGTAAAAAGGAATCGCCAGAATTGCCGCCACGACCGGCGAACGGGAAATCAAATGTCCATCACGTTCAAAAATAAACCCTGGACTGCGAAAGGCAGAAAAGAAAAAATCCCGATACTCGTCGAGCAAAAAATCGCCGCGTTGCAGAATTGAGACCGGGAGCAAAGAAGTAGAGACCACGTCGATGCCGGGGAGATAATTGAAGAATGGCTTGTAGAAAAAATTATACGCCGCAGGAAACGCGTAGACGGCAAAGACCACAACAAAGATGACGCAGCCAAGCCCAGCGATCGCTACGCAGAACCGACCAGCGATTTCTGCCGATCATGAATCGCGACTCCGCTGAATTATCGCGGTCCGGAAATACCTTCGGTTGTCGCGCTGTCATTATGCTAAGCGCGCGAACGATTTGCGTGTTGGTTCGATCAAGCGCGCGCAATTTTTGGTAAATGAGGATGAGGCAAAACAATATAAACAGCGAGAACAAGTACAACAACAGATCAGCGCCACGACCAATGCCTAAGGAAGTTTGCGGCGTCTGTTGCCAGCGAGGGCTGGAGAATGATAATTATCATTACGATCCCGAAACCAAACAAGAAAAGGCGATCACTCGCACCTGACCGCACTCTGGAAAAATAAGACCATACGAGAAAAAGAACAATGCCGATGAGCAGGAACTGTGCCAAGTTCATTGGAGCTTACCCTCAAACAAATCCATCAAAATGCTGATTGCGTCAAGCGTGCGTTGCCCTTTGCGTTGAGAATAATCGGTATATACCACGCGCACCGGGACAAAGACATATCGCAAACGGAGGCGAATAATTTCGGACAGGATTTCGGACGCGTGCGCCATACGATTCTGCCGAATGGTAATCATGCGCGCCGCGTGAGCGGTAAAAGCACGCAGACCATTGTGAACATCGCTGAACCAAACACCGGTTGTCATGCGCGTGTATAACATCGCCAACTTGAGTAATAATCGACGCGAAGGTGGCATTGTGCTTGCTGCGTTCATAAAGCGCGAACCTAACACAACATCGGCAGTGTCTTGCAACAATGGCGCAAGCAAGACTGCAATGTCGCTAGCATCGTGCTGACCATCGGCATCGAAGGTGACAATAAAATCAGCGCCTTGCACCTAGTGCATACTCAATGCCTGTGGCTAACGCTGCCCCTTGACCAAGATTCACTGCATGTCTCAACAAATGCACTGGCAACTCAGCCGCGATTTGATAGGAATCATCAGTGGAGCCATCGTCCACAGCCACGACATTGTAGCCAAGCGCTAACACACTTGCGAGTGTCTCGGGCAACACCCGCGTTTCGTTGTAAAATGGAATTATTACAAATACGTGAGTTGCACGACCCTGCATTAATCCACAAACCTATACTTCAGCAACGTCCAGATCGCAATGAACCCATCTTTCATTCCGATTTTCTTGCCTTCGCTGTACTCGCGGCCATAGTACGAAATCGGAACTTCAAAGATGCGAATGCGCTGCTTGAGCACTTTGGCGGTCACCTCCGGCTCAAAATCGAATCGATGCGAACGCAGCATCATATTCTTGATCACATCCGCGCGAAACGCCTTGTAGCCAGTTTCCATATCGCTGAGGATCGTATCATACAAAATGTTCGTCATCAGCGTCAGCATCTTGTTGGCAAGCATATGCCAAAAGAACATCGCCATCCGCGGACCCAGAAAGCGCGAGCCGTACACAACCTTGGCTCGGCCTTCCACGATTGGCTGAACGAGCTGGCCATAGTCACGTGGGTCGTACTCTAGGTCGGCGTCCTGAATGACGATGATGTCGCCAGTTGCGCGCTCAAGCGCGGTGCGAATCGCCGCACCTTTGCCGCGATTGTAGTCATGATACAAGACAATCACGCCATCCTTCTCGGTTTCCGGCAAAAGTTCGCGCGTGCCATCGGTTGAGCCGTCGTCGACCGCAATGATTTCTTTTTCGAACGCGACGGCTTGAACGCGCTTGATAATTTCAAGCACCGTCGCACGTTCGTTGAAGATGGGAATGAGAATCGATAACTTCAAATCGCTTACTCCGATTCAAGGAGGTGTGAGTAATGCACCGCAATTCATTGCGCGAAAGCGTCCGAGTTTTCTTGAATACCAGGGGTATCGGGTGATCGTAAACCGTGAAACTCTCATCGGCGCGCCCCCAATTCCACACCACTGCGTCCGAGTGCGTCAGACCCGCTGTTGTCAAATCGATCATCCACAACAACAATGCCATCGAGTGAAATGCCGTTGAGCGCATGCGATTCCAAATCAAAACCCAACTCGCCTGCGAACAACAAGCGATAATATCGCGACGACATTGGATAGCGTTGCGGCAAACGCGTAATCGTCGATGACAAGCGTTGTGTCGCAAGAACCACATAATCGCTTTGTGCTCAACGTGTCGACGATGACATCTAGTTTCGCCGCGTCGTCCGCATCGTACATCGGCAGGACGAGTGTTCGGTATTCGTTTGGCGCGCGTTCGCCGGCTGCGTTGCGAATCGGTTCGGGCAACGTGTCATCCCAGTGCTCAATCGCGAGCGTCGCATTCGCCGGGATGTTCGCGTAAATCCATCGTGAGATTTCAGCCAGGGATGTTCGCGCGAGTACATCCGAACAAATGCCAGCGAATAAACGGATGCGAGACAAGAGTGAAGTGTAAAACGCAAAACGTAACACGTGACGCGTGATGCCTGACGCGTGAGATAAAACTAGTGCGCTTGTCGTGATGAACAAGAATGGCGATAGCGGCAAAAGGTAGCGCAAATATTTCGCATACTGCGCGCCGGTCAGAGCAAAATAGAGCAACGCCCACGACAAGACAAAATCCATCATTCCAATTTCGCTCGCGCCAAAATCGCCAAACAAAAATCGCACCGCCGACCCACGCAAAAATTCCCAGCGGCAAACTCATGCCCCATACGGCACTTTGCACAATCGGAAAAACAAATGGAAGCGTGTCAGCGTATTGCCGCGTGTATGGATAATCGAGCCAGCCGCGCGCGACAAGCAATTCTGTGCCAACTTGCCCAAAGTAGCGAATCGGATCAAGCAACGCGTACGGCTGTGTGACGATGAACACGGCGAGCGCAACGATAAAGATTTTAGCAATGGGAAATCTTGCTCGCCAAATTCTTTCGAGAACTAGCCGCGAATAATCATGCAGAAAGCGCAGAAGCAGATGTTTTTCTGCGCTCTCTCCCTGCTCTCGCCGTCCATCTGTTTGCACGAACTACCGCGACAACTATCGGCACAATGAGCGGCGCGGCAGTAATCTTGGTCGCCAGCGCTAGCCCGAAACAGACGCCGATGCCAAGCGCATCGCGAGGCGCATTCGATTCCGCGTAGCGTGCGGACCAATACATCGTCGCGACGACAAAGAACACCAGGAGCGTATCGACCGTGTAAAAATGCGCGAGTTGAATATGCAGAACCGTGACCGCCAAACACGCCGATGCCATCAAGACCGACTGTCGCATCATACAATCGCCGCGCGAGCAAGAACGTCATCGCAATCGTGCCAAGATCGAACAACGCCGAAAGCGCGCGGCCCAACAACGCCATCGCAACCAGGTCTTCGCGCCAGGGTACGTTCATCGAAACCGGCGGAGCGAATGCACTGAGCCATCGCAAAAGATAAATTGGAAAAGAGCCGTAGGCAAAAAATTTCGGATTGAGCGGACTCTCGGTCGAGAAAAATTCCAGCGGATTCGCGGGCAAACGCAAATCCGACGCGACCATAATTATTTTGCGTTCATCGGGATGGAACAGATAACCGCTATCCCAGGTAATTCCGTAGAGACGAAAACCTGCGGCAATCGCTAGAATCAAAGAAGAGGAGCAAGATACTCGCGCTTCCCGTTTCACGAATCGTCGTTTAGAGTTCGCCGTTTTCTTTCAATGTCTTGATGCGTCCCAAAAATTCCGGCGAGTGCAACAACTCAACTTGCGCCGACGTCTCCGCTTCAGCGGAAGCGTCCGCACCGCGCTCAAACGATTGATCGATCAAGCGCTTCGCCAGCGCAAGCGCACGCGGCGAATACCCGGCATCGCGCTCCGCCCAACTCCGCGCCAGCCCCATTAAATCGCCGTGCTCGGCGACACGATGCACAAGCCCCAGCCGCTGCGCTTCGATCGCGGTCACATTGCGCCCACGCAAAATCATTTCTTTTGCCGCGCTCACGCCGATGAGACGCGTCAAGCGTTGCGTCCCGCCAAGCGCGAGCACCATTCCCAGTTTGATTTCCGGCAATCCAAAAATCGCGCGCGTCGATGCCAAGCGAAAATCGCAGGCGAGCGCGAGCACAACCCCGCCGCCATACGCCAAGCCATTCACCGCCGCAATCGTGATTTGCGGCAATTGTTCCAGCGCATCGAACGTTGTGCGCCACTTGACAATGACCTCGCGCGTTTGCTCGGCGGAATAATTCTCGCCAATGCGCGTCAACATTTCGACATCTGCGCCGACGGAAAAAGTCTTGCCTGTGCCGGTCAGAATCACCGCGCGCGTCGATTCATCGCCGCGCAATTCATCAATGAGCGCACGCAGTTCATCGATCAGTTCGTTGTTCAACGCGTTACGCTGAGCCGGACGATTCAGAAAAATCGTGGTAATGGCGTCGGTTTTTTCAATGCGCAAGGTTTTCAACTAGTCATCTCCCAATTTCAAAACCGCCATAAACGCATCTTGCGGAATTTCAACATTGCCAAAACGCTTCATGCGCTTTTTGCCTTCTTTTTGTTTTTCCAGCAATTTGCGCTTTCGGGAAATATCGCCGCCGTAGCATTTCGCCAACACATCTTTGCGCAACGCGCGAATCGTCTCACGCGAAATAATCCGCCCGCCGATCGCCGCTTGAATCGGCACGGGGAAGAGTTGTGACGGAATCAGCTCTTTTAGTTTCTTGCACAGCACCGCCCCGCGCGGATACGCATAATCCTTGTGCACGATCATCGACAAAGCGTCCACGGGTTCATCGTTGACAAGAATATTCATCTTGACCAAATCGCTCGCGCGGTACTCGCCAAAACTATAATCGAGCGACGCATAACCGCGCGTGCGCGATTTCAGTTTATCGTAGAAATCAATAATCAATTCCGAAAGCGGAATGTTGTACGTGAGCATGACGCGCAGTTCGTCCAGATATTCCATCTTGTCGAATGTGCCGCGCCGCGCGACAACCAAATCCATAATCGGTCCGATGTAATCTTTGGGCGTGAAGATTTGGATGTGCATCCACGGCTCTTCAATTTCCGCAATCTCATCGCCGCCCGGCATTTCCGCCGGATTATCGACGTTAATCACATCGCCGTTGTTTTTGAGCACGTGATATTCAACGCTCGGCGCGGTCGCAATGAGATTCAAATCGTATTCGCGTTCCAAACGCTCTTGCACAATTTCCATGTGCAAGAGACCCAGAAACCCACAACGAAATCCAAAACCCAGCGCCGCCGATGTTTCGGGTTCGAAGGTCAACGACGCATCGAAAGTTTCAACTTGTCGAGTGCATCGCGCAACAAGGGATAATCGTTCGTTTCGACTGGATAAAACCCGGCGAACACCATCGGCTTGGCGGGACGATAGCCGGGAAGCGGCGCGGTTGCCGGTTGCTCGGCATGCGTGATGCGTGTCGCCAACTTGAATGTCACGAACGGTCTTCAAGCCCGTCGCGACATAGCCCACTTCACCCGCCACCAGCGTTTCCGACGCGGTCATCTTGGGACGGAACACGCCCACTTCGAGCGCGTCAATCTCAAAGCCGGACGACATCAGTCTTAATTTTCTGATCCTTAGGTAACTCACCATCCACAACTCGAATGTACACAACAACACCTTTGTACGAATCGTACTTGGAATCGAAAATCAGCGCGCGCAGAGGCAAGCGTCGTGTCGCCGACCGGCGGTGGAATCCGGGCAACAATCGCTTCCAGAATTTCCTCGGTGCCGGTGCCTATTTTCGCCGAGGCGCGGACAATATCTTCGCTCGGCACATTGAGCAGGTGTTCCATTTCATGCGCGACTTGGTCGGGGCTGCGCGGACGGCAAATCGATTTTATTGACGACGGGGATAATCGTGAGGTTGTGTTCGAGCGCGAGATAAAGGTTCGCCAGTGTTTGCGCCTCGATGCCCTGCGTGGCATCGACGACCAACACCGCGCCTTCACACGCGGCTAGCGCGCGCGAAACTTCGTACGTGAAATCGACGTGACCGGGCGTATCGATCAAATTGAGTTCGTAATCAATACCGTCTTTCGCACGATACAACATGCGGACCGCTTTGGCTTTAATCGTGATGCCTTTTTCGCGCTCCAAATCCATTTGGTCCATCACCTGCTCGACCATATCACGTTTGGTGACCGTGCCGGTAAATTCAAGCAGACGATCGGTCAGCGTGGACTTGCCGTGATCGATATGCGCGATAATGCAAAGATTACGAATGCGTGATTGATCCATCGCCGCGCATTATAGCACGTCTTGGGCTTGCGCGGAAATCTGTTTAGCGTGGTCCCGTCGCGTGCCACACGCCCTCGCGCAAAACGATGTGTCCGCGCGCGCTCAATTCGTCGAGCAAGCGCGGGAGCAGCGCGTGCGGATCCGCGTCGAGATAGCGTTGCGAATAATCGATGAACGCCGGAATCTGCGCAATGTAGGCGTCTAATGCATCTGCGCGAATACCGTCTTTGAGCATCAAGGTGAAAATAAAAAATTGCTTGAGCGCATGCAACGCCATCTTCTTCGGATTCGCGACAAAATGACGCAAGCGTTCGCGCACGCGATGAAAATTCGCGGCAACGTCGAAGATCGGCGAACCGTGTCCGGGAAAAATCGCGCGCGCGTTGAGCGCGGCAAGTTTATCGAGCGAGGCGAACGCGTGAAAGAATGCTGATTCACCGTGTAGGGCCGTATTCACCGCACCAAGATCACCCAGCCACACGGCATCGCCGGCAAACAAGATCCGCAATTCGGGGCAGAAGAGCGCGATACCGCCCGGCGAATGTCCGGGCGTGTGAAAAACTTGCAACTCAATTCGCCGGCATTCAAGACATCGCCTTCATTCAATTCCGTGTCCACCGGAAAAAATGTTGCGTGCTGATCGAGGTAATCAAGCCAAGTGAGTTGACGTTCGCCGGTGCGCAACCACGCCGCCTCGATTGGATGCATCGCGGTTTTCGCGCGCGATTGCGCGCGCAACAAACTTGTCCCGCCGATGTGATCGCTGTGGCAATGCGTGTGCACAATCGTCGCGATATCCGACACGCTGACATCATTGGCGTGAATCAAATCGATCGTTTGCCGAGCGTGCGATTCGTAGCCGGTATCGATCAGAATCGGCGACGCGCCGAGAAACAAAATGCTATTGCTGTTCAGCCAACCGCGCGCGATGAATCGAACTTGGGGCGGCAAATGAAATTCCGTCATCGTTTCGTCCGATAAAAAACACGAAGGGACTGCGATGCTCGCGCCCTTCGTGTGATTGTGAAATCAATTGGATTAGCGTGTCGAGACCAACAACGGCTGGTACGGCTGGCCCGATTCGCGCAAATCAATCACTTGCGCATTGGTGTTGTCGAAACACTTTTTGCATGGCGTCGCGCTTGAGACCGGTCACCTTGAGCGTGATTTCGCGATGCGATGAATCACTCATGCCAAAGGTAACCACGCTGACGATGTTACCGCCCAATTTGGCGATGCCATCGGCTATCTTGGCGAGTTCGCCTTTTTCTTCCGGCACGCGAATCGTCGCGCGAACGCATTGCGGACAATTCCCGCCGAGCGCTTCGGTCATCACCTTAAAAACATCGGTTTCGGTGATAATGCCGACAACTTTTTTATCGCGCAGAATCGGCAAACTGCCGATCTTGTGCTCGACCATGATGCGCGCGGCTTCTTCCATCGGGCAATCCTCGCCAACGGTGATGACGCGCTTGGTCATCACGTCTTTGATCTGCAATTTCGCCAGCAAGTAATGCACTTCGAAAATGCTGAGCGAAGTCGCGGGGGAAGGCGAAGCGTAGAGCAAATCTTTTTCAACGACGATGCCGACAAGGTTACCGCTTTTATCGACCACCGGCAACCGTCGAATTTTCTTTTCGCGCAAAAGTTGCAACGCTTCTTCAAACGATGTGTCAGGATGCACGACGATTGGATTCGCCGTCATTCGTTCACGTACTAGCATAGTCCACCTCCACAATGAGTATGTTGAAGCCGATGGGTTTCATGGCTTGATACTCTAACTATATCGCAAACCAGCCCAGAATGCAAGAAACACGAATTCTAAATCCGCCCCTTGGCGCGATCGCGAAAACGCGCTGGGTAGCCGCTCACCCGACCGCGTACAACCACTCGACGGTCTTGTGTAACGCAGGTCATTTCCATCCGCATCCAGCCGCGCTGGTCATCCGATTCAATGACCGTAACCGTGGCGGTCACCGTCTCGCCGATATACACCGGCGCGAGGAATTCAAAAGTGATTTCGCTCGCCAGCACCGCCGCCAAACCGCCAACGTGCGTAAGCATACTCCCGACGAGCAATCCTGGCACGATGCGTTGACCCACGCGATGCGTTTTGCAAAATTCTTCGTCAGTGTGATACGGATTCACGTCCCAAGAAATGCCAACGAATTGTTGCGTATCGATTTCGGTGAAGGTGCGTGCAAAGACCGCCGTCTCGCCAACGGTGAAATCTTCCAATGCGCGTTTAGAGGACATTCGATAAATGGAGTGGGGCGGGTTGCCCCGCCCCTGCAACAATCTTATTTGGGGAACTTGCCTTCAAACGTAACCACTTGGGTCTTACCACCCACTTTGAAATCGGCGGTGCCGGCGGTTGCCTTGATGCCGAACTTGCCATCCGGAACTGTGTTCCACCAATCCCGAATCAGTCCGGCTGGGTTGGCAATCCCCAGCGCAGCAAGTCGCTGTCCATTGGTCACAAGCAGATTCCCGGTCAGGTTCGCGCCGTTCAGTACGGTCACCACGCGAAGCTGGTTCGTGGTCTTGGCGGGAATCGATTGCTTTTCAGCAACCAGCGGCGATTGCACGCGCAAAGTACTCGCCCGCTTTCGATAGGCGCGGCTTCAAACTCGACAGTGAATTTCATTTGCTCGAGCGTGACCGGCACATCGTTTGGGTTGTTAATGTCCCAGACAAAATTCAACACCATCGGCACGTTGGGGCTAGCTGGGTTGGCTGGCACATAGGCCGGCGTGGGCGTGCCCGCGGGCGGCGGCGTAGCGGTGGGGATTGCGGCGGGCCACTCAGGCCACGGCGGCGCAAAGTACGGTTGCACTTCCACTTTGGTTCAACGTGACCGTTGGGTTTTTCAATTCGGTTGGCGCCGGCGTCGCAGTGGCGCACGCGCTCACAGCCAACGCGACCAGTACCAAAACAAACAATAGTCTTTTGCTCATTTGTGCTCCTCCCTCGAATTTCAAATTTGGATGTTCGGAAATTAAAAGTTGGATGTTCAGAGATCAATTCTTACGCCAAACACTTTGAAATCTGCAAGTCATAGCTTATAATCTCTACGTGAGCCATCGCTTTCGCCGCTTGTAATGCTTAATGTCACGGAAACTCTTGCGCGTTCCCAGGTCGGTCAGACCCAGGTAGAATTCTTTGATGTCGGGATTGTCGCGCAATTTGTCCGCCGCGCCATCCATCACAATGCGGCCGCTCTCCAGCACGTACCCATGCCCGGCCACCGTCAAGGCCAGCTTGACGTTTTGCTCGACGAGCAGAATCGGCAATTGCTCTTCGCTGTTCAGACGCGTGATGATCTCAAAGATTTCCTTGATGAGCAACGGTGCGAGGCCCATCGAAGGTTCATCAAGCAACATGAGCTTGGGACTCGCCATCAGCGCGCGTCCCATCACAAGCATTTGCTGTTCGCCGCCGCTGCAAAAACCCGCTGTGCGATCGCGAATCGTCTTGAGCCGCGGAAAATACTGCGTACACTCGATCGACACCATGCTTGAGTTTTGCACTACTGAGATGCGCGCCCACTTTGATGTTTTCCTCAACCGTTAGATGCTCAAAGACGCGGCGTCCCTCGATGACTTGAATGATGCCGGTGCGCGAAATTTCCTCAGCGGACTTGCGATCGATCCGACTGCCCAAGAACTCGATCGAGCCATCGGTCACGCGCCCGTTCTCATGTTTGAGCAAACCCGAGATCGCCTTGAGCGTGGTGCTCTTACCGGCGCCGTTGGCGCCGAGCAACGCAACGATCCCGCTACTCGGCACATTCAACGATACGCCTTTAAGCACGAGGATGACCTCGTGATACATCACTTCGATATTGTTGAGATTGAGAATGTTGCCGTTGTTCATTTCAGTCTTGGGCGAAGAGGAATGGTCGAGCCTAGTAACCGATCCATTTGGGCCAATCGCTTGCGAACTTGGCTTGCATGTCGATCGTTTGAAGCTTGACGAACTTGCCACCCTTGATCTGGTAAATATTCACCAGACTCGTCGGGCGATGATCCGTGGATGTCCACGTCATCGGCGCGGCACCAAACCCGACATCCAAACCCTTGAACGATTCAAAGGCAGCGCGAATACTCTCGCCATCAAGTTTCCCCGCCTTGTCCGCCACTTCGAGTGCATTCTTTAGAATCGATACATTCGCCCACGCCTTGACGGTGTGGATGGTACGCGATTCTTGCGGCGTATTGGGATTGTATTTTTTCGAGGCGGCAATGATCAAATCCATGCCTTTGACATTTTCACCATAGAACGCGGTTGGGGCAATTCCGATCACGCCTTCTGCCGCATCGCCGACGAGCTTGGGTAGGTTTTCATCAAACCCGTAGGTGTTGACGATGTGATCGGCACCGAGACCAAGCGCCTTGGCATCTTTCAACGCCGTCGCAACACCGTTCACCGTATCGCCATGCCAAACCAGGTCGGGTTTGAAATCTTTTGCCGCGAGCACTTGCGATTTGGCATCGAGTGCCGTCAGCGGAACATCTTGATCAGGACCCACTTCGAACCCCAGCAGAACGGCTTGTTCCTTGATCGCTTTAATCGGCGCACTAGCGTATGGCGTCGCTTTACCATAGAAACAAACAAAGCGCGGCTTGGTTCCCGCCGATCGTGCCGACGCAAAGCGCGCATCTTTCATCCACACTTCTTGGTACCACGTCGTAATCGCCGCGCGGGCAGCGGTGGAATAATCGGGCGAGGCAAAAAAGTTGTACGGCGTCTTGCTGGGATCGGTCAATTCGCCGGCGTAGGATGCGGAAATGTAGGGCATCTTGTCCTGAGAAACCGTGGGCGCGAGCGCAACGGTATCATTCGTGCCCCAGCCCAGTACGGCCGCCACTTTGTCCGAATCGCGGAAACGTTTGTACGTGGTGACTGCGCCGGGCACAAGATAGCCATAATCGTACAGCGACAATTTGATGGTCTTGCCATTGATGCCGCCGTTTTCATTAATATACTTGACCGCTTCTTGGATACCGAGCGCATAATCCTTGCCCACGTCCGAAGTAGCGCCGGTCAGATCATTCAATGAACCGAGCGAAATTTCACCCTTGCTTGGCGCGGCGCCGGACGACGGCGCGGTCGGTTGCGCACCGCCGCACGCCACCACAAGTAGAGCGATGATGACAAGTGTCATCAGCACGGATAATTTTTGGAAATTCATGTCTCTCTCCTCCCTGGTTAAATTCACCAATGTCAAAACGATGTGCGTCAGTGAGTTCTACTGTCAGGTCACCTCCTTGAGCAGATCGAAAGACGGCGCGTTCCACCGGCAAACTTTCAGTACGAGAACGGCCACAGATGAATGTAATCTTTGATCCGCGACCAGCGATACGCCAACCCCTTCGGTTCGAGCAACAAGAAGATAATAATCGATAGACCGAAAATCATATCCTTGACGTACGATGTCTTGAATGCAAGGTCGGGCAGGATAAACTTGAGGGTTGGCTGGATCAACTCAGCCACGAGCGTGAGATAGATCGCGCCAAAGATCGTGCCATAATTACTGCCAATGCCACCAATCAACACAACGCCAACCAACCACAATGACTCGCCAAAGCTAAAATGCTCCGGGCTCACGGCAAAGAGCGTGCTGTTCCAAAATGATCCAGCAATGCCAGCCAGCGCACCGGCGACAAAGAATGCGAGCAATTTGTAACGCACGACATTCACCCCCAGCACTTCGGCGGCGATATCGTTATCGCGGATGGCAATCCACGCGCGCCCAATCCGCGTGCGCATCAAGTTACTAACAAACACAAGCGCAAGCACCACGAGAATCAACATGAGATAGTATGCTTCCAAATCTGTGCGTATCGCCCACGGACCAAACTTGATCGTGCCGGGTGGAAGCGAAAAGGACATTCCACGTCCGCCAATGTTGCTAATGTAATGCGTGATAATGAAATCGACGGTGATAAACTGCGCCGCCATCGTCGTCATGATGAGATAGAACCCTTTAACCCGCGCAGACGGCAACCCAAACAACACACACCATAACCCCGCAGTAATCATCGCGAGGATCATGCTGAGCGGATACGTTATCCCCATTTGACCGAGCGCAGGGAATGCCTCGTTGACCCGCAACGTGAAAAGCGCAGAGGTGTACGAGCCGATAGCGACAAATGCCATGTGACCTAACGTAACCTGCCCGGCAAAACCAATCAGCAACTGCACGCCCATCGCGCACAAGACGGTGTAGCCAATCCGATTCGCCACAGACAATTCATAACCACCGAAAACATTGGGGACCACAAAAAACAAGAGCACGAACAAGACCACCATGCGGAACCAGACAAAGCGCGTCTGCCACCAAGCGTGATCTTGTTTATAGTTTTCGTGATAAACCCCAGAAGGAAGCCGCATTGTGCTCATGAGAAATCCTGATTGGAATTTGGACTTGGACGTTCAGAAGTTGGCAGTGGAATGCGCCGCTCTCAATCTCCAATTTCTAGACGCACTGACTTCTAGACGCGTTCTATTCTCTGCCACCCGAACAACCCGTACGGCTTGAACAGTAACGCCACCGTCATGACAATAAATGGAAAAACGTCTTTCGCGCCACCGGGTATGATCGTGAGACCGGCAATCGTCAGATTATCGAGGTAACCGCCGGCAAAGTTTTGGAGCAAGCCCACGATCAAGCCGCCGACAATCGCGCCGGGCACGGAGTTCAAGCCGCCCATCACGACGGCCGGCAACACCAGCAAACCCAAATAGCCGACCGATACATTGACGCCATTGATATTTCCCAACAACGCGCCGCCCACGCCGGATGCCATAAACGCAATCGCCCAGGCAAGCGCGTAGACAAACTTGGCGCTAATACCAATCGACAATGCCGCCATTTCATCATCGGCGGTGGCTTGCATTGCCAAGCCCCAGCGCGTGTATTTGAAAAACGCACACCAAAATGACGAGGAGTATCATTGCCGCGACGAAACTCCAAATATACACTTGGCCGATGACAACGCCACCCATGCGCACTGGCTCGGAAGGGAAAACTGGCGGATTGAACACCATCGTATCGGTGCCAAAAACGAAACCCAGCGCGCCGCGCAAGAAAAACGAAATGCCCACCGTCACCATAATCACGGTCAAGACCGATTCGCCGATGAGCGGACGCAAGAACACACGCTCGATCAACAGACCCAGGATTAAACCTACAATCAGAGTCAGGAACAGAGCAATCGGAAATGGCAAGCCCCATTGGTAGAATGTCAGCGAGACGTACGCGCCCGTGAGCGTCAACTCACCCATCGAAAGATTGAGCACACCCGAAGATTTGTAGATCAGCGTCCAGCCCAACGCCACCAGCGCATAGATGCTGCCGACCATCAAGCCTGTGATAACTAGTTGTAAGAAAACTTCCATCGCTACCTCGGTTTGGCTCCCACGTCCACGATCTTCAACAGCGTATCGATATTCTGAACACGACCATCTTCGTAATTGATGACCGTGTTAAAACGCACTTGATCCACCCCACCGTACAACGCATCGACAATCAGCTTGTAGCGTTCTTCCAAAAACCCGCGTCGAATTTTTTTCGTGCGCGTCAGTTCATCGTCGTCGGCATCGAGTTCCTTAAAGAGATTGACAAAGCGGCGCACGCGCGCAGTTTCCGGCTGGCTCTTGTTCACTTCCTCGACGGCTTTGCGCACCAATTCCAGCACGCGCGGCTCTTGCGAAAGTTCTTGATAACTGGTATACGCAATACCCTTCGATTCTGCCCAGCGCCCGGTCACGCTGTAATCGATGCAGATGACCGCCGCGACAAATGGTCGCTCATGTCCGATAATCCACGCATCTTTGATGTACGGCGAGAATTTCAATCGACTTTCCGCAAACACCGGCGAAAACTTGCGCTTGTCGCTCAGAATCATAATGTCTTTCGAGCGATCGAAGAAAACCAAGTGCCCATTGTCATCGATGAAACCGCTGTCGCCGGAATGAAGCCAGCCATCTTGCAACGTCTTCGCCGTCGCTTCATCGTTCTTGTAATAGCCCTTGAAGACCGCCGGACTCTTGGACAGAATCTCGCCGTCCTCTGCGATTTTGACTTCCGTTTCCGGAATCGGCTTGCCAACGGTATCCATCTTCACATCGTCGGTGCGATGCAAAACGGAAATGCCGGCGATTTCGGTTTGTCCGTAAATTTGCTTCAGGTTTACGCCAATCGCGTGAAAGAATCGAAAATGGTCGGGACCGATGGCGGAGCCGCCGGTGTAGGCGTTGCGAATGTGCGACAAACCCAAATGATCGCGGAGAGCGCGATGCACAATCGCATTCGCGACAGTTCCTTGCAATTTTGAGCAACGCCGATGCCGGTTTTTTATCGAATTTGTTATCCGCCAGCGCGTAGCCGACGTTCAAGCCCCATTCGTAGATTTTGCGTTTCGCCCACGACGAGTCGGCATATTTGACTTGGATGCCGCGCACCATTTGTTCGTACAACCGCGCGGAGGAGAACATCATTTGGGGCGCAATTTCGCGCAAGTCTTCAAGCGAGGATTCCGGCTCTTCGGGGAAATTGATCGTAAAGCCGGCTTGGATGCCGCAGGAGATCGACATCATTTGTTCGCCGATCCACGCGAACGGCAGGAAGGAAACGAAATCATCATTCTCCGCCGCCGGATCAACGCGCATCAGATTCTGCCCCATCTTGAGCATGTTCCAATGCGTGAGGAGCGCGCCTTTGGGTGCCGAAGTTGTGCCCGAGGTGTAAAACAACAACGCAACATCTTCGCCGGTGCCCTGCTTGACCATATCGCCAAAACGATGCGGCTCTTTCTGATCGATTTCGCGCCCGCGTTCCATCACTTGATCCAGATTCTTGAGAATCGGATCGTCGTAGCGGCGCAAACCTTTGGGATCGTCCCACACGACGAATTGAAGCTTGGGGCAATTGTCTTTGATGGCTAACGCTTTATCGACTTCTTCCTGTCCTTCGACAATCATAAATTTAGAATCGGAATGATCGACAATGAATTGCACTTCGTCCATCAACGATTCTTGATAAAGCCAGACCGCCACGCCGCCGGCGGCAAGTACCGCCATCTCCGCCCACAAACCTTCCGGACGATTATCGCCGATAAGCGAAACCTTGTCGCCGCGTTTTAATCCCAAATCGACCAAGCCCAGCGCGATGAGTTTGACGCGATCTAGATATTCGTTCCAGGTCAGCGGTCGCCAGATACCGTACTCTTTCTCGCGCATCGCGACCTTGTCGCCGTACCTGAAAACCGCCTGCTCGAAAACTTTGGGGATGGTGAGATCGGGCGTGATTTCAAGTTCGAGCGCGTGTTTGCCGTTACCGCCGCGTGACATACAAATCCTCTTTCTCGCCCAGATACGCATGCGTGACGCGCTCGTCGCGTTGGACTTGTTCCGGCGTACCGTCCGCGATTTTTTCGCCAAAGTTCAGTACGGCGACGTGATTGGAAATGTCCATCACTACGCCCATATCATGCTCGACCAAGACGCACGTCACCTGCCATTTCTTGTCTTCGTTCGCGTCCAGAATAAAGCGCGCCATGTCTTCCACTTCTTCCAGATTCAGCCCCGCCATCGGCTCATCGAGCAAAAGATTTTCGGTTGCAGTGCGAGCGCGCGCGCCAGTTCCACGCGCTTTTGCAAACCGTACGGCAACATGCCGACGACTTTGTTGCGAATGTGCGCAATCTCCAACAAATCGATAATCTCGCGTTCGATGAAATCGCGATTTGCCAATTCTTCGCGTTCGGCGCGGCCAACGTACAAACCGGCGGAGAGCAAATCGGAATGCATGTGAATATGCCGCCCTAGTCTGATGTTATCGAGGACGGTCATACCACGAAAGAGTTCGATTTTTTGAAATGAACGGGAGATTCCTAATCGCGCGCGCTCGTACGGACGAAGCGAAGTAATGTCCTTGCCATCGAGGAGAATTTTGCCGCGCTGTGGACGATACAAACCGCTGATGCAGTTGAGGAGGACGGTTTTGCCGGCGCCGTTGGGACCGATAATCGAAAAGATTTCGCCGCGCCGAACGGAGATGCTCACGCCGCGCAATGCCGAGACGCCGCCAAAAGACATCTGGAGGTGGTCGACGCTTAGTTGGACACCATCATCGATTTCCGGCATCTGCCCCCTACCATGAGGAAATTTCCGAGCCGCACCGTGCGCAAACGCACTTACACCGATTGTAACGTGAGGGGGTCTCAGCGTCAAGATACTTTTGGCATCACTTTTGGGTCATTTAGGATACTTTCGTATCACCTCACCGCTTGCGCCGTCATCGGCGACGCTTATGAGCCGCGCGGGCGTGATTTGGTTGGTCAAATCATCGTCGGCAGGCGCAACAACGCGAATATAGTTATCGGTGTAGCCAGACCAGACAGATGACGGATGACCAGACGACGGATGATTCGCTTGCTTCTGTCATCCGTCTTCGGTCTTCGGTCTCTGGATTCCCAGAGAACATTCCATCTCTTGTCCGATGAATCGCTGGGCAAACGCGCGCATACTCGCATCGCCGATGGCTTGCATTTGCTTGACGCGCGATTCTTTGATCGCGTCGGCAACGTGCAACGGCAACGATGCCGCCAGCGTTCCCGCGCGCGGCGAGTACGGGAAAACGTGGACACGCGAAAATTGCATTCGCTCGACAAATTCCAGCGATTGCTCAAACTCGGTTGCGCTTTCGCCGGGAAAGCCAACGATGACATCCGTCGTGATGCCGACATCCGGAATTTTCGCGCGCGCCAATGCGACGGCTTGCGCGAACTGGGCAGTTGTGTACGGTCGGCGCATCCGGCGCAAGACGGTATCCGAGCCGGATTGAAGCGAAAGATGCAAATGGCGGCACAATCGTTCGTCGCGGAAAAGATCGAGCAAAGATTCGTCCAAATCCCACGGCGCGATGCTCGTCAAGCGCAAGCGCGGCACGGCGGTTTCGGCAAGGATCGGCGACGATCAACGAGATCTGATGCGAGGAGCGTCTGATCGACGCGGCAATCCCTCGAGCTAGGGGATTCTCCGTCTTCGCACGCAACGGCACAGTCGGCAAGTGACACTGCGATACGCCGAAATCTGCACGCCGGTCAAGATGATTTCCTTGTAACCCATACTGCACAAGTTTCTTGACTTCGTCAACAACCTCGGCAATCGAACGACTCTGTTCTTTTCCGCGCGCCAGCGGAATGATGCAGTACGTGCACGACATATTGCATCCGTCTTGAATCTTGACGAACGCGCGGGTCCGCAAGGCTAGTAATTGGTGATTGGTAATTGGTAATTGGCGCATTGCCGGCGGCTTGCGTCTCCACATCGGCATCGAGCCAATACTGATTGACCGCGTACGGCGTATCGCTAATCGCATATCGCTCATCGCCTGTCTTCTGTCATTCGCCATTTGTCATTCGCAATTTGCCATTTGTCATTTGTAATTTGCACGAGCCGATCTTTATCGGCATTCGGCACGACGAGCGTGACGTTCGGCAAGTTTTTCGCTTCATCCGGCGCGATGCTGACGTAGCAACCGGTGAGCACCAATTGCGCGTTGGGATTCGCGCGCGCGAGTTGCCGCGCCATCTGCCGCGATTTGCGCGCGGCGACGTGCGTAACGGTGCACGTGTTCAGCACGACGAGATCGGCGACTTTGCGGATCATCGACGATTTGATAGCCGTCGTCGCCGAACTTGCGCGCCCACGCTTCCAATTCACTTTCGTTTAGTTTACAGCCAAGCGTTGAGAGATAGACTTTCATTGTGCGGGAGAGTAGCATTTTTCGTGGAGTGTGTCAAACGGCGCGCTGGTTTTTGCCACAGAGGACACACACTTGCCCTCCACTCCTCGCTTCGGAAACTAGTGTGCTGAACGTTCTGCTACAGCAGCATGCCAGGGGAGAGCACAGAGGTTTTGTTTCGCCGGTTTTGGCAAAGCGTGATATACTTGGAGCGACAGAAAAATTGCGCTGTGTTTTCGACAATGCCAAACGAACACAACTCCCAAATCCATATTCCCAGATTCCATGTGGCGCATCAGGCGCTGGAGGAAGCGGACACCGCGTTTTCGCGAGCCAATGTTGCCGAATTGGACAAGCAGTTTCCTCGCCCGGACGTTCGCGAACCAAGCGTCCAATTTTTGCGTACATCCGGATGTCCGGAAAAGTACATTCCTCTCGATCAAGCAATTGAACACGCCATGGGAAATCCAAGAATACATCGACCGGCATTTTACCTATGATCATTCGAATGCCACGCGCGGTCTCGTCGGCATCTTGGAGACGAAAGGAAACCCAGCCCACTGTTTTGAAGGGGCGATCTTTGCCTATACCTTGCTGTGGCTTCACCGCTGGCAACCGACCATCGTTCTGCTTCAAGCCGGCGATAACAAGTATGGCGAAGACCACAACATAGTCGTCTATCGTTACAAGAATCGGCTGGGTGCTGTGGCAATGTCGGCATGGGACACGCTCAAGGGGAAACCACCCGCGTATCCGAGTCTGCGCGACTTGGTCCTCGGCGGTTACTATTTCCCTTTCACAAGCGAACTCGATCCCTATAAAGGCGTTTGGGATTTGATTGGTTATTCGGACCCCATCGACTTGATTCAAGAAATTTGGTCCTGAGTGGATGTTTCGTAAAGGCGAAAATGCGCTTCAGGATATTTACGATTATTACGCCCGCGACTTGATGTGCACTCACATTTTCAACGGCAGTCGCTATCCGTATATTGATGACAAGCCGGGCGCGGACAGTTTGCTAGGCGGCAAGGAAAGATAAGTTCCTCGATGTCTCGCTTCCGATTTACAATCCCCATCCTCATCTTCATCGCCTCGCTCGCGCTTTACATTCGCACCACCGCGCCCACGCTCGGCGGCGGCTGGGACAGCGAGGAATTTCAGCACGTCGCCTACACGCTCGGCATCGCACATTCCACCGGCTATCCGCTCTACCTCCTCATCGGCAAACTTTTCACCACGCTCGTCCCGCTGGGCAACATCGCGTACCGCATGAATCTGCTCTCGGCGATGCTCACCGCGTGCGCCGTCGTCGTGGTCTATTGGAACGCGCGCCTGCTGACCAAGCATGACATCGCATCGATTGCGACTGCCGCGCTGTTTGCGACAAACCCTGCCGTGTGGCGGCAAGCCGGCGTCGCGTCGGTGGGTCCGTTGAATTTGCTGTTGCTCAACGGAATCATCCTCGCATTGTTGCTCTGGCACGAAAAGAAAATCTCGCTGACGATGGCGTCGCTGCTGTTCGGTCTGAGTCTCGCGCATCATCGCACGACGCTTTTCCTTGCCCCGGCGATTCTATTGTTCGTTCTGCAAACCGATGCCGGCATTTTGCGCCGACCGCGTGAACTCGCGCGAAATTTCTTCTGGCTCGTGTTGCCGCTGGCGTTTTATCTGTACCTGCCGATTTTCGGCAACAACTCGCCGTGGTACAGCAACACGCTCGCCAATTTTCTCAGTTACGTTGTCTGGCAGTGAAGCCGGCAATTATTTGCGCGACACCGGCGACATCGCAACAGCATTCGCGCAAATTCTCGGCTACTTGTTCGATTCGGTCGGCGTCATCGGCGCGGCGATCATCGGTATCGGCGTCTGGAGTATGTTCCGGCGCAAACCCTCGCGCATCGATATTTTTCTCGCGTTTGGATTCGCAATCTATCTCGCTTTCGCCACGCTCGTCACCGGCGAACAAGATCGCTATTTCGTTTTGCCGTTTGTGTTTTTGATATACATGGTTTGCAATTGGCGTTAGGCGCAGATCGAAATCTGTCATTGCAAGCAGAAATCGAAGCAACATCGAACCACATCGCAAGGAGTTTCTCCCAATCCTGTCGAGATTGCCACTTCATCCTTCATCCTCGCATGACGATACTCGTCATTGCATCTTGTCATCTGCGATTGCCTCTCCCCTTTCCCGATCGCTTTCGCATCGCCGATTGGAGCACGTTCGACCGCGTTTACAAGCAATGGGACGAAATTTTCACTCTGCCGATTCCGCAAAACGCGACAATGGTTGGCAACTGGGGACAACTCAACGCGATGCGATACCTGCAACGCATCGAAAACCGCCGCACCGATTTGCAACTCGTCGGCACGCTGTACGATCCCATACCGCCCGATGACGTGCGCGAAATGTTTGCGCAAGGTCGCGCGATCTTCATCTCGCCCGGCTTGCCACCGCCAATGGGTGAATATCGATACGCCCAACTCGGTCCGTTGCTGGAGGTGCGCGACAAACCACAAATGCAAGTCGCCGGCAGCGCAGAAAAATATTTCGATCACCTCCGCGCTGACACTCGCGAATTTTGAAATCACTACCGCGCTTGAACCCTACGCGCCGACGACGAGCATCGCGCCGAATCGCACCGCGCGCGTTACACTCGATTGGCGCGCGGAAGCGAGCGTCAACGATTTTCTCGTGCGCGTGAAATTGATCGACCCTGAGAATCGCGTCGTCGCGCAAAAGGACGAACCGCCGGTGCGCGGCTTGTATCGCGCGGCGCAATGGTCGCGCGGCGAGTACGTGCGCGATGTGCACAATCTGCAAATTCCGGCGGGCTCGCCGCCGGGAAAATATTCGCTCCAACTGTCAAGTCATCGACGCGGCGAGCAAGCAAACGCATCGGCAATGAAATTTCGCTCGCGTCTTTCGCCATCGAACGCGCAACGAATCTCACGCGCGACCAGGTTTTCGCCCAGCAATCGGTTGACATCGCCATCGACCAAAACGTCGAATTATGGGGTATTGGCGGGTTGACGAGTTCACGCCGCGCCAGCGAAACCATTGGACTGAGTTTGGTATGGCACGCGCGTCAGGACATTAGCGAAGATTTCTCTCTGCAATTTGCGTTGACCGATCCGACGGGCAAGCCGGTTGAATCGTGGCAACGCGAACCGATCGCGTTTTATCCCGCGCGCGAATGGCGCCGCGGCGAAATTCTCAAAGCCTCGTACGATTTGCTTTTGCCGCGCACACTTGCGCCCGGCGAATATGCGTTAAGCATCAGCATTGGCAAAACGCCAATCGTCATCGGCAAAGTTCAAATCACACCATAAGAATTTTGTAAGACGCGCGAATTTTTTTATTCGACAAACCACGCAAAATCGTGTAATATCACCGTCCGATGGTTCAACAATTGCCCCAAGAGCGTTGGAAAAAATATCTCACCGATTACAACGAAGGGCTAGGGCTGGTCTACGAGCGCCTTGTCCTCAACGATTACCTCGACCGCGTGGTGAGCCAGCATAGTATTCGCACGGTGCTTGAAGCGCCGATCTTTGGCATGGCGGGTGTCAGCGGCATTAACAGTGTGCGGCTCGCGCAACGTGGATGCGCGGTAACATTCGTCGATGACAATGCCGAACGTTTGCAGAGCATCGCGCGCATTTGGAGTGAACTCAATCTGCGCGCGACGTTTACCTATCACACCGATTTCGCGCACTTGCCCTTTGACGACAATTCGTTCGATCTAACCTGGGAATGGGCAGGGCTTGTGGTATTTGCCAAATGCGGAAGCGTTGCTCAAAGAGTTGGTGCGCGTCTCGCGCAAACTCGTTTTCGTCGCGATGCCGAACCGCGTGCAGGTCGGTTACTTGATGCGCAAGTACTTGCTCGAACGCGATTTTGTGAATTACGTCGATGAAGCGTGGGCGGACATCAATCGAATCAAAAGCGTAATTGGTAATTCGGGAACAGAAAATTATCGACGAAGGCGTGCTCGACGTGCCGCCGTGGCCCGATACCGTGATGCCAGCGGCGCAAGTCTTGCAACGGCTCGGCATTCGTTCGAAAAAGCTCGACGCGCAATTCACCGGCAATTCGTGGAACTGGAGCACGATGGATTACTATCTCGGTCGCCGTCCCGAATTGAAAGCGCAAATCGACAAATACACGTTCATCGAACACGCGCCGCTTCCGTGGCAAATCAAAGCGATTTGGGCGCACCATCGATACGTGCTGGCGCAAGTTAAAAGCGAAAAGTAAAAAGGCAAAAGTGCAACCTTCAGTCTTCAATCATCATCCCTGCCTTCAACGAAGAGGCAAGCATCGCCAACGTCTTGCAAGGGCTGGCGCGCGTGGCGTGAGCGCGCGGAAATTATTATCGTCGATGATGCGCTCGACTGATCGCACCGCCGAAATCGCCGAGCAAGCCGGCTTTCGCGTGATTCGCCATTCGCGGCGCAAAGGGTACGGCGCGGGTTTAAAGACCGGCATTCGCGCGGCGTCCGGCGAAATCATCGTGATGATGGACGCGGATAGCGAACACAACGCCGCGCAGATTTCCAAACTGCTCGATAATTTTGGCGACAATGATATGGTCGTCGGCGCGCGCGCGAAAGGCTCACACGCGCCGTTGCTGCGCCGCCCGGGGAAATGGATTCTCGGCAAGGTTGCCAATTATCTCGCCGACACGGATATTCCTGATTTGAATTCCGGTTTTCGCGCGTTTCGCAAAGACGTAGCGAAACTATTTCTGCACCTTTTGCCGAACGGTTTTTCGTTCACAACGACGCTGACGCTCGCGCTGTTCAAAGAGGGCTACAACATCGCCTACGTGCCAATTACCACAACGCCGCGGGTCGGCACGAGCACCGTGCATCCGATTCGTGACGGCATCAACACGCTGATGCTCATCATCCGGATCATCGCGTTGTTCGATCCGATCAAGGTGTTTTTGCCCACGAGCATCGCATTATTTTTGTTAGGCATTGCCTACTGGGTTGGCTCCGGCATTTTCAGATTTATTGAGCATATTGAGCCGGCATTTCATATTCCAACCGGCGCAATGCTCGTAATGGTTTCATCGGTTATCGTTTTTATGTTTGGAATTCTTGCCGATCAAGTGAGCGCGATTCGGCGAGAAAAGTATGAATAGTGCGATGGTTGCATAGTGCGATAGTTTATTAGTTGCTTTCTGGGTAACATGATTTCACAGCAACTATCCAACGATTGCACTATCGAACTATTGAACTGAGGTTATGAATGGCAATTGGAACGTACGTCAATATCGCTAAAGCGGTCGTGAACAACAAAATCGGGCGCGTCGAGTTGCCGAATATGGCAACGTTCATCGTCACCTGGCGCTGCAACTTGCGCTGTTTCATGTGCGACGTGTGGAAGAAAACCGACTATGACGACATGACCGTCGCTGAAATTCGTCACGTGTTCAAACAAATCCCCCATCTCGATTCATTGCGCATCACCGGCGGCGAGCCATTTCTGCGCCGCGACCTCACCGATATCACGCGCGCGATTCTCGAAGAGACGAATCCAACCGTGTTGCATGTAACGACAGCCGGCGTGATGACTGAACGCATCGTCGAGTACGTCAAGGCAGTCGGCTCGAAAAAACTGCACATGAAATTTTCCATCGATGCCGTCGGCGCGCGGCACGATGAGATTCGCGGCTATCGCGGTTTGTACGACAAATCGATGCGCACGCTTCGCGCACTCGTCGACCTGCGCGACCAGTACGGCTTTTACATCGGCGTGAATCAGACGATCACCGACCGAAACTGGGATCACATCGAGCCGTTGCGCGACGAGATGGCGAAGCTCGGCGTGAATGTGCATTACGCGATTGCGACCGATCATTACACGCTCTATCGCATCAACACCGACAAGGAAAAGGATATTCCGAATATGAAATCGGTGTCCATGTCCGATTTCACGCCCGAACAACTCAATTACATTTTCGAGCAACTCGACACGCGCGACGGCATCAAGGATATTCCCGAACGACTCGTGCAGAAATATTATGTGCGTGGCTTGAAGAATCGATTGCTGAACCACATTGAAAGCCCCAAGCCGCAGTGCATCGAATTGCACAACCACATGCGCCTGATGCCGAACGGCGACGTGATGACGTGCGTATATTATCCAACCGTCGTCGGCAACTTGCGCACGCAATCGATGCAAGAGGTGTGGTACAACGACAAGACCGAAAAGCAACGCGTGGTCGTGCGCAAATGTCCGGGTTGCTGGGCAGGTTGCGAAGTCAAGCCGAACGCGATTTACACCGGCGACATTGCGAGAGCATTTTTCATGGGCAGTCCGAAAGAGCCGGCGAAAAAAGAAACACCGGTGGCAGTCAAAGCATAGAGACGGAATTTGCGGGGGCGAATGCCTCCGCGAATCTTTGGGGGAGCGGTCGATCATGAAACACAACACGTTAATGAGCATTTGCCTTTCGATCATTCTCGCCGCTTGCGCGCCCACGCCAACGCCCGACGGACTGGGGTGCCGGAGATATATTCGGACCCCTTTGCCTACTGTGCCGCAGTCGGCACGATGGACTCGCCCGACGCGCGATACGTGGGTGACAAAATGCCGCCCGTCATTGTCAAGGGTTTGCGCAAAGCATTGAACGCGCCCGCCGATGCGCCCGATGATTTTTTCATTCGCGGCTCATTCTGGCGGTGCATGAATCGTCAAGTATACGCGTGCACCGTCGGCGCCAACTTGCCCTGCGAAGCCAAAGCAAATCTTGACAAGACGCCCGCGCAAGCCATCGCGGATTTCTGCCAGCAGAATCCTAGTGCCCAAGTGATTCCGATGGCGGTTACTGGACGCGAGACAGTGTACGAATGGCAATGTCAAAATGGCGCGCCAATCATTACACGTCAATTTGCTCAACCGGACGCGCGCGGTTTCCTTGCAAACATCTGGTACGAGATCACTCCAAATTGAGTTTTGCCGAAACAAAGAATTGCACCGCCGAGGCGCAGAGGGCGCAGAGATTTTTTCTCAGCGGTCTCTGCGTCTCTGTGGTGAGAAAGATTTTTGATAATGCCCAAAGTCATTTGTATCGGTCTTGACGGCGCGACGTTCGATCTGATCAAACCCTTCATCGCGCAAGGACAATTGCCGACGTTCAAGAAACTGATGGACAGCGGCGCGTTCAGCGAACTGCGCTCGACCGTGCCGCCCGTCACCGCCTCGGCGTGGTCGTCGTTCATGACCGGCAAGAATCCCGGCGCGCACGGCTTGTTCGATTTCATGCAGCGCCGCGATAAATCGTACGACCTTGCGCCGGTCTCGGCACTGGATCGCGACGGCAAAGCGGTGTGGGATTTGATGGGCGAAGCAGGCAAAAAGGTCATCGTGATGAACGTGCCGGTCACTTGGCCCCCCCAACCGGTCAACGGACAACTTGTCACCGGGATGCTCACGCCGCGCAACGCCGAGAATTACACCTATCCCAAAGAACTCGCCGACGAATTGAAATCGGCGATCGGTGAATACATCGTTTACTCGGACGAAGTGTACATCGAAAGGGCGCGGCGAGATTTTTCTGCAAGCGTTGAAACATTCTGCCGATCAGCGCACGCGCGCCGCCGAATACTTGATGCAGAAATATCCCTGGGATTTTTTCATGCTCGTCTTCCCGGAAACCGACACCGTGTCGCACGGCTTGTGGTCGTCGTATGATGCATCGCACCACGAGCACGACCCTGCGGAAGCGTTAGGGGCGCACGGCCGTGCGCCCTTACGCGACGGCATCCTTACCATTTACCAATTACTTGACGAGAAAATCGGGCAATCTCATTTACAAAGCTGGCCAGACACAAGCGATTTTGTTGATGTCCGACCACGGTCACGGACCCGTCCGCAATTTTCTCTACGTCAACAACTTGCTCGCACAACGCGGCTTTTTGAAATTCAAACCGAACCTTGCGTCGCAAGCGAAGCGAATTGCATTTCAACTTGGACTCACGCCACGCACCATTTACCAATTACTACTTGCTCTTGGCTTGGGAAAACTTCGTCGGACTCTGGATAAGCGGCGCGGCGGTCGCGGACTGCTCAAACGCTTCTTTCTCTCGTTCGCGGATGTCGATTGGTCGCGCACGACCGCATACTCGATTGGGTACATTGGCGAGGTGCACATCAATTTGAAGGGGCGCGAGCCGCAAGGCATTGTGAATCCGGGCGAAGAGTACGAACGCGTGCGAGACGATGTAATCAATTCTCTACGCGAATTAAAGTTGCAGGACGGCACGCCGCTCGTCGAACACATTTGGAAGAAGGAAGAAATTTATCGCGGCGCACATCTGGCGGAAGCACCCGACATTTTGTTCCTGCCGCGCAATTTGGAAACCATCGCATTTGGCGATTTTGAATTCGGCTCGAACCGCGTCATCGAAAAGTCATTCGGCGTTTCGTCGTCGCATCGGATGAACGGCATTTTCGTCGCGAGCGGCGATGGCGTGAAAAACGCCGGCGAGTTTTCCGGCGCGTCGCTCATTGATCTTGCGCCGACGATTTTGCACTTGATGGGTTTGCCTGTTCCAACGGATATGGATGGTCGCGTGCTGACCGAAGCGCTTACGGACACACGCGCAGTCGAGTACGGCGGGACATCGGAAGGAAGCGCGGCGACGCGGGATGGTTATTCGGAAGAGGAAGAGAAAGAGGTCATCGAACGACTGGCGGATTTGGGATATATTTCGTGATAAAAATCCCGGTTTCTCCAAGAAACCGGGATTTTTATTCGACGCACATTGATCGATTGAATCGTCAACACATTGCCAAATGCGTTGCTGGGTTGACGAGTCATACAAACCGATTTGCAGACGATAATCTTTTCCCGCAGGAATATTTGCCTCAATGGGTATCGTCAGCGCATCGATAACGAGTTGATGCGCCCGCCATTGGCTCGTCGGCGCGCTCCCGCCGCGCGGCGGACTATCGACACTCGCCACCACACGCCCGCTTGCATCGACCAGATGCGCAAACACGGTATAGTCCGCATCAATTTCGCCTTGCGCGCGCCAATAGAGTAATAGCACCAAACGTTCCCCGCGCTTGACGTTCCCTCGCGCGATGTCAAAACCTTCCAAGCGAATCGATGGCGTAAAATCAAGAGGCATCGCCGGTGAAGCGTCGAAACGTGCCGGTTCGATAACGATTTCAATCGGCTTGCCGGATTCATCGTAATAGTACAGCAACACCGATGAAAAATCACGCCAGCGCGGCATCTGATTTCTATCGATGCCTTCGACAACCGGGTTTGTGCCGTACCTTGAGCACAAACATCACGGACAAATCGAACAGCGGCACGGGCTTGGATTCGAGAAAATACAAATAGGTGTTTGCCGGAAAAGTCGGATGCGCGCGCGAAATATCGCGGAACGGCACGCGGCGTTGGCGCGTGATCTCGGTCCAATCGCCGGCGGAATTCGCAATGATCAAACTATTCGCCACGAGCAAGCCGCCTAGCCCCAGCGCAAAAATCCACCGCGCGAGAGGGACCTTGTTCAGCCACAGCCCCGCTTGCTCAATCACAAATGCGAGCAAAACCGCGCCCGCCATCAGCGGAAGGTAGAGATAGCGCGCATCAAACCAGAACGGCTCAAATCCCAGCACCGGCAAAACGACCAACAGCGGCGCGAGACCCAGAAACAACAATGCTCGACTGCGCGTGCGAATGATAACATACAGATACAGTCCCAGCGCCAGCACGAGCCACGCATAATAAAGCCATTCGGTCGGCGGGAACAAGAGCCACGGCGCAACAAAGACGGCGAGATATTTGACCAAGTTGGAAAGCACGTGCGGACCGATACCGTAACCCGCCATCTGAACAAACGCGCCAGACTTTTGCACCGCGTACTCATAGACCAGGTATGGAACTAGCAACCCGACGAAAATCGCATACCGTCGCACGACATCAGTAAATCTGAATGGCACGCGCAGGACTAGAAATTCGATGAGAAAAAGGATCGGCGGGAGGAGCACACAAATCTCCTTGCCCATCATCGTCATGATGAATGCGCCGATTGCCAGCGCGTACCAAATCGTTCGGCGTGCCTGAAGATGCAAAACCCAAAACAAAATCGTGAGCAGGAAAAAGATCGCCGTGATAGGATCGGCGACGCCCAGCCACATTACGGCAAGACTGTACGCCGGGAGCGTGGCGTATGCCAGCGCGGAGAGAAACGCCAGCCGCCAGCGGTTGCTCACGCGCCAAACAATCGCCAAGAGAAGCAGGCAATTGATAGTGTGAAAAAGAATGTGGGCGAAATGATGCCCGGCGCGGTCGTCGCGGAAGAGCAGATACTCGAAAAAGAATTGGAATCCCTGAAGTGGACGAAAGCCGTACGTTTGCAAACGCGGATCGAAATATTGGACAACGTGCTGAAAAAAATCCAAGCGCGCGGCGTTGTTGAGAAACCACCAATCGGTGACGATGAAATCGATTTTGAGTGCGGGGAAATAGGCAACCAGCACGGCGACCAGAATCGCCACGGTGCCGGCAAATGTTTTCTTCGATACACTCATGCGTGCCAGTGTAACCAATAAATCAATCTTGTCAAACAAATGCACGGAAACGAGTAGGCTGAGAGGGTCGCCCTCTCAGCCTCTCACACCACCGGACATGCGGGTCCGCATCCGGCGGTTCGGTAAACGTCAGGACACCGATACTGCATCAGTCCTCTAGTCCTTGTTGGCATTCTGTGTCGGGAACTGCTCCGCTCTCTGGCTATTGGGTTCGGGCTTCACCTTCGCCGTCTTACCAGCAGTGTCTTTATCCAAGACAGTCAGCGTTTAGTGCTCGTTCCGCGAACTTCTTGCTCCGAACGCATTTACCGTTCAGCCCTTCCCGATGATTACCTACGACGCTCGGTACTATGGCCTCGGCTGACTCCTGCTCTCTCAGTCCAATCTTGCAATTGGGGTTGCAGCACGTGCCGCCGGAAAGCAGGCCTCCCCAGTTAAGAACATTGACCTTCCCCGCGCACTTGCCCGATTTACGGCTTTGCCCTTTGATGACGTGGACTTCGTGATACATTGCTCACTCGTCCGGACGCACCGCCTCATATCAGGTTTGTGTTCCTCAAGTCGCGGATTTGCCTCGGGCTTCCTTCAGACCTTGCCTCGCAGCAACGCCCTTGCCTCTGGCTAATGGTTAGTGCCATCAACCCCCATAAAGGACTCACACCTTCTAGTCAACATCCATGCTGGGCGAACAACAAAACGCACTTGCAGAACTGCAAGTGCGTTGGCTTGCCAAGACCTATTGCCGTTTGCTCACTACGCCGAGACCGCGAATGAGTTGGGTCACCTGAGGAGCTCCGAGATATTGAACAACCCCTATGCCATTGATCGTCGCCGTGAGTTCATTACTCGCGCGCACGATAGCAGCACCCGCGCCATTGTTGGTAACCACCGCACGTTGGCATTCCAAATTTCTCGAATCGAACGCGCTTGCACCGTTGAGCGTAACGATCAGTCCATCGACTTTGCCTGCAAGCGTCACCGCGCTTGCGCCATCGATGGCAACCGACATCTGGCGGCATCGATGTTCTTGCCTTCAAGCATCATCGCGCCATCCAAATCGATTGCATTCAACTTCTTGACCGTCAGTCTGAACGTAAGATCGGTCAAATTTTGCGGAAGCGTGTTCGGCTTGAACTTGATGATTAATTTGCCGTCGCGCACCTGCGTCTCGATGTACGGCAGCATGTTTTCATCAGTCGTGATGGTCAGTGATTCTGTGCCCGTCTGGTCGATAAAGATTCTACCAGCGCCGTCCACCACCACACCATCAAA
>CAVQYN010000019.1:0-416999 GCA_963718225.1 uncultured Chloroflexia bacterium
TCATGGGTCTTTGGTCTTTGCTTTTGCGAACAACACCAACACTGGTGCGATAATCGTTCGGATGAAAGCAACGCCGCGCGCAATGAAATCACGGTGCCGATTGCGCCGACAATCGGTCCCGCGATCATTTGTCCGAGCGCATCGACTTGCGCTCATCGAGTTGACCGTCGCGCGCACTTGCGGATCGAGTCTCTGATTGACCCAGGTTGTGTGCAACGGTCCGTGCGTTTGCCGCAACATCGACCAGACCCAGTACGCGGCAACCGCGAGCGTAAAGTTCGGCGACAAACCAAACCCAAACAGTGCAACGACATTCCAGCGTTGATAGCAAATAACGCGCCGCGAATCGAGTTCTCGTCGTCCGTCTTGACGCGCCGCCGCGCGATTTCGTTCGCAGCGATGCCGAGCAAGATTCCGCCAACGCGAATGATGCCAAACCACGTGACGGTGGTGAATCCGTCGATGGTTGGAATCGCGAACGCCAGCAGAAACGGCGTCCACAATCGATCGACGCCTTCGCTGTAAAATCCGTGAAACAGACCAAGCCAAGAATCGTCGAGAGCGCGGGGCGCTTGCGAACCATTGCGACGCCTTCGCGGAACGTGTGCCACATGTGTTGAAACGAGTTACGATTTTCGCGCGGCGTTGGATGAAACCCGGTTTCCGGCATAAACAGCGCGAGAAAAATTCCCAGTGCGCTGAAACCAATACCGCCCAAAATGATCGGCAAGTTGACGCGTTCGTTGCCGATGAACACACTCGCGACGATGCCAACGAGTGTAGCGATTTGGGCGACTTGCGGCGCGCAGAAACGCGTGCCCGGCGTTCGCCTCGCCGATTTCGTCGGTGAGCCACGCTTCGGTTGCGCCGCTTGTGAACGTCCAGCCACACCCCAAATCACTTGCGCGAGCAAAACCGTTCCGAAAAACGGGAACGGGCCTTCGATGACAAAGCCAATGCCGATCATCACATAGCCGATAACGATTGAAAGCTTGCGGCTGTACACATCGGCGATAACACCGGTGGGCACTTCGCAGAGAACGCGGTTGCTTCGAGCACCGTGCCGACGAGGACGAGTTGGAGCGGATCGAGTCCAACGACGGTCACCTGGTAGATCACGCTGACGGTGAAAATGAGCGACGAGATCGCGCCGTCCCAGCCGATGAGGATCAAGTAGGTTGTGTAGGCGTTGAGTTTCTTCATAGGGGTCAGGTGTCAGAGGTCAGGGAACAGATTCATTACTGACCCCTGTCCCCTGAACCCTGACCGCTGATCATCCATTCCTTTTCAATTTACCCGTCCGCTTGGCGTACTGCTCGGCGAGGCGGAAAAGCCACAAGCCGATGGGGACCATCACGATGCCCATCACGATCAGCGGCAAGACGTACCGCCACAACGCGCTCGTCGGCGTGCCGGCGAGCAACGCCGCGCGCGTGCCTTCCAGCACGTACGTCGCCGGCGAATACTGCGCGAACATCTGCAACCAATTCGGCAGAACGGTCACCGGATAGTACACGCCGGACACGAGCAGCAAAAGCGAGATGATGACGTGTGTCATCTGCGATCCTTTTTCCGGAAACAGTAACGGCAGAATCGCCGCAATCACGCCAAAGCCGATGAACGACACACTACCGACGAGCAGAACCATCAGCCCACCCACCAGATTCGCCTTCGACAAATCGATCTCGAAAAAGAGCGCGGTGATTCCCAGGATCACGACGGTATGAAACATCGAGTAGACGACGGCAAATGCCGTGTGTCCAGCGAGATGCGTGAGCCGCGTGATTGGCGCCATCAGCGTGTATTCAATCGTGCCTTCCCAGCGTTCCATCCCGATGATGTCGGTGAGCCAGTAGAAAATCACCGACAGGTACCGCCACACAATCGTGCCGATGAGAAGGTACAGCACAAGATAGTGACTGTCGACAACGGCGCTACTCATCGCGCCGACGCCGGTCCATGTACGCCACCGAGAGCGAATTCGTGATCGAGTAAAACAACCAGACGACTTCCCACGCCCAATAGCGCTTGACAATATTCAAATTGCGTTCGACGAACGCGTAGACTGCTTTGAGTTCATACATTAATGCGGTCATACTTGCTCCTCGACGGAAGACCGCGGACAGAGGACCGAAACGATTATTTGGTCTTCCGTCTTTCGTCCTTCTGTCATGCTTTTCCCATTCCTCTCTCAAAATCCCCATATAGATCACGTCCCAGCGTTTGCCATCGCGATTCAACATCCCGCGCACGCGCCCTTCATGTTTGAATCCGCATTTCTCGTATGCGCGAAGCGCGCGTGGATTGTATTCAAAGGTGTTAGAAAAACGCGATGCAGATTTAGTTCCTCAAAGGCAAAACGCAAGATGACGCGCATCGCGTCCGTGCCATAGCCCTTGCCCCAGTCGTTGCGGTCACCGATGCCAATGCCAACAATGGATTCACCGCTTGCCCAGTTGATTCCGCTCAAATCGATTTCGCCGATCAGATCGACTCTCCTCGCGCGTCCAAATGGCGAACGCGTACATCGTTGGCGATTCGGTCTCAAATTCTTTTTCGATGTACTCGGTTGCTTGCTTGATCGTCCACATTCGCACCGTGCTCGCGTCTGACAATCGCATATATTCAGAATCGCGCGACCAGCGGCTAAACGCTTCCGCATCAGTTGTAGAATTGACCGCGCGCAAGTGAACCAAATTTCCTTTGAGTAAGTTGTCGTTCATTTGCCGCTCCAATCCTCGCGCAACAAACCGAGCATGATCAAATCCCAGTATTTGCCATCACGGCAGATTGCCTCGCGCCGGCGCACTTCGCTGGCGAAATTATTTTTCTGCAAGAACGTCAGCGCGGGTTCGTTATATTCCGCCATGCTCGCGCTCACGCGATACAAGTTGAGTTCGTTGAAGGCATAGTTTAGCAACAGCGATAATGCTTCGGTGCCGTATCCTCTGCCGCGATCATTTTCATCGGCGATACCGAGCAGGATTCTGCCGGTGCCGTTGTTCCATTCGATGCGCCACAACTGCGCCAGCCCGATCAAGCGATCGTCCGCCAGCGCGTAAAGCATAAAGTGAAACTGATTGGCGCGCGTATCTTTCTCCGCCGCTTGGTATTTCTTTCTCACTGCGTTTGGTGAAAGCGGACGCATCGGTTCGGCGTACATCAGGCGCATAAAAATTGCGTTGTGCGTCCACTGCGATTCGATTTCCGCGTTGCGCTCCGCATCAGGCGCGGCGAGGCGAATCAACTCTCCTTGAAAAAGTTGGGGGTGCATTGCCCTATCGAATTTGAGACGAAGGACGGAAGACCAACGACAAGAGTATTCGTCATCCGTCCTCCGTCATTCGTCTTCTGTCTTACGAGTTGCTTACCGGTCAACTGCATAAACACGTCTTCCAGCGTCGGCTCGTGTCCATTCCGAGCAACGAGTTTCTTCAAGCCGCTTGGCGTATCAAGCGCGACAAGCTTGCCATCGTTCACAATCGCGATGCGGTCGCACAGCGCGTCCGCTTCGAGCATGTCGTGCGTCGTCAGGACAATCGTCGCGTCGTGCGTGTCACGCAGTTCGCGCACAAGCACTTGCACTTCGCGCTTACTGCGCGGATCGAGCCCGGTCGTCGGCTCGTCGAGCAAGAGCAAGACCGGCGCGGTCAGCAGTGCGCGCGCAATCGCGACTTTTTGTTGCATCCCGCGCGACATTTCTTCCATCGGTCGATTGATCGCATTTTCGCGCAAATCCAAGCGTTTGAGAATTTCGACAATCTTGCGATGCGCTTCCTCACCCCCGATGCCGTACAAGCGCGCGCCGTACATCAGGTTTTCGAGCGGCGACAGTTTTTTAAAGAACGCGGCTTCGACCGAGACGCGGTTGATCATCTTTTGCACGATACGCTCTTCGCGTTCGACATCGTGACCGAAAATTGAAACGTGACCGGCGTCCGGCACGAGCAGAGTCGAGAGCAATCGGATGAACGTCGATTTGCCGGAGCCGTTGGGTCCCAGCACGCCAAAAATTTCGCCGCGACAAACTGTGATCGAGATATTGTCGACCGCCGGCACACCGGCTTTTTTCTTGTCGTGCTTGAACCATTTGAAATCGGATGAACCGAAGCGTTTGGAAACATTTTGCATTTCAAGTGCGATTGGTTGAGTAGACATCAAGACCTCCATATTTGCCCCGCCCTACGAAGGAGAGGTGAAACAAAAAGCCGTGAGTTTTATGAAACCCACGGCTGGTGCGCGAGATGCGCGGCGAAAAACGGAAACAAAAAACCGTGGGCACGTAGCGCACCCACGGTGGAATTTGAAATTTTCCGGCAACGGGCGCACTAGTACAAGGTCGAAACCTCTTTGCGGACGATCAACATGCGGAAAATCATTACCCGTTGCTCCTTTCCTAATTCTGCTAAATTATACCCAATTTGGATATTTCGTCAAATCGCAAACGGACGTGTAATTGCAGGCGTGTACATGCCCGCAAATCGATTTGGACGTCACTGCCACATTGTCGGAGGAGTATATCTCATGGCTATCATCACCCTATGGTTTACGGCTGTCAATGCGCACATCCTGCTTATCGTCCACCGCAGTGTCGGTTTTGCAAACGATGCTGAACCAGGATGGCGCATTTGTCTATGCATTTCAATCGCCGAACATGATCCTCTTGTCAGCGATGGTTGCCTTGTTCTGTGCCGTCAGCGCGGCGATTTGGTTCTTTTTCAGGCGCGCGCAAGAACAAGCGAGGTAGGACACCTGCGCCTTCGCGCTACCATTGGGACGGAATTGTATCCTTTTGGGTCTTGCGGATTCCCCTAGATTCGATTATAATTTTGACAACTCGAAGACCGAACGCGTGATGAACGGAGGTAAGCGACGTTGTCTAATTCTCCTCCCGCACGTTCCCCACTCCTGCGTGCCGAAAACCTCCACTTGAATTTCGGCGGGCTCACCGCGCTTGCCGGCATCAGTTTTGACATCGGTGCCGGTGAAATTCTTGCGCTGATCGGTCCCAACGGCGCGGGGAAAACGAGCGCGCTCAATTGTGTCAACGGTTTCTATCGTCCCCAGCGCGGTAAAATTCTTTTCGATCAGCACGACCTCGTTCGCATCCCGACGCACGAAATTCCTCGACTTGGTATCGCCCGCACGTTTCAGAATATCGCTCTCTACACCGGCATGACCGCGCTCGATAATTTGATGGCGGCGCGCCACATCCATATGAAACAAAATATGCTCGCGAGCGCGCTCTACTTTGGACCCGCGCATCGCGAAGAAATCGAACATCGCCGGGTGATCGAAGACATTATTGATTTCCTGGAGATCGAGCACATCCGCAAAGCGACAGTCGGTGCATTGCCATACGGTCTGCGCAAACGCGTTGAACTCGGACGCGCACTGGCACTCGAACCAAAAGTGCTTTTGCTTGATGAGCCGATGGCTGGGATGAATGTCGAAGAAAAAGAAGACATGGCGCGCTTTATTCTCGATATTCACGAACGGCGCGGGATGACGATTCTCCTGGTCGAACACGATATGGGTTTGGTGATGGACATTGCGCATCGCGTCGTCGTTTTGGATTTCGGCGTGAAAATTGCGGAAGGCACGCCGGACGAAATCAAAACGAACCCGGCGGTCATCAAGGCGTATCTGGGCGAAGTGAAACGAAAAGCCAGCGAGTCAGTGGAGCAGTAGGACAGTGAGCAACCCACAGACGCTTCCACAGTATTTACAGCAAAGCGCGCACAAGTACGGCAATACGCGCGTGGCGATGCGCAAGAAACAATTCGGCATCTGGCGCGAATTTTCGTGGACGGAATCGCACACGCGCGTCAAACATCTTGCGCTCGGACTGATGCAGTTGGGTCTCGCGCACGGCGATAAAGTGTGCATCATCGGCGACAACGACCCGCAATATTTTTGGGCGCAACTCGCCGCGCAATCGTGCGGCGGCATCGCTGTAGGCATTTTCACCGACAGCGCGCCGAACGAAATTCAGTACGTCGTCCAACATTCCGACGCGGTCATCGTCTTTGCGAAAGATCAAGAGCAATGCGACAAGATGCTGAGCATCCGCGCGAACGTGCCGGCGATTCGTCGCGTGATTTATTGGGAAGATCGCGGGTTGTGGAATTATCGCGACAATTGGCTGATGAGTTTTGAATCACTGATCAAAGAGGGACGCGAAATCGATTTGCGCGAGCCGACCAAATACGATGAACGCGTCGCGCAGGGCAACGCCGACGATCTTGCAATTTTTTGCTACACTTCCGGCACGACGGGCGCACCCAAAGGCGCGATGCTTGCGCACAAGAATCTGATCAGCGGCGGGGCAACCTCCTCCAGCGTCGATCTCCGCCTCGACACCGACGATTATCTTTCGTTTCTCCCGCCGGCGTGGATCACCGAAAATGTTTTGGGGCTGGCGATTCATGTGATGAACGGCATGGTCATCAATTTTCCGGAAGCGCCGGAAACGGTGCAGGATAACATTCGCGAGATTTCGCCGCACGCACTCTTGTTCTCATCGCGGTTGTGGGAATCGCTCGTGTCGATGGTGCAAGCGCGCATCGCCGATACATCCTGGGTCAATCGTGCATTATACAACGCATTCATGCCGATTGGTTATCGCGTTGCCGATTTGCGATTTGGCAAAGGCAGTGTGCCAATCGTTTGGAAATTCTTGAACTGGCTCGGCGAGGTCGCGGTCTTTGCGGCGTTGCGCGATAAACTGGGCTTGAGCCACATCAAATCGGCGTACAGTTCCGGCGCGGCGCTCAGCCCGGATGTTGTACGATTTTTCCGCGCAATCGGCGTCAATATTCGCAACTTGTTCGGATCGACCGAAGGCATCATTCACACGCTTCACGTTGGCAACGACGTCAAGTTTGAAACGGTCGGCGTGCCGCCGCCCGGCGTCGAGTTGAAAATTTCGCCTGAAGGCGAAATCATCGTCAAGAGTCCAATGGTGTTTCAGGGGTATTACAAAAATCCGGAGACGACGGCGAAGGCATTGGAAGGCGGTTGGTTTCACACCGGCGACGCCGGCTATTTGCGCGACGATGGGCATTTGATATATCTCGACCGCGTGAAAGATTTGCTCGAGCTTGCGACCGGCGATAAATTCTCGCCGCAGTACATCGAAGGGCGATTGAAGTTCAGTCAGTACGTCAAAGATGTGATGGTTGTCGGCGGGCACGAACGCGCGTTCGTCACGGCGATCATCAACATCGATTTTGCGAATGTGGGACGCTGGGCAGAGAAAAAGCGCATCACGTACACGACATTTGTCGATCTCTCGCAAAAGACCGAGGTGTACGATCTCATCAAGCAAGATGTGTTGCGCGTGAACGAAACGCTGCCGCCGCCCGCGCGGGTGAAAAGCTTTGTCCTGCTCCACAAGGAATTCGATCCGGACGAAGGCGATCTGACACGCACGCGCAAACTGCGCCGCAACGTGATGGAGGACCGCTATCGTGATTTGATTGAGGCGATGTACGGTGGTAAGGACGAAGTGCGTGTCAGCGCGCAAGTGAAATACCGCGACGGCCGCGCGGGTGTGATTGAGACGGCGGTACGCGTGTGCGGGGTGTAATCTGAGTTCGATCTTGCCTCTCTTTCTTGTAGTATTTCTCAGTGCCTTTCACCTGCTCGGTGGCGGCGTGATGGGGCAAGCATTTCGCGCGGCGCAACGCGGTTCAGTCCAAACGTTTTTCTATTTGGCGTGGGGAGCCTTGATGGGTGTTGTCCCATTGGTCTTTGATTGGTTTTTTCTGATTCCCAAGGTTATCTGATTCATGGATTGGTGGGACCCGCACTCTTTATTGCCACGACTCTTGCCAGCGCATTTCTGGAATTAAGGATCGATGGCGCAGCCATGATTTCTGCCACGCTTGGCTCCGTCGGATTTCTTTTAGGCATTCTTTCGATTCCGCTCATGCTCGATGTGACCAAGACCCGCACGGTTGGGATGGAAGACTATATTTTTGGCAGTTGCTTCGTTTTGCTTTTTGTCGTGATTGGTGGCGCGTTTGCCTGGAATGGATTTAGATCCATTTTCCGTGGCGTCCCACTCGATGAGTTGTATGCGGAACGGGAACAAAAACCATCAAGGCGTCAGAATCGGAAGAAAGGATAGTCGATGAACTGGGATCTCTTCCCGCAATTTCTTGCAACTGGACTGCTCACCGGCGGAATCTATTCGCTGATTGCGCTTGGCTTGGTGCTGATCTACAAATCCTCGCGCGTGTTTAATTTCGCGCAAGGACACATGCTCATGGTCGGCGCGTTCGTCACGTGGTGGTTCACTGACGAATTCGGTTGGAACGTGTGGCTCGCGTTCGCCGCTGCCATCGGCGTGGCCGTTGTGATGGGTTTGCTCATCGAACGGCTGGCTCTGCGCGCGCTCATTGGTCAGCCGATTCTGGCGACGATTATGATGACGCTGGGACTGTCGCAAATCTTGCAGGGCGGAACGATTATTGGCTTTGGCGCGATGCAACGCTCGCTCCCGCAAATGTTTCCTCTGCAACCGATTATCCTCGGCGATGTGCGCCTCAAGATGAATCTCGTAATGGCGTTTGGCATCGCGATGCTGGGCTTTTTATTGTTTGTGCTTTTCTTCCGATACACACGTTGGGGCTTGGCGATGCGCGCGGCGGCAGAAGACCATCAACTCGCGCGAAGCGTTGGCTTGCGCGTGCCGAGAATTTTCGGACTCGCGTGGGCGATTGCAAGCGTCGTCGCAACAGTCGGCGGCGTTCTGCTCGCGAGCATCAGCGGCGTGGAACTCAACTTGTCGATTGTCGCGCTCAAAGCATTTCCCGCCGTGTTGTTCGGCGGCTTGGAATCGATTCCCGGCGCGATCATCGGCGGCTTGACCGTCGGCATCATCGAAAATTTGGTGGGCGGTATGCCCGCCGATCCGACGATTCGTTCACTGCACCTCGCCGAGGTTGCGCCGTACGTGTTTATGCTCATCGTGTTGTGGTTCCGCCCCGATGGTTTGTTTGGGTTGAAGCGGATCGAAAGAATCTAAGCAGATGTCAGTAATCAGTAGCCAGCGATCAGAAAAATCTGACGATTGATTTCCGACTACTGACATCTGAGGACTGACTACTGGAGCAACATGGCAATTCGACTGGCGGGTGATTTCGACACCTCGTACGCGCACGACATGGCGATCGTGCGCAATCGCGGGCAATGGGGGATGACGATTGCGTTTATGCTCGCGCTGTTCGCCGCGCCGTTTTTTCTCGGCGGCGATGTGATTGGTTTGCTCAATCTCATTGGCATCAGCATCATCGCCGTCATCGGCTTGAACATTTTGCTCGGTTACACCGGGCAAATTTCGTTGGGACAAGCGGCGTTCATGTGCGTCGGCTGCGTACACGGCCGCGGTGTTGGTCAAAGCTGGAATTTCATTTTGGTTCGCCTTACCGATTTCGGGACTGACCGCTGGGCTCGTCGGGTTGCTGTTTGGCATTCCATCACTTCGCATCAAGGGATTTTATCTGGCGATGGCGACGCTCTCCGCGCAAATGATCATCCCGTGGTTTTTCCGCAACGTCCGCACCGACATTTTCGGCGGAATGCCCGGTTTGAAATTGCCGCCGCCGGAATTGGCAGGCATTGTGTTCAACACACAAGAAGAATTGTACTTTCCGATCATGCTCACCGTCGTCGTTTGTGTCATCACCGCGAAAAATATTGCGCGCACGCGCCTGGGTCGCGCGCTGATTGCGATTCGCGACAACGACCTTGCCGCCGAGTTGCTCGGCATCGCGCAATTTTCGTACAAACTGCGCGCGTTTTTCCTCTCGGCGTTTTACGCCGGACTTGCCGGCGCGCTCTGGGCGATGTACGCGCGCTCGATCAATCCCGATCAATTTTCGCTAGGGCAGTCGGTGTGGTACTTGGGCATGGTCGTCGTCGGCGGAATGGGGAGTGCCCTGGGTCCGATTCTCGGAAGCGCATTTTTGCGCTTGCTCGACGAAGCGTCCGTGCAACTCGCGCCGATGCTCAGTAAGGCGTTTCCACAATTGGAGGCGGGCTTGCTCGCGGCGATGGGTCCTATTCTGTTTGGCGTTTTCTTGATGCTGTTTCTCGTCTTTGAACCCCGCGGGCTGGCGCATCGCTGGGAAATGTTTAAAGCCGCGTGGCGTCTGCGCCCGTTTGCACATTGAGATTAGAAAGCCCACAGTTGAAGGAGGTGATGCGCGACACAAAGCCAAATCTGAAATTGAAAATCGGAAACCGAAAATTGATCGAGGAGGAGAGAGGATGAAAAAATTTATCGTTTTGCTCGCGCTCGTCGCACTCGCGCTGGTCGCGATTGCGTGCGCGCCCGCGCCCACGGCAACACCCGTACCACCCACTGCGGCGCCGAAACCGACCGAAGCACCCAAGCCCACTGAAGCGCCCAAGCCAACCGTTGCACCGACGGTCGCACCAACCGTTGCGGCAACCAAAGCGCCGGAACCGACCAAGCCATCTCTGCGCACCAAAGCCAACCCCGGCGAAAAGCTTACGCTCTATCACTTTGGCGATGTGACGGGACCGCTTGCCGCAATCACCACGCCGCTTGTCTCCGGCTTTAACGACGGAGCGAAATATTTCAACACCAAGGGCGGCATTCGCGGCGCAGAAATCGTCGTTGAATGGGCGGACACCGCGAGCAAAGTCGAACTCGGCATTGCGGCGTACAATCGCTTCCGCGAAAAGAAGCCGCTCGCAATGCAAATGTACGGCTCCGGCGAAACCGAAGCGTTGAAGGATCGTCTTGCCGAAGACAAGATTCCGGTGTTGACCGCCGGTGTAAGTTCCAAAGGTTCGTATCCACCCGGCTATGTCTTTGCCGTCGTTCCGATTTACACGGATCAATTTGGCTTGTTCCTCGATTGGTTGACCGCGAACTGGGACAAGGTCAAACCGGCGAAGGGTCAGGCGAACGAATCGCCCAAGGTCGCGATTGTCACCTGGGACACGGCATACGGTCGCGCGCTAGAGACGCCCGAAGTCAAAGCGTACATGGAAAAGAAGGGCGTCAAATTAGTGGCGCAAGAATTGTTCGTTGCCGGCGCGCCGGATGTGACCACGCAAATTCTCGCCGCGAAAAAAGCCGGCGCGAATGTGATCTACACCAATACGCTCGCGCACGGTCCTGCGCAAATATTGAAAGACGCGGTCTCGCTCGGCGTCCGCGATGAATTCTTGATCGCTGGCGATAACTGGGCGCTCGATATTTCCATGCTCGCGCTCGCGGGCGCGGCGTCCGAAGGCTTTTACGGTGTCTTCCCGAACTTGTGGTGGGACGATGTCGATAATCCTGGCGTCAAGATCATTCAAGGTGAATTCACCGCGAATCAACGCAAGCCCGCGGAACGCAGTGTCGGTTATCTTCTGGCATTCACGTTCGTCGATGCGATGAAACAGTACATCGAAAAAACCATTGACCGCGTCGGGTTTGAAGGGTTTGACCGGTCAAGCCGTGTACGAAACGATCCAAGGCACGGCCGAACTCAAGCCGATGGAAGGCGTGCAGACATTTGATTTTGGCAAGGACAAACGCGCGCCCAGCAAAGCGCGCATCGTCCAGGTCAAAGGGGGCAAGTTTACGTACGCCACCGATTGGATGACCGCGCCGGATCTGCGACCCAAATAACTCAAGTAGACAGGAGAAACGGAGCAGGGAGACATCGATACATCCTCTGCTCCCATCTCCTCTGCTCTGACTTGACTAATGCTCAAACTCAACAATATCGAAGTTGTTTACAGCGATGTGATTCTCGTCCTGCGCGGCATCTCGCTTGAAGTGAGTGACGGACAGATTGTCGCGTTGCTCGGCGCAAACGGCGCGGGCAAGACGACCACACTCAAAGCGATTTCCGGTTTGCTTCGCACCGAACTGGGCCAAGTCACGCGCGGCTCGATTGAATTCGACGGCACGCGGCTCGATCGTTTGGGACCGGAAGACATTGTCGAACACGGCATCGTCCAAGTGTTGGAAGGGCGGCGCTTGTTTGGGCACCTCAGCGTCGAGGAAAATTTAATTGTCGGCGGGCTGGCGAAAAGCAACAGCAAAACCAAAGTCGATTTGGAAATGGTGTATAATTATTTTCCGCGCCTGCGCGATATGCGTCGTCGTGTCTCCGGCTATTTTTCCGGCGGCGAGCAACAAATGGTCGTCATTGGCCGCGCGTTGATGGCGCATCCCAAATTGATGTTGCTCGACGAGCCGTCGCTGGGACTCGCACCGCTCATCGTCCAAGAGATTTTCGAAGTCATTCAGAAAATTAATCAGCAAGAAAAAACCTCGATCCTCCTCGTCGAACAAATCGCGCAAGCCGCGCTCGGCATCGCCCATCACGGGTACGTGATGGAAACCGGGCGCGTCGTCCTCGACGGTCCCGCCGAAAAACTGCGCGACAACGAAGACATCAAAGAATTTTATCTCGGACTCACGCAACTGGGCGAACGCAAAAGTTATCGCGAAGTGAAACATTACAAGCGCCGCAAACGCTGGCTCGGCTAAGAAAGATGTGCCAACAGAATTGGCACAGTGATTGATTGGAGAATTGGTTCATTGATTAATGCGCACATCATCGGCTGGGGCAAATATCTTCCCAGCAAAATTCTGACCAACGCCGAGTTGGCGAAAACCGCCGGCATCGACGCTGATTTTGTTTCCACGCGCACCGGCATCGACTCGCGCCACATTGCCGATTCCAAACAGGCGAGCGCGGATATGGCGACCCGCGCCGCGCGCATCGCGCTGGATATGGCGGACGTCGCGCCGGACGAAATCGGTTTGATCATCGCCGCGACGAGCACGCCTGATTATCTTTTCCCGGCAACCGCGTGTCTTGTGCAAGATGCCATTGGCGCATCGCGCGCCGCCGCGTTTGATTTGGGGGCGGGCTGTTCCGGTTTTTTATACGCGCTTGTTACCGCGGATCGATTCATTCGCAGCGGTGCGTATCGTTACGCGCTGGTCATCGGCGTAGAGACAACGTCGCGTTTCAACGATTGGACGAATCGCAACCTCTGTCCCTTTTTCGGCGATGGCGCGGGCGCGGTGGTGCTGACCGGCAACGAACAACCCGGCGGTTTGCTTATCGTTTGCCTTGAGCGCGGACGGCTCCGGCGGCGATTTGTTGATGTTGCCGCGCGGCGGTACGCGTGCGCCGTTCATCAACGGTCCCGAAAGTGAATCACAAGTCGGCAAGATGGACGGACGCGGATTGTATCGCTATGGTTTGCGCGCAATGGTTTCGCTGGGGCGCGATGCGGTGCGCAAAGCGCGGCTGAAGATGGACGAGGTTGATTTATTTATCCCGCATCAGACGAATAAATTATTGGTGCAACAAACATCGCAACGTTTACACATTCCCGAAGATAAAGTGTTGGTGAACATGGGACGGTACGCCAATATTTCCGCGGCGTGTATGCCAGTCTCGATTTGCGATGTCATCGAAATGGGACGCCTCAAGCCGGGAAATCGCGTGTTGATGACGGCGTTTGGCGCGGGACTGACCTCGGCGGCGGTCGTGTGGCAGTGGTCACAACCGATGCCGAAAAAGCCGATGCGTCTGCCGCGTCGATTCTTGCACGCGTTGTGGGACGCGCAAGCCGCGTTCCGTTCGCGCTTCTTCCGGCTGGAACATCGTCTCGATGCGTTGACGCGCGTGGAAGAGGAAGAGCCTGAGGAAAAGAAAGAATCGTAGGAGATGATCTCATGCCAACGAAAACTACTGCGCTCGATCGTGAACTCGCTCGATTTGTAAAATCAGTTTATGCCTCGACGCCAGCAGTCAAGAAAATTTTCAATGATGCCAAGATCAAGCCGGCGAGCATCAAGCGCGTCGCCGATTTAGAGCGCGTGCCGGTCACGACCAAAGATCAACTCGTCGAGTTGCAAAAAGCGTCGCCACCGTTTGCCGGCTTTTTGAACACCAAAGCAAAAAAACTCAAACACGTTTTCCTTTCGCCGGGACCGCTGTACGAGCCGCACGGCGCAGAAAAAGCATTGGTAAAAACGGCGGGACAGGTCTTTAAAATTGCTGGGTTCAAACGCGGCGATATTGCGTTGAATACGCTGTCGTATCATCTCGTCCCCGCCGGACTTTTGCTCGACGCGGGACTGCAAGCCGCGGGCGCCACCGTGATGCCCAGCGGCATCGGCAACACGGAATTGCAAGTCAAGATGATGCTCGATTTGAAAATCAACGGCTATGCCGGCGCGCCAAGTTTTTTGATGACGATTATTCGCAAAGCCGAAGAGATGGGACTCGACTTTAAAAAGCAATTTGCGTTGACGCACACGCTCTTCACCGCCGAGCCGTACCCGCCGTCACTGCGCGCCGAGTTTCACGGCAAGTATGGTTTGAAAACGCTCAACGCGTACGCGACCGCCGAACTGGGTTTCCTCGCATACGATTGCGACGCGCAACAGGGGTTGCATTTTGCCGAGGGCGTGGTTGTGCAGGTGTGCGACCCGGCAACCGGTGCGCACGTCAAATCTGGCGAAGCCGGTCAAGTCGTTGTGACGACGTTCAACGAAACGTATCCAACGATTCGACTCGGCACCGGCGATCTGGCGGTGTACATCGATGCGCCGTGCGCGTGCGGACGCAAGTCGCCGCGGTTGATGCTTGTCGGTCGCGTCGGCGATGCGGCCAAGGTGCGTGGAATGTTCGTGCACCCCAATCAATTGAAAGCGGCGATGGCAAAATTCCCGGCGATTGCGCGTGTGCAAGGCGTCATCACCCGCCCGGACAATGTGCGCGATCAGTTCAAGGTCAAAGTTGAATTGGCGCAATCGGTGAGTGAGCCCGAAGACTTGAGCAAACATTTCGCGGATGCCGTGCGCGAACTCTGCCGCGTCGGCGTCGATCAGGTAGAATTTGTGCCATCGATTGCGGCGGATGCGAAAACAATTGTGGATGAAAGAGAGTGGAAATAAAATCATCGGGGCGAGCCAATGGCTCGCCCTTGTTTTTTACACGTATCTTCTCTCTACCCGCGCACTTATCGTCGTTACCGTTTCGTAATTATTCGTCCCCAGTTTCTCGCCTACCTCTTCCGCGCGAATTTCCTCTGCGCCTTGCCTGCCGATCAACACTACCTCATCGCCTTCGCGCACGCCGGCAATATCCGTGACATCAATCATCGTTTGATCCATGCATACGCGCCCGACAATCGGCGCGCGCGCGCCGCGCACCAACACCTCGCCATAATTATTCGGCTTGCGGCGAAACCCATCGCCGTAGCCGACCATCAACACCGCCAAGCGTGTTTCGCGCTGCGTGCGAAATGTCGCGCCGTAACTGACGTATGTCCCGGCGGGAACTTGCTTGACCAACGCGACTTGGGTCTTGAACGACAACGCCGGAATAAAATCCGCTGGGCGTGGTACTTCAGGTGACGGGTCGAGTCCGTAGAGCAAAATGCCGGCGCGCACCAAATTGAAATGCGCCTCGCGCTGATTCAACACGGCGGGGCTGTTGGCAATGTGTCGATAGCGCAACACGATGCCCATCGCTTCCAACTGCGCAACGACTTGCCGGAATGTTTCGATTTGCATTTGCGTGTACGCATTGCCCCAGCCGATGATGCCGTGCGCGTCCGGCGTATCCGACATCGCCAAGTGTGTGAACGCGCCTTCGATTTCCAAGGTCGATAACTCGCGCACGGCGCGCGCGAAATCGCCGATTTGTTCCGGCATCACACCCAACCGCGCCATGCCGGTATCGATTTTGATGTGAACGCGGGCGCGCGTTCGCAACTCCCGCGCAGCATCGGCAATCGCGCGCGCGGCATCGAGCGAAAAAATCGTCAGCGTGAGATTGTGTTCCACGCCGGCACGCGCCCAGGCCGGCATTGTCGGACCCACGACCAGAATCGGCGCGGTGATGCCGGCGTTGCGCAACTCGATGCCTTCGCCAATCGCGTAGACGCCGAGCCAGGTTGCGCCGCCGCGCAACGCCGCGCGTGCGACCGGGATCGCGCCGTGACCGTACGCGTTCGCCTTGACCATCGCCATCAATTCCGCCGGCGCGGCAATGTCTGCAAGTCGGCGCGTGTTGTGTTCGATTGCTTTAAGGTTGACTTCGACCCAGGATGGGCGCAGAGGAAAAGAATCGTTATTCATGTGAATTTTGGGGACGTAGCAGAATCACGCTCGCCAAAATTCAGTCCGGCGCCGATGAGTTGAAACAGATCAAGCGTTTCGCCAAACATCACATACGCGACAATCGCGGTTGTCACCGGCTCGAATGCCGCGAGAAGGCTGGCGACACTTGCCGGCAAATAGCTCAAGCCAAGCGTGTACGAACCAAACCCGCCGAGCGTTGGACCGAGCGCGAGAAACAAGAGCGTTGCCCAGCCATCGAACGAAAGATTGGTCGGCATCAGTTTTCCGAACACGGACACAATCGGCAAAAGAAAAAGCAAGCCGAAAAAGAAGGCGTAGAACAAACTCGTCCACGGTGAGTAACGGCGCGTCGCGAGCCGTCCCATTAACGAATACGTTGCAAACGTGAACGCCGAACCGATGCCAAACGCGATGCCGAGCGCGTTCAATTCCACTTGGCGCACATCGTACACGCGTGCGACGAGCGCGCAACCGATGATCGTCAACGTCAGCGCGATCAATTTCGTGCGATTGAATTTTTCGTGCAGAAAGCGCGCGGCGAAAATCGCGACAATCGCGGGCGACGTGTAGATGATGACGGTCGCCACCGCCGCGCCGTTATACTGCACCGAGGAAATCCACATGATTTGGTGCACGCCGATGCCAATGATGCCGTACACCGCGAACAAGAAAATATCGCGCGGCGCGATGCGCAACAATTTTGCGTCAAGGATGAGGTAAACGAGAAACAAAAACGCGACGACAAAAAAGACGCGCCAGAAAGCGATGGTCAGCGTTTCCATCCCGTAGCGCGTCAGCAGAATTTTGATGACAATGCCGGTCAGCGCCCAGATGACGGTGCCGGCAAGCACGATGAGATACCCGCGCAGAGATTGACTCAAGCGGATTTCCTTTTGCACGTCACGCGCAAGAATCTTTTTGTCGATTCGGTCGCGCGCACGTGCTCGTCGACACGCCAGCCGCAGACCCAGCCGATTTGATTATCAACCATGAGTAACGGGAGCCGGTTGCGCAACGCGCGCGGAATTTTGGTGTCGATGAAAAACTCGCGCAACGATTTTGTGTTCCCCAATCCCGCAGGCTCAAAGCGATCCCCAGCACGGCGGGTGCGCAACGAGATCTCACCGCGACATTTGTCTGCATCGAGAATCGCCGTCCAGCGATCCGGTGCAACAGGTTGCGCGTCAGCGATTTCGGTCTCGATGCTCCAATCCGAGTCCGGCAACGGCGTGATGCCCGGTATTGCCAGTGCCAGCGAATCGACGAAAAGTTGCGGCGCGTCGAAATCACGCGGCGCGTTCGCATCTGCGATGACAAAGTCATTGTAGGCGATGGTGAGCATCAAGTTGTGCGGTAGTGTCGCTTGCGCGCCGGTCGATTTTTCCAGCACGATGCGGCGCGCATTTTCAACGTGCGTCCAGGCGGTGTCGCGCAAACTGTAGTTCAAATGGTGAAATGCCATGCGAAGTGTGCCGCGTTGAAGTGCTGGATGCAGCGCGCGCCACGCATCGAGTTGGAATACAACCGCTTTGTATTCGGCGTGGGCGACGCGCGCAAAAACGTCGCGCACCTGCGTTTGTAGAAAATCGTAATCCTCTGTGATACTGCGCGCGGTGCGCCGGAGAATTTCGCGCAGGTTGGGATTCAGCGTTTCGAGGTATGGCAACGTCTCGTTGCGCAAGCGATTGCGGAAAAATGTATTGTCGGAATTGGATGAATCGATGCGTGGCGCAAGCCCGTTGGTGTAACAATATTCGACAATTTCTGCGCGCGGTACGTCGAGCAAGGGACGCGTGATCCACAAGACGTCGCTAAACGTTGGCATTCGATAACTGATTCCGCGCAAGCCCGCCAAGCCGGTGCCGCGCAAGAGATGCATCAGAACCGTTTCGACTTGATCGTCCGCATGGTGTGCCACGGCGATTACGTGCGCATCGATTTCTTGTGCGACTTGGATTAGAAACACGTACCGTTCGAGCCGCCCGCATTCTTCCACCGATTGTCCAAAATCGCCGGCAATCGACGCCACGTCACGCGCTCCAATTGTCGCCGGCAAATTCCATTCGCGCGCAAGGTGTGCCACGAATTCCGCGTCCGCATCCGATTCTTCGCCGCGCAGTAGGTGATTGAGATGCGCGACGTGCAAAGAGATTTGCAATTCCTCGTGCAAGGCGCGGAGCACATGCAACAGCGTCAGCGAATCGGGTCCGCCAGACACGCCGACAACCACGATATCGCCGGGGGAGAACAAGTGATGTTCTCGAATCGTTGTGCGAACGCGATCAATGAGATTCATTCAAGGTTTAACGCTTCTGCCAATTCGCGCAGAAAAAGTTCGGCGTCGGTGACTAGACCAACCGCTTGAAAAGTTCCACGATCCGCGAGTTTGGTCACGACTGCCGGGTTGATATCGACCGCGACGACTTTGACCGACGCTGGGAGCATGTTGCCGGTCGCAATTGAATGGAGCATCGTCGAAATCATCAATGCAATTTCTACGCCATCGAGCGCGGCGCGCATCGTGCGTTGTGCTTCGATGACATCGGTGATGACATCGGGCAGCGGACCGTCGTCGCGCACGGAACCGGCAAGCACAAGCGCGACGTTGTTGCGAATACATTCGTACATCACGCCTTGCTTCAAAATACCTTGCTCGACCGCGGCGCGCAGAGAACCGGCGCGGCGAATCGTGTTGATCGCGATCATGTGATGACGATGTCCGCCTTCAATCGCTTCGCCGCTGTGCAACGCCACGCCCAGCGACGTGCCGAGCACTGCCGCTTCGACATCGTGCACGGCAATCGCGTTGCCGCCGAAAAATACTTGGACGAAACCGGCGCGAATAATCTCTGCCAAATAAGGCGCCGCGCCACTATGAATAATCGCGGGTCCGGCGACGATGAGAATTTTTCCGCCATGCGCGCGCGTCTCGCGCATCTGTCGGGCGATTTCATCGATGACAAGTTTTTTCGGTTTCTCGGACGAGACATTGCTCGCCATGAACGAAAACGTCTCGCGGTCGCGTGCGCGTTCGACCGGAATCACGCGAATGCCATCGTGACCGACGACAATCGCATTGCCTTGCTTGACATCGCTAATGGGAATCATCCGCGCGGATTGTGTCGCGTTATCGATGACGATGGCAAGATCCATTTCCGTGCCGGCGACATCGACCCAGCGTTTGTCCAAACGCACTTGGGTCGGCAAATTCGTCGTCGAATAAAAATCATCCGGCAATGCGCCGTCGCACGGCGCGGGTTCGGTTTTCACATCCTCGCGCGAGACGAGCAACGCGCCGTGATCTTGCAATGCCGTGATAATGCGATGCAATTGCGCGTCGGTGGGCGCGGAGATTTGCATCCGCGCAAACGAGGTTTCGTTTTTGCTGCGCCCGACGCGAATTTCTTGCAAATCAAAATTCCCGCCAAGGTCCATGACCGCGCCCCAGACCTTGGCGAGAATACCGGAATCGATGATGTGTCCTTCGAGTGTGATTTCTTCTTTAAAGCTGTTCATCAACTATCCTATGCAGCACCCTGAGCGGAGTTCCGCCGTGCGAAACGTAGTCGAAGGGCGCGCGTTTCTTCGACTGCGCCGCCACGCGGCTCCGCTCAGAACGCTTGCCTGATATTATTCTCCAAACGCTTTCACTACATCTACCACTTGGTTCACTTGCGCGTCGGTCAACTCCGGGTAAATCGGCAACGATAAAATTTCGCTTGCCGCTTTTTCCGCCTGCGGAAAATCGCCGACCTTGTACCCCAGATTCTGATATACCGGTTGCAAGTGCAATGGAATTGGATAATGAATGCCGGCTTCAATGCCCTGCGCTTTCAAATGTTTGAGCAAGCCATCGCGATTTTTGTGGCGGATGCAATAGATGTGATAGATCGGCGTGATGTGCGGCGGCACGAACGGCGTGACAACATCGAGGTTCGTCAACAACTCGGTGTAGTAATCCGCAAGCGCGCGACGCCGGGCATTCCACGCTTCTAGATGTGGAAGTTTCGCCCCGAGAATTGCCGCCTGCAATGCATCGAGGCGATAACCGTAGCCGACAATTTGATGTTCGTACTTGCTACGCCGTCCGTGATCACGCAACACGCGCGCGCGTTCCGCAAGGTCGGCATGGTTTGTCACGATGGCGCCGGCGTCGCCGTAGGCGCCGAGATTCTTCCCAGGATAAAACGAAAAACACGCGATGTCGCCCATCGTCCCGGCGCGGCGACCGCGATATTCTGCGCCGTGCGCTTGCGCCGCATCTTCGATGACGCGCAGGTTATGTTGCCGCGCGATGTCGAGAATCGGGTCCATCTCCGCCGGCTGCCCGTAGAGATGCACCGGAATAATCGCTTTGGTGCGCGGCGTAATCGCGCGCTCGATTTGATGGGGATCGATGTTGTACGTGCGCGGATCGATATCGACAAACACGGGCTTGGCGCCGATGACCGAAATCACTTCAGCGGTCGCGATGAACGTATGCGTCGTCGTGATGACTTCGTCGCCCGGTTTCACATCGCACAAGAGTAGCGCCAGATGCAACGCCGCCGTGCCGGAATCAATGCCGACGCAAAATTGCGCGTGGCTGAACGCAGCAAAGTCCTTTTCAAACCCGGACACTTCTTTGCCGAGGATGAACGAGGTGTTGTCGATGACGCGCTGAATCGCGGCGTCGATTTCCGGTTTGATGCTGGCGTATTGGGCTTTGAGGTCAACAAGAGGAATGGGCATGAAAACTCCGTTCAGGGTTTCGCGTTTAACGTTAATCCTGAAACTTGACTAGGAATGTCCCAGCACCGGATGCGGCTGATACAACTCCTCGAGCGATTTGATTTCGTCTGTCGATAATTTGACATCGAGCGCGGCGACGGCTTCCGGCAAGTGATGCGGCTTGCTTGCGCCGATAATCGGTGCGGTGATTTCCGGCTTGCTCAGCATCCAAGCGAGCGCGATTTGCATATTCGTCGCGCCGCGTTGCTTCGCCAATTGCGTCACCCGCTCGACGATTTTGAAATCTTCGTCGCGATAATACAATCGATCGGCAAATGGGTCGCTCGTACTGCGCGTGGTCTCGCCCTTGTGGTCGCGCGTGCGATTGCCCGCGAGAAATCCGCGCGCGAGCGGACTCCACGGAATCAGCGCGACGCCTTGGTCGCGGCAAAGTGGATTCATCTCGCGTTCTTCTTCGCGGTAGACCAAGTTGTAATGATTTTGCATCGAAACGAAACGCGCCCAGCCATTCAAGCGCGAGGTGTACAGCGCTTTGGCAAATTGCCACGCGAACATCGACGATGCGCCGATGTAACGCGCTTTGCCGGCGCGCACGACATCGTTCAGCGCGTCGAGAGTTTCTTCAATCGGCGTTTCGTAATCCCAGCGATGAATTTGGTACAGATCGACGTAATCGGTTCCCAGCCGACGCAACGACGCGTCAATCGAATCCAGAATGTGCTTGCGTGACAAGCCCCGATCATTCGGACCATCTCCCATCGCGCCGTGAACTTTGGTCGCAATGACCACTTGATCGCGTTTGGTAAAATCGCGCAACGCGCGCCCGGTCACCTCCTCGCTCACGCCGAGCGAGTACACGTCGGCGGTGTCGAAAAAGTTGATGCCGGCATCGAGTGCTTGTTTGATGAACCCACGACTCGGTTCTTCGTCCAACGTCCACGGACGCCATTTCGAGGTGCCGTACGTCATCATGCCGAGACAGATACGCGAGACCTTGAGACCCGTGCGACCAAGATTTACGTACTGCATGTTGCCTCCGACGGAAGACGGGGGACAGATGACCGATGCCGGATGTGATACGTTCCGTCTTCCGTCATTTGTCTTCCGTCCGATATTCTGAAATCTGGTCGATGTTTTTGACGATGCGTGCCGGATTTCCAACGACGACTGCGCCGTCCGGCACGTCATCGACGACAACTGCGCCCGCGCCGACCAATGCATTTTCACCGATGACGACGCCGGGCAAGAGCGTTGCGTTCGCGCCGATCTTCGCGCCGCGTTTGATCGTCGCGCCTTGCAATGTTTCTTTCACATTCTTGGAACGCGGATAACGCGCATTTGTGATGACCACATTCGGACCGAGCCAACAATCGTCTTCGAGCACCGAGTATTCCGGCACGAACACGTTGGAATGAATGCGCACGCCGTTGCCGATTTTGACGTGATGCTCGACGATGCTGTGCGAGCCGATGCTGACGTTATCGCCGATTTGATTTTCTTCGCGGACAAGCGCGCCGTGTCCCGTTTGAAAATCATCGCCGATGGTATTGCCCGCGTAAATCACCGTGTGCGAGCGAATCACCGCGCGCGCGCCGATACGCGTTTCGATTTCGCCAGCGCGTTTGCCGCGCGGCGGCTGACCAACGATCACAAAATCGCCGACAAGCGCGTCTGCACCCAACGCGACACCATGCAACACGCGCGCCGATTTCGGCATTTGCGATTTCGTTTCAGGTTCGCGTGTGGCAACGCCCAGGTTTTCACGCAAAAATCGTAACAGCGGGGGATTCCAGCCGCCGACAATCGGCATATCGGCGTTGATCAGGTTGATCGCCGCATCCAGAGGTACATTGTGCAATTTGGCGTACGACAGCACGGTTGCGATGCCGGAGCGCGACACGCCGCGTGTGCAATGCACAAGTGTGCGACGTCCCGCGCGCACGTTTTCGACAATGGTGTCCAATGCCTCGCGCCAGCGCTCGAGTTGCTCGGCATTGGGATTATCGTGCAAATCGAAAATGAAATGAGCGGTGTTTTGGGGATGCCATTGCGTCAGCCCGCGCCGAACTGCTTGGCGTTCGGTGAGCAACGACACGACGACTTGGATGCCGAATTGTTGGAGCAAGGCATCGTTGCGCGCGGCGAGCAAATTGCCTTGATAAAAATTGGGCTCGATGCGCCACAATTTTTCTTCGATGCTCGAATCGAATTTGTAGCCGCACTCGCACCACGCGCTCTCGGCGACCCGCGGCGTGTGACATCGGGGACAGGTGGTCATTGGGTGTACTTGCTCCAATTTGGCGTGTTCTTTCCCAGCATATATCGCACAATGAATTCAGCAGCGGGATGGCCAATGCGACGTACTGCCGCGATAACCGCGGCGTGATCATAATCGACCCGGCGGTGCACGATGCGATAACCGTTCGCATCGGCTTCGAGAAGCGCATAGCTCGCACGCAAATCAGGCGGAAACGAATTGCTAATACTTCCCGGATTTACCACGCGGATTCCATCCACCGTCATATCGAGAGAACCGTGCGTGTGCCCGACGCAAACAAGATCGGCGTTGCACCCTTGCATCAGTGACGATAGCTCGGTTGGGCTTATCCCAGGGTACGCGCCGCGACCATCATCTGTGTTGGCAGAGGCATGCACGCCGAGCAGGCGTGTGCCATCGGGCAAAACTGCGCGCTGTTCTAATGCAAGTTGCGCCAGCCAATTCAGCCAACCACTGCTCGAAAGCACGCCTTGCGTCCAAGCAAAGCTGCGCGCAACCTCAACTAACTTGGGCAACAGGGTTGCGTCCTGCTCGACTTCTGTAAACGAGGGCTTGGGCAATTCACCGGTGACGAGATAACGGTCGGTGTTACCGCGCACGAATCGCGCATTGGGCAAACGCTTGACCCGTTCCAAAGCGCCGATCGGATCATGCCCAATGGCCGCAAGATCGCCCAGCACCCAGTGCTCGTCTACGCCGCCTTGTGATTGAATATCTGCCAGCACTGCATCGAGCGCAATCGAGTTGCCGTGAATGTCGGCCAAAAGTGCGAGTCGCACGGCTATTTTTTCACCGCTTGATGTACCCCAGATCTTCCAACTTGGCGATCACTTTTGCCGCGCTTTGTTCGGGTGTTTCCTTGTCCGATTCAATCGTCACTTCGGGATTTTCTGGCGCTTCGTACGGATCATCGACGCCGGTGAAATTTTTGATTTCGCCGCGCAAGGCTTTTTTGTACAGCCCTTTCACATCGCGCTCCGCCAGCACGTCGATGGGACACTTGGCATACACTTCGACAAAGCGTCCGCCGACGCGCGCGCGGTTCTCGTCGCGAATCGCGCGATACGGCGAAATCGCCGCCGCAATCGCGACGACATCATTGCGCGTGAGCAATTCGCACACAAAACCGATGCGGCGAATATTCGTGTCGCGGTCTTCTTTGCTGAAATCCCAACCCTTTCGACAAATTCTCGCGCACCACATCGCCGTCCAACACTTCGACCCTATACCCGCGCGCGCGCAATTCTTTTTCGACGATGCGCGAGACGGTCGTCTTGCCCGCGCCGCTCAAACCCGTAAACCAAATAGTGAAACCTGTAGTCAATGTAGTCTCCAAAGACGGAGGACCGAAGACGGAGGACGGAATGCGTTTCTTCCGTCTTCGGTCATTCGTCATCCGTCGATAATTTTCCCAATCATATCACTCGGCACTTGCATCCCAAACTCATTCAGCACCGTCGGCGCGATGTCGTACAAGCGCAACCCTTGCAATTCCTTCCCGCCCAAATTGCGTTTCGGATCATAGTAGATGAACATTCCCATCTGCGCGTGATTCGCGTCGTCGGGTCCCGTGTCGTTCTCGAACGTGTGCAGAGCGTTCAAGCCAATCGAGCCAACCGCGCGCCAATACAGATCGCCAAAGATGACGATCAGATCGGGCGCGACATTTTTCACCGCGCGATAAATCTGCTGTGGCTTGTGCGCTTTGGTCGCCATCGGCTTACCCTTGTCGTCGGGAATCGCGCAAACTTGGCGATGAGTTCGTCGCGCACCTTTTCGTATTCGCTCGGCGGAATGATGCCTTGCGGTTCGCGTCCTGCCACGTTCAGGAACACGCGACTGTAATAGCCGCCGCTTCCCCACGCGCGCGTCTTCGCCCAATTCACCTTGACTTTTTCAAGCGGCACGACGCCTTGCGGTTTTTCTTCAAGCACCAAGTAGCCCTCGTTGATGAGCCACTCGTTGATCGTGATGCCGCCGTCCATTTTCTTCGCGCCGTGATCGCTCATCACCATCACGGTCGTATCGTCGTCGATCAATTCCAGCACACTGCCGATTTGTTTGTCGAGCCAGACGTAATAATCGTGAATCGAATTGACGAGCGGGTTCCCAGGTTCGTGTTTCGGATGCGTGACGTCGTGATATTTCCAAAAGCCGTGATGCAATCGGTCAACGCCGATCTCAACCGACATCAGGAAATCCCAGGGTTTTTCTTTCATCAATCCTTTGATGACCTTGAAATGGTCTTCGGTCATCTCATAGATTTTTTGCAACAGCCATTGCTTGTCGTCGGTGCGAAAGTTCGGCACATCGACCAGGTAATTCGGTGCGAGGCGCAGCACATCGTCGCGCAAAGATTCGGGATACGTGAATTTCGATTGCGCGTTCGGCGAGAGAAAACAACCGATACTTCCGCCGACGATTTGTTTGGGCGGAAATGATGGCGGCACGCCGACGGTGTACGATTGTTTGCCCGCGCGTCCCAAATAGTCCCAGACCGTTGGCTCGTTGACCGAGCGCGCATTCGCAATCGTCATTTTCTCGTACGAATGGTCGGCGCGATTGCGAAAACCGTAAATGCCCAGTTGCCCTGGGTCTTTCGAGGTCATCGAGCACATCCACGCCGGCACCGTGATCGGCGGTGTCGTCGATTCGAGTTGTCCCCACGCGCCCGCGCTCATCAAGCGTGCCAAGTTCGGCATTTCGGCGCGATACTTGTCGAAGACGAGCGAGGGTTCGGCGCAGTCGAGACCAATGATCAGAACGCGTTTGCGCGACGCAGACGGCGCGGACGGAGGACGGAGGTGACGCGTTGCGTTTCTGTCTTCGGTCCTCTGGTCTTCTGTCTGCTTTCTGCGCACGCCATCCATCAGCACTTTCGCCACTTCAGGTCGCGTGAACTCTGGCGGCAACATCTCGCCGCGTTGAAGCATATCGCGCACCTGCGTGCCGCTCAATACGAGGTGGTCTTCTTTGCCATGCGGACACGTTTTCGCCGAAACGATTTGTCCGCATTTTTTGCAGTAAAACGTGTGCTCGAACATCAACGGCGTAATGCCAATTTCTTCGGGCTTGAATTCATCGAAAATTTTCTGCGCGTCGTACGTGCCGTAATAATTGCCGACGCCCGCGTGATCGCGTCCGATGATGATGTGCGTGCAGCCGTAATTCTTGCGGCAAATCGCGTGGAAAATCGCTTCGCGTGGACCCGCGTAGCGCATCGCCGCGGGAAACACACCCAGGACGACGCGGTCGGGTGGATAATAATCGCGCAAGAGTTCTTGATACGATGCCATTCGCACATCGGCGGGAATATCGTCCGCTTTCGTTTCGCCGACGAGCGGATGCAAGAACAAACCATCGACAATTTCGAGCGCGGTCTTTTGGATGTACTCGTGCGCGCGGTGAATCGGATTGCGCGTTTGAAATGCGACAATGCGTTTCCACCCGCGTGATGCAAACATCTTGCGAGTTGCGAGCGGCGGGTGGCGGAATTCGGGGAATTCAAGATTGTTGGGTAGATCAATTACTGAAACATCGCCCGCCAAATAGATTTCGCCTTGTTTGTAGACGCGCGCGACGCCCGGATGCTTTTCATCCGTCGTGCGGTACACGTTTTGCGCCTCGCGCGTTTTATCGTACTCGAATTTTTCCGCGAGCGTCATCACTGCGAGCAAATGCCCATCGGGTTCGGTCAGCGCAATTTCTTCGCCGATGCTCAGCGTGTTCGCAACGTCACGCGTGACGGCGAGCGTAATCGGAATACTCCACACAAGTCCGTTTGCCAGCCGCATCGATTCGACCACGGAATCGTAATCACGTTTGCCCATAAAGCCCGTGAGCGGCGACAAGACGCCGGTCGCTAATAGTTCCAGATCGGACATTGTCGTCGCGTTGAGCGCAATCTTTTTCAATGATGCGGCGCGCGCGATTGCATCGTTCCGCGCCGCGCTGCCAAGCGTTCGATTAATCAACACGCCGCCATGCGGCGCAATTTCGCCAATGTAATTCGTCATTTAATTTCTCCGTTTTGATTGCGTGCGGATTATAGCACAAAGCCCGCGAGCGCAAAACATGACCCCACTACCCATTTGCCGATAAATGAATAGAATGGGGGCTCAATCTTTTCGCGGTGATTCGACATAGTACGATACAGAGGTAACAAATGCAACTTAAGCTAGTTCTATCGATTCTGGCGATACTCGCGGCAGGATGCGGCACTGCATCTAGCTCCACAACTGCAACTTTGCCCACGCCCTCGCCGATTATTCAGTACGTCACGCCAACGCCGATTCCCACATCGACGCCGGCTCCAACCCCAACGCCGCACCCGCTCGCCATCACAACAATGCGCGAGGGCGAATATCCGGGGAGTGAGATCATCATCGAAGAAACACTCGAACCCGGGAGCAATTACAAGCGCTATCGTTGTCTCGTACCAATCCGAGGGCTTGACAATTTACGCGCTGATGACGATTCCCAACAGCGCGAAACCGAAAACCGGTTTCCCGGTCATCGTATTCAATCATGGCTACATTCCGCCCGCGCAATATCAAACGACCGAACGCTACGTCGCCTACGTCGATGGCTTTGCGCGCAATGGGTATATCGTGTTCCGTCCCGATTATCGCGGACACGGCGAATCGGATGGTGTCCCAACTGGCGGGTACGGCTCGCCGGATTACACCATCGATGTGTTGAACGCAGTCGGCTCGATCAAGCGTCACACCGATGCCGACCCCAATCGCATTGGCATGTGGGGGCATTCAATGGGCGGGCACATTACGTTGCGCGCGATGGTGACGACGAAGGACATCAAAGCCGGCGTGATTTGGGCGGGCGTCGTCGCCTCGTACGCCGATATGATGTACAACTGGCGCCGACCAACGAATAGCACGCCGATTCCCAGCATCGCGCGTGGATGGCGGCAAGGATTGGTCGATCAGTATGGAGTGCCAGAACAGAATGCGGCAATTCTGGGATTCGATTTCGCCGAGCGCATTCGTGAGCGATTTGTCAGGTCCATTGCAATTGCATCACGGCACCGCCGACACTAGCGTACCGTTCGAGTTTTCGGAAAAATTATTCAGCCAGGTCAAGCAAGTGGGCAAGCCGGTCGAGTTTTACAGTTACAAAGGCGACAACCACAACATCTCAATCAATTTCACAACGGCGATTCAGCGGTCGATTCAGTTTTTCAACAAGTATGTGAAGGGATGAGCGGAGAACAATATCTCTACCTCACGACCATCGGTCGCAAGACCGGACCAGTCTGCGAAAATTGACGTGAATTAGAACTTGTGCTATAAAATGCGCCACATTGTCTGGCAGAATCAGGATGTCCAAGAATCACACGCTGACCCAAGCCGAGCGTAAGCGCTTGGAAACAGAGCGCGCCCAAGCCCACGTCGAGCTTGAACGCTTGCGCGAATATCTCAAGACCGAGCCGGAACCATCGAGCGACGAAGTCGATCTCGATGTGTACGAGCGCGAAAAAAATCTGGCGCTCGTGCGGCATTTGGAGCAAAAGGTCGCAGAAATCGACAAGGTGTTGCGCACGGCGAAGAAAGGCACCTACGGCATCTGCGAACGTTGCGGCAATCCCATCGACCCGGCGCGGCTCAAGGCATTGCCGGAAACGACGCATTGCGTCAAATGCAAAAACGAAATAGAAAAAGCCGCCCGGCGCGCGCTATTGCGAAAATAAATCGGGGCGTTCACTTGAACGCCCCGATTTCTATTTTCGATTTTCCCACAATTGCCGGGTCAGCGCCATTTGCCCCAGATGCTCATTGTAATGTTCGATGACGCGCAACACGCACCATTGAACCGATTGCTGTCCGTAACGCATCGCCGTGCGGGTCGCCTCCAAATCCGCGAGCGTGAGCCGCACGAGAATTTCTTCGCTCTCGCTCGCCGCCGATGCGTACAACGCGCGCAACGATTGCGGATCAGCTTGCCTTGCGCGCGCAACTCGGCGTCGCGGTCGCGTTCGATGGTGCGCCCGCCGACGATTTCATGAATCCATTTGCGTTCCGCGCCAAGCGCATGGGTTGCCAGCGCATAAAGCGAATTTGTTTCGGCATCCAGCGGATGCCAGTTGAGCGCGGCTGCGTCCAAGCCGTCCAGCGTCTGCAAAATATCGGCGCGGCGTGCGCGTAAAACATCGAGATAGATTTGTACCGCTGGAATCATTTATCCCTCTTCCACGCAATTTTTCCCGGCGTTTTTTGCGTGCGTCAATGCCATCTCCGCGCGCCCGAACAAGGCCAAGTTTTCGCCGAGGTCGTTCCCCGACACGGCCGCCACGCCGATGCTGACGGTCACGTGCAAATCGAGCTTTTCCAAAATGAAATGATGTTCGGCGATGACTTGGCGCAAGCGTTCCGCCAACGCGCGCGCGGCGGCGGCATCGGTGTGCGGCGCGATGAGCAAGAAATCTTGCACGTCGTTGCGTCCGATGATTTCCGAGTTGCGACACTCGGCGAGCAACACTTGTCCCACCTCGATCAAAACGCTGTCGCCGGTGAGAATGCCATATTGTTGATTGATGGCTTTAAGGTTATCGACATCGACAAGCAGGACGGCGAGCGCGCAATGATACCGCGCGCTGCGCCGCGCTTTGTACGCGAGTCGGTGTAACAGATAGCGTCGATGATACAACTGGGTCAGCGGATCGAGAATCGAAAGCATCCACTCGTTTTCCGGGCGCGTCGAACGAATATCGGCGACATGCCCGCCGGTGTGCAAGCCGCCGATGGCATGGGTCCGGATTTCGTCCAGATCAAATGGCGCGGTGAGGCAATCGGTCAGCGGTAGATGCGCGTCATCGACGCGTTTCGCCTCTTCGGCACTCTCCGCCAGAAAAATAATCGGCACGCTTGCCGTCGGCGCGAGCGCGCGCAACGCCCGCGCCGTGTCGAGTCCGCTCAAGCCATTCACCGCCACGCCGAGAAAAACCGCGTTCGGTTTTTTATCGAGCGCGAGATCAACGACCGCGATGCCGTTTTCCGCGACCGTGATTTGATGGCGTTCCGCCTTCAACGCTTTTTCGATTGCCTTGACCGTCGCGCGATTTTTTGACGCGACGAGAAATCGCCCTGCCATATTGCCTCCGAACTTATCGCCGTGCTTTCACAAACGCTTCTTCTTCCGCGCGCGTGCTGATTGCACCATCCAACCGCGCATTACGCAACTGTGCCAGCAAATTCTTGTACGCGGGACCGCGCGGGACGCCAAGCTTTTTCAAATCCTCGCCGGTCAACGCCGGCGCAATGCGCGACAACTTGCCTTGGTACAACTCGACGCGTTCGCGTGCACGCGCATCATCCGTTGCGAGCCGGAACACATTCAGCGCGAGATCGGTGTGTTCGACGAGTAGATTGTAAATCGCGCTGGGCGCAAGCGTTGGTGCGTCGAGTTGAGGCGCAATTTCATCGCGCAGTTCAAGGACCTGCATCACGGTCTCCGCATCGGCTTTGGAGAATTTCAGACGTTTGCAAAACTCGGATGCAGCGGAAGGCGTGAGCGAGTACGCGAGCAAAGTGAAAAAAGTGATTGGTTCAACTTGATCGTTCGCCGCGCGCGCGGCGCGAAACTTTTCCGCGTGCCAGGATGAAAATTCGAGCTTTGGAAGAATCGCGCGCAAAACGCCGAGGGCATTCAAGCGCGCGAGTGCATTCTCCGGCTTGCTCTCCGCAAAAATCAAATCGAGTTCGTGGCGCAGGCGTTCGCCGCTGACGCGCGCGATCATATCGAGCGCATCGCCGATCAGCTGTTCGGTGCGCGGCTCGATCATGAAACCAAAGCGTTGTTCAAAACGCACAGCGCGCAAAATGCGTGTGGGGTCTTCGATGAAACTCAAATTATGCAACGCGCGAATCACACCGCGTTCCAAATCTTGCTCGCCGCCGAACGGATCGAGCAACTGGCCAAAGCGACCGGGCGCAAGGCAAATCGCCAACGTATTGATCGTAAAGTCGCGGCGGCGCAAATCTTGTTTGATCGAGCTCATTTCCACTTCGGGTAACGCCGACGGATGGGCATAAAATTCCGTGCGCGCGCTGGTGAAATCAAGATGATCGATGGGCACGCCGTTCCGCTTGCCGACCAGCCATTTGGCTGTGCCAAAACGCGTGTGTGCATGGACGCGTCCGCCCAGTTCTTTCTCCAACGCGCGCGCGACTGCAATCGCATCACCTTCAACGACGAGATCAAGATCAAGGTTCGGTTGGTCAAGCAACAAGTCCCGGACAAAACCACCGACGACGTACAAATTGATAACCCAGGTCGTGCGCGGTTTCACTCGCGGAGCGTACCAACGCGAGGACTGCCGGCGGCAACCATTTTTCCAAACGTTGTCCCAGATCTTGCGTGCGCGCTGGTTGCGCCACGCCAAAAGGTTTGATGAGATCGGTGCGCGTCACAATGCCGATGATTTTCTTTCGTTTGGTATCAACGACGGGCACTTGACCTAGGTCGGATTCGATCATCACGGCGCGCAACGTTTCCAGCGAATCGTCCGGCGTCACAAAGACCGGCTTGTGCATTAAATTCTTGATCGGCGTCCGGGCGAGCTGATGATGCATCGCGCGATCGATTTCACGGCGCGTGATGACGCCGACCAGTTTATTTTTGCGCGCAATCGGGAACCCTTCGTGCCCGTAACGATTCGCGGCGTCCGCCGCTTGCGCAACGGTCATCAATGGGTTCCAGCGTGTGCACGCCGAACGACATCAATTGCCGCACCGTCGTCGATGGTTTGATCGACGCGTGCAATAGCTTGAGCAATTTTGATTTCGCTTGGCGCAACGTCATCCCGCGAATCACCGCCGCCGATGCTTTGGCATGGCCGCCGCCGCCAAACACTTTTGCGATATGCGCGACATCGATTTCTGCACTCTCGGAGCGCGCGACGAGTTGAATGTGATCATGCATGTGCACGAGGACAAATGTCGCGGCGGGATCATACAACTCGCGCAGTTGATGCGCCAGCGTCGAAATCTCCTCTGTGTATTTCGATGCGCGCGCGGCGGCAATCGCAATCGCGTGTCCGGCGATGTTCACGCTTTCGATGTTTTCAATCAAGCGTTGGTACAGTTTTGATTGCGCGGGCGTGAGCGGATGGTGCAAGAAATCGTTGGCGACGGCGAGGTCTGCGCCGCGTTCAAGCAAGAACGCAACCGCGCGCGCATCGCGCGCCGTCGTTGTCTCAGCGTAAGAGAGCGAGCCGGTGTCTTCGTAAATGCCGAGTAACAAAAGCGTCGCTTCAATCGGCGTGAGTGCGAGATTCTTTTCGCTGATTTGCTCGACGAAGAGCGTGGTCGTCGCGCCGGTTTCACCGCCAAAAAACGTCATGCCATTTTTCAGCGTGCGCGCGAGCGGATGATGATCGATGAAATGAATTTGCGTCTGCGGCGCCACGCCGCGCGCCGATTGTACGCTTTGCGTATCGACGATGAGAATGCGCGCGAATTTTTGGTGCGGCAAATCATCGGCGCGTGTGAACGGCAAGGTGTCGGCGTACAGCGCAATGAAATCGCGCACGTTGCGATTCAATTGATGCGGCAAAATCGCCAGCGCATCGGGGTAGATCTTTTTTGCGCCGAGCAACGCGGCAAGCGCGTCAAAATCGGCGTGGTCGTGCGTGAGAATGGCGTCCACAGTTGAGAATTATAGGCATAGTCGGACAAGTTGGCAACTTGCCCGCAAAAACAAAAACGCTCTGAATACTCAGAGCGTTTTTAGCGTCCTCGGCGAGGCTTGAACTCGCAACCTCAGCCTTCGCAGGGCTGCGCGCTATCCAATTGCGCTACGAGGACAGGAATCAGTAGCCAGTACTGGTGGCTACTAGTAAGGCGGAGGGGGCGGGATTTGAACCCGCGGTAGAGGCTTTTAGGACCCCTACAGTCACTTAGCAGGCGACCGCACTAGACCAGGCTATGCGACCCCTCCAAATTCAGTAATCAGTCGCCAGTATTCAGTAACCAGAATTTTTCTGATGACTGATTTCTGCCATCTGCCTACTGAGACTGCGGAGGAGGAAGGATTCGAACCTCCGTGGCTTTTGACCCATCCGCTTTCAAGGCGGCGCCGATAGTCCACTCCGGCACTCCTCCAAAACATCGCCAAAGGAAAAATGCCTCGGGATGATTTGTGACAAGCAATAGTATAACAGAGAGCATGGTTTTCGTCAAATAATTTGTGAAAACATTCTGGCTGTGCTATACTGAAATTTGCGGGCAAGTGAATTTGAAAGGAGAAATGCAATGAAGCAATTATCGATTGAACAAATCGATCCCGAAATTGCGGCGATTATCGAGCACGAACGCCGCCGGCAAAAAGAAGGACTCGAAATGATCGCGTCCGAAAATTATGCCAGCCGTCGCCGTGCTTGCAAGCCGTCGGCTCGGTGCTGACGAACAAGTACGCGGAAGGATACCCAGCGAAAACGTTATTACAGCGGCTGTGAATTTGTCGACCAATCGGAAACGCTGGCGATTGAACGCGCCAAGAAACTGTTTGGCGCGCAACACGCAAATGTGCAACCGCATTCCGGTTCGCAGGCGAATCTCGCCGCGTACAACGCCATTATCCAGCCCGGCGATACCGTGATGGCGATGAGTTTGGCACAGGGCGGACATCTCACGCACGGCGCGCCGGTGAATTGGTCGGGGCAAGTGTACAAGTTCGTGGGCTATGGCGTCAGCAAAGAAACGGAAATGATCGATTACGAAGAACTGATGCAACTCGCGGAACAGCATCGTCCCAAGTTGATTGTCGCCGGCGCAACTGCGTATCCGCGCAAAATCGATTTTGTCCGGATGCGCCAAATCGCCAACACGGTCGGCGCACGCTTCATGGTGGATATGGCGCACATCGCCGGACTTGTGGCGGCTAAAGTCCATCCCGATCCGCTTCCGCTCGCCGACATTGTGACGACGACGACGCACAAGACGTTGCGCGGTCCGCGCGGCGGTATGATCTTATCGACTGCCGAATTTGCCAAAGCCGTCGATAAAGCGATTTTCCCCGGCTCGCAAGGCGGCCCGTTGGAACATGTCATCGCCGGCAAAGCCGTGGCGTTTCAGGAAGCCTTGCAACCGGCGTTTGTCGATTATCAAAAGCAAGTGGTTGCGAATGCGCGCGCGCTCGGCGAGCAATTGCAAGCGCGTGGCGTACGGCTGGTTTCCGGCGGAACGGACAATCATTTGCTCTTGGTCGATCTGAGCCGGCAACAAGTCAACGGCAAAGACGTGGCGAACAAGTTGCACGAGGTTGGCATCACGGTCAACAAGAACCTGATTCCGTTCGATCCACTTGCCGCAACGATCACGAGCGGCGTGCGCATCGGCACGCCGGCGCTGACGACACGCGGCATGCAAGAGAATGACATGCGCCAAATCGGCGATTGGATTGCGGATGTCATTACGCACATGGACGACACGGCACTGTGCGAGCGCGTGCATCAAGCGGTGGTCAAGTTTGCGTCGCAGTTCCCGGTGCCGGGAATCGATGCATAAGGGTCGACTGCTGACTCTAATGAACAAGCCGCTCGGAAGATTCCGGGCGGCTTGTTCATTGTGTCTTGTCGGGTAACTGTGGCAGAGAAATCGCGATTAGCGTTTTCCGCCGGGCCAGGTAATGAACGGCATATTGATCACGACGCTTGTCTTTTCCAGAGTTAGCTCGCCGCGGCTTTCGGCGGATCGAATATCTGCCAGCGATTTCAATTCACGTGCGCTGGCTGCGTCTTTCCATGTGATCAAGACCAGTCGGCGGAGCGGACTGTAACCGCTGGTGCCCGGCGGGTTATCAAAAACATCTGGTTGAAACCCCAGCGGTCCCATTCCCTTGACGCCATTCTTGAAAACATAGACATCCGCTAAAGCGGCGGCGGGGACTTCGCTCAATGCCGGCACATGAATCACCGGCGAATTCATCATACCGGACAAGACCTTGGCGACATCGGCATCGGACACTTCGGTATCGAATTTGATTACTCATTAGACGTTATCCGAAATAACAATTGAGGCTATCGGCGCAGAGGTCGTGGGCGTTTTCGCACGCGCCAATTGTGCAAACCACAGGCAACCACCATGGCCAGATCAGAGAACCCGTCTTTGGTATTGCGTAAAACGTCTTTGACCACGCGCGAGCGTTTGACACCTGCAATCGCATGTTCCACTCGCACGCGAACTTGCGAAATCCTTTGATTCGTTTGTTTCTCGGTGATCGTCAATTCAGCCTTGCACGGCTTTTTTTCGGCTGGTACGTCCGACCGCCGGATGGCTCATAGCCTTGAAAGGCGGTGTCCTTATGCAACTCGCTGCCGCGAGGATAATTGACCGGCTCGTTGTCCGTAACCTTTTTATCGTGCGTCTTACCCGCATACGTCTGACTCAGATAACCGACCCGTTTCGTCCGGCGATGGGCTATGACCACGTTCTTGTCACTGTGGGTTTTCTTCTTACCGCTGTAGTGCAACACCTGTTTTGCTGGGTTTTTCGGGCGTTGCCGGCGACGTTCAGTGCCATCAATGATGTACTCGCGCGAGTCCCCTTGCCGTTTTTCGTGCTGGGCAAACTGGTGCGGATCTCGTTCGGGCAGCACCCCCAGGTCGTCCAGCGCCTCCTTGAGAATCGGCAAGAGGCGGTGAATCCAAGCATTGGTCCGGGATTGGCTCAGGTCGAAGAGTTCACCCAGTAAGGTTTGCACCGTATACGTTTTCTGATAGACCAGCGCGAACAATAACTTTTGTTCAATGTGATCTAGCGTGCTTTTTCGCCCGCCTCCAATTTGGCGTTTACGTTTCTTACCGACTCGTGTCTTGTGGGTTGGATATTTTCGGGTATAGGCTCGCTCAAACGCGGGCAACAAGGTCTTGAATTCTTTCAGAGTCAGTCCGGTCAGGGCAAGAAACTTGCGCGAATGGTGCTGCAATTCATCACAAGTTAGCATGTACCCAGCATATCATTATTCCGGATAACGTCTATTTTATGTACATGTATTGACAAATCAGAACATGCGTGCTACGATGGCGACATGAAATTGAGCGCCTATGCCCATCAGCTCGGGATTTCTTATCGCACCGCTTGGCGCTGGTTCAAGGCTGGGCGACTCCCCGGCTATCAGGTGGATACAGGCACCATCATCGTCACCGCTTCGACACCGTTAAACGCCAAGGTCGTCACGGATGAAAAAGTGGCCATCGACACTCGAGTCTCTGCCGCCGAAAACAAAGACAACTTGGAGGCACAGGCCAAGCGGTTGACGGACTACTGCGCGGCCAAAGGCTATCGCGTCGCTCAGGTGGTGAAAGAAATCGGATCGGGCGTAAATGACACACGGCCCAAGTTGCTGCAACTGCTCACGAATCCCAGTATCACTCTCATCGTCGTCGAACACAAAGATCGTCTGACGCGTTTCGGGTTCAACTCCATCGAGAGATTACTCGCGATGCAGGATCGCAAGATCGAAGTGATTAACGTCGCCGAAAATGGAAAAGAAGATCTGCTCCAAGATTTTGTCAGCATCGTGACCTCCTTTTGCGCCCGTCGGTATGGACAACGGCGCTCCAAGCGCAAGACCGAACGCATCCTTGCGGAGTTACAGGGTGAAGAAAGCGATCACGCACCTCAAACTCGACCGAGCCAACCCAAGCAAACTCCAGAAGCTCGATGAATTGACCGCCGAACACCAGCGCGTCGTGCAAGCGTATGTGGACTGGTTGATTGCGCACGCCATCCGCCAGCCTGATAAATACGCCGACATTCCCGAAGAGGATGTGCCGACCCCGCTGTCCGACCGCTGGCAACGCTGCGCCTGGCAACAAGCGTGCGGAATAGTCCAGTCGTGGTACACCAACGAGCGTGAAAATCCTCCCGTCCTCCACAACATCTGCATTCAGGCCAACACCAATGTCGTGGTGATTGAGCCTTCCGAGACGCCTACGTTCGATTTCTGGCTCAGAATCTCGACGTTAGAGGCTGGCAAACCTATTCGTGTCCCGATTTCGCTGTACGGGCGGGCTAAAGAGTCAATCGCTGAGTTTCCAAAACTCTGCACGGGCGTCACGCTGAATAAGCGCGATGGGCAGTGGTATGCCACTTTCGTCGTGGAACGGCGCGGTCCCAAGCCCAAGTCCTCGCAGGTCATCGGCGTAGATATTGGCATGACCAACATCGTGTCCACCTCGGCAAGGCAACCGCTACGGGCAGGTTAGTCCCGAACTCCGCAGGCGGGTTGAGCGGTCTGCGGAGAAACGCCGCCGCAAGCAAAAGCTCAACGCTTGTCTGAAGCGAAAAGACAAACCGACGGTGGATCTGCGCGACGCATCGGGCGGAAGCCTTTGCGCGCAATGAGATCGGGCGTGCGCTGAATCAGATGCTGAATGACTTGCCCGACGGGCGCGGCGGTGGCCCTGGAACGACTGTCGGTCAAGGATATGCGGTTCAAGTCGCGCCAGATGAATCGCGCCCTGCGTGCGTCGCAGTTGGGCTATGTGCGCGACAAACTCAAGTTCAAGCTGGATGAGCGCGGCATTCGTTACCGTTCGGTTCAACCGGCTTATTCCAGCCAAGCATGTTCCCAGTGTGGTTTCACTTTCCCGATGAACCGCCGCTCCCAGGACGCGTTCGTGTGCCTGTGGTGCGGACACATAGCCAACGCGGATGAGAATGCGGCTTCCAACCTCGCCGAACGTTTCGGTGATGAGGAACTGAACTCGCTTCCCTTCCGCGACGTGGAGAGGTTGCTGGCAAAGCGGTTCATGCAGCGTCTCCCGGATGCTTGTAGTGCATCCGCTGGGCTAGAACTGCACATCCTGCTGAGCGATAGTGGCAGCATCGATATGCCGAGAGGTAAGGGAGTGACACCAGAGCCACTTCCCACAGTCAATCAGCCCGGTTAACACCCATGTCATAGATGTCTATGAAATGGGTAACTATGGATGAAATAAATATCCTGACCGTCCAAGTATGCTTTGCCGGGCGGCACATTGGCGGGCGCTTTGCCTTCCATCGTATTCGTATTACTCGAAGCAGAGGGCGATGTTGCGGCGGCAATGATCCCGACTGCCAGAATTGCGATGACGGCACCAAGCGCTATCATAATTTGTATACGCGCAGACATGATAATCCTCCCTAGATTTGTGATGGTGCGGCAATTCGATTTCAACGAACGCGGCTGATTATATCTAGAAGGGACGATGCTGCAACTGCGTTAATCGGCGTATGTTCTCTAGTCGTGCGTTTCAAAACGGTAGCCCACTTTGCGTTCGGTGTGAATGTACCGCGGATGTTGCGCCGGCTCGCGTAGTTTTCGCCGCAAATGGGAAATGTAGACTTTGAGATAGTGATATTCCTTTTCATACGACGGACCCCAGACCTGCCGTAAAATCTTTTCGCGGCTCAAAACCTGGTTCGCGTGTTTGAACAAAAACGCGAGGAGGCGCGACTCGATGCGCGAAAGTCGCTGACGTTCACCTTTGACAACGACGTAATCGGCGTCAAGATCGAATTGCAGAAAACCGTCGTCGTACGCGCGGCGGCTTGGGCTGGTTTGAATGGCGCGGCGCAAGTGTGCACGAATTCGTGCGACCAATTCATCGCCGTCGAACGGCTTGGTCACGTAATCGTCCGCGCCGTCCTGAAAGCGCCCCAGTTTTTCGTTAACATCGGGTAACGCCGTGAGCATGAGGATCGGCAACGTGTTCGAGATTTCGCGCAATTGTTTTAGCGTTTCTCTGCCGTCTTTGTGCGGCATCCGAATATCCAACAGCACCAAATCGGGACGGTGGTCAAACGTTGTCTTGAGACACTCGGCGCCGTCTTTTGCCTGCAACACGCGAAATCCTTCTTCCTCCAGCAAGGCGGCGATGGTTCGGCGTAGATCATTTTCATCGTCGGCAATGAGAATGGTTGGAGAATGGTTCATACGTGTCTCCGCAGTGTAAAATGAAAATTTGCGCCTTGCCCGGGCTGGCTCTCGACTTGAATCACGCTGTCCATTTGTTTTGCCAAGCGCTGCGCGATGGTGAGTCCCAAGCCGTGCCCATAGGTTCGCTGTGTTTCTGCGTAATCGGAACGAAAGAACGGCAGAAAAACTTTGTCCAGTTCATCGGACGGAATGCCCGGACCCTTGGTCGCGCACGGAAATGTCCACGCGATTCTCCGGCGCGAGAGCGAAGGCAATGGTAATCGTGCTGTTGGCGGGCGAATATTTTATCGCATTGTCTATCAAGTTATTCAGAATTTGCTCCACCGCATCGAGATCGGCGTCCACAATCGGTTCTGGTTTTGGCGCATCGATGTGAAATTGATGTTGCTCTTGATCGGTGACTTGATATTTGGTGACAAGCGCGCGCGTTGCGGCGACAATCGAAACCGGTGCCAGCATCAATGCTGATTTGGCTTCGATTTTCTCCCAGTCGAGCAATTGATCGGCAAGATGTTTGATTCTGTCGCCTTCGTTCTTGGCGACCTCTGTCATTTCGGCGCGGCGTGACGCAGAAATATTTTTGCGTTGCAAAAGCTGGAGCGCAATCAAGAGGCTGGCGAGTGGCGTTCGCAATTGATGCGCTGCCATGCGCAAAAATTCCTCGCGTCGTGCGTTCCGCTTCCAATTCGCGCGAGCGATCCCAAAACGCGCCTACCGCGCCGATGACTTGATTTGTCTCGTTGAGCAATGGTGCGACGGCTTTTGCCGCCGCGATGATCCGCCCATCGCGCGTGCGAATATGCCGACCTTCGTACGCAAACGCCGACTTGCCGTGACGCAACGCTTCGTAAATGAGCGGCTCTCTGTCACCGGCGTCGGATCGCGTAGAACGTCTTCCCATTTCTTGTTGCGAACTTCATCGAACGACCAGCCGGTCACGCGTTCCGCCGCGCGATTGAACATGACGATGCGCCCGTCGGCGTCGGTTGCATACAACCCGCTCAACCCGCTATCGAAAATCGCTTGCACTTTGCGTTGTTCCGCCACGACGCTTTGAAACAAATGGGCGTTGTCGAATCGAATTGGCGATTTGATCGGCGATGGTTTGGAGCAAATTCGATTTCACGCGGCAGCCATTTGTGCGGCTGGGCGTGACCCACCGCGAACAGCCCAATCAATCGATCGCGCGCAAACAACGGTACAGCGAGAAGCGCTTCCAGTTGAGTGGCGCGAAGGCTTTCAAGGTCTCGGCGGAAAAGATCGTCGTATGGACATTGTCCACCACAATGGGCTGACGTTCGCGCAATTGCTCAACGATCGCAGGCTCGAGCGGTAAAGACTCCTAGTGGCGCGCGCGGCTGGGCGGAATAATTGGCAATCAATCGAAACTGCCCGTTTTCCAGGAATCGCACTACCGCAAAATCCGTGAAGAGCAATTGCCGTGTCCAATCAATGGCTGTTTGCGCCAATGCTTTGGGATCAAGCGAAGTGGCGCACGCCGCGCTCAACTTTGCCAGCGACTCCAATTCAAAAACGCGTTGTTGCATTTGCGCGTACAACTCGGCGTTCTCCATCGCCACACCGACTTGTCTGCCGATGTTGAGCATCAACTCGACATCGGCGGGATCGTATTCGGTGCGTGTTCGGCTGGCGACGAACAAAGCGCCAATGGGTTGTCCGTGCCGCAAAATCGGCACGCCGAATACCGGCGCGATAACCCTCGGCTTTAGGACCGGCAAAGCTGGACTCGTGTCTTCTTGAATATCGTTGATCGCAATGGGTTTGCCGGCAGATGCCAATTGAAATACTCACCGGATCGTCCAAGCCCAAATGTTTTGCCACTCGTCAGCAAGCCGGGCGTCATACCGTGTTGCGCAAGAAATTCAGATGTTGCCCCGATTCGTCGCGCCCGTAAACGCTGGCGGTATCCATCCCGGTGATCGACGTGATTTGCGTGCAGACCAAATCCAACGCCGATTGTCAATTCCAACGGGCGGCTCAAAATGCTCGCAATTTCGTTGAGCGCAGCTAGTTCCTCGTTGCGTTGACGCAACGACGCGACCAGGTCTTGAGAATCGGTCATGGTGTCAAGATTATATCGCAGTTCAAATGCGAAAGCAAAAAGAACGGGGCAGGTCAACGACCTACCCCGCCTGACGAATCGATTTTATCCAAACCCAATCAAGTACCGGCTGATGACGATGCGCTGAATCTGGCTTGTGCCCTCGTAAATCTGCATGATCTTGGCATCACGCATAAATTTTTCCACCGGGTAATCGCGCGTATACCCGGCGCCGCCCAGAATCTGCACGGCGTCCGTGGTGACGCGCATACCCATATCCGCCGCGTACATCTTTGCCATCGACGATTCTTTTGCGCTGGGTTCTTCATGATCGAACAACCACGCGGCGCGCCAGCACAACATGCGCGCGGCTTCGATTTCAGATGCCATATCGGCGAGCATGAACTGGATGGCTTGTTGTTTGGCGATGGCACGGCCAAACTGCTTCCGTTCAAGTGAATACGCCAGCGCGTAGTCGAACGCCGCGCGCGCCACGCCGACCGCGCCGGCGGCAGTCACCGCGCGCGTGTGATCCAGCGTGTTCATCGCGACGAGAAAGCCTTCGCCTTCTTCACCCAAGCGATTTTCTTCCGGCACAAACACATCTTCGAAAATCACTTGCGCGGTGTGCGATGCGCGGATGCCCATTTTCTTTTCTTTTTTACCGGGAATCACGCCCTTGCTCGCGCCATCGACGACAAACGCATCAATGCCGTCGATTTTAAGATTGGGGTCATGGGTCGCAAAGACGGTGTACAAATCGGCAATGCCGCCGTTCGTGATGAAATGTTTGGTGCCGTTGAGAATGTAGCCGCCGCTGACTTTTTTTGCGCTCATCTTGAGCGACCCGGCGTCGCTGCCGGCTTCTGGTTCTGTAAGCGCAAATGCGGCAAGGCGCGGATTGCCGTCCGGTTTGAGTTGCGTGAGCGGCGTCAAGTACTTTTTCTTTTGTTCCTCGCGCCCATACAGCAACACCGGCAACGCGCCGAGCATGATGGCGCCAATCGACGTGGCGATGCCGGCGCAACCCCAGAACAATTCTTCCTGCACAATCGCGTCGGTGACCACGCTGGAAACGCCCGCGCCGCCGTACTCTTCCGGCAACGCGTACGTCAGCAAGCCAACATCCGCCGCTTTTTTAATTACGGGCCACGGAAATTCTTCCGTTTCATCGTAATGCGGCGCAACCGGCCGCATTTCTTTTTCGGCGAACTCGTGCGCCATTTCCTTCATCTGCTGTTGTTCTTCGGTCAGTTCAAACCCGATCATGGTGTTCCTCCTTTTAGGTTTTGATAACTTGTGCTTGTTCCAACTCGGCTATTTCTGTTTCGCTCATTCCGATTTTGCTCAGCACCTCGCGCGTATGTTCGCCTTGACGCGGCGGCGGCAAGCCGGCGTTTTCTGCAAAGACAAACACCGAACCGATTTGCAGACTGCCGTTAATTTCCGAAATCAAGCCGCGATGCCGAACTTGCGGGTCGGTCAGCGTGTCCGCAAAGTCGCGCACCGGCTCGATGCACGCGTCGATGTTCTTGAACAACGTCATCCATTCGTCGAAGGTGCGGGTTTTGAAAATTGCCGCGACCTCCGGAATCGCATCGAAATTTTGCGCGCGCGCTTGCAAGTCATCGCGTTCGACGGCTTTGCAGAACGCCGCCCAAAAATGCGGCTCGATTGCGCCGAGCGTGATGAATTTTCCGTCACGCGTTTCGTACACGTTGTAGCACGCCATTCCGCCGTTTAATTGCATTTTCCCGCGCTCGACCGATTTTCCCGCCGCGTGCGTTCCGCCGATAATTGTGCCCGCCCACGATAGCGCGCCATCGAAAAGACTCACATCGAGATATTGTCCTTCGCCGGATTTTTGCCGTCCCATCAGCGCGGCAAGCATCGAAATCGCGGCGAGCATTCCGCCGGACAGATCGGCGACCTGAACCATTGGCGGAATCGGTGGACCGCCGGCGACACCGTTCGCCGCGAGCAATCCGGCAAGTGCAATGTAATTCAAATCGTGGCCGGCACGATCGCGGTACGGACCGGTTTGTCCGTAACCACTGAGCGAGCAATAGACGATGCGCGGATTGAGCGCGCGCATCGCGTTGTAACCGATGCCCCATTTCTCTGCCGCGCCCGGGCGAAAGGTTTCGACGATCACATCGGCATCGTGCACGAGGCGAAAGAAAACTTCCTTGCCCCGCTTGTTGCGAAAGTTGAGCGCAACGCTTTTCTTGTTGCGATTGATCGGTAGATACGCCGCGCCGATGTCCTCGCCGGTGCGCACATCTTTGACGAACGGCGGAATCAGGCGCATGTAATCGCCCAGCCCCGGCGTTTCGATTTTGATGACCTCCGCACCCAGGTCCGCCAGCAACATCGTTGCATATGGACCCGGCAACAGGCGCGAGAGATCGAGAATTTTGATTCCGTCGAGAGGTTTCATTCTGTTCCCACGTAGGGACGTCCCGTCGGGGCGTCTCTACGATATGTTTTGAATTACCACGGCGATGCCTTGTCCGCCGCCGGCGCACAGCGCAATCACGCCAAATTCTTTTTGGCGTTTCTGCAACTCGATTGCCATTGTCAGCAGCAGGCGATTGCCGCTCATCCCAACCGGATGTCCGAGCGAAATTCCGCCGCCGTTCACATTCAAGCGCGCCGGGTCGAGTCCTAGCTCGCGGATCGTCGTCACAATCATCACCGCGAATGCTTCGTTCACTTCATACAAATCGATGTCATTCAAAGTCAGCCCGGCTTTTTTCAGCGCGGCAGGGATCGCAACCACCGGCGCATAACCGGTGATGAGCGGATCGACGCCGGCGATTGCCCACGATGCGATTTTTGCCATCGGCGGAATGCCGAGCGCGTTTGCCTTTTCGCGCGACGCGATGAATACCGCGCATGCGCCATCATTCATCGTCGAAGCGTTACCCGGTGTGATCGTGCCATCGCGTTTCCACTTGGGTTGCAGTTGCGCGAGTTTTTCCAGCGACGTGTCCGCGCGCGGTCCTTCGTCTTGATCGATGATGCGCACGCCTTTGCGCTCCGGCAATTGCATTGGGAAAATTTCTTCGCGCAGACGCCCTGACGCGGTGGCGGCAACGGCGCGCTGATGCGAGATGAGCGCCCATTGATCCTGCTCTGCGCGCGAAACATTGAATTTCTCCGCCATGTGTTCCGCCCACTTCCACATCGCGCCCGCGCTCGGATCGTCTGCGAGTTCCCACATGCCATCGATGATCGGTTGTGTGCCCATCCGCGCGCCCCAACGCACGCCGCGCAAAATGTACGGCACGGTGCTCATCGATTCAACCCCGCCGGTGAGCACGAGTTGGGCGTCGCCGGTCAAGATGCTTTTTGCGCCCCACACGGCCGCTTCAAGTCCGCTGGCGCATTGACGATTGATCGCGATGCCGGGCACGTTTGCCGGAATGCCGACGCGCAACGAACAGTACCGCGCAATGTCCGGCGCGTCACTCCCTTGAAACACTTGCCCCACAATCGTTTCGTCGATAGTGCGCGGATCGATTTTGGTTTTGGCAAGCGCGCCGCGCATCGCGTGTTCCATCAGCGTCGGCGCGTTGAAATCGCGCAAGGTCCCGCCGAACGCACCGATGGGCGTGCGCGCGCCGCCGAGGATCACAATGTCAGCCATCGTCGTGGAGCCTTGCGAAGGTTCTGAACCCTTCGCAAGGCTTATCACTTGGTGTGTTCGAGAATCGCGGCTTCGAGTGTCTTGGTGTCTTTGTCATCCAATGCTTCGGCGGCATACGCAATGTTGCCGTTTGTGTCGATGACGACCAGCCCCACCGGTTTTTCGATGCCGAACATTTTGTACAGATTTTGGGCCGGGTCGAACGTTGCCGGAAATTTCGCGCCCATTTGTTGCATGAACGCTTTCGCCATCGAGACGCTGGGCAGTTTGAACGAGATGGTGATGATCTCAATTTTTTCGCGATGTTTTTTCCACAGGTCGCGCACCGCGCCGATTTGCGCGGGATCGACGCGCTGGCTCGAAAACATCAACGCGACCGGTTTTTTGCCCTTGTAACTTGCTAAATCGATTTCGGGTCCGGTCAAGTTCATTGCCTTGAACGTTGGGGCGGGAGTGCCCACAGCCAACAGTGCCATCGTGCCTCCTTGAGTTGCGAGATTTTATTTGCGGCGGCGAGTCAAGCCGTCGATGACGATATCAGAAAAAATGCCGGCGATTTCGTTGGGCGCGAGTCGGCCTTGCGGCGCGTACCATTGATACAACCAATTGCACATGCCCAAGATCGCCAGCGCGACCATTTTGGTGTCCATCGGGCGAAAGTCTTTATGGTCGATGCCTTGGCGCAAAATTTTTTCGAGCAGGACAGCGTGGCGTTCGCCTTCGGCGCGGACTTTGGTGTGATAACGTCCGGTGAGTGCGCGGCGTTCGGAGAGGTACACGGAATAGATATCGAGCTGTTCGCAAAGTGCGGTGAGATGTGCCGCAATCGCTAAACGGAGTTTAGCGGCGGGTGAATTTTTCGATGCAATGATTTCTTCGAGTTGCTTGGAGAGCGCGCCGGTGCTACGCTCGAAAATCTTAAAGAGGAGTTCTTCTTTCGTGGCGATATAGTGGTAGAGCGAACCTTTTTGCAAGCCAACGGCGTCGGCGATGTTTTGCATCGACGTGGCGTGATAGCCCTTGGCGCGAAAGATGCGCACGGCTTCAGCAAATATCTTTTCGTCTTTCGTGGGGGCGTCCGCGTTGACGCTTTTGCGCATCGTGGTCTCCGGAGAAAATCTACCGACCGTTTGGTAGATTTATTATAGCACGCGGCGGTGTCGGTGTCAATTCTTAAGGCGCATTTGACCTGTACAGGCGTTCGGGTATAATACCCGGCGATGCAAACTCCAACCAAGAAGCCGCTGGGCGTCATCGACGTGTTGGCAAGCGGCTTTGAGCTCGTTCTGCAAAATCCCTGGATCTTGTTCTTGCCGGTTCTCGTCGATCTGTTTGTGTGGCTGGGTCCGCAAATCAGCATCAAGCCGCTGGCACAAAACTGGCTGGCTTTGCTCAACACGGGCGCCGTCTTGCCGCCGAACCCATCGGCGGAAATGCAAGAGAATTGGGACATGTTCCGCGCGATGCTTCAGGGCGCTGGCGACACGTTTAATTTTTTCGGCGTGATTGCGACCGGTATTCCGTCGCTCTTGTGGCTTAACACACCCAGCGTGCCGGCGCGCCAAGTCATCGCCGAAATTCCGAACGGCACCACGCTGGTTGCAATGCTCGCGCCGCTGGCGCTGGTCGGCGTGGCGTTGACGGCGTTTTACTTGGAGTTGATCGGACGCGCGGTGCGCAAGGAAACCGGCTGGCAGTCGTTTCTGCCGCGCGTGGTGCGCGCGTTTGCGACCATCACGTTGTACGGCATTGCTTTGCTTATTGGCATGTTTGGCGTCATGTTGCCCTTGTCGCTCGTCGCCACGGTGTTGTTGGGCATCAATCAAGGCATTGCCTCATCCATTGTTTTGCTTGGCACGGTGGCGATGATTTGGGCGACGTTGTACCTCGCGTTTGCCTTGCCATCGATTATCGTTAGCGGCGCGAACGCGCTCCAAGCAATCGTGAACAGCGCGCGCATTTTCCGTTTCGATTTTCCGGCGGCGATGGGGCTCATCGTCTTGACGTATTTGATTCATTGGGGCTTTGGCATCATTTGGCAATTTTTACTTGATACCCCCTGGGGCGTGCTCTTTGACGTGATTGCAAACGCGTTCCTGGGAAGCGGCTTGACGGCAGCCGTAATGATTTTTTACGCCGACCGCATGGCGTTGTTTAATGAACTGCGCGCACGCATGATAGCGAAAGTTAAAGGTTAAATAGATGGCAAAAGCAAAAGCTGAACCGACTATCGAAAACGCGCCGGCGGAAGCCTACGACGCTTCAAAAATTACCGTCCTCGAAGGTCTCGAGGCGGTGCGCAAGCGCCCGGGCATGTACATCGGCTCTACCGATATTCGCGGCATTCATCATCTCGTTTTCGAAGTCGTCGATAACGCGATTGACGAGGCGCTCGCCGGTATGTGCGACCGCATCGACATTTCCATCGACAAGGAAAATATCGTAACGGTTGTTGATAACGGTCGCGGCATCCCGGTTGATGTGCACAAACAAACCGGCAAGTCCGCGCTCGAAGTTGTGATGACGAAATTGCACGCGGGCGCGAAATTCGGACAAGGCGGTTACAAAGTCGCGTCCGGCCTGCACGGCGTCGGCGTGAGCGCGGTGAACGCGCTGAGCGAATGGTTCGAAGCCACCGTGCGCCGCGATGGACAAATCTATCGCCAAAAATATGTACGCGGCGTGCCCAAAACCGAAGTCAAGATCGTCGGCAAATATCCCAAAAGCGAACGTGCCGGCACCATTCAGCGTTTCTACCCGGATAAGCAAATCTTCAAAGAGATCGATTACAAATTCGATGTGCTGACGCAACGCTTCCGCGAAATGGCGTTTCTCACGCGCGGCTTGACGATTGCGTTTCGCGACGAACGCGATGGACGCGCGACGACATTTTATTTCGAGGGCGGCATCACGTCATTCGTTCGCTACTTGAACAAAAATCGCAACGTGATTCACGCGCCGTTTAACGCCGCGCGCCAGATCAACGACTCGAACATTGAAGTGGCGATTCAGTACACCGACGGCTACGGCGAATCAACGTACACGTTCGCGAACAACATTAACACGGTCGATGGTGGAACGCATCTCACGGGCTTTCGCACCGCGCTCACGCGCACGCTGAACGATTACGCGCGCAAAGCCAACGTGTTGAAGGAAAACGACGCGAATCTCACCGGCGATGATGTGCGCGAAGGGTTGACGGCAATCGTCTCGGTGAAATTGCAAGAGCCGCAGTTTGAATCGCAGACGAAAGCAAAACTTGGCAACGCGGAAATCAAAACCCAAGTCGAGCAGGTCGTCACCGAAACATTTAGCCAATTTTTGGAAGAGCATACGCGCGAAGCGAAAGAAATCGTTCAGAAATGTTTGACGTCCGCGCGCGCGCGCGAAGCGGCGCGGCAGGCGCGCGACCTCGTTATTCGCAAGAGCGCGATGGAATCGCTCTCGCTTCCCGGCAAGCTCGCCGATTGCTCCGAGCGCGACCCGGATGAAGAAGCGAGAAAACCGAGTTGTACATCGTCGAAGGCGATAGCGCGGGCGGCTTGGCGAAGCAAGGACGCGACCGGAAATTCCAAGCGATTCTGCCGTTGCGCGGCAAGATTATGAACGTCGAGAAAACCCGGCTCGACAAGATGTTGCAGAACGAAGAAATTCGCGCGATGATTACCGCAATCGGCGCAGGTGTGGGCAATGGATTCGAATTGAAGAATCTGCGCTATCATCGCATCATTCTGATGAGCGATGCGGATGTCGATGGCGCGCACATTCGCACCTTATTGCTCACGTTCTTTTTCCGGTACATGGGCGGGCTTGTCGAACATGGGCATTTGTACATCGCGCAACCGCCGCTCTACAAAGTCAAAGTCGGTAAAACCGAGCAATATGTTTTTGACGACAAGGAACTCGACGCGTTCAAGAAGAAAACCAAAAGTGACAAATTTGACTTGCAACGCTACAAGGGCTTGGGCGAAATGAATCCCGAGCAACTTTGGGAAACGACGATGAACCCGGCGAACCGCACGATTTTGCAGGTGAGCGTGGAAGACGCGGCAGAAGCGGACCGCACGTTTGAAATGTTGATGGGGAGCGATGTCGCGCCGCGCAAACGGTTTATCCAAACGCACGCCAAGAGCGTAAAGAATTTGGATGTGTAAAGTCGAGAGGCGACGAATGTGTCGCCTCTTTCGTTTTCTAATTGACTTTTCGTGTTTTGAGAGTATATTTTGTTTGGACGCGCGGACAGGGTCGTCCGCCGGCTTGTAATCAGGGAGGATGCAATGCCAATTCTCAGAGATATTTTTCTGGCAATGTCCAAGAGCACGCCGATGCGCGATTTCGTGGTAAACTTTCCGCTCTCGCGTCGCGTGTCGCGCCGATTCGTTGCCGGCGAAACACTGGACGAAGCGATTCAAGTTGTCAAGAAACTCAATGCGCAAGGACTCGGCGTGACGTTCGACCAACTGGGCGAGAGCGTGTCGCTCGAGTCAGAAGCGCGCGAAGCCAAAGACGGTTACCTTCGTGCGCTTGACGCGATCGCCGCGAACAAGGTTTCGTCACAAGTGTCGGTGAAACTCACGCAGATGGGCTTGGACATTAGCCCCGACCTGTGTCTCGATAACATGCGGCAGATTTTACGACGCGCCAAAGAAATCGGCACGTTCGTCACCATCGATATGGAAGATGCCCAGCACACTCAGGTTACGCTGAACGCGTTCAAGACTCTGCGCGAGGAATTCGATAACGTCGGTATCGTGATTCAGAGCTATCTCTATCGCAGTGAGCAAGATATGCAAGCGCTGTATCAACTCGGCGCGAATGTGCGCTTGTGCAAAGGCGCGTACAAAGAGCCGGCGGAGGTTGCGTTTCCGGAAAAAAAGGACGTTGACGCGAACTATTTGAAACTCGCCCAGATTTTCCTACAATCGAACGGAAATAATACCGGCGCCTATCTCGACCTTGCGACGCACGACGAAAAAATTATCGATTGGGCGCGCGAGTACACGACGACGCACAAGGTCGATCGCCAGCGGTTTGAGTTTCAAATGCTCTACGGCATTCGTGCGGATTTGCAACGCAAACTCGTGAGCGAAGGATACACGATGCGCGTCTACGTGCCCTATGGCTCGCATTGGTATCCCTATTTTATGCGCCGCCTCGCCGAACGCCCGGCGAATGTGATCTTTCTAATTAGCAATTTGTTCAAATAAGGAGAACGACCAATGACGAAGGACGAAAGACGGCCAAGTGCATTTACTCCCGTCCTTCGTCTTTCGTCCTCCGTCGCATAATGAAAGCAGAAACCATTTCCATCGGCACCGAGCTTTTGCTCGGTCAAATTACTGATACGAACGCCGTCTGGATTGCAGAGCGACTTTCTGAAGTCGGTGTCGATCTGTATTTTCGCACGACGGTCGGCGACAACGTCGGGCGCATCGTCGATGCGATTCAACACGCGCTCACGCGCGCCGATGTCATCATCACAACCGGCGGCTTGGGTCCCACCGTCGATGATATGACGCGTGAGGCGGTTGCCAAAGCGACGAATCGCGATCTCGTGCTTGATGAAAATTTGCTCGTGCAAATCCGTCGCCTCTTTGACAAGTGGGGACGCACGATGAGCGATAATAACGTCCGTCAGGCGTACATTCCGCGCGGCGCCACGCCGATTGAAAATCCGGTCGGCACCGCGCCGGTGTTCATTGTCGAGCATACAGGCAAGTATGTCATTTCACTGCCGGGCGTGCCGCGCGAAATGAAACATCTGATGGAAACGCGGATTTTGCCGTGGTTGCGTGAGCAAACCGGCGGCGAGTGGATTATCTTGAGTAAAACGTTGCGCACCTGCGCGGTGGGCGAGAGCCAAGTCGATGCGATGATTGCCGATTTGGAAACATCAAACAATCCGACCGTGGGCTTGCTTGCGCATCCGGGTCAAACCGATGTGCGCGTGACGGCAAAGGCGCACATCCGCGCGGAAGCCGAAGCGTTGATCAAAGAGATGGAAACGAAAGTTCGCGAACGTCTGGGCGATTGGATATACGGCGAAAGTACCGAAACAGTCGATGAAGTCGTCGCGCGCTTGCTCGCGGCGCGCAACTGGCGCATTGCGCTTGCCGAGACGAACACCGCCGGCAAAATCGCTGACCGCTTGCGCGCGCGCCCGGAAGGCACGCGCATTTTGAAATCGGCGATGTTGTTGGATAGCGTGACGGAAATATCGGAACAGAATGCGAAAACGATTGCGGAACAATATCGCAATGAGACCGGCGCGGACATTGCGCTGGTCGTGATCGGCACGACAAATTCCGGTCAGGATTTGTACGGCGAAGATACCGGGCAGTGTGCAATCGCTGTCGCCACGGCGGACAAGACAACGACGCGACCATACAGCATCGGCGGCATTAGTGAGCAAGCGCAGATTTGGATCGCGATTCGCGCGCTCGATTTGGTGCGCCGTGCGGTGCTAAAAACCTAATGGTTACCGGTGTCATCCTGGGTTTGGTGAGCGCGTTCGTTTGGGCGACGACAAGTCTCATCATCAAAGCGCAATCTGACCGCATCGATACATCGTCGTTCAATGCGTTTCGCATGTTTGTCGCCGGTATTCTGGCAATCGCGTTGTTGCCGTTCTTCGGCGGCGTGCAATCGATTTTGCAAATGCCGCTCAGTGCAACGCTGTGGCTCGCGTTGTCGTCGATCATCGGCATTGCGATGGGCGACACGCTGTATTTTTGGGGGCTGACCAAAATCGGCGCGTCGCGCGCACTCCCGATTTCCGGCACGTATCCGCTTTTTACCTGGGCGCTGGCAATTCCCTTGCTCGGCGAAAAAATTACAGCAAACGCGCTGCTCGGCACCGCGCTCGTTGTGCTCGGTGTCTATTTTCTCGCGCCGCGCGCCGAGCCGACGATTCATGCCGACGCACGTACCGAACGCCTGGCGATCCTCGGCACGTTGCTCGCCGCGTTGCTTTGGGCAATCGCGACGACGATGTTCAAGGTCGGGTTGCAAGAATCGCCGGATGTGATCGTCGTCAACGCGATTCGCATTCCGATTGCGGCAATCGGTGCGGCGATTATCGCGTATCGGCGCAAAGGATTTGCAGCGTGGCACGGGTACAATCGCCAAGCATTGCCGGGGCTGATTCTGCTCGCGGTTTACAGCACCGGCATCGGGATGATTTTGTGGACGCTCACAGTCGATTACGTGGGGGCGGCGCGTGCGGCGCTCATCAACACCGCCGCGCCGATTATGGGCGTGCCGTTGTCCGCGATTTTTCTCAAGGAAAATGTAACGCCCAAAGTGGCAATGGGGACGTTGTTATCGGTCGTGGGGATTTGGTTTATCATTTAGATCTGTAGAGACGCCCCGGCGGGGCGTCTCTACACAATCACGCACAAACAAAGAGCCGCTCCGATGGAGCGGCTCTTTATTGTTTTATCGCGACCAGACCGGGCGATCACCGCCGGTTTTGGTGAGTTGCGTGACGTTTCCGCCGCTCACATCCATCATGTAAATATTGTTTGCGCCGCCGCGTGTCGAGGCGAACGCGATCCAACGACCGTCCGGCGACCATGTGGGCGAGAAATCGGAGAATTGATTATCGCTCACGCGCCGCAGACCGGAACCGTCGGCGTTCATCAGGTAGATTTGCGATTTGCCATCGCGCGTTGAAGCGAATGCAATCGACTTGCCATCCGGACTCCACACCGGCGATGTGTCATCGGCGGGATTCTTGGTGTGATTGACGACACTGCCGCCGTTCATGTCCATCGTATACACATCGTTTGCGCCGGTCGTGTTGAATGCGAACGTAAAGACACCTTGCTTGGACCACGATAGACCACCGCGATATTGTTCATTTGGTCCCTGCTTCTCCAAACACTCGAACTTGTCCCCGCACTTGGAACCATCTGCGTTGACCACGACGATCGACCAAGAACTGCCGGCGAGTTTGGCGAACGCGACCCGCTTGCTATCCGCCGACCACGTGGGGCTGGACACACCATCCGCCGAATACAAATCAATGAATTCGCCGTTGGCTTTGAGAATTTTCAAAACATTTTTGGCATCGCGCGTGCCGGCAAAAATGTATGCGAACATCGATCCGTCCGGCGACCACTCGCCGATGTGTGCGCTCGCACCGTTTGCGATTTCCCAAATGGGTCCGGAGACTAGGGTACGGCGACACGTTTCCATTTTCAACGTTGACAATCGAAATACGATCAACGCCGGCGTCGTTCCAGTGAAACGCAATACTGCCGCGCGGCAGTGGCGGTTTCGTCGGCGTGGCGGTTGTGGCTGGTTTGGGGGTCGCGACAACTGCAACTTTGGTCGCGGTGGGCGTCACCGGCGTGGTGGAAACCAAATTGCCAGCGTCGAGTTTAAACTTGTTCGTTACCGCCAGCGTCGGTTTTGCCATCGTGTCTTTGGGACCTTGCGTTACCATATCGACGACGATTTCACCGGCTTGAATTAATACGGTGGTAATTTTGATGCGATCACCGATCAGCGTCGCCGCCGATGGCTTGGGCGTGCCCTTGTCATTCATCACGCCGTACAAATAATAGAACGTGCCACTGCCGCCGGTACTGGCGGTCAGAACGACGGCAATGTCCGGCACGCCATCGCCGTTGAGATCGCCGGGCGTGCTGGCGTTGGCGAATTGTACATTAACTTCGGCGGACGAGTTTGGAATTTTTTCCTTGTAACTGCCGTTCACCAATTTTGCTTTGCCGGTCGCCGGACCTTCCAACAAATATTCGGTGTTCTTCAATGCATCGACGGTCAGCGGCGGAACTTGCGTTGGCGTTGAGGTTGGCGGAATTTTGGTTGGTACCGCTGTCGGCGATGGCGCGACGGTTGGCACTGGCTTGGGCGTTGGCGTCGGCGGGGCGCTACATGCCGCCAGCGCAATCGTCAGCGCCACGAGCGCGAACAAAATCAAACGAACTTTCACTGTGGAACTCCTTTCGAGGAAAGCAAACCGCAGAACTTGCGGTTGCCAGAAAATACTGGGCAATCTCCGCGCCTCTGCGGTGATTCATCTTGCGTCTTCGCGGGGAAACTATAGCACAAAAAAAGAAATGTGCAAAATCGGGTAGTGGGCAAAGATGAATTTGTGATGGACAATGGACTTGTACAAAAGCGTGCGCTAAAACGCACACCAAATATGTGGCTGTTATGCTTTACGCGCCACAGCGAGCAATGAGGTGCCAAACGGCAATCTGCGCCGACTATCGATCCAGCGTGTTTCCTGATCCAGCCACCATGCCAAGAGGTCGTTGAGAATTGGCGTGATGCGTAAATCGGTCGATGCCATTTCGTACGCGCGTTGCGTGGTCGGATTGGAATCGCGCCTAAGCCACGTCGCCAGACGGCGCCCCAGCAACATCAAGGGGAACAGACTCGCCATGTATGGCGTCAGATATTCCACGCGATAACCGGCACGGGTCAAACGCGTTTCCAATTCCGACGCGGTGTAGCGGCGGCAATGATGAGACGCCTCGTCGAAATAACTCCACAAGCGCGGGTCAGCCGGCACAGTTAAAAGCAACACGCCATCCTGTGCCAACATCTTGGCAATCGTTTGCAGCACTTGCTCGTCATCTGGTAAATGTTCCAAAACATCGAACAAACCAATCAGGTTGAATGTCGTTGCAAACGGCGGGGATTGCATGTCGCCTGCCACGAGTGCGCCCTCTGTCCGTGTTTTGGCGAACTGCAATCCTTCCGCAAACAAATCCATGCCGATGACAAAACCGCGCGCGCAGACTCGATTGAGAACACGCAAGACATTGCCGGTGCCACATCCGATTTCTAGCACGCGGTAGCCATCTGCCCAATTGCGTGTAACTTGCTCAACGATTTTTGCAATCGCTTGATTGCGCACGCGAAACCAAAAATGGCGATCCTCAATCTGGAACAATTGCGCGAAGAATGCCGGATCGTAACTGGAGTGCGATTTGCTCATCCCAAATCAAACTCGCGAATCGCGGCAACAACGCGCGCCTGCTCTGCTTCGGTGAGATTATTGTAGAAAGGCAAACGGAGCAAACGATCGCTGATGTCTTCCGTGACCGGGCAATCGCCGGGCTTGCCGCCATAACCGCGTCCAACATCGGATAAATGCAACGGCAAATAGTGAAACACACTCAAGATGCCGACGTGCCTTGAGATGAGCGATCAAGGCTTGGCGTTGTTCCAGCGAGGGCAACAGCATGTAAAACATATGGTACGGTTGCTCGCAGTGTGCGGGCACAATCGGCAATCGAATGCTGTGTTTGTTTGCCCACGTGGATAAATGCTCTGCGTAATAGTGCCACACGCGCCGGCGTTTCGCTTGAATCGCATCGCGCATTTCCAGTTGGGCGTATAAAAATGCCGCTAGAATATCGGAAGGCAAATAGCTGGAACCGAGGTCAACCCAGGTGTACTTGTCCACCTGTCCACGAAAAAAGCGACTGCGGTTGGTGCCTTTTTCCCGGATGATTTCTGCCTGCTCACTGTACTGCGGGTCGTTGATGAGCAACGCGCCGCCTTCGCCGCAGGTAAAATTTTTGGTTTCATGGAAGCTTTGCGTGGCAAGACAACCAAAAGTGCCAAGCTTTTTGCTTTTGTATTTGCCTAACAATCCGTGTGCATTATCCTCAACGACCGGGATGCGATGACGTCCGGCAATCTCGAGAATCGTGTCCATCTCACAACCCACACCGGCATAGTGGACAACGAGAATTGCTTTGGTGTGCGGCGTAATCAATCGCTCGAGTTGCGATTCATCGAGATTGAGTGTATCGGGGCGAACATCAATAAAAATCGGACGCGCGCCGCGCAACACAAAGGCGTTGATGGTTGAAACGAAAGTAAATGACGGGACGATAACTTCATCGCCCGGCTGAATGTTCAAAAGCAACGCCGCCATCTCCAAAGCGTGAGTGCACGATGTTGTGAGCAAGGCTTTAGAAACTCCCATTGTTTGTTCGAGCAGAGTATGACAACGGCGCGTGAAAGGACCATCCCCGGAGATGTGACCATTCGCAACGGCTTCGATCATATATCGTTGCTCGTTGCCTTCGGTGCTGGCGCGATTGAAAGGAATCGAGTACGAATTTACTGATACCATTTGTGATATCCCAGTTGAAAAGATAGAGTTGTGAAACCGCACGATTGATAAAGATGCTGCGCGGCAATGTTGCGCGCCGTTGTGACGACCGACACGGTAGCAACATTTTGCCGCGCAAACCAATCGAGCGCGCCGAGTACTAATGCGCGCCCGATACCCTGTCCGCGAAATTTCTGGTCAGCCGCAATCAATCCGATTTTGCCAGACGCGCCGTTTTTTTCGACGTGACACGTTACATAGCCAGCGACTTGATTTTCTGAATCCGCAACCAAGACAGCATCCGCGTAACCCTCACAACTGCGTGTAATCCAGGTTACGTACAAGGTGTCGCACAAGGCGCGCGGAAAATTCTCATCGAAGTAGAACCGCGTATCGCGATGACTCTCACTGGCGATGCGTTGCAAGGCTGGCAGATCGGCTGGATGGCTGGAACGTAGAATTTTGTGTCGAATCTAGTTGCGAGGTGCTGGCGAAAGTGAGCCGCGCATCGACCAAGTGGTAATCGGATTTCTCTGCCAGTTTGATGGTAGTGGAATCGTTGGCGTTCGCCGAAAAGTACAGACAAGCGATTTGGTTTGCCTGCGCCCACGAGTCGATTGTTGCAACGGAATCCAGTGTAAGTCGATCAGCGATTACGCGCGCAATCCGGAATCCGAAAAAATCCGAATCCCAAGTAAGAAACTCGCAGGGCGAATTCATGGCTGATTTTGCTTCTGGGCGCGCACCGTGTACGGCGGTTGATCGAGAATGCGCGCATGAATGCGCGCGATGTATTCGCCCATAATGCCGAGCGCAAACAATTGCGCGCCGGAAAAAATCGCGATGATTGATGCGAGAAAGGGAAAACCGGCAACGCTACCTCCTTCGACGAGATAACGTCCCAGCACGAATAGCAAGATGCCTAATCCAAAGAGGGTGAGCAGAAATCCAATCAAACTAGCAATCTGCAAGGGTAGGCGCGAAAAGCCGGTTACCATATTCATGGTGTGGGAAACCAGTTTGCGAAAAGTATAATTCGATTTGCCGGTATAGCGCATGTCGTGTCGCGCCGGGACCGCGCTAAAGCGGCGCGTGCCCCACGTGAGCAATACATCGATAGAGACGTATGATCCTTGGTAGTTGGCAAACGCCTCACGCACCGGTTGGCGAAACGCGCGAAACGCGCTGACCATGGTTGCGGTGTGTGTGCCTAATGCGTTTTGCATGACAAGTTTCGTTACCTGCGAAGCCAAAACGCGCCATAGACCATGTTGTTCTTTGGCGGGCATGCCATACACAACGTCGTAACCTTCCTCAAGTCGAGCAAGCAATTTTTGAATTTCTTCGGGAGGATTTTGCAGATCGTCGTCCATGGTGACAATGATTTCGTTCTGCGCGGCGCGGATGCCGCACAGCAACGCATTATGTTGCCCGTAGTTGCGCATCAAATCGATTCCGCGGAGCCATGCAAATTGGGTTGCTAATTCACAAATCACTTGCCAGCTCTGGTCTTGACTGCCATCGTTGACCAAGATCACTTCAAATCGATTTGCCAATGTAGGCAACACAACTGACAACCGTTCCGCCAAAACAGGCAAGATTTTTTCACTTTGGTATACCGGCACAACTATCGATAACGTAGGAGGCATTCTTTCTCCGGTCAAAACCTATCGTCTGCACAAGCTGAAAAGCGAATAACCCACATTGCTCATGTCCATCAAATCAATGGTCTAGCTCTTCCCAATCGTCTTCCGTGAAATCCTCGAAAGCATCGTCTTGCAAACTCGCCGCCGGTGCCGGTTTCGCGCGTGGGGCTTTAGGTTTGCTTGGCGCAACGCCGGTGGCGAGCACTGCGCGTCCTTTAGTTGGACCTTCGTCCGGTCCAACGATGCCTTGATCTTCCAATAACTGGATCAAACGTGCGGCGCGCGAATAGCCGATGCGCAATTTGCGCTGAAGCAATGAGACCGATGCTTTGCGGCTCTGCTTGACAATTTCGATTGCCTGCGGCAAGAGATCGTCTTCACCCGATGGGGTTTTTGCCGGCGCCACGCCTTCCCACAACGGCTCCTGCAAATAACCCTCTTCGCTTTCCGCGCGCGGCAATTCACGCAGCGATGGCTTGGGTGGCGGCGGCACGAGGTCTTTCCAATACGTCGCGATGCGTTCCAATTCCCGGTCGGACACGTAGCAACCTTGCAAGCGCACGAGCTTGGACGAATCGCTTGCCATGTACAGCATATCGCCGCGTCCCAACAATTTCTCCGCGCCTTGCGTGTCCAACACCACGCGTGAATCGACTTGGCTGGTTACTGCAAAGGAGATCCGCGAGGGAAAGTTCGCTTTGATGAGCCCCGTCACGACATCGACCGAAGGACGCTGCGTGGCGAGAATCAAGTGAATGCCGGTCGCGCGCGCCATTTGTGCAAGGCGTGTGATCGCGCGTTCAACTTCTTCCGCCGAGACCATCATCAAGTCCGCCAATTCATCAACGATGACGATGAGGAACGGCAAACGTTCCGCGTCTGGCTTGCCTTCGATGCTTTGATTATAGCCATCGAGATTACGCACGCCTTTTTGCTGAAAGAGTTTGAAACGGTGATCCATTTCTGTGACCGCGCCTTGCAACGCGGCAACAGCATCGCTCACCTCGACGACGACTTCGCGCAAGAGATGTGGAATGCCATTAAAATTCACGAGCTCAACGCGCTTGGGGTCGATCATTACAAATTTGATTTGGTCTGGCGTCAGCGTCGCCAATAGGCACGCGATAATCGTGTTCAAGCACACTGATTTACCGGAGCCGGTTGCGCCAGCGATGAGCAAGTGCGGCATCGTTGTCAGATCGGCGCCCACCGATTGTCCAGCCACATCTTGCCCCAGCGCAATTTTCAATTTCGATTTCATGCTCTTGAACGTCTCTGATTCCATTACGCCGCGCAAACTCACCATCGAAATTTGTGAGTTGGGCACTTCGATGCCGACGATATTTTTACCGGGCACCGGCGCTTCGATGCGAATCGGCGCGGCGGCAAGCGCGAGTTCCAGGTCGTGTTGCAACGCGCTGATGCGACTCACTTTGACCTTGACGCGATTCACGCGCCCGTCCGGTCCTTTTTGTTCCACAAACCCGGGTTCGACGCCGAATTGCGTAATCGTCGGACCTTGGTTGACTTCCAAGACTTTGGCCGGCACACCGAAATGTGCGAGCGTTTCTTCGATCCGATGCACGCGTTCGCGGATTTCGTTTTGATTGATGTCGGTCTCGGTGCTCTCTTCAAGCATTTGTGAAACATCAGGCAGACGCCATTCGCGTTGAATCACCGGTGCCGTTGGACTTGTTCCGCCGCCAATAATGCGCGCCGATACCGCGCCGCGCGGCGTTGGGGGAATCGATGCCGGGCGCATCGGCGTTGTCTGCGCAATCGGCGGCGGTTCCTCGTACATCTGGCGCGTTGGCTGTTGAATCGCTGGCGTGCTGGGGCGGCGATAATCGATGGGCGTGGGCGGCGGCGGGTTGATCATCGGCTCGCGCGGTTTTCGGAAATTCTGAATTTCTTGCGGCAAGTTGCGGACGACGCGCAAAAGATAAGCGACGCGGTGACCTAGCTCCGGCAACGAAATGTTGAACAACAAAATCAAGCCGATGCCGATCAGTGCGACGAGCGCAAAGAGCGTGCCGACTTCGCCGAACGCATTGATGAGCAACGAGGCAATGCCCCAGCCGATGAGACCGCCGCCTTGAAACGTGCCGGGTTGTTCCAATGGTCGCGCCGGCGTCGAGAGCCAATGCAGAATCGCGAGTAACAAAAGATACAGCAGTCCAACCGCGATTGGACGTTCCCAGCCAATGTTCCAGGTTCTATCGAGTGCGTCGAGGATGAGCCAAATGCCCAAGCCAAATAAAATTACCGGCGCAATGTACACGCCCCAACCGAAAAGCAATCGGAGAAAGCGTGTCCACGAATCGAGGAGGAAGCCGCCGCTCAAGCCAAACGCGCCGAGCGCGGTAAGCAACGCGAGAATTAAAATGCCAATCGCGATGATTTCTTCCCAGCGATCCGCATCGAGTTTTAGTAGCGGCTTGGGTTTTGGTTGTTCTTTTTCTTTGGGTTTCGCGCGCGTGGTTTTACGGTCGGTCATCTTTCGCCATGCTCAGGACATTGCATTGGAACATTTGTATTATACACCAAAATAACGCGGAGACAAGAGGGAAATCAAACTTGCCGATACAGTGCCAAGTGTTGGTCCGCAATCTTGTCCCACGTAAAATTCTGCGACAGCGCGCGCGCGCCCGCACCGATTTTTGCGCGCAGTTCAGGCGTTGTGACCAAGCGTTGCACCGCGTTGGCGATTGCTGGCGCATCAGCCAGTGGAACGAGCAAGCAATTCTCGCTATCACGCAACGGCGGCAGTTTGTTTCTGCCATCTGATATCTGAATTTTGGCATCTGTCGTTACAATGGCCATTCCATGCGCCAGCGCCGCCATTAACGTTCCACGCCGATACGATGCGCCGTCGCGGTAGGGCATCACGCAAATATCGGATGCGTAGAAATGCGCGGAAACGATTGCCGGCGCCGCGTGGTCAGTCCATATTACGCGGTGCGTCAATCCAAGTTCGTCAATGAGTGTTTTCACTTTGTTGAGGTACGCGAAATTCGTTGGATCGCTCGCGCCCACTTGTCCGCCGATCATCAAAAGTTTCGCATTCGGCAACTGCGTGAGCGCGCGCATCAGCGTCTCGCCCCCTTTGCTTTCGTTGAGGAAACCAAAATAGCACAAGAGCGTTTCGTTATGACCAACGCCAAGTTGTGCGCGCCACGCGGCACGATTGTAATCGGCAGGGGGCGTCGTAGTAATGTTCGAGCCGATGGGAATCAAACTCGCGAGTTTAAGGTTCCAGGTTTCGAACTTTAGGAAATCTACATCGTTCGTTGCGATTACGGCGGCACACGATTGCGCGAGCGCGCGTGTAACCCATTCGCGCACGGGACCGGCTTTGGGAAAAAGGTACGGCACGCGCAGATCGTGAAAAGTAGCAACAACGGGCACGCGCAAAAATCGCGGCAGGAAATTGATCGCCGGATGCATTCCGAACGCGCCAGTTTGATACTGAATGTGCACAACGTCCGGTTGAAATTCGCGGCAAGTATTTTGGATGACGCGCAGAATCCACCAATTCCATTTGGAAATAATCGGACGGACGACCAAAGACGAAGGACGAATGCTTTGTGCTTCCGTCGATGTCAATACTTGAACATCAACGCCGCGCGCAACGAGTTCGCGCGCGATTTCATTCGTGCAATCGCCTACGCCGCCTTGCATCGGTGGAAATTCGCCGGTGACGAATAGGACACGCATGGGGTTGATTTTAGCGCACTTGGCAAATTACGCAAACTCTTATGGTATAATCATGCCACAGGAGTTATCAATGAAACCGTCAGAATTGGCATCGTTTTTGGATCGACTCGTTCGCAATAAATTAAAATTGAGTACAATGATTTGGGGACCGCCCGGCATTGGCAAGTCATCGATTGTCGCGCAGACGGCTGTCGCACATCGATTGCAGTTTGTCGATTTGCGGCTATCGCAGCTTGCGCCGACCGATTTGCGCGGCTTGCCGGTTGCCGCTAAAGGCGTCTCGCGTTGGTTTCCGCCGGAATTTTTACCGCGCAAAGGTCGCGGTGTTCTGTTTCTCGATGAAATCAATCTCGCGCCGCCGACGATGCAAGGCATGGCGCAACAATTGATTTTGGATCGTCGCGTTGGCAGTTACGTCGTGCCCGAGGGTTGGTTCATTTGGGCGGCGGGCAATCGCAGTGAAGATCGCGCGGCGGTGTTCGATATGCCCGCGCCGCTCGCCAATCGATTTTTGCATTTCGAAGTGCAACCGGATTTTGAGAGTTTCAAAAATTATGCGTTGGCAACCAAGACGCACGAACACATCGTCGCGTTCTTATCTTTCCGTCCGGAATTGTTGCACAAACTCGATCCACAACAACCGGCGTGGCCCTCGCCGCGTTCGTGGATGATGGCGAGCGCGTTGCATCGCGCCGGGTTGAGCACCACCGCCGCGATTGGCGCGGCGACGGCAACTGAGTTCGATGCGTACGTTGCACTGTATCACAGCGTTCCGGATTTGCAACGCGTGCTGCGCGGCGAAGGCGATGATGTGAAATTTCCGGAAGAACCTTCGATGCGGTACGCGACGGTTGTCGGTTTGCTCACGCGCGCGGAAGAGCCGCGCGCCGGGTATCACGCGTTTCGTTGGATGACCCGCGTCGCCTCAATCGAATGGGTGCAGTTGCTCGCGACCGATTTGTTTCGCTTGATGCGCGGGCGCAAAAAGATTCGCGAGTTGTACGCGCTCATCAATCGTGATCGCGATTTGGAAAAATGGATGGACGAATATCGGCAGTTGATGGGAGAGACCGGTGGAGCTTGACGCCGACCTTAAGAAAGAAATTGAGCGCGTCGATTTTGCGCATCACCGAACGAAGCGCGTTCTTTGCGACGCTCGCGCTCTACGCGCGATTGGAAGCGAGCGAGCAAGTGCCGACCGCCGCGACCGACGGCAAAACGATTTTCGTCAACCCGGCATTCATGAACAAATTGACGACGCCGGAGCAAGACGGCGTCCTCCTTCACGAAGTTTTGCACGCGGCATTGTTGCACGTGACGCGCCGTGCCGGACGCAATCCGGAATTGTGGAATGTCGCCGCGGATATTGTCGTCAATGCGATGATTGCCAAAGAGGGTTATCAACTTCCCGAAGGTCATTTGCGGAACGATCAGGTCGAACATCTCAGCACGGAAGAAGTGTACGAAGTCTTGCTCAAGAAATCGGAATTCCAGCAAGTGCCGATGGCTGATCTAATTGATGAATCGCCCGGCGATGCGTCGGGAGAAAAACAAAAGCACGGGGAAGGCGAGGAGAAGGGCAAGCCAAAACCAGGGATGAAACCCGGCGCCGGTTCGCGCGAATCGAAAGAAGCAATCGAAGGGCATTGGCGCAACGCGATGGAGCAAGCGCAGATCGCGGCAAAGACTCTGGCGGCGGGAAAATTACCGGCGGGCTTGACGCGCGAATTGCCCAACGTCATCGCGCCACAACTCGATTGGCGGACGTACCTGTGGCGCTATCTCACGCAAACCCCCACCGACTTTCAAGATTTCGACCGGCGCTTCGTCGGGCAAGGCATGTATCTCGACACGCTGGCTGGCGAATCGGTCAAGGTGTTAGTCTGCATCGATACGAGCGGCTCGATTGCGAACGACGAGATGCAAATCTTTGTCAGCGAACTGCGCGAAATCTTGCGCGCGTATCCGCATTTGCGTTGCGAGCTTTTCTATGCCGATGCTGCGTTGTTCGGACCGTACGTGCTGAACGCGCATTCGCCTCTGCCGCCGCCGCAGGGCGGGGGCGGAACCGATTTTCGTCCGTTCTTTGAACGTATCGCGACGCACGAATTTCTTGCCGGCAACACGGTGGCGATTTATCTCACCGATGGTTACGGCGAATTTCCAACTCGACCGCCGCGTTGCCCGGTGTTGTGGGTTGTTTCGCCCGGCGGGTTGGATATTGATAAATTTCCATTCGGCGAGGCGGTGCGGTTGTTAAAATCACAACGCACGCCGTTTGTAATGGCGCATTAAAATCTCGCGCCACACTTGCCCTGGCGGGAACGCAAGTGCCAGGGAGACGCCAAGGCGCAAAGAATTTTACGAAAAAATCTTGGCGTCTTGGCGTGAGAATATTCAACACCCGCCGGAATTATTCCGGCGGGTGTTTTTTTGCGCGCGATTTTCGGCGTGTGCGTGCTGGCGGCACTTCGTCAGGCGGCGGTTGCTTTTTCTTCCAATCACGCCAAACTTGATGCGCGGTGAGTTCCGCGATTCCCGGACGCGAGAAAATCACATCGTACGCGTTGATGCTTTGATCGCTTTCGGCGATTTCGTCCCAGCCGACGATCACAAAATGCTGAGGGTCGATCATGACCGCTTTGTGTTTTTCGGAAAGGGCAAACGCGGCTTGATCGGGCACAAGCTTTGCCCACATCGTGCGAAATTGCGGATCGCCTTCCCACAAATTATCAATGTCCACGTAATCGCCGCGCTCGGTGATTTCCCAAATGTGCGCGGGGCGATCAGACGGGCAGTCCTGCGTCTCACCGATCCAGCGCCCGTTGAATTGCCAGTTCTTGCGTTCGATTTCGCCCATCGTTACACCAATCGATGTATGCCTTTCAAGTGTTCCACGTAATCGTTAATGTCATGGCTTTGAAAACGCGCCGGTCCCAACGGATCTGGAATTTCCGCGTCGCCGAGCATCGCACGAAGTGTTGCCGCGACGCCGTGCGCAAGCGCCGGCAAATTATAGCCGCCTTCCAACGTGAAAACGATACGCCCGTCGCACAACTCGTGCGCCATCGCGATGACGGTGCGCGCGAGCGACGTATATCCGGCAATCGATAAATTTTCCATCGCCAATGGATCGCTCCAATGCGCGTCGTAGCCCGCCGAGACGAGAATCAATTGCGGACGATAACGTTCGGCAATCGGAAAAAGCAAATCGTCAAAGACGCGCTGAAACCCTTCATCGCCGACGCGCGGCGGAAGCGGCACGTTCACATTAAAGCCGATGCCTTCGCCCTCGCCGATTTCATCGTAATCGCCGGTGCCGGGGTAATGCGGATATTGATGCGTCGAAAAATACAACACGCGCGAAGTTTCGTAAAAAATATCTTGCGTGCCGTTGCCGTGATGCACGTCGTAATCGATGATGAGCACGCGTTCGAGGTGATGTTGTGTCAATGCGTATTGCGCGGCAATCGCAATGTTGTTGAACAAACAAAAACCCATCGGACGATTTGGTGTGGCGTGATGTCCCGGCGGTCGCCCAAACGCAAACGCATTATCGACTTCGCGATTCATCACCGCATCGACGGCGCGAATGACCGCGCCTGCCGCCAAGCGCGCCGCATCGAGCGAACGCGAATTGCAGTAGGTATCGGAATCGAATTGACCGCCGCCGCGCGACACCAAACCCTTGACGCGCGCGATGTGATCCGCCGAATGCACTGCGCCGATTTGCGCGTCGCTGGCGATGATCGGTTCCAGCGCAACGAGGCGCGGCAAAATGTCTGATTCCTTGAGCATCCGCATAATTGCGCGCAAACGCTCCGGCGATTCGGGATGTCCTTCTTTTTCGTGTTCGAGAAAAATTGGCGAGTAGAGGTATGCAGTCGTCATGCTCGTCTCCTATTCTGCCAGCGCCACATCGCGCCGACCGGATACCCGATCATTTTGGCAATGTCGCCGGTGACGCGAACAATCGGAATCCACACACTTGCGCAGAGTTTTTCCAACCAAGTCGATGGCATCGCGCGCAAGCGTTTGTAAGGCGTGAAGAACATTATGAGAAATCCCAAAACCAAAAAGGCAAAGCCCAAAAACGAAAAACCTAAAAGAAACAAAACCAAGACAAGCGGAATAGCAACGAGATACGTTGCGTAGCGAATCAAATGCCTTTTGAAAAACAAATTCGCTTTGCCATCGCCGCGCGCGTAGAAATAATATTGCTTGAAGAACGCGCGCAAGTTTTCGCGTGGGCGAAAGTGTGCGACCGCGCGCGGCGCAAACGCAAAGCGAAAACCGGCGGCGCGCAATGCAAAATCGAAAATCAAATCCTCGCAATAATCTAGCCACTCGGGGTAGCCGCCAACCTTTTCCCACGCCGATTTCTTGAACGCAATCGAACGACTCGATGGCAGAAATTTTTCTGGGCGAATATCGGCAAGCGCGGGAAGTGTTGTCGCCGCAAGCGCGATTTCGAACACGCCGACCGGATCGGGGACGAAAAAACCGGAAACAACATCGACGGAGGACGGAGGACGGATGACCGACGACGAACATTCCGTCCTCCGTCATCGGTCTTCGGTCAAACGGTTTGACTAACTCTTCGACCCAGCGTTCATCCAGCCGCACCCCGGCATCGGTAGAGCAAATAATGTCGCCGGTCGCGGCGCGAATTGCGGCATTGCGTCCTTGCGAAATATTTGCGCCGGGCATCGAGATAATTTTGAGCGGCAAACGCGTCGCGTAATCGCGCAAAACTTCCAGCGTGTGGTCGGCGGAGCCGCCATCGACAATGACAATTTCGTCGGGCGCGCGCGTTTGCGCCGCAATCGAATCGAGCAAACGCTGAATCGCAGTGCTTTCATTTTTGACCGTGATAATCAGCGAGACGGACACGTTGGCATTATACAGAACCTTGTCCAAAATAGAAAATGGTGGTAGAATCTCGACCACTGCAAATTCCGCAAGGCGGCGGCGTCTCTGGTTTGACGCCGCTCATTTTTGTCTCTGAACTTGGAGGCGTTGTGTCTGTGATCGTTTCGGTAATTTATATTGTCGCGGCATCGGCTTTGGCAATCTATGGTTTCAATATTTTGCTCACGGCGATTTTGTATTGGCGCACACGCACACAAAAAATCGATACGCCTGCGCTTGCCGATTTTCCCCGCGTCACGGTTCAATTGCCGATTTTCAATGAACTGTATGTCGTCGAACGATTGATCGATGCGGCGTGCGCGCTTGATTATCCGCGCGAAAGTTTGCAGATTCAGGTCTTGGATGATTCCGACGACAAGACGACTATGCTCGCGCAAGCGCGCGTTGATTATCATCGCCGGCGCGGAATCGATATTGTGTTGCATCGACGCGCGGACCGTGCCGGGTTCAAAGCTGGCGCGCTTGCCGCCGGGATGCTGCACGCGGCCGGCGAGTTTATCGCGATTTTCGATGCGGATTTTGTGCCGTCGCGCGATTTTCTGAAACGCACGATTCCCCATCTCGCCGTGAACCCGGCAATCGGTTTGGTGCAAACGCGCTGGGATCATTTGAACGCAGAGTACTCGTGGCTCACGCGTGCGGAGGCGATGGCGCTTGATGGGCATTTCGTCGTCGAGCAAAATGCGCGGCATCGCAATAATTTGTTTTTCAATTTCAACGGCACTGCCGGCGTGTGGCGGCGAGCTTGCATTGATGATGCCGGCGGCTGGCAAGGCGACACGCTGAGCGAGGATTTGGATTTATCGTATCGCGCCCAAATGCGCGGCTGGAAATTCTTATTTTTGCCGGATGTTGTTGCGCCGGCTGAACTGCCGCCGCAGATTCACGCGTACAAACGCCAGCAATTCCGCTGGGCAAAGGGCTCGACCCAGGTTTTGCTCAAGCTAGGTTGGCGCGTGCTCACCGCGCCGGGATTTTCCCGGTTTCAACGCATCGAAGGTTTGTTGCATCTCTCCGGTTATTTGATGAACCCGTTGATGCTCGTGTTGCTTATCGCGCTCGTCCGGCGATGGCGCTCAACGCGCAATTTCCGGACGTGATGATGTACTACAGTTTGGCGATGCTTGGTCCGATGACGATCTACGCGCTCTCGCAACGCGCGCTCTATCCCGATTGGCTTGCGCGCTTTCGATTTTTCGGCGTATTGTTGTTGCTCGGTACCGGCATCGCGCTGAACAATTCGCTTGCGGTGCTGGAGGCGATCACGCGGCGTGGCAATACCTTTCGGCGGACGCCCAAGTTTCGCGTGGAAAACGAAAGCGACGAGTGGAGCACCAAAGCGTATGCGCTTGCACTGGGTTGGGAAGTCATCGGCGAGTGGGCGTTGTCGGTGTATGCGTTCATCGGCGCGGCGATTGCGTGGCAACATCAATTGACGTGGACCTTGCCCTACTTGCTTTTGTACGGCGTGAGTTTTGCGTTCGTTGGTAGTTTGAGTTTATTGCACGCGCGTCCCGTGCGGGCAAGCGCAGACATCGAACTGGCACCGGCACCGAATTAAATCAAAACAGGCACACGCTCACTGCGTTGTGCCTGTTTTTCAAATTGTCGGGAATTAGCGCGGCATCATCGCGCGCGCAATCGCTTCTTTTTCTTCGGCGGTGAGCGTGTACGTCGATTGCGCGCCGACAACCGGCTTGGCGTAAACGCGAAGATCGACGCGCGAATGAATCGTGCTGAGGACGACGCCGTTGGCGTGATCGTCGAGAATTGCCAGCGCAAAACTTTGATCGCCGCCCTTATCGGCGAATGGATTGAAACGCACGACACCGATGTGCTGAACTAGAAACGGCAAGCGCGTTTCAAACGCGCCAACGCGCGAGTCCATGCTTTGGGTCACGTGTTCAACGTGATCCATGCGCGCAACAAAATCGCCAAGCGTGGATTCCAAATCGGCGCCGCCGCGCCCGGTCATCAAGCGCCGAAACGAGTGGGTCAATTGGCGCAACCGCATTTCTTGCCAAGCAACTACCGCGGCGAGTGCGAATATCAATAGAAACAAGAACACGATCAAAATAATTTCCAACTCGTCCTCCGCAACGAATTTCCTGTTTGCATTGTAACGCGATAGTTCAATCACGTCAAGGAGAATATTTTTCAATGAAAGATTCGATGATTTTGTTTACGCGATTTGGTATGGGCGATGCGCCCGCCGCTTTGCAACAAAAACTGGCTGGCGTTTTCCTGACCATGCTGGTCCAAGGGATGCCGCCCGGCGTGATTGCCTTTTACGGCGATGGGGTGCGGCTGACGTGCGACGATTCGCCAGCGCTCGAACAATTACGCGCGCTAGCAAATCAAGGTACCCGGTTGGTCATTTGCCAAACGTGCCTTGATTTCTTTAACTTGCGTGACAAGGTGCGCGTCGGCATCATCGGCGGAATGGGCGACATCATCGCGGCGATGCAAAGCGCGGATAAGGTGATTAGCGTCTGATGCGCTTGCTCATTGCCACCCACAATCGCGGCAAGTTGATCGAATATCAAGAAATGCTCGATGACCACTTTGAATTGGTCACGCTTGACGACGTCGGTATCCGCGACGATGTCGAGGAAACCGGCGCGACGCTCGCTGAGAATGCGCGGCTTAAAGCGCTGGCGTATGCGCGGCCAAGCGGCTTGCTCACACTTGCCGATGATTCCGGATTGGAGGTCGATGCGTTGGGCGGCGAGCCGGGCGTGTACTCGAAACGCTACGCCGGCGAAAACAAAAGTGATGCGGAGCGCAATGCTATTTTTGCTCAACAAGCTACGCGATGTGCCGCGCGGCAAACGCTCGGCGCGCTTTCGATGCGCGATTGCGATTGCGACGCCGGATGGTAAATTATGGGAAACCGATGGCGCGTGCGAAGGGGAAATCATGTTCGAGCCGCGCGGGACAAACGGTTTTGGCTACGATCCTATTTTCCAGGTGGCGGAGCGCGGCGTCCGCATGGCGGAACTCTCGACCGCTGAGAAAAACAAGATCAGCCACCGGGCAAGGGCGGCTGAAAAAGCAAGAAGAATTCTCAAGACGCTCAATAGAAAACGTAATTGGTAAGGAGTAATTACCACTTGCCATTACTCTTTATCGACGGCTTTCCACGATTTCTTGTCATCCGGAATTTTCAATCCCACTACTTTGCCCAGCTCCGCGTACGTGATGTCGATGCCGGTCGTATCTGCGCCGGTGAAATCCGCGCCGTCCATATGACTTTTGGACAAATTCGCGTCGCGTAGATTCGCGTTTTGAAATTTCGCACCGACCAAAATCGCGCCGCGCAACTTGGCACCGGTGAGATTTGCCTCTTTCAGCCCCGCGCTTTTCAAATTCGCTTCCGTGCAATCGGCGCCGGATAGATTCGCCGCGCGCAAATGCGCCGCGTTGACCTTGGCGTTTTTTAGAATCGCGCCGGACAAATCGGCTTCTTCGAGATTTGCCCAGCCCAGATTCGCTTTTTCCAAATTCGCGCCGCGCAAAATGATTCCGCGCAACATCGCCTCGCGCAAATCAACGCCGTGCAAATCAGCGTTCGCGAAATCGCGTTCGCCGGCATTGTAGCGTTTCACCAATTCTTGTGCATTCATTCTTCACCTATTGAGTTCAAGAAATTGTAGACCTTTGCCTTGCCCGCCGATGAGTCTCGGTGTGGGCGTCAACGGAAGCCAGAAAAATCGAAATTGCATGCCGTTGTCATCGCCAACGCCGCTGACCTTGTGCACCCATTCGTTTGGTGCATCCGCATTTGCTGTCATCGAATAGAAATGCCACAGCTCGTCGTAGTGTGTCAGTGTGCCAAGGGCGTGCAGACTCGCGTTGGCGCGCAAGCCGGTCTCCTCGAATAATTCGCGCTTCGCGGCATGCCCTGGCCTTTCATCGGATTCGATTGTGCCTTTCGGGACTTGGATGCCCGCGTCAACATCGACGTGCTCAAAAACCAACAACTCGTTGCGAGACCGAATGATGTAGAGGACGACCTTTGCGATCACGTCGCTATTCTATTCATCTTGCCAACCCGCGTCAAACTTCCAAAACTCCAAGGTTTACGCGAACAAAGAAAATTTGACATCTTCTCTGCTCTGATTATAATACCGCCGATGTTGAACAAAATGTTTCACCGCTGGTCAGATGATTTCTGCCCGCCACGGCGCGGCGCATTCCTATTTCAGAGAGCCATTTAATTTTGGCTCTCTTTTTTTATGCCTATGCCGATGCTTAAACTTCCTGGCTTGATCGATCCGCACGTTCATCTGCGCGAGCCCGGCGCTACGCACAAGGAAGATTGGGACACCGGCACCGCTGCCGCGCTCGCCGGTGGTTTTACGTGTGTGCTCGATATGCCGAACAACACGCCGCCAGTCACGGATGCGCTGACGCTTGCGCTCAAACAGCAAGCCGCGCGTGAGCGCGCGCGATGCGATTACGGCATTCACCTCGGCGCGGGTGCAGATAACATCGAAACTGCCGCAACGCTCGCGCCGCACGTGACCGGGTTGAAAATGTACCTCGATCAAACTTTCGGTCCGCTCCGGCTCGAGTCGCTCGATACGCTCGTTGGGCACGCTCAACGCTGGGACGCATCAACTCCGCTGTTGTGCCACGCGGAAGGACGCACGATTGCCGCCGCAATATTGGTCGCGCACTTGGCGAATCGTTCGATTCACATTTGTCACGTCGCGCGCCGCGAAGAAATCCTGTTGATTCGCGCGGCGAAAGAGCGCGGTCTGCGTGTGACATGCGAAGTCGCGCCGCATCACCTGTTTCTCACCGACGCCGACATTCCAGCAATCGGCGCCGCCCGCGCCGAGGTGCGTCCGCGCGTCGCGACGGCAGAAGATCGCGATGCGTTGCGCGCGAATCTCGCCGTGGTCGATTGTTTTGCAACCGATCACGCGCCGCACACACTCGCGGAAAAAGATTCGTCAAAACCGCCGCCCGGGATTTCCGGGTTTAGAAACCGCCTTGCCACTTTATCTCGACTTGGTGCACACCGGCAATTTGTCAATGAACGGACTCGTTGCACGCATGGTCGATAATCCGCGCCGCATCTTCCACCTCCCGGCACAATCGGATACGTGGATTGAAATTGACATCGATGCAACGTGGACAGCGCGCGGCGCGGAAATGTTCACGCGCTGCAAATGGACGCCGTTTGAAAATCGGACGATGCGCGGGCGCGTGCAACGCGTCGTCTTGCGCGGAAAAACGGCATATGAAAATGGACAAGTGCTTGCCGCGCCCGGCACCGGGCGCGATGTGCGAGCGAAAAAATATCGGGAGGAAAAATAATGGGACGCGACGCAATGCACCTGCCATTCGGCGAAAAGCGCGATGGCGTGTTGTACGGTAAAGACATTTTATCGGTCAAGCAATTTTCACGCGGCGATTTGGAAAATATTTTCGCCGTGGCGAACGAAATGCGCACGATGGTCGAGCGCGTCGGCTCGTTCGATTTGCTGAAAGGCAAAGTGATGACCGCGCTCTTTTACGAACCCTCGACGCGCACGTCATCGTCATTCATTTCGGCAATCGAACGACTCGGCGGGAGCGCAATTCCGATCAACGAGGTGCGCTACTCGTCCGTTGCGAAAGGCGAATCGCTGCCGGACACGGTGCGCACGCTGGAATGTTATTCCGATGTGATTGTCCTGCGCCATCCGGAAACCGGCGCGGCGGCGACAGCAGCGCAGTACTGCCGCAAGCCGATCATCAACGCCGGCGACGGCATCGGCGAACATCCGACACAAGCGTTGCTCGATGCGTTCACGATTCTCGAAGAACTTGGCAACATCGAAGGGCTGACTGTGACAATGCTCGGCGATTTGAAATACGGACGCACGGTGCATTCGCTCGCGCGTTTGCTTTCGCTCTACAACGCAAAACTCAATTACGTGTCGCCGGAAATTTTGCGGATGCCTCTGCATCTCGTCGAAGAATTGCAAGCGCAAGGCATTACGCAACACGAGTACACCAAACTCGATAAAGTGCTACCGGCAACCGATGTCTTGTACGTCACGCGCGTGCAAAAAGAACGCTTTGAAGATTTGAGCGAGTACGAAACCGTCAAGAACGCGTACGTCATCACGCCGGAAACGCTCAAGCCCGCAAAATCGAAAATGATCGTGATGCATCCACTTCCGCGCGTCGGCGAAATCGCGATGGAAGTCGATGATGATCCGCGCGCGGCGTATTTTCGACAAATGGAGTACGGGTTGTACATCCGTATGGCGCTCTTGGCGATGGTGCTGGGAAAGGCATAATTCGTAAATCGTAAATTGTAATTTTTTACGTTTTCACAAAGAGAGATGCAATGAATTTTTTTGACCAACTTGCTGCGCGCGCGCATCAGGCGAATTCGCTTCTCTGCGTCGGACTTGACCCACGCGCCGATTCAGTCGCCAGTTTGCGCGACCAATGTTTCCGCTTGATCGATGCGACCGCCGAGTACGCCGTCGCGTTCAAACCGAACGCCGCGTTCTTTGAAGTTTGGGGCGCGGAGGGTTGGACGGTTTTGCGTGATGTGATCGCGCACGTGCCCGCCGACATCCCGGTCATTCTCGATGCCAAGCGCGGCGATATCGCCGACACGGCAGAAGCATACGCGCGCGCGATTTTCGATTCGCTTGGCGCGCACGCGGTTACGCTCAGTCCATACCTCGGCGGCGATAGCATTCAGCCGTTCATCGCGCGACCCGAACGCGGCGCGTTCATCTTGTGCAAAACGTCGAACCCGGGCGCGGATGAATTTCAAGCGCTCGAAATTTCAGAGCGTCCGCTGTACGAAATTGTCGCCACGCGCGCCAAAGCGTGGAATACGAATGGGAACCTGGGACTCGTCGTCGGCGCGACCGATCCGAATGCGTTGCGGCGCGTGCGTGCCATCGCGCCGGATTTCTGGTTTCTCGTGCCGGGCATCGGCGCACAAGGCGGAAGTTTGGAGCAAACGCTGTCCGCCGGTCTGCGTGACGATGGCATGGGACTCGTCGTTAATATTTCGCGCGCGATTGCACAAGCGGAGAACCCGCGCGAACAAGCACGATACTGGCGCGATGAAATCAATCGCTGGCGCACGACGCGCACAACTAAAACCGTCGCGTCACCGATTTCAGAATTGGCGACCGATTTAATCACGACCGGCTGTGTGCGCTTCGGTGAATTCAAATTGAAATCCGGCATCGTCTCGCCGATTTATCTCGATTTGCGCCGATTGATTTCGCATCCCCACGCAATGCGTCGCGTCGCGCGCGCCTACGCCGATATTTTAGATCGCCTCCAATTCGATCGCCTCGCCGGCATTCCGTACGCCGGTCTACCGATTGCGACGGCGGTCGCATTGGAAATGAATCGACCGCTGATCTACGCGCGGCGCGAAGTCAAAGAGTACGGCACACGCGCCGCGATTGAAGGCGAGTTTACGCCGGGCGAGACGATTGCGGTCATCGACGATTTGGCGACGACCGGCGATACAAAAATCGAAGCGATCCAAAAACTGACCGGCGCCGGGTTGATCGTGCGCGACATCATCGTGCTGATTGACCGCGAGCAAGGCGCGCGTGCGATGTTACAAGAGCATGTCTATCATTTGCACGCCGTCGCAACGCTCACGCAATTGCTCGACGAGTGGCAGCGCAGTCACGCAATCACGCCGCAACAATTTGCGGAGGTCAAAGCGTTTCTCGCGAGCAAATGATCGACTATTCTCATCTGCGTCCATTTCTCTTTCGTCTCGATCCCGAACAGGCACATCGCCTCACGCTCGGCTTGCTTCGCTTTGCCGGCAATTTTGCGCCAGCGCGTGCGACGTTGCGCGCGCTGTTTGATTTTCAAGAACCCGGCTTGCAAGTTGATGCGTTTGGTTTGCGCTTCAAAAATCCTATTGGACTTGCGGCGGGGTACGACAAGAACGGCATCGCCGTGCGCGGATTGAGCACGCTGGGGTTCGGTCACGTCGAAATCGGCACAGTCACGTTGCGCCCGCAACCCGGTAATCCGCGTCCGCGCATTTTTCGCATTCCCGAATCGGGCGCACTCATCAATCGGATGGGATTTCCCAGCGACGGCGTGGATGCATTGCGAATCCCCAAATGCGATGCACGCATCGGCATCAACATCGGCAAAAACAAAGAGACGCCGATTGAAAACGCGGCGGAGGAATATTGCGCGCTCGTCCAACGCGTCCACGCGCACGCCGATTACATTGCGATCAACGTCAGCAGTCCCAACACACCGGACTTGCGTCGATTGCAGGCACGTGCGGCAATCGAAGAATTGTTGCGCGCTGTTGCTGCAACGCGCGATCGGCTCACACCGCGCGTGCCGCTTCTCGTCAAGATAGCGCCGGATTTGTCGAACGCGGAAATCGACGATATCGTTGCGGCAGTGATCGATGCGAGACTTGACGGGGTCATTGCGACAAACACAACGTTGAGCCGCGAGGGGATTTCATCGAGTGTGAATGAGGCGGGGGGACTGAGCGGCGCGCCGCTTCGCGCGCGCGCAACCGAAGTGATTCGTTATCTCGCAACGCGAACGCAACTGCCAATCATCGGCGTGGGAGGAATTGCGACGCCGACAGACGCGTTGGAAAAATTAGACGCGGGCGCGCGGTTGATTCAGATTTACACCGGGCTGGTGTATCGCGGACCTGGCATCGTCCGCGAAATCAATCGCGCGTTGGCGCGTCGAAGCGCACGGGGCTAGGTGTGCCATGCACACCCGTTGCTGACCAATACTCACCAATGACCGGTCTTCCAATACAATCGCATTCCAACGAAGAATTCCGATTGCGGTTCCGGTAACAGCCCGATGATAAGACCGACCAGGCATTGCAGAAAATCAAACGTCATAAATTTCTGCCTACTGCCAACTGCTTATGACGAGCCTCAGTCCCACGTCCCGGCGCGCTTGAATAACGAAAATCCGATGAACACGCCAAACACTAAACCAAGTAACGCACCGACGACAAGACCAATGACGAGCCACATCTCAAGACCTCAGCGACGAGTCGTTCTTGAAAAGAGGAAGAACCCACGCCGCCGTCACGCCGATGCCGATGAGCATCAAAACACCACCGACGATTAAATTTGGGATATTGAAATCCGACCGCACTCCGCTGAAAATCAGCGCAACGCCAAACAAGAAAAATGTTCCTCCGAAAATCAGAATAGAGCGCTAGTCCCCATCGTTTTGAGAACACCATTCGTCTTGAGTGTGCCGGCAAGCACCGCCAAAACAAACACGCCCCAATAGATAAACGGATGCTCATCGTACTGCGGAATCGAGAGATGCATGATCGCGACAAGCGCCACATAGACGAGTGCTTGTCCCAACCCTACCAGACCGGCAATAGTTTTTCGCGAACTGAACTCGCGAATAGCATTGCCAAGTGCAACGCCAACCGCCAGTCCTAATACGCCTCGAAAGAGCGATAGAATAACAATCGTTTGCCAGTCCATCATCAACTCAAGTGGAGTCGAGTATATCCGTTGTCATGGGCGTTGTCAACGAAAAAATCCCTCTCCCGAGATTGGGGAGAGGGATTCGTTTTTAGTCGCCGCCTTGAAACGCTGGCACGTGTCCATCTTTCGTCAGTTTGAGCAAATGCTCCGGCTTTTCCAAGCGGTCGGTGAACAGCACGCCGTCGAGATGATCGATTTCGTGTTGGAGCGCGCGCGCCAACAAACCCTCGCCTTTGATTTTGGTCTCTTTGCCTTTGCGATTCAACCCCTTGACCGTCACATTCATCTTGCGACGCACCATACCGACATAGCCGGGAATCGACAAGCAACCTTCCTCGCCGAATTGCTCACCCTCAGCTTTGACGATTTCCGGATTGATCAAGACTAATTTTTCGCCGCTGTACGCGACGCGCCGCTTCTCTTTCGGCAACGCTTCGACAGCTTCGTCCGTGTCGTCTGCCGGCATCTCAACGATGAGCACACGCAAACTCACGCCGATTTGCGGCGCGGCAAGTCCTAGCCCGCTCGCTTCGTGCATCGAGTCGAACATATCGTCGATCAATTTTTGCGTCGATGCGTCGACGCGCTTGACCTTTTTGGCTTTTTGCCTGAGCACTGGATGCTCTGAAGTCAGGATTTCTTTAACTGCCATATTTCCTTTGCTTTTAGATGTCAGAAATCAGACACAGACATCAGAAAAATGTATTCACGTCTGTCGTCTGTTATCTGTGTTCTGTTGTCTTTCACTCAACTAGTGACGATGCGCCGCGCCTCAACCCGGCTTGAATGGCGGATTGCCATCATTGTCCAGAGCAATCATTTCTGCCGCGCCGCCCAGCGTGCCAGCAATCGTCTGTGCCAGCCGATTCAAGCCGGCTTTATCGAACGATACCACACAATCGATGATTTTTCCAGAGGGGTCGATAAGCCAAAGCGTCGGCACAAATTCCGGATCATACGCTTTTGACACTTGCCAATCGCCGTCGATCAAGATCGGAAATGTACTGCCGTATTGCTTGGCGAATTCGGCGGAGCGATGGTGGTCGTGTTGCGAGACGCCCCATACCGCAAGACCGGCATCGCGATACGCGCAATGAATTTTTTCGATGTACGGAAATGCGGTCATGCACGTGGGGCACGTCGTCTTGAAAAACGCAACGAGTGTGAGTCGCGCGCCCTGTTTATTCAACGTGTGCGGTTTGCGGTTCAGGTCTTTGAGTGTAAAAACCGGCGCCGCTTGATCAAATGTTATCATGTGAAATTTGGAGGGGCGGGATTGACCCCGCCCCTTTGCGTTACGCTGGTTTCTTTGCCTTGGCCGCTTCTTTCGCTTTGCGGTCGGCTTCTTCGCGCGCCCAATCCTGCGGATGAATCTTGGAATAGTACGTCGTCGACTTTAAAAGTTTCTTGACATCGTAGACGTGACTGGTGTGACGTTCATAATCCGCCAATTCGTAATCGTGATCCATCTTGATCGCATCGAACGGGCAGAACTCGGCGCAGTAACCACAGTTCATACAAATATCAATGTCGATGTAAAACTCGGCGGCTTGCGGTTTCGGTTTTCCTTCCGGCGTTGTGCCGCGCACGATCCAAATACATTGCGGCGGACAAACTTTGGAGCAAATGCCGCACGCGGTGCATCGCTCAACGCCGATCACTTCTTTGCCGGTCTTCGCATCGACGAGCGGCTTGCCGCTTTCATCAAGTTTCGGTTCGTAGACCAGAAACGGCACGAAGCGAAAATTTTCAGGCACCGGCACGCGTTCTTCCGGATATTGCGCCGTGAAAATGCCATCGCCGCGAATGCTTTGGCGGCGCACAAATTCCTTGGGGTCGTGCGAACGTCCCAAGTGCCGCAAATCGCCGATGTATGTCTTGGCGATATGTGTAAACGTATATCTCAGACCGTTAAGCAATCCTAATCCGAATGCCATGTCGACTCCTTTGTCTCTTAGCGATCCACTTCGCCCATGACGACATCGAGCGAACCAAAGATGACGATCAAGTCCGCGATCTTGTGCCCCACCGCCATCTCGTTCAGCGCGCCCATGTTGATGAACGAAGGTGAGCGCACGTGGTACCGGTACGGGTTGGGACTGCCGTCACTGTTGAGGAAGAATCCCAGCTCGCCTTTAGGGTTTTCGGCGCGACCGTACACTTCGCCCTTGGGCACGCGAATCTGATAATTCTTTTTGCCGGTCATGATCTCACCGGCAGGCACATCTTTCAACGCTTGCTTGAGAATTTTCAGACTCTCGCGCATTTCCGCGATGCGGACGATCGTGCGATCGTACAAATCGCCGGTCGTGCCGGTGGGAATATCGAAATCGAAGCGATCATAGATCGAGTACGGTTCGGCGCGGCGCACATCGTATTTGACGCCCGACCCGCGCAAGACCGGACCCGCGGTGCTGTAATTGATCGCCAGGTCGCGCGGCAGAACGCCGACTTTTTTCGCACGCGCGAGGAACAATTCGTTCTTGATGAGATACGATTCGAATTCGTCCGTGCGTTTGGGCAAACGCTCATCGACGAGATATTGCACCTTGCCCAAGAAATCTTCCGGCACGTCGCGCGCGAGTCCGCCAAAGCGCATATAGTTGCACATCATGCGCGAGCCAGAGGCGGCTTCGAACAAATCGAGAATGAGTTCGCGCTCTTCCAAGCCGTAGAGCAGGGGCGTGTAGAACGCGCCGAGATCGTTGTACAAAAATCCGACGGCAACAACATGGCTTAACCAACGCGTGAGTTCTGCCATGATCACCCGAATGTACTCGGCGCGTTCCGGCGGCTTGATGCCCATCAACTTTTCCACGCCAATGACGTACGCCAAATTGTTCGACATCGATGTGAAATAATCCAAGCGGTCGGTGTAGGGAATGTTCTGGAGGTAGGTGTTGCGCTCGCCGATTTTGTCGTGATTGCGATGCAAATAGCCAAGCACCGGTTCGACCGCGACAATCGTTTCGCCATCCAGCGTTATCTTAAGCCGCGCGACGCCGTGCGTGGACGGATGTTGCGGTCCGATATTCACAACAATCTTGTCGGTGCGCAAGTGCGTGGACGTTGCTTCCGCCATGCCAAGAGTCGGATAGATCTTCCTGCGTCGGCTTGTACGACATCGCGTCGAAATTCGCCGGATACTTGACGTTATCGTGCCAGGGGTTGCGGTCTTCGGCGATGACGTGATGCCCTTGATCCCAGCGCGTGCCAAAGGGCTTTTTCTCTTCTTCGTAATACGGCTCTTTGTAATCTTTGCGTAGAGGATAACCTTCAAAGCCATCCCACAATAAAATCCGGTGCAAGTTAGGATGACCCGGGAACTGGATGCCCATCAGGTCGTAGACTTCGCGTTCTTGAAAATCGGCGCCGCGATACACGGGGACCAGCGAGGGCACAGTGGGATTTTCGCGCGCGGCATTGACCTTCAGCGTCAACGGCGCGCCGCCGCGATCCATCGAGGAAACTTGATAGACCACTTCAAAACGATCGGGATAATCGACGCTCGTGACGTTGTTCAAATAATCGAACGACAACTTGTCGCGCAGGTAGCGCGTGACGTCGAGCAGTTTATCGCTCTTGACGACGATGCCTTGCGCGCTCGCCGATTCGACTGCATCGGCAAAAACGGTTTTGATTTTTTCCGCGACGACCTGCGGGTCGTTGGGGTTGATTTTGGTTTCGGGTGGGGGTGGTGGATTGACAGCCATTGTCACAAACTCCTGAAAAGTGTTACAGGTTTCATCGTTACAGGTTTCAGGTTAAACTTGAAACTTGTAACCTGAACTTATTTCTTTTCGCCTTTGGTTTCTTTGACAATCTTGATCGCGCGCGCTTCCAACTTGGCAGGATCCGCCGCGAGTTCGGTAATTTCTTCCACGCGGCGCGCGTCAAATAAATCGGGACCGAGCACCGGTTCCGGCACACCTTCTTGCGCGCCCTTGCGGTACCACGCTACATCACGAATCGATTGCTTGTCGATTTTCTTTTGGAGTTGGATCAGACCGTTGAGCAACGCTTGCGGCGTGGGCGGGCAACCAGGCACATAAACATCAACCGGCAAAAGTTTATCCACGCCGGAGACGACGTTGTACCCTTCTTTGAACGGACCGCCCGCGCTGGCACACGCGCCCATCGCGAGGACGTACTTGGGTTCTGCCATTTGATTGTACAGGCGCACAATCGCTGGACCCATTTTCTTGGTCACGGTACCGGAAACAATCATCAAATCCGCTTGGCGGGGGGAAGCGCGCACAAGTTCCATGCCAAAGCGCGACATATCAAACCGACTCGATTGCGTGCAAATAAATTCGATAGCGCAACAAGCGAGTCCAAAGCCCAGGGGCCAGACCGAGTTGCGGCGACCCCAGTTGTAGATCAGATCAACAAAGTCAACGACTTTGTTCAGAGGTCCCACCCACACACTGCGACGCACTTGCTCGTCGAGCCAGGCGTCTTCGCTTGCGGCGACTTGGATAGGTTTTTGTTCTTCCGCCATGACAAACTCCTTCTTTGGAGTAATTACCCGATAATTATATCATCATCCGTTTATTCCGGCAAACTTTTGATTTAGAAAAAGGAGGTTAGAAATTGGAAATTAGAAACCTCCGTCGAGGTGTCCAATCTCCAACATCTAACCTCCATTCAACGCTTGAATTTTTCGATTATTTGAGCTTACCCGCGTAAATGTCCATCACCGTCGCGAGGAATTTCAACGCTTCGGCTTTTGGTCGCTGGAACGAGTTGCGCCCGATGATCGAACCAAAGCCGCCGCCATCGCGAATGCCGCGCACTTCGTCAAAGACCGCCGTGTCGTCTTTTGCCGCGCCGCCGGAGAAAATCACGATGCGCTCGACCATCGAACGCGCTTTGGACAACGTGGCGCACGCGATCCGCCAACGTCGCGGCAGGAATCGCATATTTTTCGTACACTTTTTTCGCTTCCGCGAGTTCGACATGCGCGGTCGGCGGTTTCACTTTGATAATGTCCGCGCCCATCTGTGCCGCGATTTGCGCCGCATACGCCGCCACATCGATGGCCGTTTCGCCTTCCTTGCTCAACGACGTGCCGCGCGGGTACGACCACACGACGACTGCCAAGCCCGTACTTTTTCGCTTCGTACGTGACCTCGCGCAGTTGTTCATACATCGCGCGAAAATTCGTCGAGCCGGGATAAATCGTAAAGCCGATCGCAGCGCAACCCAAGCGCAACGCATCGCGCGGCGATGAGGTCAGCGCCGGCATCGGATCTTTTTCATCGCACAGGACTTCGTGATTGTTGATTTTCAAAATCAACGGAATTTGCCCGGCATATTCATCCGCCACCGCTTCGATAAAACCCAGCGGCGCGGCGTACGCATTACAGCCAGAATCAAGTGCTAATTGAACATGATACGCGGGATTGTAGCCCGGCGGATTCGGCGCGAAACTGCGCGCGGGTCCGTGCTCAAATCCTTGGTCGACTGGCAAGAATCACAAATTTGCCGGTGCCGCCCAGTTTGCCAAAATTCATAATGCGCGCAATGTTGGCGCGCACACCGGGATTTTCGTGCGCGTACCAACTCAGAATTTCGCGTGCTCGCTCTGTTAGTGCCATTTTGCCTCCTCGCAAAAATTAGAATTCGGGTTTGGGAATGTGTTTATTTTATCACCGCCGATTGAATCCGTCAAAATCGATTTTGACAACGTGGTTGCACGGCATATAATCATTCGAGCGTTGTACATTATTGCAATGCACCGGGAGGAACTGTGGCAAACGTCAACACAAAAAAAGGCGTTATCGGCATCTTGACTGGCGGCGGCGATGTGCCGGGTTTGAACCCGGCAATCCGCGCCGTCACGATTCGCGCATTGCGCGAAGGGTATCAAGTCATCGGAATTCGGCGGGGCTGGGGCGGGGCGGTCGGCATCGTCCGCGATGAGAAAGCAGACAACAGCGAAAACTATACCATTCTCAGTGAAGAAATTGTCAACCGCGCGGGCAGAACCGGCGGCACGTTCTTGCACACCTCACGCACGAATCCCAGCAGCGTGAAAAAAGGCGATGTGCCGGCGCATCTCCGCGATGTGTACAGCGCCGAAAAAAACGATTTGACCAGCGAAGTGCTCAAGAATCTCGATTTTCTCGGCATCGATTATCTCATTCCGATTGGCGGTGACGACACGTTATCGTTTGGCGTCAAGTTGTACACCAAAGGCGTCAAGGTGGTCGCGATTCCGAAAACAATGGATAACGATGTGCCCGGCACCGATTACTGCATCGGCTTTAGCACGTGCGTGAGCCGCACCATCGAATTGGCAAATCGTTTGCGCACGACGGCTGGCTCGCACGAACGCTTTCTCGTTTTAGAAGTATTCGGACGCTACGCCGGTTTTACTGCCATGTTACCGACAATGGCGGGCGCGGCGAATCGCTGTGTCATTCCAGAGCATAAATTTAACATGGAGCATCTCACCGAATTGTTGATCTACGACCGCAATCGCAATCCCAGCAAATACTCGGTTGTTATCGTTTCCGAAGGCGCGATGCCCGAAGGCGGTGAGATGATGTTTGAAGGCGCGTCGACGGATGCGTTCGGTCACGCGAAACTCGGCGGCATCGGCGATTTGGTATCGGCGCGACTCAAAGATTGGTCGGCAAAATACAACAGCGGTAAAACGATTAATGTCGTCAATCAACGCCTGGGGTATCTCGTGCGCGGCGGCGACCCGGATGCCATTGATTCAATCGTGCCGATGGCGTACGGCAACCTCGCGCTCGATCTGATTCTGAACGGTATTCACGGTCGGCTGGTCGTGCTCAAGAATGGGCGCTACGACAATGTGCCGCTCAACGTGGTCACAAGCAGTAAGAAGACGGTGAACATTGACAAGCATTACAACATCGATCGCCTGCGTCCGCGATTCGAAAGTTTTGAAATGCGCCCGTTATTCATCATGACCAGCGATTAGGATGAGCCACGGTTCAGAGATCCGTTCCAGCAACCATCAGACTGAGAACGAATAGAATGCCAGAAAAACCGAAATCGATTTTTAACTCGCGTAAATATCGCGGGCAACTGGAACGTGAACTCATCCTTGGCGGAACGATTGTCGGTGTGATCGTGGGCGGCGGATTGATTGCGTTAATTTGGGGTATCCCGGCGTTGTTTGTCGCGCTGTCGTGCTTTGCCGGTTTTCTCGCGCTGATCGGATTGGTTTGGGGCTTTCTAAAACTGCTCGAGGTGATTTCGCGTGATTAAATTTCAACTGCCGGTCACGCGCCGCGCTTCGATCACGTTGGGCAGGCGATCGATCTTGTTCAAGATGCGCGTCAACTGATCAGCGTTTTCAATTTCCAAAGTCGCCGTAACAATCGCAATGTGATCTTTGCGTCCGGATACGGCATTCACCGAGGTGGCATTGACGCCCTCGCCGGCGACGATGCCGGAAATATCGTGCACCAAACCGGAACGATCGAATGCTTTGATTTGCACCAGCACCGGATACGCTTTCTGCCCGGTCTGCTTCCAATCGATGGCGATCAACCGATCGCGTTCGGCATCGATGTTGACCATGTTCCGGCAATCGCGGCGATGCACAGTGATGCCCCGTCCGCGCGTAATAAAGCCGATGACCGATTCGCCCGGCAATGGGTTGCAGCAATTCGCCATGCGAATCAGCAAATTGTCAACGCCCATTACCGTCGCCGCGATTTCCGTCGAGCGCGGCAACGTCGGAGGCAAAGGTTCCTCTTCGATGCCTTGCTTGTTGCGCTCCGCCTCCAGCAACTTGATGCCGATGGTTTGCACGCTCAAGTCCTCGTGACCGATTGCCTCAAGAAAATCATCGACGTTTTTGAAGTTAAAGAACGCGGTGAGCTCTTCAAAATTCCCTTGCGCCATTCCCAGGCGATGCAACTCTTTTTCTAACAGTGCACGCCCTTCCGTAATCGCCTGTTCGCGTTCCTGATGTTTGAAATAGTACCGAATTTTTTCTTTCGCGCGCGCGGTGCGGACAAGATTCAAACCGGGATTCAACCAATCGCGGCTGGGTCCACCTTTCTTGGTTGTTGTAATTTCGACCCGGTCGCCGGTTTTTAATTTGTAATCGAGCGGGACGATGCGCCCATCCACCTTGGCGCCGCGGCAACGATGCCCGATTTCCGTGTGCACACTGTACGCAAAATCGATGGGCGTCGCGCCGGCGGCAAGTTCGATGATTTGTCCTTTCGGCGTGAACGCATAGACCTGGTCCTGAAAAATATCGGTCTTGAGTGAATCGACAAAGACGTTCGCATCGGCGATGTCTTGCCGCCAATCCATCAACTGGCGAAAATAATTGATCTTGTTTTCAAACACGAGATCGCGTTTGGAGTTCGTCTCTTTATAGCGCCAATGCGCCGCAATGCCGACTTCGGCAATTTCGTGCATCTCGGTTGTGCGAATTTGAATTTCGACCGGCTTGCCCATCGGTCCAATGACGGCGGTGTGCAACGATTGATACAGGTTATCTTTCGGCTTGGCGATGTAATCATCAAATTCGCCGGGAATGGGTGTCCACAAACTGTGCACGACGCCCAGCACGACATAGCAATCACGCACGGAATCGACGAGGACGCGAATCGCGCGAATGTCGTAAATCTGATCAAAGTCGCGCCCCTTGCGATTCATCTTGTTGTAAATGCTGTAAATGTGTTTGGGACGTCCGCTGATTTCGCGCGGCGTGATGTTTTCCTGCGCCAGCCGGTCGCGCATAATCGCAATCGTTTGCTGAATGTACGCCTGCTTGTCATCTTTGTCGTCCGCGAGCAGATTTTCAATTTCGTCGAATTGTTCCGGCTCGAGGTACTTGAACGAGAGGTCTTCGAGCTCGCGGCGAATATTGTACATCCCCAGCCGATTCGCCAGCGGTGCGTAAATTTCCATCGTCTCGCGCGCGATCTTACGCTGCTTGTCCGGCGGGCGCGCGAAAAGCGTGCGCATATTGTGCAGGCGGTCGGCCAGTTTGATGATGACGACGCGCAATTCCTGCGCCATCGCCATAAACATCTTGCGCAACGATTCGGCTTGCGTCTGTTCCATCCCCAAACGCAAGCCGGATAATTTCGTCACGCCATCGACCATCTCCGCGACTTTGTCGCCAAATTGTTTTTGAATCGTTTCGAGGGGAACGTCAGTATCTTCGGGGACATCGTGCAACAGCGCGGCAACGAGCGTGTCTTCATCGAGGTACAGATCGGCGAGAATATTGGCGACTTCGACGCAATGCGTGATGTACGGATCGCCGGTCGAACGCATGATGCCTTCGTGCGCGCGAAACGCGAGGTCATACGCGCGCTGGACGCGCTCCAGATCAGCGTTGGGGTTGTACGATTGGATTTTCGCAAGCAGGGCTGTAAATTCCATCGCGCCGCCTTTCTATTGATTGTACACAAACCGGATTGTTTTGCAAGGTTTGTTCGCGTCTTGGAAAAATGATATAATGCTCGTGATGAAACACCTTCTCCGCGCGATTCTCCTCACGCTGTGTTTGCTTGCATTTGCGCCGCGCGCGCTTGCCGGCGCGCCAACCACATACGTCGTCCAAGCCGGCGACACGCTTTTTTCGATTGCCGTGCGCTACGACACGAGCGTTGCCGCCATCAAGCAGCTCAACAAACTCAACGGCGATATCATTCTTGTCGGACAAAAACTCTTGATTCCGACGGAAGACGCGCCGCTGGTTACTTCGAGTTCGTACATCGTCCAGCCCGGGGATACCTTGCTCCAAATCGCGCTCAAGCACGGCACGACGATGCGCGCGCTGATGCAATTGAACGACCTTCCCAACCCGAATCTGATTTCGATTGGACAGCCGCTCGCGATTCCTACGAGCGCGACCGTTGCCAAGCCGGGTTTACTCATCGATCCGCCGGCGGCACGGCAAGGCGGCACACTGTTGATCGAAACCACGCGCCCGGACATTGCCTCGATTAGCGGCACGTTCAACGGCGCCAAGCTTACATTTGCGCGCGCGTCCGGTTACTGGTACACACTCACCGGCATTTCGCGTTGCGCGAAAATCGGCAATGCATCGTTGACGATCACCACGACCAACTCAGCGGGGCAAGCATCGACGGAAACCACAGCGGTGGATATTGCATCAACAGCGTTTGTCGTCCAAGCGTTGACATTGCCGCCAAGTGTGAGTGCAATTCTCAGCGATCAGGAATCAATCAATCGCGAAGCGGCGCAACTGGCGACCATTGTGCGCAATTATTCGCCGGCGCGATTGTGGAGCGGCGTGTTTCGCCAGCCGGTCTACGGCGCGATCAGTTCGACGTTTGGCACGCGACGCTCCTACAACGATGGCCCGGTCGCCGCGTGCGGACACGAAGGCACCGATTTTGCGATGCCCGGCGGCACGCCGATTTATGCGCCCGCGCGCGGCAAAGTTGTTTTCGCCGGGTTGACCCAAGTGCGCGGCAATTTGACCGTCATCGATCACGGCGTCGGCGTGTTCAGCGCGTACTATCATCAATCGGAAATCGATGTCAAGGTCGGGCAGATGGTTGAGCCGGGAATGTTCCTCGGCAAGATCGGCACGACCGGCTTATCGACCGGGAATCATTTGCATTGGAGCATGTGGGTCAACGGCGAGTATGTCGATCCGATGGAATGGACGAAACGGATATTTCCGTAACTTGCGTAGAGACGCAGCCGCGCGATGTCTGCGATCGCTACTGGGAGAGGCGACCATGGAACTCAAAACCATTCAAATTGAAAATCCCGATGCGCTGAATCTTGTCTTGGGTCAGTCGCATTTCGTCAAGACGGTCGAAGACATGCACGAAGCGTTGGTCAGCGCGGTGCCGGGAATTAAATTTGGACTCGCGTTTTGCGAGGCGTCGGGACGCGCGCACATTCGCGCCAGCGGCAACGACCCGACGCTCGTCGATTTAGCAAAAAAGAATGCATTCGCGCTCAGCGCCGGACATTCGTTCATCGTTTTTCTTGGCGCCGGCTTTTTCCCGATCAATGTCTTGCACGCGATTAAAAACGTGCCCGAAGTCGTCAGCATTTTTTGTGCAACGGCGAATCCGGTGCAAGTCATCGTCGCGGAGACGGAACAAGGTCGCGGCATTCTCGGCGTCATCGATGGCATGAAATCACAAGGCATTGAAGATGAGGATGGCGTCGCGTGGCGCAAGGGACTGTTGCGCAAGTTTGGATACAAGTTGTAGTTTAAGGTTACAGAGTTCAAAGTTAAACGTTAAACTTTGAAACTTGAAACGAGGACTATGAAACCCTCCACTTTTTCTATCGTCGCATTCGATCCCAAACGAAAGAACTTGGCATTGCCGTTGAATCGAAATTTCTTTCCGTCGGCGCGGTCGTGCCGTGGGCGCAAGCTGGCGTCGGCGCGATTGCCACGCAGTCGTGGGCGAACACCTCATTCGGTCCGCGCGGCTTGCGAATGCTCAAGCAAGGCATGACGCCGAAACAAGTCGGCGCAAAACTGATTGCGACCGACAAGAATGCGCACCAACGGCAATTCGGCATCGTCGACGTGAAAGGGCGCGCATTCACGTTCACCGGCAAAAGTTGTTTTGATTGGGCAGGCGGCGTGATCGGCAAAAATTTTGCGGCGCAAGGGAATATTCTCGCCGGCGCGGCGTCGTCGATGCATTGGCAAACACATTTGCTAGAAACGTCCGGCACCTTGGCAGAGCGATTCGTCGCGGCACTCGCCGCAGGCCAAGCCGCCGGTGGTGATCGGCGCGGACAGGAGAGTGCGGCGTTGCTCGTCGTGCGTGCAGAAGGGCGGCTACGCCGGCTTTAATGATCGTTACATCGATTTGCGCGTGGACGATCACCCGCGCCCTATCGACGAATTGAAACGCTTGCTCGATTTGCATCATTTGTATTTGGGCAAAACAAATCCCGCCGATATTTTGCCCATCGACGCGAACATCGCGCGCGAGTTGCAAGCGCTGATGTCCAAGCGCGGGTTCTATTCCGGCAAAATCGATGGCGCGTGGAACGACGCGACGCAACATGCGTTCCGCGAATTCGCCGGCGTCGAAAATCTTGAGGATCGATTAGTCGATGGCGCGCGCATCGATCGCGTTGTGTTAGAATTTCTCCGGGGTTTGAAATGAAACCATTTCGCAAACATGTGGCAATTGCCATCGATGGCGGCGGCTTGCGCGGCGTGATGGTCACCACCGCGCTGGAAATGCTCGAGCAACATTTGGGCGCGAAGCTGGGCGAGGTATGCCAACTCGCCGCCGGCACATCGACCGGGAGCGTGATTGCGACCGGCATCGCACTGAACATCAGTGCGCAAGAAATGACCACACTCTACAAAACGCTTGCCGCCAAGATTTTCAAAAAATCGTGGCGCACGTATCTGTGGTTCCTGGCAAGTTATCGTTACGGCAACGACGAACTCAAAAAGCAATTTGATTTCTTCAGCCAAGAGCAACCGATGGGCGCGCTGTGGACGGATGCGCGCAAATTCGATTTGGTCATCGTCGTGCGCGATTTGCACGAAGCGCGTTCGCGTTTCATCAAGCCGTGGAAAGAGGAATACAGATCGATGCCCATCACCACCGCCGTGATGGCAAGCGCCGCCGCGCCGACGTATTTTCCGGTCGTCGAAGGTCGTTACATCGATGGCGGCGTGGGCAGTTTTGGCAATCCGTGTTTCATCGCGGCGTATGAAGCGTGGAAATATCAAGACTGGAATCTGAACGATACAACACTCATCAGCATCGGCACGGGACGATTGCCGGCAGGCGCAAACGGTCTGCCGATTGGCGCGGCGAATAGTTTCAAATCGATTCAGTGGCTCTCGCCATTGCTCGATTCGTTCTTGAGCGACGCCGGCGATCAGCAAGCGCGCGTCGTCAACGAATTTTTCCCCAATTTGGATTTTCGCCGCTTTCAAATCGAAACCCCGGCGATTCCGGTCGATGCCGTGGCGCAAATCGATAACTTGATTGCGTACGGGAAAAAATTGGGGCAGATGATTCTCAACGATGAAACGGATCCCAACCTGAATGATCCGGCGTATCGACGCGTCATAGTAGCACTTGAACATTTCTTGCGACTATGCTAGTATTGTGATTGTCCGAAACCACTCTGGGAGTTTTTCGATGTTGAAATTCTTGCGCGTCTCAATATTGTTCGTTGGTCTCGCTATGCTCGCCGCGATGCGCGTGCCAACGGCATCTGCCGCGAGCCCAAATTTTGTCATCGTCAGCTACGGCGACACGCTTGCCGGGATTGCCGCACGCGTCGGCGCGACCATCGACGCACTTGCGCGCGCGAACGGTTTGCCGAACCCAAATTTCATCTACGTGGGTCAGCGCATTATGGTTCCACCGGGCGTCGGCACATCGAACGCGCCAGTCAACGTGCCGGCGGCCGGGAGTGTGTACACCGTTGCAACCGGCGATTCGCTGACGATCATCGCCTCCCGCTTTGGCACGACCATCGACAACTTGATGCGCGTCAACAGTCTGATTAATCCGAATTTCATCTATGTCGGACAACGCTTGAACGTGCCGGGGAAAAACCCGGCACCCGCCACCAAGCCAGCATCGGTACCAGCCAGCACGCCCGCGCGCACGAACCCAGCTCCGCCCACCGCCGGCAAATGGATTGACATCGACATTAGCGCGCAGACGATCACGGCGTATGAAGGCAGCCAAGCCGTCAAATCGGTTTTGGTTTCGACCGGGCTGAGCTGGACGCCCACGCCGATTGGTCGGTACAGCGTCTATGTTAAGATTCCATCGCAGACGATGAGCGGCGGTTTTGGCGCGAGCGCGTATTATCTGCCCGGTGTTCCCTGGGTTATGTACTTTACCGGCGCCTACGCAATTCACGGCACGTACTGGCATCACAACTTTGGCTCGCCGATGAGCCACGGCTGTGTGAACCTTTCGATTGCCGATGCGCAATGGTTTTACAACTGGGCGCAAGTGGGCACACCAGTCATTAGTCATCCCTAATGCCGAATACCCTGATTCGCAACGAGTCAGGGTATTTTGTTTTGCGCATCGCAAGACCTCAAAAATTGATGCTTGGCAGTTTTGGCAATTTGCGATATAATTACATGGGAAAGCGCCTCGCAGTTTTCTCTTGCCCAATCATAGGTTCGCTGTTCATTGCCGAATAGCTCACGAGAGGAGGTGACCCGCCAACCCCAAATGCGACACCTTATCGACTCAAGGTAGAGAAAAAATCCATGGAGGAGAAAGAATGCGTACCAAATTTTTTGTGATCGTTGCCTTGCTCGCCGTTGTTGCCCTCGTTCTGGGCGCTTGCGCTAGCCCCACCCCCGCCCCCGCCGCGAAAATGAAAGTCGGTCTGGTGACCGATACCGGCGGCGTGAACGACAAATCGTTCAACCAATCCGCGTGGGATGGCACTCAAAAAGCCGCGAAGGAATTCGGCTGGGATGCCAAGTTCATCGAATCGAAACAGCCCACCGACTATGAAAAGAACATCGACCAATTCGCGACCGAAAAGTACGATGTGATCGTCACCGTCGGTTTCTTGATGGGCGATGCAACCGCTGTCAAAGCCAAGCAGTATCCGAACATCAAGTTCGCCATCATCGACAATGCGTACTTCCCCACCAAGGGCGTCGCGTATTGCGATGACACCAAGAAAGATTGCTACGCCGACGGCGGCTTGACGAACGTCACCTCGTTGATGTTCCAGGAAGACCAGGTCGGTTTCCTCGCGGGCGTGCTCGCAGGTAGCATGACCAAGACCGGCACCGTCTGCACGGTCTCCGGCATGGAAATTCCGCCCGTCGTCCGCTTTGTCGTCGGTTTCCAGAACGGCGCCAAGTACGCCAAAGCCGATGCCAAGACGTTGAACGTTTACATTCCTTCGTTCATCGATCCTGCCAAGGGTAAAGAGACCGGTCAGTCTATGATTTCCCAGGGCTGCGATGTGGTCTTTGGCGTGGGCGGCAACACCGGCAACGGTGGTTTGCTCGCGGCGAAGGAAAAAGGATTGATGGCGATTGGCGTGGACGTCGATCAATACAACACTTATCCCGAAGTCAAGGATGCGTTGATCTCCAGCGCGGCGAAGAACGTCGATACCGCCGTGTACACTTTCCTGAAATCGGTCAATGCCAAGTCGTCCAAAGCCGGCATGTTCACCGCCAATCTCCAGAACGGCGGCGTGGGTCTTGCCCCCTTCCACGATTGGGATAGCAAGATTCCGCAAGCGGTGAAAGACAAGATCAAAACCGCGACGGAAGATCTGAAGAGCGGCAAACTCGCGACCGGCTACAAATAAGCCCCGTCACAGATCGAATGCGCACGCAGGGTGCTGTGCCGATTGGCACAGCACCCGTTTTGCAAACAGTGTCATCGTAAGGAGAGACAATGACGTTAGCTTCGCCTCCCGTCGCAACGCGAACCACGCACGTCTTGCAAGCCATCGGCATTACCAAACGCTTTCCCGGCGTCCTCGCCAACGACCACGTTGATTTCGATTTGAAACAAGGCGAGATTCACGGTCTCCTCGGCGAAAACGGTGCGGGCAAGACCACGTTGATGAATATTCTCTACGGACTGTACAAACAGGACGAAGGCGAAATTCGCATCAACGGTCGCGCCACGCACATTGTCAGTCCGCATGATGCGATTGACCAAGGCATCGGCATGGTGCATCAGCATTTTATGCTCGTGCCGCCGCTCACCGTCACCGAAAATATTATCCTGGGTCAGGAATCGCTCCAACCATCCACCAAATTTCTGGGTCGCTTATCTGCCCTCGACCGCAAGAGCGCAGCGCAACGCATCCGCGAACTCTCGCGTCAATATCACTTGGACGTTGACCCGGACGCCTACATCAAGGATTTACCGGTGGGCGCACAACAGCGTGTGGAAATCGTCAAGGCACTTTATCGCAACGCCGAAATTCTGATTCTCGACGAGCCGACGGCGGTTTTGACGCCCCAAGAAGCCGACGAGTTGTTTATCATCATGAGAGAACTCGTCAAGCAAGGTAAGTCCATTGTGTTCATCACGCATAAACTGCGCGAAATGTTCGCCGTGACCGACCGCATCAGCGTGATGCGCGGCGGCAAGATGATCGGCACCGTTGCGCCCAAAGAGGCAACGTCCGCCATGCTCGCCGAAATGATGGTCGGACGCCAAGTCATTTTGCAGGTAGATAAAGAACCGGCGCACCCCGGCAACGTGATTGTGCGCGTCAAGAATTTGCAGGTGCAAGATGACCGCCGCGTGATGACAGTCCACGACGTTTCGTTCGAGGTGCGCGAAGGCGAAATCCTGGGTATTGCCGGCGTGCAAGGCAACGGGCAACGCGAATTGGTGGAAGCGTTGACGGGCTTGCGCCGTGTGGTCGGCGGCAACGTAACCCTCACCGACCACGACATTACGCATGCGCCGCCGCGCGAGATCACGGAACGCGGCACGGGGCATGTGCCGGAAGACCGCCACAAACACGGACTCGTGCTTTCGTTCCCGGTGCGCGACAATCTCGTGTTGTGCACCTATTATCAATCCCCATTTGCGCGCGGATTTGAAATCGATGATTATGCGATCGCCGAACGCGCAGAGAAATTGGTCGCCGAATTCGACGTGCGCACGCCGAGTATCAACACGTCGGCAGGCTCACTCTCCGGCGGCAATCAGCAAAAAGTCATCGTCGCGCGCGAGTTGGATCGCCCGGTGAAATTGCTCATCGTCAATCAACCGACGCGCGGCTTGGATGTCGGTTCGATCGAATTTATTCATCACCGCATCGTCGAAGCACGTGATCGAAAAACAGCCGTCCTCCTCGTTTCTGCCGAGTTGGACGAAATCATGTCCCTGTCCGACCGCATCGCGGTGATGTACAAGGGTCAGATTTTGGAAACGGTGAATGCGGGAGATGCGACGCGCGAACAACTGGGCTTGCTCATGGCTGGGGTAAAAGGAGGTGCGCATGTCTAACACCGTTGAAACACGCGCGCGCGGAATAGATGGGCGCGCCATATTCCGCCGCCTCCTCGATTCGATCAGCATGCCCGCGCTGGCCACCTTCCTGGGTTTTGCGGGCGGCGCATTGATCATCTGGATCACCAGCGGCAGTTTCGAAACGGTCGTGACCGCCTACACCGGCATGATCAACGGCGCGTTCTTCAAGACGCGCGGTTTTTCAGAAACGCTCGTCGCCATGACACCATACATCTTCCTGGGTCTGGGCTTGGCGGTTGGTTTCAAATCTGGCTTGTTCAACATCGGCGTGGAAGGTCAGTTTTACATCGGCGCGATTAGCGCGGTATGGGCGGGCATCGTGTTTACTGGCTTGCCGACGTTCATTCATTTGCCGCTCGTCATTCTGGCAGGCGCTGTCGGCGGCGCGATTTGGGCAGGCATTCCGGCGATTCTCAAAGTTCGCACCGGCGCGCACGAAGTCATCACGACGATGATGATGAACTATATCGCGTTTCGCTTTACCGAGTATCTGGTCAGCGTGCCGCTCCGCGACAACCTCTCGAGCGCGGTGCAAACCCTGCGCGTCTCGCCCAACGCCGAACTCTGGTCGTTGCATCAGATTCCAGAACGCTTGCAGGACCCGCTCAACGCGTTGTTTGTCGCTTTGGTCTTTGCGTTTATCGGATGGACCATAGCAGAATGGATTTTCCTGCGCCCAAACTGGGTCAAGCGATTTGCAAGAGCACGGCGTCACGCTATCGCGGTTGGAATCGGTTTGGCAGTGGGTCTGGTCTTCTTTCTCATCTTGCCACCGCTCACACGCGCGTGGTGGCCCCTAACGGATCAGTACGACCGGATGCATATTGGCATCGTGATGGCGATCATCGCGGCGGTAGCAGTGTGGCGGCTGATGTGGAAGACGACCATCGGCTTTGAAATGCGAACGGTGGGCGCGAATCCCGATGCGGCGAAATATGCGGGCATTAACAGCACGCGCACGATTATCATCACGATGCTGATCTCCGGCGGGCTGGCGGGCATCGCCGGCACCATCGAAGTGCTGGGGGTGACGATTTGTCGCTGTCTGCCGCTGTTCTTTTCGAGCGGCTATGGGTTCGACAGCATCGCGATTGCGCTCATCGCCAAAAACAACCCGATTGGCATTATCGGCGCGGCGTTCTTGTTCGGCGCGATGCGCAACGGCGCGGACTTGATGGAATTGCAGTCGGGCGTAAGCAAGTATGTCATTTCGCTCATTCAGGCATTGGTGTTGTTGTTCGTCGCCGCGCCGTCGATGGTGCGTTGGATGTTGCATATGAAAGAGGGTCGCAAAGGCGAGACCGAACAACTCACGCGTGGATGGGGGGCATAAATGGCAAACCCAACGACGAATGTCGCACCGAAACGCACCGGGCTGGGAATCAATTTTCGACAACTCATCAATCTTGCCTTTGGCATTGTGGGAGCGGTCTTTGTCTACATCGTATTCAATGCCATCATCGGCGGCAAGTGCGACGGGCAGTGTGCCATCGATATGCTGAATCAAACAATTCGCTATGCGGCGCCGATTGCGCTCGCGGCATACTGCGGTCTGATGTGCGAACGCGCCGCCGTCATCAATATCGGCATCGAGGGGATGATGCTGATGGGCGCGATGGTTGCCTATGGCGTCAACGTCTACGCCTTTACGGGAATGAAGAACAGCGGGATGGACGCGGCTACGGCAGGCGAAATCAGTCGCTGGCTCGCGCTTGGACTTGCCGTCGTATCGAGCGGCTTGCTCGCACTCCTGCACGGCGTCGTTTCAATTCGGTTCAAGACCGACCAGATCATCAGCGGCACGGTCATCAACATCCTCGCGCTCGGCGTGACCGGCTTTTTCTATCGCCAGTATCTCGCGCAGAATATTCCGCCGGGACCGGGAACGTTTCCGCCTTTCGATATTCCGTTCCTCTCGCAAATTCCGATCATCGGATCGATTGTCTTTTCCGGACAAAAACCGATTGTCTATTTCATGATGATCGTTACGCTGTTGATTCACTATGTCTTGTTCTACACGCCCTGGGGCTTGCGGACGCGCGCCGTCGGTGAAAATCCGCGCGCGGCGGACACGCTGGGTGTGAATGTATTTTCCACACGCTATATCAATGTCCTGATGGGTGGCTTACTCGCGGGATTTGGCGGCGCATGGTTCACACTCGAAGCCGTCGATGTGTTCAATCCGATGATGACGAATGGCTTGGGCTTTATCGGACTCGCGGCGATGATCTTTGGTAATTGGTCGCCGTTTGGCGCGCTCGCCGGCGCGTTGATCTTCGGTCTCGGCAACACCATCACGACGACGTTGAGTTTCAATCGCCCGGACATTCCTTCACAGTTTCCGCAGATGCTGCCCTACGTGCTCACGATTCTGGTGCTCACCGGTTTCGTCGGTCGCGCGACGCCGCCGGCGGCAGACGGACAGCCGTACGAAAAACAGTAATGTTTGATGCCGTCACGCTTGCGGCAGTCGCCGCTGAACTCAACGCAAAAATTCTACACGGGCGCGTCCAGGAAATTGTCCAACTGGACGCGCTCACTTTCGGTTTTGAAATCTACGCCGCGCACGAACGCCATTACCTCTACGTGACCGCACGTCCGGACGACGCACGCGTGCATCTCGTCGCGCAAAAATTGCGCGGCACCGGCGAAGCGCCGTCACCTTTGCTCTTGCTTCTTCGCAAGCACGCCGAAAACGCGCTCATCGATTCCATCACGCAACTGCCGCACGAACGCGTGCTTAAAATCCAACTCGATCATTCCGACTGAAGGCATCTCGACGCTTGTCATCGAAACGATTGGCAAGTACGCAAATATCATTTTGCTCGATGCCGACGGCGTAGTGATTGATGCGCTCAAGCGCGTCACGCCGGCGCTGAATCGACAGCGTGTCACGTTGCCGCGTCACAAGTATGTACCGCCGCCAGCACAAGACAAGATCGATCCGGCGGCGCTCACAGCAGAAAAGTTGGCGCGCGCGCTCGAGAAGAATTCCGGCGCGTCGCTGTGGCAAACGCTTGTCAAATCAATCGCTGGCGTGAGTCCACTACTCGCACGCGAAATCGAATACCATGTTTTGAGCGAATCACAAACACAGGACGCAGCACGAATCGTCGACGCGCTTGAACAATTGATGCATTCGCCGTGGCATCCATCGGTAGCCTTTGAAGACAACGAGCCGTCGGCTTTCGCGCCGTACACGCTCACACATTTCGCCGACGTACGTCCCTTCGATTCGATCAGCGCGGCAATCGAAGCATTCTACGGCGACACAGAATCGTACGCGGCGGTCAAAGAATCGTTGCGCGCACCACTCGCCGATGCGCGCGACAAACTTGCGCGCAAACGCGATGCGCTCGCGCAGGAACAAGCGCGCGTCGGCGACATCGAACGTTTGCGTGTGAGCGGCGAAATGATTTTGGCATCCGCGCACACGATTGCGCGCGGGCAGGGCATGCTGTCGGTCGAAACCGAAATTGGAAGATTAGAAATCGTGCTCGACGCCAAATTGTCACCGGTCGAGAACGCACAAGAATATTTCAAGGAGTACCATCGCGCGAAAGATGCGGCAGAGCGGACACCGGCGTTGCTTGCGCGCGCGCAGGCGGACGTCGACTACGCCGAGCAGATGCTGAACGATTTAGAAATTGCCGACGACCGTGCAGAGATCGACGCCGTGATTGTTGCCGCGCGCGAAGCCGGCTTGCTCACTGAGGCAAAGCAAAAAACTAAAGCGAAACCGAGTGCGCCGCGCGAGTTCACATCGCGCGACGGGTTCACAATTCTCATCGGCAAGAATGCGCGTCAGAATGAGGAAATTACTTTTCGTCGCGCTCGCGCGGACGATTTGTGGCTACACGCGCGTAATGTCGCTGGTGCGCATGTGGTCATCGTGCGCGCAGGGCGCGACATTCCAGAATCGACTATCGAAGAGGCGGCAAAGTTGGCGGCACAGTACCTCGCAAGCGCACGGCGATTCGGTGGTCGATGTCATCGTCACAGAACGCCGGAATGTTCACCGCGTGCGCGGTGGTCGAACGGGGATGGTAACCGTGCAAAGCAGTAAGGTGGTTCGGGTGGGTTAAAGAAACTGGGTTTCCAAAAGAAACCCAGTTTCTACTTTCCGCTATTCCTTCTCTGCGACGCACATCAACGATGTGCCAATCGGCAAATCGATTCGCTTGACCATCGCGGCTTCCACGCGTCCCACACCCCGCAAAATTGTGTTGAGCCACGGCGAGACCGGTTCCATTTCCACCTGGTACTCGTCTTGCGAAACGATATGCGACCGCAATTCTTTTTTCTGCCCCATTTTGTTGCGCAACAAAATCAATGGCGCCGACATTGGAAAGACAAGAGCGAATCCAAACGTCAAGCGCTTGACGCGAAAACCGGCGTGTTCCACGCGCTCGCGCAATTCTTTCGGTGCGTAACGACGCTGGTGCCCGTTCAACACATCGTTGTAACTCCACAACCATTGAAACGCCGGCGTCGAAATAGTCAGCGTTGCGCCGGGGCGCATCACGCGATATGCCTCGCGCAACAGCGCCACATCATCATCGACATGTTCGATCACATCGAGAATGGTTACCAGATCAAACGATGAATCCGGAAACCCTGTGCCGCGCACCGGATCGCCTTGACGCACATCATAGCCGCGCGCTTGCGCCATCGCGACCGGACGCGCATCGACATCGACACCTTTCACGCGACCGTAGCGCGAGAGATGATGAATCATATTTCCCGCGCCGCAACCAATATCCAGCACATCGCCGTCGCGCCGCGCGAAATTTGCATCGAGCAAATTCAACAGCGACCACGTGCGCGTGGCGAACCACCAATGTCGATCTTCCGGCAATTCTGTAATCGTTGTGTTTGTCATCGGCGGCATTCTACACCGATTCGCCGCCGTGCGCAATCACCTCATCGCCAAACTGAACCCCAAGTACTTGCGCGGCATTTCCATTTCGCACTGCGATTTCCAAATGTCCACTCGAACTGAGCAACAACAGCAACTCGCCCGGCGCGACCATCGCGTACATCGATTTCACGCCGGTCAATACCTTGCCCCGAATCGTTACAACGATGCGCGCGTAATCGATGCCGGTCAACATCTCCGCGCCGATGTTCGTGATGATATTACCGAACCGATCAATATGCACGACACGTCCGACGATTTCATTTCCTGCGCGCCACGCCGCATTGCATTGCGATAAGCACACCCAATCAGTAATTGATTTGCCCAACGATTCTAACGGCACGCCGAGCGACAGATGCGCGGCAATCGGCGCGAAAATATCGCGCCCGTGAAATGTGCGTGACACACGTGGCAGCCAGTACGCCGGCTGATCCAGATGAATCACCGATGCTGACGAACCAAGCGCCAACGACAATACGCCATTGTCGGGCGCGACGAAAAACATTTCGCCCTCGCGCGCGGCGATTGGACGGCGCGCACTTCCAACGCCGGGATCGACAATCACAACATGAATCGCATCGAGTGGAAAATATTTGAACGCGTTCGCAAAGAGAAAAGCGCCTTGTTCGATATTTTGCGGCGCAATATCGTGCGTAATGTCGATAATCGTCGCGTGCGGATTGATGCTCAGGATGACACCTTTCATCATCCCAACAAATCCATCGCGTGTGCCAAAATCAGTCGTCAGTGTGATGATGCGTTGCACTCGGAACCTCGACACTTGCTTCATTTTCCAGTATAATCTGCCGCAATCCCGCTGTCAACGCATCGAAAGCGCACATGCGGGGTTTTGACTCGTGAAGGAGGGGCTGTGGTAAAAACACTCGTGATCTTGAACCCGATTGCCGGCGTCGGCAGAGCGGAAAAGGCGTGGGCGCAAATCGAATCCGCGTTGCGCGACGGCGGTTTGGAATTCGATCTCGTACGTTCGGAAGCACCGTGTCATGCGATCACGCTGGCGGAAAAAGCGAAACGCGATGGCTATGACACGCTGATCGGCGTGGGCGGCGACGGCATCGTCCACGAAATCATGAATGGCATGATGCGCGCGAGCAGCGGACAACCAACCGGCACCTTTGGCATTATTCCGGTCGGCTCGGGGAATGACTTTGCCAAAATGATTCCGCTCGCCCCGCGCGATTGGCAAACCGCAGTGCAAAAAATTCTTGCCGGCAACACACGTTGGTTCGATGTGGGCAAAGTGACGGTGGACGCGGACGCCGATTGCAGTGACCCGCACATGCGTTATTTCGATAATTCCTTCGACGTCGGCTTTGGGGCACAGGTTTCAAGATATTCACACATTCCGATTCTCACCGGCACCGCAATGTACCTCGTCGCGATTCTCCGGACGATGGTGAATTATTTTATCCCGCGCTTGAAAATCACGCTCGCCGATGGCACGGTCATCGAAAAGAAAAGCACGATGACCGTCGCGGCGATCGGTCGTTGTTTTGGCGGCGGCTTTTGGATCGCGCCGGAAGCGCAAGTCGATGATGGCTTGCTCGATGTCTTGGTCGCGGTCGAGCTGGGACGCATCGGCATTTTACAACTCATCCCCAAAATCATGCAAGGCAAGCACATCGGCGATCCGCGCGTTGCGTTCTATCGCTCGCCGAATCTCGTCATCGAATCGCCGGATCCGCTGGCAATCGAATGCGATGGCGAAGTGCCGTGGACGGACGCGCATCGAATTCAGATCGAAGTGTTGCCCAAACGCCTTCAAGTCATTTGTTGATGTTTTCCAATTTTCTGCTCGCCATCGTTGCCGCGTATCTGCTCGGCTCGATTCCATCCGGCGTGATCATGGCGCACTTGTTCGCGCGACGCGATGTGCGCGAAACGGGCAGTGGACACACCGGCGCGCTGAATACATTTCGCACCGCCGGTATCTTCGCCGCGATGCTCGTTTTCCTCGCCGATGCCGGCAAAGCCGTGCTGGCGTTGTATCTGGCGCGCATTCTCACCGCGAATGAGTGGGGCATCGCATTCGCCGGGATCGCGGTTGTCCTGGGTCACTGTTATCCGCTTTACACACGCTTTCACGGCGGAATGGGTCTGGCAACCGGCGCCGCCGCTTTGGTCCTCCTCAACGCGCCGATTCTCCTCGCGTTGATGCTCCTCTGGTTGCCGCTCAAACTCGTCCTCAAAAAATCTCCGCGCGCGTCAGCCATCGTCGCATTGGCTCTGCCAATCCTCTTGATGCTGACTCGCGCGGAGACTTCGTTGATTGTTTTCGGTCTCGGCGTGGGCGCAATCGTTTTCTGGCGTCACCTCGCCGATTGGAATCGTCAATTCTGAATCGGCGTGCCTGCCGCGAGCGAAGCCCGCGCGCGGCGTGCGTTGAAAAACAATTCGACGCCGACCAACGCGATCAACCATTGCTCTTCGACGCTCGACAAATTTGGCGCAAGCAATCGAATCAGCGGCCGTTGCGCATCGCCAGCATCGAACAAGCCCCCGCCCCAATTCAACGCATCGTTCATCTCCGCGATCACTCGCCCGGACATTTCGATTGCGCCGTAATGCGGTGTCAACGAACGATTGCCCATCGTCCAACGCAAACCCTGAAAGCGTTTGTATCGTCCGATGGATTGTTGCTTGGCGTCAAACAAGTGCCCGTCGTTTTCGCGCCAGCTTCCCAACGCATCGATGCGCGCGATACCGCCGCGAAACTCGATCCGCATTTCTTGCGCGGCAGAACGCAGACGCATTAAACCCTGATCTGCCTTGAGTGTGAGATGAAATGCGAGCCACGCGGAATCTGGCTGACTCACGCTCATCACGCGGCCTTGATATTCGCCACGCGTCAACCCAGTTTTCGCGCCTTCCCAGCGACACGCCAAATCAGTTAGTGCAGAAGCATTCCAATCGCGCAACGCCGTTTGCCCCAGAAATTTTTGCGCGCTCGCATCGGCTTGCGCGATTTCTACGGCAGGAATGGGTCGCTGACGAAGCACCGTAATAAACAACAAGAGACAAAGCAAAAGAATCGCCAAACCGGTCAACAGGCACAATGCCGCAAGAATCAGTTCCATCGATTCCTCCTCATCCTAACGCGTGACAATTTGAACCGTAACAGGACCGGACAAGTTATTCGCTTCATTGCTCTCGGCGATGGCGTTTTCGTAATCGACCATCAAGTGAATCGTCTGCGTCCCCAGCGGCCAGTAGTCGCCAGACGCAACCGCGAATTCCGATTCCACCGATTCGCCGGGCGCCAACTCTTTCACTTCCATATAGCCCGAGTTTCGGGCGTTGTTCGAGAACGAACACAAGCGAATTTTCAAACCGGTGGGCGTGGAACCCGCGCCGATATTCTTGACGCGATAATGCAACCACATCCACGGCGATTGATTGCGAACGATGGTCGTTGCATCAATCGAAATGATTTCGACGGCCAAATCGGATAGATTCTGGCTTGAGGTAATCACAGATGTCGGCGCGACGGTTGGAACCACTGTGGATGCGGATGCAACCGTTGGAATTGTTGTTGCGGCCGCCGGCGGTCGCGGCGTGGCGGGACTAGTCGTTGGGCTTGCCGTGCCCGGTACAACTTCAATATAAATCGCCGCCGGGTCGCTAATCACACCGGCACGATTGATTACCGTCACGTGAACAATATGCGTGCCGGCAGTCGTCGGCGTCCAGCGTTGCAACAACGTGTATGAGGTTTGCGGCATGGGCAAGGGATCGGATTGAACGATGTTACCATTCACGCTCAACTCGACGCGCGCAATACCTTGCGCGTCGGTCGTCATCGATTGGATGATAACTTCGGTGCCAAGATTCACGCGCGTGCCACTTGGCGGCGCGACAATCATCGCGGTTGGCTTTGGCGGCGTGCCCATTAAACTGCTCAAATCGCAAGCAAGCAAAAACATCGCGCACAATGTAATCAGCCATCGACGAGACATCGTGACCTCTTTAAAACAAAAACTGACGCCCGCCATCGAGTATCAGTTTCACAAACACGCGGGACAACGCCCGCCCTGGGTCAAGCAACGGCGCATCAACACACCGTCGCCTCGCTAACGCGATTATAGCGCAATTACCCACGCAAATCAATCATGAATTTTTTGCGAAACCTTAACGCATTGCGCGCAGAAATCTGTTACAATCAACAATACTCAAGGAAATTTTGGATGACCATAGACTCGATGCAATTCCGCCAAGTGATGCGCCGGTTTCCAACCGGTGTCACACTACTTACCAGCCGCGACGACCAACGCGTTCACGGAATGACCGCCAACTCATTCACGTCCGTCTCGCTCGATCCGACACTCGTGCTCGTGTGCGTCAAGAAAAATAGCCGCACGCACGATTTTGTTTTGCGCGCGAATCGCTTTGCGCTGAACATTCTCAGCGAACATCAAGCATATCTCGCGCAACGCTTTGCGCATCAAAGCGTGATGCCCGCCGAGCCGTTCGCCGATATCGCGTTTCATACCGATGCCACCGGCGCGCCAATCCTCGATGATTGCATCGCGTATGTCGATTGCCGCGTCGCCGCCGCGCACGATGCCGGCGATCACACAATTTTCATCGGCGCGGTGCAAGCCGCCGGGTTTGGCAGTGCGCGCGATGAGCAACCGCTCATCTGGCTTGATGGCAAATATACGTCCTTGAGCGACAGCGAATCGCAGATGCTCCTGCTGACCTCGCAAGTCATTTGACCATGCGCGTTCTATTCATCTTCTTCGATGGCTGGGGACTCGGCGCGCCGGATCCAAACATCAATCCGCTTCTCACCGCGCCAATGCCAACTCTCCGCGAATTATTCGACGGCACGATACCGACGAATAACAACGGGCATTTCACTTCATCGATGGCCACATGTGTCCCCACCGATGCAACACTCGGCGTGCCGGGTTTGCCGCAAAGCGCAACCGGGCAAACCACGATTTTTACCGGCGTCAACGCGCCACGTGCCGTTGGCGAGCATTCGGGTCCATATCCCAACGACGCGCTCCGCAAAATTCTCGCCAACGATAATTTGTTCAAACAACTCGTCGGCGCGCATCGGCGCGTCGCATTCGCCAACGCATACCCACCGATGTTTTTCGATCGCCTCGCGCGCAACAAGGCGCGGCGTTCTGCCACGTCGCACGCCGTGCAAGCGGCAAACGTGCGCTATCGGACCATCGACGATTTACGCGAAGGCAACGCCGTCAGCGTTTTCGTGACGAATCAACTTTGGCGCGAGCACGGCGGCGATGTGCCGCTCATCACCGCGCGCGATGCCGGGCGCAATCTCGCGCGCATCGCCGGCGACAACGATTTAACCGTGTTCGAATATTTTCTCACTGACGCCGCCGGGCACAAAGGCAAGCCGGCGTTCACCGCGCACATCCTCGATGAAGTCGATCAGCTCTTGCGCGGCGTGCTCGACGAAATCAACTTGCACGAATCGCTCGTCATTACGACCAGCGATCACGGCAATCTGGAAGACACCTCTGCCAAAGCACACACGCTCAACCCAGTGCCGACGATGCTCCTCGGCGCGGGGCGAGAAAAAATCGCGCCGCGCATTCACTCGCTTGACGATATTACGCCGGCGATTGTGGATTTACTTTTGGGTAAATAAAAATCAGGTCTCTTGAGACCTGATTTTTTAGTTCGTGTGAATGAAAACCGTCTCGTCCTTCACATCTACGCGCACCGTTTCGCCATCCATCGTCACCGTGTATCTGCCTGGGTCTGGGATGATGGTTTCGAAACCACCTTCGCCGTAATGCGGCGCGCTCCCGCTGAACACAATGGTCTGATTGCCGCTCGCATCTTCAATCGCAATCGGCACGCCGATGCTGTCCAAACAGCCGGCGATCATCCGCGCGCCCGGCAAATAATCGACGTGCACGCGCGGCGCGACAACCTCAACTGATTCTTCGAGCGCCGGCAGTTCCTCTTCCAAAATCGGCAAATCAGCCGGCGTCATCATCACCGGCGCTTCCATTTTCGGCGATTCTTCTACCGCGATGACTTGCGGAAACGCTGGCTCGGCGTCTTGCGTCACTATCGGCAACAGCGGAATTTCTACTGCTGATTCTTCTACGTGCGCGACTTCAACCGGTTTTTCAGTAATCGTCGGCGCGATTTCATCCGACACAATTGCCGGCGTCTCTATTTCAACCGGCAATACAATCGGTTCCGTGTGAACAATCGGCTCAACTGCCGGCACCGGCATTTCAGTGGGCGAGATATCGAGATAAACCGGTTCAGCAATCGGCGGCGTGTGGTCAATATAGGGTTGCGCCGGCTCGATGGGCGGCGTTCGCACAATCGGCGCGGGTTCGCTGACGCGTTCCGGTTTTCTCGGCGTGAAAGGAACCGATGCAGGCGCAACCGGCTTGGGTGATGGTTGAATTGGTCGGGGTGCGGGCTTGGGCGATTGAATCGGCGGCGCGGCTTTGCTCGGTGTTTTGGTTTTTTCCGGCGCCGTTGCTTTTCGTTTGACCGGCGTTGGTTCCGGTTTGACGCGCGGTTTCTTGCCCGGCGTGCGCGCGCTGGGCGGCGTGACTTCTTCGCGCTCCGGCTGTAACTGCCGTTCGACTGCCGCGCGCAAAATTTGCACGCCGCGATAATAGTGTTCCAGGATTTGTTCAAACGATGCGCCGCGCCGCGCCATAACAATCGCGCCGCGTTTGCACACGCCAACACCGTGCCCTTTGAGTGTCAGAAATCCGCACGGACAATCGACGGCGCGCAAGTATGGGAACGACGGCATCAACATATCTTCGGCGTTGCGCGTGTGACCATCGCAGTGCTCAAAGAAGAACGCGTTGATCAACTCGCCCTGGTGCATCGCGACGATGCCCCAGGTTTCGCCTAGTGCGCGAAAAATCTCCGGCGCGGAAATCGGATCAACGCGCTTCCAGCGCTGGCAATGCGCGGCGGTGCAAACATCCGCGTTGTGTTCCGGATGCCGCCGCGCGGAAACGACGTACGTCCGCGACGCGACCGCTTGCGCTTTGAGCGCTTCGAGCGGGGCGTCTGCGCCAATCTCCGCCGCGACCGCGCCGGCGAGATACGTTTCCAATTTCATTTCCTCGACGCGACCGTCCAGCAAAAGCACGCGGATCCACGCCGGAAGCATCAAGGCTCGTTCCATCTCAATTGCCATACTTGAAAACCCAATGGTCTTGCTGTGCCAAAACTCGCCGCGCAATCAACGTATCGACAACTTGGCGTACGCGTTCGGTCGAAACGCCGAACAAGCGCGCCATCGCCGGCACTGTCGTGACAATCGTCGTGTCGATGTAGTGTTTGACGACGATTCGCAACGCCGCATCAGAATCGATTTTTTGCGCGCGTGCATATTCGCGCGGAAACCAACGCGCCAGCAAATCGAAAATCTGCGATGTCCACGCGCCGCGTTCGTTCATCGCGCCGACCGGCAAAATGATAAAGCGTTTTTGCAATTCATCGAGCGCGTGATGGTATCGCGTATTGTCCAGACCGGTCGAGAGGCGCAGTGCCATCGTCGGCGTCGGACCCAGGTTCAACAATGCATCATGCACGCGCTTGGCTTCGTAACTCACACGTCCACGTCGATACGCTTGCTCAAAACCATCCGGCGCGGCAAGCGCGAGAATCGGCGGCAACATTTCCAACGAAATGAACATCGGCTTGCCGAGCAAACCTTTGCCATAGTACGCGCGCCGCGTCGCCGGCAAATCGTTTTTCCAAACCCACACGCGATCCGAATCCGCGTCCCATTCATCAATGCGCGCATCGCGGCGACCTTTCACCGCTTCAAAAAGGGAAGGCAATTCGATGGCTTGCGTGGAAGCAAAGAGCAGGCAAAAACCGACGGAGTCGATAAAGCGCGCCGCGGCATTCATTGTTCTGATACGGCGCGTTGCTTGTCGATGATAGATCACATCACGCTGGCGTTCGATGCGTTGCAGGTTAATCGTGGACGACAATTTAGCACGTGACATCTTACCACGCGGCGAAAGTCATGTCAATTTGGCGTAATCGTCTAACGTGTCCACGTCGACGCCATATTCTGCTTCCGCAAATTCGATGCGTTCCGCCTGATATTTTGCCAAGAGTTCGCGCCCGCCCTGTTCGTCGCGCAACGCCGCGAGTTCCGGAAAATGTTGACGTTGAAACAACACCGGACTCGCGCGTTTCCCGGCAAATATCGGCACGATGATCGGCGCATCAGTTTCGCGGAAACGTTGAACAATTTGGTTCACCACATCGCTGGTGAGCAGCGGTTGATCGGCGTTGATGAAAATCGCCGCGTCGATATTGGGTGCGAGCGCGTTGATCCCGGCGCGAATGCTTGTCGAATGACCTTGCGCCCACGCCGGATTACTGACGATACGCACCGGTAATTTTTCGACGACCGGTAGAATTTTGTCGGCGTGTGCGCCCAACACAATGATGGTTTCGCGCACCACCGATTGCGTCGCGATGGCAATTGCATTCTCAATTAGCGTTTTGCCGCGCCAGGGCAAAAGTTGCTTGATGCGTCCGCCCATCCGCGTGCCCGCGCCGGCGGCAAGTACAATTGCCGCCACACGCCGATGTGTCTCGCGAATCGGATTCGTCGCGTTTTGCGTTGCGCCAATCGCCACACCGCCGATTCTTTCGCACGCGAGCAATTCACGCGCGAGCGTACGTGCATCGGACAAACGCGAATCGCCGTCCACTTGGTTGACCAAAACGACAGCGCGCGCGCCAGCCGGAATATTTTTCAACCCGCCTTGCGGATGCGTCAGCACGCGCGAGATGATTTCCGGTGTCACGCTGGCGCCGATTTTCTCGCCGGCAAGTTGCGCCACAATTTCCGGGCGATGTACATTTTTTTCATCGAGCGGATTGTCAAACACATTTGCGCCAATCACCGGCACGACGAGCGTTGTCGATGAAGCAATGACCGGTTCGTGCGCGGCGGGCGCTTTGAACGGCAGTTTGCGCGCGCCATCGGCTTCATACAGAATTGTGTCGGCGATTTCAAGTATGGCGAGATGATCGATAAATTCAGGTGGCACGCCGGCAACTTTGTTTTCCGACGCATCATCACCAACAATCATCACGCGCCGATGCGCGCGCAAGGCATCACGCACGCGTACGAGAAAGTCCGGCGTGGCAGTGTAACGCAATGTCTCGGGTGTAATCTGATCCGCGCCAAAGCGCGTTGTCGTCGTGACGATTACGCGCCGGTTTTGCGCGACCAATTCGTCCACAAGTCGAAAGAGCGCGGTGGTCTTGCCGCCCGCGCCGACGAACGCGACAATTTCTTTATTTCCAATTCGCAATGCACGCGCGAGTTGCATCGGTTAAAAATCCAGCAACTTGATTTCCAAGTGATCGCTGTTATTTACCGGCACCCGCTTGAGACTCGGTTGCTCGTACAGTCCAATTTCGATGATGAACGGCGCGCGCGCGTCCGGCGGAACGACGAGGGCGTATTCATCGGTCACAATTTCGCCGACATCCCAAATCGATGTGGGGTACGTGCCGTTGCGCGGCGACGCATCGCGTTGCGCGACAATTTTACCGGACGCGTCAAGGATGTGGACGAACGCGGTGTAATCAATGCCATTTTGGAAAACGCCTGCCAATACAATTTCAAGTTGATTTGGCGCGTCGCGCGGTCGGTGTTGAGCGTGTAACTCAACAGGGTTGCATTTTCGCCAAAGCGCGCTTGCATCGATTTCGCGGCACGCAATTCATCGGCGCTCGGCGGTGCAGCCGGAATCTTGATGCGCGCCATTGTCGGCGAAGGCATCGGTGGGTCAGCGCGAATCGAATACATCGGACGCGCGTCGATGAATTCGCCATCGGCACGGCGGAAAAGGGATTCGCGAATTTCATACACGCCCGGCGTCAGGTTTGCATCGAGCGGAATCGCCCACGCTTGGCGCGCAAATTTTCCCGGCGCCCAGCGCTGCAATGGATATTTATTATTGAACGGGTCGCGTTCGATGCGTTGAATCACGCGTCCTCCAGAATCGACGAGTTCGGTGCGCCACGCGACAGTTGCCGGCGGCGGATACAACGATTGATAAACCGTCGTCAGTGAAATCGTTTCACCGGGTTGAAAGGTCATACGCGGAATTTCGTAGCCGATCAATGTCAACGTTGTGCCGTAATTCAAATCACTGCGATACGTCGGCTTGGGTCCCAAATCCGCCGGCACATCTTTGTCGAGAATTGCCGCGGAACCAGCGCGATACACCACGCGCAAGCCTGCCGGAATTTCTTCGATGTACCGCACGAGTAGGCGATCATGCCAGCCTGGGTCTTCGCGCCATTCATCAAAAGTGGCCGGGCCCATTTTGCGTCCGGCGGGAATCCACTGAAACCATTCATTCGGCAATTTTTCGCGCCATAAACCAAACGCGAGCCAATACGCGCTCACCGGGTTATCGTCGAGATACGCAATTTGGTAGGTCTCACTGTAAAATTCTTTCGCCCACACCGCGACGCGCAATTCCGATTCGGTCAACGGTGAAAATACTTTTGGCGGACGCAAAATGAAAATCGATGCGCCAAGTGCGAGATACATCACGATGAATCCCGCCGCGAGCATCGGCGACGATAATTTGAATTGATTGACAAGTCGCGCCGACGCCCATGCAAGCGGTAGAGTCGCTAGAATCGCAAACGGAAAAACCAGAAGATAGAACGTTTTATCAACACGATAATCGGAGAGACTGAGCCAGGGCTGAATAATCAACAGCGCACCGAGTTGCAGGAGCCAGACGAACAACAAACCGAGAATCGTCCTGCCAAACGCGCCCTGTTTCCACGCCCAGCCGATTCCCAGCACGACAAGCGCAAGCAAAATCGGTCCGCCGAGGTTTTCCAACGACGGATTCGCCACGCCGCCTTCGCCGACGGACAAGATAATCGATTTTTGCCCGGCGACAAATTCCAAAATTCCGCCGCGTTGCAAAGCAATTGCCGCGACAAGCATCGCTGTGAGAAAAATCCCGAGCGTGATGAGCACGCCGCGACTACGGTTTTGCGCGACGCGCACAAGTGCAATCAAGCCAAACAACGCCAGCGGCAACGCAACAAAAATCGGATACGCGGCGACGACGCTCAGCAATGCCGCGCCGATGAGCACAGCGAATACCCAGCGCGGTTGCTCGGTATAACTGGCGATATACCACAGTGCGGCGAGAATAAAATATTGCGCGAACACTTGCGCGAAGAAATATTGTTCCCAGTTGATCGTCCCGGCAAAGTACGACCACGGAACAAACAGCAACGCCGGCGCAATCAGCGCAACGATTTTGGAAAGGCGTTGACGCGGCAGAATCGCACAGGTCATGCCGTACACGGCGCCCGCGCTCAACGCGACGAAACTCGCCGCCGTCGGATGCAGGATGCGCAAGGGCGCCCAATCGAGCCAGCGCGCGAACATCGCCGCGACAAACGCGCCGCCCGCCGGATACCAACTCACCAACTTGCCTTCGGGGTACGAAAACAAAACTTGGAGATACACGCGCACCGCATCGCTTGATTGCGTCGGCGGCAAGAGCGTCGGCAATGCCGGCAAAATGAAATACAGCCACACGCCGAACACGACAAGCAAAAAGCCGGCGATTTCCAACGCATCGACTTCAATTTCGATCCAACGGCGCGCAGAATACACAACGAGACCTAGCTCAAGGATAACGCCAATCAGCACGAGCCACGCGTTCGCGCGATAATCGGCGATGAGATTTTGCACATAGCCATTGAATAACGTGAAGAAGAACACCAGAAAAGCAAGTGTGAAGAGAAATTGCGAAGAAGAGAATCGCACACGATTAGAAATCATATTCCAAGCCTTTATCGAACCGGCGCGACGCGCACTGATGCGGGCAACGCAATGTGATCGCCCAGCGATTTGCCGTTCGCATCGACAATGGGCAAGCGGTGTAAACCAGGAAACGCGTACATGCCGACAATCAAATGGTAATCGCCGGGCGCGGCGTCCGCCGGAATCGTCAGCGTATACGCGTCCGGAATAATCTCGTCCTTGTCCCAAAAACTCGTCGGCAGCGTTGCGTTGCGCGGCGTGCTGTCACGTTGTGCGATCAATTTGCCCGCTTTGTCCAACAGTTGCACGAAAACGGTATAGTCCGGCGAATTCGCTGCCTGGCTTTGCCAGTATAACAATAATTGCAATGAATCTCCCGGGCGCACCGGCGAGTCTTGGCGCAGACGATAACCCAGCAAACGCAGCTGGCTGTCGATATTTGCATCGATGCGGGTGAGCGACGCAAGTTCATGCAGGGTCACCGGCGGCAACGCGATTTTGATTTTGCCAAGATGTATCACATCGATTGCCGCACCATCGGTTGTTTTAAAAGTCAGCGGCTCGCCGGTCCCAACAAAGTACAAACCCAGTTGCAAATCGTACACACCGGGTCGCGCGTCAATCGGCAATTGCAAGCCAAGCGTCTGCGTCATCACGATATTATCGGACCAGCGTTGCATCGGAAACTGCGCGTCAAACGGTTCAATGCGCGCTTCCGCCGCCGATTCATTTTGCGCGTCGCGCAATTGCAGACGCCAGATCACGTGCCGCGGCGGCAATCGATGCGTTTGAATTTGCGCGGTGACAGAAATGATTTCACCGGGACGAACCATTTGCCCGGCGATTGCGTAATCGCCCAGCGAAAGAATTGTGCCGGCGTACAGCGGCGGCGTGGTGATGTGCGCTGGCGCAATCGCTTTTTGCACAATCATGCTTTGCTCGCGTTGAAAAATCACGCGCACATCCGGTGTCAACGGATGGCGTTGCTGGCTGGAAATCAAAAGATATTCGCCCCAGCCCGGCGTGTCACGCCATTCTTCGAACGTCCGCGGACCCAGCCGCGCCAAATCGATCCACAAGTCCGGCGGATATTTTTCGCCCCACAACGCCACGCCGGCCCACTGTGCAAACAAACTTTTGCCGCCGATATAATTCACGTGCAATGTATTCAGATTCTCTTTTGCCCACAAAACCGCTTGCACATCCGATTCGACCAGCGGCGCGAACGCTGACGGCGGAAAAACAAATCCGACGATTGCGACCATCGCAACGCTCAAAACGATCAGGCCGATGACCGGTGACACACGCGGCAATGGCATTGTCATCCGATTCGCGATCCAATCGATTGCCAACGCGCTGAGCAATGCGAGTGGCAAGACCCAGAGAAACAAGGATTTGTAAAACCAGTACATCCCGCCGCCAAAAATCAAGTGCGACGAAAAAATAAACAGCGAGAGCGTCATCGCCGACGCGAGAAAAACAATCGCCAGATGCATCCGCAGCGAACGCCAAGCAACCGGAATGCCTAGGGCTGCGAAGGGCAAGAGCCAACTGCCAAACGCCTCAAACGTCGGACCGCTGACCGCGCCGCCGTCTTGTGTGAGACGCCCCACGTCCGGAATAAAACCGCTGTTCGTCAAACGCGTTGCAATTGAAAACAGAATCAGGATCGCGCCGATGATCAACCCAGTACGCGTGATGCGCCATAACGCCGCGGGTCCCGCGCACCAACCGCGCCACCACGCCCACGCGAGCATCCCAGCAGGCGCAATCAACCAAAGTTGATATGTCACGCTGACGCCCAGACACGATGCGATCAGCATCGCTTCCCAGAATGGATGCTCCGATGCGATGAATTGTGCGAGAAAGAAAGCAACCGCAACGACAAAGAGATGACCGGCGGCTTGAGAATAGAAATAATGCGCCCCCAAAATCAAGCCGCCGAAATAATTGCCGGCAACGAAGAGATAGAACGGCGCGACCAACGCGGTAATTTTTGACATCGGGCGCGGCGGCAATAATGTGCAAGCCATCCCGTACATCGCCGTTGCCGCGAGCGCAAGCCACAACGCAGCCGTCGGATGCATTGCGCGCAAAATCGGCACGCCGAGCCAATGCGCAAATGTTGCCGCCATCAACGACGGTCCGCCCGGATCACTGCCAATGATTTGCCCGGTCGAGTAAATGCTGTCTGTGAAAGCATAGTGCAAAGCCGGGTCGCCGGAATACGATGGCGGAATCCACGTGGGCAATGACGGCATGATAAAGTACATCAACGTGCCGACAAAAACTATCAGCGCGCCGAGCAGTTCAAGCCCATCAGGGACAATGCGCGCATTTTGGCGCCTGAGACACCACGCGATGAATGCGAATCCCAGGGTGACAAGAACAAAAAGCCATCGCGGGTCAGCGGCAAGCCTCAGGAAATTTAGAAAATAGCCGCCGACGAAAATCAGCGTAAAGAGAACAATCCAGAATGAAAATAATGCCGCTGCGGGCGTGAAGGTCAGTGCTTTCGATTGCATAGCTCAAAGCGTCGCCCAAAAGCGGCGGACCCATTCGCCGACGCGCGCGTCCGGAATCGCATCGCCGCGCGAGAGGTACGGCTTGAGATCAAGCACCGGTGTTTCATCCAGCGCGTCGAGTCCGCGCACGTGCAGGATATTTTCGCGCACCGCGAGCAATTCCACTGCGCAGATGCCAATTGGATTTGGACGTTGCGGCGAGCGCGTCGCAAAAATACCGACAATTGGCAAGATCGTCGCGTCTCATCGGACGAATGCGCAAAGCACTCGGCGCAGGCATTCGGTCGAGTGCGACGATGACCCAAAGGTGCGAAAATTCTTCGATGCCGGCGAGCGCATCGCGCCATCGTTCGTCAATCACAATTTCAGATTCGATTTCTTCCCAGCGCGTCTCGCGGTGCGATTCGCGCATTGCGTTACGGACGATGCCAATCGATGTGAAGGAAATCAACGGCGCCATAACAATCCTCGCGGCGGCGCGAACAAGAAGACGCCAAGAAAAATCAGCGAGGCGATGAGGACGACCGCCGCGCCGGACGCGACGTTGATATAGAAACTCACGTACAGTCCGGCGATGCTGGAAAACGCGCCGATGAGCGCGGCAACGATCATCATCATTGGCAAGCGACGCGTGAGCAAGTACGCCGTCGCTCCCGGCGTGACAAGCATCGCTGCGACAAGTCCCACGCCCACGGTTTGCAACGACACGACAATCGTCAAGGCGAGGAGAATCAACATCAGAATGCGCAATCGCTCCGCCGGCAAACGCATCGTCGCCGCGAGCACTGGGTCGAATGAGATGATGAGAAATTCCTTGTATAGAAACAGAATCGTCGCGAGAACGACAAATCCCAGAATCGCCGTGAGCCAAAGATCGTTGATGCTGACGCCGAGGACGTTGCCGAACAGAATGTGCGTCAGATCGAGCGCATAGGTTTTAATCGTGCTGATGAGCGCGACGCCGAGCGATAACGCAGCGGCGAAGAGAATCCCAATCGCCGTGTCCTCTTTGATCGTCCCTTGCCGCGAGAGAAAGCCAATGCCCAGCGCGACGATGACGGCGGCAACGAGCGCGCCGATCAGCACATCGCCTTTCAGCAAGTAGGCAATCGCGATGCCGGGCAAAATCGCATGCGCCATCGCATCGCCCATGAACGCCATCGAACGCAGCACAACATAGCAACCGACAATCGCGCACAACACGCCGACCATCAGCGAGGCGAGAAAACCGCGTTGCATAAATTCGTAAGCGAGAGGAGTAAGGAAAAAATCAAGCATTGACATTATTCAAACATCTCCGGCGGACAGCAATCGTCCACGACAACCTTGTCGCCGAAGGCGAGCACATGCTTGCCAAACGCTTGACTAATGTGCTCGGGCGTAAACACTTGCGCCGGCGTGCCAAACGCAATCACGCGGTGATTGATCAGCAAAACCAAATCAAATCGATTCATCGCGAGATTGAGATCGTGCGTCGAGACCATCAGCGTGACGTTGTGCTCGCGCAATTGATCGAGCAGAGTCAGCGTGGCATCCTGCGTGGACACATCGACGCCGGTGAACGGCTCGTCCATCAAAAGAATGTGCGGTTCTTGCGCCAGCGCGCGCGCCAAGAAAACGCGCTGTTGCTGGCCGCCGGACAATTCGCCAATCGGCGCGCGCTCCAGATCGGCGCCATGCCCATTTGCGTCAGACACCGCGCGACGATGGCGCGATCGTACTTGCCGGGCAAACGCAACCAACCCAGGTTGCCATAGCGCCCCATCATCACGACATCTTTCACCGTCACCGGAAATTTCCAATCGACTTCTTCGCGCTGCGGGCACATACGCCACACATTCCTTGTGCATTTCCCAGTGGCAGGCCGTGCACCAGAATTTGTCCTTGCTTGAGCGGCAACAAACCCACCAACGCTTTGAACAACGTCGATTTGCCGGCGCCGTTGGGACCGACGACCGCCACGCGCGTGCCTTGCAAAACTTGGAACGACATGTCTTGCAACGCGGGGCGTCCGTTGTAACCGACCGTAATATTTTCGACCGCAAGGTGCGCGGGTTCATGCATCAAAGATGAATTCATCATTTCAGCGCATCAACAATTGTTTTAACATTATGCTTCATCATCTCGATGTATGTCGGCGCGACGCCATTGGGCGTCGGTGAGCGAGTGCGTGTACAAATCGGTCACGACGCGCACGCCGGTTTCCTGCGCAATTTGTTTTGCCAATTGCGGATTCGCGCCGGTTTCGAGAAAAATCACGCGCGCGCCCGATTGTGCTTGATCTGGTCGATGAGCCGCGCGATTTGTTGCGCCGATGGCGCGGCGCCGGTGCTCACGCTGGGCACGATCGTGCCGATGATTTGGAATCCGTAGCGGTCGGCGAAATAGCCAAAGCTTTCGTGATTCGTCACGATGTTTCCGGCGTTCGGGCGGAATCGTTTTAACTTGCTCCGCAATCGCTTGATCGAGTTCTTTGAGATTGGCGATGTACGCATCCGCATTGGCTTTGTACATCGTCCGCCGTCGGGATCGACTTGCGCAAGCCGTCGCGGATATTTTCGACGTACTTGACGCGTTGTTCGGATCAAGCCAGAAATGCGGATCGCCGGGATGATCCGCATCGAGAATTTCGTTCGCGCGTCGGTTTGCGACTCGTCAGACCCGGCAGATGCATCGATGATTTGCCGGTTGCCGCCAGCGTTCGCAAGAATTCGGTTCAAAAACTCTTCAAAGCCCGCGCCGTTGACAATGAGCACCGTGCAGTCGGCGACGCGGCGCACATCGCTCGGCGTCGGCTCAAAACTGTGCGGGTCGGCGTCCAATCGGCAACAGTGCCTCGATGTGCAAGCGATTGCCGGCGACGTTCTGCGCCATATCGGCGAGAAAAGTTTCGGCGGCGAGAACCTTCAGCGAGACGATCGGCGTGGGCGCGGCGCACGCGACGAGAGTTAGCAGAGCGAACATCACGCCGAGAAAATATTTTCATAGTTTAAGTATACCAGGAACAAACAGTGTGTCAAGAAGGAATGTGCGTTGCGAATTCCTTGAGATGTTATATACTTGGCGTATGCGAAAGGTATTTCTGCCGATCATTTTGCTGGCGTTCGTCCTCATTCAACCAACGCCGGCGTCCGCGCAATCGACCGGCGCATGGCGCGGTGAGTACTTTGCAAATCCCAATTTGCAAGGCACGCCGATTTTCGCGCGCGACGATGCCGTGATCGATTTCAATTGGGGCGCCGGCTCGCCGGGCGAAGGCGTGCCGGCAAACGATTTTTCCGTGCGCTGGGCGCGTTGGGTTTTCGTGGACACGCCGGGCGAATGGACCTTCACGACGACGACCGACGACGGCGTGCGCTTGTTTATCGACAATCAACTCGTCATCGATTCATGGCACGACCAGACGCTCGGAACGCACAGCATTTCGCTCAACCTCAGCCAAGCGTTTCATCTCGTGCGCATGGAATATTTCGAGCGCGGCGGGAGCGCACAAGCGCATTTGCAAATCACGCCGGCAAATTTTCCGGATTGGCGCGGTGAATATTTCAACAATCCCGATCTCGTCGGCGCGCCGGCATTCACACGCAACGATACCGCGATCAATTTTGATTTTGGCACCGGCGGTCCTGGCGGTGGCATCCCGGGCGCAAGTTTTTCCACGCGTTGGATGCGCGCGCAATTCTTCGAGGCCGGTCGCTATCGCTTTACGACGACGACCGACGATGGTGTGCGCTTGTTCATCGATCATCAACTCGCTATCGATCAGTGGCACGACCAAGTTCCGACGAGCCACGCCATCGAAGTAAATTTGCCTGGCGGCGTCCACTGGCTTCGTTTCGATTATTTTCAGCACGGCGGCGGCGCGGTCGCGCAACTAAAATGGTCGCTCGTGTCCGGTAACGCGGAACTTTGGCGCGGCGAATACTTTAATAATCCGGACCTCGACGGCGCGCCAGTTCTGGTGCGCGACGACGCGTCGATCAATTTCGATTGGGGCAACAAATCGCCGGGCGCCGGTGTGCCGGCAACCAATTGGTCAGCGCGTTGGAGCGCGCGCCGGACGACGCTCAATCCCGGCTTTTACACTGTCTCGGCAACTGCGGACGATGGCGTGCGCCTTTCGGTCGATAACACTACTTTGATCGATGAGTTTCACGATCAATCACCGGCGATTCATTCGGCGATGACGTATCTCACTGCCGGCGCGCATGATTGGCGCATCGAATATTATCAGCGCTCGGGCAATGCACAATTGCGCGCGCAGATCGTATCCGGCGCGATTTCTATCGAATCGAGCCCTTTGCCGCGTGACGTAACCATTGACCCTGCCAATGTGAATTTCATCAAGGGCGGCGATGCGGCGGGCTGGCGTAATTCAAACGGTGTGCTTTGGACGGCGAATAATTTGTTTTCACTTGCCGGCTACAACTGGGCGCGCTGGTACGCCGCATTGCCGCGCGCCGGCGAGTACGAGATCTTTGTGTACATCCCGGCGAATCTTGCGACGACGCGCAGTGCGCGTTACGAAATTGCGCATGCCGGCGATTTCGACGTTCGCGCGGTGAATCAATTTCTGTACGCGAATCAATGGGTGAGTCTCGGCACATTTTATTTTCGCGCCGATGGCGGAGAGTACGTCGCGCTCTCCGATGTAACGTACGAGCCAGCTTTATCCACGACGCTCGTCATCGACGCGCTCAAGTTCTCGCCGCGGTAGTAGGGGCGAGGCATTCGCCAAATTTGATTGCCCGGCAATGCGGTTGCCATTATTGAATTTCAACTGCATTGCAATCGCGATTGCACGAATGCCTCGCCCCAACCAATCAAGTTGACACATTCTTTCATCCCACATACAATCGGTCGCGTTTGATATCACGCCGAATCGGATCGAATTCTTTCAGAGAAAATGATACCAGAAGAGAAGAATCCAGCTCAGCCACCTGACACCACCAGCGTTGACACGCCATCGATTGCCGATAGTTCGCACGTCTCCGCAACCTCGTCCAAGAAAATCAATCCCGATTTGCGGGTCAGCGAAGTCAAGCACGGCGTGCGCCCCGGCGATGTCTATGTGCGGATGCGCCAATCGCATTCCAGCGTGTTCCGCCGCGTGGGTCCCGGGCATTTTGTCGCGACGCCGGAATCGGACAAGCCGACCAGCATTATCGAACGTAGTTATCGCGCGGTGAAAAAAGTTTTGGTCGGCAAGCCGCTGGAATCGTCCGAGGAAATTCACGAACGGCTGAATAAAGTCAAAGCGCTGGCGGTGTTCGGCTCGGATGCGATTTCATCGAGCGCGTACGCGACCGAAGCCTCGCTGGTGATTCTGATGGTCGCTGGTAACGCGGCGCTCGGCATTTCGCTTTACACCGGCTTGGCGGTCGGCATCATGTTGTCGATCATTGCGTTTTCGTATCGCCAAACGGTGCACGCATATCCGCAAGGCGGCGGCTCGTACATCGTCAGCCGTGAGAACCTGGGACAGTTGCCGGGCTTGATCGCCGCCGCCGCAATTCTGATCGATTACGTGCTTACAGTTGCCGTTTCGATTGTTGCCGGTTCCGACGCGGTGATTTCTGCGCTTTTTGCTTCCGGCTATGCTAAGGAAATTTACGCGCTCGATCATGTGCTTCCACCTTTTTTGAATCTCAACGTCTTGTTGAGTCTTTTTTTTATCGCCGTTATCACGCTAGGCAATTTGCGCGGCATCCGGGAATCGGGCACAATCTTTGCATTGCCCACATATTTATTTATCTTTAGTCTCAGCATCGTGCTCGTCGTTGGTTTCTTCAAAGCATTTACCGGCACACTGGTGCCGGCATCGCCGCCGCCGATTTTGCCGGTCATGGAATCGATCAGCGTTTTGCTGGTCCTGCGCGCATTTTCCGCCGGCGCGGTCGCGATGAGCGGCATCGAAGCCGTATCGGATGGCGTGCAGGCGTTTCAGAAACCGGAATCGAAAAACGCCGCAACGACGTTGACGATTATGGCAACATTGCTCGGCGCGTTTTTCCTGGGCGTGTCGTACCTCGCCACGCATATGGGGCTCGTGCCCGGCGAGGAAACGATCATCTCGCAAGTTGCATCGGCAGTTTTTGGAACGAGTTTGCCGTATTACATTTTCCAAATTTCGACGACCGGCATTTTGATTATCGCCGCCAACACTGCCTTTGCCGATTTTCCACGTCTCTCTTCGATTCTTGCGCGCGACGGTTACATGCCGCATCAGTTTTCATTTCGCGGCGACCGGTTGGCATTCACGACCGGCATCGTCGCACTCGGCGGCATCGCTTGCCTTGCTGGTCATCGTCTTTCAAGGAGACATCGAAGGGTCTGATTCATCTATACGCCATCGGCGTTTTGCTCGCATTCACGCTGTCCAACTCCGGCATGGTCGCGCGTTGGTGGAAGCGCCGCGAGGGCAATTGGAAAATCAGCATGGCGATCAACAGCGCGGGCGCGATTCTGTCCGGCATCACGCTCATCATCGTGGCCATTACCAAGTTCGCGCTCGGTGCGTGGATTGTTATCATCCTCATCCCGATCATTGTAGCGTTTTTTCTGTACGTGCATCATCACTATAAGAATGTCGCGGAACAGTTGCACATTGTCGAAGGCCTATCCTTCCCCACCACAATTGAACAACTGGTGGTCGTGCCCATCGACGATTTGAATTACGCTTCGTTGCGCGCCATTGCTTTTGCGCGCACGATCTCGCGCGATGCAGTCGTGCTCCATGTTTCAACCAACCCGGCGCGCACGGAACAACTGAAAATCGAAATTGCAAAAACACGCGCCTGATGTCAAACTGGTCATCGTGGATTCGCCGTTGCGCGCGTTCGTGCGTCCGCTTTTGGCGTACGTCAACGCAGTGCATGGCCAGTACCCCGATGCGTTTGTGACCATCGTCTTGCCCGAGTTTATCACCGCGCGGTGGTTGGATAGTTTCTTGCACAATCGTTCTGCCGAACGTTTACGCCGGGCGTTTGAACGCCATCCCAACGTAGCGGTGGTCCTCGTACCCTATCTCCTCGAACGCTAACATTTTCCCCCATTGACACAACCTTGAATCAGGTGTAGCATCTAGCCAATCACAAACCGTGATGCTCATTTGCGCTCGAATGCCCTGACCGGACCTGTCTGGTTTGGGGTGTTTTTTCGTACACGATTTTTCAGAAATCAAAGCAGGTTATCCATGGACAAAAAAACTGATTCCTAGCTCACTCGAAGGCAAGGAAAAGCCGCTCGCCTCAGACGATCCTTCCAGCCTATCTAAGAAAATAAATCCCGATTTGACCGTCAGCGAAGTCAAGCACGGCGTGCGCCCCGGCGATGTCTATGTGCGGATGAGCCAGTCCTATTCGCGCTTTTTTCGCAAAGTGGGACCCGGGCATTTTGTCGCGACGCCGGAATCCGACAAGGCGACGAGTATCATCGAACGCAGTTATCGCGCGGTAAAAAAAGTTTTGGTGGGCAAGCCACTAGATACCGCTGAAGAAATTCATCAGCGCTTGAACAAAGTCAAGGCACTTGCCGTTTTCGGCTCCGATGCGATTTCGTCGAGCGCGTACGCGACCGAAGCCTCGTTGGTGATCTTGATGGCGGCGGGCAACATGTCGCTCGGCGTTTCGTTCTTCACCGCATTGGCAATCGCCGTGATGTTATCCATCATCGCGTTTTCGTATCGACAGACGGTATATGCGTACCCGCAAGGCGGCGGCTCGTACAATGTCAGCCGTGAAAACCTGGGGCAACTGCCCGGCTTGATCGCCGCCGCATCGCTGTTGATCGATTACATTCTCACGGTCGCCGTATCGATTGTGGCTGGGTCTGCCGCCGTAACATCGGCGCTGAGTAGCGTCCGGTTACGCTGAGCAAATGAACTGGCTCGAAACCGTTTTGCCGCATTTTTTGAATCTCAATGTTCTGCTGAGTCTTTTCTTCATCGGCTTTATCACGTTGGCAAACTTGCGCGGCATCCGCGAGTCGGGCACGTTGTTTGCGATTCCCACCTACTTGTTCATCATCAGCCTGAGTATCACACTCGTCATCGGATTATTTCAAGCCCTCACCGGCACGCTCACGCCGGCCGCCGAGCCGCCGTTGCTTAAAGTCAGCGAGCCGCTGAGCTTGTGGCTCATTCTACGCGCGTTCTCCGCCGGCGCGGTCGCGATGAGCGGCGTGGAAGCCGTATCGAACGGTGTGCCGGCGTTTCAAAAACCGGAATCAAAAAATGCCGCGACGACACTGACGATCATGGCGACTTTGCTGGGTCTGTTCTTTCTCGGCGTGTCGTACTTGGCGACGCATATGGGCTTGGTGCCCGGCGAAGAAACGATTATCTCGCAAGTCGCGCGCGCGGTTTTTGGCACGTCGATTTTCTATTACATTTTCCAAATCGCGACGATGGGCATTCTGGTCATCGCCGCCAACACCGCCTTTGCCGATTTTCCGCGCCTCGCGTCGGTGCTCGCGCGCGACAATTATATGCCGCACCAATTCTCGTTCCGCGGCGACCGCTTGGCGTTCACGACCGGCATCGTCGCATTGGGCGGCATCGCTTCGCTCTTGGTCATTGCGTTTGGCGGCAACGTCGATAGTTTGATCCATCTGTACGCCGTCGGCGTTTTGCTCGCGTTTAGCATGTCCAACTCCGGCATGGTCGTGCATTGGTGGAAAAGCCGCGCGCAAAATTGGCAAACCAGTATCATCATCAACGGCATCGGCGCGGTGTTATCGATTACGACCTTGTTTATCGTCGTCGTGACCAAATTCGCGCTCGGCGCATGGGTCGTCATCGTTTTGATTCCAATCATCGTGGTAATTTTCCGGACGATTAATCGCCATTACCGGCGCGTCGCCGATCAATTGCGCATCGTGCCGGGACAATTGCCGCCGAGCAAAATCGAGCAACTCGTCGTCGTTCCCATCGATGATGTGAATTATGCCTCTCTGCGCGCGATCTCGTTTGCGCGGACGATTTCCAAAAACGTGGTTGTGATTCACATCTCCACCAACGCCGAACGTGCGGGCAAAATCAAACAGAAGATGGACACGTATGCCGGGGACATGAAATTCGTGATTCTTGAATCGCCCTTCCGCGCGTTTGTCCGTCCTCTGCTGTCCTACGTCGATGCGGTGCACAGCCAATATGCCAGCGCGTTTATCACAATTGTATTGCCGGAATTTATCACGGCGCATGGGTGGGAACAGTTTTTGCATAACCGGACTGCCAGCCGGTTGCGCGCCACATTCGAGCGCCATCCAAATGTCGCTGTTGTTCTGATACCCTATTTGTTAGAGGAGTAGCGCAATTGTCATTGCGAGCGAACAAAGTGAGCGAAGCAATCTCCAGGTTTCTTGGGGATTGCTTCGTCGTTGCTTCGCAACTCCTCGCAATGACAAGAGCGTTTTGACGAAACCGCGACTCGCGCGTAAAATATCTTTGCTATGAAAGAACCTCCCGCCCCGGCGACGCCGCCTCGCCGCCCGCGTCGCACACAACCCTGGCTCAAACCACTCATCGCGCTGTACGCTGTCGCCGCGCTCGTTTTCCTATGCGTCATCCTCATCGTCGCGTACGAATTTTTCTATCGCGACCGCATCACTCTGGGCGTCCGCGTCCAGGGAGAATCAATGAGCGGACTCGCGCGCGCCGACGCGAGTCAATTTCTCCAAAATAAATTTGGCAATCCCGATGCGATTCTCGCGCGCAGTGGCGGCGCGCCGATCATTGTGCGCGATACTGACCGCCTCGGCGGTGGCAATCGCACGTGGCGCGCGTGGGCGTGGGAGCTGGGACTGCGCACCGATTTCGCGCCGATTGCCGAACAAGCAATTCGCCTTGGACATCGCGACAATTGGTTCGCAAGTCTCTCCGAGCAAGCGCGGTGTCTCATACTTGGTTGCGATCTCGGCATCGACGTGCAATTTGATGAGCATACCGCGCAGGCGTACCTGGGTTGGCTCGCGCCGCAAGTGAATCAACCGGCACGCGATGCGTCCGTGCGTCATCGAAGGCATTCGCGTCATCGCCACGCCGGCGCAAAAGGGACGCGAGCTTGATGGTCCTGCGATGATCGAAAAAATGCGCCGCCATATTTTGTCTGGCGAACGCAACGATCTCGTTCTTACTTTTCGTGACACAACTCCGCTCATCGCCGATGCGAGTGCGGTGAAAAATCAAGTCGACGCGATGCTCGCAAGTCCATTGCTGTTGACCTTCGGCAGTCGCGTCTGGGCAATCGATCAAGCCACACTCGCATCGATGATTTCGATTCAGCGTCAGCCGGACGGCACCGCGCTGAAACTCACTGCATCGATTGATCGCGCGCAATTGCTCGCGCAGGCGCGCATCATCGCGAACGATGTCAATCAACCGGCGCGCGACGCGCGTTTCCGATACGAGCCGACGACCGGCGCGTTGACGCCGATCATCACCAGCCAAGCCGGACAAACCATCGACTCCGATGCTGTCGCAAAACAAATCGAACAACATTGGTTGGCGAACGGCGCAAAAGCGATGGCGTTGCCGGTCGTCATCACCAAGCCGACGATTGCGATGGAAGACGCGGCGAAATTCGGCATCAAGGAATTGGTCGCGCAAGGCGTGAGTAATTTTCGGGGTTCATCGGCGGGGCGTTTGCAAAACATTCGCACGGCGACCGCGCAGTTCGAAGGCATCGTCGTGCCGCCCGGCGGAACTTTTTCGTTCGATCAATTTCTGGGCGAGGTGGATGAAGCGAACGGCTACGACGACGCGTACATTATTTTTGCGGATCGCACGGTGCTGGGTCCGGGCGGCGGCGTGTGCCAAGTATCGAGCACGGTTTTTCGCGCGGCGTTCTTCGGCGGCTTTCCGATTGCCGAACGCTGGGCGCACGCGTATCGCGTGGGATTTTACGAGCCGCCAGTCGGGCTGGACGCGACCGATTTTTTCGCCGAGTGTCGATTTCAAATTTAGAAACGACACGGACGCGTACTTGCTCATTCAACCGAAATTAGATTTGCGTAATTTCACGCTGACGTTCAGCTTTTACGGCACCAAACCGAATCGCACCGTCGAAATGGAAGATCCGATCGTGGAGAATGTCGTCAAGCACGGTCCCGCGATTTACACCGATGACCCAACCTTAAAGAAAGGCGTGACCAAGCAAATCGATTTTGAGCACGACGGCGCGGACGTTACCGTGTGGCGCAAGATTTTGGTGAACGGGCAAGTAGTCAAGCGCGAGAAATTCTTTAGCCGCTATGAACCCTGGGTTGCACGGTATTTGGTGGGGACAAAGGTGGTGAAGTAAAAAAGATACAGGGCAGGTCTGAGACCTGCCCGTATCTTTTCATCCTCCCAAGTACTGCAACGCCACGCGCACGCGCTCTTCCAATATCTTGACGTTCGCCGGCACCGCGCGCGCCGCGCGCGTCGCCTCCGCCGCGCTGTATCCCAGGTTAATCAGCGCATCGATCACATCTCTATCGGGCGGCGAGATTTCACTCACCTCGCTCAACCCGGTCACATCGATTTTCCCTTTTAGCTCCAGCGCCAAACGTTGCGCCGTCTTTTTGCCGATGCCCGGCACGGCGGTCAGCGCATCAATGTTGCCTTCCGCCAGCGCAATCTTCAGCGTCCCGATCGGCGCACTGGCGAGAACGTTCATTGCAACTTTGGGACCCACGCCGCTCACCGTCATCAGCGTTTCAAAGAGATGCAACTCTTCTTCGGTGGCAAAACCGTACAGCGAAAGTTCGTCCTCGCGCACGCGCAAATGCGTAAACAGTTGCACCGGACTGCCCGCTTCGCCTAATCCTGCCGCCGCGCTCGCCGACACGCGGACGCGAAAACCAACCCCGCCGACAGCGAGAATAATCGTATCATCCTGACGCGATTGTAATTTGCCGGCAAGTGAACCGATCATTGCTCAAACCCAAAAAGATGAAGGATGAAAGATGAAAGATGAAGAACATTGAAAGACTTTGCTTTCGGAATTGTTTCCTTCATCCCTCATCCTTCGCGTTTCAACTTGGCGCTGTGCGCGTGACAAATCGCAATCGCCAACGCATCGGCGGCATCATCGGGTTGCGGCACAAAATCGAGTTGCAGCAACAGCTTGACCATCTGCTGAATCTGCGTTTTCTCCGCGCGCCCGTACCCCACCACCGCTTGCTTGATTTCCAACGGCGTGTACTCGTGAATCGTCAACCCGGCTTGCGCCGCCGCGAGTAAAGCGACACCGCGTGCCTGACCCACAGACAGCGCGGTGCGAACATTCTTGCTGAAAAATAATTTTTCGATGACGGCGTCCGTCGGCTGATGCTGAGCGATCAACGCGGCCAGCTCACGATGAATTGCTTCCAACCGCCGCGGCATTTTCCAAGTCGATGGCGTGGTAATCGTGCCATACGCGATCATCTTGAGCGCGTCGCCATCGCTCTGCAAGACGCCATAGCCGGTGATCGCCGTCCCAGGATCGACACCCAGAATAATCATCAACGCCAGTTTGTCATTTCGAGCCGCGCAGCGTCGAGAAATCTCGTGGCGACTTGTCGACTGCGCTTTGCTCCGCTCGAAGTGACAGTCCTATTTTGCCGTTTCAAACTTGCGCATCACTTCGTCGCTGATGTCGAGATTGGAATACACTTTTTGCACATCATCGTGTTCTTCCAGCGACTCCATCAACTTCATTGTCGATACGGCTTGTTCGTCGGTCACACTCGCCGGGCTTTTGGCAATCCACGCCAATTCGGCGGACGTGATCGACGCTTTGCGTTTTTCGATTGCCTCTTTCAGCACGCGCAAATTCTCCGGCGCGCAATACAAATCGAGCACGTTGCCATCGAGCTTGTAATCTTCCGCGCCCGCATCGATTAATTCCAGCGCGAGGTCTTCCGGATTTTTCGACGTTCTCCAGCGTGATGACGCCTTTTTTATCGAACATCCACGCGACCGCATTTGCCGCCGCGAGATTGCCGCCGCCGCGCGTGAACATGTGCCGCACTTCTGCCGCCGCGCGATTGCGATTATCGGTCAGAATTTGGACGAGCACGGCAGTGCCGCCCGGACCGTATCCCTCGTACATCATCTCTTCGAGTTGACCGCCTTCGCTCAGTTCGCCGGTGCCGCGCTTGATCGCGCGCTCGATATTTTCTTTCGGCATGTTTTGCCCGCGCGCTTTTTCAATCGCGAGCCGCAACGTGAAATTCGCGCTGGGATCGCCGCCGCCTTCGCGCGCGGCAATCGAAATTTCACGACCGAGGCGCGTGAATGCCGCGCCTCGTTTTACATCCGCCACGCCTTTTTTTCGTTTGATCTGTGCCCATTTAGAATGCCCAGACATATGATTCCTCCGTTCCAGTGAACCGCTTTGTTCAGTTGCATTATACCACACCCAAGCCGGAAATTGAAAAGCAAAACAATTTTCGTTTACACACTCACCCGCCGCGGCTTGGTGCGGCACTTTTCCGCGCGAATAATGGAATAAATCGATTCTGCCGTCTCGTCCAATTGCTCGTCTTCATTCACGACAACGTAGTCGAATTTTTCAAACTCGTTCATCTCCAGCAGCGCGGCGTGCAAACGCAACCGCAAATAATCTTCTGGCTCGACGCGGCGTCCGCGCAAGCGTTTCTCCAGCACCGCCATCGACGGCGGCATCAGAAAAATAAATACCGCGTCCGGCGCAACCCGTTTCACCGTCGCCGCGCCTTGCACATCGATGCGCATGATGACATCGACACCCCGCGCTAACCCGTCGTGCACTTCGCGGCGCGAATTACCATAGTCGTACCCGTACACGCTCGCTGATTCCAAAAAATCGCCGTGCGCTTTCATCGCCGCAAATTTTTCCGGCGTGATAAAATGGTAATCGACATCATCGATTTCATTCTCCCGTTTGGGGCGCGTCGTGTTGGTCACGAGAAAGTGAAACGGATACCCTTTCTCGCGCATCTGCTTGAGCGCCGCGTCTTTGCCCACGCCCGAAGGACCGGAGACCACGATCAGCAAGGGCGGACGTTCAGGAAGTTGAATCATCGACTCAGGCATGTTTGACCTCTCGGTTGAATGGCGCGCCCACGCGAATAATTTTTTCGCTGTGTCCCAGCCCCTTGGTCGCGTTCGCAGAATCGACGATGAGCGGCGCGTTTTGCACAACCAATCGATAGTTCACTTTGCGATGCGGCGTCACGATGATGACGACATCGTTCTGGCGCAACTCAGCGCGCGTCAACGCCGCCGATTTCAATTCGACGCGTTCGCGGCGCACGACGCTGTTGCCAACCCGAAACACCGGCACGTACGGATCGTGATAACGCACGCGCGCGCCGTAATTCAACAACAATTCGATGACGCGTTCGGCGGGCGAATTGCGCGCATCATCGATGTTAGGTTTGAACGCCGTACCCAAAATCAACACGCGCGCCTTTTTCAACGCCTTGCCTTGGCTCGCGAGCAGATCGCTTGCCAAGCGCACGACATGATACGGCATTCCTTGATTGATATCCGCCGCCAGTTCAATGAACTTTGTATAAAAATCGTACTCGCGCGCTTTCCACGACAAATAGTACGGATCGACCGGGATGCAATGTCCGCCGACGCCGGCGCTGGGATAGAACGGCATGAAACCAAACGGCTTGGTCTTGGCCGCATCGATCACTTCCCAAAAATCGATACCCATGCGCTCCGACAAGAGCGCCAGCTCATTCACCAGCGCAATATTGACCGAGCGGAAAATATTCTCCAACAACTTGCTCATCTCCGCCGCGCGCGGCGATGAGACGACGAACACCTGCGGCGTGAGATGGACGAGCAACGCTTTGGCCAGTTCCGTGCAACGCGGCGTAAGTCCGCCCAAGGTCTTGGGCGTATTTTTGACATTCCAGCCGGCGCTGCTCGTCGCGCCGGGATCGATACGCTCCGGCGAAAAGGCAAGGTGAAAATCTTTGCCGGCTTTCAACCCGCTCGTTTCCAGAATCGGCAGGCAGACTTCTTCCGTCGTGCCAGGATACGTCGTGCTTTGCAAAATCACCAACTGTCCGCGATGCAAGTACGGCGCGATACTTTTCGTCGCCGAAATGACCGGCTCTAGGTCGGGCGCTTTCATTTCATCGAACGGCGTGGGCACGCAGATAAAAATCACATCGACGTTTTGCAAGACATCGAATGCGGTGGTCACGGCAAAGCGTTTGCGCGCGATGAGTCGTTTCACATCTGCCGTCGGTACATCCGGGATGTAGCTCGTGCCTTTTTGCAGACTCGCCACTTTGCGCTGATCAATATCGACCCCGATGACCGGAAAGCCCTCGCGCGCAAATTCCACTGCGAGCGGCAAGCCCACGTACCCAAGCCGACGATGCCAACGCGCGCAGTCTTGTTCGCAATTCTTGTTTTCAGTGTCATTTCGCCTTCCTGAATTCAAATTCGTAGAGCGCGAGCAAGCCGACTAGCGCGGCACTCGCCAATACAATGAAACTGGCCGCCGACATCGATTTGCGTGCACAACATCGCCATGACGCCGAGTGCAATCGCAACGAGATACAAGATCAACACCGCCTCGCGCCGCGTGAATCCGCGCGCAACCAGCCGATGCGAAATGTGATCCGTGCCGGGATGCGTGAGCGGATTCAAACCGCGCCGCAGCCGCGAAACAAACACCAGCGTCGTATCAAAAATCGGCAAGGCCAGCACGACAATCGGAATGAACCACGTCGCCAGCAACGGATGCGTTGGAAATCGCAGTTTGATGCCGGTCGCCGCAAGCATAAAGCCGAGGAACAACGCGCCCGAGTCGCCCATAAAAATCAGCGCGGGATTGAAATTGTAAATCAAAAAGCCAATCGATGCGCCGAGCAACGCCGCGCTCAAACTCGCGACAAGATATTGCCCGTTGACCGCCGCGAGAATCAGGAAAAACCCGGAGGCGATTGCCGCAACGCCGCCGGCCAAGCCGTCCATATTGTCGAGCAAGTTCATCGCGTTCGTGATGCCCACGACCCAAAGAATCGTGAGCGCGGCGTCGAGAATCGGTTGATGCAGCACATCGATCGTCACGCCGGCGATGAGCAATATCAACGCGCCAAGAATTTGTCCGGCGAGTTTGAATCCGGCGTGCAAACCCACACGATCGTCCCATAGTCCCAGGAAGGAAACCCAGGTCGCGCCAACGACGATACCGACGACTTGGGAAATGTAAAAGCGGTCGGCGAACAAAACGAGTGCGAGCATAAACGCGCCGTACATCGCCACGCCCCCCAAACGCGGAATCGGCGTCGCGTGAACTTTGCGCGCGCTCGGTTGATCGAGCATGCCGGTGCGCAAGGCGATGCGGCGCATCACCGGCGTCGCCCCAATGGCGCACACCAGCGCGGTGGCAAAGATGAGCGCGAGCGTTGTCAATGGATTCACGCTTATTTGCCCGCCGCCTTGCCTTGCAAAAGCGTGAGATAACCTTGCAATGCTGGCTTGTCTTGCGCGCTTGCCAAGTTGAGCGCATCTTGTGCCGCTTTCAACGCCGGCTCCCATTGGGCGGTCTTGTGCGCGTTGATGGCCACTTGGATATTTTGCCACAGCGGTTTTTCGTTGTCGGGCGAAAGCGTGATCGCCGTGGCGAGCGACGCTTGCGCATCATCAATCCGGTCGAGTTGCAAATTCAACAAAACCAAATTCTTGTGCGCGTCGTAGAGATTCGGCGCAAGGCGCACGATCGCTTGATATTCCGGCAACGCAAATTGCGGTTGTCCGCGCGCTTTCCAGTCCAGCGCGAGCGTGTTGCGCGCGTTGATATCGTTCGGCGATTTCTGCACCGCTTGAAAATCGCGTTGCAATGCTTGGAGCGATGTGTTGAAATCGGCAAAGCGTTGATAATCACTACGTGACGAGGGCACAAGTTCCATGACGCGTTTCATCGCGGTGACCGCCGCATCGACTTGACCTTGCTCAGACAGGAAATTGACGAGTGTGAGATTCGCAATCAAATCATTCGGCGCGATCTGCGCCGCCGCTTCCAATTCTTGCCGCGCCAAATCGATTTTGCCGGCACGCTTGTACAAATCGGACAGCGCGTAACGCGCTTGAATCGATTTTGGATTCGCCTGTTCGATTTTGGCATACTGGGCAATCGCTTGCGACGCATACTCAGGCAGGATCAACACACTCGCCGCGCCGGCTTGCAGAGTCCCATCGCTTTCCGAGAGCGCGTTTGGATCCAGTTCGAGCGCGCGCAAATACGCTGCCGCCGCTTTGGCAAAGTCTTTTTCTACGCGATACACATCCCCCAGGAACACATGCGTCTGCGCAAAACGCGGATCGATCTGAAGCGATTTTTCCAATTGGGTCCGCGCGCCCGCGTAATCGCCGGCTTGCGTGAGCGTGATGCTCCACTCGTTGCGCAGATACGCCGTGGTCGGTGAAAGGCGAGCCGCATCGTCGTAAAATTTCGATGACAAGCGCAATTGCTCAGTGCGTTCCGCCGGCTTGTCGGTCAGCGTCGCCATGATGCGATGCATGCGCGCGAGATTCGCCGAGTGATCGGTGTTGAGTGGATTGAGATTCAACGCCGTCGTCAACGTCTTTTCACTTGCGGCAAGCCACTGCGCACGACGCGTCGCATCCGCAGCGTTGCGCGCGGCTTCCAAGTTTGCGCGCCCCAGGAACAGCGCGTAAAAATCTTGCGCTGGCTGCAAATCAAGTGAACGCTGGTATGTATCGATACTGCGCTCCCACGCGCCCTGCGCATCGTAATTCAATCCGGCTTTGTACACAATGTCGGCGCGCACGAGACTGTAGTTGGTGAGATAAATCAACGCGCCCACGCCCACCAACGCGATTGGAATTAGCACCGCGTTGAGTCCCGCCCGAATCGATACCATTGCGCGCGGCGCGCTGAGCCACAACGTCAACGCGACGATAATCATCAACGCACCGAGCGTAAGATAGTACAAACTGAGCAAATCGACAAAGGCATTCGTGAGTTCGCCGGGCGTCGTGAGCCAGCGGGTTTGAAACATCACGAACCACAACGCGGCGGTGAACGAAAGAATCACGAACAACAAAACATCATAGACCCAGGTTTCGATGCTCACGCGCTCCGCCAAGCCGATCATGCCGGCGAAAATCCACGTGAGCGCGAACAACAAATACACCGCCGAGCCGGAACCGTCCGCTTTTAACATCAGCGAACGTTGGAGCGCTTCAAACGCGCTCGCCGTGCCGGCTTGATTCGTGATAAATTCAAAACAGAGCGTAATTAAAATGATCGACGCAATCGCCGTCCACGCAATCACCGGCGCCGGCGAAACATCGATTGTCTTTGCGCGTGCGGTCGTCGTGCCACGCGTTTGCTCTTGCGCACGGCGGCGTTGGCGGCGGCGATTGATCGGTGCGCGATTGACATTCGCATCGACAAGTGCCGGTTTGGGTGCGACCGGCTGCGCCTCGGCATCGGACAGCCGATTCAACCCCAGCACGACCAAGAGCGCGGCGTAAAACCAAAAGTGCGTGCGCGTGGAAACAATCGCGATGCCAAAGTGAATTTCGACAAAGTGCGCGATCAACGCGGCAATTAACGCGATGAGCCACAATGCGCGGCGCGCGTCCGGCGTTTCAACTTCTGTGCGGAAACGGCGCAGCGCGTCGCCGACCAAAAAGATCAGCAAGCCGACGATCATGCCGGCGGGCAATGCCACGCCGATCCAATGCCAGCCGCGCCACATACCAAAAATCAACGCGAACGCAAAACCGCCGACGAGCCACAGTGCGACAAAAATATTCCGCTCGGCGTTCGACGTGATCAGGCCAAGCCATTTCAAACCATAATAGAAAATCGAAATAAAGAGCAGAATGTACGCACCGAAACCCAGCAAGCCTGTCATCACCAGTGAATCAAACGTCTCGTTGTGCGAACGATCGGGTGAGGCGTTGCGCGCCTCCAACTGTCCCAGCTCAGGCGGATAAAACGGATTGAACGTGACGTACATTGCCTCCGGTCCGTAACCGACGAGCGGACGAATCATGTTGAACGGATCGTCGCCGGTTGTCGGCGACCAAATCGGCTGGTGGGGCAAGAACAATTGCAGCGCGCCTTGCCAAATCAATTCGCGCACGCGCGCCGTCGGCGAATTCGGATCAAGAATTTGCCCCAGACGACCGACATACGGCACGCGCTTTAACCCTTCCAACGGCGTTGCCGGCAGGTTGAACACGATCAAAAATGCAATGACGAGTGTGGCGAGACTCACAATACTGCCAAGTGTAATCGTGCGCCAGCGCGGCGAAAGCAAGCGCATGATCATCAAAGCCCCAAGCAGTGCAAATGCAAACATGCCCGCGCCGAGACCCAAGATGGGACCGCGACTTTGCGTAAAAATAATCGCAACGATTTGCGTGGCGAGAACAATCGCATACGTCGCAGTCAACATCAGATCGCGCAAACTATTCGGCTTGATCAGCGCGAGAAGCAACACGACGATGAATAGTCCCAACACAACGCCAATGCCGGCGTTAAAATCGATCATCCACAGCGCGATGAGCGCCACCAGTCCCGCGACCGCTACGCCGATAACTGCCACGCGCGGCGTGATCGATTGGGTGAGCCGCGTCAACGTTTCGATGCCGCGCACAATGGTGAGCGGCACAATCATAATCAGATACGCGGCGACAAAAATCGAATTGCCCATGTTCGATGCAACGCGTTCGGTTGTGTCGCCGCCCCAGGGCAACGGATCGAGCTTAAAATGCTGAATGATGCCGTAGAACGCAACTGGAAAACTCGTGACGATCATGGTGTTAATCGCCCGGTCGAATTGTGCGCGCGCGCGGAGCGTTGCGGCGGCGATGAGAAAAATCACAATGTACGAAAACGTCGAGTCGGTGCCTTGCAGACGCTGATACGAGCCCCAGAAACTAATATTTGGCACGACTGACAAAACCGTGGCGATGAGATAGACTGCGACAACGGCAAGCGTTGGCAAGATGAGCGGGTTCTCGCGCCAGATTTCGCGCGCGCTGATTTTCGGCAAACCGATTTCAACTTGGCGCACCAGCCAGACCGCCGCCATCAACAATGCAATCGAGCGGACCAGCGCGATCTTGTCCGGCTCGAACACGCGGTTGGAATAGACGTTGAAGAACAAGGGCGCGACAATGACCGCCGCAAGCCAGCCGGCTTCCAAGAGTTTATCGCAAAAAGTGGAGAGACGTGTGGACATTGAAATTATCCTATGAATAAATCTGCGCCATTATACGCCGGTTGCAAATCCATCGCAAATAGTGAACGTCCATTCGATTTAGAGGATAATCGAACTACCATTTGCACCGGAGGCAACTAGGCACCGTACGCGTTCAACTATTTTCTCGGCATCGGCGATTGGCGTGCATGGCGAGCGCCAGCGCAGTGAGCCAGTTTTTTGCCGCTTGACGCCGCCTCGTTATTATGCTATATTCCTTATTGCGACTAGTCGCAATAAGGAATGTCCATGCATCACCACACCGCATATCTGCAGGATCTGCGCCACAAGGGGTATCGGTTGACACCCCAGCGCGAGATGATCCTCTCCGTCATTTGCGAGAGTGCCGGCCACCTGACCGCCGATGAAATCATCACGCGGGTGCGTAAACGTTATCCCCGTTTTAACAAATCGGCGGTCTACCGCACACTCGATCTGCTGGCGCATAACGGCTTGGTCAACCCGACCGATTTTGGTCAAGGGTGCGTGACCTACGAAATCCACCAACATCCACATCACCACCACCTCGTTTGCCGCACTTGCGGCAAGATGACCGAGACCGACAACCGCGTTTTTCACTCGCTTGAAAAGATTCTCCGCGACGAGCATGGTTTCGTCGCCGATCTCAATCACTTTGCCATTTGGGGCACCTGCGCGAAATGCCAAGACACGCCAAGGCGCAAGCCAGCGAACAGACTCAAACCCGGTGATTGAAATGCACCGAACTTTTTTCACCCTTCTCACACTCGGCGCGCTGACGGCGTGCATGTCCGGCAAACTCAGCATCAACGATGCGTGGGCGCGCCCGGCGCTCGCCGGCAACAATGCCGCGGTGTATTTTGTCATCGACAACACGTCTGCCCCCGCAGATGTGTTGCTCAGCGCATCGAGCGATGTGGCGCAGGCGGCGGAGATTCACACATCGGAAATTCAAAACGACGTGATGAAAATGCTATGGCAGGAAAAAATCACAATTCATTTTAACACCAAAGTCGAATTGAAACCCGGCGGCATGCACGTTATGCTTGTCAATCTCAAGAGCGACCTTAAACCGGGCGAGACGATTATGCTCACCTTGCGCTTCCAGAATAGCGGCGAAATGAAATTGCCGGTTCAAGTCCAGGAAAGATAAACCGAGGCAAGCAAAACACCGGTGGCATCACACGGCACTGGATCTCAGCGTGAATTCCCAATTTCAAGGAGGATCAAATGCACATTCCCGATGGATATCTCAGCCCGGCGACCGCCGCAGTGATGTACGCGGCATCATTTCCATTTTGGTATCGCGCGACGCAAAAAATCAAAACGCTAATCACCGGCCGCTTCGTCCCGTTGATTGCATTGTTCGCCGCCGTCTCGTTCGTCATCATGATGTTCAACGTCCCGCTTCCCGGCGGCACGACCGGGCACGCCACCGGCACGGTGCTCGCGGCGATTGTGTTGGGACCTTGGGCGGCAATCCTCGCCGTCTCGGTCGCACTCGTCATTCAAGCGCTCTTTTTCGGCGACGGCGGTATTTTGGCAATCGGCGCAAATGTTTTCAATTTAGCGATTACGATGTCATTCGTCGGCTATTATCTTTATCGTTGGCTTAGCGGCAACACGCCGATTGCTTCCAAGCGGCGCGTTATCGCCGCGGCGATTGCCGGGTTATGTGAGCATCAATGTCGCCGCGTTCTTCACCGGGGTCGAATTAGGAATTCAGCCGATGCTTTTTCGCGATGCCGCCGGACGCGCGATTTATTTTCCGTACGGCATCGAACTCGCCGTGCCCGCGATGATGATCGGACATCTCACGATTGCCGGCGCCGTCGAAGCGCTGGCGACCGGACTTGTCGTCGCGTGGATGCAACGCACGAATCCAGAATTACTGGAAGCCTTCGGTGGCGGAAAAGTCGAATCGACAAAAGACCCCTTGCCGCGTTGGGCCTGGGGGGGCTTGATCGCGCTCGTGGTCTTGACGCCGATTGGTTTACTCGCACCGGGCACCGCGTGGGGCGAATGGGGGCGCGAAGAACTCGAACAACTTGGGTTGGGCTATATTCCGGCGGGGTTCGATCAGTGGTCAACAATTTGGAGCGCGCCGATTCCTGATTACGACATCCCAGGGCTGGAGAACCCGACGGTTGCTTATTTGTTTTCCGCTATCTTTGGCGTTGCCATCACCATCATCGTAATCTTTGCGCTGCTGTGGCTTTTGGCGCGGATCACGCGTGGCGGTCAAACGCAAACGACATGACACAGAGGCAAAATGAATGCCGCGAAATCTCAACTCGATGGTGTGATTGCTTTTCACGGTCATTACTGCCCCGGCGTGACGATTGGCTATCGCGCTGCGCTCGTGGCCTTGCGTGAACTGGGCGTGCAACGCGCGGCCGATGAAGAACTTGTCGCGATTTGCGAGAACGATGCGTGCGGCGTGGATGCCGTGCAGTTTCTCACCGGTTGCACGGTCGGCAAGGGCAATTTGATTTTGCGCGATTGGGGCAAGCAAGTGTTCACGTTCGGTCGGCGCAATGACGGCAAATTACTGCGCATCGCGCTGCGGACCAATGCCCTGCCCAGCGCACCCGACTTGCCGCCGGAAGAACGACGCAAAATGGCGTTTGAGCGATTGGAGAAAAGCACCGACGCGGAGTTGTTCGACGTGCGATGGATCGATACGCCAATTCCGAGCAAGGCGCGTATTTTCAAAAGCGTCCCGTGCGCCCAGTGTGGCGAGAACGTGAGTGAATCGCGTACTCGGGTGCGCGATGGAGCATTCATCTGTGCAGAATGTTACGGCGAAGTGTACACGCGCGGTTGGTAATTTGCATTTGTTGCTTCGAGCGCGGCGAGAAATCTCAACTGGGATTTCTCGCTTTGCTTGAAACGGCAATTTGAAAACTCCAAATTGCTGTGAGGAGGAATCAACATGTACCGTTTCTCAGCATCTGTGATTTTTATTTTGATTACTTTGTTCTTGGTGGTCGCGTGTCAAGCCGCGACACCATCCCCAGCCCCGACGAGTGTGCCGGTAATCGCTCCAACCAAAGCGGTATCGGCACCAACTTCTGCGCCGACTGCCGCGCCCGCCATCGCACCGACGCAACCACCCGCCGCGACGAAACCGCCGAGCACGACGGCAACTCCGGTCGCCGCCGCACCGAAGCAAGGCGGCACGTTTGTCATCGTCGCCGGAACCGATCCTGGGAATTTGAATCCGGCCATCAGCACCTCGGGCGCATTGCACTTTATCGCTGGGTCGCTCTACAACGGCTTGGTCGCGCTCGATAAAGATTTCAAACCGGAACCGGAACTCGCGGACAGTTGGACAATTGCCGATGAGGGTAAGACCTATACGTTCAAATTGCATCCTGGTGTCAAGTGGCACGATGGCAAGTCGTTCACGTCCGCCGATGTGAAATTCACGTTCGAAAATTTGCTGTTGAAATTCCACGCGCGCACACAAACCGGCGTCGCGCCCGTGCTCGACAAGATTGAAACGCCCGATGACCTCACGGTTGTCTTTCGATTCAAGACGCCATACGCGCCGCTCTTGCAACAACTCAACGTGATCGAAGCGCCGATTCTGCCCAAGCATCTCTACGAAGGAAGCGATCCGCAAAACAATCCGACGAATCTCAAACCGGTTGGCACGGGACCGTTCAAGTTCGTCGAATACAAAAAAGGTCAGCAGGTTACGATGGAACGCAACCGTGACTATTTCAAACTGGGCGTGCCGCGTTTCGACAAACTGATTTTCTCGATCATCCCTGACACGACGACCGCACTCCTTGCCTTCGAGCGGGGCGAAGTGGATTACGTCAGTGTACCCGGATCGGACGTCGAACGCATTTCGAAATTGACGGGTGTCGTCGTCGGGCGCAGTCCGGCAGGCGCGGGTGGATCATTCTGCGTGCAAACGATCATTCCGAATCTCGACCGCGCGCCACTCGACAAATTGGCGGTGCGCCAAGCGTTGAATATCGCCATTGATCGTTCGCGAATGGTGCAACAGGTTTTGTTCAATCAAGGTCGCGTTGCGCGCGGACCGATGGCGACGACGGCGTGGTATTTTGATTCGTCGCTTCCGACGTTCGAGTACAGCACAGGAAAAGCGAATCAATTGCTCGAGAGTGCCGGACTCGCCAAAGGCGCAGACGGTTTTCGTTTCAAATTGACCGCCGTACTTCCGAACACCGTTTCCAAAATGGCGGAGGTGCTGAAAGAAAATCTCGCGCAGGTTGGCGTGAACATGGATTTGAAAATCGTGGATTTCAACGAGGCGAATCAAACCGTGTTTATCAAGCGCGAGTTTGACCTGGGTTATGCATCGGTACTGCAACGGTCCCGACCCGGAGATTGGCGTGCGGCGCGCGTACGATTCGACGAACATCAAAGCGGTCTTGTTCTCGAACGGTGCGGCGTACAAAAACCCCAAGGTGGATGAATTGTTCGCGCGCGGCGTCGCGGAAACGAATCGCGACAAGCGCGTGGCCACCTACGCCGAACTGCAAAAAATTCTCGTGACCGATCTGCCGTACTTTTGGCTGTACGAATCGGAAAACGCGTACGCGTATCGCAGTGACATCAACGACGTGCGTCCTTGGACGAGCGACCTCGCCGAATATTCCTGGTCGAGCAAGTAGCGAGCGATGCGCGCGTATCTCGTGCGCAGACTGTTGCAACTCGCGCCGGTCGTTCTGCTGATTCTCGCGATTAATTTTGCGATCATCCAACATGCGCCGGGCGACCCTGTTGTGATTTTGGCGGGCGATAGCGGCAATGAAACGTTCTATGCCGAAATGCGCGCCAAGTACGGACTGGATCGTCCGGCGCACGAACAGTTTGCGCTGTACGTGCATAAACATTCTGCGCGGCGATTTTGGGTACTCGTATCGCTACGGGCAACCTGTCTTCGCCGTGATTCTCGAACGCGTCCCGGCAACGCTTCTCTTGATGCTGACTGCGCAAGCCATCGCGATTGTCGCTGGCATTGGGCTGGGTATGGTGGCTGGTTCGCGGACAAATGGGACTCTGGGATTGTTCATTCGCTCCGGCGCGGCGCTCGGTTACGCCCTGCCGGTGTTTTGGATTGGACAACTCTTGATTCTTGTGTTCGCATACCAACTCGGTTGGTTTCCAGTGTATGGAATGGAATCCCTGCGCGGCGGCTACACCGGCATCGCGCGCGTGCTCGACATCGCACATCATCTGGCTCTGCCCGCGCTTGCACTCGCGATTGTCGAGTTGGGTTTGCTCGTCCGACTTACCGATACCACGATGCGGGAGTTGAACGGCGAGGATTTTGCGCGCACCGCACGCGCCAAAGGTCTGCCCGAGCGCACGGTGTTGCGTCGTCATCTTTTACGCAATGCCTTGTTGCCGGTCGTCACGGCGATTGGCGGGCAACTGGGCACGTTGCTCACGGGTGCAGTGCTCGTCGAAATCGTATTCGCGTGGCCCGGGCTGGGTCGGTTGCTGTACGAAGCGACACTCGCACGCGACTATCCGCTGTTGATGGCCATGTTCCTCGTCTCGGCGTTCGGAGTCGTGCTTGGCAACCTCATCACCGATTGGGTCTACACGCGCATTGACCCGCGCGTTCGTCTCGACGCGCCATGAATCTCCCATTCGAGTATGCGCTTCCGCCGCGTCACTGGTTCGTTCGTTACGCGCGTCAACCCGGCGCAATCACCGGTCTCGTTATCGGTCTCGCGGTTCTGGTAATTGCGATTTTTGCAAATGTCATCGCGCCGGCAAATCCGAAAGTGACAGTCGGTGATCCACTGCTCCCGCCTTCACTCACGAATTGGTTCGGCACCGACGACCTGGGACGCGATACATTTGCGAATGTGGTTCACGGTGCGCGTGTTGCATTGATGGTGGGCTTGGTCACCGCATTCACCTCCGCGCTGATCGGCACGTTCGTCGGCTTGGTGTCCGGCTTCCTCGGCGGATTTTGGGACGATGCGCTAATGCGCGTGACCGAAACGTTTCAAATGTTGCCGCGCTTTTTCCTTGCGCTATTGTTGGTTTCATTGTTTGGGAGCAACACCTTGTGGGTCGCGCTGATGCTCGGGATGACTTTTTGGCCGGGCACGGCGCGATTGTTACGTTCGCAGGTGTTGAGTTTGAAAAGCCGCGAATTTGTAATTGCCGCGCGGTCGGTCGGCGTCCACGAATCGGCGATTATGTTTCGGCATGTTCTGCCAAACGCGTTTGCACCGGTCGTCGTGAGCGCGGCGCGTCAAATCGCCGGCGCGATTCTCACCGAAGCCGGGTTGAGTTTCCTCGGCTTGGGCGATCCAACCCTTGTGAGTTGGGGGCAACTGCTCAACAACGCGCAACAATTTATTCGGACCGCGTGGTGGCTCTTTACGTTTCCCGGCGCGGCACTCGCGCTGACTGTTCTTGCGACAACATTGATTGCCGATGGACTCGTCGCGGCATTACGCCCGCACATACATGATAATGGGTGAAAACAAAAAAATGATACAACATGATTCTGGAAATGAAACTGTTCTGCAACAACGCCATCAGTTGATGCAAATCGCTCGCGGGTATCGCGCTGCGCAGATTTTGTTTACGTGCGTCGAACTAGATGTGTTCGAGACGATTGCCGCCAGCGCGCACACCGCAAACGAGATCGCTACTGCACTTCAGACTGATGCGCGCGGAACGGAATTGTTGCTCAACACGGCAGTCGCACTGGGTTGGTTGGAGAAACGCGACAATTGTTTTTACAACGCACCGATTGCGCAAACGTGTCTCGTGCGCGGTGGGGCCGGTTCTCTTCGCTGACACGCTCAAACTCGAAAGTGCATTTTATCGGCGCTGGGAACATTTGACGAACGCGGTCAAAACCGGACAACGCCCCGAAGAAAATATCCGCGATGAAAAACCGGAAGACTGGGTGCGCCGTTTCGAGTATGCGCTCTACGCGATGGCACGTCCGGTGGCGCCATTCATTGCGAATGCGCTTGCGTTACCCGAAGATCGCGACTTGCGCGTGCTGGATGTGGGCGGTGGACACGGCGGATATAGCATCGCCATCGCGCAACGCTATCCACGCGTGCGCGCAACCGTGTTTGAATTGCCGCGCGTCGTTCCGGTCGCGCGCGAGATCATCGCCCAAGCCGGAATGTCGGAGCGTGTGTCAGTACAGGAGGGTGACTTACAACGCGACGACCTGGGGCAGGATTACGATGTCGTGCTCATCTTCGGTGTGGTGAACGGCGAACCAGCAGAAGGGCGTGCGCCATTCATCGCCAAGGCATTTGCCGCGTTGAGACCCGGCGGACGCATCGTCTTGCGCGATTTCGTGCTCGACCCTAATCGCGCGGGTCCGCCCGAGGCAACGATCTTTGCATTACAAATGTTGTTGGCAACAAATGCTGGCGGACTCGACGCGCGCGATGAGTGGACGCGCTGGTTGAACGAAGCTGGGTTTGTATCGCCGCAAATTATTCGCTTGCCGGAATGGATCGGCACCACGCTCACCGTCGCGGAAAAGCCAATCGGTGTGTAAGAATATCACTCAGAACAAATACGGCGATTCAAACAACTAACCAAACGCCGTTGCGCCCAAAGGCAACACCAGCAAACTGAATCGCCGAGGGCGGCATTACGTCGTCGCCCTCAATTTTACTAGATATGCTATAATTGCTCGTGAAACTTTTCTGTTTGGGATGAGGATAAGAATGAAAATTGCAGTTTCCGGCAAGGGCGGCGTTGGCAAGACGACGCTGACCAGCTTACTCGCGTACGCGTTTGCATCGGATGGCTATCAGGTTCTAGCAATCGATGCTGACCCGTCGCCATGTCTGGGCGACGCGCTCGGTTTTCCGCGCGAGTTGGTGCAAGCGCTCACGCCGATTGCCGATATGCACGAATTGATTCACGAACGCACCGGCTCACAGCCGGGCACGTACGGCGGCATTTTCAAAATGAACCCGCGCGTTGATGACATTCCGGAGAAATTTTCGGCGCTGCATCGCGGCATTCGCTTGCTCGAACTCGGCGCGGTCAAGCAAGGCGGTGCGGGTTGCATTTGCGCGGAGAGCGTGTTGCTCAAGCAACTCGTCTCGACGATTTTGCTTCAGCGCAACGAAGTCGTGTTGATGGACATGTACGCCGGCGTCGAGCATTTGGGACGCGCGACCTCGGACATGGTCGATGCGTTGCTCATCGTCGCGGAACCGACGGCGCGCAGTTTGGGCACGGCGGCGCAGATCAAGCAACTCGCCAAAGATATCAAAATCGAAACGATGTACTTGGTTGGAAGCAAAGTGCAAACCCAAGCAGATCGCGACTATATCGCGGCGAATTCGCCGGGCTTGTCAGTCATCGGATTTATTTCGATGGACCCGGCGGTATTGCAAGCCGACCGTGAACGCAAATCGGCGTACGATTTGTCGCCGGCGTTGGTGAAAGAAACCAAAGCGATTGTGGAAGCATTGAAGAAGAAATGACAGTGAATCCCAATGTCATCCAAATCCTCTCGCGGCTTTTTTGAAAAAACGCTCAACGATATCACCGGCACGCTCGAGCAAACGCTCTTCGCCGAAGAACTCGCACGGCAAAATGGTTTATTGCAATCGCTCGACCCGCGCGCTAAACTCATTGGCGCGCTGGCGTTGCTGATTGCAGTCAGCATGTCGCAGAATCTCGTCGTCATCGGCACACTGTACCTCTTAACCTTGCCAATGGCGTCCGCCTCGCGCGTGCCGATGGGATTTTACTTAAAGCGCGTCTGGGTGTTTATGCCGTTCTTCACCGGCGTTGTGGCGTTGCCGGCGTTGTTCAGCCCATTTTCCCCCGGCGCGCCGATGCTTACCCTCATTGATTCCGCATCACCGAAAATTTTTCTCGCCATCACACAACCTGGCGTCGTCACCGCCGCGTTTCTGTTGTTGCGCGTCGGCGCATCGGTATCGATTGCCGTGTTGCTGATCTTGACGACGCGCTGGACGACTCTGCTCAAAGCGTTGCGCGTTCTGCGCGTGCCACAAGCGTTCGTTTTGATTTTGGGCATGACGTATCGCTACATTTACGTTTTGCTTCACGCGGTGAATAATATGTTCCTCGCGCGGCGGAGTCGCGTCGTCGGGCGTGTGTCCGGCGCGGACAATCAACGCTGGCTCACCGCGAGCATGGGCGCGATGCTGACCAAATCGTACGCGTTGAGCGATCAAGTGTACTTGGCGATGTTGTCGCGCGGGTTTCGCGGCGAGGCGCTAGTGATGGAATCGATGCGGTGGCGCATCCGCGACTGGATTTGGATGGCGATTTTTGTCAGCGTTGCGGGGACTGCAATTCTTCTGGGAAGATGAAAAAACACAAACCGCGAAGACGCCAAGCACGCAAAGATTTTTATTTTTCTTCGCGTTCTTTGCGGTGAGATAGAGATAGATTGAATGAACAATCAACCGGCGTTTCAACTCGATCACATTACGTATTCATACAACCAACAAATCGCGCTAAAAGATATCTCGCTCACGATTCGCGAAGGCGAACGCATTGCGGTTCTCGGCGCGAACGGCTCGGGTAAAAGCACGTTGCTAAAAGTTCTCGACGCACTGTACTTTCCGCAAACCGGCACGGTGCATGCATTCGGCGAGCCGCTCACCGAAGCGGCGTTGCAAGACGAAGCGCGCGCGTTTGCCTTTCGGCGGCGCGTGGGCTTGGTGTTCCAAGACCCGGACGTGCAACTTTTTTCGCCGACGGTCTGGGACGAAGTAACATTCGCGCCGCTGCACCTGGGCTTGGCGAAGAATGAGGTGATCGAGCGAAGCGAATGGGCGATGGATTTGCTCGGCATCACGAAATTGCGCGACCGCCCGCCGCATCGATTGAGCGGCGGCGAAAAGAAAAAAGTCGCGCTCGCGTCGATTCTGTCGCTGCGCCCGGACGTGTGGTTGCTCGACGAGCCGACGGCGTCGCTGGACCCGCGCAGTCAATCGCGCTTGCTGGATTTCATCGGCGAGTTGACGAAGGAAGGCAAGACGATTATCACCGCGACGCATGATTTGGACATCGTCGAGGAAATTGCCGACCGCGTGGTGATGTTTTGCGAGGAGCACGAAATCACCGGCGAGGGCGCGCCGCAGGATGTGCTATCGGACTATGAGCGATTGATCGAATGCAACTTGATCCACGAGCATCGGCACAGGCACGACGAAACGGAGCATGCGCATCATCACTTGCACAAATCACCGCACGCGCATGAGCATTGAAATCAAAAGGGCTTGAGATAAATCTCAAGCCCTTTTCTTTTACTGCGGTATCGGCTGCGTGCCGAGCATCTTGCGAATATCCGCTGGCACGTACTCGTCTTTGTAAAAGCGCTCGATCTTGGTATTCGAATCGAGCAAGGTTTTTTGCAACCAATCGGTGAACACCTGCGTTTGCTTTTGCTGGAGCGCGGATTCGGTCAACGGTCGATTCTGTTCGTGACCCAGCGCTTGGATGATGTGCACACCAAAGGACGTGGTGATCGGCTGGCTGATTTGATTGACGCTCAACGCGAACGCGGCGTCTTCAAATTCCTTGATCATTTGTCCGCGCGGGAACCAACCCAGGTCGCCGCCCTCTTCCTTGGAGCCATTATCCTGCGAGAGTTCGAGCGCGAGCTTGACAAAGTCCTCGCCTTTTTTCAAACGCTCGACGACTTGAACGGCTTCGTCGTACGTCTTGACGAGAATATGCCGCGCTTGCACTTGCTCTTCCGTCTTGGGCGTTTGATCGGCGAACACTTGCATCAACTTGCGGCGCAACAAGTACACCTCGACGAACTTGCGCACGTCGGCTTCACCCACCGATGTTCGCTTGGTGAAATCGTCGAAATATTTTTTGCGCGCATCGGTGTACGCTTGATACGTCATCAGCGTCGGCGTGGGCTCCGGCGTGTCCGTGGGACCCAGCGTGGGCGTGACCGTCGGCGTGGTGGGCGTAATCGTGCCAGTCGGCGATGGTGTGACCGTCGGCACTTTGGTCGGCGTCGCGGTGCTGGTCGCCGTCGGCGATGGACCGGCGGTGGGCGTCGGCGTGGCGCGTTGATAGCCGAGGAATTTTTCCAACTCATTCTCGACTTCGTCCGCGCCCACCGTCAAATTGCGTCGCGCGGCTTCCTGCCGCACGATTTCATCTTCGATCAACTGCTCCAGATCGCTGCTCGGCAACACCGTCAATTGAGAAGCAATTTGCTGTTGTTGCTGTTGCATACTTGCGACGAGAAACGAGAGCGTAGGATCGCTCTGGACTTGCTGAAGGTTGAGCGTCGCTTGCTGCAATTGCGCCATCAGATCGGACGCATCGTAGCGCAAGCGCGTTTGATAGTCGCGCACCGAGATGGTCTTGCCGTTGACAATCGCAATCGGATTGTTGAGCTTGAGCACATTCTCGCTCAGCACACCGATGCCGGCAATCAGCAGAATCAGCGCAAGCACGCCGCCGAGACCAAGATACAACCTGCGCAGTTGACGCGCTTCGTGCTCGTGTCGAACTTGCAGTTTGCGATTTTCCAGAGGCGCGCGTTTTCCGGCTTTGGGCATGATTAATCTCCGCGCATGTTTTCAGTGGCAAACGGCAAGAGCGCGACGTGACGCGCGCGCTTGATCGCAATCGCCAACATGCGCTGATGTTTGGCGCACGTGCCCACTTTGCGGCGCGCTTTGATCTTGGCATGTTCGGTCAAATAGCGGCGCAGTTGATCGGCTTGCTTGTAATCGATGCTCTTGGCTTTTTGCGCGCAGAACGGGCACACGCGCGGCGGGCGCGGTCCCTGAAAACGACCGCGGCGGGCGGGACCCCCAGTGCGGGGACCGCCGCGCCCTTCCGGCGAGCGCGATGCGCCCGAACCTTCGGACGCGCTAGAATTTCTGGTTTCTTCCATCGTATAAACTCCTGGGACGATTCGACGGCGCGCCAAAGCACGCCGACAATCCATTCATGATTGGTTGTCGTCGATTGCTCGACGCTTAGGCGCTTTCGACGCGCGTGACGAGAAAACGCAAAACTTCTTCCGCCAGCTTGAGCGCGCGTTCAAGATCGCGCACGCCGGCTGTGGGAAGATTGAATTGCAGAACGCTGTAATAACCCTCGGTGAATTTCGTCACGGGGAATGCCAGTCGGCGTTTACCCCAATCTTCGCGCTTGAGGATTTCGCCGCCGCCGGCGGTAATCATGCGGTCAACTTTTTCAGTCACCGCGGTGAGGGACGTCTCGTCCACGTTGGGACGCACGACGTACATCAATTCGTAAGGCAAGAGAGTCTCCTTTCCCTGGGAATGCTCCGCGTTGGGCGCGGGCGAAAAGGTATGATATTCAGTTTTCCTTTCCGCAAACGCGCGCGATTATAGCATCAATCGAGTGTACGCGCAAATCACGGACGCGTGGTGGTGCTGGGAAGACAATTGTTTCCAGCAGGAGCGTTGGTATCACAAATGTGATACGCGCCGGTGTTCGACTGGAGTTTGAGCGTGTCCGTGACCGGATTGAATGTCCAAGTGGATGCGCTGATCGTCGGATTGCTGCCACCAACGACTCGTGAGCCAATGGTCACGGTCAAGGTCTTGTTGCCGTTGCTCCACGCATACGTCGCGTTGAAGCGACTGTTGGAACCCCCCACCGTGCCGCCGGTCAACCGGCCCAGGTCTAACAACGCGCTCGGGGCGGGAATTAGTTGCGCAAAGGCAACCCAGTAATACACACTGTTATTCTTGTTGACCGCGTTATCCGTCCCCACTTGAAATCCATCGGCTTGGAGCGCCTGAATGCGGTTCGTGTTGGCATTGTTGGACGTGAAGAAAAGCGAGGTGTCCGTGCTCGCGCCGGTGGAAGCCGGTTTGTGAACCGAGGTGCCGCCAGCTTGATCATTGATGATGACGTATTCCGGCTGAAAGCCAACCCCCGTGATATTGCGATTGTCTACCGCGTTGCCGGTGTACGAGCCGACATTCACCTTGCCGGCGATTTTTTTCCAGGCGATGTAGTGATACGTATTCCCCGTTTTGTTGACTTGATCATCGGTTCCAACCTGAAAACCATTCGCCTCTAAGGCTTGAATCTGATTTGCCGTGGCATTCGCATTATCAAATTGAAGCGAAAAATCGCCCGCCAAGCTCGATGGACGAAAAACCGCCTTGACGTTTTGCGCCGCGACAATGAGTACCATATCTGGCTGAAAGCCCAACCCCGTGATACTGCGATTGTCCACGCTATTACCGGCGTACGAACCCAGCGTCATTTCGCCTTGAGCCGCTTTGAACGCAATCCAATGATAAGTTCTGCCACTGCCATTGACGTCATTATCACTGCCAACCGTGAAACCGAAATCCTGAATCGATTGGATGCGGTTCGTCTGAAACGCCGTCCCGCCGGTCAGCGGTTTGGAGTTATCGCCCGTCATCGTAGCGGTGCGAATCATCGAATTATCATTCTCGATATCTTTGATAATGACGACATCGGGGGTAAAACTCAAGCCGGTGATCGCGCGACCCGCGATCCCATTCCCGGTGTAAGAACCGGACAGAACAGCTTGCGAACCACAACTCCCAGTCGTATTCGTGCTTGCCAGCTCAATGTTACTGCCCCAGGCACAGACGGTATCGGTGCTGACGGGACCCGTGGCGGTGTTCACCGCTTGATTGAAATTGACGACGATTTTGTCGCCAGGTTCCAAAGTGCCAACGGTGCCGGTAGTCGCATTGGTGAATTGCACAGTGCTCGCGACAAAACCGATTTGCGCCGCGGCAATCGGATTGCCGGTGGCGCTCGTCCAACTGCCGTACGTCGTCTTGACTTGGTAGCAATAATAACTGCCTTGCGGCGTGTAGCGGCTCGTATCGGTGTAGGTCAGACTAGCCGTGGAACCCAGGTTGGAAAACCCCGTGCTCGGACAGGAACTGCTGTTGCCGTTCGCCAGTCCCAGCACGGCATAACCATTCCCATCTTGCCCCGCCGTCCAACCCAGTTGCACGTCACGCCCCGACGCATTCGCCGTGAGATTGCTGGGCGCAACCAACAAGCGCGTGTTGAGCGCATTGTTGGTATTGCTCTGCACTGACGTAAAAAAAGCCGACCCGGCTTCCAAGCCGGTGCCGGTGAGAAGCAGCAAGGTCAGCGCCGCGCTGATCAGCAAGATAACGAGCAGGAGCCAACGATGGGATTGCATAGTAAGAGGATTATAGCATCAAATCAGGAGAAGGGGTGCAAACCGGTAAACGCTAGTTTGCGTTTGCGCAGTTCTTCCCAAAGCGAAAGGATGCCCAAGAGTCCGAGCGGCAGAAGGATGAGCGTGAATATACCGGGCACGCTGACCGCGAAACTAATCAAATAACCGACGAGGGGAATCGCATACCCCACGCGCCACGCGGTCGCCGGCAAATTGATTTCGCCGGGGTCGGCGGTGCGGTTCGCGTCGCCTTGGGTGGTATAGTAGCGCAGATTGTTCTTGACGCGAATGCTCACAATGCGATGCACCGTCGGCATTTTGCTGTCCGCCTCGGTGGTGAACGCGATCACGTCGCCAACTTCAAGTTCCTTCGAGGGGATCGGGTGCAGGATGACCACTGAACCGACCGGCATCTCCGGTTCCATACTGCCGCTCATGATCACGAGCGAACGATTCCCCATAAACACCGGCACCGTCGATATGCCGATTGCCACAAAGAACAAGAGCGCCAAGACAAAGATGCCGCCTTTAATGATGCGCAGGACTGGCGCGGCGGCTTGCAAGCCCAACTCGGCGTTGGTTACTGCCGCGTGACCCACCGATGCGTGCATGGTGGTCGTCGATGTCGTGGGCGTCAGCGGTTTGGGTGGTGCCACCGGCGCAACGCGCGGCGCTGGCGCGGGACGCGCAACCATCGGCGTTGGGCGCGGAGCCGTTTTCACCGGCGCAGGCGGCTTGGGTTGAACGCGTGTAGCGGGCACACTCGCCGCCTTTTTGATCGGCGAAGTGATTTGCGCGACGCGTTTCAGACACTCGGCTTTTTCTGCCGGCGTTTCAGCAATCCGGCTGAGCCAGAGCCAACCCTCGGCGTTGTGCGGTTGCAACATCACATAGCCGCGCAAGATCGTACGGGCGCGGCTATAGTCTTTGCGATTGATCGCTTCGAGTGCCTGGCTGAGTCGAGTGTCCATTGTGTTTTCTCGCCCGTCAGTGGATTAGCTGACGGGCGAGCTAGGTTACGATTACGGGTAGTGCGGGACCGAAGATGGCGATGAAAGTGAAGGTCGTTGTGGTCGGTCAGATTCTTGAGCGCGTTTTGATCGCCGCTGTCCGGCAAGCGCACTTGGAAGCACAACACTTCGCTTTGTGGCCAGTGGGGTGCTCACATTGCCCAGCAATGTGCGCGCACCGCCAGTGAAAGCAATGCTGGATCCCAGATTGCCAGAGGCAATCGCGTGACCGCCAGACTGCCGAAGCTGGCTTTGGTGCAAGCTCGGCATTAGTCGCCATTCCTGAACTTCCACCTCCAATGCCGACTTGAGAGCGGCATTCCCGGTCGTGTCGGATGACATGAGGTAAGTGAAATCGACATCGCCATCTGTGGCATCGTTGGCGATCGTGATCGGACCAACAAATTGATCACCCGGCGCCATCTTGGCCAGCGTCAGTGCGACGGTAGTGGGAGTCGCCGTGATCTTGATCTTGCCAGTGGAGAAAACATTGCCGTCCACCGTCGCCGTGTCCGTAAAGTACGCGGAACCCGCCACCGAAACGCCAGCCAACAGACCGGCTACGAGCATGAGTACCAATGCGAGACGAAACATTTTGATCCTCCTTAGATTTGGTTTTCGTCGTTTGGGTCAGATATACACAGAATTAGAATTGATCGAGATTAAGGACGACTCGCGAAAGAAGTGGCGTTAAAGTTCAACGTCGTCGTAATCGTTTTGCCTTGCAAGACACTTTGATCGCCGGTATCCGGCAAGCGCGCCTGGAAACACAAGACTTCGCTTTGCGCCGCGCCTCCCACCGAGCCGTTCAACGTGCGGGTGTTGGTGAAGGCGACACTGTTGTTCAAGGTTTTGGGTCCGGCAATCGTCGAGCCGGTACTGCCAAAACCCGTGTTGTTGCACACGGAGACATTCTGTTTCACTTCGAGTAACATGACTGCCGCCAGATTCGCATCGCCGATGGTTGCTGTCGTCATATTGTAGGTGAAATGCACATCGGCTTCGTTCGATACCGTAATTGCCGTCGTCACCTTGTCGCCGGGCGCCATTTTCGATAACGTGAGCGCGGCGCTAGCGGGCGAACTGTTGATCTTGATATTGCCGGTGGCAAAGGTGTTGTTCGCCACGACCGCCGAATCGGTAAAGTACGCCGCTCCTGCCATCGATAGCCCTGCCAACAAACCTGCCATCATCATCAAGACCAAAGTTAAGCGAAACATATCATCGATTCAGAGAGAGAAAAATAAAATCCGCCTTGACTGCCTGATGCAGTTAAGACGGAAAGAAAAAATCCTCCCGACTAACTTACACCAGATCGTGTGTTGCCGTCTCTACAACGAGACAAGTCAATCGAGTCGGCAACCCGGCGATCCGGCTTTTCAGCGGAGGACCCGTAGTTTTGCGCCCCTACCTTTCGATAGGTTTACCTTTATCGCTCACGATATTCAATTTCAGGTGCGAGTGTATCACGATTTACTCCCAATGTCAAGTCATATTTTTACGACTTTTTGACGACCGTCTGTTCTATTCGATTTTGTTTTGCATGCACGAGTGTGATACAATGAAAACGATGATTTCCATCACGCGCACGCTTGCCATCGACGACAAAGAACTACGCGAAGAATTCATCCGCGCGTCGGGACCGGGCGGACAAAACGTCAACAAAGTGGCGACGGCGGTACAACTCCGCTTTGACGCGCGCCGCTCGCCATCCCTGCCCGATGACGTGCGTATGCGATTGCTTCGGCTCGCCGGTCGCCGCGTGAACGCCGATGGCGAAATCATCATTCAAGCCGCGCGGTTTCGCACGCAAGAGCAGAATCGCATCGATGCGCGTACACGCTTGATCGCGCTGATTCGCCAAGCGGCGGTTCCGCCAAAAGCGCGGCGCAAGACAAAACCATCGCGCGCGGCAAAAGTGCGGCGATTGGAAGGGAAAAAACATCGCGGTGCGGTCAAGCAGATGCGTGGTCGCGTGCGCGGCGAGGAATAACAATTTACTCTCGCCAAGACGCAAATGGTAAAATGTCATTTCGAGCTGAGCAAAGCGGCGAAGCAAGCTCCCTGGTTATCGACTTGGAACAGCAAAATTCTTCGGCGCATTCCTTCGACTTCGCTTACGCTCCGCTCAGGATGCGTCTTGAGGCGTCTATGCAAGTCCAACTTTTCCTAACCTGCCTCGGCGAAAACTTTTATTCGCCGGTGTTGAAAGACATGGTCAAGATTCTGGAACGACTCGGCGTGCAGTGCCAAATGCCGGACGAGCAAACGTGTTGCGGTCAGCCGTTTTACAACAGCGGCTTGCAGAGCCAGACCGTCGGCATTGCGCGGCAGTGGCTCAAGGCATTTGGCAAGACCGATGGCTACATCGTCGCGCCGTCCGGCTCGTGCGTCGATTTCGTGCGCCATCGCTACGCCGAGATTTTCCCAGCCGGCACGCCCGAACATTCGCTCGCGCAAGACGCCGCCGCGCGCACCTTCGAGTTTAGCCAATTTCTGGTCAACGTGCTGAAAGTGACCGATGTCGGCGCGACGTTCCCGCACAAGGTCACGTATCACGCGTCGTGCCACGGCTTGCGCGGTTTGGGCATTCGTCAAGAACCCAAACAACTTTTGCGCGCGGTCAAAGGATTGGAACTCGTGCCGCTTGCGTCGGAGGAAACTTGCTGCGGCTTTGGCGGCATCTTTAGCGTCGTCTATCCGGAAGTTTCGCGCGCGATGATGGAGCAGAAAATCGAAAGCGTTCACGCAAGCGGCGCGGAGGTCGTCGTCATCGGCGAACCGGGTTGCTTGATGAATATCGCCGGCGGATTGCAGAAAATCAATTCGCCGGTCAAAGCGATGCACTTGATCGAAATCTTGGCGAGCGGACGTCGCATGATGCAACGCATCGATTTTCGCGCGAACGTCCAGCGCGTGACCGCCGCAAATGCCGGCGTCGGTGCAAAAAGCGACAACGAAATTTCTCGGCAATCGGCAAGCCGTCGTCGATGTCTTGGGCGACGCGCAGTGGCAAGCGTTGCGTCAAGCCGGGCACGACGTGCGCCAGCACGCCATCGAACACATCGATTTTTACTTGGCGGAATTGGAAGAACAAGTCACGCGCGCGGGCGGCATTGTGCATCACGCGCGCGACGCGGAAGCGGCGCGGCAAATCGTTTTGAACATCGCGCGCGAACACAACGTCTCGCGCGTCGTAAAATCGAAAAGCATGGCGACCGAAGAAATCGGTTTGAACCACGCGCTCGAAAAAGCGAACGTGCAAGTTTTGGAAACCGACCTCGGCGAATACATCGTGCAGTTGGCGGGCGAGCCGCCCTCGCACATCATCGTGCCGGCGGTGCATCTCACCAAAGAAAACATCGCCGACCTGTTCCGCGAAAAACTTGGCGTCGATGCGCCGCCCGATCCAAAACAGCTCACCGAAATTGCGCGCACGCGTCTGCGTCAGGAATTCCTTGCGGCGGATATGGGCATCTCCGGCGCGAACTTTCTGGTCGCGGAAACCGGGACGATTGTCCTCGTAACGAACGAAGGCAATGGACGAATGTGCACGACGTTGCCGCCGGTGCACGTCGCCGTCGTCGGCATCGACAAAGTTGTGCCCGATTGGGAATCGTTGACCGTTTTACTGAAACTTCTCGCGCGGAATGCGACCGGGCAAAAAATCTCGACGTATACATCGTTCATCACTGGTCCGCGTCGCAGTGACGGCGAAGGGGGTCCGCGCGAATTTCACCTCGTCCTGCTCGATAACGGACGCACGCGCGTTTTGCAGGACCGCGTCGCACGCGACACGTTGCTGTGTATTCGCTGCGGCGCGTGCGCGAACGTCTGCCCGGTGTACAACTCCGTCGGCGGGCACGCCTACGGCGGCGTTTATTCCGGTCCCATCGGCGCAATTCTTGCGCCGCAACTTGTCGGCACGGCGATTGCCGGCGATTTGCCGTTCGCATCGTCGTTGTGCGGCGCGTGCGCGGATATTTGCCCGGTGAAAATTCCGATTCCGGAAATCTTGTTGCATCTGCGTCATCGCGTCGTCGAAGGCGATAGCATCGAACGCGCCGTCGCTTCGCCGATCACGCGCGCGTCCGGGACAATTGGCGCGAGCGCATTCGGAACGCCAGCATTGTACGGATTGGGCGCGCGCATGATGCGGATTGTTCAGACACCGTTTTTAAGAAACGGTTGGCTAACGAAACTTCCGCCGCCGCTGAATCGTTGGACGATGGCACGACCGTTGCCGAAATTCCGCAACGATTTTCGCGCGTGGTGGCGCAAACGCGGAGGCGCGCGATGAATCACAGTCGTCCGATAATTCCGGCAACCGCGCGGGTTGCGCCGCGCATCGCGCAAGATGCAAACGCCGAGTTGGCACAATTACTTTTGGAAATCGAAAAACTGGGGGGACACACGCGCCGCATCGCCGGCGACGATGTGCAATCGGCGTTGGCGGAGTTGGTGCGAGAGGAAAAAATTCAGCGCGCGACGCTGTGGCAAACGTCGGAGCTGAATCCGGTGCGCGAGGCGTTGCTCGCGCTCGGCGTCGAAATCATTTCGCCGCACGCGGACAAGCGCGAAATCGCGCAGATGCGATCTGGGCGTGACCGGCGTGGATGCCGGCATTGCCGGAAACCGGGACGCTCGTGCTCGAATCGTCGGAGGAAAAACCGCGCGTCGTGTCATTGTTGCCGCGCGTGCATCTGGCGCTCTTACATCCGTCGGCGTTGCGCGCGGATTTGCATCATGTCTTTGCCGAGTTCAAGCAGAAAAATTATTTGATCTTTGTCACCGGACCCAGCCGCACCGCCGACATTGAGTTGACGCTGACAATTGGCGTACACGGTCCGCAAGCGTTGTACGTATGGGTGATGTGATGTAGGGGCGAACCGGCGGTTCGCCCCTACGATTTCTGTAACGCGCGCACATAATCTTTCACATTCGCCAAACACGCCGCAAATTGTTCCTCGCTCGCCGCGCCGCCGCCTTGCGCGACTCTCGCATCGCCGCCGCCGCGCCCGGCAAATTCCTTCAGCCATTCGCGCATCAAATCGTTCGCGCTCACGCGCGTGTCCGCCGCGCACGCCACAACGCCGCTGATTTTCGCGCCATCGTACGTCGCCAGCAACGCAACGATGCCCGGCTCGTTTTGCAATTGCATCGCCAGCGCGCGCAACTCTTGCGCCGAACGATTGCGGAACGATGCGACGATTAACTTGACGCCGTCCACCGACTCGGCGTTCGCCGCAAGTTGTTTTGCTTCCACACTCAATTTGAGTTCGCGCAGTTCCTGCAATTCCTTTTGCGCCGCGCGCATCGCTTCGCTCAATTTTTCCACCGCACCCGGCACATTTTCCGGACTCGTGTCCAACTGCCGCGCGACTGTCGTCGCGACATTGTGGACACTCTGGAAATATTTCAGCGCGTTCGCGCCGCAGACAAAATGGACGCGCAATTTCTTATTGATGCGCTCGGTCCGCACAATCTTGATGACACCGATCATCCCGGTGCGCGGGCAATGCGTTCCGCCGCACGCGGAATAATCAAACCCGTCGATTTCGACGACGCGAATTTGTCCCGACACTTTGGGCGGTCGGCGGAGCGGCACGGTGTGAATTTGCGTTTCGTCGACGACATACGTTTTGATCGCGCGGTCTTCGCAGACGATTCGATTCGCCAGGTCTTCACCCGGCGTCAGATCGATTTCGCGCGCCGTGTCCAAATCAATCGTCGATGGATTGTCAATGTTGATGTTCGCGGACACGCTTTCAATGTTCAGCGCGTCGAGAATCGCTTGGCTGAGCAAATGCTGACCCGAGTGATGTTGCATGAACGCGAATCGTCGCGCGCCGTCGATTTTCCCGCGCACAACGCCGGACACCTCGCGGTCGACGATGTGCATCACATCGCCGGCATCGTCGATCACGACATCGGTCACGCGCGCCTCGCCGAGCGTGCCGGTATCGTGTTCCTGTCCGCCGCCGGTCGGATAGAAATACGTTTTCGCAAGCATCACGCCCCGGCGACCATCGGGCAAAAGCTTTTGCGCGATAATCTCCGCGTCAAATTCCCAGCAGAATGGATCGCTGTGATAAAGCAATTCGGTTGGCATACGAATATTATAGCACAGCCAGCACCTGTGGTATAATATCGCGCGATGCCTCGCCAGAAACCAACCACCTTCAGAGACATTCTCCAACAATTGCACGACGAGCGCGCCGCGCTTACGCCGAGATTGCTCAGCCGCTTGTCCAGTTTGCCGCAAACCGATCTTGCCGCGTTCGCCGAAACCTGGGTCGCTACTCACGCGGAACGGCGGCGTGATATTGCGCGCCGCATGGTCGATCTCGCGGAAGAAGATTATAAACTCGATTTCGATGTGCTGTTCCGTTACATGTTCAACGACGATGACGCGACGGTACGCGCCGCCGGTATCGAAGGACTGTGGGAATCGGAAGATGCAACCCTCGTCAAACCGCTGGTTGGATTCTTGCGAAGCGACCCGGACGCAATGGTGCGCGCCGCCGCCGCCGATGCGCTGGGGCGTTTTGTTTTGCTCGGCGAGTATGGTCGCTTGCCGGAGCGTTACGTCGATTTGATCTGCGAAGCATTGCTGGCGACGACGCGCAGTATTTCGGAAGACATCGATGTGCGTTGCCGCGCGGTGGAAGCGATCGCCTATTGGAGCAACGACATTGTGCGCGAGGTCATCGACCGGGCGTACGAAGACGATGTGCTGGAAATGCGCGCGAGCGCCGTCGCGGCGATGGGACACACCGCGGACACGTTTTGGCGCGAGATCACCGAAGCGGAATTGGAATCGCCGGATGCGCAGATGCGTTTTCAAGCCGCGCGCGCGACCGGCGAATTGGAAAATCGCCAAGCGACATCGCGTCTCATCGAATTATTGGACGATGAAAGCCGCGAGGTGCAAGGCGCGGCGATTGTCGCGCTGGGGCAAGTGGGCGGCGCGGCGGCGAAAAACGCGCTGACCCAAGCAGCGCAATCGGACGATGAAATTTTGCGTGTGCTGGCGAGTGAAGCATTAGAGGAATTGACTTTCGCCAGCGATGCAGATTTTCTGCTTTTGGATTTGGATTCCGCGCCGGACGACGAAGCAGAGAACGAAGAATAACTTTGCACCCTGAGCGGAGTTCCGCTTGCGGAACGCAGTCGAAGGGGCATGTTCTTCGACTACGCCGCTACGCGGCTCCGCTCAGAATGCTTACGAGTCATTAATGAATCTCACATCACTCGCTTCCATCCTCATCAACATCATCTCGCCGATTGTGCTCGTCGCATTCATCGGTTATCTCCTCGCCAAAAAACTGGGCGTCGAAGCGCGTCCGCTTTCACGCACCATGTTGTATTTTTTTACGCCCGCGCTTGTTTTCGCATCAATGTATCGCGCGCAATTGAACAGCGAATATTTGTCGATTGGCGTGTTCGCGCTCATCATGACTACCGTGATGGTCATCGTCAGTTGGGCCATGGCCAAAGCGATGCGCTATGACCGCCTGACGAGCAGCGCGTTCATGCTCGGCGTGTTGTTTGTCAACGCCGGCAATTATGGCCTGCCCCTGATTTTGTTTGCGTTCGGCGACGAGGGCTTGTCCCGCGCCGCATTCTATTTCACGATCAGCGCGATCCTGACGCAGACGCTCGGCATTTTTGTCGCGGCGCGCGGCAGAGCCAGCGCGCGCGAGGCGATGCTCAACGTATTCAAACTGCCGCTGGTCTACGCCGTGATTCTGGGTTTGTTTTTCAATCTCGCGCGCATTACGGTGCCGGAATTTCTGATGAAGTCGGTGGACCTGGCAAAAGACGGCGCGATTCCGGTGATGCTCGTCATCCTGGGAATCGAATTGGCGCGCGTGACCATCGAAAACGACCGCGCGATTATCGGCTGGGCGACGCTGACGAAACTCGTCATTGTGCCGCTCCTCGCGTTTCCGCTCGCCGCACTGATGGGCATGACCGGCGTCACGCGCGCGGTGAGCATCATCGAAGCGTCGATGCCGACAGCGGTGATGGCGTCGATTGTCGCCGTCGAATTCGACACGCGCCCAAAACTTGTGACGAGCATTATTTTTGCGACGACGCTCGCGAGTATCGTAACGTTGACCATTTTGTTGGGGATACTGAAATAAGTGCAATAGTTTGATAGTTCAATAGTGCGATAGTTGTCTTGCATAGGAAAGCAATTTGCCCGAAAAGCAACTACCGAACTAACGCACTATCGAACTATTGCACTGGCTCAACCACGGAGCCATTATCATGAATGACGTATTCTTCGATCTCGAAACGCAGAAATCATTTCAAGAAGTCGGTGGGCGTGAGAATTTACGTTTGTTGCGCATGTCGATTGCCGTGACGTTTTCCACGGCGACGAACGAGTTCAAATCGTACACGGAAAAGGACGCGGCGGCGTTAATCGCCGATTTGAAAGCGGCGGAGCGCGTCGTCGGCTTTAACGTTTTGAATTTCGATTACCCGGTGCTCAAAGCGTACACGAACGAACGGCTCAGCGAATTGCCCACGCTCGATTTACTCGAAGATATTTACAACAAACTCGGCTTTCGCGTCAGTCTCGATACGCTGGCAACCGCAACGCTCGGCGCGAACAAATCCGCCGATGGATTGATGGCGATCCAATGGTTCCGCGAAGGCAAAATCGATGAGTTGATTGCGTATTGCCGCGACGACGTGGCGATCACCAAAAAGTTGTTTGAGTTTGGGCGCGATAACAGGTACGTCGCGTACGTTGATCGGTATGGTAAAAAGAAACAAGTCGCGGTGAATTGGAAATAATTCCTCACGCCACACTTGCCCTGGCGGGAACGCAAGTGCCAGGGAGACCCAAAGAACGCGAAGAATTGAATTACGAATCTTTGCGCCTTGGCGTCTTTGCGAGAGATTCCTTTGCACGAAAACAGAACGACGCCTCTTTCGGGGCGTCGTTTGCGTTACGCAAAAATCATTCGCAGTCCCAGCACAATCAGCATCAGCAAAACGATTTTGCGAAATAGTGCCGGGTTGAGAAAACGGTCGAGGAACAAACCGGCAATCATTCCAATCGCAACCGCCGGCAGGATGAGCAAATAATTTTGCCACACGAACGGCGTGATGTTGCCGTTGAGCGCGTGACTCGTAATCGTCACGACATCGATGAGCAAAAAGAAACTTTGCAAATTCGCTTTGAACTCGTGCGGCGACCAGCCGCGACTATTCGCATATATAATCACCGGCGGGCCCGACGTGTTGTACGCGCCGCCCAAAAGCCCGGCGATAAAACCGACTGCAAACGTTAGTTTGCCTTCCTTCACCTCTGGCAATTTCGGCGCGAACAGCGCATAGAGCGGGTACGCGACGAGCACACAACCCAGGATCGTCAGCACGATGCGTTCGTCGATCACGCGCGCGCCTAAGATTCCCAACGGAATGCCAACGACCGCCGCCGCAAGCAAACGCCAGACGGCGCGCAGGTTGAGCGAATCGCGATAGCGCAAAAACAAAATCGATTCGAGCGTGCCGGCGAAAAGCGCGACGAGCGGCGACGATGAGCGAATGCCGATGACTGCCGGCAAGAATGCCATCGTTACCAAGCCGGAACCAAAACCGGTGAGGCTTTGCGTGAAGGTGGCGAGCAAGACCACCAAGAACACGATAGTTGATGAATCCATTTATAATCGTAGAGACGTTGCGCGAAGCGTGCAACGTCTCTACTTTTTATCCGCCAATCTTTGACATCGCATCGACGCTGGTGATTTTGAAATCGTCGCCAAACGGATGCTGTTCCGGTTTGGTATCAATCGCGCGCGCGAGCAATTCTTGCAATTTGCTTTCACTCACGCCTTCGCACAACGCGCCGCGCATGTCTTCGCCGCGCTCGCCAAACAAACACGCGCACAATGCGCCGTGCGCAGTCACGCGCAGGCGATTGCACGCGTTGCAAAAATGTTCGCTCGCCGGCGTGATGAAACCCAATGTCGCCTGCGCGCCGGGCAAACGGTACGTGCGCGCGGGACCGTTGCCCTGCGGTGAATCACTTTGCGCCAACTCCGGCATCCGCGCGATCAATTCACTCGCCGAAATAAAATGCTTGTCGAAAAATTCGCGCGCGACCTCGTTTGCGCCGACCGGCATCAATTCGATGAACCGCACGTGCCACGGATGATCGATGGTCAGGCGCGCGAAATCGATGAATTCATCATCATTGATGCCGCGCATGGCCACGACATTGATTTTAATTGGCGCGAGTCCGGCATCTTGTGCGGCGAGAATTCCCGCCCACACCGCATCGAACGCATCGACGCCGACGATTTCCGTAAAACGATCGCGCCGCAGCGTGTCAAGCGAAATGTTGACGCGCACGAGTCCGGCGTCGATTAGATCACGCGCGAGACGCGCAAGCAAAAATCCGTTCGTCGTCAGCGCAAGGTCTTGCACGCCATCGACAGAAGAAATCGCGCGCACGATCTTGATGATGTCGCGGCGCAACAACGGCTCGCCGCCGGTCAATCGAATTTTGGTAATACCCAAGCGCGACCGCCGCGCGCACGATGCGCTCAATGTCATCTGCGGTCAGCGGCGATTCGTGCGGCACGGCATGACCGTTAGGCGCGCAATAAATGCACCGAAAGTTACACGCCTCGGTGATGGAAATGCGCAGATAATCGATGGTGCGACCAAAAGTGTCTTGCATCTTTATTCCACATTGAAAAGATTCGCAACGTACTCTTATATATTATCGGCACGTCGCGTTTCTGTCAAAATCGCGATTTTCAATTTGACAGCGAATTCAATTCACGTATACTCGGTGTTGCTGGCGCCGTGGCCAAGTGGCAAGGCAAGAGTCTGCAAAACTCTGATCAGCGGTCCAAATCCGCTCGGCGCCTCACAACCGACAGGTTTCTCAAAACCTGTCGGTTTATTTTTGTTTCACCCACAACCACAATCCCACGCTCAACATCGCAAATCCCATCACCACTGACGACGTCGCGCCGGCAACGGCAACCGCCTGCGCGTTGATGCGCGGAAACATCGGCGTGGGCTCCGGTGTCACACGCAGCATGATAATGCGCGGACTCGGCGTGGGTGTCGGAGTGAGCGTGGCAGTAGATATTGGAGTTGATGTACGCGTTCGGGTCAGCGTCGCCGTCACCAAGCGCGTGAACGTCGGCGTCGGTGTAGCGCGCATCACTTCCACGTCCGATGCGAAACGCGGCGTGATGACCGTTTGTCCGTTCCACACCGTCACAACACCGATGATGCGCACGCTTTGTCCACGCGCCAAAGTGGGCAAACAAAGGCCGGTCGTTGCGTCGATGTGAATCGTCACATTGCCGGAACCATCGTTCAAAACAAATTCGTACGGCGGATTGGTGCTGACCACATTGCCGAGAACTTGGACAAGCCAGCCGTGAATTGATGTGTTCACTTTGCCGGTTGCGACCGACGTCGGCGAACTTTCCCCGCAGATTGCCATCGTCTGAACACTACCCACATCTTCAATCTGCACGACGCGTTCACCGCTCAAGGTGTCTAATCGTCCGCGCAGTTTGACGCGGTCGCCAAGTTTCAGCGCCGGAAAATTACCCACGCGCGACGGCAAGTAAACACGAATGCCGCCGGTTTCATCACGAATCCAAATGTAGCGATCAGAAATAATCTGCGGAGGAACGGTAACGCACGCTTCGAGATTCACATAGTGGTAGCGCTCTGCCGTACGTGCAGTTTCCACCGACACATGTCCCAAGTCCCAGGATTTTTCTCTATCGTCGGGCGGCGGCGGACCGACGACAACCGGTGGAGGCAATGGCGTTGTGTCCGTCCAAATCGGCGCACTCTCGGCGATGTTGCCATCAGCTTGGATGACGCGGACGAAATAATCGTGCGCTGGTTTGCCGGCAATCGAAATATTCCAAACAATCGTCGATGCGCCGGCAAATGCTTGCGATGCGACAACGACGCCGTTATCGTACAGATACATTTGCGCCGCTTCGGCGTTCGGATCGGCGAGCGTAATCGTGAAATTGATCGTCGCTGCTGTGACAATCGTCGAGCCCATCCATGCGCCATTCGCTTGCATCGCGAGCGCGAGATTTCTGTCCTCGGTTGCAAAGACGCGGCGCGCGCGCAAGGCATCGATGACATTCGCGCGCGTGAGCGATGGCGCGAGAATGCCAACGCGATGCGTTGAATCGTTGCCCCACCCGAGTCCGTGATGATCGGAGTTGTTGCTGGGCGCAACATGCCAGCCGTGAAGCAACGCGTTGAGATATTGCGGCTCGTATCGGATATACGCATCACCATTGTTCCCGATTTCCACTAAAACGATTTTGTTCGCGACGCTGGCATCGTACGCGAAATTGTTAAAGTTGTTGCCGTACCGCGCGTCCGGATGGTTGAACTGCGCGATAGCATCCAATTGTCCGGCAAGCCAAGAATAAAATTCGGGCAAAGTATCATAATTGGGATCGTCCGCGAGACAATCGTCATCGTGTTGAAAATCGCGAGATGTCCGGAAGTCGAATTGGAGTATTCAAATCCGCGCAACGCAACGTACGTCCCGTCGATATTTGCCGTGTCTGCCGCGCTTCCGATTTCATTCCACTCTTCGAGAGTGGTGTAGGCGTCGTGATCGGTCAACGCGAAAAAATGCAAGCCGTTCGCGCGCGCCGTCGCAAACGCCATGCGCGGCGGACCACTGCCATCCGACACCGTTGAGTGCGACTGCAGATCGCCCCAATATGCGGTCATTCCACCCGGCATCGCTGCGCCCGGCGGCACGGCCGGCAATCCTGGCGGCATCACCCGCGCGCCGGGACTGGGCGTGTTTTGCAAAAAATCAAACGTCATTTGATTGACATCTTGCGTGCCGTAACGCTGAAGCGATTGCGGCTCCGCTGCGCTTGCGTCGCCGGTCAAACCGGCGGCGGCATAATTCCCATTGCCCCACGCGACCGCATCGATGATTTGATCGCTGGGACCTAGCAACAAAACTTCGTCGCCGGAGTTGGCGAGCGCGAACGTGCCGCTTGCCCACGTGTTGTATTTCGTCGCAACGCTCAAATCAATAATGCGATTCGTCACCATTGGAAAGCGCGCGAGAAACACCGCCGCGTTTTTCGCAACGACGATGACTTCGCCGGCGGCCATTGATGTGCCTGATGGAAAACGGTACATGCTTTCGTTTCCGCCCGACGTTTCCTCATCGCCGATTTTGTAATTGGTTAAATCGACGGAGGTTGCATTTGGATTATAGAGTTCGATGAATTCATCGTCTTCGTTCGATTGTGTCCCGTCGTACAAGACTTCGGTGATGAGAATTTTGCTCGCCGCGCCAACAATCGGCGTAGCGGTCGGCGTGCTAGTTGGCGTAGATGTCCGTGTGCTTGTTGGCGTATGGGTGCGCGTAAAAGTTGGCGTGCTTGTCAGTGTGCTGGTTGGGGTGTTGGTTGGCGTGGGGCAAAAATTTGACAAACCCTTTGTGACCGAACAACTATCTTTCCACGCGCCTCCGCCATCGACGGAACGTGAGTATGATTGATCGTTCGTCGTGTTTGAGTAACTCGTCGAATCGACAACCGTCGTGCCATCGGGACGGAGCAAGCGCACGTCATCGCCACCGATATCGTTCAAACCGATGTTGGTCTGGCTTTTGTAGAACACCAGAAATCCACGCGCGGCAATCAATGTGCCGCTGGGAATCGTGTACGGCGACGTACCACCGCCGGCTATGTCATCGAGAATCCAACCACTCAAGTCAACAGCAGCCGCGCCGGCGTTGTACAATTCAATCCATTCGTCGTCGGCATTGACTGAGCCATCGCTGTTCCAATCGACCGCGTTGGGCTTGGGGAGAAACTCGTTGAGGAAGATGTTGCTGGAAAACGGCGTGGGCGTGCTAGTCGATGTGGGTGTGCGCGTATTGGCGGTGTATTCGTCGGAGTATTGGTTGTCGTGCTGGATGAGGTGGGCGTGGGTGTATTTGTTGGTGGTAGCAGAGTGTTCGTTGGCGTACTCGTCGGAGAATCAGAAACAAAAGAGAGATCATCAAAGTAACTGGTCGCCGACGTGGCACTCGCCGGATCAAGCATGGCGCGCGCTTGGGCGCAATTTGCGGTCGCGGGCGCAATGACCGAGCCGGTCGTCAAAGACTGCCACGAGCCACTTGTGGTCACTGTCCCTGTTGAATCAACCGTTGATAGTTGCGAGCCGGAGCAATCAGCCGCGGCATACCAAGCGATGCGCAAACGCAAGAGATTGGTATTCGTATCGCCCTTGTAGGCCCAACCCGAAAAAGTGTAATTGGAACTTGCAGTGACTCTGATATTTTGGTAAATATTTTTACTGGTGGTGCTTGTGCTTGTCAACGCGGCGGCGGCAGAGCCGCCATGCACCGGAGAGAATACCGTTGCGAATGTAAAGTTCGCACTCTGGCTCTTGGTCCAGTTTGTAGTTCCGCTTTCAAAGCCAGGGTTAGCCAATAAGTTGCCGGCAGCGTATGTTGCGGAGAAAAGTAATCCTAGAGACGATGCGCAGAAAAACATCGTCAATCCAAGAGGCGCGAGAGAAATGCGGGTGAGGTAATGACGGACTACCATGCCGTCTCCCGGGACGAGGAGTGTCAGTCAATAATCAACAATGCTACCTTGTTGGGCTTATTATATCAACCTCATTACTCGAAAAATCAAAAAGCAGTTTAGGCGCTTGTCATCGCCACCGACCGCTTTCCACGCATTCTATCAACTCAATACAAACCGACCTGACACGATGTATTTGAATCCCAGCTTCATCCTCTCGTCAGGATACTGCACGAAATCTGACGACTCTGGTTTTTCTTTTCAATCTAAAATCGCAAATCGAAAATTATTTCACTCCCACTCAATCGTCCCCGGCGGTTTGCTCGTGATGTCGTACACCACGCGATTCACGCCGCGCACCTCGTTGATGATGCGACTGCTGATCCGCGCGAGCACGTCGTTCGGCAGGCGCGCCCAGTCTGCCGTCATTCCATCCGCGCTCGTCACCGCGCGCACCGCGACCACGCTATCGTACGTGCGACCATCGCCCATCACGCCGACGGTTTTCAACGGCGTGAGAATTGCAAAGTATTGCCACACCTCGCGTCCCAGCCCCGCGCTTTCGATCTCTTTGCGCACAATGGCATCTGCCGCGCGGAGCGCGTTCAATCGTTCTGGTGTAATCTCGCCGATGATGCGGACCGCGAGACCCGGACCTGGGAACGGCTGACGATAAACCACCGATTCCGGCAAACCGAGTTCCGAGCCGACCGCGCGCACCTCGTCTTTGAAAAGATAACGCAATGGCTCAATCAACTCGAACTGCAAATCGTCCGGCAAACCACCGACGTTATGGTGTGTCTTGATGCGTGCCGCTGCGCTTCGTTCCGGTGCGCGCGATTCAATCACGTCTGGGTACAACGTGCCTTGCGCTAGAAAACGAATTGGCTTTTCGCTCGCGAGCGACACGGCAATTTCCTCAAACACGCGAATAAATTCTGCGCCGATGATTTTGCGTTTCTCTTCCGGGTCGACCACGCCGCGCAGTTTGTTTAGAAAGCGTTCGCGCGCATCCACCGGCACCATCTCCAATCCCTGATCTCGAAACAACTCGATCACCGCGGGCGCTTCGTCTTGCCGCAACATTCCGTGATCGACAAAGACGCACATCAACTGTTCGCGAATCGCTTTGCCGACAAGCGTCGCCGCAACGGTAGAATCGACGCCGCCGGAGAGCGCGCACAACACGCGCGCCTCGCCGACGCGCGCGCGAATTTGTTCAACCGTTGTTGCGATGAACGACGCCGGCGTCCAATCGCCCCGGCATTCGCAGACATCGAAAACGAAATGCCGCAGAATGTCGATGCCGCGCGGCGTGTGCACAACTTCGGGATGGAATTGGAGCGCGTAGATTTTGCGCGTTGGGTTGGCCATCGCCGCGAACGGGCACGTGTCGCTGTGCGCGAGTTGCGTAAAGCCGGGAGGAAGTTGGGTGATTTGATCCCCGTGGCTCATCCACACAGCAAGTGGAGATTCGAGAGTCGGTAAAGAGAGAGTCCGCGTGATCGACATGAATCGTTGCGGAACCGTACTCGCGCTGGTCGGATTTTTCCACGCGCCCACCCAGATGGTGCGCGAGGAGTTGCATTCCGTAACAGATGCCGAGGATCGGCAAATTGAGATCAAGCAGAAAATCGGACAGCGGGGGCGCGCCGGGATCGTAGACACTGTTGGGTCCGCCGGACAAGATGATGCCGCGCGGATCGCGTTTGGCAAGTGTCTCGCGCGAAACATCGTGCGGCAAGATTTCGGAATAGACCTTCAGCTCGCGAATGCGCCGCGCGATGAGTTGCGTATACTGCGAACCGAAATCGAGGATCGTAATCGTATCGGGCATACCGCTCCTCCCTCGCCCTGCTGGGGCGAGGGCACGGTGAGGTGAAATATAATCCTCAGCCTAGCCTGCTCCCCAAAAGGGAGAAGGACTTAGTCCATCACAATCTTTCCATCGTCCATGTTGGTGATAACGGCAAGCGATTCGATGGGAACGTTGAGGTCCCGCGCGTTTTCGCGTCCAAGTTCAAAAGATTTTTCGATGACAGTGCCGATGCCGATGACGCACGCGCCGACTTTTTCCGCAAGGCGCGCGAGCGCGGTGATCGTTTGCGCCGTCGCCAAGAAATCGTCAATGATCAGGACGCGATCCTTCGGACGCAAGTATTCGGTCGAGACCATCAGATCGACCATCTTGTTGTGCGTGCGCGAGCGACACGATTCTTTGACAATCGTGAAATCCATCGTAAGCGGCGGGCTTTTTCGCGCAAAGACGAGCGGAATGCCTAACGCGAGCGCGGTGGCCAACGCCGGCGCGATGCCGCTCGTTTCGGCGGTCAAGATTTTCGTCGGGCGCAAATGCACGAACCGCCGCGCCAGTTCCAAGCCCACGCGTTGCATCAACATCGGATCGATTTGATGATTGAGGAAGGAATCGACCTTTAGAATACCGTTGCCGAGGTTGCGGCCATCCGTCAAAATACGTTCTTTCAACTCATCCATCGCTGCGCCTCCATCGATCATTGGGTGCAAGTGTCCTGGGATGCATTGGAAACGGGAAAGCGCGAAACGTATCTCGCCCTTGCGTGCCATGATTTTGAGCAACCGCTTCGACCCAATGTGGAATGCGGTATGTTCGCTTTCAAACCGAGCTCCACTCTAGACACTGGGTGTCATCGCCACCGCCGCTTCCCAAGCTTTGTATGAACTCCGTACGAGCGGACCCGACGCGACATATTTGAATCCCAGCTTCATGCCCTCGTCGCGATAGCGATTGAAAGTTTCCGGCGTGACGTACTCGACGAGCGGCAGGTTGCGCTTTTGCCGGGTCGGTTGCAAGTACTGACCGATTGCTAACAAATCGACTTGCGCCGCGCGCAGGTCGCGCATCGTCTCGATCACTTCGTCGAACGTCTCGCCCATGCCGACGAGAATCGATGATTTGGTGCGCATCGTCGGATCGATTTCTTTGATCGCACGCAAAACGTCGAGTGTTTGGTCATACCCAGCGCGGCGGTCGCGGACGACGTGCGTGAGGCGGCGCACGGTTTCGATGTTTTGCCCGAACACGTCCGGTTTTGCATCGACGACAATCTTCACCAAATCCCGCGCGCCGCGAAAATCGCCGGTCAGCACCTCAACCTTGGTGCGCGGCGATTTTGTTTTGATCTGGCGAATCGTCTCCGCAAAAATTTCCGCGCCGCCGTCAGGCAAATCGTCACGGTCAACCGATGTGACGACGACGTAATTTAACTGCAATTCGGCAATCGCCGCCGCGACGCGTTGCGGTTCATCGGCATCGACGATACCGCGCGGGTTGCCGGTGTCCACCGCGCAAAAGCGGCACGCGCGGGTGCACACATCGCCGAGAATCATGATCGTCGCGGTGCCGGCGCCCCAGCATTCCCCGATGTTCGGGCAGAGCGCTTCTTCACACACGGTATGCAATTGCAATCCGCGCACGAGTCCTTTAAGGTGTGTGTATTTTTCGCCGATCGGCGCGCGCACGCGGATCCAATCCGGATGGCGGGGGCGATTGGTCGTCAAAGTATTTTGTTCACTCATTGGTTCAGCACATCCTAAACAAAAGATGAGGGATGAAAGATGAACAATGCTTTCATCCTTCATCTTTCCTCTTTCATCTTTTACTTTGGCGGTACCTCGATGTGCAACGAATAGCCAACGTTCGCGTTGGCGATGCTCCATACATCGATAATGTAATCCTGGGTCGCCGGTAGTTTGCTTTTCCAATTCGTCGCATCGGCTTGGTCTGGCACGAGCACTTGTCCATCCTCGCCCCAAACTAGCAAGCACGGCTTGATTATTCGGCGACAAGAGCTTGATCGTCATCGTTTGTCCCGCCAGCGCGCGCAACATGTAGCGATCCGTCGCATTCGGCGCGACGAGTCCTTGCACAATCGCCGAGGTCGCGCCGGGTTGAAAGACAATGCGAATCGGAACGAGGTTGAGCGGCGGAATCGTCACTTGAAGCGAGTACGCGACCGGCGTGCCGAGCGGAATCACTTCGATAAAATAATCTTGCGTGAATGGGACATTGCCGCTCGAATTCGTCGCTTGCGCGCGTCCGGGCACGAGCATTGTCCCATCCGCACCGGAAACCTCGATGACCGCGCGCCCTTGCGTTTCCACCAAGCGCACTGCCATTACTTGCCCCGCTGATACGCGCAAGACGTACCTGTCCGGCACGCTCGTCGCAAGATTGCCTTGCACGGTCGCAGTCGTTCCGCCCGGCGCGAACGAAATGCGTTTGGGCGTCGGACGCGGATCGACGGTGGGCAGAGGCGGGATGGAAACCTGTAACGTATAATTTGCCGATGCGCCGGCTTCGGCGGCAATCGCGATAAAATAATCTTGCGTTGCCGGCAATGCGACCGAAAAATTCGCCGCGCCTACGCTCATCGATTTGTATACTTGACCGTCCGCGCCGTTAATCGACAGCAACATTTTTGCCTGTGTCGATGCGACGTCGATGGTCAAGGTTTGTCCGGCAAACGCGCGCAAAACGTATGTGTCGATTGCATTCGTCGCAAGATTGCCTTGCACCGATGCGGTGGTCGCGCCGGCGGCAAAGCTAATGCGCTTGGATGCCGGCGTCGGCGCAGCGGTCAGAGGCGGGATCAACGTAGCAACATTCACACGAGTCGCGGTGGCAAGCGGGACCGGCGCAAGCGTCGGCGTGCCGGGCGGCGCGGGTGGCATCGTCGCCGTTGGCGCAGCAATCGATGGTTTAGCAATCGTCGGCGGCAGAGTGGGAATGGCGGTGGGCGTCGGTTGCGCGAATGCGTTACATGCCACCAAGGCAATCGATGAGAAAATCAATACGATGAGTTGGCGTTTCATCAGCGTCTCCAGAATTGAAAGACCTTGCGCAGGCATCGCGCCCGCGCAAGGTCTATACTTCTAGCGCATATACTTGCTCATGATTTGGGGGACGCCGTAATTGGACTTGTTTGCTTGCGCGCGTTTCACGGCGTAACCTTCGTCATACGTTGGTCGCTCTTCTTGGTAATAAAGACCCAGATATAGCGTTTCGTCGTCCATCGCATATTTCATCGCGCTCATCACGTCGCGCGGGTTGTGTTCGGCGGGCAGTGGCTTGGTCACATCTTTGAAATGATCGTACGTGTCGTAAAAGGTAACGCACGGCGAATACACTTGCAACAGCGAAAAGCCCTTGTGCGTCATTGCTTGTTTGATCAACTCGGTCAACTCTTTGGGTTTGCTGGAAAAACCGCGCGCAACCCAGGTAGACGCCGGAAGCCAGCGCGAGCATCAGCGGGTTCAATGGTTTTTCGATGGTGCCGTACGGCGACGCTTTGCGTTCCATGCCCACCGGACTCGTCGGCGACGCTTGCCCTTTGGTCAAGCCGTAAATCTCATTGTCCATCACGATGTAGGTGATATCGACGTTGCGGCGAATCGCGTGCGGCAAGTGTCCCATGCCGATGCTGAAGGCGTCGCCGTCGCCGCCGACGGTGACGACCTGCAATTCCGGGTGCGCCATCTTGACGCCGGTCGCGAGCGGCAGAGCGCGTCCGTGCGTGCCGTGCAAACCGTAGGCGTTGACGAATGCCGGGAACCGACTGGAACAGCCGATCCCGGAGACGACGACGAGTTGTTCTTGCGGAATATGCAGTTCCGAAACGGCTTTGTAAAAACTGGCGAGGACGCCAAAGTCGCCGCACCCCGGACACCAAATGGGGTGTAGTTCGCTTTTATAGTCGTTCGGCGTCAGATTGACCGGCTCGAATTTGAAATCTAGGTTTGTAATCATTTCTTATTTCCTTCGCGCAGCCTTTTTCTTGGGCATCACTTTTTTCGCTTTCGCCGCCACGCGCTTGACCGGTGCCGATCTTTTGGCAATCGATCGCGTGCGAGGCGTTGCGTTCACGGCGGCATAGACGCGCTTGATTTCCTCGTACACTTCGTGCGTGGCGAACGGGACGCCGCCGTACTTGCGCAGACTCACCACTTCGCGCCAATACTCGGCTTGGATCATGCGCGCAAACTGTCCGGTGTAGTTCATTTCCGGCACGATGATCACATCGCGATGCCGGATGAAATCGGCGATTTCCATGCGCGGCAGAGGATAGATCATTTTCGTGTACAGCACCGCGACCGGCATCCCTTCCGCTTCCGCTTGCTCGACGGCTTCGCGCACTGGACCAATCGTCGAACCCCAGCCGACGATGGCGACGCGCGCATTGCGATTGCCAAAATATTCGAGCATGCCCCACTTGTCGGCATCAGCGGCGGCAGAGCGAATCTTTTTACCGCGCTTGAACATATTTTGCGCGTGCATTTCAGGCGTGTAATCCGGCTCGCCGTTGGGCAAATGTTCCAAACCTTCGGCGACGTACTGCCCGCCCTTCATCCCGGGAATCGACATCGGCGAGACGCCGGAGGGCGTATCCTTGTACCGCTCGAACGATGCCGGGTCGCGCCCATCCCACATCAAGCGCGGCTCGATGTGCACGCGCGACATATCGAACGGCGGAATCGTTTGCACGCGCACGGACATGTCTTGATCGGAAAGGAAAATGACCGGCGTCTGGTATTTTTCGGCGAGGTTGAACGCGTTGATGATCTTGATAAAAATTATCTTCGACCGAGACCGGGGCAACGACAATGCGCGGCGCGTCATCGTGCGCGCCGAAAACGGAAATCCGCAAATCGCCTTGCGAGACTTTGGTCGGCATCCCGGTCGATGGACCCGCGCGCTGAACATCGACGACGACCATCGGGATTTCCGCCATCGTCGCGTGCCCCAGCATTTCGACCATCAAGGATAAACCGGGACCCGAGGTCGCGGTCATCGAACGCACGCCGTCGTACGATGCGCCGAAGGTCATTGCAATCGCGGCGATTTCATCTTCGGCTTGAATCACCGTGCCGCCGATACGCGGAAATTCGCCAGCGAGAAATTCCATAATGTCAGTCGCCGGCGTAATCGGATAGCCAGCATAAAAGCGACACCCCGCCGCAATCGAACCCATCGCCAAGGCTTGGTTGCCGCTGATGACAAGACGTTCTTGTTCCTTCGCGCCATCCTTCGGCGTGAGGTGGTACGGCGCGGTCTTGGTCACGTTTTGTTCAATGTATTCGAAGCCGGTTTGGAGCGCGAGCAAATTTTGCTCCAGCATTTCTTTCTTGCGCCCCAATTGTTTTTCGACGACTGCCTTGGCGGTTTCAAACGCCAAGCCGAACAATTTGACCATTGCGCCAATCGTGATGATGTTGCGTCCGCGCTGAAAATTGATCGACTTGGCGAGGTCGTTCAGCGGCAAGCCGTACTGCACAATTCCGTCGATTGCCGGCGCTTGGCTATCGTTAGAGTTGTAAATCAGAATGCCGCCGGGACGAACCAATTTGTAATACCGGTCAATCGATTCCTGATCGAACGCAATGAGCATGTCCAATACATCGCCTTGCGACCATACGGCTTCCGGCGCGATGCGCGCTTGGAACATGACGTGCCCGCCTTTGATTTCGGCGGGAATCGTGCGCGTGGTGTAGACTTCTAGCCCGGCATACGCCGCGATGCGCGCAAAGACTTCGCCGGTGGTGACAATACCACCCGCCGCGGAATCACCGCCGACGCGAACGGTCAATGAGTTTTGGGGCATTCCAGTTTCTCCAAAAAATCAAAGATGAAAGATGAAGGATAGAAAGATGAAAGACGAATTTTTTCATCTTTCATCTTTTATCTTTCATGCTTTTAATTCTTGCTCGCGCAACTACCGCACGACCCGCCGCCACTGCACGAGCCGCCGCACCCGCATCCGCCGCCACCGAGCGACGACACATCGCCGCCATCGCCGTGCGCGAACGCGGCGACCTTTGATATTTTGCGCGCGACGTGCTGTCCGTGACACGTGGGGCAATCGGCGGGGGCATCGCTATCTTTCATCGCGCGTTTGAGTTCGAATGGGGTATTGCAATCGGAACAGACAAATTCATAGTACGGCATGCGTTGACTCCTGTTAAAGCGTGCGCCCATTTTACGCATTTTGGGGCGGTTAGGCAAATGGGGGTTGGTTTCAGGTGTAGCACAAGGTCAATTAACCACAGAGGACATAGAGAGCATAGAGAGTTCATTTGTCACTCTGAGCGTTAGCGACCCTGGCACTTGCGTTTCCGCCAGGGCAAGTGAGTGTCTCGTTGTTTCGAGAGCGAGAAAGATTCCAGTTGGAATAACGAGACACCTGCATGACTGTGCCGCACTGGCTGTGGGTAGTTCACCACAGTCAAGGCACAGCCACGTGCGGTGCAAGTGTGCTTCGCCGCATCGCGGCTCAACACGACAAACCTCTATGACCTCTATGCTCTCTATGGCTAGAGATTTACTTGAACTGCGTTAGCGTCTCGTACAACAGCGTGATGAATAGTTGCAAGTGCTGATCGATTCTGCCGGGAAAAGTCGCATCGATGTACGTGAGGGTGTCGAACTTGGTGTGCCAGATTTCGCCGCGCTGACCGAATTGCAAATCGACTTGAGTGTAGCCGTCGCGTTTGCCCAAGTTCCAGTTCGTCGCTTCGAAATAGGCAAAGGGGATGCCCGCCGCTTGGAACGGTCCGTAATCCGCGCAATCGCACGGCGTTCCATCGGGCTCGTCCAAATCTTTCGCGTCGCGCGTCGCCAGTGGAAATCGCGCGCTCGCGATTTTCAAAATCCAATCGCGGATACTGCGCGCCGAACCCGCATCGCCGTAGACGTACGCAATATCGCCGGCGGTCAGACTATCGAGGTTGATCATGCCGATGGTATTTTGTCTATCGGTGCGGCTCATCTGCTCGACGTAAAACGCGCGCCGTTCAAATCGATTTCCTCCGCACCGAACGCGATAAACCGAATGGTGTACGGCGTCGCAATGTCTTTCACTTTCTCGGCGACCTCCAACATCACGGCAACGCCGGAAGCGTTATCGTCCGCGCCCTTGCCATCGCCGGTGGAATCGTAATGCGCGCCGACGATGAGGACGCTGTTCGACGCGCCGGGTTTGGTGGCGATCACATTTGCGGATTTGATCGTCGTTCGGCGCGTCGTGACGGAAAACGCTTGCAGTTCCGTTTTGTAACCCAGCTTTTCGAAAGTAGTTTGGATGTACTGCGCCGCTTGCGTCTCTTGCGGCGAGCCGGCGACGCGCGCGCCGATAGTTTCCGAAAGCGCGTAGAGATGTTGGCGCGCGATGACGCCGTTGGCGATTGGTTTGAGTGTGGGCGTCGCGCTCGGTCGCGGTGTCGCGGTTGAACTGGGGACAGGAGTTGACGTTGGCGCAAGTGTTGGAGTCGATATTGCGGGAATTGCCGGTGTGGGCGTTGCTGTGTGAGTTGGCGTTGGCGTCGCGGCAATGGTTTGTGTCGCTGGGCGAGTTGGCGTGGGCGCGGGAGTGCATGACGCAAGAAATGCGAGAGTCAGCACGAGGAGGAGAAAAAATGTGAGATACTGCATTGCATCGATTACGGCGTTGGCGTAGGAAAGACAAGAGTGGGCGTCAGTGTTGGCGATACTGCGTTAATGCGATTGGGGATAATTCCTTGCTGGATCAAAGCAATTAGATTGGAACGATTATCGCAGCGATTACACCTGCAGCTGCTATTTTCTGGTCGCGAGTCCATTCTATTGCCTTTGGCGCATCGGTTGGCGCGGGTGGTTGCGGTTGCACTGTTAAGCGTTCGCAGGTGAATTCATTTCATGATGGGGCGGTCAAGAAATCCGCGCTCACGCAGTCCCTGAATCAGAACTTTCCTTGAATTGGACATACCGCTTGTCCTTCTCAGTCAACTTGCCAATTCACATCAGGCAATTTCCACCCCTCGCTTAGCGGTAGTTTCCTTCCAAAGATTTCGTGTCATCACTCCTTCAGGCAAAGACTCTTAGCAAGTTTTGGTTCATCTGGTCTAAAGCTTTCTATTATCTTCTCCACGCATCTCATTTCCATATCATAGTAGCCAAATACTTTTTCAGTCCGTCAGAAAGCTGCATCAATTTCCCGTCAGGGCGCGATGCATAGTTATTCGCGCTCTGACTTCGTGGTGGAGGTGGAGAAGGAGGCACAACTACAAATACATCGTAAGATACAAGTTCTGCTTTTGTTCTATTCCGACTTTCTATCTTCATATATGGATATTCACCATGCTCTCGAAGAAGAGACTCGATTAGCTACAATGACATTGGCTAACGTTACCTTTGCCAACAAAGTTTCCCAATTTCGCATCATCGGTAACCTTCCAAACAAAATCTTCTCGTGTTTCGCTTGGCATCAACAGATTACTTTAGCCAGCAATTGATTCGCAAAAAAACACTCGCCGCCAACGCGCATCCATCAGCTATGCTCAGGACGCGTCAAACGACAGGTGCTTTACCTTTTCGTGACCGAGATTCAATTGGGCAAACGGCAAGCCAACCAACAGCATCTTCTCACCTCAGCAACGAAGCGCGAATCCGCCGTACACCCGGAAACAAGAAACTCTTTCTACCGCAATTATACAACGATTGGTGAGAAAAATGAACTTGCCACAAGGCAAATTCGCCTTCTTACAGAAGGCGAATTTGCTTTCGAGGCAACAAACCGCTCTGGTCTCAATTCACCAATGATTTGGATTGGTCCTATCCGATGCCAGATTTGCCTGCTTGCGCTTGGTCAATTTGCAGGGCAAGCGCATCGCGTTCCTTTGCCAACTCGGACAAGCGCAGCGACAACACCTGCGCCCGCGCGAACGCATCGACCTCAGAAAGCACCACGCTCCGCGCTTTCGCCAAATCGGCGGAAACGCGCGCGGTCTCAAGCGCGAGTTTTTCGCGTTGCTGTACCAAGCCGTCATACCCGCTCTGCAACTCTTTCTCCGTCTTTGCCACCGTGCCCCCCTTCAAAAAACGAGTTTCTCAACCAAGCATACAACTTTTCGAGTGGAAAGGGAATCACTTGGATTCGATGGTCTATGTCGTAAAAGCGACGGACGCGCTGTCGTATTTTTAACGACAACGCGTCCGATAAGGTGATTCTTGCAGGTTTACCTCACTTCCACCCGCAAGAAACTTGGTACTCTGTTGCGGGTATGATACAATACTGCCAGAAAACCGAGCGGTTTACTTCTTTCGATAATGGGTCTTGACTCTCCCCTTGCCGGAGGGTGTATAACGTTGGCAGAGGTTGCGCAACCGTGTTCAAAATTGGTGATTTCTCAAAACTGTCTCAGGTGTCGGTGAAGACACTGCGTTACTACGATGAACTGGGTCTCCTCAAACCGGTCGAGGTTGACCGATTCACCGGCTACCGCTACTACTCCGCCGATCAACTGCCGCGCCTCAATCGCATTCTCGCGCTCAAAGACCTGGGTCTATCGCTCGACCAGATCGCGACCCTGCTCCACGATAATCTGCCCGCCGAGCAGATGCGCGGGATGCTGCGGCTCAAACAGATCGAAGCGCGCGAGCGCGTGGAGGAAGAGCAAGCGCGTTTGGCGCGCGTGGAAGCGCGGCTGAGACAAATCGAACAGGAGGGCAAAATGCCAACGCAAGAAGTCGTGATCAAGAAAGCCGAACCACTGCTCGTCGCATCGATTCGCGATGTCATTCCCAATTTCGGCGCGCAGTGGCGGTTGTGGAATGAACTCGATGCATTCCTCAGCCGCCGCAAAATCAATCCGATTGGACCGTGCCTCACGATTTACCAAGACACCGAGTTCAAAGAGCGCGATGTCGATGTCGAGGTATGCGAGCCGCTGGGCAGTCCGGTTCCCGGCGATGACCGCGTGCGCGTCTACACATTGCCAGGCGTCGAGAAAATGGCGTGCATTCTGCATCACGGCGGGTTCGAAAACATCGGGCAGACGTACGCCACGTTGACCCAGTGGATTCAAGCAAACGGGTATCGCATCGTCGGACCCAATCGCGAGGTCTATCTGGTTGCGATGTTGCTCCAGCAAAGTGATGTTCAATATCCCGCGAGTTTCATCACCGACAAGGAAGAAAATCGTCTGACCGAGATTCAATTTCCCGGTCGAGAAAGTGTAACGCTTGTTGTAGGGGCGGGGTGACCCCGCCCCTACGGGAGAAACGCAATGAACAAGTATCTGAAAATCGCGCTGTACGGATTTCTGACCTGGCTCGTCCCATTCGCCTTTTCGTTCGTCGTCTTTCCCCTGCGCGCGTCCAATCGCGCGTTCTTTGAAACGATCATGGCGGTCGTCGTCGCGGCGGTCGCAACCATTTTCGCCGCGCTGTACTTGCGCCGCGTGAATGCGGGCTGGCTCCGCGCATCGATTGTCATCGGCGTCGCGTGGTTTCTCATCAACCTCGTCCTCGACCTATTCCTCTTTCTCCCGCCCAGCCCGATGCAAATGGCTCGCCGGATTACATGATGGACATCGGCTTGACGTATCTCATCTTTCCGATTGTGAGCATCGGGCAAGGGTATGTGCTGGAGCGAAAATGAAAAAACTCGATTTGCGAAAACAGTACAAAGAACTGTACACGCCGCCATCGAAAAAGGTCGTGACGGTCGATGTGCCCAAGTTCAATTTTCTGATGATCGATGGCGTCGGCGACCCGGGCACGGCGCAAGAATACCAAGATGCAGTTGCCGCGCTGTACGGCGTCGCATACACGCTCAAGTTCGCGATCAAAAAACAAAAGGCAATCGATTATCCCGGTGATGGCGCTCGAGGGATTGTGGTGGGTCAACGACGTCGAGAAATTCTCGATGGCAGAATTGATGGGACGCCGCGACGAGTGGCAGTGGACGATGATGATCATGCAACCGGATTTCGTCACGCGTGCGCTTGTCAAGCAGGCGATTGCCGAGGTTATCGAAAAGCGCGGTGATTCGCCGGCGCTCGCGAAAATTCGCTTGGCAAGTTTTCGCGAGGGCAAGTGCGCGCAAGTCATGCACATCGGTCCGTACTCCGCCGAAGCGCCGAACATCGAACGCTTGCACGCATTCATCACCGACAGCGGGCACGCGTTGCGCGGCAAGCATCACGAAATCTATTTGGGCGATCCGCGCCGCACGAAACCGGAAAAACTGAAAACGATTCTGCGCCAGCCGTACAAATAAAAACTTGGTCAGGCAAATGCCTGACCAAGTTCATTTTCGTTCCTATTGCGCTTTAAGATTGAAACCGACGACTTGCCACACGCCGCCGTTTTGCGCCAGCACGATGCGTACCGTTCCCTGGGTGCCGTTCGCAAACGCTGCCGTGCCATCCAGTTGCGCCGAGTTGCCGTCAACATTGCGCGAAGAAAACGACCAACTCGCCGGTTGCACTTTGCCGTTCGTCACCAATTGTTGCAACCCCTGCGCGCTTTTCAGTTCTTGTTGCAACGCCGGCGCGCACATGCCATACGCTTGCGGATAGTTGCCGCTCTTCAATGCGGTCATAAATGCTTCGCCGGCATCCGCCGCCGGTTGCGTTGCGCCCATACCCAGCGCAAAGACTGCAACAAAGAACACAACGCACACCGCACACAACGCGAGCAAAACGGCACCAATGATGAGCAGAACTTTTCGGTTCATGTGAGCCTCCTGTATGCGCAAAGATTAGCACACTTGCCCGGTCTCGTCAATGCCCCGCGCCAAAAAATTAACCGCAAAGAACGCCAAGCTCGCAAAGAAGAATCGAAATCTTTTCTTTTCCATAAAGTCTTTGCGTTCTTTGCGCGCTTTGCGGTTGAAGGTTTTGCTATAACAGCTTAAACAACCACTCGGGCGTGAGTTGGAAAAAGATCGCGTTGAGTTTTTGAAATTGGTCGGTCACCAGCAACAGACCCATCAACAACAACAATACGCCGCTCGCGATTTCCACCTTGCGCAAGTGCGGACTCAACTTTTTCAGCCACTGCGATGCACTGCCCAGCGCGAACGCCGTCAGCAAAAACGGAATCCCCAGCCCCGCCGCGTACGCAATGAGCAACCCGGTGCCTTGGAACACCGTCGCCTCTTGCGTCGCCAACGCGATCACGCCGGAAAGCGTCGGACCGATGCACGGCGTCCACCCCGCCGCAAACGCCATCCCGGTCAAGAACGATGTTGGATAGCCCAGCGGTCGATCACGCACTTCGACGCGCGCTTCGCGATACAAGAACGGGATGCGGATGATGCCGATAAAGTGAATGCCAAAAATAATCAGAACCACGCCGGCAATGCGCGCCAAATCGGTTTTGGTGAGAAACACGGTCAGCACCGAGAGCGCGCTCCAAATCGCGACGAAGATGACCGTAAAGCCCAGCACGAACATCGCCGCGTGCATAACCGCTTCGCGCCGCGCGGCGACGATGCCTTGCGGCGTAACCGCCGCGCCGCTCAAATAGCCGATGTAAATCGGCACCATCGGCAGGACGCAGGGCGAAAAAAACGACAACAACCCCGCGCCGATTGCAATGAGAATAGACATGCTTATTCCTTACGTTGGGGCGACCCTGCGTGGTCGCCCGGGGTATTCAACGCCGCGCGCACCGCATCATGTGAATCGGCGCGGCAAGCGTAGACGCGATGATCGATCTCAGCACCGGAATTTTGTCGAAGTACTTTTTGAACAATTCGCGGTCGCCGGCAATATCGATTTCTTCAATCGTCAAATCAAATTCGCGGCGCAACTCGTGCAACATGCGCAACGCGTCCTCGCACAAATGACAACCCGGCTTGGTGTAGAAGAAGTGGGCGGAAATGACGTAGGTGCACGCGACTCACTCCCTCGAATCTCCAATTCACTGATTAGAATTGCTGATCGATGAATTCGTCCGTCATCGGACCCCCGATGACAATATCGCGAATGATCCCCTGCTTGTCGATGAAAATGCTTGTCGGCAAACCGCGCACATTGTACATCGCGCTCAAGCGGTCGTCGCGATCACGCACAATCGGAAAATTGACCACGCTGTTGCGCATGAACGTCAGCACGCCCTCATCCGAGTTATCGTCCTGCGTGTTCACGCCGAGAATCACAAACCCTTGGTCTTTGAGTTCCTTGTACTTGCGCGCGAACGCCGGAAATTCTGCGCGGCAAGGTGCACACCACGTCGCCCAGAAATTCACCAGCACCGGCCTGCCGACGAGTTGGCTCAACACGATTTGATCGCCGGTCATCGATTTCAAATTGATTTCCGGCGCGAGCGCGCCGATTTTGGCGGTGGTTGGACGCCCGCCACCGGGATTATCGTTGCGCGTGCCTAGCACATTGGTCGGGAAGCACATTGCACGCGCCCAGCACCAGCAACACCGCGCCGATGAAAATCGCAACCAGAATTGCTCGTGTTCGCATCAATTATTCCTCGACCACGTACTCAAAAACCCAGAACGCGACAACGACAAACAGGACATCATACAGCACGAGAATGTTGAGCCACAACGCCACGTCGGAAAAATCACGCGCTTGCAACGCGCCGCCGGTCAATTTCACCGCCGCCATCAGCAATGGAATCGAAACCGGGAACAACAGAATCGGCAACATGACTTCGCGCATTTTTGTGCTTGCCGCCACCGCCGAGAGCAGCGTGCCCATCGCCGCAAAGCCAATCGTTCCCAGCATCACGTACGGAATCAGGGGAAACCACGGGAGACCGGTGTTGTTCAGAATCGCGAACAACGGCAGAGTGGCGGCTTCCATCACGGTGATGAAAATAAAATTGCTGAGCGCCTTGCCCAGAAACACCGCGCCGCGATCGACCGGCGAAAGCAAAACGCCTTCCAAACTGCCCTTGTCTTTTTCCGCCGCAAACGAGCGGCCGAGACCCAGGATGCCGCTAAACGTAAACGCGACCCAGAGCACGCCGGAACCCAGGACGGTAATATCGACGCCTTGCAATTCAAATGCGAAATTGAAAATCACGAGCACGATGAGCGAGAACACGACCATCGCGCTCAAGTTTTCTTTCGTGCGCAATTCGGCGGCGAGGTCTTTTTGCACAATGGCGAGGACTTGGCGGAGGAATCTCATTTGCGATCCTCCGGCGCAGAATCGCGTGGGGAAGCCGCGTGTCTCGTATTGTCACCTGTTCCGCGCGATGATGCGTCAGTAAGCACACGGGCGTAGATTTCCATGAACCCGGCGAGGTTTTTCCAATCACTGCGCGGCAGATCATGGACGACGCGTCCGGCTTTCATAATGATCGCGCGATCGCAAATGGCGAGACCGCGTTCCAAATCGTGCGTGGAAAACAAAACGCAACGACCTTCGCGGCGCGCGTCCGCCATGATTGCGTCGAGCAAATCGGCGGCGACTTTGTCCAAGCCGGTGTACGGCTCGTCGAGCAAGAGGACGGCTGGGTCGTGCAACAAGCATGCGCGCAATCGTCAAACGTTGCTGCAAACCGCGCGACAGCGTGCGCGTCACATCGTTCAATCGATTTGTAATGCCAACGCGCGCCGCGACTTGAAGAACACGTTGTGGAATGTTCGGCAAGTCGTACAGGCGCGCGAAGAAATGTAGATTTTCGGACGCGGTCAGGTCATCGTACATGAACGTTTGATGACCCACAAAGCCGATGGCTGACCGCGCGTCGTTGGCATGTTCAAGCGTGGGAATCGTGCCGATGTGCACATGCCCGGCGTTTGGTCGCGCGAGCGTACTCACGATGCGGAGCAACGTCGTTTTGCCTGCGCCGTTCGGTCCCACCAGCGCGACGATTTCGCCTTGCTTGATTTGAAACGTGACGCCTCGCAACGCCCACCGTGCGCCGAACGCCTTGTCCAGCTTTTCGACGGTGATGAGCGGCTGGGTCACTTGTCCAACTCCAACAGTTTTGCCTTGAGCGCGGCGCGTTGTTCTTTGTATTCCGCTTCTGTGATTTTGTTCGCCTCAAACTCATCGTCAAGGTCGGCGATGTCTTGGAGCAATTCCACGCGCTCTTCTTTCATTTCTGCCGCGACGATTTGCGCGGCTTGGCGTTTGCGCAAGAACGGCAATGCGATCAACGCAATCGCCGCGACGATGGCTACGCCGAGAACGACCAAGCCGATGGTTTGCGTGTTATCGATGACCGGCGTCGCGGGTGTAGTGCCACTACCCGATTGCGGCGCTGCCGCCGGCAAATTCGTCATCTTGGCGGTTAAGATGGTCCCTGCCGCAAGTTTGTCGCCGGAGAAGGCAAGGAACTTGGGCGCGCCCGGCGTGCTCGCCATTGGGTTCGGAACGATGGTCAATTGCGGTGCGGTGATCGTTTGCCCGTAATCGGTCATGTACATGCCGAGCTTGTCGGTCGCAAACGGCAATTTGAAATTCAAATCATAATTGGGCGGCGTAAAGGGAACCGCATATTGAAACACGATTTGATCAGGACCAGGACCAATCGGCAGCGTGTACGTCAACACTTCATCGCCGAGTAAGGTTGTGTCACCCACTTCTGTGATATCGAATTGGATGTCGATGGCTTTGGGCAGAATCGGCAGATTCAGGGTCGCGCGATGCGGACCCGCCAACTGCTTGCCGATGTACACGCGGTCGCTGGTATTTTCAATCGCGATAATTTCCTGCACGCCAATCCACGGCGTTTGCACATCCATGACAAGGTGCAACTGCGCCACGCGCACCACCGCCGCATCGGTTGTCGTTTCGTAAATCGGCAACGTCGCGCTCAACGTCGTCGATTGCGGCGACGTGAAAACAAGCAAGTCGGAAAAATAATCGACGGTCCCGTAGTTTGTCGTCAGAAAATAGCGTGTCGTCGAAATCGTTTCGAGATTGCCGAAAGCAAATTTCCCGTTCGCGTCGCTCTTAACGGTCGTCGTGAGCATCGATGTCGCGCCTTGCGGCACGGTGACCAAAACGATTTCCAAATTCGCGCCGCTTGCCGGTTTCGCGTCTTTGGTTTGGTTAACCACCAATCCTTCGATTTTGCCTTGCCCCGCCGTTTGCGCGTTGACGCGCGGCAGAGGCAACGCAATGAATGCCATAGCGATGAGTGCGAGCACAACCAGTCCTAGCAAAAATTTCTTCATTTCAGTTCCATGTCCTTTGCAAAATGTATTGAAGGCGAAAGACGAAGAACAATCTTGTCCTTTGTCTTCCGTCGTCCGTCAGATTTTATTTCCGCACTTGGCGCAAAAGCGATCATTGGGCTGAGCGCGCGTGCCGCACTTGCTGCAAAACACTGCACCCCGCGTGGCGTTGCGTTGCGCGCGCACACGCGCGATTTCATCTTCCACCGATTCAGTTTTCGCGCGGCGCAATTTTGCCACTTGCTGTTCAATTTGCGCGTCGGTGTCTGTTCCGCCGGCAGCATCGATTTGTTGCAGGATTTGCGCGGCGCGCGCCTTGTATTTGTCGCGCAACGGCGCATAATCGTCTTGCGACAATTTGCCCATTTGAAAATCCAGATCGAGATCGCGAATCGCGTCGTACGCGGCGTCGCGCTGCGCGACCAGCGTATCCATTTCGTTCGATGTCGCGGCAATTGGCGCGCGCGTGGTGTTGAACAACGGATACGCGATAAACGCAATCACCGCGACAATTAAAATGGCAATCAAAATAATTTCCAAATCAAACCTCTGTAGAGACGCGCCGGCGGCGCGTCTCTACCATGATGATCTTACGCTCTTGCCGTGCCGCGCGCAAGATTGTCTGCGCGTGCGCGCGCTTCTTCCCGCGCGTCCGGCAATGCCGCGATCAGCGTGCTGATGACAAGCGCCACGCCGCCAAACCACAGCCAAAAGACTAATGGATTCACGTACGCGCGGAACGTCACCGTCGAATAATTATTTTCCCAGCCGGCGATAATCACGTACAAATCTTCTTGCGGCGTGGAGTAAATCGCCGGAAGTGTTTGCGTTTCGCCGGCGCGGTCAAAAAATGCGCGCGCGGGCGAAAGCGTCGTGATGCGCGCGCCATTGCGATACACCGCGACCGCCGCCGAGGTGATCGTCGCCTCGCCGCTCGGAAAATCCGGTGAGAGGTTTTCGTACGTCAGCGTGTAATCGCGGACGTTCAACGACTCGCCGCGCGCCAGCGCGCGCGTCACATCGGTGGCATACACTTGCGAGCCGATGATGCCAATCGCCATCATCGCGACCGCGACGTGAATGAGATAACCGCCGTACCGCCGCCGATTGCGCTCGATCAGATTTTTCATCGCGACGAGAATATTTTCGCCGGAATTTTTCGCGCGCGCGCGCGAACCTTGCACAATGTCGATCACCGTCGAGGCGATGACAAAGAACGCCAGCCAATATCCGCCCAACGCAATCCATTCGCGCACGCCGAGCGCAAAGGTCAACGCGGCGAGCGCAAGCGAAATCGCAAACGGCAAAAGCAACTTGTTTAGCAATTTCTCGCGCGTAACGCCGCTCCAACCGATCATCGGAATGATCGCCATCACGAGCAGAATCGTCGAAAAAATCGGCGCGGTCACTTGGTTAAAGTACGGCGGACCGACGGTCAATTTTTGTTTGTAAACCACTTCGCTGAACAACGGGTAAATCGTGCCCCACAACACCGCGAACGATGCGCTGAGGAACAGCAAATTGTTCAGCAAGAAAAATGTTTCGCGGGACAGCACGGAATCAAAATCGCGTTCGCTCTTCAAATCTTTCAAGCGCACGAACAGCAACAGCGTGGCGGCAAGCGTCGTGCCGGCGATGAACGTGAGAAACCATACGCCGATGCTCGATTCGGCGAACGAATGCACCGATTGAATGACGCCACTCCGCGTCAGGAACGTGCCGAAGAGAACAAGCGAAAACGTGATGATGACCAGTCCGATATTCCAGACTTTGAGCATCCCTTTGCGTTCCTGCACCATCACGGAATGCAGAAACGCGGTGCCGGCAAGCCAGGGCATAAACGCCGCGTTCTCGACCGGATCCCAGCCCCAGTAACCGCCCCAGCCCAACACATGGTACGCCCAGCGTCCGCCAAGCAACAAGCCAATCGACAGGAAAAGCCACGGGGCAATCGTCCAGCGGCGCGTGGTGCGCAACCACGTGGGTCCCAGGTTGCCGCTAATCAGCGCGGCGATGGCAAACGCAAACGGAATCGTAAAGCCGACGTAACCCAGGTACAGCATCGGCGGATGCATGGCCATTGCCGGATGTTGCAACAAGGGATTCAACCCTTGCCCATCGGGCGGGATGAACAACGTTGCACCCGCCGGCGCAAACATCGACATGACCGGTTTGCCGGCGACCATCCACCAGCGTTCAAACGGACTGGATACGAACGAAAGCACGAAAGCGAAGAAGGCTTGGATCGCCATCAGCGTCGCGATCACGTACGGCATCAAGTCGTGTTCTTGATTCCATTTTTGCAACACGACGATTGCCGAGTACAGCGACAGAATCCACGACCAGAAGAGCAAACTGCCCGCCTGGTTCGACCAGAGCGCGGTCAGCGTATAGAGCATTTGCAGTTCGCGGCTCGTGCTGTTCGCGACCAACGCAATTGAGAAATCGCGCGTGAGCAGTGCAAGCGTCAACACGCCGATTGCCACCGTCATCAGCGCGGTGAACATCAAAATGCCGTTACGCGCACTCGTCAACAATGCCGGCATCTGGCGCCGCGCGCCCAGCACGGCGGCAATTGTCGTATACGCGGCGACGACAAGCGAAATGAGAATCGCAATCCAACCGAGCGTTGCCATCGGCTTTATTGTCCTTTGGCGTAATCGAGACTACCTTGCTGGGTATCTCGTGCCACTCGGTTTTCGCCGGATCATACTTGGACGGACATTTCGCGAGCACCAGCGATGCGCGGAAAACGCCATCGCTTCCCAGTTTGCCTTCCGCAATCACTTCGGAGCTTTGCTCAAACGTGTCCGGCAAGACGCCTTTGTAAACCACCGGCAAGGTGTTCGTGCCATCGGTGAGCGTGAATTGCGCGGATGACTTCTTTCGAGTTGACGACCGTCGTATTGGGCGCAAGTCCGCCGCCGATGCGAACGCTCTGCAAACTTGCAACGTCTTTGCGCGCGCGCATTTCTGCCAGCGTCATGTAATATTGTTGCGTGCCTTGCAGACTGCCGTAAATCAAAACGCCGACCGCCGCCAAAATAAAGAAGGCGCCCAAAAAGACTCGCAGTTGGCGCGGACCAGCGTTTTTACCTTTTTGTACCTGCGGTACACTAACTGTTGCCATAGTTTCACCTCGTCATGACAAGCGCGTCGCCGGGAACAGCCCCGTCGCGCTTGCCGCATTTGCCCCACTCATCAGGGCGAGCGAGAGTATAGCACCCTCGCCCCGTCTCGTCAAAATTGATAGATTGATTATGCACCCTGAGCGGAGTCTACGGAGTAGAAGGCAGTCGAAGGGGCGCGTTTTTCCTTCGACTCCATCTCCGCTTCGCTCCGATTCCGCTCAGGATGCTTACGGAAGCACCGCCGTTCCCAAAACGGCATAGCGCATCAGCGAGAGCAAACCTAATTCGATCAGCGCGAGCAAAACCCCGGCGGCGAACGGATTCAACGTGTCGCGCCATGTTATCGCCGCGCCGTCTTTGCGGAACAGCGAAATCACAAAGACCATATTGATCAAGCCGATGAGAATCAGCGTGCTAGCTGAAGTAACGATTGCCAGCGGGTAGAGCCAGATGCCCCAGCGCGATTCGTTCATCACGAACAAGATTGCCACGATGACGAGCGCGCCGAAGAATTGCCTGCCAGGTTTCGATCACCGGCCGCTGGTCGTCTTGCCGCCACAGCGAATAATTGACGACCGGCGTGAGGATGCCGGCAAACGTAATGCCGGTCAACAGCCCGGTCGCCAAGCGTAATTGCAAGCGGGGTTCGTAGAGGTACGGAATATTCGGAATGTTCTTGTGCAAATCGAACAGGAACGCGTTGATGCCGTCCAGTCCCATCACGCCGATGAAAATAATCAGCAAGACGAGAATCCAGACCGACGGCATGCCTTTGGCGCGACCACGTCCCAGCGCGATCAAGTACGCCCACACGGCGAGAAATCCGACGTACATTCCAAAATCGCGCGCCTCAAGCGGCAATTGCATCGGCTCTTCAGGATCGAGCGCGGCAAAGCCCGGCACATTCGCTCGCAGAAACGCTTCGCCCGGAAGCGTCGTGCCACCCAACGCGTACGAGTGGCTCGGTCTCTGCGGTCAGATGCCGAAGCAAATGCCGTGCAGTTTGTCGAAGAAGGGAAAAGGCAGGGCGAGGAAAATAATCACCAGCGCGAGTAAAAACGCCGGACCCAACCAATCGATAATTCGTGCGCGTTGAATTTGCATTTTGATTTCTTCTAGCGAAATCTTCGAAGCGTTTCCAAACCTTCGCAAGGTCAAGAACGCTTGCGTGCCGCCTGTTCAACGATGTCTTGGTACGCGTCACGCATCGCCCGATCGATGTGCGGAAAAACAAGCCAAACCGAACCGAAACCGAACAACGCACCGGTGATTGCGCGCAGTTCCGCTGAGCTTTCGTGTTGCGGCAAAAAGGGCAAGAGGTACAGCGGACTCGTCACCAATTGCCATACGCCGTCAATCGCCATTGGCATGACGAACAACAAATAGGCGCGCCAATCGAGTTGCTTGACGCGCGCGCGAAGCAAACCGAAAAGTAAAAACGCCAACAACATCGACGCGTAAATCGCCGCATCGCGTTCGCACCACGCCATCTTGAAACCAAGCACCGCGTTGCCGTTGACCTCGCGCCAGAAAAACGGATCGGACGCCGGGTGAGTTGTGTTGAGCGCAGTTTGGAGTTCGGCAATCGTGTACGCCGATTGCTCGCCAAAGAAAAAGTATGAACGATACGCGAGTTGATGGCAGGTCACGCTGTACACGCGATAAATCAAATCAGCGGGAGCGGTGAAACCAAAGTGCATCAAGACCGGCGCGAGCACCGGCAGACCGGCGAACAATCCAAGAAAAATAATCGTCACCGCAAGCCAATGCCGGGTGATGAAAACGACGAGGTGATTGACCGCCCACACAAAACGTTCTAACAGCGGCGAAGTGGAATTACTATGTGTTGTCACATTGACCTTTCGATTGTCTGGGAAAATTACGGACCCAACGCATTCCATCGCCACGCTTTGGCGGGCTGAGGAATCCCTTTAAGGTAGAGCAAGTACGGATCGTAATCGGCGCGGACGAGCGCGTCCCATTCCGCCACCGCTTTCACATCACTTTCGGCATACAACTCGCGCATCGCGGCGTACCACTGCAAACTATCGGTCTCTTGAAAGTGCCAATACTCGGCGCCGATCTTGTTCGTCTTCCAATCAAATTCCTCGTTGTCGTGCGAGGAAATGCGTTGCCAACCGTACTGCCGCGCGAGTTCTGTGAAATCGACGTAGAACCCGTACTGCATTGGTTTGGGCGTGCCGCCTTCGCCTTGCGTTACGATCCAGCGCGCGCGGTACGATAAATCCCACGGCGCGTCTTTCAACGGCTCGCCTTGCGTGCCGTCTTGCGCCGCCGCGCGCAAATAGACACGCCAAAATGTTTCACCTTGCTGGTCCTCACGCACGATTTCCAAACCACCGATGCCGCGTGCGTCGCTGTAATCGAGACGCGTGTCCACCGCACGCCCGGCTTTGTGCCACGACAACGTGTCGCACGTCTCATCGCATTTCACATCGATGGGACGAAACATATCAGAAACGATAGCGAGAAAATCGTAGCCAACTTCGCGCTTGACGCGTTCTTGCAACGCGAGATAGGAATCGGCAACGCGCCCACTCATCTTGGTCAAGCCGGATTCCAATTGCGATGAACGAATGCGCCGGAAATCGAAGGGATGACCGCTTGCCGACGGCGCGAGGTCGGGTTTCTCTTGATACAGCGCGCGCGTCTCGTTCGATGAATCGATTGGACCGGCGAATGCCTCTGACGTCCACGCTATCGAGGATGTCATCGTCGGACTATTTTCGACGAGGCGCGGAATGCCACTACCATCGGCGGCGGTGATGTAAATCGGTTGACGCGTGGGGCGCGCGGACACGAACGCGATCCACTGCCCGTCCGGCGACCACGTCGGTTGATCGTCCCAACCGGAAAAAGTAACGCGCCGAATATTTTTCAAGCTCGTCGTCGCAAAATCGGCGACGTAAATCGCGCGCTGTCCATCGCGATCCGAAACGAATGCCAATTGTTTGCCGTCCGGCGACCACGCCGGTTGTTGATCGTTGATCTTGCTTTGACTTAGGTTCGTCGCGACGCAATTGCGCGTGCAATCGGCGTTGACGACGAAAAGTTGTTGCGTGCCGGTGCGCCAACTGGTGAACGCAATCCACTTGCCATCCGGCGACCACGCCGGCGCGTAATCGTGCGTTTTTTCGTTGGGTGTGAGATCGATGGCTTGTGTGCCGTCGGCGTTCATCACCCAGAGGTCCAAATCGCCGCGCGCGTACGATTCAAACGCGATGCGCTTGCCATCGGGCGACCAGACCGGCGCGCCGGAATAGACCATCCCGCGCGTGAGGCGCGTGAGCGCGCCGCCGTTCAGCGGCGCGGAATAGATTTCCCACACGCCATCGCGCTTGGAACGAAACGCCAGCGTTTTGCCATCCGGTGAAATCGCCGGGTCGCGCGCCGGGGTCGCGTTGATGGCAAGGCGTTGCCACGCGCCGGCGTTCGGATCGGCGACAAAAATATCCCACGCGCCGCCGTTTTCGGCGGAGACGATGAGACGACCACTCGGCAAAGCGAGCGAGTTCGACGCGGCGGTGCGCGTGAGGGTGGAAGAATGAAATGCGAGGAAAGTGAACGCAACGACGAACGAAAATGTACGCAGGCAAAACAAGAATCGGGTAAGCATCAAGAGTGAAGCGATTATACCGGAGTTTGTGAGGAGCGTCAAACGATTTTGGGCACGTGGGCGCAATTCAATCACGCCCCTACAAAATCTCCGCGCCCATTTCAATCGCGCGCAAATTTTCTCGCGCGATTTCCTCGCGCTGACCCAGCGTAATCGCCTCGCGCAACGCATCGAGCGGAAACAGATTCGCGTGCCGCACGATTGCCGCCGTCGCCATCAACGCCAACGATTTCCGGCTCGGCGCGGCGCGAAAGTTGAAAACAATTTTGCGCGCGCGCGTTTGAATTTGATCGGACAGTTCCGGCACAACATAGACCGTTTGCGATTCACTCATTGCGTGCAGTTGGCGCGGCACTTGCGACAATCCTTCCGCCGTCAGCACCGCCAAAATATCCGGCTGTTCGATGCCGGTGTAGAAAATTTCCTCGCGGCTCAAAATGATTTCCGAAATCGAATAGCCGCTCATCACCGTCGTTGGATAATCGTCGCGTTGCGCCGCCCACAAACCGCTCAACATTCCGCCAACCGCCAGCGCGCTCGCCGTCGATTTCACTTTGCCGCCCGCCGCGCCGGCAAGCACGATGCGCGTCGGTCTGTGTCAGCGCGCTGGCATATTTTGTTTCAATCGACTGGATTGGGAGATGGGTAATTGCGTGATTCGGTAAATTGTTCACGATACGCCCGCGCGAGTTCCGGGTGATCACGTTTTTGCAGAACGCCCGCCGGAAAATTCGATTCCTGCATCGTTTGCATTAACGCGTTCTTTGAAAAATCATTGTTCGGCACATAGTATGCCGTGCACAATTCCCAGATGTCGAGCAACGCAAAGCCGGGCGTTTGGATCGCCTCGATAATTTTTTCCGGCAAATCTTTATCGAAGGCGGTGCCGCGAAAGACAAACGATGCGCCATTCACCGCGACCGTCGCACAAATATCGAGCGGGCGTTCCAAGTTGCCGGCGCGCGTCGATGCGGTGTTCGCGCCGTGCGGCGTCGTGACGGAATGTTCGCCGCCGGTCATGCCAAAATTCAAATTGTTCAGCACCAGTACCGTGATGCCGATGTTGCGCCGCGCGGCGTTGAGCAAATGCGCGCCGCCGATGCCCGTGCCGCCGTCGCCCATCAACACGATGACGTTCAAAGCCGGGTTTGCCAACTTGATGCCGGTCGCGTACGTGATCGCGCGACCGTGCAACCCGTGAAACGCATTCACATCGAAATATTGATCGCTCATCCCCACGCAACCAATGTCGGTGACGATGACCACCTTGTGCGGATCGAGTTGCAGTTTGACGAGCGCGGCGTTCAGTTGATCGAGCACGAGCGAATGCGAACAGCCCGGGCAAAAGGGATATTTGCGTTCGAGGTTACGATAAGTCTGGATCATAACACTTGCTCCTCGATTTCCGCCGGCTCGATCAGGTCGCCATCGACGCGATTCACGCCGATCACTTGCGGGCGCGAATCGACGGTCGCCGCAAGGCGTTCGACTTCTAAGCGATATTGACCCAGATTTAATTCCGGCACGATGACGCGCGTGACATCGCGCATCGCATTGCGCAACGATTGCTCCGGCACGGGGAAGAGCGACTGAATCGTCAGCGTCGAAACGCGTTTGCCGGCCGCGCGCGCATTCCGCGCCGCTTCAATCATCGACCGCGCGGAGGTGCCGTAACTCACGAGGAGTGTGCGCGCGCCGTCGTCAGCATCAAGCCGCGCGAATTCCAACTCGTCGTGATGCGCCGCGATTTTTTGATAGAGATGTCGGCTCGTCTTGTTCACATTCGATGGTTTCTTGGTCAGCATCCCGCGCTCGTCGTGCATCGATGTGGTAAAGCGCGTGATATGCTCGCCGCCGATTGGCGAAAATGCCGGAACATCGGCAAGTTTTTTGATTTGATAGGGAATGAACTCGGCGTTCGCCGGCGCATACGCGCGATTGACGAGTTCGATTTTCTGAAAAGTCGTTGTATCGACGCTTTGTTGCGTCGCCACCATTTCTTTATCGGTGGCGATAAAGACCGGCGCGCGAAATCGTTCCGCCAAATTGAACGCGCGCATCGTCAGCGTAAAACATTCCGCCAGGTTGCTGGGACACAATGCGATCACCGGAAACCCGCCGCTCGTGCACCAGCGCAAAAATTGCACATCGCCTTGCGCCGCCGTCGTCGCGCCGCCGGTCGCGGGACCCTGGCGCATCACATCGACGATGACGAGCGGCACTTCGCCCATCATCGCCAGCCCGATATTTTCGGAATACAGACTGATGCCGGGTCCGCTCGTCGCGGTCATCGCTTTCATCCCGGTCATCGCCGCGCCGATGCACATGCCAATGCTGGCGATTTCGTCTTCGCCTTGAATACCGATTCCGCTTATCTTAGGTAACTCTCGGAACATCCGCAACAGAATCGGCGTGGCGGGCGTGATGGGATAGCCCGGCAAAAAAATTACAGCCCGCCGCCAACGCCCCGCGCACGATTGCTTCCGCGCCGTCAATAAATTCTTTCACATAAACCCTCGGAAGTTGGCAAGTAGTAATTGGTGATCCATCTTATTCTACTGCGATTGCATAGTTTCTCCAAAATTGTTGGCACCCTGAATCGGTGCTATACTCGGTGCGGCTGAATTACAAATCGAATTACGTTTTCAGGAGGCGTTATGTTTCGCGGAGAAAAAATCCAACTCGCCGCGGTGCAACGCGAGTATTTGCCCAAGTACGTGGAATGGCTGAACGATTGGGAAATTGCGCAGTTTTTGAATCCCGGCATTCCCGCGCCATTCAATTTGGAAGATGAAACGGCTTGGTTCGAGAATCGGAGTAAATCGAAAGACAGTTTTGTGTTTGCGATCCTCACGCTCGGTGAAAACAAATTGATCGGCAACTGCGGCATTCACAATATCGATTTCAAAAATCGCAAGGGCGTGTTCGGCATTTTCATCGGCGACAAGAATTATTGGAGCCACGGGTACGGCACCGACGCGACAAAAACACTGTTGCGATTCGCATTCGAAGAACTCGGATTGAATCTGGTCGAGTTGCAAGTGTACGCGTTCAATCCGCGCGCGATTCGCTGTTACGAAAAAGCCGGCTTTCGCCGCGCGGGTGCGCATCGCCAAGGGTTGTATCGCAACGGGAGATTTCACGATGAATATTTGATGAGCATTTTGCGAGAAGAATGGGAAACGCAAAAGCAGTAAGCAGTAGACAGAATCCAGTAGGCAGCAAGAAAATCTCCCTCACCACGCGCCGCACCTTTGCCGCGCGGTTGCTCGCGTGGTACGCAAAACACAAACGCGATTTGCCATGGCGGCGCGACACACACGATCCGTACCGCGTTTGGATTTCGGAAATCATGCTGCAACAAACGCAAGTCGCAACGGTGATTCCGTACTACAAACGTTTCCTCGCGCGCTTTCCAAACGTGCGCGCGCTTGCAAACGCAAAACTCGACGATGTCTTGAAGGCGTGGGAAGGTGCCGGCTATTATGCGCGTGCGCGCAATCTGCATCTCGCCGCAAGAGAAATTGTCGCGCGCTTTGGCGGACAACTTCCCAGCACGGTTGATGAATTGCTCACGCTTCCCGGCATCGGGCGATACACCGCCGGCGCGATTGCGAGCATCGCGTTCAAGCGTGATGCGCCGGTCGTCGACGGAAATGTCACGCGTGTATTGTGCCGATGTTTCAACATCCAGCACGATCCGAAAAGTGCCGCAACCCAAAAAGAATTGTGGCATCTCGCCGAAATCCTTTTACCGCGCGGCTGCGCCGCCGATTTCAATCAAGGTTTGATGGAACTCGGCGCGACGATTTGCACGCCGCGCAATCCGCAATGTAATGTATGTCCGATAAATCGTGCGTGTGTGGCGCGGCGATTGGGACGGCAGGACAAATTGCCAGCAAAATCGCAGAAGAAAAAACTTGCCGCACCACGAAATCGCGGTCGGCGTGATTTGGAAGCGCGGCAAGCTTTTAATCGCGAAACGATTTGATCGAGATTTGCTTGGCGGGTTGTGGGAATTTCCGGGCGGGCATTGCAAAAAAAACGAATCGCTTCAAGTCTGTGTGCGACGCGAGGTCAAAGAGGAACTGGGAATCACAGTCAAAGTGGAAAAGGAATTTGCGGTTGTCGATCACGCGTATTCACATTTTGCAATCACGCTGCACGCGTTCCGGTGCCGCTGGGTCAGCGGACGTCCGCGTGCGATCGGTTGCGCCGCGACGCGCTGGGTCAAGTCGGAAGAATTGGAGCAATACGCGTTTCCCAGAGCAAATCGAAAAATCATCGCGCAACTCGCACAATGAAAAACAGGTTTCAGTGATAAACCTGGTTTTCTATTTTGCATCGAACATTTTCGGGTCGTAGTTCCCCTGCGGGTTCCAAAAAAGCCAGCCATAGCCACCAACATCGGCAACCGCTTTTTTCTGCGCGCGATATTGCGCCACGCCAAAATCGCCGCGCCCCGCGTACGCCTGTAACCACAAGCGCACGCGCGTCGAGGTCTTTTCCGTGGCACGTTTGTAACTATTGAGAATAATGTCGTACGGACACAGAACCGCTTCCGTACAATTTTTGATTTCCAATCCCCGTCCAATTAACTTGCTCGCCTCGACCCAAGTGTCCGGGTACACCATCGGCGAAACGTAGTCGAGGTACGGTCCCAGATCACGCAGCCGCTGACCCGTGTGTTGATCATCTTCGGTCGCGGTCGTCAAACCAAACACATCGGCAGAGATAAAGATTTTGCTGGGGCGCAATTCTTTTTGCGCGAGCGACAAAAAACCAACGATTGCCGTGACGCGTTTTTCTTCTGTATTCTCCGTTCCGTAATCAAGTCCGCCTTGCACGCCGGGAAAACGCACATAATCGAATTGCACTTCATCAAAACCCATCGCCGCGATTTCTTTCGCCAATGCAATCGCGTAATTCCAATTATCAACGAGATACGCATTCAGCCAGAATTGTCCGTTCCCTTCATACAAGCCGCCGTTCCGGTGAATTGCCAAATTGGGGCGCGCGTTTGCCAACAGATTATCTTGAAATACCGGCACGCGCGCGATGCAATAAATGTTATGCGTTTTGCATAATTGAATAAACTCACCCAGGTCGATGCCGAATGGAATCGATGCGCCGATTTGCGTCGCCAACGGAACCTGGCTCTTCCACATCAAGAATCCTTTTTCAGTTTTGACATCTAGCACGATGGTGTTGAGCTCGGTCTGATTCACCAACGCGACAAGCTCACGCATCCGCTCCGCACTCGTGCCGTACGGTACATGAATTCCTTTGGCAACGAACGGGATTAATTTCACATCGCGTCGCATCACGCCGCTGGCATCCACATCGATTTTGGCATAGCCCGGCGATTTGAAAGTGATTACACTTTTCGCGGGACATTGTCGAAATGAAATGCGCCATTGCTATTTGTCGATGCGATGACGTTGCCAAGATACACCAATGTGCCGCTGATCGGTTGATTCGTCGTCGCATCAATTACCACGCCATCGAGCGTCGTCGGACGCATTTCAATTCGCACATCGTCTCCGTTCGCGAGCGCGCCGGTATTTTCAAACCCCGGTGACGCCACGCGAATCGTCGCGCCGATTTTGATGCGGCGCAATATCGCGCGCCCCTGCGCATCGGCGATGGCGGATTGATTATCAAATTGAATTTGCGCGCCAGCAATCGGCTGGCTAGTGTACCTGTTCAGCACTTGAACACTGACGCGATTGGGCAACAAACGGAGATCGAAATTGCCCAAGCCATCGTACGTCAGCGAAGCCGGTTGAAAGCCTGGCACCTGCGCGGCGAATGCCGTGCCGGTTTTGAGCGCGCGCAATTCCAATTGTCCTTGTGCGTTCGTCGTGACTTGACGCTCACCAACCAACACCAAAACATTCGGCAATGGTTGTTGCGTTTCCGCATCACGCACGGTAATCAATACGCGATTCGGTTGCAACGCAAAATCAAAGGTGAACGCGCGCGTCGTGAGTTGTTCGCTGTCGAGCGGCGCGGTCATTACATCGTAGCCATCGGCTTGCGCGGAGAGTGTAAGTTTGCCGCGCGGAATCGGCATCACGTAATGTCCATGCGCATCGGTTGAACTAGAATTATTGTCAGCAAAAATATGCGCGTCGGGAATTGGTGCGTTCGTCGCGGCATCATACACAACACCGGTCAGTTGTTGCGTGTCGCGCGCAAGGAAAAACAAACCAAGCATCCCGACCACAAGTCCGGCGATAACCATAAGAATTATCGAGCGTTTGAACATCGGCGCGATTATAACACACATCATTTCCACAACCAATCCCCATTTAGGTATATATATATCAACACGCATTGTGCGCGAAAAAAAGTTGAATACTAGCAGTGGTAGAGATCAAAGTAAAAAATTCTCGATTCATTTGATTTACACCTGATTTCCACAACCACAAAATTTTTTTCATGTTCATAACGCGTTTAAATTGAATCTTAAGAAATCAAATCGTACGTGTGCTTTTTAAGGTTGATGTATTGCGTCTGCGCCGGTTATTTGTTAGAATGACACCGCTATTCTATGAGGTTTGCATGGCATCGATGAATGTCAACGATATTTGGCACGCGGCACTCGGCGAATTACAACTGCAATTGACCAAAGCCACTTTTGATACGTGGGTGCGTCCCACGCATGCGATCGCGTACACGAACGGTGCGGTCACCGTGGGCGTGCCGAGTCCGTACGCCAAAGAGTGGCTGGAAAATCGTTTGCACGAAACGATTCAGCGCACGGTCACCGGCATCGTCGGCGAAACGACGCAAGTGCAATACATCGTCAAAGACAAAACGAATCCGCGTAATCAAAAAGCTGACAATGCAACCGATGATGAAACGCCGCGCCTCTTGCGCGGCGCGGTCAACAATCCGACAGACGATTCGGATTCCGATGATGATGAGCGCGCGCCGGTCAAGCGCCGCGATGAATCGATGGGACGCGGCACGCCGCTCAACCCCAAGTACAACTTCGAAACGTTCATCGTTGGCAATTCCAATCGCTTGGCGCACGCCGCCGCGCTGGCTGTCGCCGAACATCCCGGCGAATCGTACAATCCGTTGTTTTTGTACGGCGGTACCGGTTTGGGCAAAACGCACTTGCTCCACGCACTCGGTCAGCATCCAGTCGTACGCCGCCGGCGCGTGCTGTACGTTTCATCCGAAGATTTCACCAACGATCTCATCAACGCGATTCGCAATCAATCGACGAGTGCGTTCCGCCAGATCTATCGCGAGATCGATGTTTTGCTGATCGACGATATTCAATTCATCGGCGGCAAGGAAGCAACGCAGGAAGAATTTTTCCACACGTTTAATCATCTGCACGCCGCGAACAAGCAAATCGTCATTTCCAGTGATCGGCATCCGCGCGCGATTCCCACGTTGGAAGAACGCGTGCGTTCACGGTTTGAAGGCGGCATGATTACCGACATTCAACCACCAGACTTGGAAATGCGCATCGCCATCCTCCGCGCCAAGTCGGATGCGTTGGCGGGCAATGTGCCCAGCGAAGTCCTTGATTTTATCGCGCGCAAGATCCAGAGCAACATCCGCGAGCTGGAAGGTGCGCTGACCCGCGTGATGGGCTATTCGCAATTGATGAACTTGCCCATCACACTCGAAATGTCTAACAGCGTTCTACAAGATATTCTCAAACACCAACCGATTACCATCGAGCAGGTCCTCAAGACCGTGTCGGAATATTATCACGTAGAGATTGCCGATCTGACCGGGCGTAGTCGGAGCAAAGAAAACGTCTTGCCGCGCCAAGTCGCGATGTATTTATTGCGCGAAGAGACCAGCGCCTCGCTTCCGCAAATCGGCGAGATTTTGGGCGGACGCGATCACACCACGGTGATGTACGCCCACGACAAGATCTCTGAACAAATAGAAACCGATAACGAGCGACGAAAAGAAGTCCTATCGATCAGAGGAATGCTCTACCAGAAAAAATCGGATGAAAATCGATAAAAAACGAGCCGGAAAACGCCTTCCGGCTCGTTTTATGTTAATACCTATGGAATATTTGATACTTGATTTGAGAGCTAATAATGTGGATAACCACACGATAACTGGGGATAAACAGTCGGTTATGGGGATAACCGCGATTTTCCCTTAAGGTTGATACCACAAATAGGAGTTTAGTCGAATCAATACCACTAGCAATTGTATTGTTACGCTTTCAACAAGCGGTTTTTCGAATTCATTTTGGTTCAACAATCATGCACACGCCAATTTTCTTGGACACGGCTATCTAGAGATAAATCAGCGCGGCGCTACCACCTATTGCGGAATTACGCGCTGACTCGCCGTTCTACACTTTTCCACAGCCCCTACGACTACCACTATAAGTACTATCTAAAGAAATGGAGAAAGAGATTCAACAAGATCGTCAGCACGATGCTTATCAATATCGATGTTGCAATTGGGAATAGGCACGATAGATTTTCGGTTTGAATGATGATATCGCCCGGTAAGCGTCCAAGCCATGGGATGCGTCCAAGTAGCAAAATTGCCGCGCCGATTACGCCCAAACCGACCCCAACCGCAATCAAAATTCTGCCGATTTCTTCCATCGCCTATTTCTTGATTTGGTACAAAGTCAGGAACTTGTACAACTGCCAATCCTTTGTCCATTCAACCGGCGCACGTTCGTACTCTTTCACCGAGTCAAGCAAGTTGCCAAAGATCACCACATATTGTGGTTGACGCTGAACGACATAGACTAGATCGAATTTTTCATGTCCCGGTGTGCCCTGTCCAAGCGTCTGCACCGGTAGTCGCCCGATGTGCAAGTCGTTGATGCCGAACATATCGATTGCCGGCAACTCTGAGAAATAAGGCACTTGCCCTGCCGCATCCACCGCAATCAGCGTATCGCGTGGCGCGTTCGCTTTGAGCCACTTGCCCATTGTCACTCGCGCTTCGGTCGCGCGTCCGGCATCGAAACTGCGAATGTAGATGCCATACTCCCCGTTCCACGAAGACCACAGAAAAATCATTATCGCCAACACGATACTAACAGTGATTCCTGTGTATTTCACGTGCCTTCCCCAGTTTGTTGCGAGCAATTCCACAATTCGCTTCCACATTTCCACAATCCCGGTTGCGAATAGTAAATAGAACATTGGCAGAAGCGGAACGAAGAACCGTCCAACCGACCAATCACCGCCGACATAGACGATGTACGCGACGTAGGGGACGATGATCGCAGTGAAATAAGTGGTCCAAAACAATTGCGGCGAGCGGCGAGTGATAAGCGGCGAGATTCTTGAAACTTTGAACTTGGAACTTGTAACCGCGCCGATGAGCGCAACCACCGGCGGAACCGTGGCTAGCCAGCCCAGATGCACACCGACAAATTGGGATAGGTGATTCCAGCCGCGCGTAATTTGTGCCGCTGGACCTGACGCCGAGACTTTGGCGTGGAATGAATTGGGCAAGAATGATTTGTAATAGTACCAGCGTCCAAGCCAGTACGGCACAAAAATCAGCGCGAACGCGACGCCGCGTAGAATATCGCGCAACGTGAAAAAGCGGCGTTCGGTGAGCAAGCGCCACGCGGCTTGATGCGCGACGGTGATGGCGAAAACGAACAACCCTTCCGGGCGCGTCATCGCGGCGAGCGCGAAAAAGATGCCGCTGTGGGGAAAACCCGACGGGAGACCGATAACCGATGACCGCACTCCATCATCCGTCCTCTGTCCTTCGTCTTGTTCTTGCAGATACAACAGCGCGCCGGCAAAAACTAGAAACGCGAACATGACCGTTTCGAGTCCGCTGATCGACCATAGGACGAACGAGCCATCGACGGCAAGCAAGAGCGCGGCAAGCAATCCCACGCCGCGCGGCGCATCGACGAGTTTAGCAAATCGAACGACGAGCCACATCAGCGCGAGCGCGACCAACGCGCCAAGCAGCATGCTCACGCGCCCCACATCAAATCCCCCGCCTTCGAGCGGGAGCATGAGCGTCGTCCACAGAAAATTGGTGAACCCTTCGACGCGTTCGCCGGGGTTGAAAATCAAACCGTGTCCGTGAATCGCGTTCTGGGCGTAGCGAAAAGAGATGTAGGCGTCATCCACCGCGTCGGTACCGAGCGCCCAGAAATAAAAAAAGGAGTGTGAGAGGAAGAGAGCGGTAATTAGAAAGTGGTAAATGGAAAACTGAAGCGAGGATTTCATTCGGGATTGAGGAGACCTGACATTGCAAATATTTCATCTGACCAAACTTGCGCCTGCTCGGCTAACTTGGCGCGTTGCGCAGGGTCTACTTTTGCTTCATTCCAAATCCAGAACCAGTGGGTCAAATCGCGTTGCATATCAACCAAGCGCACGGCATCGTCAAGACGGCGCGGGAGTAAGTCTGGCGCGCCCCATTCGATAAATGCACGGCTTTCATCCAGCAGCCCAGGAATTGCATCATCGATAGCTAGTTCGGCAAATGAATGAATACGTGCTAAATCGGCGGCGAGACTGCCAAAGCGAGTAGCTAGATTTTGTTTTAGATATCTTTCACGACGATGAGAAGGAAACATTTTTTCACTCAAAGAGGTGGCGCACGATCGCTTCCACTTGTTTTCGAAGCTCTGGATTTTGAATTTGCATCCCACGATTATTTTGTCGAGGACGAATGTTGATAAAAGCTTCAAAAGTTACTTGACGTGTTGAGGGCGACCAATCCGCGCCCCAAGTATCTTCTTGGCGACTACCATCGGCCAAAAGCACTTGTTCGCAATCTGTGCATGCCATTCGCCGCCGCCCGCGGCGATGCCGCGCGTCACATCGACAGCTAATTTGATGTACGTTTGCAACTCCTCCAACATCTCGGCAACTTGTTGAGGCGTTGCTCGTTCGCGGAGCAAATGAACTTTCACAGCAACCGTTCCTGCGGCGATTCCGGATATTTCAAACCCAGATGTTCGTATGCGCGTTTGGTTGCTACGCGTCCGCGCGGCGTGCGATCCAAGAAGCCCAATTGCAAAAGATACGGCTCGTACACGTCCATGATCGTGTCGGCTTCTTCGCTGATCGACGCGGCGATGGTTTCCAAGCCAACCGGTCCGCCGCCAAATTTTTCGATGATCGCGCGCAGAACTTTGCGGTCAATGTCGTCCAGCCCCAACGCATCAACTTCGAGCAGCGCGAGTGCTTGATTTGCCACCGACGCGGTAATCGCGCCGTCCGCGCGGACTTGGGCGAAATCACGCACACGTTTTAGCAAGCGATTCGCCACGCGGGGTGTGCCACGCGCGCGTTGTGCAATTTCGACAACGCCAGCGCGGTCAATCGCGACGCCGAGAATGCCGGCGGAACGATGCACAATGGTTTCCATCGCGGACTGGTCATAAAAGTCGAGGCGATACACCGCGCCGAACCGGTCGCGTAACGGCGCGGACATCATCGCAAAGCGCGTCGTCGCGCCGATGATCGTAAAGCGCGGAAGGTTCAGGCGAATACTCCGCGCGCTGGGTCCCTTGCCGATGATGATATCGAGTTGGAAATCTTCCATCGCCGGGTACAACACTTCTTCGACCGGACGCGCGAGGCGGTGAATTTCATCGACGAACAAAACATCGCCTTTGTGCAAGTTGGTCAGAATCGCCGCGAGATCGCCGGGGCGTTCGATTGCCGGACCCGATGTGGTTTTAATCGACGAGTGCATTTCGTTGGCGATGATGTTTGCCAGCGTCGTCTTGCCTAGCCCGGGTGGACCGTACAGCAAGACGTGATCAATTGCCTCTTCGCGCTTTTTCGCCGCCTCGAGCAGGATTTTCAAGTTATGCTTGACCTTATCCTGCCCGATGTACTCGTCGAGTACTTTGGGGCGCAGAGAAAGCTCGAATTTGCCGTCGTCTTCAATTGATTTGGGTGAAACCACGCGGTCAGTCATTGCACCCAAGTCAGATTCAGTAGTCAGATGGGAAACAATCGCATCTGATGCTGTCTACAGATGACTGACACAAGCATTATACCAAAATGGCGCCGGATGAAAAACTACGTTTTGACACGTTTCTGAATTGAGGGTACAATTTTCCGTTCAAGCCCCAGCTTAAATCCGATTTCAAGGAGGAGTCCGATGCCAGCTAAGAAAAAACTCGTCAAGCGCGCGGCGCCAAAAGCGCAAGTCGCCCGCGCCAGCCGCGCCGCGCATCACGTATGCCACACTCGCCATTACGCCGGACGATGACAAGAAATATGACGCCGCTGTCTCCAAAGTGCGCAAACAATTAGGCAAACATTTTTCCAATTATGTGAATGGCGCGGCGCGCGTTTCGTCCGCCGGCGAATTCGCGCACCCCAGCCCGGTCGATTCCAAAATCGTCGTAAGTCATTTTCCAAAAGGCACGCGCGAAGACACGCGGTATGCGATTCAAGCCGCGCGCGCCGCGTTCGAAAAATGGAGCTCGATGAATTATCGCGACCGCGTGTCGATTTTGCGTCGCGCCGCCGATTTGATTATCGAGCGACGCTTTGAACTCTCGGCGTGGATGGCGTTCGAGGTGGGCAAGAATCGCGCCGAGTCGCTTGCCGAAGTGAACGAAACGGCGGAACTGATTCGCTATTATTGCACGGTGATGGAAAAGCACAAGGGCTTTGTGATGAAGCTCGAAGCGCCGGGACCAGGGCAAAAGACCTCCAGCCAGTTCTGCGACCGTACGGCGTGTGGGGCGTCGTGGCGCCGTGGAATTTTCCGTTTGCGCTGGCAACTGGGATGAGCGCGGGCGCGCTTGTCGCTGGCAACACCGTCGTGTTCAAGCCATCGTCCGAATCGCCGGTGGCCGGGTACGAAATCTATCACGCCTTCGCCGATGCCGGCGTGCCGAACGGCGTGTTCAATCTGATGGTCGGTCCTGGCTCGGCAGTCGGCGCGGAATTGCAGGAGAATCCCGGCGTCGATGCGATGATCTTTACCGGCTCGTACGACGTCGGGATGAAGTTGTACAAGCATTTTCCGACGAAACATCCAAAGCCAGTCATCGCCGAAATGGGCGGCAAGAATCCGGCAATCGTGTGCGACAGCGCGGACATCGACGAAGCGGCGGAAGGCGTGATGCAAGCGGCGTTCGGCTTCGACGGACAAAAGTGTAGCGCGTGCTCGCGCGTCTATGTGCACAACAAGGTCAAGGATCAGTTTTTGAAATTGCTCGTCGAGTACACGCAGAATCGCGTCAAGGTGGGCGACCCGACGAAGAAAGATACGTTTATGGGCCCGGTCATCAACCAAGAGGCAGTCGATTTGTATTTGAAATCGGCGGAAGATGCGCGCAAGAAGCGGCAAGCTGTTGTTCGGCGGCAAGCAAATCAAAGCGCGATGATTTGCAGTTGCGGCTTTTTCGTCGAGCCAGCCATCGCGGAATTGCCCAAGACGCATCGCCTGTTCCAGGAAGAATTGTTCCTGCCGTTCGTCGTCGTCACCGGCGTCGATTCGTTTGAGGAAGCGATGACTGAAGCGAACAACTCGGCGTATGGTTTGTGCGCTGGCATTTACAGCCACAATGCCAAAAGAGGTCGATTACTTTTTCGATCACATCCAAGCCGGGCGTAACCTATTCCAATCGCCGCGCGGGGGCGACGACCGGCGCGTGGCCCGGCGTCAATTCGTTTGGCGGCTGGAAAGGGAGCGGCAGCATCCGGCAAGAGCGCGCTGGGTCCGTACTATGTGCAACAGTTCATGCGCGAACAGAGCCGGTGGATAGTGGGATAGTTTTGGAATGTGGGGCGAGATTACCGCGCCCCTACTCAAATAACCATTCAAACACCATCGCCGGTCAACTAGTTTTGTGTGAGTGTGATTACACAGGTCGCCAAAAACCGCGCGTGTTTGTTTGGCGACATTGCGGGTGGCGTTGTTACTTGCTATCCGCCTTCTTCGAAAACACAGATACCAGGTTTCTCCGAGAAACCTGGTATCTTTATTCACTACGTGCCGTTCTTCTTTCTCCAATACCTCACATACCCTGACACCAACGACTCGTAACTCACTGCCACATCATACGCGTCGGGGTCGACGCCCAGCTTTTGAAATTCGCCAGCGGCTTGTGATTTGAGCTGCTCCAAGATTTTATTTTCGTCCGCGCCATGCTCTAGTTCTCCGCGCACCAATTGTCCCCAATCGACCAGCCGCTTTTCCAAATCGTCCCAATGCCAATCCAGATCGCCTTGGAACAAACCAAAATGCGTCGGACAAACGCCGGTCGCTTTGAGCGCGCGCAATCTCGCAATGCTCCTCACCCACGCATCGATGTCGAATTCCGGCGGCGGCGTGGGCGGACGCACGTAACGCACGCCCGGCATCCGCACACCACCGACGTCGCCGGTGAAGAGCAAGCCGCTTGACGCATCCAGATACGCATGATGATGCCGCGCGTGTCCCGGCGTATCAAATGCGCGCAGAGTTGAACCCGGAACCTTGATCTCGTCGCCGTCGTTGACGATGACGAGATTTTCCTGCGGCACCGGCATCGTTGTCCCCCACAACGCCTGCATCTTGTCGCCGTACAATCGCGCCGCGCTCGCAAGCAGTTTCGATGGATCGACCAGATGCGGCGCGCCAACCGGGTGCACGTAGACTTTTGCCCACGGCAATCGTCGCGCAATCACGCCCGCGCCGCCGGAATGATCGAGGTGAATGTGCGTGACGATAAGTTGCCGCAGCACTTCCAGTGGCACGCCGGCGGCTTGCACACCTGCCAGCAAATTATCAACGGTCGATGCGGGTCCGGTTTCGACGAGCGCGGCTTGCTTGCCATCGTAAAAGAGATACGCCGCGATGACATTCGCGCGTCCCTGGAATTGCGTGTCGATACAAGTGATGTGTTCGGTAAGGCGATGTAGAATGTGAGTCATGGTTTCTCCATAAAACAAAAGGAGCAGAGAATTTCTGCTCCGTTGCGATTGAATTATATGCGGATTGACGTGTCGTGCAAGAGGGTCACGGAGTTATCAGTGCGAGGGACGTTTTTTGTGACGAAGCAACACTTGCACCGCACGCAAGTGTAGGTGTCTTTCAATGTTTGTCGAGAGATTGCTTCGCCGCTCACCTACACTGCAACGCACGCACTACACTTGCCCTGGCGGGCAGTGCCAGGGTTGCCCCGCAGCGAAGCGGAGAGGGGGTGCGGTGCAAGTGTCGCGGCTCGCAATGACAAATCGGTTTTTCTCTGTGACCTCCGTGTCCTCTATGCCAAAAATTATCGCCGTCCAACAATCTGGGTGTAAAGCGCTTCCAATTCCTCTTCCGAATAAAAATGCAAAACGATCTTGCCGCCTTTGCGCGAACGAAATACTTGGACCTTGGTTCCCAGCGCTTTGCGAAAATCCTCTTCGAGTGCGCGCGTCGCGGCAGGCATTTCCGGCTCATCGCGTTTGGCGCGCCCGGCACTTTTCGCTGTCGTCGTGCGCGCCGTAACTTTGGGTTGTTCGCCCATTCGCCGCGCGGCTTCTTCGGTTTGCCGCACCGACAATTCTTGTTCGATGACCTGGCGTAACAGAATTTTTTGCGCCTTTTCATCGTCGACGGTTAAAATCGCGCGCGCATGCCCCTCGCTGATCGATTCATCGGCGAGCGCGACCTGAACTTCGGACGAGAGTTTGAGCAAGCGGAGCGCGTTCGCAATCGTCGTGCGATTCTTGCCGACCTTCGATGCGACCTGTTCCTGGGTCAAACCAAAATCGGTCATCAACTGCCGGTACGCGTTCGCCTCTTCGAGCACATTCAAATCGGCGCGCTGAATATTTTCGACGAGCGCAAGCTCGAGCATTTCCTGCGGCGTTGCACCGCGCACGATGACCGGCACATTCGGCAAACCAGCCAATTTTGCCGCGCTCCAGCGCCGTTCGCCGGCAATGAGTTGATAACGCGGCGCAAGTTCCGTCGAGTCCGGCGCAAACGTAACGATGAGCGGCTGAATCAAGCCGTGCTCGCGAATCGATTCCGCGAGTTCGCGCAATTGATCGGGATCGATTTTGTGGCGCGGCTGACGCGGGTTCGGCGAAATCGCCGCGACCGGCACTTCGCGCACGCCGGCGGTTATCGCCGATGGCTGGCTCGGCGGAATCAGCGCGCCGAGTCCGCGGCCGAGACCGTGTTTGGGGGGCATATCAAACTCCTGACGGACGACCGATGACCGATGACGGAGATTGTGTTTCGGTCTTCCGTCCTCCGTCTACTGTCTTCCGTTCGCGTTCCAACAGTTCTGCCGTCAGCGCTTCGTATGCTTGCGCGCCGCGCGATTTTGGATCGAACGAGATCAGCGGCTCGCCAAAACTTGGCGCTTCGGCGATGCGCACACTGCGCGGCACGACGGTGCGAAAAATATGTTGCGGAAAATGTTTCGCCACTTCTTCGACGACTTGCAAGGCAAGGTGCGTGCGCGAATCGAACATGGTCATTACCATCCCGCCGATCTGTAAACGCGGATTCAAGCTTGCCTGGACAAGTTGAATCGTGTTCATCAATTGCGAAAGCCCTTCAAGCGCGAGGTATTCGCATTGAATCGGCACGATCACGGCATCGGCGGCGACGAGCGCGTTCAACGTGAGCAAACCCAGCGACGGCGGCGAATCGATGATGACATAATCGTAGCGTGCGGTAATTGGTGAGAGGACGTGCGTGAGCAATCGTTCGCGATTTTCCAGCGCGACCAATTCGACTTCAGCGCCAGCCAGCGCGGACGATGCCGGCACCAAATCGAGATTGAGGCGTTTGGTGGGCATCAAGACTTGCTCAACCGGCACGTCATCGACGAGCGCATTGTAAATCGAATACGTCGCCGAATCTTTGGCAACGCCCAGCGACGACGACGCATTTGATTGCGGGTCCATATCGACGAGCAAAACTTTTTTCTCGCGCGCGGCAAGGTACGCCGCCACGTTGATTGCCGTCGTCGTCTTACCGACACCGCCTTTTTGATTAGCAAAGGAGTAGATCGTGGTCATTTAGTCAATAGTCCAATAGTCTTATAGTCGCTTGACGCACAGATCAATTGGTGACGAGGTTTGACCAATCGACCACGCGACTATTTGACTAAAAGACGTGCTTCAACTTGCGCGCGGGTGGGAATGCCGGTGATGCCCGGCGCTTGGACGCAGAATGAACCGGCGGCATTGGCGAATCGCGCCGCCTCAAACGGATCGCCCGTTTCTTGCAAGCGAACCAGAAATGCGCCGGCAAACACATCGCCTGCGCCGGTGGGATCCACTTCCGCTACCGGAAAACCTGGAACATGCCTTTCAATGCCGTTTGCAAATACGATACAACCTTTGGGACCCTGTGTCATCACCGCAATGCGCGTCTGGTGCTGAAAACCTTCCATTACTTCGCAATCGCCATTCAGGTCTTCTTCGCTCAAGACGAGCACATCGACGTGGGGCAAAATGTCCGGTGCTTCTTCCCAGCAGCGAAAACGCACGCGCTTGGTTTCATCCCATTGTCTTAGCCAGCCCTGCGGGGTCACGCCGACGAGCGAGCCTGGGAAAAGCTTGGCAAAGCGCGCATCGACTTCGCGTGCGAGCGGACCGAGATGAACAATCGGCGTTTTGCGCCACGCGGTCGGAACATCCTGGGGCTGAATCGGATCGGCGACAGAGAGGAGAAATTGCTGGCGATGTCCATCGCGATAAATATTGTGGAATGTCGTCGTGACCGGCGAATCGACGCGATGAATTTCGATGCCGCGCAAAACATCGGGAATTACAAAATCAGGGGCGAGCCGAGTAACTACACCCGGCTTGCGCCCCAGATTGCGTGCGGTAATGCCCATATATGTCGCCGTGCCGCCGACCGTAAAACCATTAGGCACGACATCTTGCACAATGTGACCGACGATGAGAAAGTCAATCATGGCAACCACTAGACAGATGACCGAGGACAAAAGACCGAAACTATAATTCTTCTGTCCTCCGTCGTCGGTCATCGGTTATTTGTGTAGAATCATCACGCGCCGATGTTCGCCTTCGCCGATGCTGTTCGTGCTCACATTGGGATGATCGCGCAAGGTGAGATGAATGATGCGGCGTTCGTTCGGCGGCATCGCTTCCAACGTGATGGGCTGGCGGCTCATTTCGACGCGCGACGCCATCCGCGTCGCGAGTTCGCGCAAGATGCGCTCGCGCCGAATGCGGTAACCCTCGACGTCGATCGACAATTTCGTTTGCTTGCCGGTTTTCTGCGAGACCATCAACCGCATAATGTATTCCAAATCACGCAACGTCTCGCCGCGCCGACCAATCAATACGCCCAAATCATTGCCCACGATATTGAGAATGAACGCATTCGGTGAATCGGATGCCTGGTCTGGCTCGATTTCCACGCGCGATGGCAAACCCATTTGGCGCAGCAAATTTTCTAGCATCGCTTGCGCGTCCGCGTGGTCAGTATCGTCAGATGCCGGCATCGTCGCGGTCATCGGTGTGAGACGCACGAGCGCGTCATCGCCGCCAAAACCCAACACGCCGCGCGAAGCTTCACGCACGACATCGATTTTCACGGCGTCGCGCGCCAAACCCAATGCCGCCAAACCTTGCGCGATTGCTTCTTCCACGGTCTTGCCTGAAAATTCTCGACTCGCGTCCGCCATTATTTTTTCCCTTTGTTCGCAGCCGCTTTTGCCGGCGCGAACGGCGTGCCATCCAACAGCGTGCCCCAACCCGACGTCATGTATTGCTGAGCAATGCCCAAGATGTTGAACACGATCCAATACAGCGACAGACCAATCGGGAAGGACAGCGAGATATAGCCGATGAACAGCGGCATCATCAATTGCATCGATTGATTCATCTGTGCTGCTTGCGGATCGGCTTGCGGCACGGTCATCATCTTTTGTTGAATCCACGTCGTCGCCAGCACGAGCGCCGGCACCACGTAACCGATGCCGTTGGGACTCCCCGCGAGATTCAAGCCGAAGAAATCGCTATTGACCGGCACTGCCGCGGCGAGCGCGGGCAGAAAGTTGTACAGATGCTTTGCCAAGTCCATCAATTGTTCCGGTTGCGCGCCCATCACCATTGTGATCGATTGATACAAGCCGATCATCACGGGCCACGGAATCAGCGCCGGCAGACAACCGCCCAGCGGATTGACGCCTGCCGCTTGATACAGCTTCATCTGCTCTTGCGAAAGTTTTTCCTTGTCTTTCGCATACTTTTTCTGCATCTCCAGCCATTCTTTGCTCTTCATCAACTCTTGCTGTTTCCGCATCGCTTTTTGCGATTGGGAATAGAACGGCAAGGTGATGATGCGAATGAGAACGGTGAAGAGAATGATCGCAAAACCGTATGCGCCGGGGAATGAAATCTGTGCGAGGAGGGTGTAAATCCACAACAGCACATTCACCATCGGATTAAAAATGAGCGTATTCCAAAGAGGTGCGAGAAAATCCAACATGCTTACTCCTACTTGCTCGCCGGCGTTACGAGTTTCTGATTGCCGGTGTCTAGCGTCCACTTGACCTGACCGGTTGCCGCGTCAAGCGCATACAGGAAATGATCGTGCGAGGAAACATAGATCACGCCGCCGGCGACGGTAGGCGAGGTCAGCACGCGCGCCGTCAATGCGCGCGACCATTTGGCTTGCCCGGTCGCCGCATCGAGCGCGTACACTTTAAGATCATCCGAGCCAAAGTACACGACACCATCGTTGACGACGATCGGCGAGCGGACTGCGTCGCCGGCTTTGAAGGGCATATTCCATTTAGCTTTGCCGGTTTGCGCGTCAAGCGCGTAGACCGTGCCGTCGAGTGCGGCGAAATACACGACGCCCCCTGCGACGCGCGGATTCGACCAAACCCAATTGCTTGCGTCGAATTCCCATTTCTTGGCGCCGGTCGTTGCATCGATTGCAAAAAGTTTGGCGAGCCCAGCGAAATAAACCGTACCGTCGGACACGGCAGGTTTAGTTACGATAATCCCGTTCGCGTCGAAATCAAACCTGCGCGCGCCGGTTACGGCATCGAGCGCGTAGAGTTTGTGATCGAGCGAAGGCGCATACAAAATGCCGTTTGCCAACGTTGGGTCTGCCCAGACTTCGCCTTGCGTTGCAAATTCCCATTTCTTGCCGCCGGTCGCCGCATCGAGCGCATAGATTTTTTTGCTGTTTGAGCCGAAATAAACCATGCCGTTGCCGACCGCCGGGCTAGGAACAATCGACGCCGTCGTATCAAATTCCCATTTCGATGCGCCGGTCGCGGCGTCCAACGCGTACAGCTTGTGATCGAACGAGCCGATGTAAAGCATGTTGTCGACGACTGCTGGCGTTGAGTACAATGCGCCGAGCGCGCGATCGGTTGGATATTGCCATTTGATCGAGCCATCGGCGACGTTAATCGCCAAAACTTTGCCCGAGGGCGTGCCGACGTACGCGAATTGATCGACGACGGTTGCGCTCGACCAGCCCGTCGCGGGCGGCGCGCCACAACCCATCAAGAGAAACGCGGCGGCGCCAAGTGCGACAAGCATCAACGCCGACCGCGTGGTTTTCAAGAATGTCAAAAGAATTGCCTCCAGGTGCTAGTTTAAGGTTACAAGGTTTCAGGTTTAACGTTAAACCTGAAACAATGAAACTTGAAACTCACTCATACGGGACTGGGTCATAGCCGCCGGGATTGAAGGGTTGACAGCGCAACAGCCGGGTGACGGCAAGCCAGCCGCCTTTGACGATCCCAAAGTGCGCGATTGCCTCCAACCCGTACTGCGAACAAGAGGGGACGAACCGACAACTGGGCGGCAGGAGAGGCGAGAGCAATCGTTGATAGAATCGAATGATTCCGAGTGCGAGATATTTCAAGGATTAATCTTCAACTGTGACCGTTCCAAAAGACTCGTAATCGCCGCGTCGATATCATGCAGTTTTGCTTGCGCGGCGGCGCTTCGCGCGATGACGATCACATCCCAGCCCGGCGCAATGTGCGCGAGGTGCTGACGCATGGACTCACGCATCAACCGCTTGGCTCGATTCCGCGCCACCGCCCCGCCGATTTTCTTGCCGGCGACAAAACCGAATCGACATTGCTCCATTCCGTTTGCGGACGCTCGCAGAATCACGAGCGGGTGCGACCACGATTTGCCATCGTCCCAGACGCGCTGAAACTCGTCGCGGCGCAAACTGAATGAGCGGTTCATGGGAAGGCGGAAAGATGAAGGATGAAAGATGAAAGACCAGTCCGGTTGGTGTGCTTTCATCCTTCCGCCTTCATCCTTCACACTTATTTCTGTTTCAACCCCGAGCGCGTACGTCCGACGGTGAGGCGCTTGCGCCCGCGCGTGCGGCGCGCCGCAATCACTTTGCGCCCACCCTTTGTCTTCATGCGTTCGAGGAAACCGTGCGTGCGCGTGCGTTTCTTGCGCTTGGGTTGATAGACTCGCTTGACCACAACAAACTCCTTATGCTTGGAAAATAGCGGGGCGTATTATACCGGTAAAGGGTTGAAAAGACAAATTGAATGGGGAAAATGAGGCAATGAACCCATTGCCCAACCCTGGCACTTGCGTCCCCGCCAGGGCAAGTGTGAGCCAAATGGTCAAACGTTTATGCGGTTTGACGCTCTAGGCTGAGGGTAGTATAATGGTGGTATGAAAACCAAGACTTCAATTACTCTGTCCGAAGACGTTATCCGAGCCATCGATAAACTTTCCGGTCGCTCGAAAAATCGTTCCGCGTTTATCGAATTGGCGGTGCGCCACTATATCGCGCAATTGATTCGCAAACAACGCAACGCCAAAGACCTGGCGATCATCAACAAGCGCGCGGAGCGCCTGAACGAAGAAGCGGACGATGTGCTGGCGTATCAGGCGGGCTGGTGAAACGCGGCGAGCTTTATCGCGTGACGCGTCCGTCCGCGCGCGATCCTAGGAAATCGCGGGTCTTTGTGGTGGTGAGCCGCCAAGTGCTTTTGGATTCGCGCTTTTCCACCGTGATCTGCGCGCCGGTCTACTCCATCCACGATGGACTTGCTACTCAAGTTCTGGTCGGCGCAGATGAGGGCTTGAAGCACGATAGCAGTATTCATTGCGATGAGCTTGTGAGTCTCCCCAAAGCGGTCCTGACAAATTTTGTGGGGAAACTCTCGCCGCAAAAAATCGAGTTGCTCGACATCGCTCTGCGCATGGCGTTGGATATAATGGATTGATTGGGTTGTGCGGGTTGACTTTATCCGCGCCCAACCTTCTTCCCCGTTACACACACCTCTAGCAATGGACATTCCCCGCATTTCGGTTCACGCTTGCGGCAAACGTATTTCCCAACGCAACGATGAGCGCATGGTACTCGTTGAACATTCGCTCATCGTGCGGCAGATGCGCCATGAACACATCCTGCAACTCGGCGTACGTCGCGTTCTCGGACGCAAGCCCCAGCCGCGCGAAAACGTGCCGCGTGTACGCATCGACGACAAAAATCGGTTGGCGTGCGGCGTAGAGAATGATCGAGTCCGCGGTTTCCGGTCCGATGCCGTAGACGCTCAGTAATTCCGCGCGCAACGCATCGACGTCTTGCTTGAACAAATGCGACAACTTGCCGTGGTGCCGAACGAAAAGAAAGCGCGTGAACGCGTGCAGTTTTTTTGCTTTCAGATTGAAATAGCCCGATGGACGTATCAACCGCGCCAGCCGCGCCGTCGAGACGCGATGCATCGCGGCGGGTGTGAGCAAGCGTGCGCAGCGCAAATTCGCGATTGCTTTTTCGACATTCGTCCACGCGGTGTTCTGCGTGAGAATCGCGCCGACGACAATCTCAAAATCGGTCTCAGCGGGCCACCACTGTTGTGCGCCAAAGCGCGCAAACAATCGGCGATAGATTCTGCGCAGATGTCGTTTCATCGCGGCGATTATAGCATCGCAAGTTGCGCGCGGCAACCAATCGCGCTAGAATGCAACGTGGAGGATGCCATGAGTCAACGCGCCAACTATTTGCACGAAGTCGGAATGCTGAACGAAACGCCGCGCAGTGGGTTTGCGTTCCTGGGTTCCGGCGAGCAATCGGTTTCCGAACATGTTTTTCGAATGATGCACATTGCGTTTTTGCTTGCGCGTGCGAGTACAGAAAAAATCGATGAACTGCATTTGCTCCACTTGGTGATGTTCCACGATTTACCAGAGGCGCGCACCGGCGACCACAACTATGTGAATCGCAAGTATGTGATCGAAGACTTGGACAAGACACTGGATGACCTCGCGCGCGAGTTGCCGTTTGGCGATGAAATCGCCGGCTACATCCGGGAATTTGAAGCGGCAGAGACGCCGGCGGCGCGACTCGCCAAAGACGCCGACCAATTGGAATTGTTGTTGATGTTGAAAAAGCTGGGCGACCTCGGCAATCCGCAGGTCAGCGATTGGATCACGCCGTTGCTGGGACGATTGAAAACCGCGCCGGGGAAACTGCTGGCGGAAGAAATTCTTGCGTCGCGTTGGGACGATTGGTGGTTTGGCGACCGCAACCACGCGCACTGGGTTGAGGGCAATCAGCACAAGAAATTGACTTGATTTTCTAGCGAAAACGCCCATAGTATTGTCCGGGACTAGATTTGAGAGCACTTGACGCCTTAGGTAACAAATGGTATAATGTAGTTACCTAAGCGTAAGGGAAAACGATGCCACGCCAGAAAAAGTCCCCCAGCCCTTTAAGCAATCTTAGCGAGAAACAAATCCAACAACTGCACGAGGTCGATGAGCGTTTGCGACGCGTCGCGCAAGAACGCCGCGAAAGTATGCCGCATCCGGCAACACACGCAGAGCAGACTTTTGGCTCGCTGACGTTTCGCCTAGAGACCGTGCGGTGCGGCAAGAAAAATTGCACGCGTTGCCCACACGGACCCTACTGGTACGCGTATTGGAAAGAGGAAGGACGCACACGTTCGCGCTACGTCGGGCGAATCCTGCCAGCCAAAGCGCGCCAAGTCTACGAAGAAAAACAGCGCGCGCGATTGGAAAAAAAGTAATCCGCGAATTCACGCAAACCAAACACCGGGTCAGATGACCCGGTGTTCTTATTTTCTTTCAACTATCTCCCGCAAAGATACAAAGAACGCAAAAAATTCAATTCTTGGCGGCTTTGCGACTTGCGAGAGTTTGTCAACGATTCAGGCTTGAATCGTTACTAATCGCCACGTGTTATTGTGCACATTTTGATATAGATCAAACACGCCCTCCTCGCATCGCACACGAAAACACACATGCGCGTCCGTGCGCGGCGCATTCCAACACCGCTCGACCCGCTGAACGGCGTATTCCTTGCCGCGCCAGCGAAATGTTTTTGGAAAATAGCCAAAGCGTTTTTCTTGAATCTGCACAACGCCACGCGGACGCGGGCGGCGCGCGCTGCTAGCCCACACCATTTTCGTCTCCCACAATTTTGAATTCACGCGGAGTAAAATCTGGACTGATCGTCGGCGGCAGATAGTACTGATTTTGCGAGTAACCGTACGGCATCGACGCTTGCGGCGGATTCAGAATGACCACCGGCGGTTGCGGCGGCATAAATCGATTGAGCTGATATTCCGGCTCGACAACCCGCGGCTCGTCGCGGCGTCCCCAGTTTTGATTCGTCGCAATTACCAAACCGATAATGACCGGAATGCTCGCGCTGATGCCGCATGCCGCGCCGACGACGACTGCCATCGCATCGTTTGACAGGCGATTGCCGACAACTGCCGCCAGGGCAATAGCGAACGCCACGCCGATTAACACCAATCCATTTCGCATCATCAGCGGCTCCTATTTGACGCGGCGCAATATTGGCGCCGCAAATTTCATCCGTGTTTCATCGATTTGCACGTCTTGCATTTTCGCTTGCGCCGCTTGAAAGCGAATAATTTGTCCTGACGCGACAAGCAAAAAATCGCCGCGCCCGGATAATTTTTCCGCGCCGGTGCCACCCATGCCGGCGGCAACGCGCGCATCGTCGGTACTCGCGACGCGACCGACCAAGCGCACCGGAAAATTCGCCTTGACCAAACTGCCGATGACACGTGCCGCCGGTTTTTGCGTACACGCGATCAGCGACAGTCCAGCACTACGCCCGCGTTGCGCGAGGCGCGTGAGCAACGCTTCCAATTCGCTTCCGCACATTTGCATCAAGTCTGCCAATTCATCGATGACCACCACTACGCGCGGTCGTTCGATGCGTTCTGCATCGCGGCGTTCCATCTCCGACACCAAGAAGTCGAAACGCTCAAGCGCTTGCTCCGGTTCTTGCACAATCGGAAAAAGTAAATGCGGAAGCGCCGCGAACGGCGCAAGCCCGTGACCTTTCGGATCGAACAAAGCAAGTTGAATATCGCGCGGCCGATGATGCGTGACGAGCGACGAAATCATCGTGCGCGCAAGCTCGGTCTTGCCACTGCCGGTTGTGCCGGCAATCAAACAATGCGCGACTTCCGGCGACGACAAACGCAAGAGCAGAGGCACGCCTTCATTATCGATGCCAAGAATCGCGGTGCCGGGGGAAGCTAGCGCGCGGTGCAAGCGTTCATCGCTTTGCAATCGTCGATCCAAATCGGCGAGCGTGATGAAGCGCGAATCGGAGCGCGGGACTTCAATCGATAATGTGCCGTTCGCGCGCGTCAAGCGGGCGGACGAAATTCCTAAAGCCAATGCAACCTCCTCGGTCAGCGACTCGAGTTTTGCCAGCTTGGTCGTCGGCGCGGGCGCAATGTGAAATTGCACCGTGCGCGGTGTGAGGCGACCGCCCCAAACGCGCGCCGGCGCTTTGTGCGCTGCCAGCACCATCTCGATTTTGTCCGCTTGCAAATTCAAGAGCCGCTTTTCCATACTTTATCAAGCCACTTGGATCGCTCGCTCCAACGCCGGATTTTGCGTATTGCGAATGATGCAAAGCACTTTGCCTTGGACTTGAACATCGTGCGGCTTGTATGATTTTTCGCGCAGAGCCGGGTTCGCGGGACGCAAGACAACCTTTTTACCCTCAAAGAAAATCTTTTTGAGCGTCATCGATTGCCGGCGCTTGAGCCACACGGCAACCATGTCGCCATTGTTCGCAGTCGTCGTCGCTTCCATTAACACCAGATCGCCGTCGTTGACGAGTGCATCGATCATCGAATGGCCGGAGACGCGCAAGAGGTACGTGCTTTGCCGATTACCGACGAGGTTGCGCGCGACCTGAACCCATTCTTGCGGCACAGAGTTGTCATCGGGCGTAGCAAACTTGAACCCCGCCGAAATCGTGCCCATCAACGGAACCCTCACCGTGTCGGTGTGATTGAACTCGTCGGGCAGTTTGAGCAACTCGATGCCGCGCGCCATCTTGCGGATAAGCCGAATCACTCTCACTTCGGCCAGTTTTTCCAAATCGCGTTTGACATGATCCTTGGACGGAATACCCGTTGCCTCGCCGATTTCTTCATAACTCGGCGCGCGTCCATCGTGTTCGTGTTTGTATTTGGCAATGAAATACCAAATTTGCCGCAGATGATCGTCCAGTTGCTCAAACATTACAATGCTCCTTTCGCAGAACAGAACTAAAGTTCTACTATTTGGATTATACAGAACAATTGTTCTCTTTGTCAAGTAGTTAGGAATTGGTCCAAAAAAAGACCCGAAGGGTCGCTTGCGCGAAAACCCTTCGGGTCGTATTGGCGTACTGTGTCATTCCGAGCGTTGCGAGGAATCTGGTTGTTCCGCAAACAAGACAGATTTCCCGGTCGCTCCGCTCCCTCGAAACGACGCCAAGCGCGTCGCTATTTCACATTATTCGGATCGATAAAGTCACTTCCACCAATTATGCGCAATGTTGTTGGACACGCCCGCCGCTTTGGGCAAATGCCGGAGCCACCATTTGTGATGCGCGCGAATATCGCCGTTACCCCAGTCACGCGCGTCCATCAAATGATAATTCGGCGGCGTGGGCAAATTGGGAAATTGATACCAATCGTCGGCGCAAGAAAGCACCGGCGTGGCGATGCCCCATTGATAATCCGCCAAGCTGTTCGGCGCGTAATGCACGGTGCCGATGTTTGCTTTGCCCGGCGCGATTTGGTCAAAGTACATAAAGCGTTCGAACGAGTTGGGATTGGCATTCGTCACCGTGCGCGGACTGCGTTGCAGCGTATATGCCCAACCCAGGAATTGTTCAGCGTGAAAAAGGCGTGCCAAAATCGATTCCGCGCGATGCGAAATATCTTCCAACATTTCGCCGACGGCGCGCTGATAGTTAAAGCCCATCACGAGAAATTTGCGCGGACACTGCGATGTGTTGGCAATCGGACCGCCGTTGCTAAAGAATGCGCCCGCGCCCGCCATGGCCGATTCCCAAAAGCCAAAGTACGGTCCGCCGAACAACCACACTTCATCGAATTCTCTGGCAGCGACGCGTTCCAAAATGTTATAGCGCATCAGAATCGCGTTGTAATCGACGGCGTCCGGATCGTGCGCGCCAATGCCGGAGCGCGCGACGTTCATGTACGTCTGCGGCGAATAGCGAAAGCCATCGATCTTGATCGGAATTTCGTTTGCCTCAATCGTATCGACGATTTGATAATTGACCAGCCCGCCGCTCGCTTCGGAAACATCGGCGATGTAGCCCGCCATCAAGTCGCTGGGATTATTCCATTGCATCGCCTCGATCAATTTTTTGCCGGTGACGGTGTCGACGACGGGATTGTACACAATCGCAAGGACGCGCGGTTGCATCGGCACGAGTTCGCCCGTATCGACCGGCGGAGGCGGTGGTGGCGGCGGGGTTGGCGTCCCGCCAAATATTTTTCCAAGCGTTCTGAAAAACGCAGACCAAATCGATTCAGATTCGCTCATACTCTCCTTTGCGAATTCAACGCAAAAGGATTATAGCAGATTTCTTCGGAATTTGTCGCTGGCTCAAAATTCGATTGTGACCGTACGCGGTTCCACGCGATCTTCGACGATGCGCACATCTTCTTGCACCAAACCGACCCAGAACGCCACATTCACGCGCGGCGGTTTATCGATAATCTTGAGCGAGCCGGAAACGGTCACACGCTGACCCGGCATCAGATACAAATATTCCTTGCCGTCGATGACCACGCGCCTCAAATCCTTGGTCGCGCCGATTTGCCAACGGTACGGGTACGGTCTGCCCGCGCTGTTGCCTTGTGAATCCAAACCCACGCGCCAAATCCCCGGCTCTTCGTACTCTTTGCGAATGTTAAAATTTTCGCTCGTGGTGTACACTGTGCCCGGCTCCGGACCCTTGGTGCGTAACGGCACCGGTCCGATGTTTTGCACCGTGACGGTGAACGATAACGTGCCGCCCAGCGGCACGATTAACGGACCTTGTTCCAAGCGCAAAGTGGGAATAGTTGCCGGCGACCATTCTACGCCGGAGTTGGTAATCGTCGCGCGCGGAATGCCGCCGTCCTTGAGCGTCAACTTTTTGGACACGCGCGTCCGATTGCCCACCGCGTCCACCGCTTCGGCGATGACATCGTATGTGCCGTCCGGCGGCGGCGCGGCGAGTTGATCAATGCCACCATCGTAATCATACTCGTGCGCGCCGGGGCAACTCTTGTCGTCTTTGATGCAAATTGTCGTCTTGCGCTCCGCAACTTCGTACCGATTCTGACCATCACTCAAAAACACGTCGACACGCGCTGGCTTGGTGAGCCAATAGCGAATCGTCACACGATCATCGATACCGTCTTGATTCGGCGTGAACGAATCCGGAAATACGGTGAAATTCTGAAATTCAGGCGGAACCGAATCGGCGTTGACAATGGTCAAGGGTCTTTCCATACGCGCGCTTTTCCCGCTTGGGTCTTTGGCTTCAATGACGACGACGTATTTGCCGTCCGGCAAAACGCGATTATCGACGGCGCCGCTGAACAACGCAGCGTATGTGCCAGCAGTGCGTGGTTGGTCTTTGCGAAACTCGTTGCGCTTGCCCTGCGCGTCGATTAAATAAATCGAAATGTCCGCCGCTTGCGTGAGCGTGTACCGAATCGTCGTCGTGCTGTTAAGACTGCCGGCGCGCGGCGCAATGGTGTCCGGCTCAAGCGACACTTGATCGAGTATCGCGCTTGTGCCGCACGCGCTGGCGAGCAGCATCAATCCAACGAAAAACAAAACGCGCTTGAACAAACTTGCCTCCGTGATGAATGGTGCAAATAGTTTAGCGTCAATTGATAATTTGGTCAAGAAATAAAAATGCCATAGAGGTCACACCTGCACTGCAACGTGCGCAGTGCGGTGCAGTGTAGAGAATCAACTCTATGTTCTCTATGGCAATACGATCAGAAGCGTTTTCAATTTCCCGGCGGCAAAACGCGCGGCGTGTGTTTGCCCACCAACACGGCGAGCAAGCCGCCGCGTTGCGAAACATTCACCACTTGTTTTTGCGATGCGCGTCCGAGCACCGCGACGCCATACTTGGTCGATGCGAGACCGACGACCACATAGAACGGCGCGGCTTGGACGGTGCCATCATCGCCAATCACCGGAAATTCGTACACGCTGATTTTTGCCAGGCGCTGCACGACCCAGCCCCCCGGCTCTTTGACGCCCAACTCAATCGCGTCCGCCCATTCGCCGTCCGTAACCGATGGTCCGATCAACACGCTTTCGCCGCCGTACGCCCGATTCGGTTTGATGACGAGAAACTCGCGATTCTTGCGTACGTAATCAAGCAAATCGATGACTTCGTTGTGCGGGTCGGTTGTGCGGCGATCGCTGATGACGCGCGTCCACAACACATGCCGGCGAAACATGTTGCGTTCATCGACGCCAAAGTAGTGCGCAAAGCGCGGGTCGGTGAAAATTTCGAAGCACGATTTGTGATCAAAGTCGCCCGCCATCGACGAGACCATTTGATTTTGTTTGAACAAGTGCTTAATGGCGCGCATGTTCTCGCCGTCCTTTTCTTGCTGAGCGAGGTCGCGCGCGTCATAATCGCGATACGCCACATCGATCATGTGTCCCTCATAGTACACTTCGCCGCCGCGCAAAACCAACTCCGCCGGGTCGGCATGATACACGGTGTAGCCGCGTTCGCGATAATGGTTGGACAGCGTTTCGAGTTCATTCGGTCCATCGCCGGAATATTTCGGATCGACGAGACAAATCGCGCGCCCTTTGCGACCGATTGCCTCAGCGTGATCGTTCAATTCAAGAATGAACAAATCGCGCAAATCCTGTGAGGATTCCAAATCCAAATCGGGCGCGGATTCCTGCAACGCCGGGACAATGACATCGCGGATAATACCTTCGGACGTGGGAATGAGGTGGATGCCGCCGACGCCGACGAGGTTGGGTTCGATGAACGCGAGGGTGTCTTTCCAAAACGGGCTGGTCAAATCGACGATGCAATCCAAGCGACCGAACACGGTGTGAAACTGATTATGACTCGCGCCCCAGGTGTCCCACAGCCATTTGGCCTCCAGGTCTTCCAAGGGGACGACTTCGCGGATGTTGAAATCCTTAAGGTAGAGCTCCGGCATCCGCTTGAGCGCGCCGACCAGCGTGAGGGAAACATAGTGGAAATAGTTCATCTGCTCGGAGAAAATCCCGGCGGGACGAATCATCACGTTGATCGTTTCTTGCTGCCCATCGCGATAGTAGATGAGTTCGCGGCGAGTGGCTTCGTCGCGCACGCGCTGAGCAAGCGCGCGCAATTTTTCCGGCGGCATGCCGAAAAACACTTGGCGGATGCGGCTGTCGAGTGAAACACCGCGCAAGCCACGTTCATCAGCGGAAGAAATTGGAGCGACCATCGTGATCCTCCTGGGGGAGTCGCTAGTCGTTAGTTGCTAGTAATGCGATTGTAACATATTGGGCCAAAACCGGAAAGCGGGCATTACTTCACCGCCAAAGTCAAGCCGACAAGCCCCCACGACCACATTGCCACCAGCGGGTTGAACATGGCGATGACGATCGAAAACAAAAAGATCGCGGGCGCGAAAAAACCGCGTTGGGTCAACAAAGTAATCCTCTGCGCATCCAGTTGGTCGTCGATTAGGCGACGCTGGTGCGAGGCGTACCACCAGAGTAACGCCTTGACCAGTCCAACCAGTGCGAGACTGGCGGCATAAAACGTCACGGTGATCTGTTGCGCCGGATAATTGCCGAGCATCGCGGTGGGGAACGGGAGGAACGCGACCAGCATCAACAACAGCAAGTTAATCCAAATCAAGCGGCGGTCGAATCGCTTGATGTACTGAAAATCGCGATGATGCGCGACCCAATAACTACCGATGATGAGAAACGAGAGGAGAAAGCTGATGAATTTCGGCGTCATCTCCGCCAAGCGTTGTGGCATTTCCACGGCGACCTGACTCATTGCCATTTCCGGCACGCGCAATTCCAGCGCAAGGAGTGTGATCGCGATTGCAAAGACCGCATCGCTGAAAAAGATGATGCGGTCAAGTGCGAGTTTGTTGTCATTAGACATTTTTGCTCCAAAAACTATCACGGTGGCAAAATTACAAACCGGGTGACTGATTGGCTCTGGTGAACATCATCGCATCCCCCAGAGCTGAACCCAAAATCCGTCTCGCGGAATTGTATCACATTATGCGTTAATACCAAATAGAAAATATGTTCTTGCGAATCTTTCAGACACATCCACCTTAATATGCCTTGATTTTGTGTGGCGTGCTTGCATCGCGCATTAATCGGCGTATAATCAAATCCACGCGATGTCGCGATTCTAATTTGAGAAGTAGAAAATGCCCGGACCGATCTTTCCATTTACCGCCATTGTCAATCAAGATAAAATGAAACGCGCGCTCGTGCTGAACGCGATCAATCCGCTGATCGGCGGGGTGCTGGTGCGCGGCGAACGCGGCACCGCAAAATCCACCGCCGTGCGCGCGCTCGCGGCGTTGTTGCCTGAAATCAACGTCGTCGCCGATTGCCCTTTCAGTTGCAATCCGTACGAAAAAGACCGCTTGTGCGATAACTGCCGGGAACGCGTTGCGCGCGGACAAGAATTGCCGGTCGCCAAACGCAAAGTGCGCTTGGTCGATTTGCCGGTCAGCGCAACCGAAGACCGCGTCGTCGGCACGCTCGACATCGAACAGGCGATCAAAAAAGGCGAAAAGAGATTTGAACCTGGCGTGCTCGCGGCGGCGAATCGCGGCATCCTCTACGTCGATGAAGTCAACTTGCTCGACGATCACGTCGTCGATCTGTTGCTCGATTCTGCGGCGATGGGCGTGAACGTCGTCGAGCGCGAAGGGATTTCGTTTCAGCACCCGGCGCAATTCGTTTTGGTCGGCACGATGAATCCGGAAGAAGGCGAACTGCGCCCGCAACTCCTCGACCGCTTTGGCTTGTCGGTGGAAATCAAAGGTATCAACGATGCCGAGGCGCGCGTGGAAATCGTCGAGCGACGGTCTGGCGTTCGAAAGCGACCCAGTTGGGTTTTGTCGATGAATGGAATGTCGCCGAAGAAAAATTATCGAAAGAGATCGAAGCGGCGCGCAGCAAGTTGCATTCGGTCACGCACTCGCAAACCGATTTGTACGCGATTGCCGAATTATCGACCGGCTTGGAAGTCGATGGGCATCGTTCTGATCTCGTCATCTTGAAAGCCGCGCGCGCACACGCCGCGTTGGTGACGCGCGATGCGATCTCGGAAGAAGACATCGTGCTTGCCGCCGAACTGGCGTCTGCCGCATCGCGTCAAACGCAAAGCGATCCACGAAGTCGAAATGCGATTCGAGAGTTTGGAAAAACGGCTCGAAGCGCAAAAGCAAGGACCGGGCGCGCAAGGACAGACCAAGCAAGATCAACAACGCGATGTAAAAAAAAAGCCAGTCTAGCACCTGACGCCGAATCGTTGCAACCGCCGCCGGAGCCGGGCGAACAAACCGTGCAAGGTGCCGGGCACGAGCCGGGCAAACCGTCGGCGCGCCCGGCGGACACGATTGTCAATATCGGCAAAGCCTTCCGTCCGAAAAAACTGCAAACTCCGCTCGACAAACTTCCGCGCAAAGTCGCGGGCAAACGATCGCGCACGCGCACCGAACGCAAGCGCGGTCGTTACATTTCCTCGCGCGAGATGAAAGGCAAAGCATCTGATGTCGCGTTCGATGCGACACTGCGTCACGCCGCGCCGCACCAGATTCGACGCTCACACAAAGATGTTGCGCTTGCCGTCGAAAAGCAAGACCTGCGCCAAAAAGTGCGCGTGCGCCGCGCCGCGAATTTGATTTTGTTCGTCGTCGATGCATCGTGGTCGATGGCGGCGGCGGAGCGAATGATCGCCACCAAAGGCGCAATCATGTCGTTGCTCATCGATGCGTACCAAAAGCGCGACCGCGTTGGGTTGATCGTTTTTCAAAAAGAAGATTCGCGTTTGGTTCTGCCGCCTACTTCGTCGGTCGATTTGGCGGAGAACGCGCTAAAGGAAGTGCCGGTCGGCGGCAAGACGCCGCTTAGTGCTGGGCTTTTGCTTGCGCACCAAGTTATGATTCGCGAACGATTGAAGGATCGTGAAGTGATGCCGCTGATGATCGTCGTGACCGACGGCGCGGGGAATGTGTCGATGACCGACATGCCGCCGCAAGAAGAAGCGCTCAAAGTTGCGGCGATGATCAAGAAGGCGGATTTGCGGACGGTTGTCATCAATACCGAACACGAAGCGTTTGATCGCGGCTTGGCGCAAGAGCTGGCGGAGAACCTGGGTGGTCCGTGTTACACGCTCAAACAATTGCGCGCGGAAGAGTTGTACGCGCGCGTACGCGAAGAGATGCGGGGGATTGGGAAAGCGTGAGCAAAATTTCTTCGATTTCGATTGTCGTTCCCGCATTTAACAATCAGGCAACGCTTGGCATGTGTCTCGATGGGTTGCTCGCGCAGGCAACCGGCGATGTCGAGATTATCGTTGTTGACGATGGCTCAACTGACACAACGCGCGCGATTGCCGAGTCGAAAGGCGTGCGTGTCTTATCGCAATCGAATCAGGGCGCGGCGGCGGCACGTAACGCCGGCGCACGCCAAGCGACTGGCGAGATTCTGATGTTCATCGACGGCGATTGCGTGCCGGAGAGAAATTGGATTCAGGCGATGCTCGCGCCGTTTGCGAATTCGGAAATTATCGGTGCGTGCGGAATGAAGCAGACCAAGCAATCAAGTTTCATTCCGCGATTCATTCAGCTTGAGTTCGATTATCGTTACGAGAATGAACGCAAATTACCCTACATCGATTTCGTCGATAGCGGCACAGCGGCATATCGGCGCGAGGTGTTTTTGCAGAACGGCGGTTTTGATACTTTGCTGTCCGATGCCGAAGATACCGATTTGTCATACCGCTTGTCCGCGCGTGGCTACAAAATGGCGTTTGCCGGCGCCGCGATTGTGTACGATCCGCATCCGGAATCTTTATTTGCGTATTTGAAACGCAAATGCGAGTACGCGTTTTGGCGCACACAGGTTTATGCACGGTATCCGCAAAAAGTTGCTTCCGATTCACGCACGCCGCAGACGCAAAAACTGCAAGGATTGCTGGTTGGGCTAGGCGTATGCGCCGCGCTTGCCAGCGTTGTTTGGCAACCCGCGATGATTGCATTAGGCGTCATCGCCGCGCTTTTTCTGTTGACGACGCTTCCGTTCATCGTTCGTAATTTTCGCCGCGCGCCATTGCTTGCGCTCGTATCTCCGCCGGTTATTTTGTTGGCGGCGTTTGCCGGGATGCTGGGCATTGCGCTGGGATTTCTCAAAGCCAAGATCCGTTGAAATCACTGTGCCATGCGCTAGTTAGCGCTCAAGCAGGATAGATAGCACGAATGAAAATTCACACGCTCTTTACTGGCGTTGCCAACACCTTTATCGTCGAGAATGAGCACGGCGTGGTTGTCATCGACGCTGGGATGCCGCTTCAAGCACGACGCATCCTCGCCAAAATTCGCGCGCTGGGCTACGCGCCAACCGATTTGCGCTTGATTGCGATCACGCATGGACATATCGATCATGCCGGGAGCGCGGTGGCGCTGCAACGATTCACCGACGCGCCGATTGCGATGCATCCGGCGGATGCGCGCTTGACATCAACGCCAAGTCTCAAAATTCCGCCGGGGCGCACGCCGCCTATTGATTTTATCGGACGCGCGGTTGCGCGAATGGGTTTTGTTGTGCCGTTGGCGACATTTACGCCGGATATAATCTTGCACGATCAGCAATTGTTAAGTGAATTCGGTTTTGATGCGCGAGTGATTCATACTCCTGGTCACACGGCGGGGTCCGTGAGCCTGCTCGTCGGCGATACGATTTTTGTTGGCGATGCGATGTTGAACGCGGTGCACGTTTCGTTTCCGTTGTGGTGGGAAAACGCAACGTCGGCGCGCGCAAGCGCGTGCAAAATCAATTCTCTGCAACCACGTCTTTGTTACACTGCGCACGGTCGCCCGTTTGATACTGACGCTCTCGCCAAATTTGTATCTCACAATTGCGCCGAAAGGAATTCATGAATTCGCTTCAAGACCAAGTCGTTGTCATCACCGGTGCGTCGCGTGGGTTTGGACTTGCAATGGCAAGCGAGTTTCAGCGCGTCGGTGCGCACGTTGTGCTTTCATCGCGCGATGAAGCGGCGGTTCAACAAGCAATCGCCAAACTGCCGACGCCGGCAAATGCGTTCGGCGTCAAATGCGATGTTCGCGAACTGGCTCAAGTCGAGCAACTTGCGCAAGCCGCCGTGTCGCGATTCGGAAGAATCGATGTGTGGATCAACAACGCCGGCGTTGCGCATCGTTACGCCAAGTTTTTGGAAATCGATCCGCCAGATTGGCGCGCGTCGATTGAAACAAATCTTATCGGTGCGTATCATGGCTGTCGTGTCGCGCTCGCGCAAATGTTATCGCGCCGTGCTGGACAAATCATCAACATTTTGGGAATGGGCGCCGATCGCCCCGCGCCGAATCAAACCGGCTACGGTGCATCGAAAGCCGCGTTGATGCGTTTGACCGAATCAATCGCGCAAGAGTACGCCGATACTGGCGTGGCAATTTGCTCGGTGCGACCGGGAATGATGTGGACCGATATGTTGACCGGCGCGGAAGGTGTGCAAACGCCGGAAATGCAAAAACGAATGGAATGGGCGATGCGCGTGTTCGGCAATCCGCCGAGTTTGCCGGCGCACTACGTCGTCCGCTTGGTTGAGCGCGGTGGAGAAAATGGAAAATCATATCAGGTCGTCAAGCCGACGATGTTCATACCACGCATGATCGGCGAGATGCTAGGTGAGGGCAAGCGTAATCCGCGTCCGTGGGAATAGGCGCATCGAATTTGCGCTCGCTCTCCTGATTTTGTTTTCAGGAGAGCGATTTGTTTTTGACGATAATCGCATCTCGGCGTACAATGCGTCGCATTATGACGGAAGGGATTGATTGTGGCTAATCAAAACGCGCCAGCGCGTCGTTCCGGTTTTGCATTCGCGCAAACGTTCAGCGCATTGCATCATCCGAATTATCGATTGTTCTTTATTGGGCAATTGATTTCGCTCGTTGGCACGTGGATGCAAAACGTTTCGCAACCGTGGTTGGTCTATCAACTCACCGGCTCGCCGTTGTATCTTGGCATCGTGAGTTTTGCGTCGGCGGTGCCGATCATTACGCTTTCGTTGTGGGCGGGCGTCTTTATCGATCGCGTGCCGAAACGCCGCTTGTTGATGATCACGCAAACGCTCGCGATGACGCAGGCGCTGTTGCTCGCGCTCGATGTATTCTTGGGTTGGGTGCAACCATGGCATATTGTCATCTTTGCATTCATCCTCGGTACCATCAACGCGTTCGATGCGCCGACGCGGCAATCGCTTGTGGTCGAGATGGTTGGCAAAGAGGATTTGCAAAACGCGATTGGGTTGAACGGCGCGATGTTTCAAACGGCGCGATTGATTGGACCGACATTCGCTGGAATTTTACTGGGACTGGTTGGACCCGCGTGGTGCTTTCTTTTGAACGGCTTGAGTTTCATCGCCGTCATCATTTGTCTGGGTATGATGAAGGTCGCGCCGATGATTGGCGCCAAGCGCGACGTGAATCCGCTGGTGCAGATGCGCGAAGGGTTGAGTTTTATCCGGCACAATCGCGTGGTGCTGACGTTGCTGGGCATGGTCGCCGTCTCGAATGTTTTTGCGTTTGGTTATTCGGCGTTGATGCCGGCGTTCGCGCAAGATATTTTAGGGCAGGGTCCGGCAGGGCTGGGTCTCTTGAGCGCGTCGGTGGGCGCGGGCGCGTTGATTGGCGCGCTCATCACTGCGTCGATGGGTAATTTCAACCGTAAAGGATTGTTGCTCACCATCGGCAATATCTTCTTTCCGATGATGGTTTTACTGTTTGCGTCGTCGCGGATTTTTCCGCTATCGATGCTGATCCTCGTCGGCGCGGGTTTGGGGTTTATGATTCAAAACACGATGACGAATACGCTCGTGCAAACGAGCGTGCCCGATCATTTGCGCGGGCGCGTGATGAGCGTATATATGCTCGTTTTCCAGGGATTATTTCCGATTGGTTCATTGATGGCGGGAACGATTGCGCAAAACTTTGGCGTGCCGATGGGCGCGGCGTTCGGCGGAACGATTGCGCTGATTGCCGGGCTCGTCTGGCTTTGGCGCGCGCCGTACATCCGAAAGCTGGCGTAAGCGATGTGGACGCAAATCGTTAGTGTGTTGATCGTGATCATCGTTGCGACATACGTCCTGCAACTTTTTGTGCCGCGTGCGCGCGCCGGTTCAGCGGCGACGAACGTGCGCTGGGATGTTGCGCCAGTGATGGGGTTTTTCGGCGCGCTGTTGCTGGCGCTGTCGCTGACCGAAGCGTACCGGCGTTCGGTGATTGACGCGTGGTTGTGGGGCGGGGCGCTTGGTTTGCTTGCCGGCTTTGGCGCGTCGATTTTTGTGCGCAAGGTGCGGCGCCCGCCACAGCGCAATGAATCAGCCTTGTGGGCAACGATCCGATTCATTCGGGCGTACGGAACATTAGTTCTAATTATTGCTATTAGCATTTATCTTTCCATCCGCATCTTTGGTCCGGCTGTCGAAGTGTTTATTGCCGGAGCGGGCGGTGTCTTTATCGTCGTGCTAGCGTTTTCGCTTTTTATGCGCGGACGAATTCAATCAACAGGAGAATCACGTGGTAAATAAATATCGATTGCTTGGCGCATACGCGCATCCCGATGACGAGCAAGGTGTCAGCGGCTTGATGCACAAGTACGCAAGTGAAGGCGTCGATGTGACGTTAGTGTGCGCGACGCGCGGTGAAGCCGGCGAAATTGCGCCGGGCGTGAACGCGACGCCTGAAAATTTGGGGCAAGTGCGCGAGGACGAGTTGCGTTGCGCCGCAGAAAAAATCGGCGTGAACAATGTCTACTTGCTGGACTATCGCGATTCCGGCATGATGGGTACGCCGCCAAATGCAGACGCGCGTTGTTTGTGGCAAGCCAACTTGCTCGAGGTGACTGAGAAACTCGTTCGGATTATTCGACGCCACAAACCACACGTCGTCACGACATTCGATCCGAACGGTGGTTATGGACATCCCGATCACATCAAGATTCATCAGGCGACGCTGATGGCGTATTTCTTGTCCGGCGATGCGCGCGTGTACCCCGAGCAAATCTCGCAAGAAGGTTTGGCGCCGTGGACGATTTCCAAATTGTATTGGGGCGCGTTTCCCAAAAGTCGATTTGCCAAGTATGCGGAAATGGCAAAACAAGCTGGGATTGAGATCGGCGTGCCGATGCAAGAGTTTCTCAAGCGCGGGTCGCCGGACGAAATCATCACGACGCGCATCGACGTGTCGCCGTACGTCGATTTGAAATTGAGTGCGTTGTTCTGTCACGCCTCGCAGATGAATCCGAACAGTATCTTTTCCAAAATTCCAATCGAGATTCGCAAAGAAGGTTTGAAAACCGAAACGTTGGTGCGTGCGGAATCGCGCGTGGTTGTGACAGAGCCAGAAACCGATTTGTTCACGGGAATTGAATCGGTCTAGTGTCTCGTGTTTCTCTTGCCGCGAAAAAAATCAATGGAACCAGATTCAGAATTCTCTTGTGCCACAAACAATCGTTCAAAATATGCGGATTGTGGTCTATGTTTCACGTAAAACATTTACATAAGTAGATTGTGGTTTTGCATCGAAAATGTCTCCGGAAATCTGTGATTACGAAAATTCGCCGTGGCGCACCGAATTCTGGCGCGGACGTGATTACGAAGATCGCGCCGAGCGCGTCGCGCTGTCAAAAATGTTGCCGATGCGCGGCGCGCGGCTCTGTGAAATCGGCGCGGGCTTTGGCCGCCTCGCCGATTTTTACAACGGCTACGAACGCGTCATTCTGATCGATTACGCCGTGTCGATGTTGCGCGAGGCGCGCGAAAAAATCGGCGACGATCCGCGCTTTGCTTTCGCTGCCGCCGATGTATATAACCTGCCGCTCGCCGCTAATTCGCTTGACACGGCGGTTACCGTGCGCGTCTTGCATCACCTCACCGATGTGCCGCGCGCGTTCGTCGAAATCGCGCGCGCGGTGCGTCCGCAAGGCACGTATCTGACCGAGTTTGCGAACAAGCGCAATCTCAAATCGCTTTTGCGGTACGCGCTGATGCGTCGCCCGCCGAATCCTTTTGCGCGCGAGCCGTACGAGTTCGTCAAACTCAATTTCGATTTTCACCCGCGCTACATTGATGAGCATTTGCGCGCCGTCGATTTTATGCCTCAAGACCGGCGCGCTGTGTCGATGTTTCGCGTCGCCGCGCTCAAACGGATTGTGCCGGCGCAAATTCTTGCCACGCTTGATGGTTTCTTGCAACGCGCAACCGCTGGTCTCCAGATTTCTCCAAGTATCTTTGTCCGCGCGGAATCGCAAAAAGCTGGCTTGCCTCGGCTCAATACAGCGCTGTGGCAGTGCCCAGCGTGCGGTTCGGTTGACATCACGGAAAATGAAAGCGCGCTGGATTGTCGCAAGTGCCAGCGTAAATATCCGATTGTCGACGGCATCATTGATTTCAAATCTCAATTGTAGTATACTGTTTGCGCTCTTATTCAGAGGAAACTCGCGGAGGATCGACTTATGAAGGTTTCGTGCTTACAAGTGAATCTAGCCAAAGGACTTTCGGTGGTTGGTCGCGCCGTCGCGTCGCGTTCGACGTTGCCGGTGCTGGGGAATGTGTTGTTGGCGACCGATCAAGGGCGCTTGAAAATCGCGGCGACGAATTTGGAACTTGCGGTGACGTGTTGGATCGGCGCCAAAGTCGATGAAGAAGGTTCGACGACGGTCCCGGCGCGCATCTTGGGCGATTTCGTCAATTCGCTGACCGGCGAACGCGTCGATATGGATTTGAACACGCGCACGCAATCGTTGCACTTGAAATGCGCGCGCTACGACGCGAACGTCAAAGGCATCGACGCGCAAGAATTTCCGATTATCCCAACGATTGGCGATGGCAAACGCATTTCCTTGGAACCCGATACCTTGCGCGAAATGATCGAGCAAGTGACCTTTGCCGCCGCAACCGATGAATCACGCCCGGTGTTGACCGGCGTGATGGCGAAATTCGAAAAGGACAAGGTTACTTTTGCCGCGGCGGACGGTTTTCGATTGTCCGTGCGTCACGCGACACTGACTTCGCCGGTCGATCAGCCGCTCAACGTGATTATTCCGGCAAAAGCATTGCAAGAAGTCGCGCGCGTGAGCGGCGACCAAGAAGACCCGATCGAAATCGCCGTTACCGAAAATCGCTCGCAAGTCTTGTTCAAGTTGACGAACATCGAAATCGTTTCGCAACTCATCGACGGCGCATTCCCCGATTTCACGCGCATCATTCCGGAATCGCACACCACGCGCACGGTTGTCGAAACTGCCGAGTTGCAGAGCGCGGTCAAAGCATCATCCGTGTTTGCGCGCGAATCGATGAACACGATTCGTCTCCAAGTCGCGCCGGCAAACGAAATGGGCGGCGGTAAGGTGACGATTACTGCGAACAGCGCCGAGTCCGGCGACAATGTCGGCGATGTCGATGCGACGATTGACGGCGCGCCGGTGGAAATTGCCTTCAACGCGCGTTACCTCGCTGAGGTTTTGAACGCTTTGCGTGTTCCGAAAATCATGCTCGAAACCGCTGGCGCAACGAGTCCAGGCGTTTTCAAAGCGGTCGGCCGCGATGACTTTACGCATGTCATCATGCCGATGCATGTCAAGTAAATATCAAGGGCACCGATTACTCGGTGCCCTTTTGCTTTTTTCGCTTTGGCAAGACGGCAAGCATTTCCTCGCCTGTACTCGCGCGCGCGCCACTCACCTAATTCACCCGCTTGAACGAGTTCTTCCAGTGTCGCCGGATTTTCCCGCGCAATCGCTATGAGCGCATCGTTTGAGATAATCACGTCGCTCATCACGCCGCGTTTCTCCGCGCGCGCTTTGCGCCAATCGCGCAATTTGATCAGCCGGTCTTGCGCGTGATTATCGAGGGGCGTGCCGTTGCGTGCGCGTGGACGCGGCAGTTTGAGTTGCGGCGTCCGCATGCCGCGCTCGACCGCCGCGAGAATCGATGCGGCGTAATGGCGCATCGTGTAATCGGAAGTGTTCTTCGCTAGCGTTTGGTTCGAGGTGGGCTTGGCGTCGGCGATGCGGAGCATCATTTGATCGGTCAGCACTTTGAACGGCGGACGATTTTCTTTGCGCGCTTGTGTATCGCGAAATCGGAAGAGTTCGCGCAACACGCCCAGTGCCACGCTATCGAGTTTGCGCGCCTCGGTGATGCGCGCATACGCGTCCGGGTCGAAAGTGCGCGGCGACGCTTCGATGTGTGTCAATCGTTCGAACTCTTCGCGCGCTTCATCCAATCGTCCGGCTTGTTGCAATTCTTTGATCTGCAAATCGCGCAGAGCGAGCAAATAGTGCGTGTCCTCGCGCGCGTAGGCGATGTGTTCCGGCGAAAGCGGACGATGTCCCCAATCCGCGCGTTGCATCTTTTTGTTCAGCGTTACGCCAAAGCGTTCCTGCAAGATACTGCCCAAGCCGACATTTTTCCAACCCAGGATGCGCGCCGCAATCATTGTATCGAAAAGATGATTGAATGAAAATTGAAAATCGCGTTTAAGGCAAAGGAGGTCATACTCGGCGGCGTGAAAAACCTTTTCGATTGCCGGGTCTGCGAAGAAAGGCGCGAGCGGTTGCAGGTCTTTGCTCAGCGCGAGCGAATCGACCAGATAGTCCGTCGTGCTCGTTGAAATCTGGATCAAGCAGGTTTGCTCAAAGTACACAAACAAACTATTTGATTCCGTGTCTACCGCAACAACTGATTCGCCGGCAAGTTGGTGCGTCAAGTGTTCCAGCGCCGGGGGCGCAGACACCATCATCGGCGGTTGCAACGGCGATTTTTTAATTTGATTAGCATCTAAATAATTTGACATCTTTAGCTTATCCCAACTTTACCCACATTTCTCAATTGTCGATAGAACAGTAGTGCTATTGCTAAAAGCCGCGCAAACTGCGTCAAAAATCTGGTCGATGCGCCAAGCTCCGACCAGAAGCGTCTCGTCGCCGCGGAAAAAGCCGAGTGCGAAATTGCCAAGTGAGGCCATCAGCGCGTAGACAACAAACAGCGTTCCCGGTTGTGCTTGGCGCAACGCAAGGATCACGAGCGCAACGAACAAACCGGCGAATAAAATAATCTCGGCATACTGAAGTGGAAAGCGCGGTTCGATCAATCCGTACAAATCGGGCAAGTCGAGCGCGAATGGGCTATCGCTGACGGCGCCGAAATTTGCGCCGTGCAACAGCGCGCCCACCCAGCCCAGCGTCTGCCCAACGCACAAACCGATTGCCGTTGCATCGAGAATTTTTCCCAAAGGCAATCGGCGCCCGCGCGCGTACACAATGAGCGCGAGCAAGCCGGCAAGCAACGCGCCGCGCATCGCGAGTCCGCCTAAATCGAATTGCGCAATTTCGTCCGGGCGTGCGGCATAATAATCCCAGCGCATCGCCACGTGATACGCGCGCGCACCAAGCGCGCCCGCTACAAAAACAATAACCGCGCCATCGAGAAAAGTCGAAAGCGCGGCGGCGCGGCGCGACTGCAAGCGGAGATAAAGATACGCGGCGCTCATGCCGCACACTGCGCCCAGCATGACCCAGACCGAGTACGCCGCAAGTTCGAAAAAATAAAAATCGACAACGGGATGCACTAGACGTTCGATTCTGTCGGGCCAGAGGTGATCCAACCGCCGATGATGCGTTTGAAGCGCTCGACGAGTTGCGCGGCGGCATCTGGCGAGCCGGCTTCGGCGTACAGCGTCAAAATCGATTCGTCCGATTCTGGCACGATGAGAATCCACTCGCCGTCGCCTTGACGCAATTTCACGCCATCGATTTGGTCGATCAGGTTGTCGCGATGCTGTTCGTTTAAGAGGCGCATCACCTTGCCTTTGTCATCGAACGCGCAATCGACGCGGTCTTGTGCCATAAAGTATGGCGGCAAGGCATCGACGATTTGTTCCAGCGAAGCATTTTGCGTTGCAATCAGTTCCAGCAATTTCGCGATCGGGAACATGCCGTCGATTAATCTGTGGAACGACGGCACGATGAATTCGCCGGCGCCGCTGGCGACCAACAGCGTTTGCGGATCGCTCGCCGCTTCCATCATGGCTTGCGGATCGATTTTGGTGCGCCGCACTTGCGCGCCGTGCCGCGCTGCAACGCGCTCAAAGAGTTGCGGTTGATTGACCATCACGCCGATGACGCGCGGTTGATTGCGATCCGTTGCGCGCAAAACCAATTCAGCGAGTGCCGCCGCCACAACGGTACCAGCAAGCGTGTTGCCGCGCCGATCAACAAACCACGCGCGTTCGCCGCCAACATCCACGCGCACGCCCAGATCGGCTTTCAACGCGGTGACGATGGTGGCGACAGTATCCAAGCCGCGCTGAAACTCCTCGTTTGAGAGCGTCATCTTGGTTTCTTCGGCGCGTTCGTTCAAGGATACTACCTGACAACCAAGTTCTTCAAAAATCTTTGGTAAGATGAGCGCGGTGGGCGCATTCGCATAATCGATGACGAGATTGAATTTGCGTTCGCGAATCGCGTTGACGTTCAGCGCTTTCAAAAACGCCTCATGATACAATCGCGCTGGCGCGTCTGACACTTCATCGATGCGCCCCAACTCGTTGAACGCAACCCGGCGAAAGTCTTCACGGAAAAAAATATTTTCGATGCTGCGCTCTTTCGCTTTGCCCAGGTTATACCCGTTCTTGTCGAAAAAGCGAATGTCGACGGTGCGCTGATCGTACGGCGAGAGCCGGACATGCACGCCGCCGGAGGTATCTTTGGTGTGTGCGGTGTAATAGCGCGCGACCGGAATCGGAATCGATTCCAAGTCCTGCACCGAAATACCGGCAGAAGGCAAGCCGCTGACCATCGCGCGCTTGATCATGCGCGGACCGCGATGCACATCGCGGTTCATCGTCACAATCGATCCTTTGGGCAAAATGGAACCGAACGCGGCGGACACGCGCGCGGCAAATTCCGGTGTGATGTCGATGTTGACCAAACCGGTCACGCCGTATCGTCCAAAGAGACTGCGCCGCGCTTGCGCGCCCCAGATCAACGACGATTTCACCGTTGCGCCGGCTTCCACTTCTTTGCGGGGCCACAGTTTGACGTTGGGATGAATCACCGCGCCCGCGCCAATCGAGCAATCGTCGCCGATGACCGCGCTTTCAAACACGGTGGCGCGCCGGCGCAAACTACAACGCCGCGCGATGATCGCGCCGCGGATTTCGACGTCCTCGCCGATGTACGCGTTCCGCCAAATGATGCTGTGTTCGATCTGCGCGCGATTATCGACAATCGTATCGGAGCGAATGACGGTGGGACCGTGAATGATAACGCCGCCTTTGATTTGCGTAGCCGCGTCCGAGATAAATGGGTCCATAGAGTTGCGCGTCCGGCGCAATGTCGACATCCTCTTCCACAAAAATACGATTACCGATGTGTTTGTCCGATCTCACCGAGGTTTACTTTGCCCTCAAGCAAATCGCCGGTCGCGCGCATGTACTCGGACATGTTGCCCACATCACACCAATAGCCATCGGCAATATAACCATACAGCGGCAAGCCGCTTTGCATCAGCAATGGAAACAGATCTTTGCTAAAGTCAAAGGGTTTGTCCGGGTCGATGTAATCGAGCACTTCCGGGGAGATGACATAGATGCCGGTGTTGACCGTATCGGAGATGACTTCGCTCCATGAGGGCTTTTCCAGAAATCGTTCGATGCGTCCTTGACCATCGACGATAATGACGCCGTATCGAGCGGGTTGGGCACGCGGCACAAGGTGATGGTTACCGCCGCGCCGACGCGCTTGTGGAAATTGATACACCTCGCGTCAGATTGAAATCGGTTAGCGCATCGCCGCTGATGATGAGGAAAGGGTCTTGGCGCGAGAGGTAGCGTTTCGGCAAACTTGACCGAGCCCGGCGGTGCCAAGCGGCTGTGGCTCAATCGAGTATTTCATCATGACATCGAACTGCGAGCCATCGCGAAAATAATTCTGAATATCTTCGGCGCGGTACTGCAGGGTCGCAATGATATCGGAGAAATTATGGCGTTTAAGGAGTTCGACGATGTGTCCCATCACGTAACGATTCGCGATGGGAACCATCGGTTTGGGGCGGTTTAGCGTGAGCGGGCGCAGGCGCGAGCCTTCGCCGCCTGCCATCACTACGGCTTGCATGTTGCCTCCTCAACGGTTGCCAAACTAATCTTTGCCGGCTTCCACCGCAGCGGTCGCGATTGCCCACGCAATCAAGCCCCAACTGCCGCCGGCGAGTACGACGACGAGCAAGAGCGAACGCAGGTTGACCGGCGTGCCTTCGGGATTGCGCACCATGCCGAAAACGGACAAGCCAATCGCGATGAGCGCGGCAATCACGCCGACCAGCACGGGACCGTGCAGAACGCCGCGGACGCGCGCGAGCCAGCCATGTCGATTGATTTTGCTGTGTCATAAAGATTACCTCGTAAATGATCTATTTCGATTATACATCACGCGCGGTATCCACGCAAGATAAAATCAATTACCCAATTTTTCCAAAACCTGATATAATCGCGCCGATGCGAATCCTCATCACCGGCGTGCGTGGACAACTGGGACACGCGCTCGAACACGCATTGCAATTGAAGCACGATGTCTCCGGCGTCGATTTGCCGGAATGCGATATCACCCAGCCCGGCGAAATCGAACGGCTAGTAAACGCGCGTCCCGACTTGATCATTCATACCGCCGCGATGACCGACGTCGATGGTTGCGCGCGCGATCCACTTGCCGCGTATCGCTCGAATGCGCTGGGGACGCAGAACGTTGCCCTGGCGTGTCAGCGCGCGAACGCGGCGATGCTCTACATCAGCACGAACGAAGTTTTCGATGGGACCAAAGAATCGCCGTACTATGAGTGGGACGCACGTCGCGCAATCAATCCGTACGGCGAATCAAAACTGGCGGGCGAAAAATTCGTGCAGGCATTTCTGAATCGATACTATATCGTGCGGACAGCGTGGCTGTACTCGCCGGGGCGAAATAATTTTGTTGCGCGAGTGCTCGCATTGGCAAAAGAAAAGGGTGGGCTTGCATACGTCGACGATGAAATCAGTAATCCAACGCTGGTCGCTGATCTCGTGAATGCCATCGCGCAGACTGGTCGAAACGCAACACTATGGCGTTTATCATCTCGTCGGCGAAGGCGTCGCGTCGCGGTACGATTGGGCGGTACGCATTCTGCAACTTGGCAGAATGAATCACGTTTCGATTACGCGCGCGAAGCTCGCCGATTTCAAGCGCGCATCGACGCCGCCGCGCAACGGCGCGCTGACCAACTTTGTCGCCGCGACGGCACTGGGAATCAAATTACGTCCGTGGCAAGAGGCGCTTGAGGAATACTTTGCATCCGTCAATCAATGAACGCAAAAGAATGAAACGACTAGATTCTTGGCGTCTTGGCTTCTAGATTATTGGTATGTTCTCCGTTATCATCCCCAACTGGAACGGCTTGCGTTTTCTCCCCGTTTGCCTAACTTCGCTTCGCCAGCAAACCTTCCGCGATTTTGAAGCCATCGTCGTCGACGACGCATCGACCGATGATTCGCGCGCGTTAATCAAAAACGATTTTCCGGAAGTACGCGTGATTGCGCTTGAACACAATCGCGGTTTTGCACACGCGGTGAACGCAGGCATTCGTGCCGCGCGCGGTGATATCCTTGTCCTGTTGAACAATGATACGGAAGCGGACATGAATTGGCTTGCAGAAATCGCGCGTGCGGCGGACGCGAATCCAAATGCGGGAATGATCGTGTGCAAGTTACGCTTGTTCGATAGGCGCGATTACATTCACAGTGCCGGCGATTTTTATCGCGTCGATGGCATCCCCGGCAATCGCGGCGTGTGGGAACAAGATCGCGGGCAGTACGACGACGCGCGTGGCGTTTTCGGCGGATGCGGCGGCGCGGTCGCGTACCGCAAATCGATGCTCGACGAGATTGGCTTATTCGACGAAGCCTTGGTTGCGAACTTGGAAGACGTTGATTTGAATTGGCGCGCGCGCTGGGCGGGCTATGCGATTGCCTACGCGCCGCGCGCGATCGTTTATCATCATGTCAGCGCGACCGGCGGCGGCGCGTATGGCAGTTTCTATGTCGGACGCAATTTTATTCTTGTGCTCGCCAAAAATTACCCGGCAAGGTTATGGAAAAAATATTGGCGCAAAATTCTCATCGCGCAATTGCGCATTACCAAGGATGCTCTGGGAAATCTCCGCGGCGCGGCGGCGCGCGCGCGCCTGCGCGGACAAATCGCCGGTGTGCTCGGTTTATCACGCTGGCTCAAGCGACGCGGCGAAATTATCCGGCGTGTGAGTGATGAAGAGATCGAAGCGGCGTTGGTAAAAATCTAGACGGAGGACGGAAGACGAAGGACGAACGCAAACCCTTGGTTTTTCGTCTGCATTTATGAAACTGTCCGTTATCGAACACGAACAAGACAAGTATCGGCTCAAGCGCGATGTTGCCGCGCGTATCATTGCGGCATATTCGGGCGTTATTCGCGTGTACGCGTTCGTTCGTTTCAAAATCATCCATCTGCGCTTTCTTGAAGAGATCGAACAATATTTGCCGGACGATGGCGAAATCCTCGACCTGGGTTGTGGCTTTGGTCTGTTCGCGTTGTACATGGCAATGTGCAAGCCCCGCGCGCGCATCATTGGCTTGGACGTAAACGCTGGGCGACTGCAAATCGCGCGTGATGCCGCCGCGAAACTGGGCATCCGCAACGTGTCGTTTCAACTGCAGGACTTGCGCGATTGGCGTCCGGCCCAATCGATTGCCGGCGCGTATGCGCTCGATATTTTTCATCACTTGCCTGTCGCCAGCGGCAATCGTTTGCTGTCCGATTTGTTTGCGCGACTTGAAGCCGGCGGAAGATTTTTGCTGAAAGATATCGATACGCAACCGCGCGCGATGCTGTGGTTCACGTACTTGCTCGATCTGATCATGTCGCCGCGCGATGATTTCTTCTATCGATCCTCCGGCGAGTGGGAGCGCCAACTCTCCGCCAGCGGCTTTGCGCCGATTCACCTGCATTACCTTTGGGACATTTTGCCGTACCCGCACATCCTCTTGATTTGCGATAAACCAAGATGACAGCAATGCCGCGTTCGCCTCTACGTTCTCGCGCCTCTGCCTTCCTGCCGCTCGTTGTGCTTACCGTCACCCTGTTCGCCTTTGCGCTACGGATGTTCCGCGTCGCCGATTTGCTGATGTGGGGCGACGAAGGTTTTAGCGTTTTTTCTGCCAGCCGCGACTGGCTCACGATTACGCTCGATACGACCTCGATTGATCCGCACCCACCGCTGTACTATTTTCTATTGCATGTTTATTTCGCGCTCTTCGGCTACAGCGAACTCGCGATTCGATTTTTTTCTGTTTTCTTTGGCACCGCGACGATTGCGATGGTGTGGCAAATCGGCAAGCGCATGTTTGGCGCGCGCGCGGGCGTGCTTGCCGCATGCATCGTTGCGCTTGCGCCGTTCGCGGTGCACTATTCGCAAGAAGTGCGGATGTACGCGTTGGCGATGTTTTTAGTCGCGCTAGGCTTGGATTTTTTCGTGCGCTTGTTTGCGCGCGAGACACGGAGAGACTGGCTCGGCTATGTGCTCGCGATGTGGCTCGCGTTGTATACGCTCTATCACACCGGCTTTGTTTTCCTCGCCATCGGACTCGTCTTGCTTCCGCTTTTCAAAACGCGCCGCGCATTTGTCCTGCGCTGGTTCGCCGTTTCGTTCGGCGTCGTGGCGACATTTTTACCGTGGCTCGCGTTTCGTTACGCGAGCGCGTTCACCGGCATCAAAGACGTTGCCGGCGAAACTCTGCCGATGGATTTTTTCACATACCTCGCGCGCGGCTTTGGAGCAATTTCCGTTGGCACGACGATTCCGCTCGCAACGGCGCTTCAACTCGCCGCGGCATTTGCCCTCGTGATTGTCATCGCGCTTGGCATTGCATTTGCCACGCGCGCGGCAAAATTTTACGACGCGCTTTTAGTTTCGCTTTCACTTGTGCCAATTCTCGCCTATTATCCGCTCTATCTCGCGCTTCCGCTTTATCGCGGACGCTTGTTTGCGCTCGCGTGCATTCCGCTGATGCTCTTGTTCGCGCGCGCCCTGACGATCATCGAACAGCGCGCGCGTTTGGGTCTCATCATCGGCGCAATGTTTTTCGTCGGCGTTTCGGCGTACTCGCTCAACGATTATTTTTTTCGCTACAATCGCTACGCGCCGGTCGTCGAGGATTATTTGCCGGCGCTGCGTGAAATCGAACAGCGCGCGCAACCCGGCGATGTCGTGCTGATTCACGCGTCCTGGCATCAAGGATATTTTCTTAGCCATTACACCGGCGCGCCGCTTGAATTTCGCGCCATCGATTTGCAAGGTGATTTGGAGTACGCGGTCGCCCAATCGCGCAACGTGTGGGCAATCGTCCAGGCGTTGCCGCATCACGGCGCGGAAGATTGGCTCGCCGCGCGCACGTTTTTTATCGACGAGAGAAAATTCGGACAGATGCGCGTGTTGCAATATCGCGCGGGCATGCCGACGCTCGGCGAAAATTTTTCCGCGCCGATTACTTTTAGCAACGGGATGCAATTGCTGGGCTATCATCTCAACGCGGAAACGTTGCAAGCTGGGCGTGACGTGGTTACGCTACAATTGGATTGGCAGACGACACAAAACATTCCTGACGATTACACGGTTAGCGTGCGGCTCACCAATTCCGCCGGCGATGTGATTTGGGCACAGAACGACACGCCACCGCTGGCGCCGACGTCGAGTTGGCGCGCGGGGCAAGGTGTGATTGATCGGCACGCATTCATCATTCCGCCGGGTATCCGCCGGGAAATTACTCGGTGCAAGTTGTGATATATGCTTCGGACGATGGTCGCGTTGCGGCTATTATCGCGCCGGAAAACCGGCGCGGCGGCGCGATCCAAACGGGCAGTGTGCAGATTTCCAAAGGCAACTTGCCGCCGAATGTACTGGCAAACCCAATCGATGCGCGTTGGAACGACCTCGCGTTGACGAGTTTCGACAAGGTTGCGCCGGAAATTTGGGCAGGCGAAACTCTGCCACTCACTCTGCAATGGCGCGCGCTCGCTAAGCCGGCGCGCAACCTCTTCGCCGAAATCAAGATTATCGATTCAACCGGTGCCGCAAGTGCGAATATGCGTTACGCGCCGGCAAATGCTTTTCCAACGAATGCGTGGATTTCGGGCGATACGTTCATCGACAAAGTGAATCTCACACTCGCCGCCGATGCCGCGCCCGGTGATGCGCGCATGCTCGTAAGCATCGTGGACGAACAAGGCATCGTGATTCGCCCGGGTGAAATCGAAATCGGCAAAATCAAAATCAACGCGCGCCCGCATCGTTTTGATTTGCCGACGCCGCAGTTCAAGTCATCGGCGACGCTTGGCGGAAAAATAAAACTATTGGGCTATGATCTTGATCCGAAAAACATTGCACTCGTGCTGTACTGGCAAGCCACGGAAAAAATCGCCGAGCGTTACAGCGTCTTTGTCCATCTGCTCGATGCAAAAGGCAACATCGTCGCGCAACGCGACAGCGAGCCAGCCGCCGGCGCCGCGCCGACGACAAGTTGGCTGCGCGGCGAAGTCATCGCCGATGCGTACCGGATTGATGTGCCGGCGAACCTGGCGCCCGGTGAGTACACGCTGATGATCGGCATGTATCAAGCGGCAAACGGAATGCGTTTGGTCATCGATGAAACCAAAGTAGATTATTTGTTGCTGACCAAAATCGCGCGATAGCGGATAGCGTTTGTGTTTTTCCTTGTTTCAAGTAGAATGTGCCAAATATGACATTTGATCTTTCGGTTGTGATTCCGTGCTTCAACGAACAGAAAAATTTGGAGAACGGCGTCCTCGACGAAGTTTATCAATACCTTGCCAGCCAGAATTTTTCGTGGCAGGTGATTGTCGTAAATGACGAGTCCACCGATGCGAGCCGCGAGTTGGTGCAAGCGTTCATTCAAGGCAAGCCGAATTTTGCCTTGCGCGATATTCCGCACGGCGGAAAACCGGCGGCGGTGTGGGCGGGGATTCAAGCCGCGACCGGCGAAGCGGTGCTGTTGACCGATATGGATCAGTCCACGCCGATTCGCGAACTCGACAAGTTGTGGCCTTGGTACAAGCAAGGCAGCGCGACGGTCATCGGTTCGCGCGGAAGCGCGCGCGAAGGGTTTTCGATTGTGCGCAAGCTGGGGAGCATGATCTTTCGCAAGCTGCGCGGCAGTTTGCTGTTGCGCGACATTAGCGATACGCAATGCGGTTTCAAATTATTTCGCCGCGAGGTGCTGGCGCGGGTGTTTCCATTTTTGGAATTCTTCCGGCGCGAGGAAAATCAGCGGGGCTGGAAAGTGACCGCGTACGATGTGGAGCTCTTGTACCTGATCGAACGCGCGGGGTATCCGGTCAAAGAAGTCCCGGTCGAGTGGTACAATCGCGACCAGAGTATTACCAAGCGTCAGGCGCGCGGCGAAGGTACGCGGTATGTGCGCGAGTCGCTTGAAATGTTGCAGGAAATTTTGCGCGTGCGCGTGAACCAAGCGCGCGGGCTGTACGACCCAGTGGATAAGGCACAATAAACCAAACGCGCATGCCGTAGGGTTGCCCCAAGACCTGTTTTTCTCCCCAAGTGTTTTGCGGCTGTGCTACAAATAAATTCAAACGCCAGTCGCAAACTACAAGACAAAAGCGCAGGATCATTTCCTGCGCTTTTTTACACCTCATGCCGTTTCACCATGGTTGCCGATCTAAATTTTATGCTTACGTGTGTTTGAAACCATCTGGCATAATTGCCCTGGTTAGTTTTGCGCCGTTCAAATACGCGCCGCTCAGATTTGCATGACTCAGATTCGCGCCGCGCAGATTTGCCCCAACCAAATTCGCGCCGCTCAGGTTCGCACGGCTCAAATCCGCACCACTCAGATTGGCAACGAACAGATTGGCGCCACTCAAATTAGCGTTACTCAGATTTGAGCCGCTCAAGTTTGCGCTACTCAAATTTGCGCGGCTCAAATTTGCACCGCTCAAGTTCAGATTGCCCAAATTAATTCCTGCCAGCCACAATGGACCAGGGCGATTTAAGAGATCATAGATTTCATAGTGTTGCATTTTGCATCCTCATCTGCATTGGTCGATGAATTATTGTGCTGGACTGTTTACGTGTCTTGTTCCGCATCAGGGTGATCCTCAGCGCTTTGGGGCTGAGCCGCAGTATCATCGCACGCGTTGCGCAAGTCTCAAATCATCTACGCAGAGTATACTCGAAAAAGCGTTACAGAACAATATTGCAGCAATTGAACCCAGGAGTCACAAATTTCACTTATTCCACCGCATCGCTTTTCCACTCGCACCCATCCACAATGCCGTGATGCAATCGCGGATCAGTAATTCATCGCCGCGCCGGATTTCAAAATTCCAAAGGCTTGCCGATTGTCCAACGCCGGCAAGTTGCGCGCTGATTGTAACCTCGTCACCTGGCACCGCCGCCCGCGCGTACTCGATGTCGTGGCGATAGACGCACAGTTGTCGCTCGTCCTTCGACTCCGCGCCTGCGGCGCTCCGCTCAGGATGCGTTGAAATCGCATCCGCCAGCGCTTCTTCCAGCCAATCGATGTACATCGCATTGTTGACGTGTTGCATTCCGTCGGCTTCGTAGCGTTGCACGCGCCGCGTCGCGCGAAATTCATCGATGGCAAAACGCGGTGGCGGGTACACACGCGGCTTGCTATGAACCAGCGCGCTGATGCCATTGGGATCGAAACGCGTGACGATTTCCGGCGGCACGCGCGCCGGCGTCATTGAGGTCGGGTTAATGTGCACCCAGTATGCGCGCCCGCGCGCAACGATAACATCGGTTTTGGCGTTGCGCGCCAAATATTCGCGATGCGAACGCACGCGCTGAAAATCGGAAACCCAGGTTGTGATTGCGAGCTCATCGCCGTAGCGAATCGGTTGCGAACGCACGAGGGTCAACTCGTGCACCAGCCACGCGCTGGTGTGCGTGGAATACCAATCGACGCCAAAGCCGGCATCGGCGGAAGCGCGCGTTGCCGATTCTTGAAACAGCCGCGCGAGGGTGCTGTTGGGCAAGTTGCTATGCGCGTCGAGTTCGTATTGGCGGATGCGAAAATGCGCGGTGAATTGGTGAGTCATCGATTCTATTCTACGCCGAAAGACGCGCGCGTCAAAATTGCATTCGTCGCGCCACTGATTTTGTGATAAAATTGAAATGATGAAAACTACGCGCGCGCGCAAAAACCTGGGCGATTCCGGCGAACGCATCGCGGCGCTGTTTTTGGAACAGCGCGGATACAAGATTTTATTGCGCAACTGGCGCAGTCCCTCGCGCGCCGGCGAAATCGATTTGATTGCCGAAGACGCCGATGGACTTGTATTCTCGAAGTGCGCGCACGGCGCGGCGATGCGGCGGGCGCGCCGGAAGAATCGCTCACGCCGCGAAAGCGCAAACGATTGATGCAGGTCGCGCAGGAATTTTTGGCAGAGCACGGCGAGTTTGCCAATCACGCGTGGCGCATCGATTTGGTCGCGATTGAATTGAATCGCGTAGGTAAAGTTGCGCGGATGGAAGTGATCAAAAGTGCCGTTGAATCGTAGGGGCGACCCTGAGTGGTCGCCCAATCTCATCGCCATTCTCGGTCCCACCGCCGTTGGCAAAAGCGCGTTGGCGATTCAACTCGCCCGGGAATTTCGCGGCGAAATCATTTCCGCTGATTCGCGGACCGTCTATCGTGGAATGAACATCGGCACTGCCAAGCCGACGCCGGATGAACAAGCACTCGCGCCGCATCATCTCATCGATGTCGTTCAGCCGAACGAAACCTTCACGCTCGCCGATTATCAACATCGCGCGTACGCCACAATTGCGGAAATTCATGCGCGCGGCAATATTCCATTTCTGGTTGGCGGCACCGGTTTGTACATGCGCGCGGTGCTGGAAGGTTTATCGATTCCGCGCGTCGCGCCGAATCTTGCACGCCGCGAGGAACTGGAAAAACTCGACGCAGAATTTTTGTATGCGCGTTTGCAAACACTCGATCCACTTGCGGCGTCGCGCATCGAGCCGCGCAACAAACGCCGCGTAATTCGCGCCATCGAAGTGTGCGAAAGTTCGGGACAGCCGATCAGCGAATTGCAAAAACTGAACGCGCCAAACTATCGCGTTCTGCGAATCGGCTTGACGATGCCGCGTGATCGATTATACGAACGCATCAACGCACGCGTCGATGCGATGATCGCGGCGGGACTCGTCGATGAAGTGCGCGGCTTGCTTGAACGCGGGTACGCGCCAGATTTACCGTCGATGAGCGGATTGGGCTATCGGCAAATCGTCGATTATTTGCAAGGCAAGACTTTGCTGGAAGAAGCGGTGCGGGTTTTGAAACGCGACACGCGCCGCTTCGTGCATCACCAATACACGTGGTTTCGCTTGAACGATCCGCGCATCGTGTGGTTTGATGTTTCTGTCGACGTGACGGAATCGATTCGACAAACAGCCCGACGATTTTTGGAAGGAGGTTTGCAATGAATCGCGATGAATTGTTGGCATTGTGCCGCAAGGCGCGCGATGTAGGCGCGGTCAAGCACGAAGAGTTTCGTCGATTACATTGTCGTGCTGGAGTCGCGGCGCAAAGTGGGCAATGATTGGTAAGCGACCGAGCACGCGTACATGGCGGTCGATGGCACGCTTCGCGTGGCGATGGCGAATGAGGATTATCGCCGGCAAAGCAAGCGTCTAGATTTTGCCGAGCCGCGCATCTTGCTCGATAATCCGGAACAACTCACGCTGCAAGTGATGGTGACAAGCGAAATGTACGGCGCCCGGCACGGCATTGCGACGAGCCGCAAAAAGGGCGGCACTTCTGCTGAGCGCGAATTTCCGTGGGAAGTCGCTGAGACATCGGCGATTGGACGCGCGCTCGCGGCGATGGGGTACGGCTTGTTGCCCGGCGCCGGCTTGGCGAGCGCGGAAGATATGATGCGCGCCGGCGCAACCGTCGAAAAGGATCGCCGCGAAGGTTCGCGCCGGATGCCGTTGATGTCGGCGAATCAACACGCGAAATTGATCGAAATGTACCGCGAACGTCACGCGGCGAACGAAGCGGACGCGGTGCAAGGACTCGACGCGTTGTTCGTCAGCACATTCAAGCATCCGATGAGCGAGGCAAGCGTCGAAGAGGCGTCGAAAATTATCGGGCAATTCATCGCCCAAAAGAGCGCGGGCGGGAAGAAGACGTGAGATTGTTGGTGGGGGCGAGGTTACCTCGCCCCTATGTGTTATGGGGTTGGATAAGATATTGACAGGCGCGCCGGAATGTTGTAAAATAGCGCAAGATGTAGCAAAACGGAGCGAAATAGAGCGTGGCGGCAAAACGCGAGTTTTTGACAACCAACGAGGTCGCGCAGATTCTGGGCATCAGTCCGTTCACGGTGCGCCGCTATATCCAGTTGCGCAAGCTCAAAGCCGTGAAACTCGAAGGCAGCTATCGCGTCCGTCAAACGCATTTGGAAGATTTTATTCACGCGCGTGAATTGGAAACGGAAGAAGAGTTTGCGGCACGCACGGCAGAGCAAGTTGCGTCGCGCAAAACCGTCAAGCCCATCGAGAAAAGGCGGCAACCGCGTGCACTCAAAAAATCGCGCGCGCCGATTCGTCGAAAGGAGAAATAGATGCGCTACTTGCGAGGAATTCTCATCGGATTATTTGGCGTGGCGATGTTGATCGGCGTGGTTGGCTCCGCGCCCAGCGCGTCGGCGGAGGCGCCGATGGTGCACGTCGTGAGCTGGGGCGATATGCTCATCACGATTGCCGCGCGGTACGGGACAACGCTCAATGCGTTGATGGCGGCGAACGGTATCCGCAATCCGGATTTCATCTACGTGGGTCAACGACTGGTGATTCCCGGCAGCGCCGCGCCGCGACCTGCGCCGACAACGAACGCGTACGTCGTGCAGTCGGGCGACACGTTGTTTTCGATTGCGATGCGCAACGGCACGACGGTTGAAGCGTTGATGCAGGCAAATCGATTATACAATTATTGGATTTACGTCGGGCAGACATTGAAAATTCCGGGCGCGCCGGCTCCCGTGCCGCCACCGGCGCCAGTTCCGCCGCCCGCGCCCAAGCCCGCGCCGATGCCGCAAGGCGTGTATCACATTGTGCGCCCCGGCGAATATTTGGAACTCATCGCCGCGCGATTCGGTTCGTCGGTGTATGCGATTCAGATCGCAAACAAATTGGCGAACGCATCCTTCATTTGGGCGGGACAAAGCCTGTTCATTCCCGGCGGACGCGCGCCGATCAATCCACCGCCGCCCGCGCCGTCACCCGCACCGATTGTTGTGCCGCCGATCGTCGTGCCTCCAGCGCCGGGAGTCATTGTGGTTCCGCCGGCTTCCTCGACAAATGGAAATGGCAGTGGGTGGGAAGCGGTGTTAGTTTCGAATACTTCCGGCGGCGGTCCGTGCTCGCTTGCCGCGACGGTGGTTGGCAAGACGGATTGGCCCGTCGTCGTGGCGACGACCGATGGCAGTTGGATCAGCGACCCGAAATTGACCGGCACCAAGCCGGAGCGTGGACCGTTCGTCGTTGAATTTGCGCATGCATGTGTTGGCGTGTGGCGCGTGATTCCGTTGGGTCTGAACATTTACGCCGATGTGCAATTGAACGGCGGTCACGCCGAAGTTGAATTTCGCCCGCGTCCATAGCGCGACGCGCTCTCAGCAGAAATCAACGCCCCGAAAACTCGGGGCGTTGATTTTTTGTGTAATCTCCGCCACGGAATCACACAGAATTACACGGAAAAATTTTCTGCGTGTTTTCGCGTGATTCTGCGGCTATACAGTTTTCAAAAATTCCCGCACCACGCGATTGAATTCCTCCGGCGCATCTAGATTCGCCAGGTGCGCCGCGCCGGGAATTAATTTCAATTGCGCGCCGTGAATCGCCTTTGCCATAATTTCCGATTCGCTCGGCGGAATTAGCGTGTCGTCTGCGCCAACCACAACCAGCGTCGGCGATTTGACTTCGCCTAGCATTGGTGTGGCGTCCGGGCGGTCACGCATCGCGCCAAGCGCGGCGATGACGCCCGCCACCGGTTGCCGCGCCATCATTTGCATCGTCGCTTGCGCGACGGCGGGGCGTTCGCTGATCGTTTTCGGCGTGAGCATTTTTGGAAACATTTTTTCGGCGATTGCCGCCACGCCTTGCTCGCGCGCAAGTGCGATATTCGTATCGCGCCCTTTTTTGCCGTCCGCCGAGTCCGCGCCCGCGCGCGTATCGGCGAGAATCAACGCACGTACGCGATGCGCGTGTCGACGTTGAAACGCCAGCGTGATATACCCGCCCATTGACAGACCGGCAATCACCGCGCTCTGGATGCCTAGTGCATCAAGCAAGCCGGCACAAGTCATCGGCGTAGGTGTCGATGCTAACATTGCCGGCAGGCAGAGTCGATCCACCGAAACCGCGCAAGTCCGGCGCAATCACACGCGCGAAATCAGACAGCGATTGTTGCGCCGACCACAACGTGCGGTCGAGCGGAAAGCCGTGCACGAGCAATAACGGAATTCCTTTGCCGCCAGAATCGTCGTATGTGATTGGCATACCCCGTACATTTAATTTGCATTGTATCCTCCTCCCGAGTTACGCGCAAGTATAACACAAGTTGACGCAAGATTGAACGGACGATATACTCAATCCAATGCGCTCACAACTGATTGTCATCACGCTGATTCTTTGCGCCGGCTGCGCAACGCCGATACCAACACCCGCGCCCACGCCGACAGCGACAATGACGCCCACCGCGACGCCGGAACTGCCGACGCCAACAATCACGCCATCATCGACGCCAACGCGAACTGCGACACGCGCGCCAACATCGACGCGGACGATTACACGCACGCCGATGCCGCGCCTCACGCCGACGATCACAGCGACTGTGTTGCCGCGCGACATCGAGTTGAAAAATTTGAACGCGGAAGAAGAGCGGATGATGCGCGATGGAATTCAGTTGCTCAAGTCATGCGCGCCAGCGACATACAATTACGTCCGCTCGCACGTGCGCCAAGTGACGCGCGGCACCCCAGTTCCCGGTTTACCTAACGCATCGGCGTATGTTTCGCGCGGCGAGCCCATCGTCTATTTGCCGGATGATGGCGCAATCAACAATCCCAAACGGTATCAAGATTCCGTGCGCACATTCGTCGCCGCGATTATGTTGGCGCACGAAGCGCGTCACATCGAGCTGGGCAGAGCGACGACCGAGCCGGATGCGTACGCGTTTACGTTGCCGTTGTTCGAGCCGTGCAAACCCAATGACATCGGTCCAGCGATTTGCTACAGCGATACACTGTGCACAAACAGTTACGCCGCTTTTCGGCGCTACACCGAATGGCGCGCGTCGTTGCCGTACCCGGCGAGCCAACGCCAACGCGACGACCTTAAGAGGATTCCTTGTCCGCTCAATCACCGCTTGCAAAAGGATTATTTCTGCTTGATCCCAGTATCACGTTTCTCAATCACGGTTCGTTCGGCGCGACGCCGCGCGCGGTGTTCGAGAAATACCAATGGTGGCAACGCGAACTCGAACGTCAGCCGGTCGAATTCCTGGGACGCCGCTTTAACGATTTGATGCGTGAGGCGCGTGTTGCGCTTGGCGCGTTCGTCAACGCTGATGCCGACGATTTGGTTTTTGTTCCAAACGCGACGACGGCAATTAACATCGTCGCGCGCAGTTTGCGGCTCGCGCCGGGCGATGAAATTCTGACAACCGATCACGAGTACGGCGCGATGGATCGAACATGGCGATTCATCTGCCGCAAGACCGGCGCGGTGTATAAACAACAAGCGATACCGGTGCCGGTGACAACGCCGGCGGAATTCATCGAAAGATTTTGGGCGGGCGTAACACCGCGCACGCGCGTCGTGTTTCTCAGCCACATCACCTCGCCGACTGCGTTGATTTTGCCGGTCAAGGAAATCTGCCGCCGCGCGCGCGTAAATGGAATCCTCAGCATCATCGACGGCGCGCACGCGCTGGGGCAACTCCCACTCGATTTGTCGGACATCGGCGCGGATTTCTATACGTCGAATGCGCACAAATGGCTCTGCAGTCCCAAGGGCTCGGCATTTCTCTACGCACGCCGCGAAATGCAAAACCTTGTCGAGCCGCTGGTCGTGAGTTGGGGCTATGAATCGGAAAAACCGGGCGCGTCGAAATTCATTGACGAGCAAGAGTGGAATGGCACGCGCGACATCGCGGCATATTTGAGCGTGCCGGAAGCGATTCGATTTTGCGCAGAATACGATTGGCAACGCGTGCGCGAACAATGTCACGCGCTGACGCGCATCGCGCGCGAAAAGATTTCCTCGCTGACCGGCATCGCGCCACTCAGTCCGGATTCTGTCGACTGGTATGCGCAAATGGCAACGCTTCCTCTGCCGCAATGCGACGCGGCGCAAATCAAGATGCGGTTGTACGACGAGTTTCGTATTGAAGTTCCAATTGTCGTGTGGCAGAGCCGACAGTTTATTCGCGTGTCGATTCAGGCGTACAATTCGCTGGCAGATGTCGAGCGCTTGTTGTTTGCATTGGGAAAAATTTTTTCCAGGTGAAAATCACATTCGCCAAGTCGCCAAGCACGCAAAGAATAGAAAAACCTTGGCGCCATTGCGTCTTGGCGAGACACAGCATTCATCATAGGAGTTGGTATGAATGAATTAAAAAACAAAATTGCGCTGATCACCGGCGCAAGTAGCGGTATCGGTCGCGCGACGGCGATCAAGTTCGCACAGGAAGGCGCACGCGTGGCAATTGTCGCGCGGCGCGGCGACGTGCTGGCGGAGGTCGCGGAGCAAATTCGCGCGGGCGGCGGCACGAGTTACAGTATCGCCGCGGATGTGACACTGCCAGCAGAAATCGAACGCATCGTCAGCGAAACCGCCGGGTATTTCGGCGGCATCGATGTGCTCGTCAACGCGGCAGGCATCATCGGCACTGGCAACATCGAAACGACGAAACTTGCCGATTGGGATTATATGTTCGACATCAACGCACGTGCGCCGTTCTATTTGATGCAACGCGCGATGCCGCATTTGATCGAACGCAAGGGAAACGTAGTCAACGTGTCGAGCGTGACCGGCATTCGCGCGTTTCCGAACGTCGTCGCGTACTGCGCGAGCAAAGCGGCGCTGGATCAGTTGACGCATTGCGTCGCGCTTGAAGTGGCGAGCAAGGGCGTGCGCGTCAACGCCATCGATCCCGGCGTGACGGTGACGATGTTGCATCGCGCCGGTGGCATGGGCGATGAAGCGTACGAAAAATTTTTGGAGCACAGCAAAACGACGCACCCATTAGGGCGCGTCGGTTCGGCGGAAGAAATCGCGGAATTGATTTTGTTTTTGGCATCGCCCAGAGCCGGGTGGATTACCGGTGTTTCGTATGCCATCGATGGCGGACGCCATCAAACGTGTTTACGCTAAGCCGATGTCGTCGCGGAGCATCGCGATTTTTTTGCGCACACCGGCGCGTTGATCGAGCGCGGCTTGCACCGGCGTGGCAAAATCCTTGTCCCAGCGTTCGAGCAGCGTGTCGACATCGGTCAGGAATTTTTTCAATGGCGTGAGCAAGTTTTGCGTGAGCGGATCGACGAGATTCGATTTCACTGCCGCGTTGCCGGTGGCGGGAAAAAATAGGGTTTGCATCGGCTTGAGCAATTGATTCGACACGGTGTCTTGTGTGATTGGAATGACGCGAATCAAATCGACGATGGCGTTGACCGTGCGGCGAATATCGTCGCCGATGCCGAACGGAATTTTGCCGAGGATCGCGTCGAAGAATGCCACGATCGATTCCGCGAGTGGTTTCGCCGCGCCGAGCATCGCGACGACCAATGCTTCGGCGGCTTGAAATTTTTTCGCCAAATCGTTCAACACAGTCGTTGCGGTATCGGTGAGTCCGCGCAAGCCATCGAGCAGTGCTTGAAAATTTTTCAACGCATTCTCCGCTGCTGTCACACCATCGCGCGCGAGGCGCACGCCGGTTTTCACCGCGTCAAGTGCGCCGCGCAGGATGCTCATCCCGGACGCGATGATGCTATCAATGCCGATTTTTTCCAGTTGTTCGTACAGCCCAACCAACGCGCGCAATTTTTGCAACTCCGATTCCGCGCGCGCCAGTGTGCCCGCTGTTGCCCAGCGCCGCGCCGCCCACCGCGCCCGCCGCCAACGCCGCGCCGCCGATAGCGACGGTGGTAATCAATTGTCGTCGCGTGATGCCATCCGAATTTTCAGCTTCCATGTTTCAACCTCCAAATGATTCGTCAAAATCCTAGCACGTATTTTTGCGCGCGTCAAATAGCGGGTGAGAAAAAATACGGCGAGAGCACAACTCTCGCCGTAATACTTTTTCACGCAGTCGCCAGTGCGTTGATTGGAATCGAGTACACGCCGGCGCGCCCGGCTTTGCGTTCGTATGCAATGATGCGCGGGCGCGCAAAGCCTTTCGCATGGTTGCGCCGCGCCGCCAGTCGCACCACCTCATCGATGAGATCGGCGTATGACATCCCCGCAACGCCGGCGGCGCGCGCGATGCCAGCGTCCGGCGCAAGATCGGCATTGGGGTTGACTTCAAGCACGTACGGCACGCCGTCTTTCACGCGAATGTCCACGCGCCCGTAATCGTTCAAACCGAGCGCGAGGTATGCGCGGCGCGCGACCTCTTCGATGCGCGCTTGAAGCGTCGGGCTGACTTGAGCCGGGCACGTCGGCGGCGTCTTTAAAAATTCTTCCGATGACGAAACCCATTTTGCGCGGAACGACACAATGCGCGCGAACGGATCGGCAATGTGACGAAAATTGATTTCGGACAGCGGCAGAATGCGCGGCGATTCGTTGCCCAAAATCGTCACGTTGAACTCGCGCCCGTCGATGAATTGCTCGACGAGCGCCGGTTGATGATACTTGTTCCAAACGAAACGTAACTGGCGACGCAAAGCACGGTCATCGCGCACGACCGATTTCAACGTGATGCCGTAACTCGCGTCTTCCGACACCGGCTTGACGAACAATGGAAAATCGAGCCGGCGTTCGGCGCGTTGCGGGGTCATTACTTGGAACGGCGCGGTTGCAATATCATGCGCTCGCAATATCTCTTTCGTGCGCGCTTTGTTGAGACACGTCATCAACGTCTTACGCCCGGAGCCGGTATAACGAAAACCAAGATGTTCGTAGACCAGTGTGACGTACGGTTCGAGATAGGTTTTGTAGCAAAGACTTTCGCAGAGATTAAAGACAAACCATTCGCGCGGATCGAACTGGCTGAGCGGTTGCCACAAATCGGTGCTAATCGGTTGCGCGGCGGCGCGATAGCCGTGTTGTTGCAGCGCGCTTTCGATAAACTTTTCCGTTTCGGTGTTCTCTTGCTCGGCAATGAGTTCGTCCTCAATGCCGACATCCGGCTGATCGATGACGTTATAGACGACCAAGACTTGCATGTTCAAACCGCCTTTCGATGTTTTCGATTATACACTAGGAAGCGCAAGGCGAACCTTAAATTTTATCGCAGAACGCACGCGCGTGTGAAAATCCGCATATGCCGTGTAAATTGCTTTCGACAATTTGTTTTTTTGTGGTATAATGCCAGCCATTATGATTTTTCAACTCTTGTCCGGGGACATGGGTCCCACCCAATTCGTCGCGCTTCTCATCGCGCTGGTCTTTGGCATCAGCTTTCACGAATTCGCGCACGCGGCGGCGGCAACCTGGCTTGGTGATCCACGCCGGGACGCCAAGGGCGTTTGACACTGCAACCGGCCGCGCATCTCGAAGTGATGGGTTCGTTAATGTTCCTGATTGCCGGCTTTGGCTGGGGCAAGCCGGTGCAGTACAATCCGTACGCCTTGCGCGGCAATCCGCGTACCGGGCAAGCAATTATCGCGGCGGCGGGACCCTTTACGAATTTTATTCTCGCCATCGTCGTGGCGATTCTGACCCGCATCGCAATTTTTGTTCTGGACACGCGTGCTTGGTTCTTGTTGCCGAGTTCGCCGGAACGCACGCTGATCGAACTGTTGGCGTGGATCGTGTACTTTAATCTCGTCCTGAGTTTTTTCAACCTCATTCCAATTTTCCCGCTCGATGGTTTTACGATTCTGTCCGGCATTTTGCCGGCGCAACTCGCCGAATTCTTCGACGCGACGCGCCAATACGGCTTCTTTATTCTGATGTTGCTTTTCTTCGCGGGCAGCAGCCTGCTAGGTCCTCTGTTGTACCAGCCCCTTTCAACACTCTGGCGGTTGCTGATCGGTCTCTAGTCCCGCGACATTTCAAGGAGGTTTGCTATGCAAGTTCGACGTATTTTGACGTTGGGCGTACTCGTGTTTGCTTTGGTCTGGATTGTTGGTTGCGGCACCGCGCCAACGCCTACGCCCAAGCCAACGCAGGTAATTCCACCGACGCCGGTTCCGCCCACGCCGGTGCCACCACCCACACCAACTCCAGTCCCGCCAACGCCGACGCCGGTACCGCCAACGCCCACACCGATTCCACCCAAAGCCACGACCAAGCAATTGGTGAACGTTCGGCAAGGACCGGGAACGAACTTTACAGTCGCCGCTCAAATGCCGAAAGACACTTCGGCGATTGTCTTGGGTAAGAATGCCGATGGCACTTGGCTTCAGATTGCCTTTCCCGATGCGCAACGCCCGGGCTGGGTCTCGGTGGCTTTTGTCACTGTGACCGGTTCAGTCGATACTTTGCCGGTCGTCGCCGTTACGCTTCCGCCGACTGCCACGCCCGGCGGTCCTACGCCGACCAAAGTGGTCGTCGCCTCGCCGACACAATCGTTCCCCGCGCCGAAAGGTACGATGGGATTTGTTTCGAACGATCCCGGACAATCGTCGTTTGTGATCAATAACCTGAACGTCGAAGCGCGCACCGTGTCCGGTTTTAAATTGATTGGAAGCAAGCCTGCCGATTTGCGCATTTCAACCAATGCGTCGCCATTTGCGTGGTCGCCCGATGGTTCGCGCGTGGCGTACATTTACGGCGTCAATGGCTTTACCGATATCTTGCGTGTTCAAGTTCGCGATGCTGATCCCAAAGATTTGGTGAGCCACGGTGGCGCGACCGGCATCGGCGGAATTTCCAGTCCCTCGTGGTCGCCCAGCGGTGACCGCATTGCGTACATTGGTATGGACAATAACTACGGCACGCAATTTATCTACGCAGTTCCCGGCGACGGCGGACCCGAACAACGCTTTTTCGCCGCGCGCAGTGGCGAGAGTTTCCGCGGCGTCGCCTGGGGCAAGACCTGGCTCGCGTTCGTCTCGAATCTCACTGGCGCGCATGAAATCTGGCGTCTCAACGCGGATGGCGGCGGTCCTTTGCAATTGACCAACGACAAACGCGAGAACGGTTCGCCGGCATGGAGCCCAGACGGAAAATCATTGGCGTACTATTCCAAGCGCGCCGACAATAGTTACCAAATCATGGTGATGAACGGCGATGGCACGAATCAACGCCAACTCACCAAAGAAGCAAACAACTGGTCGCCCACGTGGTCGCCGGACGGCAATTGGATTGCGTTTGCCTCCAGCCGCAGCGGACGACTTGACATTTACATGATGGACAAGAACGGCGGCAACGTGCAACTACTTTCTTCAAAATCTGCCACCGAAGCCATGTTGCCGGGTTCGTGGCGCTAGTTCCGTAAACAGACAACAGTAGACAGATTCGCCAGAAAGTTTTCTGACGGCTGTCTACATTGACCACTGAAAGCTTCCAATGACAAAATCGCGCATCACGATTATCGGACTCGGTCGCATTGGCGGATCGATTGGGCTGGCGCTGAAGCAAGCCAAACTCGACGCCGAAGTGATCGGGCATGACAAAGATAATGGCGTTGCCGGGCGCGCGCAGAAACGCGGCGCGGTCGACAAGACCGAATGGAATCTCATCAATGCATGCGACGGCGCGGGATTGATTGTTCTCGCGCTTCCGCTTGATGCGATCCGCATGACACTCGATGCGTTGAAATCGAATGTTGCGTCCGGTGTCATCATCACTGACACCGCGCCGACCAAAGCGCCGGTGTTGGAATGGGCAAAGGATTTGCCCAGCGCGCATTTCGTCGGCGGACATCCGGTGCTCGCATCGCATCTGCCGGTGACGCACGGCATCGATAATGCCGACGCAACGGTTTTTCGCGGCGCCACGTACTGTCTCACGCCGGCGATGAGCGCCGATGAAAACGCGGTCAACACCATCGCCAGCTTTGCGACGATGCTCGGCGCGAAACCGTACTTTCTCGATGCGGCGGAGCACGATGGCTTGTCCGCCGGCGTTGAACACTTGCCGGCGCTGTTGGCAACTGCGCTTGCATCGAGTACAACCGCGAGCGCGGGCTGGCGCGAGTTGAGCAAACTTTCCGGCGCGACGTTTCGCGCCGCAACCGAACTGCTTCCCACCGATGCTGCCGGCGCGCAAGAATTTCTCGCGCATCGCGCCGATCTCGCGCGCTGGCTTGGCGTGATGATCGATGAACTCAAAACGTTGCGCGAACTGCTCGACCGCGCGGACAGCGATGCGCTCAAAGCGAAACTTGAATCCGCGATTGAAAAACGCGAACAATGGTTGAGCGGAAAAACCGGCGCAGACGAATCGCCGGCATTAGACTATACGTCTTTGACGCAAACTACTTCGCATTTTTTCCTCGGCGGCCTTGCCGCGCGCATGCCCAAACGTAAATAATCGCAAGGCGAGGTTGTGCTTTCACCTCGCCTTGCGTTTGACTCACAATGCCATACCGCGTCTTGATGATCGCCCCCACCTCGTTCTTCCTCGATTACGGATGTCACGTCCGCATCTTGGAAGAAGCGCGCGTTCTCCAGAAATTCCAGCACCGCGTCAAAATTGTAACGTATCCGCTTGGGCGAAATTTACCTGAATTGGACATCGAACGCGCCACGTCGATTCCGTTTCGCGGGCGGCACGAAGTCGGCCCGTCGCGCTCCAAACTTCTCATCGATGTTTTGCTCGCATTCAAATCTTTGCAAACTGCGCTTGGGTTCAAACCGCACATCATTCACGCGCATCTTCATGAAGGCGCGCTCATCGGCGGCGTATTGAGTCGCTGGCTGCGCGTGCCGCTCGTGTTTGATTTTCAAGGCAGCATGGCGAGCGAAATGGTTGATCATCAATTTATCGCATCGCGCGGAAAATTATACGCGATGGTGCGCGCGCTCGAAGGTCAAATTGACCGACTGCCGCATCACATTCTGACGAGCTCGCAAAATGCCGCGCATGTTCTCATCGACGACTTTCACGTTGCGGCAGAACGCGTGACGGTGCTATCTGATTGCGTCAATGCGGATGAGTTTATGCCGATTGTCGATGCGGCGCACGCGACCGACGCAGACGACTTGCGCGCGCAATTAAAAATTCCGCGCGAACGTCGCGTGATCGTGTACATCGGTTTGCTGGATGAATATCGCGGCACGCGGGTGATGCTCGATGCGATGAAGGAATTGTTGGCGCGCGGCACCGATGCGCATTTGGTCATCATCGGCTTTCCAAACATCGAACGCTATCGCGCGTACGCTGGGCAGCTGGGCATCGACGCGCGCGTGAACTTTGTTGGGCGTGTGCCGTACGAAGATGCGCCGCGTTGGTTATCGTTGGGCGAAGTGGCGCTGGAGCCGAAGATGAGCGCGACCGAAGCGGCAGGTAAGGTGCTGAATTATATGGCGCTCGGTTTGCCAACCGTGGCGTTTGATATTCCGGTGATGCGCGAATATTTGGGCGAATGGGGCGTCTACGCGCCGCTTGGCGATGCGCGCGCATTCGCCGAACGGATTCAGGGCTTGCTCGATCAACCGGCGCGTGCACGTGAAATTGGCACGGCATTGCGCGCCCGCGCGATTGCAAATTTCTCGTGGGATCGCGCGGGTCACGCGATTGAGCGTGTGTACGAGAAGGTAATCAAGTAGAGGACAGCGTAGATGAAAATATTGCACGACAAAACGCACATTCATAATTTGCGCGACGACGCGCTGGAAATTTATCACGCGGCGCTTGCCGCCGCCGATCCGCACGCGGCGGTTTTGCGCGTGATGCATCGCGAGGGCGAGCGATTGTTCGTGCAAGACCGCGAGTACGATTTGTCACGCTATCGGCGTGCGTTGGTGATCGGCTTTGGCAAAGCGAGTCCGGCGATGGCGCGCGCGGTGGAAGAAATCATCGGCGACCGGGTTGAGCGGGGGTTGGTGATTACCAAGTATGAACACACGGCGCCGCTTGAAAAAATCGATTTGCATCACGCCGGGCATCCCTTGCTCGATGAGGCAGGGTTGCGTGGCACGCAACAACTTTTAGAGTTGGTAGACACCGCCACCGTCGACGATTTGGTCATCGGCGTAATTTCTGGCGGCGGCTCGGCGTTGTTGGAACTGCCGGTCGATGGCATTTCGCTCGCGGACTTGCGCGCAATGACGAGTGTGCTGTTGCGCGCCGGCGTGCCGATCAACGAACTCAACACAATCCGCAAACACATTTCGCAAGTTAAAGGCGGGCAACTCGCGCGGCGCGCGGGGCAGGCGCAAATCATTTCGCTGATTTTATCCGATGTCATCGGTTCGCCGCTGGACACGATTGCATCCGGTCCAACCGCGCCCGATCCGACAACCTACGCCGACGCGTTGAATATCATCGACCGGCGCGGCTTGCGCACGCAATTGCCGGCGAGCATCATCGAACATTTGCAAGCCGGCGCAAGCGAAGAAATTCCGGACACGCCGTACGCCGATGACCCGATGTTTGCGCGCGTGCAAAATGTCCTCGTCGCCGATAATGCGATTGCGTGCGACGCGGCAGTCGAAAAAGCGCAGGCGCTCGGCTACAACACGCTGATGCTGACGACGTATTTGCAGGGCGAGACGCGCGACGTGGCGCAAGCATTTGTCGCAATTGCGAAAGAAATCGCCAAGGCGAATCGCCCGGTGGCGCGCCCGGCGTGCGTGATCGCCAGCGGCGAAACGACGGTGTTTGTGCGCGGCATCGGCAAGGGCGGACGCAATCAGGAATTTGCGCTCGCGTCGGCAATCGAAATTGCCGGGATGCGCAACGTCGTCGTGCTGAGTTGCGGCACGGACGGCGCGGACGGTCCCACCGACGCCACCGGCGCCATTGTCGATGGCGCGACCGTCGCACGCGCGACCGAACTTGGACTTGTGCCGCGCGCGTTTCTGGCGAACAATGATTCGTACCATTTCTTCAAGCCGCTCGGCGATTTGATTTTCACTGGACCGACTGGAACGAATGTGAATGATATTGTTGTGGTGTTAGTGCAATAACATCGTAGCACGCCTCGTGCGCGCCCTTTATGTGGCAGCAAAAAAACGGGAGACCACGAGGGTCGCCCCCTACGAAAAATCAAGACCCGAAGGATTTTTCCCTTCGGGTCTTTTAATTTCTATTTCGGAGTTAGCGTTGCCGGGGCAAGCGGGACTGTCGGCGGCGCGACCGCTGGAAGCGTGGGCGCTTTGCCGCTTTTGCAATCGTTCATGCCGCGTTGCGCCACCGTGTTGTTCGCGTCGAGTTTCAGTGCTAGATCGAAATAGGGCAGCGCCTGATTGCACTGATTTGTCTGCCCGTACGCAATTCCCAGGTACGCCAAGTCTTCGGCGTTGTTGGGATTGAGCGTGATCGCGCGGCGCAACGATGTAACCGCGTCCGCCGGTCGGTTCGCGGCGAGATACGCAAGCCCGAGCCGGCTGATTGCCGGCGTGTATCCGCCGTACAGTTCACTGGCTTTTTGATATTCCGGAATCGCATTCAGCGGATTGTTGAAATAGATTCGCAACACCTCGGCGAGTTCAAAATGCCGGAAGAACAGTTGCGGCTCGAGCGCGGCGGTTTGTTGCCATTCCGTCAACGCGCTATCCTTTTGTCCTTGAATCGTTAGCACCCACGCCATCGCGCGATGCGCTTCCGCGCTTTGCGGCGCGAGTTGCAACGCGGTCTGCGCTTGCGGTTCCGCATCGGTCACGCGGCGCGCCAGCAAGTATGCTTCGGCAAGAAACGCGTGCGCGTTGGCGTTTCTGCCATCGAGTTGCACGGCTTTTTCGCACGTCGCAATCGCGTCATTGCCTTGACCATTCCACAACAGCGCGCGACAAAACTGCGCGTGCGCATCGGCGTCGCTCGGTCCCAACTGCACGGCTTGTTGTGCTTTGGTCACTGCGTCTTGAGATTGTCCTTTGAACGCGAGCGCGCGCGACCAACGCGCAATCGGCATTGCGCTCGTCGGCGCGACGCGCGCGGCGTTTTGATATTGCGCAATCGCGCTATCGATTTGACTTTGCAGGACGAGTTGATCGGCGGTCGCAACAATCACTGCCATCTGATTCGATGTTGCCGGCTGAAAAGTTGCCGGCGTGGCAGTGGCAGACGGACGACCGCCGCCGGTAATTGCGCGACTGATCGATTGTCCGGTCAAGTTATCGAAGAGAAATAGAAATCCGATGACGAACAATAGCGCAATCAACACGCCGCCGATAATCAACACCGGTCCGCTTATCGGCAATGCCGGCGATGGTTTGCGCGCTGGCGCTTCGTATATTGGCTCATCGTGTACGGGTTGTTGAGGTGTGTGTTTGCGCGGCGCGACCGGCAACGGCTTGGTTTCGATAGGACCGTGTGAACTTGATGTGGCATCGCGCGGCGGTTGCGACGGAACCCAGCGCACGCCATCGTACATATACCAACGCCCGCTTTGCGCGCCGATCATCCACCAACGATTGAGCGTATCCTGGAAACGCAATTTATCGACCTGGGCTTTGAATTGTTCGGCGGTCAATACGCCCAGATCGAGTTTGCCTTTAAGTTCAAAAAATTGCTTTTCCAAATTTTCTACGATCATGCGTGGCTCCTCACAGCTTCCTCGACGGCTTGCACAAACGCCTTGAAAACTCCAATCATTCGTGTGTCCGCATCGATCATCCACTCGGGATGAAATTGCACACCGACGGCAAAATGTTGATTGTCGGATTCGATGCCTTCGATGACGCCGTCCGGCGCGCGCGCGACGACGTGAAATCCTGGCGCGATCTGTTTCAACGATTGATGATGCAGGCTGTTCACTTTAATTTTCGTCGCGCCGAGCGCGCGCGCTAATCGCGACGTCGGTTCAAGTTCGATGCTGTGCGCGAGAAAATCGTACGGATTGCCTTTGACGTGTTGATGTTTTAGCGGACTCTGCAGTTGCGCGGGAATGTCTTGATACAACGAGCCGCCCGCCGCGACGTTCATCATTTGAATGCCGCGACAAATTCCCAGCGTCGGTTTGTTTTCCGCAAATGCCCAACGCAAGAGTTGCTAGTTCGATGGTGTCGCGTGCGGGGTCGATCTCGCCGCAATAATCTTGCACCGGCTCGCCGTACTCTTGGGGATGCACGTCGACGCCGCCTTGCATCAGCAAACCGTCCAGCCGATTGAAAATCGCGCGCAAGGTTGCCTCGCCGAGTCCGAGTGGAATCAAGAGCGGCGCGCCGCCGGCAAGTTCGATGGCGCGGGTGTACGTCGCGAGACCAGCGTAGCGCAAAAGCGTATCGTCCGGCAATGTCAGCGAACGCGTTGGAATTCCGATGAGTGGTTTGGTCATAGAACTGGATTGGCCAATCGTCCCAGCCCTTCGATTTCAACTTCGATGGTGTCGCCGGGGCGCAAGTACGTTGGCGGGGTGCGATAATGTCCCACGCCGGCGGGCGTGCCGCTGGCAATAATGTCGCCCGGCATCAGTGTGATGCCTTGTGAAATAAAGGCGATGAGTTGCGCGACACCGTTGATCATAAAGCCGGTGTTGGCGTCTTGCCGCAATTCACCATTGACCCAGGTTCGAATCGCCAGATTTTGCGGATCGGCGATTTCATCGCGCGTGATAATGTGCGGACCCATTGGGCAAAACGTATCGAGCGATTTGCCGCGCGCCCATTGCTTGCCGCCTTTTTCATCGAACTGCAAGTCGCGCGCGCTAATGTCGTTCAAGTTGCAATAGCCAAACACAAAATCGAGCGCTTCAGCTTCGGGCACACGACAGGCGCGTTTGCCGATGATGACACCCAGTTCGCCTTCATAATCGACTTGATGCGTTAACTCCGCATCCCAGTGAATTGATTCGCCAGGTCCGATAATCGAATTAGGAAACTTGGGGAACAGAATCGGCTGAATGTTCGTCGTGTCCACATCGTTTTGCTCGCGGCGATGTTCGCCATAGTTCAAGCCAATCGCGACAATCTTTGACGGGTTGGACAACGGCGCGAGAAATTGCGCGGCGTCGAGCTTGAACGAAATGCCATCGACGAAGCGATGTCCAAAGAATTCTAGCGTTTCATTCGCGGCATCCCACGCCTCCTCGCCGCGTTGAATAAATCCGAGGACGTCGGCGGCGAGATAATGCGCTTCCAGCCCGCGCGAGGCGAGATGCATCGCGCGCGCCAGATTCAAATCGATGACGTGTTCGCCGCGGACGGCGCCCCAGCGCGTCTGTCCGCCGGCGGAAAAAGTTGCAATCTTCACAGTTTTCTCCTGATGCGCTCAACATTCTACTACAAGTCGATGCTGTGTGCAAAACCACGTTTGTCTCATCGTTCTGTTCTTACTGCCAAACGTTGTCCGTCTCCAACAAACTCAATCGTCCCGCGCGCGCCGGTTTCCAAAATGGTTACACCTTCCATCAGCGCGCGAAATTCGGTCGATAGCGGCGTGTCGTTACTGAACACAATCGCAAATTGCGGATTCATTGCGCCGATGAAATCACGCGCAAGCTTGCGCGGCGCGACGACAATCGTTTGGTCGATGATTTGCGCGCTCAACGCATCTTGGTCGTCGATGTTTGCGCTGTCTGCCAGCAAAATCGACGTGTTCGCCGCATCGATTTGCACTGCCGCGCGCCGCGCGTCTTCTGAGAGATGCGCGATACGCAAATGCACATGCGTATCCAAATCGATTTGCAGATCCGATTGCGCGGAGAGCAGTGGAATGTTTTTCTGCGCGAGCAAATCATTCCACTTGCGTGTCGCCGCATTGTCCTTGGGTTGCGCGACTTGGACAATTTGCCGCACCGCGAATCGTTCCAACACGCTGGCGAGCCCAGCAAAATGCGCGTCATCGAAATTCGTCACGACGATGACATCGATAGCGCGATCCCAAAACGGCATCCGTTCTCCCAACGCGGAGAGAATCGCGCTGGGACTCGCGCCGCCGTCGATCAACACGCGCGCGCCGTTCGGTGTTCGCACAAATGTCGCCGCGCCGCCAGTGTCCAAGAATTCGATATGAATCTTGTTGTCCGGAATCGTGAACGTGAGATTGCCGATCCACACACCGGCAATCAACGCGATACCTAGCACAAACGCCGGCGAAATTGGCAAGGGGACACTGGCAGGCGTGCCGAAGTTTTCGGTGGCGGCGCGAACTGTTCGAGCCAATGTCTTTGTGTGGCGATGAACAAGAGCAAATACGCCGCGAGGATCAGTATGTTGAAATGTCCAACCTCAATCGCGGCAAATGGAATTTGCGCGACGGCTTGTACGACCAGAATCGTGAACTCGAGAAATGCCCACGCGATCCATGCGATGGCTTGACCGAGCGGGTTGGAAAATCATCGCGGTCATAGTCGCGAGCCCGCCCCAAATCATCACCGCCGGCTGTGCCGGCAAAATCAGAAAATTTGCAAACAAGCCGATGAGCGAGAGGCGATGAAATGTGAATGCGATTAGCGGCGTCGTCGTAATTTGCGCGGCAATCGACACGATGAATGTGTCACTGATTGCGCCGACAATTTGCTGCGCGCGCTCGGCAGATGTGAATCGAGAATAGAAATTTTCAAACGCACGCGTGAGCGGCGCGACGTACAGAATCAGCCCGAGGGTAGCAAAGAAACTGAGTTGAAAGCCGACATCGAAGAGTGTGAACGGGTTCAGTGCCGACATTATCAGCGCGGCAATAGCAAGCGCGTTGAGCGCGGTGTTGGGACGATGATAGTGCGCGGCGATCACGCTCAACGAACCCATAATCGCCGCGCGCACAACCGACGCGCCGGCGCCGACGAGCAAAGTGTAAATCACAAGTCCCAGGATGACGATGAGCGTCGCACGCTTGGCGCCAACAACGCGCCGCGCGAGTTGCGCCAACAGCCCGGCGATAATCGTGATGTTGAATCCGGAAATTGCGATGATGTGCGCGGTGTTCGTCGCGTTGAACGCGTCGCGGACATTTGCGGGGATGCCGGCTTCATCACCAATCAAAATGCCGGCGAGCAACGACGCGGCAGGCTCCGGTAAAATTGTATCGATGGTTTCAAGCGCGCGTTCGCGGAAACTGTACAACATTGTCCAAAAGGGTTCGCCTTGTCCGCGCGCGAGAATTTAAACATTGCCGTAGACGCGCACGAGCGAATGAATGCCTTGGCGCGCGAGATAATCCTTGTACGAGAAATCGTCGAATTCCGGCGGTGTCGCCGGCTCACCGAAGATTTGGATCGAATCGCCGTAGCGAATGTCCGCCTCACGCGGCATGATGACGAGCGCAAGTCCGGCAACCTCGCGCCATTCGTTTTGCACGCGGATGCGCGAAACGCTGAGATGCGCGCGCGTGTTGTAATCACGCACCTCGGGCATATCGGATAGTGCCGACGAGCAACGCCGTACCATGATCGTCATAGTGAGCGAGGTCGTTGATGGTCCATTGCGCCGGTGCGAGCGCGCAAGTGTAACGAATTGCACCGAGGAGGAGTACGAGGGATGAAAAGTGAACGATGCGGAGGAAACTGCTGTGCCGCCAAACCGCGAACAAACCCAGTGGTAACACGAGCCACCAGAGCCAGATTTCGATTGGCACTGGGATAGCGGATGCGATGAAGATTTCACTTGCCCAGGCGATAGCCAAGTAAATCAACAGCATCGATGTTCCTTCGATGGTCAGACGATTCGGGAAAATTTTACATCAAATCGGCGTTGGGCGCAATAGGTTTGACGAATTGCAACTCCGGTGCTAAACTCTTTGTGAAATTATCGCAGCTTGATTTGCGAAAGGAGTTCCGATGGGTGGTCTGGTTCAGAAAATTCTGGAAGGCAACTTTTCTTCGCCGCTGACTTTTGTTTTCATCATTTTCTCTCTGCTGGCGTTTTACTTTTTGGTTCGATTAGGTTGGATCTTCTTCGTGCGCGGCGACGAATTCGCCGAGAGCGTGGATGGCAAACGCCAAGTCAAGAACACGGTGCGGCTTTTGCTCATCACCATATTCATTGCGCTCTTTAGCGGATTCATTTTCGAATTCGTGCGCGTCGGGCAAAGATGCGGTCGCGGCAAGCGCGCCCGGTGCCGCACGCGGGTTTTTCGATTGGTTGTTGGGCAAGTAAACTATTGAAGAAATATTTTCCGATCACGCTGACAGCAGTGTTGTTGTCGGCAATTTTCTTTTTAGCAATCGATGTATCCATCGCGCACGCGCAAGGTCCGCTGTCCGATGGCGCGGATAAACTCGCGGCGATTGCGCGGCTCGTGCTCGATGTCCTGCAAGGTAGATCGACGATTGGTGCGGACGCGCTGTTCGCGCAATCCAAGCAGGCGTTGGCAGATTTGATCAACAGTCCGCAAGCCGATTTCGTTTTTCTCGATTTTGGCAATCCAAATTTGCCGTTCAACCAATTCGCCGCGACGCTCGCGCGCAACTTGCTCTTGCTCACGCCGCTCTACGCGCTCGCCTATCTCGGCATTCTCGTCTTTGGCATTTGGAAAGAAAAATCGATTCCGAATCCATTGCTCTATCTCGCGCTCGTCGCCGGCGTCATGTTTTTTCTCGCTGCGTTTGCCGGTATCACGCAAGGCATCGGCGAACTAGGACGCATGATTGCCGTGAGCATCGGCGGCGCGGGCAACGCGATGTTCCTGCGCGGCGCGTTGCTCGACACGACGATTCGGATTCTCGTGACGTTGCAAAAGAACGGCGGCGTGCTGGCGGTCATCGCATTGCTTGTCGCGATGGTCGAAACGGTTGTCATCTTGATTCAACTTGTCTATCGCGGCTTGGCGATGGCACTCTGGCGATTCATCGGCGTGTTGTTGATTCCGCTTTCGGTTCTGCTCGAAGGCGGCAGCCCGAAAACGGCGGGCAAGGTCATCGCCGGGTTTTTTGAAGCGTGGCTCGATGTCGTCGGCAAAATCACCTTGCTCTTGATCGTGCTCTCGATTGCCAGCGCGGATGCGTTTGCCAATTTGGTTTGGCTGATTCTGCCGGCGGGATTGCTCATCGTCGTTTCGTCGTGGGTATTTTTGAAACCGGCGTTCACGATGATTCGTGACGCAATTGCGCGCGTCTGGTCGAACATAGCGCCGGCAGAAGCCGACGAGTCGGCGCAAATCTCGTCGTCCGCGGAAGCCGCGCGTTCGCGGGAGATTGACGAGCAACGGAGAAAGTTGATTGAGGAGTAAAGTTCGCAAGTTTCAGGTTGCAAAGTGCGATTTCCTGAAACCTGAAACTTGGAACCTGAAACAATGCACTCGCCCCGAAATATTTTCCTCACGCGCCTCTGGGCGTTTCTCAATTACCGCACCACCATCGGCTTGACGTGGCTGGAAATTCTCACCGCCAGCGGCGTCGGCATGCTGCTGGTTTGGATTTCTCTGCACGATTGGGCGGGCTTGACGGTTGGCGGTCCGCTGGCAATCTATTTTCTCCTCGCCGGTTTCTTATCGCGAATGGCATTTCCCGCTCGACGGTTTGCGCGCGTTGTACGCGTGGTTCAACAAGCCGCTCGATGTGAAACCCGAGCCGACGAAGAAATATTACGCGCTCGCGTTGTTTGCCCTTGCAATTTTTGTCATCGTCTTTTCGATCTTTTTCGATTGGCGCGTCTTTGCGTTGCTCGCGCTTGCTTTTTTGCTCGCGGCGATTTTGCTCTGGGCGATTCATGACCGCGCCACGCACGGCAATCGATTAGATTTGCACGCCGTCGCCGCGCGTTTGCCGGTGCGCGACGTGATGACCGATGGGCAAATCGTGCATCAAGACGGCAGTCGTTCGCGCGCGTCGATTATTACGTTGGGGCGAAGCGGGTACAAGCCAGCATTGCAAGCGACAGACGTTGCGAACGTGCTGACGAAATTTCTCGCCCAACTCGCTCAGCGCGAAGAAGGCGCATTGCCGATTCGATTGTTCTGGCTCACCGATTATCACCTGGGTCAACTCGATCTCCGCAATCTCAGCGACGCCGATCAAAAATATTTGCAGGAACTGCGCGCGCTGGCGGAATCGGGCGCGCGCAAAGCGCGCGTGGTCATCACGGGCATCGTCTATCCCACGCAATTGGAAAACCCGGTGCGGGATTGGCTCGCGCAACTTGATTTTAGTCTCGCGCCGCTCGGCGCGTACGCGGTCGAATCGCTGTTGCGCATGTTAATGAACGGCGAAAGTTTTCTTGGGACAGATTCAGCAAGCCGCGACTCAACGCGGAAGGCAATCTGCCGCATGTGATTTATCGCGGCTTTGTGCCGGAGCAAATGCAATTTGGCGAACAGGTGCAGACGAATCGGAATGTGCTGGACGTGTTGCGCATCGACACGCCGTTTCCGGAAGCGCGCGAGGCGTTGATGCGTGCGTTGCAATCGGTCGATGGCATGTTGACCATCACGCTCACGCCCTTGCCGCGCGATGCAATCGGCGACAACATTGCGCGGGCAAATTCTGGCGGCGCGTGTCCCGGCTTGGGGCGTCCCAAACAAGCGCGCGCGATGCGCGAGGTGTTGCAGAAACTCGAAGACCGCCGGAGCTTGGAATATCTTTTCGATACACAGACGCACTTGATTACGTGGGGACGCGATGCGGACGCGGCGGAGAAAAATCAATCGCTGGCGATGTCTTATCTCGCGGCGCTCGAATCCACGCCGCTGACTGGACGCGAACTCGATTCGCTCGATGCGTGGATGCCGGTTTTGTCGATTCCGCAGAACGCTGATCGATTCTCGCGCCTCATTGATTGGCTGGTGCGCGCGCCGCGCCAACCCTCGCAACGCTTGCTGACGACCGAAGCGATTACGACTCTCGCACATGAAGAAGGTTCGGATGTGTACCTTGCCGATGCGAGTAATCGCATTTTGTTGGGACGGAGTGTGGATATCGGCAAAGAGGGTTTGCGCTACGCCGACTTTCGCGCGGATACGGGACCGGTGTTGCTCGTGAGCGATCAGGGCGGCGGCAAAACATCGACGCTGATTGTGTGGTTCATTCTGCGCTTGCAATTGCTCAAGTACAAAATCGTCGCCGTGAATTTGAAATACTCATCGCGCATGCAAGTGGCGGTGGAAAAAATCGGCGGCATCGTTTTGCATCCGATCGATGACCTTGACGATTTTGAACGCCAGACGCGCGAGGCGTTGTTCACCAAGCGCGCAGTGATTTATCAACCGGTCAAAGGCACGCGCAAATTTTCAATTGCCGATGATCCGTGCCTGCGAACTTTTATGCGCGTCTTTTACGAAGAATGGCTGCCCAATCGTAACGTGCCTGCCGCGCTGGTCATCGATGAAATTCATCGCTTGATGCCAAAGGACACGCCGCTTTCACCGAACGCGGCGGAGACCGCGACGCTCGTCGCCGAAGCGTTCAAAGATTGGGCGGAACGCAAATTGGTGATTGCCGCGGCGACGCAAACGTTGCGCGACTTGCTCGGCAGTAATTTGGGCGTCGCGTTACAAAAATTTCGCACGATGGTGTACTTTCAAGTTGGTCCCGAAGATCGCGAGATGCTGTTTGAAAAAGGGTATGAGCCGATGTTACTCAACGAAATTATCGGCGTCCGCCGGCGTCCGCGCGGTTACGGCGTGCTGGTGATGCCGGATGGTTTTTATACGACGTTGCGCGTGCTAGTGACGCAAGAGGAAAAAGAAGTGATTCAACGCTTGGACGTGGAAGAAACGTCCGATACCACGCCGCAACTGGAGTTTGATTGAATGCAAATTCCTGCGATGAATCGCGATGCCGTGCTCGTGCTGGCCATTGTAACGATTGCCTTGCTGTGTCTGCCGTTGTTGGGAATGTTGTTCGGCGATTTCAATCCGGCGGCGATGACGAATGCATCCGCGCCCGGCGTCACGCCGACGCTGGCGGCGCGCGCGTATCTTTTGCCCTTTCGCCAAGTGTTTGCGATTGGACTTGCGGAGCCGATTACGCGCACGACATTTTTGCTGTACGAAAATGGCACCGATGTTTTTCAAGTCATCGGTCAGCGCGGCGCATACACGCGTTTGCAAACTCTCGATGCAAAAATGAATTTCTGGACGGCGTCGGAGAATGTGTCGCTGACGCCGACGGCATCGGCGCAGTACCGATTTGAGCGACCGTAATAAAGTTCTGCGTCTGATTCCGGCGACCGGCTATGCGTGTTTGCACGAGGATGCGCCGCCGCCCTTGTTCAGTGCGTGCCAACCGCTACCGAATTTTTCGTCGGCGCGGCTGAGCGGCAAAATGACGTCCGGCTCCGTTGTGGTCTACTTGGTTGAAATCGATGGCAAGGCGTACTACGTTCCGCCGGAAATCATACTGACGATTCCATGAGCGAGAGCAAAACAAAAAGCCGGGTTTCTTTAAGAAACCCGGCTTTTTGTTTCCGTGCGAGACTAAGGAGAACAACTGTTTGTAAACGTGGCTTGGTTTGAAACAAAATCATTGGGTGTGAGAACGTGCAATTTTTGCCAGCCCGCGCCGGCGGGCGCGGATGCCCATGTGTCGGTCACTTGGAGTGTTCCCGCGCCGCTGAAAGTCAATGAGGCAGACGGTTTATTGATGCCGTCACTGCGTTCCCAACGGAAACTCACACTGCCCGCGCCGTTCGCGGTGATGTTCGCAGAGAAATTGAACGTGCCGGGACACGCACCGGTAAACGTCGTTGGTGTTGCGCCGGCAACCACGCTGGTGACTTGGAATGGAACCGGCGTCGGTGTATTGGTCGGAATCGGAGTGAAGGTTGGTGTGCTCGTCGGAATCGGCGTGCGCGTTGGTGTGAACGTTGGCGTGCTCGTCGGAACCGGCGTAAAGGTTGGCGTGCTCGTTGGAATCGGCGTGTGGTTGGCGTGCTAGTGAACGTCGCGGTGGGCAATGGCGTTGCGGTAGGTCCGGTCAGCGTACGCGTCAGTTCGTTGTTGCTGTAATTGCCTTCTTCCACTTCGCGCAACATGTTCACGCGAACGACCACGACTTGCGAGCCGACAACGGTATAATTCGGCACGAGCAACCGCGCGTCTTGTCCCGGCGGAATCGTAAAAATCGGGCGGTCACCATAAACCGAATTGTTATTGGCAGTCACTTGGACGTAGAACTGGCGCGTGACCGCGGCGGTGCCATCGTTGCGCACCGTATACAAAATTTCGTTGGACGGCGTCAATAAAATCTCCGTGACGACGAGGTCGGGCATTTCTTGAATTGAAATCGTCACCGAACGTTCGATGGTGCCGCCCGCGTTGTTGGCGATGAGATGGTAAATTGTTGTGGCATTGGGCGTGACCAAGCGACTGCTGATCGGATCGACTTTGTCTTGATTTAAGAAAACTTGGTCGGCGCCGGTAACGTTCCACGTGAGCAAAACCGAAACACCGCGCGTGATGACGGTGCGCGTCGAAGAAAAATCGTTAATGACCGGCACACCCGGTAAAGTTGGCGGTGGCGTGGAGCGTCGGTGGGAGCGTCGCGCTCGGTGGCGGCGTGGGAGTGATGGTGGGTGTGTTTGTCGGCGTGGCGGTGGGCCAATGACTGCCGACGACGGTAAATTGCCATGCGCGCGAGGCTTTGTTGCCGGAAGAGTCGCGCACTTCGACCAAGATAACATGCTGACCGGATTCTAAATCGGCGTTGTACGTAATCGAGGTTTCGGTCAACACGGCTTGCGCGGTTACGTCACGACCATCGACGACCATGCGCAAAGTCTTGAAATCGATGGCGCGATTATCACGGAAGCTTGCAGAAATCGGCACGCGCGTCGTCACCGAGCCGGGCAAGGGGTTTGGCGAGATCGTCGCATTCTCTGATGGCTCAAAACGCACGACGGTTGGCAGAGTTGTGTCGCGGGTGAGCCAATAGCCCGCCGCAATTGCAATGCCGGCAACGAGCAACGCAATCACCAGCGCGAGTCCGATGAATGGCAATGAGCAACCAAACAAGCTCGCGGGTGCTTGTGGTTCGCCCGGCAGTTCAGCGGGCGGCAGTTCTTCTGCCGGCAGTTCTTCCGCCGGCGGAAATTCCACCGCCGGTTCTTCGCCGGGAATTTCTTCCGATGTATCTTCGCTCAGCCGCGCGTCGCGTACCACCTTGGCGCGAATCATTTCCGCCAACGATTCTGGCAAACTGACTGCCGGCAAATAGCCGAACAAGGAACCTTGCGTGCCAAAGCGTCGTTGTAGCCCCCATGTGTGTTCGGGATCGATTTGCGCCGAAGCCGGGCGTCCGTGTTGGCGCGCGAGAACATCGAATTGCGCGTTGAACGATTTGGTTGCTTCTTCGAGGAGGCGCGGCAAATCGGTGCGCATAACCCCCAGCGCGCGCGCTTTTTCGGTGGGCGAGAGTCCGTGCAATTCTTCAATCACAAGAACGGCGCGATGAAATGCCGGCATCGTGCGCGCGGCGTTCCAAATGTCGCCGACGAGACCCGGTACGCCGGGTTCGTCTGTGGCTAACAATTCCTCCAAGCCATCTTTTTGCCGGAGAAAATTCAGTGCCAAGTCACGCGCGAGACTGTACAGCCAACCGCGCAGTGAAACTTGTTCACTCAATTCGCTCGTCGCCGATGGCAGTCGCTCGAAAATTTCCTCCAGCAAACGCGCGGCTTGATCCCGGTCGCCAATCACGCGATAGGTAAAATCGTACAGGTCGGCGCTGTACCGATCGAACAAATCACCCAGCGCGTGACGATGTCCTTGATTTAATTCGGCAATGAGTTCGTGATCCGATTTGCTTCCCACAGCGAACCTCCCGCAGGTGTGCGGTTATGTGCGCGTCATTTGTGATAATGACAACCCGGCGCGCCAGAGATAATACAAACCCAGCAAGGTCACCGGCAAAAAGAGCGTTGCGTGCAGAACCAAGGTGTAACTTGTCGCCAGGTTTTGTTCGACGCCGAACGCCGTCAACACGTACACAATCGGCGCGTCAAAGACGCCCACATAACCCGGCGTGCTCGGCGCAATCGTCACGAGATTGGCGAACGCGCACGCGAGCAAAAAGACCGGAAATGATAGCGTAATGCCAAAGCCCCATGCAATTACCACGTACATCGCTGTTTCAAAAAGCCACGCAATAATCGATAGCGCAAAGACGGCAAAGGAATCGGCGGGGCTACGCAGAACGCCTAATCCTTCCAAGAGCGAATGCGTGAGCCGCGTCGCGCGTTCACGCCACGCTGCCCGCGGCAACCGCGCGACAAAAAAATCGACGAGACGTTCGGTGCGGCGCGGCATACCGGCGAGAATTGCCAAGCCGATGATTGCGGCAATCAAAATCGCGGCAACGAGACGCAGGCGCATCGTTTGCGATTCATCGGCAAAGTTGAGCAAGAACGATGCGATGACGATGAACGTCAGCATCGTCAAGCCATCGAAAATGCGCTCGACGACAATCGTAACCAACGTTGCGGCTTTGCTGACATTCTCTTGCGCGCTCAAGACAAACGTACGGACCACTTCGCCGAGCCGTGCCGGCAAGATATCGTTTGCCATGTAGCCGATCACGACGGCGCGAAAGAGCGTGCCGAAGGCAATCGGCTTGATCGAACGGAGCAAGAAATACCAACGAAGCGCGCGCACGCCTACGCCGATAAAATATAACGCCAGTGCGGGAATCAAGACCCAGTATTGCGCGCGTTGCAATGACGCGAGCATTTTGGCGGGGTCGGTTTGGTAGAACACGTACGCCAGCAAAATTAGGCTGATGACCAGACCCAGCCAGAGACCGCGTTGTTTGAACATTTGTCTTGTACTAATCATAGCACACATCGACCAAAAATAAAAGAGGCGCCAGACCACTTGTTGAGAGTGTCTGCGCCTCCAGTCTATTTAGTTGGAAAAACTACCGCGTTTCCTGGCTCGGCGGCAGCATAACGCCCAGCACGCGTTCCATCGCCATCGTGTGACTGCACAAGCCGTGCGTGGCAAAATACTTGCATCCACACGACCAACGTCCGGCGTCATAAGCTACATCGTACGTACTGTTATCGCCTTCGAGCGCGACGCGGAACTGTTTGAAAACGACACGGCGGTTTTGCTCTGCCGCGTACCGCTTCGCCTTTTCGATCTTGCCGATCATGCTGGAGTCCATGTCATTCTCCTGACGCGAGTTTGGGGTGCACAGCCGATGGGACGAAAAAGCACCAGACGCGAACGCGCGTCTAGTGCTCTATGCCCAAAACCTCGTATGCCCGATCTGGCGGGCGGCTGTGCCATTCATAGTTGGATTCTGTTTCCTTGCGCCAAGTATATGCCGATTTGGTGGAAAAGTCAAAACGAAAATTTTGACCCACCGTCGATTTTGTAGTAAAATCATTGTGTCGATGCGCGAAGACGCGCGTCAACGCAATTCGAGTGCTGAACGCCTCTCGAGCTATCGAGAGGCGTTTTGTTTTTTCGATTTTTCACTTGCCAAACGGCAAGCAGAAGAATAAATTCATTCTCATGGAGGAGAAATGAAATTGAATTGGAAAGCTCTTATTCCGATTGCAGTGTGGGCCATCTTGGCGGCGTATGGCTTTTTTGTCGGTGCGCCCGCCGGACTGACGCTGAGCGCGTGGCTGTACTTTGCGCTCTTTGCCGCCGTGATTCTCGGTTTGATCTTGGAACCGATTCCCGCCGCGGCAATCGGCTTGATCGGCGTCGCGTTTGCCGCCGCAATGCGGTACGTCAATGCCGACATCACGCAATCGGTGAACTGGGCGCTCGCCGGTTTCGCCGACACGACGGTGTGGCTCATCTTCGGCGCGTTCGTGTTCTCGATGGGCTATAACAAAACCGGTTTGGGACGCCGCATCGCGTTGATGCTCGTGCGCTGGCTCGGCGGTCGTACGCTAGGTCTGGGATACGCCATTGCGTTGTCCGACTTGGTGCTCGCGCCCGGCACGCCGTCGAACACGGCGCGCAGTGGCGGCACGGTCTACCCGGTGATTCGCAACATCCCGGCGTTGTACGGCTCGGAGCCGAATAGTCCGAGCGCGCGCAAGATCGGCTCGTACATTATGTGGACGGCGTTAGCCGCGACGTGCGTCACGTCGTCGATGTTTATCACCGCGCTTGCGCCGAATGCCGCTGCGTTGACCATCGTCAAGAATACTGCGAAGATCGACATCAACTGGGTGCAATGGTTCCAAGGATTTTTGCCGGTTGGTATCGTCTTGCTCTTGCTCGTCCCGGTGCTGACGTATTTCATCTATCCGCCCGAAATAAAAACGAGTAAAGAAATTCCGGAATGGGCGGGCAAAGAACTCGCCAAGATGGGCAAGGTCTCGACGAAAGAACTCATCATGGTCGGATTGGTCGTTCTGGCGATCTTTTTGTGGATCACCGGCTCGAATGTCTTGTTCGCGTTGCCGTACTTTGGCACGAACTTTATCAACGCCACGACGGTGGTTTTAGTGGGCATCGCGTTGATGCTCGTCACCAACATCGTAACCTGGGATGAGATTACGAGCAACAAAGCCGCGTGGAATGTGTTGGTGTGGTTTGCTACACTCGTCACGCTGGCGAATGGATTGAATCAGGTGGGCTTTGTCCGCTGGTTTGCAAATCTCGCCTCCGCGCCGTTGAAGGGCATGGATCCGATGATGATTTTGGTGATCCTGGTTGTGCTCTTCTTCTTCATTCACTATTTCTTTGCATCGCTGAGCGCGCACACGAGCGCGGTCTTGCCGTTGATACTCGGCGTGGGTGTCGCGTTGTTGCCGGCGACCTTGATCATGCCCTTTGCTTTGCTCTGCGTTTACTCGTTGGGGCTGATGGGTATCCTAACACCGTACGCCACCGGTCCTTCGCCGATTTATTACGGCAGTGGTTACATCTCCCGCACCGATTTCTGGAAACTGGGATTGATCTTTGCGGTTGTTTTCGTCATCGGACTGTTGGTGATCGGCATCCCGTACTTGACGTCGATCAAACTGTAACTGAATATCTGCGTGAAACAAAAAGGGGCGGCCACGAGGGTCGCCCCTACAAATTTATTTCCTCTTTGTATCCAAATTCCCGCGTGTTATCGATCCAGCGCATCCAACGCGCATTGATTTTGTACAACTCGATCACGCCAAGTTTTTCATGCGCTTGCCCCAACGCTTTAACCGATGTCAGCCACGATGCAACAAATGGAAATTTGCCGACGTAAAGCGTATATCCCCGCGCGCGTTCGATGGTTTGTTCAACACGCGATACTTGCCCGATGATTTGCGCGCCGCGAATGTCTTGCCAACCTTGCGATGCGCCGTGAATCGTCGCACTGACACGTGCATCGCGCAGAAAATTTTGAACGTGCCGCGTTTTGGGATCAGACAAGAAATAAAACGTCGATTCCTCGTGCGTGAAAAACAAATCGCACGCGTGCGGCGAACCATCGGCGTTGGTCGTCGCAAGCGTGAGCGTGTTCTGCCTCGATACAAACTCGCGCCAGTCCATCGCTATTCTTTCCAGCGCGTGTACAAATTGTTCTCGACGCCGATGCGCGCGAGGATGCGCCCGACCGTGCCATTGATCACATCGTCGAGTGTTTGCGGCTTGCCGTAGAACGCCGGCATCGGCGGGAAAATGATCGCGCCCATTTCGGTCGCTTGCGTCATCAAACGCAAATGTCCCAGATGCAACGGCGTCTCGCGCACGACGAGAATCAACGGGCGACCTTCTTTCAGCGTGACATCCGCCGCGCGCGCGATGAGATCGGCGGAGTACGAGTTGGCAATCGCCGAAAGCGATTTGATACTGCACGGAATTACAATCATTCCGCGCGTAACAAAACTGCCGCTCGCAATCGATGCGCCGATTTGCCGGACATCGTGGACCGTGTGCGCCAGCGCCTCGACATCTTTCAATGTCCAATCAGTTTCGGCGGCGATGGTTTGCTTGGCGGCGGCGCTGATAACCAAATGTGTTTCGATGTTCGACGTGGCGTGCAATGCTTCCAGCAAGCGAATGCCGTAGATGACGCCGCTGGCGCCGGAAATTGCAACGATAATTCGTTCAGTCATTTTGATATGATTTCCCAATTCTTTTCACGCGCGAGATTTTCCAATTGTGGGTCGGGGTACACCGCGACCGGATGACCGACCATATCGAACAGCGCCCGGTCGCTGATCGAATCGGCATACGCATAACTCGCGGCGAAATCAATGGCGATGCCGCGCGCTTTCAACCATTCGTGCGTGCGCGTACCTTTAGCGTCGCCCATACACACCGGCGGAATCACGCGCCCAGTGAATCGATTATTCACAACTTCGATTTCCGTACCCACCGTGCCGGTCGCGCCGAGCGCATCACCCAGAACTTGCAGCGTCGGCGCGAGCATTGCGGAAACGAGAACGACGATGTGCCCTTGCGCGATATGCTCTTTCAATCGCGCGATGACATGCCTCGTTTGCAGTCGGCTGAATGTATTGCTCGGCGACCCAGCGTAGCGCGGTATCGCCACGCGCGTGTTCCCAGCCGCGCACAAGCGTGCCGAGCGTGAGCACCCACGGCTTGCGAAACGTTTCTTCATCGATCAGTTTTAATTTGCGCAAGAACAGCAACGGCATGTTGCGCGCCATGTACAGGCGGGTGCGATTTTTGCCGCCATGTTCGGAAACGTATTGCGTCAGCCCGCGCCACATGTTCGCGTTGTACAGCGTGCCATCGACATCAAAGAATGCGCCAATCATTGTTGCTCCTCGACGGGATTATAGCACATTCTCACCAGGCTCGCGAGAAAACATTGACATTTGTTTCCCTTTGTTGCATAATGACGTCGGACTTGGAGGAAGATGTGAACGACGCGGCGTCGCTTCGATTATACATCCAAAAAATCGACGAGTTCATTCAGCAACAACAATTCGATGACGCGATTGCGTTGGGCAAGCACGTGCTCGTGCGTTATCCGCAATACGCGCGCGTGCACGAACGCTTGGGCAAGGCATACTGGATGGTGCGCGATGAGCAATCTGCCGAGGCGGCGTTTCTGCGCGTGCTTGCCGCCGACCCGGAAAATGTCGCCGCGCACACCGGCTTGGCGCAAACGCTGGCCGTGCGTGCGCCAAGTCAAGCGCTTTGGCACGCAGAATGTGCGTATGATCTTGCGCCGGACGACGCCGCGCATCAAGACCTGGTACTGCGATTATGCGATCGAGCCGGCAAATCGATTACGCGTCTCGAGCCGACGCCGGTGGTGCGGGCGCGCGCGCACTTGGGTGAAGGTCAAATCGATCCAGCGATTCGTGAACTACGCACAGCCATTGCCAATGCGCCTTCGCGGTTTGATACCTGGGTCGTGTTGGCGGAAGCGCTTTGGCGCGGTGATTATTCGCGCGACGCCGCACACATTTCGGAAACGATTGTGCGTCGACTGCCGGATTGTCTCAAGGCGAATTTGATTTTGGGTACGGTGTGGAAACGTTTTGGAATTGAGGCAAGCGCACAGCATCTTGCGCGCGCGCAAGAAATCGATCCGCTGAACGAAGTGGCGGACAAGTTGCTCGGCACGCGCTCGCCGTTCCAAGTCGTCGATCCGACCATGGCGGATTATGTTCCCAGCGCCGAAGAAAAAATCAAAACCGTAGCCAACACGTCTGTCATCATCGATTCGGAAGCCGTGCGCGCAATCGACGATGACGAAGCTGGTCCGATGGAATCGTTAGTGGAAGAAGCGGAATCAATCATCGCGCAATATATTGATGCGGAGAAATCGGCGGCAGAATCGCCGCGCGAACTAGTGCCGGTGAAAGACATCGATCATCTGACCTTGGCGCGCGAGCACCGTGACGCGAATCTCTGGCACCAAGCGCTCGCGGAATACGATTGGGTTGTGCAGCATTCGCTGAGCCAAGTGGATGAGGTGATTCGGGATTTGGAGATCCTCGCACAACGCGCAGACATGCCAGTGCGGACACACCATATTCTTGGTGATGCGTACGCGCGCGCGGATCGGCTTGCGCAAGCGTTATATCATTATCGTTTTGTGCTCGAACACATATCGGAATCTTGACGGAGGTTGTGGTGCAACGAACTTTGGTGCTGGTAAAACCGGACGGGGTTCAACGCGCGTTGGTGGGCAAAATTCTAGCGCGTTTTGAAGAACGCGGCATGAAAATCGTTGGGTTGAAAATCGTGCAAGTCAGCCGCGAACTGGCGGAGAAACATTACGCCGTTCACAAAGGCAAGTTTTTCTACGAAGGGTTGGTGAGTTACATCACCTCCAGCCCGGTCGTCGCGCTGGCGCTGGAAGGGCACGAAGCTATCGGCGCAGTGCGCGCGATGGTTGGTGCGACGCGCCCGTGGGAAGCCGCCGCCGGCACAATTCGCGGCGATTACGCGATGATGGGTTTGCGCAATTTGATTCACGCTTCGGACGCGGAGGAAACGGCGAAGAATGAAATTGCGTTGTGGTTCAAGCCCGATGAATTGGCAACTTATACGCGCGATCTCGACAAGTGGGTGAATGAGTAAGCGCCCTTCGACTACGTTCCGCTACGCGGAACTCCGCTCAGGGTGCCAAGAAATCGAATGAAACAAAACGACGCGGAGCCATCCGCGTCGTTTCTTGTGGCGAGAGAATAATGCTACTGCATTCGCACGACAATCGGCGCGCGCTCCCACAATTTTTCCAAGCGATAGTAATCGCGCATCGACCGGCTGAACAAGTGCGCGATCACGCCGTTGTAATCGAGGAGAACCCAGCCCGAGTCCGGCGTGCCTTCGGTGCCGAGCGGCGCAATGTGATGCTTTTTGAGACTCTTGCGCAAATCATCGGCGATTGCTTTCATCTGCCGTTCATTATCGCACGTCGCAACAACCAAATAATCGGCGATGACTGTCAGCGCTCGCGTATCGAGCAGGATAATGTCTTCGCCCTTTTTGTCGGAAATCGCATCGACGACATAGTGAGCCAGCGCGCTAGGTTCCAGAGAATTGCCTCCTGCAGGTTTAGTTGAATACTAGCGTGGATTGGGGTGAGTGTCAAGTTCGATTTTTGACCCCTCGCGACAAACGCGATACAATACGATTATGAAACAAGACCAACTGCGCAATCTGCCGGCGGTCGATGGGCTGTTGCAAGATCACGTCGTGCGCGAACTTGAACAACGCTTTGGACGCATGCTCGTTGTCGATGCGTGTCGCACCGCGCTCGATGCCGCGCGCCAAGCGATTCTCGCCGGCGGCGATGCGCCGATGCCGGCGTTGCTCATTGATGATATTTACGAACGCGTCGCGCAAGCGGTGCGACCGTCGCTCGTGCCGGTCATCAACGCAACCGGCGTCATCATTCACACGAACTTGGGACGTGCGCCGCTATCCGATGACACGCTCGCCGCGATGAAAATCGCCGGGCAAAACTATTCCAATCTCGAATATGATCTGGGTGCAGGCGAGCGCGGCTCGCGCCATGCGCACGCGGAATCGATAATCACGCGTTTGACCGGCGCGGAAGCGCGGTCATCGTCAACAATAATGCGGCGGCGGTGATGTTGATCCTTGCCGCGTTCGCGCGCGGCAAGCAAGTCATCATCTCGCGCGGACAACTCGTCGAAATCGGCGGCGGGTTTCGCATTCCGGAAGTGATGCAACAGTCCGGCGCGATGCTGGTTGAGGTTGGCACGACGAATCGTACCTATATCGCCGACTACGCGCGCGCAATCAACGAGCAGACGGCGTTGCTGATGCAAGTGCATTCGTCGAATTTCAAGATGGTCGGGTTTACGCATCAACCCACGCTCGCCGAACTTGTCGCGCTCGCGCACGAACGGAAAATTTTATGCGTCGATGATTTGGGAAGCGGCGCTCTGATCGACACGAGCGTATACGGACTGGCACACGAGCCGATGCCGCAAGAATCGCTGGCGACCGGTGCAGACCTTGTTTCGATTAGCGGCGATAAATTGCTTGGCGGACCGCAAGCCGGCATCATCGTCGGTCGCAAGAACGCCATCGACGTTTTGAAAAAGCATCCGCTCACACGCGCGCTCCGCGTCGATAAAGTGACGCTCGCCGGCGTGCAGGCGACGCTGTTGCATTATCTGAAAAACGAAGCGACGAAAAAAATTCCGATTTGGATGATGCTCTCCGCCACGCGCGAATCGCTCGACGCGCGCGCGCAGAAATGGGCGGAACAATTGCGTGCTGCAAAAATCGATGCGCAAGTCATTGATGCAGAATCGACGGTGGGCGGGGGCGCGTTGCCCGGTGAAACGTTACCCACGCGCGCGCTGGCGATTGCGATTGCATCGCCTGACAATTTTGCCCAGCGTCTGCGCGAAAACACGCCGCCGATCATCGCGCGCATTGAGGAGAATCGCGTAGTGTTTGACCCGCGCACGGTGCTGGCGATTGAAGAGAAGGCGTTATTGGCGGGGATTGAGCAATGCGGTAACGCTTGAGGTGCTGAGGCGCAAACGAGATGGTTGTCACCGGGCAACTATTATAGCAATGACGAAACAAAAAAACGCGGGAGCATGCTCCCGCGTTTTTTTGTTTGTGCTGACTGTAGCTTAGAACAAGTGCTCGTCAACCAATCGCGCCGCGCCACCCGGCGCATTGACAATGATTTGTTGCACACCCTCGATTTTTTGCGCTAACGACGCTACTTGGTTCGCGTCTTTTGCCTCGCAAATCAAATGGACATTCGGTCCCGCGTCGAGTGTAAAGTACACGCCGAGTCCTTCGCTTCGCCATTGCTGTGCCGCTTGAATCACGCGCACCATCGCCGGCGTCCAGTAAAAAATCGGCGGCGACTGAAGTCATTGCCATCATGTGCAATTCGACGGCATCTTCTTCGACGGCTGGACCAAGCGCGGACAAATCCTTTGCGAAAATTGCGCGGCGCACGCGCTCCAATCGATTGGGCAAGGTACGCAAGCGTTCCGCGAGAAAATGACTCGATAGCGCGGCGGCGTGTCCATCGGTTGAACCAACTTTTTTTTCCTCGGTGCTAACAATCGCGATGACGTCGCGCAACGCCCAATGTTCCGGCGACGCGATGCTTGCCGCAAACGAACTCGCGCTATCCGCGCCGGCATACCATTCGACAAATCCCCCGGGAATCGAGCGCGCGGCGGAACCAGAACCTTGCCGCGCAAGGATCGATAATTCGCGTTCGCCAAGCTGCAAGCCCGCCGCGCGCGTCGCCGCCAGCGAGAGTGCTGCAAACGCGCTCGCGCTCGACGCGATGCCTGCGCCCATCGGAAAATTATTTTGCGATTGCACACACGCGCGCGTTTCGATTTTGGCAATTGCCCGCACGCGGTCGAGATGCGCGACGACCCGCTCATGCGCCGCGCCGCGTGTTTCCGCGCCGCCAATCGCAATCGCATCGGCGTTGAGATGCGCGTCGAAAGCGACGGTCGTCGTCGTCGTCGCGTGATCGAGATTCATCGAAATGGAATTATTGAGCGGAATGCGGAGCACGCCATCGCGATTGCCCCAGTATTTGATGAATGCAATGTTGCTGCAACTGACCGCAGTGGATTTTTGTGGCATTGATTTGCCTACCTTTTCTAAAATTCTTGGGCTAGTATACCACGCTCGTTTTATACAGTAAAATAAGCGGAAAATCGATTGCCGAAAATTCGTGCGGTGGGACTGCTTGCGCTCTATTCGTGCCAAGCCGATGGTTCCGACTTGTTCAGATTCATCAAGAATCGCTTGTGGACAATTAGACAACTCCAACTGTTTATGTTGTTGCCACAGATCATCCTAGATTATTCATTGTCAGATCAGTTGTCTTTGCCATATTCCAACACACACGTTATACTTGACCTCGGTGGACAATGAGCAACGCCAAAATTCTGATTGTCGATGACGAACCTGCGATTATCAACTCCGTTCGCGCATACCTGGAATCAGAGAATTTTCTGGTTCACACCGCGACCGATGGCAACGCCGCGCTTAAATCGGCGCGCGCGTTTGCGCCTGACCTGATCGTGTTAGATGTGATGTTGCCAGGTATCGACGGCATTGAAGTGTTGCGTCGTCTGCGGCAAGAATCGAATGTGTATGTGTTGATGCTCACCGCGCGCGCCGAAGAAACCGACAAGCTTATCGGCTTGAGCGTTGGCGCGGATGATTATCTCACCAAGCCGTTTAGCCCGCGCGAACTCGTCGCGCGCATCAAGGCGATTTTGCGGCGCGGGCGCGATACGATAAATACCAACTCATCGCTCACCTTTCGCCGCTTGCGTGTTGACCCTGGCTCGCGTCAAGCGTGGAAAGACAATCAACTTATCGACCTGACGCCGATTGAATTTGATATATTGCACACACTCGCGCGTCATCGCGGGCGCGTGCTGAGCCGCGAGCAACTCATCGAGCAGGTATGGGGTAACGATTACTATGGCGATGAGCGCGTCGCCGATGTGCATATCGGGCGCGTCCGCAAAAAAATCGAAGATGACCCAGCGAACCCGACACTCATCGTCACGGCGCGCGGCGCGGGCTATCGCTTTGAGGATGAGCTGCGATGAAATGGATTCGCGCGATTCAACGCCACCTGGCATGGAAATTGTTTCTATCCTATGTGCTCATCCTCATCATCGGCATCATCGCGCTCGATACCGTCGCTGAATTACCTTTGCCCTTTTCCGTAACGTTTGACGAGCACTTGGTCTTGGCAACACTCATCGGACTTGTCGCCGCCATCGCCGCCAGCATCTTTACCACGCGCCGCATTCTGCAACCGATTCACACAATGATCCGCGCAAGTCAGCGCATTTCGGCAGGCGATTATCACAGCCGGATCGAGCCGCCGAGCCAGGACGAACTCGGCGCACTGGCGGAATCGTTCAATCAAATGGCGGACGCGCTTGACCGCACCGAACATCGTCGCTTGGATTTGATTGCCGATGTGGCGCACGAATTGCGGACGCCGCTGGCCAGTATCAAAAGCACATTGGAAGGTCTGGTCGATGGCGTGATTCCAAATGAACCCGAAGCCATCCTGGGACTGCAAAACGAAGTCAATCGAATGCAACGTTTGGTGCGCGATTTGGAGGAGTTGTCGCGCGCGGAAGCAGGGCAGATCCGGTTGGAAAAGAAACCTGTCGATATGGCAGAACTCATTGGTATTGTCGCCGACCGCTTGCGGTTGCAGTTTGAAGATAAAGGCGTCGCCTTGCGCTTTAATGTTGCGCCGAACTTGCCGCGCGTCACCGCCGACGCCAATCGCCTGACCCAGGTTTTGCTCAATTTGCTGGGCAATGCGTTGCAATATACGCCAGCGGGCGGAACAGTGACCGTGCGCGCGTGGCGCGACCAAGCCAAGTTGTGCGTTGCGATTCAAGACACGGGCATTGGCATCTCCACCGAAAATCTCGCGCATATCTTTGAACGTTTTTATCGTGTGGACAAGTCGCGTTCGCGCGCGGGCGGCGGCAGTGGCATCGGCTTGACGATTGCCAAGCATCTCGTCGAGGCGCACGGCGGACAAATTTCGGTGACTAGTCAAGGTCTCAATCAAGGCAGCATTTTCATTATCGAAATGCCCAGCGCACCGTGAGAATTTTTCTTCATCAAATCTTCATACAATTGTTACACGCCCGTCGCACCGACGGGCTATATTTTTGTTGCCAATCGAAGGAGCGCAGGTTATGAAGATTCAATTAGCGAACCCAACCAAGATAGCCATCACGGCGGCAGCTTGTCTGCTTGGGCTGGTCGTCACACTCAAAGATATTTTGCGCGTGCCCGCGGAGATTCTCTCACGCGATGTGATTCTCTACATTTTCATCTACTCGCTCTGGGGGATACTCTATCCGACGCAAGTTAAAGAATCGCAGAACTCGATCTGGTATCGTCCAATCTTTTGGATTGGGCTAATCGTTCTGATGACGGTGGGGATTATTTTGGTGTATGTGCTCTGATACTTGTGGCCCTGCGGACTCAATGCAATGAGGTCAAAATGGAAATACAGAATGGCTTGGCTGAATTCGGTGTTCCCGCGCTTTTGATTTGTGCAGTGGTGCTTATCGCGTTGGCATCGCTTGCACTGCATCTGCTCTTCCCGCCGTCCAAAGGCAAGTGCCCCATCAAAACGGTTCTGCCTTCGGAGTTGCCTGACGCCAAAGCAAATCAAACAACACGCAAGACTTGATTACGACTCGTGCTTAGAGAAAATAGAAAAGGAATTGTTTTATTCATTTTAATAATCTTGGCCTTGCTATTATTCGGAGCATGGCTTGAAGTTTGGGGTCCTTAAATGGAAAGAACACATATGGGGGGAATCTTTGGGTAACGAACTCGACATCAAGCACATCCAAGGGTTGACCGAGCAACAAGCCGCAGAACAATTGCGGCTCGATGGTCCCAACGAACTACCATCGGCAAAACGGCGCAGTATCTTGGCGATTGCCTGGGAAGTCGTGCGCGAGCCGATGTTTCTTTTGCTCGTCGCGTGCGGATTGATTTATTTGTTGCTGGGCGATGTGCAAGAAGCGATACTTTTGCTTAGCTTTGTGTTCGTGATTATGGGCATTACGTTGTATCAAGAACGCAAGACCGAACGCGCGCTCGAAGCGTTGCGCGACTTGTCCAGTCCACGCGCGCTTGTTATTCGCGACGGTGTCGAAAAGCGCATCCCTGGGCGCGAAGTCGTGCGCGGCGATATGCTTATCATCAAGGAAGGCGATCGCGTCCCTGCCGATGCCGTGGTAGTGTCTGCCGTGAATTTATCCGCCGATGAATCTCTCCTTACCGGCGAATCCGTCCCCGTCCGCAAAATCGCCGCCGAAGAAATCACGCCAATGGGCAAACCAGGCGGCGATGATTTGCCATTCATTTATTCGAGCACGCTCATCGTGCAAGGACACGGCATCGCGCAAGCGCAAGCGACCGGCATGCACACCGAGATCGGCAAAATCGGCAAGGCACTGCAAACTGTCGAGGAAGAAGACACGCTCTTGCAACGCGAAACCGGACGGCTCGTCCGCAACCTGGCGATGGTCGGTGCGTCATTGTGTATCATCGTCATCGTGCTGTACGGCATCACGCGCGGCAATTGGTTGCAAGGCTTTCTTGCTGGCATCACGCTCGCCATGGCAACCTTGCCCGAAGAATTACCCGTCGTAATGACGATCTTTCTCGCGCTCGGCGCGTGGCGCATCTCGCAGAAAAACGTGCTGACCCGCCGCGTGCCTGCTATCGAAACACTGGGTTCGGCGACGGTGTTGTGCGTCGATAAAACGGGGACGCTCACGCTTAACCGTATGGCAGTCAGTAAAATCTTTGCCGAGGGTAAATTCTTCGACGTGAGCAATGCCGAACGCCAACTACCCGAATCGTTTCACGCGTTGGTCGAGTTTAGTATTTTAGCAAGCCAGGAAGACCCATTCGATCCGATGGAAAAAGCAATCCATCAACTGGGTGAAACGCAACTTGCGCAGACCGAGCACTTGCATAGCGATTGGTCGCTGGTGCACGAATATCCGCTGTCGAAAAAATTGCTTGCGTTGTCGCACGTATGGAAATCGCCGGATGGTGCGGAATACATCATCGCCGCGAAAGGCGCGCCCGAAGCGATTGCCGATTTGTGCCATCTGGGTGACGCGGAAAAGAAAATACTATCCGCGCGCATCAACACGCTGGCGGACGAGGGCTTGCGCGTCCTGGGCGTCGCGCACGCGCGTTTCGCGCAAACCGATTTGCCAAACGCGCAACACGATTTCGATTTCGAATTTCTGGGTCTGGTCGGTCTCGCCGACCCCGTGCGCCCGACGGTGCCGAATGCGATCAAGGAATGTTACAACGCCGGGATTCGCGTCGTGATGATTACGGGCGACTATCCCGGCACCGCGCAAAACATCGCGCGGCAAATCGGTTTGACGCCGAACGACCAATTCATCACCGGCCCTGACCTTGATGCGATGGACGATGTGGAACTGCGGCGGCGCATCGCGCACGCGAACATTTTTGCGCGCGTCGTGCCAGAACAAAAACTGCGTATCGTGAACGCACTCAAGGACAACGGCGAAATCGTCGCGATGACGGGCGACGGTGTGAACGATGCACCCGCGTTGAAATCGGCGCATATTGGGATTGCGATGGGTGGACGCGGCACCGACGTGGCGCGCGAATCCGCCGCGCTCGTTCTGCTCGACGACGATTTCTCGTCTATCGAACAAGCTGTGCGTCTGGGTCGCCGCATTTTCGACAATATCAAAAAAGCGATTGCATACATCTTTGCAATTCACGTCCCGATTGCTGGCATGTCGCTCTTGCCGGTGATGTTCAAAATGCCGCTCGCGCTGATGCCGGTGCACATTGTCTTTCTCGAACTCATCATCGACCCCGCCTGCTCGACGATATTTGAAGCCGAGTCAGAAGAAGCGAACGTGATGAATCGTCCGCCGCGTAATCCCAACGAACCGTTGTTTGGACGCCGAACGCTGGCGATGAGTTTACTGCAAGGCGCAAGCGTGCTGGCCATTGTGTTCGCGGTGTTTTCGATTGCGTTGTATCGCGGCGTAAGCGAAAACGAAGCGCGCGCGCTCAGTTTCACAACGTTGATCGTGGCGAACCTGGGATTGATTTTGACGAATCGTTCGTGGACGCGCACGATTGCGGAAACTCTGAGCTCGCCAAACACCGCATTGTGGTGGGTGCTCGGCGGCGCAACCGTCTTTATGACACTGGTGCTCACCGTGCCCTTCTTGCGGGACATGTTCCAATTCGCCGCGCTTGATGCCATTGACGTGGCACTCTGTTTCGCCGCCGGCATCGTGAGCATCGCCTGGTTCGAATTGCTCAAGGTGGTCAACGGACGCAGGCGCGCGACGCTCGCACCCGTTGGGGTCAAGCAAAAGCAAATCGTGTGATAAACAGACACAGCGTCGAAAACGATTGACAAATCGGCTGAACCCGTTTATTCTATTATCACAGTATCGAACGATTAGCGGATGCCAGGTCGTCACGTGGGGTGAAACCGGTCGCTGAGAAATCAGTGGCCGGTTTTTGTTTTGGAGGAACATCGTGAACACAAAACAAAAACCAAATCGTGCGCCGTGGATTATCGCCGGCATATACGTGTTTGGTTGCTTGGCGTTGGCGGGCATCGTCGTTCTGTGCATTGGCTCGATCATATTCCTCGCGATCAATTCCTCGCAGTCTGATGCCAAGGCGACGGCAACCCGGCTTGCGGCAGGATTGGCATCGCCGCCGACAGTTGCTATTTCCGCAAAGAACATTGATCAAGTCAAAGAGCTGTACCGAGTTTATCCAGGCGTGGAGCATCAGGGAATACTCTCCATCGCTTGGTCGTCCGATAGCAAGCTCTTGGCGATTGGCGGACAGGCATATAAAAACCAGTATGGGTTGTTGAAAGTTTGGGACATTACCACCGGGCGCCAAGTCCAGAGTCTGCAATCCTTGAACGATCAGTTGAGTGTCGCCATCTCTCCCGACCAACAGACCCTTGTATCGGGTGGATTCGATATGCAATTAAAGCTGTGGGACTTTTCCAGCGGGCGAGAGCTGGAATCGATTCAAAATCCTTTCCGGGTGAGACAAGTTGCTTTTTCTCCCGATGGTCGTCTTGTACTTGCGAATGGTGAATTGACGAATAGCACCACATCCTATGGATTCCGGCTTTGGCAAGTATCCGCTCAGCGGGAATTGCGTTTGCTCGTTGAGCGGAACGAGGTGATGGGTGCGGCTTTTTCGAGCGATGGACGCTTTGTGGCTCTGGCGGAGGAAAAAGCAATTAATCTGTGCGTCTTGCCGGAGGTCAGCGATTGTCGCCGTCTCTCTTGGGCTGGGTCTGCGACAGACGTGGCGCTCTCTCCCGACAATCGACTCATCGCGGTTGGGGCGGGAAAACAAGTGAAACTGCTCGACGCTACAACGGGACAAGAGTTGCGCGCGATGCCCGGGCACAACGATCAGGCATCGCGTGTGGTTTTTTCACCCGATGGCAGTCTTTTAATTTCGGGCGAAGTGAATACCTTGCCTGATGTTGGTGGTTTTAGTCTTGTCAGAATCTGGGATGTGAACACCGGGCGCGCTTTACGTGTCCTGGGAGAGCAAAGTGTCTTGGGAGATCCAATGCGCGACATAGTTGCCCTCGCATTCTCGCCTGACGGTCGTCTGATTGCATCCGGTGATGGCAGAGGAACGGTTCGATTGTGGGGCGTTCCACCATAGTGCCAAACCAGTTTGACTGGAGGAAACGATGAAATCGAAACCCAATCGCAAATCGTGTCTCATTATCAGTATCGTCGTGTGTGTGGTTCTATTTTTAGTGTGTTTGGCGATTCTGTTCCCCTTCGAAGATATTTTGCTTCAACTGAGACCTTATCCGCCGCCTGTCGATGCCATCTCAGCCCAGAATGGCGACCAAGTAAGAGAGATCAGGCAATTGCCGCAGGGTGGAGTCAAACTCGCGTGGTCACTCGACAGCCGCCTGCTCGGCGTATCAGGAAATGGCGGCATGATCAAATTGTGGGAACCCGCGACCGGAAAGGAATTACAGACGATTACTATCCAGTCTGAAGTGAGCGGCCTGGCTTTTTCTCCTGATTCCAGGATGCTGGCAGTGGGCACAAACGTGGCGTTGTTGTATGACGTGGCGACAGGTCGCCAGATTCGCGCTTTCCCGGAGGTAGTGACCTTGCCCAATGGGTGGGTGCTATCTGGAGGAATGAACGTGGCTTTCTCGCCCGATGGAAAGAAGTTGGCTGGAGGAATGATGGGAGGGAAGGCAATCTTGTCGGAAATCGCAAGTGGGAAAACAGTGCGTATCTTTTTCTGACCCTGGCACACCAAGCCCTTACTCCCAAGTGGCATTTTCGCCCGATGGAAACATCCTTGCCCTTGCGCACAGCCGTGTCTCACTCTGGAATGTGACGACGGGAGAGTTGATTCGCACACTTCCTGACGAGAGTCAAGTGGTGATGTTTCTCGCTGACGGGAAGACATTGCTCACATCGAAGGGATTATGGGATATCACTACCGGCACTCGCACTTATGACCTTGGTGTTCCTGCACCGGGGCATTGTGCGTGGCATATTTGTCGGGTGGCGTAACAGGTGCTTATGTGCCAATGCCACTGCCGGGTATCAGTTTTAGTCGTCCCTCCGGCGCCAAGATTGTGATTGGGCAAACCCGCGACCTAGGTTCCAAAACTGGTTGCCCGCTAGCGTTTTCACCGGATGGTCGGTGGCTCGCAACAGGTGCTTCTGGCGGGATGAAATTGTGGGGCGTGCCGCCGTAAAACTAATCTTGATGCAATGAATTATGAAGGAGGAAGCAATGACAACCCAAAAATCAAAATCCAATCGTGCGCCGTGGATTATCGTTGGCGTGCTGGGATGTTTTGCCGTGTGTCTGCTCGCCGCGCTCGTTGGCGGCGGTATTCTCCTGTTGAGAATGCCGGGGCAGAGCGGAAACAATGTCTCTTCAACTTCTGTGCCCATACCTCCGCCACCTGGGGGCGACGGTGTCGCTCCGCGACCACCGCCGGTCGATCATGGCATTACTTGTTTGATCGAGCAAGAAGGAATGATCTTTGCCAACGCGCCCGACTTGCACAATTATCTCAGCGAGGATGGCGGCATCACTTGGCGCGAAGCGTTTAGGTCAGGTCTGCCGAATGGATCGTACTGCCTGGGTCGAGACCAGCCGTGGCAACTCTTTGCAACCGTCGAAGGACAAGTGCAGTACCGCATCACACGGCAAGTTGGCATCGAGCGTTCTGAAGATGGCGGCAAGACGTGGAAGCGCGAAATCGATCTGGCAGACGAGTCGTGGCAAGCCAAACCGCAAACTGGGACGCCGGTCAAGGTTGAAGCGAACCCAGGACCCTTCGACGCGATGGTGCATCGTCCGACCGGCAATATCGTCGCGGCGATGGGGCATCTCGGCATCCTCGTTCGCACGCCGGATGGCAATTGGCAATGGGTGCGCGTCGGCAACTATTATCGTGGCGATGTTGCCTCAGTGCCAACGCCTGCGCCGCGCGCATTGGCAAACCCAACGCCTCTGCCGATGCCGATAACAGCGTTCAAACTACTGGCGGCGCATCCGCAGAATTCGACGAACAATAGTTTTGGCATGGCATTCTCGTCGGACAGTCAAACGTTGGCGATGGTTGGATACGATGCGGTGCATCTATGGCGGACGGCGGATTGGTCGCAAATCCGAACCGTCGCTCAGAAAAGCGGCAGAGGAGTAGTGCAAGTCATCGCGTTATCCCCCGATGGTCAAACCCTGGCTTGCACTGAAGGAAGCTCTGACACAACAGTCCAAATCTGGAATACCCAAGACGGCGCGTTGTTGCGAAAATTGCAGGGTCACACGAGTTGGATCACGAGCGTCGCGGTATCTGCTGATGGACAGACATTTGCGACTGGTGCAAGTTACAAGGATCCCAGTGTGCGGTTGTGGCGCGTTTCCGATGGCGCGCCGTTGCGTACGTTGACGGGAAATCCTTCCGGCGTGACGCGGATTGCTTTTTCGCCGGATGGGCAACTCATCGCGGCGGATGGACCGAATCGCGTCTGGCGCATTGCTGATGGAACAGCCCTCTACACCTATGAAGGAGGACGACGATTGCCGACTCTTGAAGGCGGTGTCCTCAAGAATGGAAGTCTGGCGTTCTCTGCGGATAGCAAGTCGTTGATTGCAGTGGAGGGAGATACGTCCATGCGCGTGTGGAATATGGCGGATGGCAGTCTCGTGCGGACGATCATGATTCCGCTTCCGCATGGCTATGATGTGTTGAGCGCGGCGTTCTCATCCGATAGGAAATTGCTCGCCACCGGCTTGGGCGACGGAACAATCTGGCTCTGGCGGGTTGAGGACCTGTCGTTGCTCAATCGGTTCACCTTCAATCAAAACTGGGCGAGTGTAAACGAGTTGGCATTTTCGCCGGATGGTAATTGGCTTGCCGCGACGAGCGACTCGGGAAATGAGGTGCGCGTGTGGCGTCTCTTGCCGTCCAGCGTGCTCATGGTTTCCGCCGACGCAAACACGCAAGGGACATTTACCTTTTGTTCGCCCAAGGCACCGAGTGGCGCGATCAAATTCCAATGCCGATGGATTGGGCGCACCAACTGAAAGGCAACGATTGAGCGGATGCTGCCCATTTCCATTGGGACGCTGATTTGGAAAGCGAGTTGCATAGAATGATGGAGCATCTGGTGGGGACAGGTGACTAGAGGTTCGGGAGGTACGGCGATGGCAAACACCTTTGATTGGATCGAGATCCGAACGCACGATATAGAATCGACGGCGCATTTCTACGAACAGCTCTTTGGGTGGACGATCACCGCAAAGGAAACGGCGGATGGGTTAGCCGTCTGGCTGTTTGATACTGGGAATGAACCCAGGATCGAGAATCTTCGTCGCGGCGGCATCTGGTTGCGTCCCCAGGGTGAACCGCTGGGCGTAGTGGTCTATGTTTTGGTCGAGGACATTGAGACCACGCTGAAAAAGGTGATCGACTTGGGAGGCAAAGTGGTCAGTCCCAAAATCCCAATTGGTGCGGGGCACGGAGCGTTCTTTCAAGACCCCAGCGGCAATACGTTTGGGTTGTATGAAGAGAAGAAAACATAAGGTAATGCCAACCCTTCGTCAATTCTTCTGCGAGCGAAACTTTTCCCACCGCATATTTTCGACTAGGGACGATCTATCAGGGAATGGGTGACCGGGAGAAAATGCGGGAGGCGTTTCAGAAGGTTTTGGAGTTGACCAGCGGCGACCCGACGATTGAGGAACCTGCGCGGCGGGCGTTGGGAATTGGTCCGTGATTAGCCCATCGCAGGTGAGAAGGCGATGATAGACCCAGTCAAACTCGATCAAATCAAGCAAGTCTTTTCCCAAGAGATTAAAACCGTCTGCGTTCACAATCAAGGCGAAGACTTTGGCGTTATCGAAATCAATCACGCGTGGATGTTTCGCTTTCCCCGCAACGTGTCGGCTCGCCAAGCGCTCCAACAAGAAAAAGAATTCTTGCCGCGCTTGGCACGCATCTCGCCTGTGCCGATTCCGCAACCCGAATACGTGGGGGATGATTTCATCGGTTACCGCAAAATCGAGGGAGTGCTCCTCACGCCCCAGTGCTTCAGAACATTACGACGAGAGACCCAGCGCACGATTGCTAAACAGATCGGTGGGTTCTTATCGGTCTTACATACGTTCCCCCTCGCAGAGGCGCGCCGACTGGGCTTGAGTGAGGGGTGGAATAGATGGCATCGCAAAGCCTACCAGAGTTTCCTCGAAAATGTCGCCCCGCTGCTTTCCACCGTGGCGCGTGAGAATGCGCTGCGCTTCCTGGATCAATTCCTTGCGCTCCAGTGGCGACCTGTCGTGATCCACGGCGACGTGTATCCCGCCGATCATCTTTTCTTCGATGAGGCGCGTCAGCAACTCAGCGGCGTGATTGATTTCGGCGATCTGACCATTCTCGACGCGGCCCGAGATTTTCGATACCTCTTCAGCGACCTGGGAGAAGATTTCTTTGGAGAGGTGCTCGCTCATTATTCTGGCGAGATCGATCCGCAACTGGTGCATCGAATCAAGATGCGGATCCAAGCCGATCCACTGTTCGATGCGCCGTATGCGCTTGAATACCACCAACCCGAGCGATTCAAAAAAACAAGTTGCGGAAATCGAACGCGCTTGGGGGATTGAGTATCAGAGGTAAGTCAAAAATGTGCCAAGTGTCCAAAAGGCTATTCGCCTTTATTCTGATTGTGATCACGGTGACGGCTGGCCTGAACAATCTTTCGTGTTCGAAAAGTGAGCAACTGCAATCGGCATCGGAGGCACGCGAAATCGAGGAGCTGCGGCAACTGGCTGCATCCAATCCACAGAAACTGGCAGAGGCACTCGATCACCGCCTCGTTCGAATCGATGCGGGCGATTTTGTGATGGGCAGTAATTCAGGGCGTGCTGCCAACAGAGTCATATAAATCGCCATCTCTTCATTTCATTACCTCCTTATGGTAAAACGTTTCCGGACGATAGCAGCCGAGATATAACTTCCCGAGACGCACCCTGTTCGAGTTTTCAATGCTCTGCCGCAACCTATTCGTTGTAGTTCCAAGATGGTCCCCGTGGCGGTCCGTCCCAGGAATGCAGCGGATCGCCCAAACCGATTCCGTACTGAAGTAAACAGAAATGCCTTCGAACGCTTCGTGCGCTCGAAGGCATTCCTCACCTACTAAACTGCGCTTACAAGTATAGAACTTATAATTCCCAAGTCAACGTTTTGATCGAACGGGAATACTTTGCTCAGTCCATCCCTGCTTACTAGTTGTAAAGTCGATGAGAACCAACCGAAGTTGCAAAGGTAAGAACGTATTGATCTCACAATAGTTCTTGGAAGCTCACTGAAATCGGAAAATTCGAATTTGACTCAAGTCTCAATGTGCAATTGTAATCTGCCACCGTTTCAAAGTTGTGTTATATTCTATGAGCTAGTGGACAGGGATGTAGAAACCCTGTGTAGGTTGATGTGATTTTGATAGTGCGGCGAGCACAATCGGAATTTTACCAGCGAGCAATCGACGCCCGTCGAACTCGCGATCAGAAGATTCTATACAATCCATGTTCCGTATTCAAAAAGGTCACGCTCGTTTATAGCGTGACCTTTGTTATTCCTCAGATGATGCATGCGGCGACGGTATTCACTCCGAATATGGGGACTCGGCTGCCAGTCACCAGTCGTGTGGTCAATGTAATGGGGGAACAATGTGTTCCCTTGAGATTACATTGTGAATGCTATTTTACTGCACGTGATGGCGGAGGCTTTTTGCAGCATTTGTTCATACCTTTTCAAAGGGTTATTGACTCACCAAACGATTTAAAAAATACGGCAACTGCTTGCGCCACCAGGGCCAATCGTGATTCACGTCAGAGCCCCAGCGATCGATCCACGCCGGGATTTGTTTTGCGTTCAGAATCACTTCCAGTTGGCGCATGTCTTCCAGCGCCGCCTCTTCCCACGCGCCTTGCCCGGCGCACACAACAATGCGACTCTGTCGATATTGATCCAAATACCACGCGTCGGTGAGATTCGGCAGGTAGAGAAGCGGGGAGTTGAAATACACCGCGTCGTCCACATAATCGCCGACGAATAAACGCAATTGGAACAAGCCGCTCAACGAAATCACGCCATCGAATAAATCCGGATGCCGAAAAAAGAAATTCGCGCTGTGATAGCCTCCCATGCTGCAACCAGTCGTCCAAAACTTTTGAGGCGTTGAGCGTCCACGCATAAACGGCACCACTTCTTGCACGATGTATCGATCGTAATCCTCATGTCGCCGCGCGCGCTCCGCCGGCGGTATATTCGTATTTGCCCACGATTGGTTGTCGATGCTATCGACCGTGTAAAATGTCACGTCGCCGCGTTCGACAAAATCGCGGCACGCCGCGACCATCCCAAAATCCTCGAACTCGAAAAAGCGTCCGCCCTGCGCCGGAAAAACCAGCACCGGTTTGCCAGCGTGACCGTACACTTTTAATTCCATCTCTTGCCCTAACGCAGGGCTAGTCCATTTGTGATATTCAATGTTCATTGCAATTTTTTGCCACAGAGAACACTGAGGTCACTGAGGAAATTACTTTTCATCTCTATGTTCTCTGTGCCCTCTATGGCTAACTTGATTACACTTTTTCTTGAATTGCCTGCGCGACGCGAATGATCTCGTCGAGTTTCGGCGAGCGAATCAAGTACCCGTAATCGCCCAACGCCGGCGCAAACACGCCGCTAATCGGTTGGTGATGCACGATGAATTCGCCGAACTCGGCCAACACCTGGTCTGACGAGCGCGCGTACGACTTGTTGAATTTCCGCCCGACATACGCGCAGTGAAACGCCCACGCATACTTGGCTTCAAATCGATTGTTCACAACGATGTTCGCCCACTCGCGGTACACGTCGATTTCGTTCGCAAAATTAAACATGTCAGTCGTCAAGCCGCCGGGTGGACGCATATTGACTTCAAGCGCAACGAGTCGATTGTCCGGCGTGCGAAAGAATTCGAAATGGAAAAAGCGTTCTCGCACGCCAAAGGTCTTGACAATGATTTGCCCGGCGTGCGCCAGATCGTGCGGGATTTCGCGCTGGGAAAAATAATAGACATCGCTGTCTTCGTTCACTGTTTCCATGATGCCGCGACTGTACTGATGCGAGGTGTAGAAAACGATGTTGCCTTGCTGATCGGTTAAGCCATCGAAGGTCTGAATCGTGCCGGCAATATATTCTTCCAGAATGTAATCGGCGAGCGGCTTGATCGCCAGGAATGCCTCGAGTTCTTGCACATGGTTGATCTTGTATGTCTTGTTCGCGCCAACGCCAATGTCCGGCTTGGCGACCAACGGATAGCCGACCTCGGCAACAAACGCGCGCACTTGTTCCGGCGCACGCACAAGTTGTCCGCGCGCCGCCGCGATGCCGGCTTTTTCAAACAGCTTTTTCATTTCTGATTTGCGTTTGATGCGCGCCAAGTCGGATACATGAAAGCCATCGATGTTGAAATCGGTGCGTAACCGCGCTTCGGTTTCCAGCCAGTACTCGTTGTGCGAATCGAGTCGGTCCAGCTTGCCGTAGCGATGCGTGAAATAACCGAGCGCACGTACAAGTTCGTCGTAGTGGTGCATGTCCGCGACGCGATAGTACTCGGTCAGCGCGGTCTGCAATTCGGGATGCAACAACTCCGGCGCTTCGTCCGCCACGCCGAGCACATTCACGCCCAGTCGTCGGAGATGCACGCAAAACAAATAATAGTTTGGCGGAAAGTGCGGCGAGAGGTAAACAAAATTCATAATTTGTAAGCCTTCTTCGCCAAGTCGTATGCGAGTGAGCGTGCCATTTCTTCTGCATCGTTCAGATCGATGATCCCGCGCACGACCAAGCCCGCAAGCCAGTTCACACTCGCGCGCCGCCAGACATCGTGACGTGCCGGGATCGATGCGAACGCGCGCGTGTCGTCGTTAAAGCCGACGGTATTGTAAATGCCAGCCGTCTCCATTACCTGATCGAAAAAGTGTTCCATGCCGTTGAGACTATCAAAGAACCACCAGGGCGGACCCAGCTTAACCGCGGGGTAATGTCCGGCAAGCGGCGCAAGTTCGCGTCCGAAGGTTGTCTCGTCGAGCGTGAACAAGATCAAACTGAACTTTGGATTATTGCCGTACTTGTTCAAAAGTGGTTTGAGATTGCGCGTGTATTCGGTTGCGGTTGGAATGTCGCAGCCCTTGTCCAAGCCAAAGCGCGCGAAAATGAAATTGTTGTGGTTGCGGAACGATCCAGGGTGCAATTGCATCACCAAGCCATCGTCGACGCTCATCCGCGCCATTTCCATCAACATGTGCGCGGTGAAACGCGCCGCGTCGTTCGCATCCGATTGCCCGCGCAACGCGCGTTGGAAAATCGCATCCGCTTCCACGTTCGATAATTCTTCCGTGTGCGGAACAAGCGCGGCGTGGTCGGTCGCCGTTGCGCCGAGTTGCTTGAAATACGCGCGGCGATTCTCAAGCGCAGAAATTAGAGATTGGTAATTGGAGATGGTGATGCCGGTGATTGCGCTCAACGCATCGATGTTCTTGCGCCAGCCCGGCGCATCAAGATTCACGACACCGTCCGGTCGAAACGTCGGAAAAATTTTGCCTTGCCAACCGGACGCGCGAATCGCTTTGTGGTAATCGAGCGGGTCGGTCGCGGCATCAGTCGTCGTCAGGACTTTATGTTGAAATTTTCAAACAACTTGCGCGGACGGAATTCCGGCGTCGATAATTTTTCCGCGATGTGGTCGTAGATCGACTGCGCGGTTGCGCCGGTCAATTTTTGCTTGACGCCGAACACGACCGATAATTCGTAATCAAGCCAGACGCCGGTCGGCGTGCCGCGAAAGAGATAATAGTTTTCGGCAAAGAGTTGCCAGATTTTGCGGTGATCGGTTTCAACGGCGCCGCCATCTGCGCGCGGGATGCCCAGTTGTTCCAGCGGAATCCCCTGCGAGTACAACATCCGAAAGACGTAATGATCCGGAATGATGAACAAATCGGCGGGCGAACCGAAAGAATAATTGGGATCGGCAAACATGCGCGGATCAACATGACCGTGCGGGCAGATGAGCGGCAAATCTTTTACGCCGGCGTACAATTGCAATGCCATCTCTTTCTGGCGCGGTTCGGGGTTGAAGTAACGATCAGTAGGTAATGTGATGTTGCCATTTTTCCCTCGAAGTTATTTTGCAGAAGATGAAGGATAAAGGATGAAAGATGAATTTTTCATCCCTCATCCTTCCGCTTTCATCCTTTTACTCGGTACAGCATTTCCCCCGCATGATGCACCACCAAAATTCCTTCGCTCTCGCGTCCTTCCCACTCTTGCGGATTGATCGTGCGATAATCGGCGAAACCTTGGTTGATGCGCTTGCAAACGGCTTCGGGAATGCTCGTCGCCAGCGTAACCTGAATGCGTGGAAGCTCGATGCCGGTTTTCAGGTCGTACGCGCCGGTGCCTTTGACGTGCGTGCTGTGCGCTTTGATTGTCCCAGGTACATCTTTGAACCGTTCGGATTGTTTGGTGAAATATTCCAGCACGTGATAACCCACTTGCTCGATCAACTTGCCGTGTGTTAGGGAAACTTCTTTGAGGTTCGGCGCGTAGATGATCACTTCACCGCCGTCCGCAATCGCTGGCTCCGTTTTGTACATCGCTTTGCCCGCCGTCCACAATTCGTCGTACATCGGCGCGGGCATCGACAATACGCGCTTGAACGGCTTGTCGACCCAGACGATGTTCAACTGCGCGGACAAATCCGCCGCCGCGCTCCACGACTCGATGTACGAATCGATGAACAGTCCGTGAAATGCTTGTCCTTGCATCACCATCGACATGCAGGTGATCGGTTTGTTCGCGAATTCCGCCGCGCGATGAATCACACGACGCACCGCCGTTTCTTTGACGCCAATCGTTTGGCGATTCGTCGTCAGCGCGGCGAGCCAGTGCGTGAAATCGATGATCTCTGCGCCGGCGATTCCCGGGAACAAGTATTTTGCGCCGCCGGAAAAGCCGACGACTTCATGCGGGAACACGGGACCGCAGATGACAATGTGATCGTAATCGAAGACGAGCTTGTTTATCCGCACCGGCACGTCTTGCGCGAGCAAGCCGCCGGTGAGTTGACCGAGTTCTTGTTTGGAAATCGTGCCGATGGTAATCAGCGCGTCCGGTTTGTCCCACGCGTGATTGAACACGCGCACGCTGGGATATTTTTGCGCGCGATCAAGCGCCGACACGCCGACGAGCCGCGAGATCGCTTCGTCCGACATCGGCTGATGCGTGCCGAGCGCGATGAGAAAATCGAGTTGCGACACGCGCTTGCCGATTTGTTCGTACAAAAGTTTGAACATCATCGGAATCGGCGCGGTGCGGGTGCTGTCGGGAATGATGACGAGCACGCGCTTGCCGTCGATGGCAATGCGATCAAATGCCTGCGCGATGAGTTGCCGCGCGTCGAGTTCTGTTATCGTTGTGGTAATTGAACCTTTGCTAATCACATTAACCCCTTTGACCGAAGACTGAGGACGGAGGACCGACGGCCGAAACCATTTATACCCGTCATCGGTCTTCTGTCCTCCGTCGGTTCTAGACTCCGCTAAATGCCGAGAACCCGCCGTCAATCGGGACGATGACGCCGGAGACGAACGCGGATGCCGGCGACAAAAGCCATAACACCGCGCCGAGCAAATCTTCCGGCGCGCCGAAACGATTCATCGGCGTGTGGTCGATGATCGCTTTGCCGCGCGGGGTGAGTTCGCCGGTTTTTTCGGCGGTGAGCAGGAAACGGTTTTGGTCGGTGAGGAAAAAGCCGGGCGCAATCGCGTTGACGCGAATGTTCGGCGAATATTCTTGCGCCATATGCACGGCGAGCCATTGCGTAAAGTTACTCACGCCGGCTTTCGCCGCCGAGTACGCCGGAATGCGGGTCAGCGGTCGAAATGCGTTCATCGACGAGACGTTGAGGATAACACCTTCTTTTTGCTGTGCCATCAGTTTGCCAAATACTTGCGAGGGCAAGACCGTGCCGACGATATTCAAATCGAAAACGAATTGCAGACGCGTCTTTGGGTAAATCGAAAAAAGAGGAATCCTTGCCGGTCGTTGCTTGCGGCTTGTTGCCGCCGGCGGCATTAATCAAAAAATCGATTTTGCCAAATTCCTTAATCACCGTTTCTGCAGTTTGATTGAGCACGTCTTTGTTCAACACGTCGGTGTAGATGACGGAGGCGCGTCCGCGGCTCGTTGGAATGCGATGCAAAAAGCGTTCAGCCAGTTTTGGATCGCGATCAAGAATTGCGACGTTCGCGTTGCACCCGACGAGCGCGCACGCCATTTCGCCGCCGAGAATTCCTGCGCCGCCGGTGATGGCGACGGTCTTGCCGGTAAAGTCGTACATTTGAGTAAGTTCGTTTAGGTTCATTGATAATTTCTCCAAATTCGACCGATGACGGAAGACGGAGGACGGAAATCGGTCCTCGGTCGTCCGTCTTTTGTCGTTATTTTGTAAACGGCTTGAGATGTTTGATGAAATGCACTTCCAAATTCTTGGCGTATGCTTCCGGCTGCGCGCGCAGAATTGCCATAAACTTGTCGTAGAATACGAACTTGCCGTCCGATTGTTTTGCGGTCAGCACCGAGCCAAACGTCGCGTGCAAGATTTCGCGCGCGTCGAATTGATTGAGCAAGGTTGGCAAGTCGGCGTCCTTGAGCGATTCCGGTTTCGGCGCGTTGTCCAAACTGCCGGAAAGCAAGTACGAATGGCGGTCGGTTTCGTAGCGTTCGCGCGCAAAAACATAGATCGCGCGGAAGAATGCCGGGTCGAACGCGGCGACGGTTCGCAACGCCTCCAAGTAACTTGTGCCGGCGGTTTTCAAATGCACCAACCCGTGCGTGTGCTTCATCGTGATGCCGTAAATGCTAAACTTGTCCGAGCCAGTGTGAAGGCTCAGTTTGTACGGTCCAAGCTTGCGCGCGATTTCCGCGTGCACCGCGAAATCTTTTTCAAACGCGGCGACATTGCCGATATAGTCCGCGCTCTTTTCAAACCGACCGATGTAACGCGGCGCGAGCGAAACCCACTTGACGCCAAGCCGCTTCAACTCGCTCGCGACGATGATGTGTTCTGCGTGCGTCGTCGGCGTTTCGGTTTCATCGACCGATACTTCAAGTTCGAACGGAATATTTTTCGCGGCGAGATGGCGATACATCATCGTCACGTGCGCGATGGCTTTACCATACTTGACCGCCGCGCGCAGAACCGCTTCGCTATCGATGGCGACTGCGCGCGATTCAAGTTGAATCGATTGTGAAGCATAACGCCGTTCAAAATCGGCGGCGGTCGTCTCCAAATCTTGCCAGGGTAGGGTGGCAAGTTTTTGTTGCAAGACTGCCGTCGATGCGGTGTCTGCTTCAGAATCCACGTGGTCGCCGGGATCAATCGTATAAAACGAAAAGCCGGCGGCGACACACGCATCGATATCGGCGGGCGTTTTCAAGTGATCGGCATCCGCACCGAGCAATTTGCGCCAGCCGGCTTGAAATGTGCCGAACGTTGCATCGGTCATTACGTCGTCCGGCGAACGTCCCGTGCGTGTCATCTCGCGGATCGATTGTTGTGCGAAAATCGGCACGATGCCACCGACGGCGTTGAACGCGCGCACATGCCCCGGCGTAGCCAGTCCGATGCGGTCGCCGGTGCCGGCGGACGTGGCGAGTCCAATCGGTTTCGGCGTCAGCCAATCGAGCGTGGCACGAAGCGCGCGCGCGTTGGCGTGATTTGCCGGACAATATTTGATCGAATAGCTGGCGCGAAATTCGTGCCGGTTGCCAGAAAATTGCGCGAGAGCCGGATGATCGGGACGCGCGAGGATCATCAAGCGATTTTCGTTCGGCGTTGATTCAAACCAGAATGCGGCATCGTCTTGAACGACAAAAGAAGTCTGAACAAGCGCGGGGAAATGTTCTTTGAGTTGTTGAACTGAAAATGGAAATGTGGCCATTCATCTCCTCGTTGAGAAAAATTCAGGGGGGGTTACCCAATGATTTGACTCTCGATTGTCGGTTTTCGCGTGCTGAACGATAGATGGCTTCGACCACCGTGATGCTTTTGCGTCCCTCGCGTCCGTCGACCAATGGACGGCGACGCTCACGAATCGCGGCGGCGAAATCTCGAAACTGGGTCGTGTGCCCAGCGGCATTGATGTTCATCGGTGCAGACGCACCACTGCTGATTTCAGCTTGCTCCTCGCCGTCCTCGCGCGGATTATTCAAATGCCATTCGAGCCGCGCTTGACCTCGATGATAAATCACGCTCCCGTTGGTCCCGGCGATTTCTAATCGCTCTGGATAACCTGGATACGCGGCGACGGTCGCTTGAATCAAGCCCAAGCGATTTTCCGGATATTCGAGAATTGCGAGTGCCCCATCTTCGACTTGAATTTGATGGTGCAGCGTGCGTGTTTGCGCGGTGATGCTGGTGGGCATGCCCGTGAGATACAGCATCAAATCGATGACGTGAATGCCTTGGTTGATGAGTACGCCGCCGCCCTCGGTTGCCCATTGGCCGCGCCAAGGACCGCTTTGATAATATTCGTCGGTGCGATACCAAAGCGCGGTTGTGCTGTTCCAAATCAGGCGTCCCAGTTTCCCGGCATCGATCATCGATTTCAGTTTTTGCGCGAGTGGATCAAAGCGCATTTGAAAGATGACGCCGAGGGTCACAGCGGCATGTTCGCACGCGATGATCATCGCGTCGCATTCGGCGGTGCTGAGCGCCATTGGCTTTTCAACGAGGACGTGTTTGCCGGCGCGTGCGGCGTCAATCGTCATCGGCGCATGTAAATGGTGCGGCGCGCAAATCGCAATGACATCGACATCATCCCGCGCAAGTACGTCGTGATAATCGGCAAACCATTTCCCGCCGTACTGATCGACAAACGCGCGACCGCGTTCGGCGTTGCGTGTGACGGCGGCGACGAGTTCGGCAGCGGAAATATTTTTGATAGCGGTCGCGTGAATCGGCGCAATGTTACCGACGCCGATAATCGCAAAGCGGAGGCGTTGCATCATTTCCCAGAAAATTGACACCGTTTCTGAAACAAAGTATACTACTTTACGAAAAGAATCACAAATTTTCAGAACTTTTCAGAAAGAGCATCAAAGTGGATGCAAAAAGACCTCGCCCGAATTTGCTCGATGTCGCGCAACGCGCGGGCGTTTCCCCCGCCACCGTTTCCCGCGTTATCAATAACACCGCGCCTGTCCGCGAAAGCGTGCGCGCGCGTGTGCTTTCCACCGTAACCGAACTGGGTTACGAGCCGACTTTTTCGCGTCCGAATTCGCGCACACTCGAAAACGCGATCGCGCTTGTTATTCCCGACATCCTCAATCCGTACTTTGCCGAAATGGTCCGCGGCGTTCAGGACGATGCCAGCACGCACAGTTTCTTTCCGGTCTTGCTCGATTCCAATGAAGACCCCAAGCGTGAGGAACAACTCTTGCGCATGTTCTCGACGCAACCCATGTGTGGCATCATCGTTTGCGGTTCGCGGCTCGCGCCTGATGATTTGCTCGCGGTCCTCAAACAATCGCACACGCCAACCGTCGTCATCAATCGCTCGCTTCGCCATCCTCGGATTGCGTGCATTTGCGTCGATTTGGAAAGCGCAACGATTCACGCCACGCGGCACCTGATCGATTTGAATCACAAACGGATCGCGTATCTCGCCGGTCCATTTCAATCCGAACAATCGATTGCGCGGCGGCGCGGCGTGGAACGCGCGCTCGCCGAAGCCGGTTTGCAACTCTCCCCCGAGCTCTGCTCCGCCAGTTTTCCAAATGTCGATGGTGGGTTCCAAGCGATGAGCGCGCTTTTGGCGCTTGCGCCGGTGGGACGCCCGACTGCCGTGATCACATACAACGATTTGATGGCGCTCGGCGCGTTGCACGCGATTCGCGTGCATCATCTCCGCGTGCCGGAAGATATTTCGATTATTGGCATCGACGATATTGCGATGGCGGCGCACGCGAATCCACCGCTCACGACAATTGCGCAACCTAAATATCGGATGGGGCGCTTGGCGATGCAAACGATGTACCGCATGCTGCAAGGGCATCCGCCGCCAGAAGAAAGTTTTACGTTGCTGGAAAGTCCGCTCATCGTCCGCGAATCGACCGCGCCTGCGAGCAATGGAGTCAATCGATGAAGCCCTGGGAACGATTTATTACTGTCGCGCGCGGTGGTCAAGCCGATCGCGTCCCGGTGGCGATGATCGTCGATAGTCCATGGTTGCCCGGTTACGCCGGCGTTGACACACTCGACTATTTTCTCAAGCCAGACCTCTGGCTCAAAATCAATCTCGATTTGCTCGACCGATTTCCGGACATTGCTTGGGTTCCCGGCTTTTGGGTCGAGTACGGCATGGCGGCGGAGCCGTCGGCGTTTGGTTCGCGCATCGTTTGGCATCGCGACCGCCCGCCGTCGATTGAAGCGGTGCGCGGCGGACTTGCCGCGTTGTACGACATCGAGCCGCCGGATCCCCAAGAGCACGGTGTAATGCCGTTGTTGTTGCAACTGACCGCGAATGCCGAAAAGGAATTATTGCCGCGCGGACACAAGATCAAAATGGTTTGCGCGCGCGGACCGTTTGCCGTGGCCGGTTGGGTGCTCGGCATCACCGAGTTTATGACCGCGCTCGTGGAAGACCCGGAGAAATCGCATCAATTCTTAAACACGATGACGACGACGATTATCAATTGGTTGCGCGCGCAACTTACGGTGCTGAAAGCGCCGGAAGGCATCATGTTGCTCGACGACATCATCGGCATGATTTCGCCCAAGATGTTTGAGGATTACGTGCGCCCGTACTATGCGCGCATCTTTGCCGAGTTCAAGGGGATGGTGCGCGTTTTGCACAACGATACGCCGTGTCCGCATTTGTTCGCGCCGCTGTCCACGCTTGGTTTCGACGTGTTCAACTTTAGCCACGAGACTGACATCGCGTTCGCACAATCAAAGATGCCGAACATCGCGCTGATGGGAAATATCCCGCCGCTTGAGTTTGATGGTGCGCGGCACGCCGGAGCAAGTGGAAGATTGGGCGCGCGAGTGCATCAAGAAAACGAACGGGCGCGGATTGATTCTGTCGGCGGGCGGCGGCGTGAGTCCCGGCACACCGGCGTGGGCGCTCGATGCCATTGTCAAGGCAACAATGAATTGATCAGCGCATTAGAAATATCATCAAAAGATGAAAGCAGTGAAAGATGAAGAAAAGATTCATCTTTCATCCCTCATCCTTCATCTTTCGTAAAGAATCATCGGAGAATTTGAATGACTAGATACGTTTTCGACACCACCCAAACCATTCGCTACCGTTTCCCAACTCATGCAAACGATCTCGTGATCGATCGCGCGGACGCGGCGACTGCCGAAGTGTTTATCACCGTGCTGGAACCCGGCGAATCTGCGCCGCTTCACATTCATCACGATTGCGAGCAAATCTTTCACGTCATCGAAGGCGCGGGCAAGTTGTACATCGGGCAAGAGCAACAAGCGTTTGAGCTCAAGCCGGGCGACGTGGCGCGGATTCCACCATCCACATGGCATCGCGCGGAATGCACCAGCGCGAAAGCCTTGCGCTACCTCAGCGTCGATTGTTTTGTCGGCGGCAAGCCCAGCGCGGAACCCACGTGGGAGAGCCACGTGAGAGAGATTTGCAAAACGAACGGTTGGGATTTTAATCAAGTCAAACCTGCCAGATAAGCCCAAATAGCCAAAGATGCCAAAGGTCTTTTGAACAGATTTGGCACGTTTGGCTCCTTTGGCACATTTACGAAATGACACTCGATTTCTACAAACTACTTACCCTCTATCGCTCCGAACTCCTCGACCGGACGATTCCGTTTTGGCTCAAGTACGGCATCGATTGGCGGAACGGCGGCATTTGCACGTGCATTTCGGATGAGGGCAAGGTGCTCAGCGGCGACAAGTATGTCTGGTCGCAACTGCGCGCGATTTGGACATTTTCCGCGCTCTACAATAAAATTGAAAAGAAACAAGAATACATCGACGTTGCTACGCACATTTTCAATTTCATCAAACAGTACGGTCGTAACGACAAGGGGCAATGGTATTTCTGTCTCGATGAAACCGGCAAGCCGTTGTTCGACGGTGCGACCAGTATCTACTGCGATGGTTTTGCGATTTATGGTTTCACCGAATTTGCGCGCGCGACCGGCAATCAAGAAGCCATCGATCTCGCGCGGGCGGCATACGCGAATATTCAACCGCGGCTCGCTGTGCCCGGCTCGGTACCAGACGTACCCTTTGCCGATTCCGGCGGGCGCCAAAGCGCACGGCATCTCGATGATCTTTGCGTCGGTGTTCGGTGAGCTGGGTGATTATCTAAACGATCAGTTGATCAAGGACGCCGCGCTCGCGCACGCGAATCAAGTGATGGACGTGTTTCGCCGTCCGGGTGCGCGGCGTTTGTACGAGTTTGTCCGGCTGGATGATCAGCCATTCGATGCGCCTGGCGGTCGGCTCATCGTCCCAGGTCACGCCATTGAGTCGATGTGGTTTATGATTCACATTTTCCAGCGACATGGAGATGAAGCACGCGTGCGCCAAGCGATCGATTGCATTCGCTGGCATCTGGAACTGGGCTGGGACAAGGAGTACGGCGGGATTGTGCGCGCCATCGATCCGGAAGGATTGCCGCCATGGAATGTGCTGACCGATGGCAAAATTTGGTGGGTGCATACGGAAACGCTTTACGCGCTCTTGCTCGCGTACTCGATCTGCAAGGAGCAGTGGTGTCTCGATTGGTTTCAGCGCGTGCACGATTATTCGTTCAGCCATTTTCCGGTGCCAGAGTATGGCGAGTGGATTCAGAATTTGGATCGGCAGGGGAATAAAGCAAATACTTCGGTTGCGTTGCCGGTCAAAGATCCGTTTCATCTTGCGCGTTCGTTGATTTATAGCGTGGGTGTGTTGGAAGAATTGGCGGGCAAGTCGGACGCGGACAAGCGCAGAGACTTGCACCGCACGTCGAGATGCAGGTGTGAACGCAGCATAATCGATTGCGTTTGCAAATCCAAGTCATCGATATTCAAGGTCAATGCCCGGTCTATCGCGTGGGCGATACGTTTTGCATCGAAGAAGGATTCAAGTTGGTGAGTCATCAGCCGGTGTGCATGCACGCACTGCAAGCGTTGAATCCGTACTATGTTGCGCTGAGTCACGGCATCACGTCGAGCGAGTTGGGTATTGCCGGAAAAGATGGCGCGGCGTACGTGCAATGTCTCGATCCGCAAAAATACACTGATGGTGGAACCGTCACGTTTCGCATCGTGCCCGAGTAGATTTTAATCGGAAAGGGGGTGTGTCAACCGCAAAGAAAAATTGAACGTCGAATTGTCGAAAGCTCGAAAAACCCAAAGAGGAGAAGAGAATGAACAAGCAACGTTTGTTCGTGTTAGTGAGTCTGGTCGCGCTGTTGGCGGTTATCGCCGCGTGCGCCCCCGCACCAACCCCGCGACCTACTGCGGCGCCGCCAACTGCCGCGCCCAAGCCGACGGAGGCGCCTAAACCGACGGTTGCACCAACTGCCGTCCGACCAAAGCCAACTGAGGCGCCCAAGCCACACGGTTGCGCCAACAGCGGTGCCTGCCGCCAAGTTCAAAGAAGCGCCGATGCTCGCCGCGTTAGTCAAGGATGGCAAACTGCCGCCCGTCGATCAACGCTTGCCTGCAAATCCGGCCGTGGTCGAAGCCGCTGAAATCGGCAACTACGGCGGCGTGTGGCGTCGTGGCACGCTTGGTCCATCAGACTATAACGGCGTGAATCGCGTGATCAATGATGCGCTCGTCATTTTTTCGCCCGATGGCGCATCGGTAGTGATGAAGTATGCCGAAAGTGTTACGCCCTCGACCGATTTCAAGTCCTGGACAGTGAAACTGCGCAAGGGTAGCAAGTGGTCGAATGGCGATCCGTTCACAAGCGACGACATCATGTTCTGGTACAAAGATGTCTTGCAGAACAAAGACCTCTCCCCCACCCTTCCGCCGTGGGTTCAGAACAAAGACGGCTCGCTGGTCGACATCAAGCAGTCTGACGCTGAAACCACCGTATGGACCTACAAAGAAGTGCACACCACGCTCTTGCTGGAACTTGCCAACGCCGAGTATGGCGACAAGAACATTCCGTGTTTCTTGCCCAGCAAATTCTTGAAACAATTCCACACCTCCTATGCCAAGAAAGAAGATCTCGACAAGATGGTGGCGGATGCCAAGTTCAAGACGTGGACGGAACTGTTCCTGATCAAGATCAGCCCGTTCGATACACCCGAACGCCCCGGTATGGCGGCGTGGGTTGCCGCACCCGGTAGTCGCATCAGCGATCAAATCTTCAAGCTAGTCCGCAACCCGTACTTTACCGGCGTGGACAAAGCCGGCAACCAACTGCCGTACTTTGACGAAGTTCAATTGAAATTCTTTGCGGACGCCAACGCGTTGAACCTTGCGGCAATCGCCGGTGAGTTGGATCAGCAAGAACGCCAGATTCAACTCGCAAACTTCCCAGTGCTCAAAGAGACTTCGCAAAAGACCGGTAAGTACAACATCTACCTCTGGACGAGTCTGGGCGGCGCAGATGCGGATGTTACGTTCAACCAAACCTATACCAAGGACCCGGACCTCGGCAAGTTGATGGCGAACAAGGATTTCCGCGTCGCGATGTCGTATGCGATCAACCGCAAACAGATTCAGGATTCCTTCTTCCTGGGCACTGGCGAAATCCGCCAACCGGTTGCCAAGAAGGGTCATCCGTATTATCCCGGCGACGAGTTTGCGTTCAAGTACACCGAGTTCAATCAAACTCTGGCGAATCAAATGCTCGACAAACTCGGCATCGACAAGAAGGATGCCGAGGGCTATCGCCTGTATCCCAGCGGTAAGCGCGTCACGCTTGAACTCGCATCCGCCGGTGTGCTTGCCTCTAGCCCGACGTCGCGCAATTGATCGTCAAGGACTGGCAAAAGGTCGGCATCGCGGCAACAGTTCAGATTCGCGAGCGCGCGCTCCACTTTTCACTGCGCGAATCGAACGACCTCCAAGCTGAAATTTGGAACCAGGACACCGCCGGTTTTCCGTTCACCGGCGCAACCAAGTACGACGTCCGCAGTGGCATCTATGGCAATACGACTTACGGTCCACTGTGGTACAACTGGTACCGAACCAATGGCAAGGAAGGCGTCGAACCGCCAGCGTACATCAAAGAAATGATCGCGTTGATCGATCATGCCAAGACGGTTGGTCCCGCCGACCAAGCCAAGGACGCCCAGCAAATCTTTAAACTCTGGGTGGACAATATGGTTGAAATCGGCACCGTCGGCTTGACGGCAGTTGATCAAGGTGTCGTGGTCGTCAATTCCAAGATGAAGAATGTTCCGCCGAACCTGACCAAGGATTGGCCCCTGCGCACACCCGGCAATGGTCGTCCCGAAACCTGGTTCTACGTGCCGTAAGTTTTTGTTCGATTGTCGGGGCGAGGTCACCTCGCCCCGACAACGAATGTGAGGTTTCCGTGCTGCGAATTATTGTCCAACGTCTACTGATTCTGCCAATTTTGCTCATCCTTTTTTCCATGATCGTTTTCTGGCTCGTGGATGCGCCACCCGGCGATTATTTGACGAGTTATCTCTCTAACCTTGCGACGGGTGGCTCTTCGATTCGCGGAGAGCAAGTTGAAGCGCTTAGAAAACAATTCGGACTTGATCAACCTGGGTATATTCGATACTGTATTGGGTGCAGCGGTTACTCCAAGGAGATTTTGGTTATTCCCTAGAATATTTGCGCCCTAATATTGATTTGATCGGTGAGCGATTGGTCTTGACCGTACTCCTAGCACTCTTTGCTTTTGTCATTACTTGGGTTGTTGCTGTCCCGGCTGGAATTTATTCTGCGACGCATCAAAACTCGCTCGTCGACTATGCGTTTGCGTTGCTGAATTACGTCGGTGTAGCGACGCCGAATTTTATGCTCGCACTCATCTTGATGTGGATTGCCTTTGCGTATTTTGGCATCGGCATCACCGGTTTGTTCTCTCCCGCGTTTGAACAAGCGCCATGGAGTTTGGAGCGGTTTATCGATTTGCTGAAACATATCTGGGTGCCGGGGATTGTCCTGGGGATTGCCGGCACGGCGCGTCTGATGCGCGTGATGCGCGCGAATCTGCTCGACGAATTGAACAAGCCGTACGTCGTCACCGCTCGCGCCAAGGGCATGTCGGAATGGAAGTTGGTGCTGAAATACCCGGTGCGGCTCGCCTTGAATCCACTGGTCAGCACGATTGGCTGGTATTTGCCGCAATTATTCTCCGGCAGTCTCATCGTCGCGACGGTGATGAATCTGCCGAATATCGGACCCTTGCTGTTGCGCGCGTTGATTCAGCAAGATATGTATCTTGCAGGCAGTATCTTGTTGATCTATTGTTTGCTCACGATTGTTGGAACTCTGATTTCGGATATTCTGCTTGCGTTGCTTGACCCACGCATTCGAATGGAAGGTGCTTGACCATGGCGGAAAATCAAGTCGACGAGACACTGGCATCCCAAATTGTATCGAAAGCCGAAGACCGTGTTTCAGTTGCATCGAATTGGCAATTGGTGTGGTGGCGTTTTCGCAAAAACAAACTGGCGCTGTTCAGCATGGCGTTGCTTGATCCTTTTTTACATCATCGTGCTGATTCCGGATTTCTTTGCAGCACCCAGGATCCGGAAGAAACGGAAGCGCGCATCGCGTTTATTCCCGGCACAAGCGCTAAACTTTTTCGATGGATCGGGGCTTCGGCTGTGGGTGCCGGCGGTGGTGGGCAAGCGCAATCCGGTAACTCTGCGCATGGAATGGCAGGTTGACCCAACGAAAAAAGTGGCCGTCCGTTTCTTTGCGGGCGGGGTTCCAAATATTCCGTGCTGGGTTTGTTCCGAGACCGATATTCATCTTCGTCGGACTCGCAGATCCAAAATCGGAAGACAAAATCTATTTGCTCGGCACGGATCGCTGGGACGCGATCAGTGGTCGCGAATGATGTACGGCACGCGCACATCGATGACGGTGGGTCTGTTTGCCGTCGCGTTGAGTGTGATTCTCGGCGTGTTGCTGGGCGGCATTTCTGGTTACTTGGGCGGTTGGATCGATCTGGTGATCCAGCGTCTCATCGAATTGCTTGCAATCGTTGCCGACGATTCCGATTTGGCTGGCGATGACTGCCGCGTTGCCGCCGGACTGGCGACCCGAACAAGTCTTTTTTGCGATTACGATTATTCTGGCGTTCATCGGTTGGACGACGCTCGCGCGCGAAGTGCGTGGGCGCTTCCTCTCTTTGCGCGAAGAAGATTTCGTGCTTGCCGCTGATCTTGCCGGGGCGAGCCAATTGCGCATCATCACGCGGCATATGGTTCCGGCATTCATGAGCCACATCATCGCGACGAGCACACTCGCGATTCCGGTGATGATCATCAGCGAAACATCATTGAGTTACCTGGGCTTGGGGATTCGCCCGCCTGCCATTAGCTGGGGAGTTTTGTTGCAGGAAGCGCAAAATATTCAGACGATTGCACAAGCACCCTGGCTTTTGACTCCAGGCTTTTCGTGATTCTCGCCGTGCTGGCATTCAACCTCGTCGGCGATGGCTTGCGCGACGCGGCCGATCCTTATAGCCATTAGTCGAATAGTCGTTATCAGTTGGATGGTCGGACTAGCACGGCTATCGGACTGATACAACTACAGGACACGATATGAATAACTCAGCTCCTTTACTCTCCGTTCGAAACCTCAAGACGCATTTCTTCATGGACGAAGGCGTGGTCAAAGCCGTCGATGGCGTGACGTTTGATGTTCACGCCGGGCAGGTCTTTGGCATCGTCGGCGAAAGCGGGTGCGGCAAAAGCGTAACGATGAAAGCGGTGCTCCGCATCGTCGAGCCACCCGGCAAAATCGTCGGCGGAGAAATCTTGTTGCAATCGCCGTTCGGAAAAAGAAACGGCTGCGGGCAATGGCGATTACGTCGACCTCGCCAAGCTTGACGCGAATAGCAAAGAAATGCGCGACATTCGCGGCGCGGAAATCGCGCTCATTCCGCAAGAACCAATGGCGTCGTTCAGCCCGGTGCACACCATCGGCGATCAAATCATCGAAGCGATCATGCTCCATCAATCGGTGGACAAACGCGAGGCGCGCAAGATCGCGTTGCAAATGCTCAAAGATGTCGGCATTCCAATGCCGGAGCAACGCCTTGACGAATATTCGTGGCAATTGTCCGGCGGCTTGCGCCAACGCGCGATCATCGCGATGGCGTTATCGTGCAATCCGCGTTTGCTCATCGCCGACGAACCGACGACGGCGGTCGACGTGACGACCCAAGCGCAAGTCTTGCGTTTGTTGCGCAACTTGCAACAGCAACGCAACGCGGCGATTATTTTTATCACGCACGACCTGGGCGTGATCGCGCAGATGGCGGATTGGGTGATGGTGATGTACCTGGGTCTAGTGGTGGAGCAAGGACCCATTGATGTAATTTTCCACGATTCCAAGCATCCGTACACGCAAGCGTTGCTGCGCTCGATTCCGACGGTCAGCATGACGCCGCGCGTAAACCTGCCGACGATCACCGGCTCGATTCCGCACCCGTTCAACAAACCCAAAGGGTGTCCCTTCCATCCGCGTTGCGAGAAAATGATTCCCGGAAAGTGCGATGTGCGCATCCCCGCGCTGGAGCCGGTTGGAGAAAATCAATTGGCGAGTTGCTTCCTCTATCACGAGAAGGAGATGGCGCAGTGACCAACAAAAACCCCACCTACCTTCTCGAAGTGAAAAATCTAAAAAAGTATTTTCCGATCAAAAAAGGTTTCTTCCGCAAGACGGTCGGTAATGTGCGCGCGGTCGACGACGTGAGTTTCTTTATCAACGAAGGCGAAACGCTCGGCTTGGTCGGCGAGAGCGGGTGCGGCAAGACGACGGCATCGCGTTGCATTTTGCGCGCGATGGTGCCGACGAGCGGCGAAATGATTTTCCGACCCAAGGATGGCATTACCGTCGATCTGGCGAAATTGAATCGGCGCGAACTGCATCCGTTGCGCGTTCAAATGCAAATGATTTTCCAAGACCCGTACGGCTCGCTCAATCCGCGCATGACGCTGTTCGACATCGTCGGCGAGCCGTTGCTCGTCAACGGGCTGACGAATCGCAAAGAGCGCGTCGAGCGCGTCGCCGAAATGTTGCGCCTCGTCGGTTTGCGCCCCGAATACATGCAACGTTATCCGCACGCATTCAGCGGCGGACAGCGGCAACGCATCGGCATTGCGCGCGCGTTGTCGGTCAATCCGCGGCTTGTCGTCGCGGACGAGCCGGTGTCCGCGCTCGATGTGTCGGTGCAAGCGCAGATTCTCAACTTGATGCTCGATCTGCAACAGCGATTGAATCTCACCTACCTGTTCGTCGCGCACAACTTGTCCGTTGTCCGCCACATTTGCGACCGCGTCGCGGTGATGTACGTCGGCAAGATTGTCGAGATGGCGAACACGCTGGAACTGTACGCGTCGCCCAAGCATCCGTACACCGCCGCGCTGATGTCCGCCGTGCCAGTCGCCGACCCGCGCATCAAGACCGGCAACGTGGAATTGAAAGGCGAAGTGCCGAGTCCGGCGAATCCGCCGAGCGGTTGTTATTTCCATCCGCGTTGCGAATTCGCGGTGGACGTGTGCCGCAAGGATGCGCCCGTCTTCCGCGAAATCACGCCGAATCATTTCGTCGCGTGTCATCGCGCGGATGAGTTGAGGTTGCCGGGGATTGCGTGAGTAGCAAAATTCTCCATGAAAATTACGCACACCGATTTCGATGAATTGCGCGAGTTAGAAGAATCGCTGTGGCGCGCTGAAACCCGGTTCGATCCAGGATACCTGAACCGCATCCTGTCGCCGGATTTTTCCGAGTTCGGACGCTCCGGGCGCATCTATCGCCGAGAAGAAATTATGGCAATGCCGACCCAAGACATTCGTGCGACGCTCAAGGATTTAAATGTCCAGTCTGATCGACTCGAATGTTGCCTTGGTCACCTACATCAGCGAAGTGAAATATGAGCAAACGGAAATTGCCAATCGCAGTTCGCTCTGGACACGAACCGATGGACGGTGGCAGATCCGGTTTCATCAAGGAACGCCGGTGGCGCGATAGAACCACTCACAGCACCTCGCTGGGGTGCTGTTTTTTTGAGTGACCAGTTTTCCTTTCAAAGGAGTTTTATGAACGATATTCTCAAGCCATTGTACGATGCAATTCTTAACGGACAACAAAAACCGGCAGTCGCCGCCGTCCAAGCCGCGCTTGATGCCGGCGTTGATCCTGTTGTGATTCTCAATGAGGGCATGATCGCCGCGATGAAGCACGTTGGCAAGCTGTTTGAAGACGGTGAATATTTTGTGCCGGAGATGTTGATCGCCGCGCGCGCGATGCAATCGGGTCTCGCGTTGCTCAAGCCGCGCCTCGTGCAAGCCGATTACAAGCCCGTCGGCAAAATCGTGATGGGCACGGTCAAAGGTGATTTGCACGACATCGGCAAAAACCTCGTTGCAATGATGCTCGAAGGCGCGGCGTTTGAGATTATCGATCTCGGCGTCGATGTGTCGCCCGAAAAATTTATCGCCGCGGTCAAGGCGCATCAACCGCAACTCATCGGCATGTCCGCGCTCTTAACCACGACGATGCCGAACATGAAAACGACCATCGATGCCCTCGTCGCTGCCGGCTTGCGCGAGCAAGTCAAGGTGCTGATCGGCGGCGCGCCGGTCACCGATGCGTATGCCAAACTCATCGGCGCCGATGCGTACGCGCCGGATGCGAGCCGCGCCGCGTCGATTGCGAAATCGTTGATCGGATAAAGGAGACAGGCATGTCGACTATCCTTGATACCGCAACGCGCGATTGGGAAACGGTTCGTCCCGATGTCGCGCAAGGTGTATTTGGCAAAACGCTATACGATGACAAGGTCAAGGTGGTTTTGACGCGCCTCGTGCCGGGCGGCAAGTTCGTGCCGCATCGCGACAAGTACGGACACTTGCTCATCTTTCAAAGCGGCGAAGGTTTTGCGCGCGTCGGCGATCAGCGGGTTGATGCACGTGCGGGCGTGGTCGTCCGAGTAATGCCCGGCGAAGAGCACGAGTACGGCAATACTGGGATTCACGATCTCGTTTTGATTTCGCTCAACATTCCGGCGTGAGGTGGAACGAATGGATGTCAATTGGTTCAAGGAATTTCCCGGTTCAATCACGGTCAGCGATCTTGACGGTATCATTCTCGATATGAACGACAAAGCGGCGAAAGGATACGAAAAAGACGGCGGGCGCGCGCTCATCGGCAAGAACATGCTCGATTGCCATCCGGAGCCAGCGCGCACCAAGACCGCGCAACTTTTGAAATCGCGGCAGAAGAATGTGTACACGATTGAAAAGAACGGCGTCAAGAAATTGATCTATCAGTCGCCGTGGTACGAGAACGGCGAATGTCGCGGTTTCGTCGAACTCTCGCTCGAAATTCCGTTCGAGTTGCCGCATTTTATCCGCAAGTGAACCTTTCCATTCGCGCGCTCACCTTCGCCGATATCGATGAAGCAGACCGAATTCTTGGCGCAGCGTTTCGCACCGCCGATAGCCGCCGCCCGGAATTGCAACGCTATCTCGGACTGCAACCCGAAGGTTGGTTCGTCGCCGAAACTGATGGCAAACTAGTTGGGACCGTCGGCGCGGTAGATTTCGGCACGTTCGCGTACCTGGGATATGATGGCGGTCGATCCGGCGATGCAAAGACGCGGCATCGCGCGCGCATTGATGGAACACGTGTTGGCGTGGCTCGATGCGCGCCACTGTCCCAGCGTTCTGCTCGATGCGTCGGTCTACGGCGCGCCGTTGTATGCCAGTCTCGGTTTTGTCGATGAAGGTCAGGCGCACGTTTACGAGAACCATGCGCCGCAACGATTTCCAAACTTGCCGGCAGGCGTGACCCGGCTGGTCGAAAACGATTTGCCGTCGCTCGTCGAATTCGACACGCCGATTTTTGGCACGGCGCGCGGGAATGTGTTCCGCGCGTATCTCACCGATTTGCCCAATCGCGCGTTTGTCACGCGAAATGCCGGCGGGCGCATTACCGGGTTTGTGTTTGCGCAACCCAGCCGCATTGGTCCCTGGGTTGCAGAAAATATTGATGACGCGGAAAAACTGTTGCGCGCCGCCTTGTCGGTTGATGGTGAGCTAATTGTGCGCGTGCTTGTTCCATCGCCAAACACAGCGGCGGTCGATTTGCTTGCGCGGTATGGTTTTCGATTTGCTCGTTCGCAGACGCACATGCGGCGCGGCGAAAAGTTATCCGGCACGCCAGCGTGAATTGATCTACGGGCAGGCGAGTTTCGCCATCGGATGAAAACATTCCTCTCGATCAAGTATCATGCCGATCACGCCAATCGTGAGCGGATTCAAGTGATTGCACGCGCGTTGGAAAGATTTGGGGCGACGATTTGCATCGTGCGCGACATTGAATGCTGGGGCGAATTACATTTCGATGCCGACGAACTGATGCGCCGCACGTTCGCCGAAATCGATAACAGCAACCTGGTCGTGATCGACTTGACGGAGAAGGGCGTCGGTGTTGGCATCGAAGCCGGCTACGCCCACGCGAAAGGAATTCCGATTGTGGTCATCGCGCCGCGTGGCGCGGATACTTCGACAACGTTGCGCGGAATTGTGCGCGCGGTGATTGTCTACGACGATTTGGAAAAACTCGACGAAAATCTGATAGGAATCGAAAATTATGCTCGATAAACAATTTGCGCTCGTCAACGGACGCGTCGTTTTGCGCGACGCGGTTACACACAGGCAAGGCAGTCGTCATCGACAACGGCAAAATCGCCGGCATTGCCGATGTTGGCGCGCTTGGTTCCGACGTTGAGCGCATCGATGTCGGCGGGCGATTCATCACGCCCGGCTTGATCGATCTTCACACACACGGCGCGCTCAGTCACACGTTCAACGAACCGACAGCGGAAGCGTTTGGTGCAATTTGCGCGGAGAACGCGCGGCGCGGCGTGACCGGCTTGCTGGGCACGCTCGCCACCGCGCCGATGAATGATTTGGTGCAATGTTTAGAATTTGCGCGCGCGTGGATGAAACAATCGAATCGCGGCGCGCGTGTGCTGGGAATGCACTTGGAAAGTCCGTACATCAACTTGGCGCAAAAAGGCGCACTTGACCCGGCAAACATTCGCTTGCCGAACGATGGCTCGGTCGATGCGTTGCTCAAGTATTCAGATGTGCTGAGAATCTTTGTCCTCGCGCCGGAATTGCCCGGCGCAATCGAATTGACGCACCAACTTACCGCACTGGGTGTCATCGTTGCGGCGGGACATTCATCGGCGAAAGATGAGCAAGTGCTCGCGGCGATGCGCGTTGGCTTGCGACACGTGACGCACATTTGGAGCGCGATGTCGATGGTTGTGCGCGAAGGTCCGTGGCGCAAACCCGGCTTGCTCGAATCGGCGTTGACGTTTGATGGGCTGTCGGTTGAGATGATCGCGGACAATAAACATCTGCCGCCGACGCTGATGAAGCTCGCGTACAGGTGCATCGGCGCGGAGCGCTTGTGCGTGGTGTCCGATGCGACGAGCGGCGCGGGTCTGCCGGAGGGCGCGCGGTTCAAAATGGGCGGGATGGAATACGACGTGCACGACGGCGTCGGCATGATGCTGGATCGTTCGTCGTTCGCCGGCAGTTCGACGCTCGTCAACGAAATGATTCCGATCCTCACGAACGTCGTCGGCATTCCGCTCGCCGAAGCGATTCGCATGTTGACGCTGACGCCGGCGCGCGTGCTGGGAATCGATAATCGCACAGGCAGTCTTGAAACCGGCAAAGATGCGGACATTGCGATCTTCAATGATGACTGGTCGGCGTGGCGGACGATGATCGATGGCAAATGGATTTATCGAAAATGACCACCGTCGGTATTCTTCATCCCGGCGCGATGGGCATTTTCGTCGCGTCGTCGGCGCAGAACAGCGGCAACGCGGTTTACTGGGCGTCGGAGAAGCGCAGTCCGCAAACGCGCATGCGCGCCGACAAATACAACCTGCACGATGTGAAAACGCTTGCTGACTTATGTGCGACGTGTTCGGTCATTGTCAGCGTTTGCCCGCCCGATGCGGCGGAAGAACTTGCGTGCCAAGTTTCCGCGCAATCGTTCAAAGGATTGTTCATCGATGCAAATGCGATCTCGCCGCAACGCGCGATTCGTGTCGGGCAAAGGATGCAGGCGAGCGGCGCGCGCTTTGTCGATGGCGCGATTATTGGCGGACCGGATTGGAATTCAAATAACACCTGGCTCTTTTTATCCGGCGATGATGCGTCAGTCGCGGCGTCGCTGTTTGCCGGCGGTCCGATCCAGTCACGCGTGATCGGCGATGCGATTGGCAAAGCGTCCGCGCTCAAGATGTGTTATTCGGCGTACACCAAAGGCACGACCGCATTGCTCGGCGCGATTTTAGCGACGGCGCAAGAACTGGGTGTGCGCGATGAATTGAACGCGCTGTGGTCGGCGGATGCGTTGAATGTGCAGGCGGAAAAACGGATCAAGCGCAACACCGCCAAGGCATGGCGCTTTGCCGGCGAGATGGAAGAGATCGCCGACACCTTTCGCGGCGCCGGCTTGCCCGGCGAATTTCATCAGGCGGCGGCAGAAATTTTTCGGCGGATGGCGGCATTCAAAGATGGGTCAACGCTGCCTGAGGTTGAGCAGATATTCCAAGTCCTGATTCGGAAATCAGAAGAGGAGCGATAAAATGGCGAAACCAGTTTTTGAAACCGTAATCGACCAATTACCAATTACCATTTACCAAACTAATGAAGACCTGGGACGCGCCGCCGCGGCGGAAGCAGCGCAAGTGATTCAGCAAGCGATTCGCGAGCGCGGCGTGGCGAATGTGATTCTGGCGACCGGCAATTCGCAACTAACATTTTTGCAAACGTTGCGCGAGAACAAAACGATTGCGTGGCAGAAGGTGAATGTCTTTCACATGGACGAGTATCTCGGCATCGATCCGAATCACCCGGCGAGTTTCCCGCTCTTTCTGCGGAAACACTTTTTGTCCTTCGTCAGCGTCAAGGAATTTTTCCCGGTGAGTGGCAAAACATCAAGCGTCGAAGCGACGATTGCGGATTATACGCGCCAATTGCGCGAGCATCCTGCCGATTTATGCGCGTGCGGTTACGGCGAGAACGGGCACCTTGCGTTCAACGATCCGCCCTTCGCCGATTTCAACGACCCGGTGTGGGCAAAAGTGATTCGACTAGCCGAGGCGTCGCGCAAGCAACAGGTGGGCGAGGGGCATTTCAAATCGCTTGCCGATGTGCCAACGCACGCAATTACGTTGACGATCCCGGCGTTGCTCGCCGCCAAGCGCGTGTTGTGCATCGTGCCGGAAGCGCGCAAAGCGGATGCGGTCTACGCCGCGCTCAAGATGCCGATCAGCGAAAATTGTCCCGGTTCGATTCTGCGCCAAACGCCGCACGTACGACTTTACCTTGACCGCGATTCGGCAGCGAAAATTTTGTAATGACTGATGACCGAAGACCGATGACCATCGTATTCGTACACGGTCATCGGTCTGCCGTCTTCGGTCGTGGAGTAACTATGAATTCTCGCGAACGATTATTGACCGCGCTCAATCATCAAGAGCCGGATCAAATTCCCTACGACCTCGGTTCGACGCAAGTGACCGGCATTCACGCCGTCGCGTATCAACGTTTGCGTGATTATCTCGGTTTGCCGAAAATCAACCCGACGTTGTGCGACATCGTCCAACAAGTTGCGCTCCCCGACGATGATCTCATTGAAAAACTCGGTGTCGATGTGCGCGGCTTGTTTCCGCTCAACAGCCACAACTGGAAAATCGAAAACGTCGATGTGGGCGACGCGCTGGAATTTGTGGACGAGTGGGGCATTTTGCAGCGCCGCCCGAAAGACGTGCTGTACTATTCGGTCTGGCGTTCGCCGCTTGCTGGCGATGATGTCACCATCGACGATGTGCGCGCGTACAAATTTCCTAACACCGGCGACCTGCAACGCATCGCCGGGTTGCGCGAGCTTGCGCTCAAATATCACGCGCAGGGCAAAGCGGTAATGATCAAAGGTGTGCTCGCCGGTATTTTCGAAATGTCGCAACGCGTGCGCGGAATGCAAAACATGATGATGGACCTCGCCGCAAACGAAGCGCTCGCGTGCGCGTTTCTCGATAAGATGGTCGAACTCAAAATCGCGTTTTGGGAAATGGCGCTGCCGCAACTCGGCGATTTGGTCGATGTAGTTTCCGAAGCGGATGATTACGGCACGCAAGATTCGCAACTCGTTTCGCCCAAAATGTTCCGGCAAATTTTCAAGCCGCGGTTGGCAATGGTATTCAAACGCATTAAGCAACTCGCGCCGCATGCGAAAATCTTTTTCCACTCGGACGGCAACCTGCGTCCGATTCTGCCCGATTTTGCCGAGATCGGCATCGACATTCTGAATCCGATTCATATCACGGCAAAGGGGATGGAACCTGCCGCGCTCAAACGCGATTTCGGCAAGGATTTTGTCTTTTGGGGTGGCGGCGTCGAAACGCAAAACGTTTTGCCGTTTGGCACGCCGCAACAAGTGAAGGACAACGTGCGGCAAAATATCGATGCGCTTGCGCCGGGCGGCGGTTATGTGTTCAACACGATTCACAACATTCAAGCCGACGTGCCGCCGGAGAATATCGTGGCGATGATTGAAGCGTTGCGTGAATTCTAAATTCCAAATTCAAAATTCGTAATTCGCAGATGATGAATTTAGAATGAAGAATTTGGAATTCGGTAAATCAAAGTGCCAATCAAACCGGACAGATTTCTTCCCGTCGAACTCGTCTTTAATCCCAACTGGTGGTATCACACCGCTGGGATTTCGTTCGACGAAAAATTTTACCTCGACATCGACACGCGCATTCAAAACGATGTGACGATGCGACGCGTTTTGCACGAACGGTTTGGCGCGCTCGGTCTCGGTGAGGCAAATCCGCAGCCGCGCCCGATCATCGGCTCGATGCATGTTGCCGGCGGCTTTGTGATCCCGGCTCTGCTTGGTTCAAAAATTCGCTTTGAAGCGAACGCCGCGCCGCAACCGGAGCCGATGCATTTGACGCCGGAACAAATCGACCGCCTGGAAAAGCCGGACTGGCAAAATCTATACCCGATGAAACAGCTCATCGCGCAGATGGATGAGCTGCAAAATCGATTCGGTTACGTCGTCGGCGATTTGAACACGGATGGCTTGCTCAACGCTGCGTACCATTTCTACGGGCAGGATTTGTTTGCTGATTTCTACGACGCGCCCGACCGCGTGCGCCGCTTGCTCGAACTTATCGGCGAGTTGATTGCGGACGTGGCAGAGTGCGTTCACCGTCGCACCGGCAGTTGGTCAATTGCGGTTAATCGGATGGTTGCGCATCTCACGCCGACGCCGTTCCTGCACGCGAACTGTTCAGTGCCAATGATCTCGCCCAAAAGCTATCGCGCGATGCAATTACCGGTGGAGCAAAAAATCGCCGCACGCTTGCAACCCTTTGGCATTCATCATTGCGGCAGTAACCTGCACCTCATTGCCGCCGAGTATGCCAAGTTGTCGCCGGCGTTCGTCGATGTGGGTTGGGGCTCGGATGTGGCGCGCGTGCGCGAGGTATTGCCCAATGCGTTCTTGAATCTGCGACTGAACCCGGTGCGAATGCTGCAATGCTCGTCACAGGAAATTGCGGCGGACACGGAAGGGCTCTTGCGCGCGGTGGGCAATTTGCAAAACATCGGCGTGTGTTGCATCAATATGGACTACGGCACGCCGGATGAAAATATTTTTGCGCTGTTCGAAGTGGTGGACAGGTATCGCCAGTTTGGCGCGTGAAATCCTAACGGACAAAAAATCACGGCAGGTATCCACCTGCCGTGATTTTTATACGTGGTTCTTGCCGGAAAGACAAAAAGCGAGATGAAAAGCGGGTTGATTTCTAATGGTGGTTATCGATCTGTCCCAATGTTCCACCATACACGATGCGCTTGATTTCGTCCGAGGCGAGAAAGTCGTGCGGAAAGCCCAGTTCGATTTTGCTCGCCGCGTCCAATTTGGCTAACTGCTCCGCGTTCAGCGTGATGTTCAGCGCATTGAGATTATCTTGCAACTGCGTGGGGTTCGTCGCCCCCAGCAAGGGAATGATGACCCCCGGTTGTTGGCGCACCCACGTCAACGCAACCTGTGCCGGCGTGCAACCGATTTCGTCTGCGATTTGGACAACAGTTTCGGCAATCTTTAACGAATGCGCCGGAATCTCGCTCCAGTTCGCGGCGCGCCCCGCGCTCTGACGATTCTGATTGTATTTGCCGGTCAGAATGCCGGCGCCCAGCACGTTCCACGGTGTTACTGCCAAATCGAATGCGCGCGCCATCGGCAATAAATCGCGTTCGGCGGCGCGATCTGCTAGACTGTAGCGAATCTGCAAACCGACAAAGCGCGACCAACCGCGCAGATCGGCGAGCGTGTTCGCTTGCGCGACAACCCACGCCGGCGTATCTGAGACGCCCACATACAGGACTTTGCCCGCGCGTACCAGATCATCGAGTGCGCGCATCACTTCGTCCACCGGCGTCATCGCATCCCAGGCATGCATCCAAAACAGATCGACATAGTCGGTGTGCAGGCGTTTGAGACTCGCCTCCAGCGCCTGCAGCATGTTCTTGCGCTGATTCCCGCTGGCGTTCGGATCGCCGTCGCGTGTCGAGAGCGTGTACTTGGTTGCCACCACAAAATGCGCGCGGTCGGCGGCGACAAACTCACCCACGAATTTCTCCGAGGTGCCGTTGGTATAGCGATTCGCGGTATCAATCAAATTGCCGCCGGCGTCAGCATACAAATCGAAAATCTGCTTGCTCGTGTCCTTGTCTGCGCCCCAGCCCCAATCTGTGCCAAAGGTCATCGTGCCGAGTGCAAATTCCGAAACACGCAAACCGCTCCTGCCGAATAGTTTATAGCGCATCGTGGCTCTCCCTATTTTCGATCTGCAAAGCTAGGGCGGGGACAAGCCCCGCCCTGTGAAAAAACATTGTCTTGTGAATTGTGTCTCGCAAGTTCATTCTTCTGCAATCAGATGGCATCGCTCTGGCGGCAAGATGGAGCCGCACTTGATCGCCGGCTCTTGAAACGATGGAACGTATCTGACTGGACGCGTAGATCGATATTGCCCGGCAAAATTACGCGATAGTCTATGATGTTGCCGAGGTACGTCGCTTGCTTGACGGTGCCGGTCAGCACGTTCTTGTCCGCCGACTTGTCTGCAAACAAGATGTCGTACGGGCGGATGTGAAGCAAAATCGATTGCCCTTTCGTCAACGCATCGGTGATCGGCACGGTGAACACTGCGCCGGCGGCAGTCACGGTCGCCATTTTGTTGTCAAACGATTCCACCTTTGCCGGGATGAAATCGCTCAAGCCGATAAAATCGGCGACGAAACGTGAACGCGGGCGCTCGTAGATTTCTTCCGGGTGAACCGAGTTGCGCCAACTTGCCCTGGTTGATGATCGCGATGAGGTCGGACATGACAAGCGCTTCTTCTTGCGCGTGCGTCACGTAAATCGCCGTGATGCCCAGACGCTTTTGCAAATCGCGAATCTCAAAGCGCATCTCCTCGCGCAGTTTTGCGTCAAGGTTCGAGAGGGGCTCGTCGAACAACAATACCTTGGGTTCGACGACGAGCGCGCGCGCCAGCGCAACACGCTGTTGCTGTCCGCCGGAAAGTTGATTCGGCGCGCGAGTTTCCAGTCCGGTCAACTGCGTCAGCTTCATCACATCGTCGATGCGCTTTTTTATTTCGGACGTCGACAGTTTTTTGATTTTCAAACCGTAGGCGATATTCTCAAAGACATTAAGGTGCGGAAAAATCGCGTAGCTTTGAAACACCATCGCCATATCGCGCTTGTTCGGCGGCACATCGTCGAGCCGATTGCCGTCGAGCATGATGCGACCCGAGGTTGGAAATTCAAAACCGGCGATGAGGCGGAGCGTCGTTGTCTTGCCGCACCCGGATGGACCCAGGAGCGTAACAAACTGCCCCTTTTCGATGTTGAGGGAAACATCGTCTACGGCATTGACTTCGCCGCCACCGCCGCGGGCAGGAAATTTCTTGGTGAGATGATCGAGTGTGAGATACATTTATCCAGCTCCCAATGACATTTCGATGCCGGTCGTCTTGAACGCGCGACCCGCCCAAAGATACATCAAACCAATCGCCGCGAGCACAATGACGATCAACACCATCGAGTACGCCGCGGCGACGCTCGTGCCGCCCTGTTCGACTTCGCTCATGATCAACGCGGTCAGGATGGGCCACTTGGCAGACGACAGGAAAATAATCGCCGAAAGTGATGTCATATGCCGCGCGAAACTGAAAATCAAACCGGCGACGAATGCCGGCAGAATCAGCGGCAGTGTAACTTGGCGAAACGTGAGTTGCGCGTCCGCGCCAAGATTCGTCGATGCTTCTTCGATCGCGGGATCGATTTGTTGAAGCGATGCGATGCCCGCGCGCACCGATGCCGGCAAACTGCGCACGGCGTACGCGGCAAGGATGATGTACGGCGAGCCGACGAGCGCGAGGGGCGTGCCCAAAAATGTTACCGCGCAACCGACTGCCAATAGCGCAAGTGTAACCGGCACCCGCGCGCGCGGAGTGAATTTTCCAACGATGAACGCGCCGAGCGCGGTGTAGGTAAATCCCAAGATCGCCGTGGGGGGCTGGAAGAGCAGATTGATCCATTTCGCGAGACTAGCTCCAAAGCGGGGCATAAAATCTCCGCCGATACTGCGTCCCCACACAACGATGGGCTGAGTAAGATCGCCGATAAACTGGCGCGACAATAGGTACACTGCCATGAACACAAGCAAGATGACGGTGGCGCGGCGCGCCTTGCGCTCGACGAGGAACAGACTGCAGAACGCGAGGACAAGTAAAACTCCCGCAAGCAGAGTCAACCACGTCTGTGAATCGAGCATCGGCAGACCGGCAAAGGGTTGCACCCAAACATTCGTCAGGAGTGGTTGGCGAGCTTTTTCGTTCAAACTGAGAAAGAGCGCGCCCATGCCGATAAGCGTACCCGCTAACAAAATGGCAGAGCGAGCGATAAAACCGCGCGCACTCGGCGCGATTAAATAATACGCGAGCAACACATACACGATGATGATGACGGGCATCGGCGCCTGGATGAACGCGATGATGTAGCCGATTCCCAGGATCGTGCCAGGTACCGCCCCGCCAAGGTTTGACGCAAAGTCAAGCGCTTCTTTGCCGCTAAAGGTCTTGCGCACAACGAGAAACGCAATCACCATCCCCGCGAGACCGGCAATCGGCGTGGCGATGCGCTGAGAGAAACGTCGTGTCGAGAATCGCCGTGAGTCCCGCTGAAAACATGCGCGAATAGTGCGTCAAATCAATCGTGTAATCAATGCCCCACAGCCGAGTAATTGAGCCGAGGAAAATCGCGCTGTACAGTGCCAGAATCAACAGCAAGACGAGAAACGTCAGCGTGATAAACGTCCAGCGAATCAATGGCTCTTTGACAAAACCCGCTCCGCCGCCGGTGGGCTTGCCGGTTACCGAAATATAGGATTTGCGCGAGACCCAGTAGCGCTGCAAGATGAACACGGTGAGGGTCGGCAAGAGTAAAATCAGCGAGAGCGCTGCGCCTTTTTGCTGGTTGAACTCGCCGTTGACCGCAATCCAGATTTGCGTTGAGAGGACGGTGACATTGCCGCCGATAAAAATCGGATTGCCCAAATCCGCGAGCGACTCGACAAACATCAACAGAAACGATGCCGCGATGCCCGGCGTCAAGAGCGGCAGGGTAATCGTTCTGAAAATGTGCCATTTGCTTGCGCCCAAACTGAGCGCGGCTTCTTCCATTGAAGGATCGATGCGTTCGAGCATGCCGCGGATGATGAGATAAGCCACCGAAAAGAAGGTAATGATCTGGACAAAGACGAGTCCGTCCATTCCGTAAATATCGTTCACGCCGGGTTTGAACTCGATGTGCAAAATATCTTTGGTGACGAGCCCCGAACGCCCAAATAGCAGAATCGCCGCGAGCGCAATGGCAAACGGCGGTGAGATGGTGGGCAAGAGAGTTAGCGCGTGGACGACCCTTTTGAAGGGCATGTTGCAACGGACCATCGTGTATGCAAAGAGGAAACCCAATGCGGTACTGCCGATGGCGGCCAGCACACCCATTTGAATAGTCCAGGTAAAAATCTGCCAGTACTGGTTGGCGAATTGCGCACTGAAATAGCGCGTAAATTGATCGAGGTTGAATGTGCCGGCATCCGGTTTGCTATCGGCGATGAAAAATCCTTGGACGATCACGCGCGCGAGAGGCCAGATGACAAATGCAAACATAAAAATGCCAACGACCATCAAGCCAATCAAGAGGACCGGATCACGCGAAATCAATTTGAATTCGCGATAACGGCGGACAAGCGAATCAATCGGTGAGGAGCGAGCGAGAGTGGTCATAGGAGTTTATGAGTAGGGGCGGGGATAACCCGCCCCTACGAATGATGGTTTATTTAGCCAGCGATGCCGCGGCGATTTCGTTCGAGAATTTGTCGATGAACGCCGTCTTGTTGGCGCCGCAATAGTCAAAATTATAGTTGATCAGTTTGACTTGCAGCAGTTCTGGCTTGGGCGGGACCGCGCCCTTGATTGTCAGCCCTTGGTACGCCTTGTACTTCTTGCCGAGTTCCTGAGTGCTACCTTGCAGAGCCCAATCGTACCACGCCTGAGCGTTAGCCAAATTCTTGGCGCCCTTGACGAGAGCCATGCCGCCGATTTCATAGCCGGTGCCTTCGGCGGGGAACGTCAGCGATATTGGCAACTTGTCATCGTCGATGCCTTTGACGATGTCATGCGAGAAGACGACGCCAACAGCGGCTTCGCCTTTGCCCACATTCTGAACTGGGGTCGCGCCACTCTTGGTCCAGAGCAGAACGTTCTGGGAGAATTTCTTCATGTAATCCCAGCCCGCGGTTTCGCCTTTGATTTGGAGAACGGTGCACATGAAGGTGTACGACGTGCCCGAGGTCGCCGGATGCGCGATAACGATCTGGCCCTTGAGTTCTGGTTTGATCAAATCGTCAAGCGACGTCGGCGGCTTGATCGCCGTCTGTTTGGTGTTTGTTGCAAACCCGAGCGAGCCCACGTAGATACCTACCCACGATGGGACGGCAGCGGTGTCTAACATCAGTTTCGGATCGACGATGTTGGCTTGGGCGTCGGTCTTGTACGGCTCAAGCAAGCCCTCCGCTTTGGCGGCGATCTGCGAATCGATCGGACCACCCCACCAGATATCAAACTGGGGATTCGCTTTTTCGTTGCGCAAGCGAGTCACGGCTTCACCGGCTGATAGGCGAATGTAGTTGACCGTAACGCCGGTGTACTTGGCTTCAAACTCTTTCTTCATACCCGCGCACCACTCTTCTTGCGGCGTGCAGAGCAAGTTAAGTTCGCCTTTAGGTGCTGGCTTGGGTACGGCAGTGGGAGGCACTGCTGTTGGTGGTACAGCGGTTGGCTTGGGCGCTTCAGTCGGTTTGGGCGCGTCCGTTGGTTTGGGTGCTTCGGTCGGCTTGGGAGCCGCCGTGGGTGGAACGGGGGTCGCGGTTGGCGCTGGCGCGGCGCATGCAATCACAAATGCCGCCATCAGAACCAACGCAAGAACCAAAAGTAATTTGCGCATTTTCTTTCTCCTCCTAGAGAATGAACGGAATCAGATGAAGAAACAAGGATTCTTAGATCGAGTCTCGTCACCTCCTTGGCACGCACGTCGTTGGGTGTCTGAAAGTAATTATATCCCGGATTGCTTTTTTTGGCTAGTGGGCTGTCAACCACGTACGAGTGGTCGGAGCGCGGCGATGGTCTGTGCGGCGGCGGTTGATACATCCGGCTTGGCGAGAATTTCTGCGCTGACCCAGCCGGTGTATTTCATTCCGCGCAAGGTCGAAATAACGCGCCCAAAATCGGTATGACCCGCGCCCGGATACCATCGATTTGAATCGGCGACGTGGACATGCAAGAGGCGCGAGCGACAAACCATCAATCCGATTTCGATGCGCGGCTCTTCGATGTTCGCATGAAACGTGTCAAACAAAATGCCGATGTTATCTGCGCCGATTTCGTCGATGACGTGAAGCGCGTCGGCAACAGTGTTCAGTAAATTGGTTTCGTAACGATTGATCGGCTCGATGGCAACCCGCACGCCGTTCGCCTTTGCTTCGCGCGCGACGATTTTCAACGCGTCGATCATCCACGCGTGCGCTTGCTCGCGCGAAACATTCGCCTGCACCGTGCCGCGAATCAGTCCGATGATGACAAGCGCCCCGAATTCATGCGCCAACGCGATATGCGTCATAACACGCGCAATCGCTTGCTCGCGCACCGATGCATCGGGATCGGTGAATGAAAGATGCTCTTCGACGAATGCTTGCCCGGTGCCGATTGCCGGCACAACGAGTTTGTATTTGTCGAGAATGCGCTTGATGTTCGCGACATCGAGTTTGTCCGGCTCGCGCACGCCGAGTTCGACGCCGTCGAAACCAAGCTCGGCGAGGCGCGCGACGGTCGCTTCAAAATTCGGATCGAACGCGATGGCTTGGAATTTGGTGGGTTGGGTTGAAATGACAAAGGAAAGTTTCATATGGATCGTGAGGTGAGGCATTCGCGGCAAATGCATGGAAGGATGACAGAAGCAAACAGTTTTCGTGTTCATCCTTCATCTGCATCCGTCATCCTGAAATTATCCGACGAGCGTATCTTGCCCAATTCTTGGCAACGCGTAGACGGATCGCCAACCCGGGCTCATGGGTTCTTTGACGTACGCTTCCATCTCTTCTTTCGTGCGCAATGTGACTTCTTCGACGGGCGGAAGTTTGCCAGCGGGGAATGCTTTCAAAATATCGTCGTTCACCATCGTCAGATAACGCAGGATCGCGGCGAGTGGGCGCAGCGCTTTGCGCGCTTCACCACTTTTCGCTTTGCCGACGACACCCTCCGGTGTAGCTGACATTTCGATCGGAAAATGGCCTTCGCCTTCCGACCAACGATGCGGTCGCCCAAACGGATCGACCGATTTATCGAAATGACCTTCCGGCAAATAGCCGCGCGCTTCGGTGTCGACCGCGTGTTTCATATCGACCATGTCGGGGAATAGGTACAGCGAGAGCGACGTTTCCGATTCGTCGGCATGGACAAAGTTGGTGTCCCAGCCGCCGCCGCGTTCTTTCGTGCGGAACATTTCGCGCACGCCGCGATGCCAGTCGAGGACCTGGAAAATGCCGGGGAGCTGGAAGCGTTTTTGAAATTCTTGAATCGCCGATTCCAAAACCCAGAGTTGCCCGTGGTTGTTAATGATGACTTGCTTGCGGAAACCATCATTCCACAAACCGAGCATCACATCGATCATCAATTCGCGCACGACGGTTTCGCGCACGATGACGGTGCCCGGCATGCCGAGGTGATGGTACGGATGCGCGCCGTAATTCAGCGGCGGCAAAGCCAGGTTGACGTGCCCATCGCGATTCTTTTCGGTGAAGCGGCGCACGCCTTCGCAGATCATCGATACGAACAGCGTGTCGTCGGCGCTCGGCAAATGATCGCCGTGCAGTTCGGTGCAACCGACCGGGATAAAGACGACGTCGTTCTTGCGGCGATTCTCGACGACCTTCCAACGCGGCGTTGTCTGAATGTACGCGTTCGGCTTTGCCCATTCTGCGCCGGCGGACGGAAAACCGTACTCGGCGAGCACGGATTTGAGCTGGGTCTCGTTCATATCCCAGATTTCTTTTTTCATCCGACCGACGCCATTATCTTCAAACCACAAATCGGGTTGGTCGGTGGGAATCAGCCCTTTGGGGGCGGGGGTGACTGCAGACATTTGTAAACTCCTTGGTTTATTTTTCCAATGCTTGTTTTGATTTTCGAAATGCTTCTTTCGCCACGGACAGCGGTGCGCGCTTCCAGTATGCCGGGCGAAATAGTTCAACCGAAGCAACGCCGTTAAAGCCGGTCGCGCGCACCGCCGCGATGATTTCTTTTAGCGGAATTACGCCGTCGCCGGGGAATAACCGATTTGCATCCTCGATGTGCTCGCGCGGCATTTTCTCAACATCGTTGATGTGCAACACCGCCAGCTTCTTCGCGTCGATTTGTTTGACCGAATCAATGGTCGAGCCGCCGGCGAAAATGTGGCACGTGTCGATTGCCATGCCGATGGTCGGCAAATCGATTGCCTTGACGATTTCGTGTGCTTGCGCGACCGTTTGCACCGAGCACCACGGAAAACCCAGAAACTCGAACGCGAGCTTGACGCCGAGCGGCGCGGCGATGTCGTTCATTGCGCGCAACGCCGCAATCGTTTCGTCACGAATCTCGTTCCACGTGGCGCTGGGCGGTGTCGCGCCGGGCACGACGATGATCCAGGGACAATCAAGCACGCAGCACCACTCACTGATTTCCCGCGTGCGCGCGAGCGCAGCGCGTCGTTCCGCTGCATTGCGGGTATTGATCCGGGTAATCGAATTGATGGTATGCGTCTTGAGTTTTGCTGCATCGATTAACTTGCGCGCATCTTGAATGGAATGATTCTTCAGATACGCGTCCAACTTGGTCGCGGTGATTTCCAAGACATCGAAACCGGCTTGGCTTGCAATTCGCACATCGGTTTCGAATGAACTCGTCATCGTCGTTGCGCCGTTGAATCCTAGTTTCATCTTCAACCTACTTGGCGACGTATGTCACCTTGCAATTACTGCGGTCGGTTTGCAGCCGAAGAATATTCTCCGGCACTTGATCGAGCGTAATCTTTTTGGTGATCATCGCCGTCATATCCATCCCGTCGGCGATGCACTCGATCACGCGCGGAAAGTTGCCGTGCCCGGAATGTCCTTGCGCGCCGATGATGCTCGCGCGCCGCACTTGCAACACTTCGCCGGTCACCGGCATTTTTGCTTCGGCGCGCGCGGTGACTATTACGCGACTGTTCAACGTGCGACCTTCCCAGATCACGCGTTCGATGCCAGGATAGACTTGCGTCGGCAAGCCCGTTGCTTCCATGAATAAATCCGCGCCCATCCCTTCGGTGATTTCCAAAACGCGATCTGCGAAATTTTCTTTGAGTGGATTAATGACGTGCGTCGCGCCCAAGCGTTTGGCGATTTCCGTGCGTTCGGTTTGCGGCTCGGACATAATCACTTTTGACGCGCCGGCGCGTTTGAGAATTGCACAGGCCGCCAAACCAATCGGTCCACCGCCGAGAATGACCACACGGTCGCCGGGACGAATTCCGCCGCCGCGTTCAATTACCGCGTTGTACGCCACACATGTCGGTTCAACTGTACTGCCGGCGAGAAAAATATCATTGCCTTTGTAATGTTGCGCGAGCGGCTCCAAACTCCAAATCGTGCGCGCCGGCAACACCAAATACTTGGTGTACGCGCCGTTCACGTTGAATCCAACTTCGTCGAGGCGTTCGCAGTGATTGGGTTGACCATCGGCGCAAGGTCGGCATTGCGCGCACCAGAGCATTTCTTCCGAGGTTACCCGCTCGCCGCCTTTGAATGGCTTGTTCGTGCGCTTGTCAAATGCTTTCTTCCCGGCTTCAACCACAACACCGGAGAATTCGTGTCCCAGGATGCTGGGAAAGCCGGTGAGACCCGGATAAAAAATATAGCCGTCTTTGTCCGCTTGCGCCATGTGCACATCCGAACCGCAGATGCCGCACGCTTTCACTTCCAACAAAACCTCTTCGGGTCCCGGCGCGGGCACAGCATATTCCCTGATTTCCAAGCGGGGATTGCGCCACACTAAACTGCCCAGATACGTCTGGCGTCCTTCGATATCTTTTGCACCCAACTTGAAATCCGATCTGGGCGCCCAATCGGCGACGAGCGTTACGCCCGGCATTTTGTTTGTCATAGCATTTTCTCTCTTTCTTAGTGTTTGATGTAAACACGTAAACAAGTGAAACATGTCTACCTGTTTACGTGTTTCCTACTATCCTACTTCACTTACCTTCACCGGTCGATTCTCCCGGTACGATTTCCATGCAGCATGACCCAGGGCAACTGCCGCGCGCCCGTCTTTGCCGGTGGCAGGCACCGGCTTGTCGTCGCGTACACATTCGATAAACTGGCGAACTTCTTCGACATAACACGGCGCATAACGATTCATGAAGAAGTAGGGCAGGCGCGCCGAGTGATAACCATCTTTTGCACCTTTGATCGCGACGTTTTCCACTTCGTTGTCCGCCATCGCTACGCCATTTGAACAAAACACTTCAAGGCGTTGATCGTAACCGTAGACCGCTTGCCGACTATTGTCGATCACGCCGATGGCGCCGTTCGCAAATTTGAGCGTCACGATGTTCGTGTCGATGTCGCCAATCGATTTGTACTCCGGCGCAACCAACACGTTGCCCATGGCGTACACTTCCTCAATATCGCCGACTTGATAGCGCGCCATATCGAAATCGTGAATCGTCATATCGAGGAACATGCCGCCCGATGTGCGCGCATACTCAACCGACGGCGGTTCAGGGTCGCGCGCAACGATGTGCAAAATGCACGGCCTTCCGATTTCGCCGGACGCAACGATGTCATGCACGCGCTGGAAGCTTTTGTCAAAGCGGCGATTAAAGCCAACTTGAAACTTGATCCCGGCTTTTTCGACGGCGGCAAGCGCACTGTCGACTTCCGCCAGGTCAAGCGCAATCGGTTTTTCGCAAAAGATATGTTTGCCGGCGGCGGCAACATCGCGCACGATGAACGAGTGCGTGTCGGTGTTTGTCGCAATGAGAATCGCTTCGATGCTCTTGTCGTCGAGTAAATCGTGAAAATCCCGGACGACGCGCTTGACGCCCAGTTCATCGGCGATGGCTTGCGCGACCTCTAAGCGAATATCACACACGGCGACCAAGTTTGCTTCCGGAATTTGCCGCGCGAGGTTGCGTGTGTGGACACTTCCCATCCGTCCGGTGCCGATGACGGCAATGTTGATTCGTCTTTTCATTGGGTCAGACCTTCATCACGATCTTCATTGCGGTCTTGGGTTTGTGCTGCAACGTTTTCATATCGAGACCCAGGCATTCGAACGCGCCGAGCCCTTCACTGAGCGGAATCACTTTGGTAAAGTACGGTTTCATGTTCAGGCGATTCTCTTGAAGGATGCGAATCGAGGGGACCATCGTGTTCTGCCCCAGGTACAGACCTAGGATTTTGGTTGCCCAACGCGTGATCTCGTTTGGCACCACGGTCGTCTTGATGCTCGAATCCATTCCGAACGGCAAAACTTTTCCGCCGGGCGTAACACATTTGAGCGCGGTTTCAAGCGCGTTGCCAGTTGCTTCGACCACGATGTCGGCTTTGCGCCCGTACGTAAACTCGGTGATTTTGCTGGCGACGTCCACCTCGTTTGGATTCCAAACGGTGAGCCCGCATTCTTTGGCGACGCTGATGCGAAAGGGATCGATTTCCGTCACCGCGACTTTGGCGGCGATGTTCTTGGCGAATTGCGCGAACAAATAACCAATCGGACCGAAACCCAGCACCATGACGTAATCGTACGGCAGCATTTGTAACGTGTTCATGCCGTTGACAACCGTCGCCAGCGTTTCGACTTGCGTTCCCAGCACATCGTCGATTTCGGGCGGGAGCACGAAGCATTGTTTTTCCGGCACGAGACAGTACTCGGCATAGCCGCCGTCGCGCATTACGCCGAGCGCGCTCGTTTTGATTTCGACGCACTGACTGCTCATGCCCATCCGGCAGAATGAGCAAAAGCCGCAACGAATGTTGTTGTCGATTGCCACTCGGTCGCCAAGCTTGACGTGACGCACATGGGTGCCAACCTCGACGACTTCGCCGCAAAATTCGTGACCCAGCACCGTGTTCGGTTTGAAATGATGCTTGCCTTCCAGAATCTTGACATCCGTCCCGCACACGCCGACGGCTTTAACCTTGAGGAGGACGTCGTCCGGGTCTTTAACGCGTGGAACGGCGATGTCTTCCAAAACCATCTTGCCCACATCTTTGAATACAAGCGCTTTCATCTTGTCCATCCGATTTCTCCTTTGATTATTGCTGACATTGCGCGGATGACTTGCGCACGATCAGTTCGCCTTTGATGATTTTATTTTCCACCGTGTGCTGGTTGATCAAATCCAACAGCATTGCCATTGCAATGCGCCCCATTGCGTCTTGCGGTTGCGAAATCGTCGTGAGCGGCGGATCAACGTACGCGGCGAAGGGAATGTCGTCAAAGCCAATAACTGAAACATCGGCGGGAACACGCACGCCGTGCTGTTTCAAGTTCGCTAGTGCGCCGATGGCGGTCATATCATTGTAACAAAAAATCGCAGTGGGACGCGGCGTGTGCTTGAGCAACACCAGCGCAAGCGTACCGCTGTCCGCGCGCCCATTGCCTGGTGCGACCAACGACGGATCGAATTTAATCTTCGCTTGCGTCAACGCGCGCCGATAGCCCGCCAATCGGCTGGCGCTGGAGAGATGTTCTTTGGGTCCGGCGATATGCCCGATGACGCGGTGTCCTTGTCCGATGAGATGGCGCGTGGCAAGCTGCGCGCCTTGCACATCATCGACTGCAATTGAATGCAAATACTTGCCTTCGTGTTGATTGTTAATGAGCACAATCGGCACGCCAATTTCTTTAAGCATCGGTTTGTAAAGCGAGCCGACGCGCGATGCCGCGATGATGACACCATCGACGCGCCATTCGCGCAACGCTTTCACCAGATCCATTTCGCGGTTAGGGTCGTTATGCGACGTGCCGAGGAAAACGCGATAGTGATGATCGCCGGCGACTTGCTCGATGCCACGCACGACTTCAGACACAAATGGATCGGCAATCGATGTCACGATCACGCCGATAGCGTGCGTGCGTTGGGTAACCAATCCGCGCGCGATGGCGTTAGGGGCATAGCCCATTTTTTGCGCGAGGCGTTGAATGCGCGCGCGCGTTTTCACGGCGATGAGAGGGTTGTCCGCGAGCGCGCGCGAAACGGTAGGGTGTGAAACGCCAGCGGCTTTGGCGACGTCTTTAATCGAAACCTTCATGTTATGCCTATTGCACACGTGTGCATCAACACTATAACAAAAATCGAAAGAGTTGTCAAAACTTTCGATTTTGCATTTTCAATCGCTCATACAATGCTTGCGCTTCAGTCATGTCTCGCCGGAACGGACCTTCATTTTCCAATTTCAAGCTTGTGACTGCCGCCGCCCAGGTAACCGCATCTTCAGGCGGTGAGGCGAGTCGACGCGACACGTACGACGCTGTGCATGTATCGCCGCGCCCGCTTCGCCCGCGCAATTCTTTGGGCACAAGCGGCGCTTCAAAGAATTCGCGATCGTGATAAACGAGAACGCCGCCGTTATGTGTCAACAAAACTTCGCGCGGTCCGTACGCGGCGAGTTTCTTTGCGGCGAGTCGCCGGTCATCTTCGCCGGTTAGCAATGTCGCTTCGACCGCATCGGTTTTCAAAATTGTTACGTGTTTCAAGACTGATGCGCGATTTTGCCAGCCATCGGAGATTAACGCACCATCTTTGACGATACGCAAAAACCCTTGCACATCGAGCACGAGGATTTTTCCTTTTGCCGCCAATGCCTCGACAACTGCGGTCGGCACTTCCCCGCGCACCGACGCGCCGACGATGAACGCGCGCGCGTCGATGTTTTGAATCTGCTCGACAGTGAACGGATCGGCTTGGCTTGTCAACTCAATCGTGCGTTCGTCCAAGTTGGATGTCGGATAGCTCAAGCGCAGGCATGTCGAGTGCTTCGATTCGTGCGCAAAAACAGTAACGCCAAGTTTTTCCAACTCATCGACGACGTGCCAGTCTTGACGCGCGAGATTGGTGATGACCGCGCCGCTCAAGCCCATTCGTGCGACGACGTTGAGACCAAAGAAGAACGCGCCCCCGTCGTGCGTGAGCGTCGAGTGCGGGTAGACAATCGTGTCCTTGGTGTAATGCCCAATATAGCAAATATCAAACATTGCAGCCATCATATCACAGAAAATCGGAAAATGCAAGAAAACTTGCAATTTGTAAAGAAATGATGTATAATCTTGCAAGGAGGAGCGGTGGACGAACTGCAGGAATTTCGACGACGACTGGAAAACCGCCTTCCCCGTCTGACCAAAAGCGAGCGCCGGATCGCCGAGCATTTGCTGACGAACTATGAACAAGCGGCTTTTCTTTCCGCGGCGGAGTTGGCGCAGTTGCTCAGCGTCAGCGAGGCGACGGTTGTTCGCTTTGCGCGCGCCGTGGGTTATCGCGGGTTCCCCGAGCTTCGGCGTGTGCTCCAACATGTTTTTCGCGCCCAGGTTACACCGGCAACCCGTCTGCAACACAAACTCGCCGATCTAAAAACCGGGCACAAGCACATCTTCGCTCAGATCGTCGAGATGGAACAGCAATACCTTAACGAGGCATTGCACAGCCTCGAACCGGCTGAGCTCGATCGCGCGGTCAAAATCATTGCGAACGGCAAGCGCCTCTTTGTGCGCGGCGGTGGTCCTTCGGCAATTCTCGCTGATTTGTTTGAATTGCGCATGCGCCGATTTGGCACTCTTACGATCAGCATCACCGAATCGGGGCGCGACTTGGCGGAAAAATTGCAGCTGTTGCAAGCCAATGATGTTGTGCTCGTCACTGGTTTTCATCATGTCGGCGCGGAAATAGTTGCGACAATCGATCACGCGCACAAGGTTGGTTGCCGCACGATCCTGTTGACCGATACACTGGGTTCTTCTTTTCGCGATAAGGTCGATGTGATTCTTTCCGCGCGACGCGGACCGGTATCGGATTTTCATTCGCTTACCGTGCCGATGGCAATTCTGAATGCGCTCATACTTGGCGTGGCGTTGAGCAAGCCGAAGGCAAGCTTAGGCGCGCTCGATCGCTTTCAAGAATTGCGCGCGGCGTACGGATTGGACATTAACGGCAAAGTTAAATCGTAATCCTCGATGTGGAGGAGTGCGTAATGAGTGTAACTGCACGTCCCTTCTCTTTAGCACGCGCCGCTCGACGAGCCCGGCGTAGACTCGCACGTCCTCACGTCGTGCTGGGACTCGTTTTGCTCGCGCTCTTATTGTACCTCGTGATGACTCCCCTGCTCATCATGATCCAGACGACGATTACGTGGCAACCCGAAGACAATCGTCTTGTGCGCGGAATCACTCCGGGCGAATTCACCTTTTTCCATTGGGAGCGCGTCTTTAACAGCATCATCAGCCAAACGATGCTGTGGACGCCGTTGCAAAACACGCTCATCACCAGCATCGGCATTTCGGTTTTTGCGTTGACCATCGGCTCGCTCTTGGCTTGGCTCGTGGTGCGCACCGATTTGCCGGGCAAGGGCTATATCTCCAGCATCGCGATCATTCCGTACATGCTTCCCTCATGGACGATTTCGTTAGCGTGGATCGTCGTCTTTAAGAATCAACGCGTCGGCGGTTCGATTGGTTTTTTCGAAGCGCTTACCGGAACGGCCGTCCCCGATTGGCTGTCGTACGGTCCTGTCCCGATTGTTATCACTTTGTCGCTGCACTATTACGCGTTTGCTTTCCTCCTTGTCTCCGGCGCATTGCAATCTCTCGATGCGCGGCTCGAAGAATCCGGCGAGATGCTGGGCGCGTCGCGCTGGCAAGTTTTACGCCGCATCACTTTTCCGCTCGTCGTTCCTGCAATTCTTTCTGCATTCATCCTCACCTTTTCGCGCGCGATGGGAAGTTTTGGCACGCCGGCTTTTCTCGGCAACCCGGTGCGCTATTACGTGCTGTCCACCACGTTGTACAACAACATCCAAAGTCGTCTGCAAGCTGATGGGTTTGTCTTGGGCTTAGTGCTCATCGCGATTTCCATCGTTACGATTTATTTTAACCAACGCATTATCGGCGTGCGCAAGAGTTACGTGACCCTCACGGGTAAAGGTTTTACCTCGACGCCGGTGCGCTTGCGCGCATTCAAGTACCCGATTCTCATCTTGATTCTTTTATTTTTATTCGTTTCGGTTTTTGCACCGCTTGGCTTTTTGGGTTACCAGTCGCTGATGTTGAACAAGAATAGTTACGCGCTGGATAATCTGACTTTGCACTTTTGGATTGGGCAGAGCACGCCCAAGATCGCGGACGGGATCGCCGGCATTTTGACCGACACCCAAACCTGGGCATCGACGTGGAATAGTGTTGCGTTGGCGGTTGTCGTGGGCGCCATTACCTCGGTTTTGGGAATCTTGTTTGGCTATGCCATCGTCAAAGGGCGCGGTACATTGCTTTCCCGAATTCTCGAACAAATCGCATTTCTACCTTATCTGATGCCCAGCATCGCGTTTGGCGCGATTTACCTGGGAATGTTTGCGCAACCGATTGGTCCGCTTCCCGCGCTCTATGGCACGTTTTGGATTTTGGTTGTCGTATCGGTGGCGAAACATCTGCCGTACTCATCGCGTTCTGGCACCGCAGCAATGTTGCAGGTGGGCGGCGAGCTGGAAGAGGCCGCCGTCGTGGGCGGCGCATCGTGGCTCACGCGCTTTCGCCGCATCATCATTCCGTTGACCTCGGCCGGCTTAGTCTCGGGATTCTTGCTTACCTTCATCACATCGATGCGCGAATTGTCGTTGATCATCCTGTTGGTCACACCTTCGACGCGCACACTGCCTACCCTGAACTTTCGATTCTCGGAACAAGGGTATCATCAGCCGGGTGATGCGCTCGCGATGATGTTGGTTGTGATCATTCTCTTGTGCGAATGGTTGGTGCGCCGCTTCCGCGGCGCGCAAATCGGCAAAGGGTTGGGGGCGTAATGGATAGCATTGAACTGCGGCATGTCACCAAACGCTATGGTAAGGTCGTTGCGGTCGATGATCTAAATCTCGTCATCGAGCCGGCCAGTTTTCTCACGCTCTTGGGTCCTTCGGGTTGCGGCAAGACGACGGTTCTGCGAATGATCGCCGGACTGGAAGAGCCGGACGCGGGCGAAATATTGATCGCTGGGCGGGTGGTCTCTTCAGCAGAGCAAGATATTTTTGTGCCACCGCCGCAACGCAACCTGGGATTGGTTTTCCAATCGTATGCGCTTTGGCCGCATCTGACTGTTTTCCAAAACGTTGCGTTTGGTTTGCAAATGGCAAAGCGCCCCAAGCCAGAAATCCAATCGCGCGTCGGCGCAATTTTGAAGGACTTGCAGATCAGCGAGATGGGAGAGCGTTACCCCCAAGAAATGAGCGGCGGGCAACAACAACGGGTTGCGCTCGCGCGTATGCTCGCGCCCAAGCCCGGCATCTTTTTGCTCGATGAACCGCTATCGAATCTGGATGCGCGCTTGCGCGTGGATATGCGTTCGGAATTGAAACGCTTGCATCGCGATACCCGAGCGACGGCGGTGTACGTCACGCACGATCAAATCGAAGCGCTGACGATGTCCACGCACATTGCCGTGATGAAGGACGGTCGATTGCAGCAGTACGCCAGCCCCAGCCAGGTGTACCGGATGCCGGCGAATCTATTTGTCGCCGATTTCATTGGCAATCCCAAAATCAACTTGCTTGACGCTGAGGCGACGGCAAGCGGCGGAACGGTGCGCTTGAAATGCGGCGCGTTTGAAATCAATAATGTGCCAACGCGCGCGAGCGGACCGGTCGTCGTAGCGGTTCGCCCGGAAGATATTCACATCTCACTGGAAAAAATCCCGAATGCCGTCGAGTTCAAAACGTACTCGGTTTTGCCCGCCGGTTCAGAAGTTATCGTCACGGCACGTTGCGGCGATTTGTCTGTCGTCGTCAAAGAGACGCGCGATGTTGAAATCGAAATGGATCATTCCGTGTGGCTGACGTTCGATGCAAAGAAAATCAATATCTATGATAAATCTACCGGTAATCTAACTCCCTCGCGTTGAAACAGAGGAGGTGAACGAGCTAAAACCAAACGCCCATTCAATCGGTCGGTTCTTTGATTCCCAATCTGTACCAAGGAGGTACGTTGTGTTCCGGAAAAATGTTTTGTTTGCACTATTGGTGCTTGCGGTAATTGTGGTCGCGTGCGCGACGCCCACCGAAGCGCCCAAACCGACAGTTCCCCCGCCCGCACCGACATCGGCGCCCGCTGCGCAACCCACTGTGCCGTCGGTGCCGGCGACAGCCGTTCCACCAACTGTTCCGCCCACCGCCGTGCCTAAACCAACGGAAGATCCTTTGAAAGGGTTGACGGATGCGCAAAAGGCATGGGCTAAAGCCGCGGAAGTTGGACCCTTCGCGCCGGCCAAGCAAGACTGGGCAGCCATTGAAGCGGCCGCGAAAAAAGAAGGCAAGGTCGCCATCTACTCCAACTCCTCTCGCTGGGGTGACATCAAAAAGACTTTTGAAGCGGCGTATCCCGGCGTTATCGTGGAAGGCTACGATATTTCCACGGTCGATTTGATCACTAAATTGCAGAAGGAACAAAAAGCGGGTATCTACACCGCCGATGTTATTCTGTGCGGCGATTACGCGACGCTCGTCAGCGAAATGCTCAATCCGCCGAACAAGATGCTCTGGAACTTTGTGCCGCAAGAATTGGAAGCGCTTGTGGATGTCTCCGCGCGCGAACCGTTGATGTATCATCGCTACGGCTTGACGACCTTCGTCTACAACACTGAAGTCTACAAAGAGCCGCCGCTCAAAAACATCTGGGACATTACCAAGCCGGAATGGAAAAGCAGAATCGTCATCCCCGATCCGCAAAAAGTCGCAATGGGTTTGTTGGCGTTAACCATCGTGACCAAAAATTCCGATGACATGTCGAAAGCTTATCAAGCCGCATTTGGCAAGCCGATTCAACTTGAAGCCGGTGTGCCGAACGCCGGTTATCAATGGATCAAAGATGTCCTGAAAAACGATCCGGCGCTAACTTCGAGTAGCGGTGACGCGGCGAACGCCGTCGGTGCCAAAGGACAAAAAGCTCCGCCGGTTGGCTTTACGACCTATTCCAAGATTCGCGATGTCATCGCCGGCACGCTGGCGTTTGATGTGATGTGGAACATGACACCGATCATCGGCTTTACTGAAGAAACCGCATTGGCGATTGCGAATCAAGCGCCGCATCCGAACGCCGCCAAGTTGTTGATCAAGTGGATGGAAGGCGATGCCAAGGGCGGTCAGGGCTTTACGCCGTTCTATGTTCCCGGCGATTACAGCACGCGCAAAGATGTACCTCCGCCGACTGGGGCGAAACCCTGGGGCGATGTGCAAAAGTTTGTGTGGAGTGGCGCAACCGATATCAGCTACTCGTACAACAACTCGATCAAGGTGCGCGATTTCTGGCTCGCAAACCTGAAACCGAAATAAAAGTTCTTGATGAATGAGAACCCCGTTTTCTTGAAGAATCCAAGCGATACACGCGAGGACAAGAAAACGGGGTTTCTCTTGGATGTAGCGAGAGGCAATTCAAACTTCTTTACAGCAATCAGTCTCCCTCCGACTACTAGCGAATTACCCCTATGCATTCGCTAACAAACCAGAGCGCATGCCATTATTGGATTGTTAACGCTCGTCCTGATAGTGTATTCGATCTTGGTGCCGCTCTATTGCATGATCGAAACGACGCTGACCTATCAGGAATGCGACACTCACTATGTCTTGGATCGGCGGTGTTCGAGCTGGGCTAAAAAGTGTGATGAGGTGATATGTTCAAACGAACTTTGGGACGTAGCGGAATTGAAGTAAGCGGCATTGGTTTAGGATGCTGGGCAATCGGCGGACCTTTCTGGAAAAATGGTCAACCGGTCGGCTGGAGTGTGGTCGACGACGGTGAGTCGGTTAAGGCGATTCATCGCGCCATCGAGCTCGGGGTCAATTTTTTCGATACGGCGGATGTCTACGGTTGCGGCCACAGCGAAAAAATTCTTGGCAAGGCGTTGGCGGGCAAACGCGATCAAGTGATTATCGCCACTAAATTTGGTCAGGTGTTCAACGAAGAGAGCAAGCAGGTTTTAGGGTACAACACCACGCCTGAGCACATTCGCCAAGCATGTGAAGCGAGTTTACGGCGACTGGGTACCGACGTGATCGATTTGTACCAGTGTCACGTGAAAGAGGTTGACCTCGCGCATGTGCCGATTGTTTTGGATGCGTTGGAATCTTTGGTCACGCAAGGCAAGATTCGTTGGTATGGTTGGAGTACGGACGATGCGGACAGTGCGCGCGCATTTGCGGCAGGCAAGCATTGCGCGGCAATTCAACAACGGTTCAATATTTTTGACGGCGATGTAGAAACTTTGCGCGTTTGCGAAGAAAACAATCTGGCGAGTATCATCCGCGGTCCATTAGGAATGGGCTTGCTCACCGGCAAATTCAACGCCGATGTCACATTTCCCAAAGACGATGTGCGTGTCCGCCGTCCGGAATTTCAAGGCAGGCACAAGGAAGATTTAAGGGTGCTTGATCGAATTCGCAATGTGTTGACGCGCGATGGACGCACGCTGGCGCAAGCGGCGCTCGGCTGGCTATGGGCGCGCAGTGATGTGATGATTCCCATTCCGGGCTACAAGACGGTGGCGCAAGTAGAAGAAAATGCTGGTGCGTTGCGGTTCGACGTTTTGACGGCGGAACAGATGCGAGCAATCGAGACGCTAAGAAAAGGATAAAGGAGATATTTGTGAAGAACGCTGCACTTTCAACGATGTGGGGCATAAAAAAATTCGCTACGCTCGGTGAATTTTTCCAACAAAGCGCGGCGCTTGGTTTTACGCGCTTTGAATTGAATCACGCGATCGATTCCAAAATGCTGAACGGCATGAATGGCTATCGCATTGCGAGTGTTCATGAGCCCTGTCCCGCCGATGTGTCGGTGGGCGAATTGAAAAAGCGCGATTGGCTAATTTCGTCGACCAACGAAGATAAGCGCCGCCACGGCGTCGAGGCAATCAAGCGCAGTATCGATCTCGCGTACAAATTCGGTGCGCCGGCGGTGATCGTTCACCCCGGCAAAATCGATATCGACGCGACGCCGGACGACCAGTTGCGCGATTTATATCGACAAGGCAGAGTAAACTCGCCGGCATACGCGCGTATCAAGGAACAGTTCATCTCCGCGCGCGCCGCGCAAGCGCGCATGAATATGAGTTCGGTGCGCCAAAGCATTATCGAGCTTGCGGAGTACGCCGGCGAACGTGGCATCAAACTGGGCTTGGAGAATCGGTATCATTATTTCGAAATTCCATTGCCGGACGAAGTCGAAGAACTATTGAGCCTGGGATTTAGTAACGTGGGCTTTTGGTACGATGTAGGACACGCCGAGACCCTGGATCAAATGGGCTTTCTGCCGCATGAGGAATGGCTCAAACGATTGGCGCCGCGTATCATCGGCACGCATTTGCACGATGTGATTGGTATCGACGATCATCAGTATCCCGGGTCGGGTCACGTCGATTGGGCGATGGTCGCGCGCTATTTGCCAGCGGACGCGCTGCGAACATGCGAATTTCAGAATTTCAATTCGCCGGAACAAGTCATCGCCGGCGTGCATTGGCTTGAGGAAAAAGGGTGCCTGTGAGTTCGAAGATTCGCGCCGTCATTTTCGATTTAGGCGGCACGCTTGAAGAAGTGTATTACGACGATGCGTTGCGGCTCAAGGCAGTCCCCGGTTTGCGCACGATTCTGGCGCAACATAATCTTGATCTGGGTTTGTCTGACATCGATTTGTACGGCGTGATCAAATCGGGAATGAAACAATATGGCAAGTGGCGCGAAGAGACGGAACAAGAGTTACCCCCCGAACGCTTGTGGTCTGAATATGTTTTTGCAGAGCACAATTTACCAAGAGAAAAAATAGAAGCCATTGGGGAAGAGTTGGCATTCTATTGGGACACACGCTTTTCCCGGCGCACCGTCCGACCGGAAGCACCGGCGGCGTTGACCGCACTGCACCAACACGGTTTTCAACTCGGCGTGATCTCAAATATCATGAGCCGTAGGATGGTGCCGATTCAACTCCGCAATTATGGCATCGCGAATTTTTTCTCGGTAGTCTTATCGAGTTGTGAATTTGGTTGGCGAAAACCGAATGCGCGGATTTTCGCGGAGGCATGTCGTGTGTTACGCGTTTCGCCCGCGCAAAGCGCGTACGTCGGCGACACGATCTCGCGCGATGTGGTCGGCGCGCATCGCGCGGGATACGCGCTGGCAATTCAAATCAAATCATTTTTGACCACGCAATCGGATCGCAAGACGGATGTTGAACCACCGGACGCTATCGTGCAAAATTTAACTCAAGTGATCGACAGCGTAACCAACTACGGAGCCAAGACATGATCAAGGGAATTTTTTTCGATGCGGCGGATGTGTTTTACGAGCGACGCGAATCGACAGCCGCGTTCGCGCAAGAGTTGCTCAAGCAACGCGGATATCGCGTCGATGTTTCGGCGCAAGATTTGGCGCGCCAACAAACCTTACACGTGCAAGCCACCGAAGGGCGTATCGGTCACGAAGAGTTCTGGAGTGAATTCTTGCAAATGCGCGGCGTTGCTGATGTCGATCAACGCAAAATCCCTGGTCCAACAGATTATCGAGCAGGCGCATGATGTGGTGACGATTTCCGGCGGGCGCACGGCGATGGCGGGTCTCAAGCAACGCGGTTTTGTGTTAGGCATCGTGACCGATACGATGTACCCGGTCGAATGGAAAATGGCGTGGCTGAAAAAAGTCGGCGTTGCGGAGTTTATCGATGTGATCGCTTGTTCGACGGTATTCGGCGCGCATAAACCCAATCCGGAATTGTACGTGAACGCGATGCAACAAGCTAGACTTGCGCCGAGCACATCGGCGTTTGTAGGGCACGATGCGCGTGAGTTGGAGGGCGCGCGCCGCGCCGGCATGACAACGGTTGCAGTAAATTTTGATCCCGATGCCAAAGCCGATTTCTACTGCACATCGTTGCTGGATTTGCTTAACGTACCGATCTTTCAAGTAGTTGCTGCGTGAATAGTTGAGCGATAGAAAACGTTGCGCCACAAGCGGCGCAACGTTTTGATTGTTCGCCCAGCATGGATGTTGACTTGAAGGTGCGAGTCCTTTATGGGGGTTGATGGCACTAACCATTAGCCAGAGGCAAGGGCGCTACCGCGAGGTAAGGTCTGAAGGAAGCCCGAGGCAAATTCGCGCCTTGAGGAACACAAACCTGATAAGAGGCTGTGCGTTCGGACGAGTGAGCAAACTATCACGAAGTCCAAGTCATCAAAGGGCAAAGCAGTAAATCAGGCCAGGGTGCGAAGAAGGTCGACATTCTTAACTGGGGAGGACTGCTTTCCTGCGGCATGAGCCGCAACCCCAATTGCAAGATTGGACTGAGAGAGCAGTAGTCAGCCGAGGCCATAGTGTGCGCTGGGCAGCGCATCGTTCGGGAGGGTTCAAGTCCCTCTGACGCTCGGATGAGGAGCGTCATATCCAAAAGCGGGGGTAATGCCTCGCTGGCCGGGGTGCAAGTGAGCCTCGGAGGGCAGGGTGTCCATCGCGAGGTGGAATCCGAAGGGCCTGCGGAGAAATACCGGGCTGTAATCGAGGACGAGAGTCCAGGATGAACCGGTCGGCCAAAGATGGGGCAAGGTCGAGCCTGCACTATGGAGGCGAAGGCGATCTCATCCACCCATCGTACCAAGGTGTGTGCGGGCGGCACGGTAGGGAAGAACGATGCGTGACCCCAGGAGGACTCGTCCGGTTTCTGGGGACAGGATAAGCGACCCTATAAGCGAAGAGCGAAATGGGAAGTGACGCTTGGCGAGTCGTCGGACGGCCGAATAGTACCACAAGCGCCGTGAAAGCGGCGTGACCTCGCGAGAGGCAGCAGAGTGGGCTGGGGAAGGCGGCTGGCTGAGATGGTCGGGGAGAGAATGACGACGAGTGAGTAAAGGCAATGCCGTGGATAAGTTCCTTTTGTGAAAAACCCAGAAGGCAATGCCTGAGGATACTTGTTGGCAGGATTGACCTGATAGGTGCAAGACAAGGCCACTTAGAACCTGTCTTGCACTGCGTGAAAACGCATCTTGGTGAAAGCCCAGTGCGGGAAAACTGCACGCTGGGTTTGGGCGGCGGACGGAGGCGAGCCTCTACGAGGCGCCTCCTCCGACCCGACACCGAGAGTCGTAGGCAATCATCGGGAAGGGCTGAACGGTAAACGAGTTCGGAGCAAGAAGTTCGCGGAACGAGCACTAAACGCTGAACGTCTTGGATAAAGACACTGCTGGTAAGGCGGCGAAGGTGAAGCCTAAACCAAATAGCCAGAGAGCGGAGCAGTTCCCGGCACAGATTGCCAACAAGGACTAGAGGACTGATGCAGTATCGGTGTCCTGACGTTTACCGAACCGCCGGATGCGTGACCCGCATGTCCGGTGGTGTGAGAGGCTGAGAGGGCGACCCTCTCAGCCTACTCGATTCTCACATCTTTTTTAGAATTGCTTCGACTTGTGTCATCGCACCGTCCCATGGTCCCGGCTTTTCTTGCTTGAGTGTCGTAACTGCCGCCGCGAATCGGCAGGCCTCTGCCGGCGGTGTGCTCAAGCGTTTTCCCAGGTACGATGAAAAGCACGTGTCGCCGCGCCCGGTGCGACCCGCGAGTGAACGCGGCGTGAAGGGCGCGAAAAATATTTCCCCATCCGCAAAAACGGTAACGCCGGAGGATTGCGTGAGGACGATTTCTTTTGGTCCGTACGCGCGCAATTTCTTGGCGGCAGTTTTCAAGTCGGATTCGCCGGTAAGCAGTTCCGCTTCTGCACGATCAACCTTCAAGTATGTCACGTGCTTCAACCCCTCCGCCATTTGATCCCATTGTCGAAAAACCAAATCATTGCCATCACGCACACGCACGAAACCTTGAATGTCGAGCGCAACCGGCGCGCGCGCGGACAGCCATTTGAGTAGCGGCAATTCGACTTCGCCGGCAATGATCGGCGCAACGATGTTGATGCGCGCGCGCACGTCCGGCATATCGGCAATTTGAATTGCGCCGGCAAATCCCAGCGGTTTGCAGATGCGCCGTTCCATGTCCGAAGATTTATAACTGTTCTCGATGCCTGAGGTCGCCAGTGCTGGCGTCGCAAAAACTTGAATCCCAGCTTGTTTCATTTCATCGAGCCGGGGAAAATCATCGCGATGCAAGCGCGTGACAACCGCGACGCTCAAGCCCATGCGCCGCGCAACCATCCCGCCAAAGTATACACCGCCACCGGATTCAGTCTTGCCCACGCCATCGACAACGTTGCGGTCTTTGGCGAAATGCCCAATCATCATCACATCGAATAGAGTTGGCTCTGTCATTGACGATCCTTTTGGTTTATGGAAAATTTCCGCCGCACTGAATGCGCATTGTGGTATGTTCGCTTCCATCGATCCATTTGAGCGTGCGGAAAAACGGATCGGGTGTGTCATTGTACAACACTTGCGTGTCCGCATTTGTCCGCACGGCGCAAATCGCCAGATGATTTTGCAAACCGGGAACCCAGGGTCCTACACGGATTTCGTTAAAACCTTGTTTCAACTCGGCGGGTGAGGGCGCGCTTTGCGTTGCGCCGCTATTTCCCGGCGGAAACGTCATTGCAATTTTGTACTTGCCCTGCGGCGTATTCGCCGGCGAATTGGTATTGCACAAGCCCACGCGAAAATAGCGTGGCTCGGTGTCCCAGACCAAATCGGTTGCCGGCAACAGATACATCACGTAAATATCCACCGGTGCTTTGCCGATCATACTCGCACAAATTTGCGCGGCATTCGGCGTTGGGCTTGGTCCCGCCGGCGTTGCAGTTCTCGTTGGCGTGCGCGTATGCGCGAGTGTCGCCGTCGGACTGGGCTTGGGCGTGCTGGTCATTGTGTTCGTCGGCGCGGGTGTTGGCGTGAGCGTTGCGGTCGCCGTCGGCGCAAGTGTTGCGGTCACCGTTACAGTTGGAATTGCAGTTGGCGTTGGTGTCGGCGTCGCAGAACACGCGCCAAGCAAAATCGCTAGACACACAAAGACAGTGAATCGCTTCATGCAATCGCGCTTAACAATTTGAAATCGATATTGCCGCCGCTGACGATCACGCCAATACGCTTGAGGTTCGCTGGAATTCTATTGTGCATCACGGCGGCAATCGGCACCGCGCCGGTCGGCTCGACGACGATTTTCATTCGCGCGAAAACGAAACGCAGTGCTTGAAAGATTTCGTCATCACTCACGATCACAATATCGCTGAGCAATTCGCGCATGATTGTAAACGTCAGCGTCCCGATTGCTTGCGTGCGAATGCCATCGGCAATCGTGTCGGGCGGATCGATGTGCACGATTTCGCCGCGCGCGAGTGATTGTTTAGCATCGTCCGCGCCGATTGCCTCGACGCCAAAAATTTGAATTGCTGGCCGCAGTGCCTTTCGCCGCAATGGCGCAACCGCTGATGAGACCGCCGCCGCCGACCGGCGTGACGATCGCATCGAGATCCGGAATTTCTTCAAGCAATTCGAGCGCGGCGGTGCCTTGCCCGGCGATGATATGCGGATCGTTGAACGGCGGCACGAGCGTCACGCCGCGTTCATCGGCAAGTTTTTTGGCGATGGCTTCCCGGCTTTCTTTCAGTCGATCATACACGATGACTTGTGCGCCGTAGCCGCGCGTCGCCGCGAGTTTCACCGGCGGCGCGTCGTCCGGCATAACGATGGTTGCCGGAATGCCAAGCAACTTCGCCGCCAGCGCTACGCCTTGCGCGTGATTACCTGACGAAAATGCCACGACGCCGCGTTTTTTCTCCGCGTCGCTCAATTGCACGAGGCGATTGTACGCGCCGCGAAACTTGAATGCGCCGCCGCGTTGAAAATTTTCGCATTTGAAAAAGGCGTGGCGCCCGGTCAATTCATCGAACGTACGCGAGGTCAGCACCGGCGTGCGATTGGCGACGCCGCGCAATCGTTCTGCCGCCGCGCGGACATTATCGAAAGTTACAGGAAGCGAAGACATCAGCAATGCTCCAGGAAATTATAGTCAGCAGATTTTTCTGTGTGGTTCTGCGTGATTCTGTGACAGAAAAAAGCGTGAAAAAACCTCGATCACAACGACCGAGGTTCAGGCGTAAAATCTCTGCTGCGCTTAGAAACTAGCGACGGCGTCCACTGGGTCGTCAAACATGGTAAACAGTTCGTCTAACCCCGCCAAATTGAATGCCTTTTTGATTTTGACCGGCATCGATGCGAGCCGCACATCGCCGCGATTAAAGCGGCGTGCTTGCTTGAGCGTCGCGAGCAACACGCGCAGACCGGCGCTACTCATGAAATCGGTTTTCGCCAGATCGATGACGATGTGGTAGCGCCCATTGTTCATGATTTGGTTGAGAACATTTTCCAATTGCGGTGCGGTGCTTGAATCGACGCGCCCGCCTACTTCAACGAGATCGACGCGCTTGAATTCCTTGTTGGTGATTTTGATTGCCATACAACCTCCTGCCGTTGGATTGCCGCAATTATATCACAGCCAGCGACGTGGAGCAAGCGTCAATTTTGCGCCGGCGCCAAGGCGCGCTCGCGCCACCACAGCATACCGCCGGGCAAACTGGTGAGCACGACGACGACATGAAAGATCAGTGACATGGCCAATGCCATTTCCGCCGGCACGTTGACCAAGCCGAAGAAAAACACGGTGGTGGCTTCTTTGGGTCCCAGCCCGTTAAATGAAATCGGAATGAGCAGGACGAAAACAAGCAGAGGGTTGAACAAAAAGAAATAAAAAATCGAAACGTCGATGCCGAGTGCCAACGCGATCGCATACCACACCAACGTCGTGACCAAGACGATGCCGAGCGACAATGCCAAATTGGTTGCCAGTGCGCGATAACTAAAGCGATAAACTTGGAGCGCGTCGTACACGCGTTGCGCCATCGGTTGCAAGCGGCGCAACGGACCCCAACCGAAAATCCGCTTTGAGGCGTTGCGAGACCCGGCGGCTGAACATCAACGCCGCCGCGAAAAGGAAAAACGCGGCGGCGACGACCGTCGCCATTTCGATTTGTTCCAACTCATCGCCGCGCGACAAGCGTAGCGGTGGCTAGCACCGCCATCACCATTGCCGCGCCAAACCACGCGACCAAGCCCATCAAGCGATCGACGAGGACGGAAATCGCCGCGGCTTCGTTGCGCCCGGACTCGCGCGCCAAACCGTACGCGCGAATCACATCGCCGCCGACATTGCTCGGCAAGAGGTTGCCGAAAAATAATCCGACGATACGAATAGACGAGCAGATTGCTCAACGGAGATGTCCATGTTTTGCGCCGCGACGACCATTTGCCATTTCACCGCGCCGAGCGTCACGGCTGAAAAATACAGCGCAAGCGCGAAAAGCAACAAGCCAACGAATTCGCGCTGGCGAGATATTTCGCCATCGCGGCCAGAGTCACGCGCGCAGAAAAGAAACACAATGATCCCAAGCGTGACGGCGATTTTAATAAGGTTCCAGGACAAATTGTTTCATGTTCAGGGTTTAAGGTGGTTGCTTTCCGTTTCGTTGGGCGTTTCTAATTTTAGACCGGAAACTTGCGAACCTTCAACTTTTTTCGTGCTCCACGCCATATCCCACACGACATGCTTGCGTCCGCGCACATAATAATCGTACGTGCCGAGCAATCGCGCAAATGCTTCGACCAGCCGCCAGCGCAAACAATGTCCAGATCGCGCGCAACGCGTTGCGTCACTTCTTCGGCGGCGATGCGGAGCACGCGCCCGCTTTCCAAACTCGAAACGCGATAGCCGTATTTGTGGACGAGATGCAAATGCCCGGCGTAATTGCGCCGGCGTTGCAAAATAAATTCGCCTAAGCGTTTCCGGTCCCATGTTGTACACCACTGCGTCTGGCGCGTACTGTGACTTCCAATCCGCGCCGAATCACCAACGCTTCGACGAACGCTTCGTCCATCGCGACATCCGGCGGCAGTTGTGTAAACACTTTGCGAAACGCAATCAATTCGCCCAAGCGCGGAATTTCGAGACAGAGTTGATGTTCCAACCGCAAACGCAAATGCGACATATAGCCGACGATTTGTTCCGGCACATTGACCGGAATTTTCTGCGCGCCGGTCATGCCGATTTTCGGATCCTCAAACAGCTTGACCAAGATTCTCGATGCTGTCAACGCGCGGCAACGTGTCGCCGCTCTGCAAAACGCAAATATCTTCCTGCGCCGCTTGCAAAAACTGATTGATCGCCGATGTTTTACCTTCGCGTTTTTCCTGCGCGATCAAATGAATGCGCGCGTCCTTGCGCGGCAAATTGTCGAATAATCGACACGGTGTTATCGGTGCAACCGCTTGCCACGACAATGATTTCCGTGATCGAGACCTTATCCAATTCCTGCGCGAGCATCGCCGCCAATAGTTTGCCAATGTTCGCTTCTTCGTTATACGCGGTGATACCAACACTGCAACGTAATGGTCATTCACACTCCCAGGGCGTGCAAAACGATTTCAAAAATTGCCGTCGATTCTTTAGTCAGAGTATAAACCGAAAAGAACAATGGCGCAAACAGCAAAACGATGAGCCAACTCCACCGCAGCACATGATTGCCGATAACATCCTTGCGAATGCAATAGCGCAATCCAAGCGTCAGCCACGAATTGCCAACGATTAAAACTGCAAAGGCGATTGCCGCATTCGATTTCCATTCCCGGCGCGATGATCGGCGCGCGAATCGGACTGTGTGTTGCTCCGATGAGTGGTTGCAACAGCGCGGCGAAAACCGCGGCGGCGAAAAGGGCGAAACCGACGGAGGACGGAGGACCGAGGACAGATGGTTTTTCTTCCGTCCTCCGTCTTTGGTCATCCGTCAGTTTTTTCCCAAGCCACACAAAAAACACACTGTTCGCAATTCCCAGCCCCGCGTATACCCACCAATGCGCGTGATTCGTCCACGCCGCATAGTACGGCGAAAGCGAAATGTACGTCGTCGCAACGAGCGCGATCGTAACAAGGTCAAAGCGTTTGCGCGGCAACAGCTAGGCGAGCAGAAACGGAAAGAGCATCACGTAATAATAGCCCATCACTTTTTTCGACGTGAGAAAGAAAACAATCGCAATCAGCGTTGCCGTGAGATAGAGACTCCAATTGCGTCGTGTGCCCATAAACGCGATAGCAATCGCGGCGGCAATCGTTACCAGCGTTTGACAGCGGAACAAAAAGAAATCGCTCGTCATTGCGGTGGGTGCATCGCGCGTCAAGCCCAGCAGCGCAACGATCCACGATTGCGTTTGCACCGGCACATTTTCGACGTAGGTGAAGTTCATGAACAGAAAATCGTTTGAGTAAAGGAGAAAGGGAAGACAGGCGACGGCGATAATAAATGTGAAATGTAAGTATGGAAAGTGCCAGTTGCTTTGACGATGAAGGGTGAAGATTCGATTTTTTGTTTGTCAAAACAAATAGCCAAAATGGAATTGCAAACACAATCGCCACTTGCTTGAAAAGCACCGCGACTGCCAATGCAATGGACGAAAGGATAATTGAACGACCTTCTTCCAGCCAGAGGTACGCGAGCAGGACAAAGAACAACCATTCACTTTCGAAATGTCCTTGCACGGCGGTGTTGTAAAATGTAATCGGATTGAAGAGCCACAGTATCACCGCCCCGCGCGCCAATTGCTCGTCATTCGATTTCCGGCAAACAATCGAATGCAAGAGCATTGCGACGCCAATGTCCGCCAAAATCGGCGGCACACGCGCCCAAACGTAATCGGGGAAAATAGGCAAAAGCTTGCCGAGAAAAAGTGAAAGCGCGGTGACAACTGCATGAAGCGGCGGATAGGCGTAGGGCCAAGTCTGCGCAGTCCGCGATTCCGCGTACAACGCCAGCGGATTGCCGTTTAGGAATTGATGCCCGGCTTGAATAAAGGTGTTGATGTCCCAGGTTTGCGCAAAGTACGGATGAAGCGTCAACGTGGCGAGGATGACTGCCGCGGCGTAGACGAGCGCGATCACTGCAGAAAAATTTCGCGCGGGATTGAATCGCCGCGCGGAGGGGATCAAGTCTGTTCGATTGTGCGGGTAACGTGCTTGGCATCGGGGCTATTATAATCGAGAGATGATTAAACGACAATTTCGGCGACGCGACCTTGCGTCAATGTTACGAACATTTGCGTTTCGATGGCAAAGAGAGCGTTCGGCGCGCCGGCGGCTGCCCAGAGTTTTTCAAAGCGCAACAGCGTCGCATCGATGAGCGTATTCAGCGGTGTGGAATGACCGACCGGCGGCACGCCGCCAATCGCAAATGATGTCCGTGCGCGCACTTCTTCGCCGTTTGCCATGCGTACGTTTGCCGCGCCAATGCACCCCGCGATTTTTTCTGCATCGGCGCGCTGATCGCCGGCGACCAGCGCAAGAATGGTTTGGTCGTCCGCCGCGATAAAAATCAACGACTTGACGATACTACCGAGCGGCGCGCCAACAGCATCGGCGGCGAGTTGCGCCGTGCGCGTGCTGGCGGACAGCTCTTTTACTTCGATTTGCAATCCCTGTTGGGCAAAATATTGGCGGACGCGATCGACAGAACGCATGCGCCGATAATATACAGCGTGAGGCAAATTGTCAAAAACAATCCGCTTGTCATTCCCCGCAGGTTGCGGTAAAATCATTGTCGGAGCGCAAACGTGACTCAATGGCTTGGTTTTGACGATTTATTCACCATTCGCGAACTGCAAACGCGCGGAATGCAATTCGATTTGGAACGGGCTGTCCTTTGGCATCACACGCCGCTTCAAGCCGCGCTGTCTGGGTACTTGCCGCTGACCCAAGTCGGCGCGCAAACGGTGATGCTGTATCCTTCGGCGACGACGCGCGCGCGCGCAATTGGCTTTTTGCAAATGCGTCATCGCCGCGGACGCCCGGAAGCCGATGTTGCTTTTCTTGCGCCTGCGCTCGATGCTCACGAGGACGCGGTCGCAATTTGGTATCGCCTCCTCGCCGAATGCGCGCAGGAACTCGGTTCGCACGGTGGTCAACGATTGTTCGCGCAGGTCACATGCGGCAACGGCTGTGAAGAAGTTTTTCGCCAAGCCGGTTTCACTGCGTACGCGCGTGAAGAAATATATCGACTGGATGAATTGCCGGCGACGACCAACCAAGCCGTCGAGTTGCGGCGTCAGCGCGCGCGCGACGGCTGGAATCTTTTGCGACTCTACACCGAACTCACGCCGCGCCCGGTCCAAATTGCCGAAGGAATGCTTTCGCCGGAAGGCATCGGCGGTAAAGTCGGCGAGTGGTGGGATCAATCGCGCGGCGCCGGTTTTGTCTTGGAATCGGAAGGGGAACTTGCCGGCGCGGTGCGCATTCAACGCGGACAATCGGCGTACTGGTTGCGCTTTGGTTTATCGCCGCAAGCGTACAAACAGGCGGATCGATTGTTGTTAGGCGCGTTGGGTTTGCTGCATTCCGCACCACCGCGTCCGATTTATTGCAGTGTGCGCGAGTACGAAAGCGGAATGATGCCGGTGTTGGAGCAAGCCGGTTTTGGTCATTTGCAAACGCGCACGTTGCTTGTCAAGCATATGACCGCGCGCGCCAAAGAACCGTTATTAAAGTTGGCGCCTGCGCTGGAAAAACGCGCCGAGCCGGCGGCGAGCGTGTCGCGCCATTCCCGTTAGCCGCGTTTCTGATTTTCCCTCAATCGCGGTATAATCCCCCTTGATGAAATCTTCGCCATTCCGCGTTCAGCGTCTTGCGCTGTACGGAATCGTTTTATTGGCATTCGCGTTGCGCGTGTATCGCTTGGACGCACAGGCATTGTGGTGGGACGAAAGTCTCAGCGTCTATCGCGCCACGCGCGATCTCGCCACGGTTTTTGCCAACACGATTCGCATCCAAAATATTCTCACCGTCGATACGCTTCCGCAATTGTATTTTGTTTTTCTAAATCTTTTTGCGCGCGCCGCGGGCATCAGCGAATTTGCTCTGCGATTTTTTTCCGTCGTCGCAAACGTGGCGACGACTCCGCTCTTGTTCGTGCTCGCCCGTCGATGGTTTGCGCCATCGATTGCGTTGATCGCTGCGTTGCTTGGCGCGCTTGCGCCGCTGTACGTTTGGTATGCGCAAGAAGCGCGGCCGTACGCCCTGGTTTTGTTTTGGAGCACGCTTGCCGTGTACGCGCTGGCGCGCGCGTGCGCTTCCCGGCTCTGGCTCGGTGTGTACATTGTCAGTGTGATTGCCGCGCTGTACACGCATTACTATTCGATTTTTCTTTTGCCATTTCATTTCGTTGTGCTTGTGTGGTGGCAGAAAAACTCCAAGCGCTGGAGCGAACGTGCATACGTGTTGTTGCCGCTTGCGCCTCTCGCGGCGACGATTTTTTTGCTTCCCCAAATTCGCGCGAGCGCGGCGGGGAATGCTGGCACCGGTCCCTACTTTGTCCCGCTCGAAATTATTTTGCGCGATTTGCTCAACTCGTTCAGCGTCGGCATTACTATCGATTTGGCGAGCGCGTGGTGGTTTGATGGCGTATGGCTTGGTATTGTGGCTCATCGGCATTGCGTTGCCAAATGTGAAGAATAATCGCCGTGCCGAGTTCCGGCTTTTTGATTTGGCGTATCTTTTTGTTCCGATAGCGTGTGTGCAAATCTTGTCGTACTTTCGCCCGCTGTATCAAAACTCGCGTTACCTTATCGCGCTTAGCCCGGCGTTTTATCTCGGCGTCGCGGCGGGTATCGGTGCGCTGATGCAACGCTGGAAACCGGCAGCGCTCGCCGCACTGAGTGTATGCTTGATCGGCACGGGTATGTCGCTGAACAATTTGTATTTCGATCCGCGCTGGGGCAAGGACGATCACCGCGCGTGGGCGGCGTCTCTGCGCGAACGCGCGCGCCCCGGCGATTTTCTCATTCTCGATTCGCCGCACACGGAAGAATTGTATCGTTACTACGCCAACGACATTGTGCCGATGACGACTCTGCCGATTCTCCGCGCCGATGGCAAACCATCGCCGGAAACCGATTTGCAAATTGTCCGCGAAGCGTATCGACAAAACGTGCGCGTGTGGTTTCTCGCGATGCACACGCCGTTCGACGATCCGGAAAATCGGATCGACAAAATCTTGAATCAGGAAGGTGTCCTGCTCGACCAAGCGGAATTTGCCGGGACGAGCACGCAAATTTTGCTTTCGCAATTTATGCGCGCCTTGCCAATCGTCGAACCCAGTGACATTCAACATCCGCTTGATATTGCGTTTGCTGGCAATTTGCGTTTGCGCGGATACGCTGCGCCAGCATCATTGTCGCCGGCGCGCAAGGCATCGTGAAATTGTATTGGCAATTGGATGAGCCGGTTGGCGAGGATTATGCCGTGTCGCTTCGCCTTGTCGATCAGATCGGCAAAATCGTTGGGCAGTGGGACGCTGTGCCGCTCGGCAACCGCGCCGGCAGTTCGACATGGCGCGCCGGACAAATCATCGAAGAGACACGCGATGTCGTGGCGCCGCGCCCGCCGGGAATTTATCGCTTGCAGGTTGTGCCGTACCACGCGGCGACCGGTTTCGCGTTAGGCGAAGTCATCACCCTGGGAGAAATTTCAATTCCTTGAGCGCACGATGAAATGTTGATGCACCCGGCCGAATACCGGGTGATGTTTGAAATTGAAGACGGGTATTGGTGGTATCGCGGCTTGCGCGATTTGCTCAAGGTGCTCCTGCGTCGTTATGCGCCCGTCGGAAAAATCCTGGATGTTGGTTGCGGTACCGGCGCGAACCTGCAATTGTTGCAGACGTACGGTCATGCTATCGGCATCGATATTTCGCCGGAGGCAATTCACTTTTGCCGCGCGCGTGGAATTCCAAATGATCGCGCGCTGGTTGCATCGGCAACCGAGTTGGCATTCGCGGATGAATTGTTCGATCTCATTGTCTCGTTCGATGTGATTTGCAACATTCCCGACGATGTGAACGCATTCCGCGAAATCGCGCGCGCGCTGAAACCGGGCGGACGATTCATTGTGCAGTTGCCGGCGTATCAATGGTTGTGGAGTATGCACGATGTTGCGGTGGGGCATCAACGCCGCTACTCCGCCGACGAGGTGCGCGAAAAATTAGAGCGCGCCGGCTTGGCGACCGACCGTATTTTGCACACGAATGCGATTGTTGCTTCCGTTCGTCGCCATCGAACGCTTGCGCCGCCGTCGACGGTTGGAACGCGGTAACGCGGTTGAATCCGATTTGCAGATGGATTTGCCGCGCTGGGTCAACGCCATTCTCTCGGCGTTGTACCGCGCCGAGATATTTCTCGCCGCGCGCATCGATTTGCCGTTGGGCTTGTCCGTAATTGCGATTGCAAAGAAAAGATGAAAGTAAAATCGTTTTTGATTGTTCTCGTGCTAACGCTCGTTGCATTTGTTTTGCGCGTGTATCGCCTGGATTTCTTTTCTCTGCGCGGCGACGAAGCGTTTACGGTGATTTTTGTCCAGCGCACGTGGGAAGGGCTTTGGCGCGGCATCAGCACCATCGAGCCAAACCCGCCGCTGATGTATTTGGCGTTGCGCGTGTGGGTCGCGCTTGCCGGCGCGAGCGAATTTGTCACGCGCTACTTTTCGGTTTTCTTCGGCGTGGCGTGTGTGCCGTTGCTGTACCGCTTGGCGCGCGAAATATTCGCGTCGCGCATGATTGCCTTGTGCGCCGCTGCGCTCATTGCGATCAATCCATACCAAATCTGGCATGCGCAAGACGTGCGCAATTACACGATGTGGCCCGCGCTGAGTTTGCTGGGGTTGATTTTCTTTTGGCGATGGTGGAGTGCCGAAAGAAAACAGATGACAGATGACAGACGACAGACATTGAGAATTGAGATTTTGGATTTGGGATTCTTCACGCTTGCCACGCTCGCCAGTCTCTATACTCACTATTACGATGTCTTTATCCTCGTCGCGCTGAATCTTTTTGTATTCACCTTCGCCACGCTCGACCGTCGCTGGAAAACGCTCGCGCGCTGGGTCGGCGCGCAAATGGTGCTCGTTGCGCTTTACGCGCCCTGGGTTCTTTTCGGTACAAATCGTATCACGACGTACGGCGAAGCGAGCGCAGAGCAAAGTGTTTCGCTCATCGAACAACTCGCGCGGACGATTGCGGCGTTCACGCTTGGCGATACGATGCCCGGCGGAATTCAAATCGTGGTTGTGGGTGCCGCTGACGCTCGCGCTCGCCGCGATATTGATTTCCCTCGCGCGGCAGAATCGTCAACGCGCGGCGTTCATCTTTTTGTGGCTCGCGATTCCATCTTTGTGCCTCTGGGCGATTTCGATCGGGCGCCCCTTGTTCCTCGAACGCTATTTGAATGGCGTTGCGCCGGCATACTATCTCGCGTTTGCGTGTGGCATTGCCGCGGTGTGGCGTCATACAAAATTGCGCGCGGCAAGCGTGTTGTTTTTTATCGGCGTTTCAGGGCTTGCGCTCGCGAATTATTTTTTCAATCCCGAATACGCCAAAGCGCCGGGCTGGCGCGAGCTGGGGCAATTCATCGCCGCGCGGCAACAACCCGGCGATGTCATCGTTCAAAATTTCAACGAGATGGCACCGCTGTATTATCGCATGGGCGATATCAAAGTGCTGACGATTCCGCAAGGGTTTTTCGGCACGCCGGCTGATGAAAAAGTTCTGCGTCAACTTGATGCCGATTATCGACGCATTTGGTTTATTCCGGCGTTGCCCGGCTGGTGGGACCCGGATCAATTTGTCGAAAAGTTCTTGGCGCGCAATGCTGACCGCGTGCTCGATACGCGTGTGTCCGATTTTCGGTTGCAGTTGTACGTGACGCCGCGCGAGTTGGAATCGAAAATAATTCCGGTCAATGCGCGCGTCGGCAATGCCACACTTATCGGTTATCGCGTCGAAAATGTAACACAATTTGCATGTTGTGCTATACTGGCGCGCAGTGCAGAGAATCGATAAAGATTATTCGGTTTTTGTGCATCTTGTCGATGCGAACGCGCGCGTCGTCGCGCAACAAGATCGCGCGCCGGCGTTCGGCTTGTATCCGACGACGGCGTGGCAACCCGGCGAATCGATTATCGACGCGTACGATCTGCAAATCGATACGTCTGGCAAGTACTCGCTTGATCGTCGGAATGTACGATCCGGCGACGCTCGCGCGCGTGCCGGCTTTCGATTCGCAAGGCGTGCGCTTGCCCGACGACCAAATTGTGTTGACGCAAATCACAGTGCCATGACCATCCAATCAGACGACAGACAGCAGACAACAGACCTCAGAAAAGACTTGGCCGCGATTGCACTCGTCGCCGCGCTCGTGTTGCTCTTTTTCTGGCGCGTGATCACGCCGCGCCTGGAAGATCGCGCCGCGTTTCCGCCGGGCGATTTCACCGATCAGTTCTGGGCGTTTCGAATGTATCGAAGCGCGCGCGTTCGCGCAAGGTCGCTTGCCGTTGTGGTCGGACAATTTCAACAGCGGTCATCCCTTCCTCGCCGATGTCCAGAGCGCGGTTTTTTATCCGATGAGTTTGCTCTGGACGCTCGCGGTCGTCGCGATGCGCGGCGCAAATTTCACGCTCCTCGATTTGGAAATCGAAGCGATTTTCCATTTCATTCTCGCCGGCGTTTTCACCTACTTGTTTGCCAAACGATTGCTCGGCAGCGCGCGTGCCGGCGTTGGTCAGCGCGCTCACCTTCACGTTCGGCGGTTATCTGACATCGTATCCGCCGCTGCAGCTCGCCATTCTGGAAACTGCCGCCTGGTTGCCGCTGATTTTGTTGTTGCTTGATTATGCGGTGGAACGCGGGAACCGGTACTATGTCGCCGCCGGCGTCGCGCTGGGTATCGCCGCACTTGCCGGCCATCCGCAAACGTTTTTGTTTGTCGGATATGCGGCGGTAATCTATTTTGCGTGGCGGATTTGGCAAACCCAAAATCACAAATCACAAATTTCAAATTCTCAAGCGACCCAACGTTGGGATTTGCGATTTAGGATTCGGGATTTTTCGTTGGTGGTTTTGATTGCCGCCGGTATCGCTTGCGCGCAATGGATTCCCAGCATTGAATATCAAATGGTCTCGACGCGCGCAGCGATTTCGTGGAGCGAAGCATCGCGCGGCTTTCCCGCACTCGATCCCTTGCAAATGATTTTGCCAGGTTTCGCCAGCGCGTTTCAAGTCGCCGCTGTACGTCGGCATACTGGGTTTGTGGCTCGCGCTCTTCGCGCTTTGGGTCAAGCGTTCACGCGAGAAAACTGTTTTGGATTTGGCTCGCGCTTGGTTCGCTCATCGTTTCATTTGGCGCGTACGTTTTTGCCTACGCGCTGTTCTATCTTTTCGTCCCTGGCTTTGCGATGTTTCGCGGACAGGAACGTCTCGCGTTCATCGTCAGTTTTTCGTTGGCGATGCTCGCCGGGTACGGCATGCGCGACCTGCAATCGAAAATCGATTTGAAACGCGCGCGCCGCGTGTGGGCATTATTGCCGGCGGGTATCGTTGTCAGCGCGATGATGTTATTTACGCTGTACATCGGCGCGCGCGAATTCCAAACCGGTCGATTATTTTTCCTCACCGACCGCGCGGCGTTTATGGTGTTGTTGTTCGTTCTCGCGAGCGCGCTAGTGGCTTGGCGTATTCGCCTTCCGAAATGGGGATGGGCGTTTCCTGCAATCGCCCTTGGCTTCATCCTCTTCGATCTCTTTAGCATCAACACCGTCGCCTTCAACGCCGATCCGAAACCGCGTTACCCGCAAACGCCGCTCATCGAAACGATCCACACGGACGCGGATCGTGATGTTTTTCGCGTCGTCGATGAAGGCACGCAACCCGGACATTTTGGCATTGCGTACAACCTCGAAGAAATCGGCGGTATTAGTCCGTTGCGCTTCGCGCGCTACGCCGCACTGCTCGACCGCTTGCCGGAAGAAAACTTGTGGCGTCTGCTCAACGTGCGATATGTGTTGACCAAGCGCCCCGGCTTTGACAACGCGCAGGTGGTCGCGCAAGAGGGCGAGACGCGCTTGCTGCGTTTGCAAAACGATTTACCGCGCGCGTGGTTTGTTACATCGGCGCAAGCAAATGTCGACGACCAGACTGCGCTTGAGGCGATGGCGCGCGATACCTTCGACCCGCGCCAAGTCGCGTATCTTGCCGACGACCTTTCGCTGTTGCAATATCCCGACGCCGCGCGCAACTCGGCGCGCGTGATTGTGCACGAGCCCGAGCGACTCGTCATCGCCGTCGATGCGCCGGTCGATGCGCTGCTTGTCGTGAGTCAAGTCTATTATCCGTTGTGGAACGTGCGCATCGACGGCCTGCCGGTGCAGACGCGCCGCGCCGATGTCGCGCTGATCGCGGTGCCGGTGCAGAAAGGCGCGAAGCAAGTCGAATTGATTTTTGATTCCCGGTCGGCGCAAATTGGAATTGCGATTTCGTTGTTGACGTTAGTTGCGGCAATCGTTTTGATGTTAAGGACGCGTAATGGAATTTCATTGGACTGACGACCGCGCCCGGTTGTGGTTCGTTGTCATCATCGCCGGCGTTGCGCTCGCACTGGCGGGTAGCGCATCGATTGCGTTTGTGCATCCGGCAGTTCCGTTCGCCGTCATTATCGGCGTGATCGTCGGCGCGATTTTGTTGTCCAACATCGATTACGGCATGTACGCCGTGATTGCGATCACAGTTCTGCTTCCGTTCGCCGCGCTTCCGCTCAACATCGGATTCAATCCGACGTTTCTCGACCTCGCGCTCGTCGCGGTCTACGCGATTTGGTTTGCGCGCATTATGACGCGGCAGAACGAAGGCGGTTTTGTTGCGACGTCGCTCGGTATTTTAGTTTTGGTGTTTTTGATTCTTGCCGTGTTTTCGTTCATCGCCGGCACCGCGTATGCGCCGGTAACGACCCAGGTTCTCCGCCAGTTCGCCGAAGTGCTTGCCGCGATTGCATTTTTCTTTGTCGTTGTCAACGTTGTGCGCACGCACGCCGACTTGCGCCGATTCATCACCGCACTCATCATCGCCGGATCTATTTCCGCGACGATTGGCGTGGTGCTTTATCTTTTGCCGCGCGACATTTCGACGCTGTTACTTTCGGCGCTGCGCGTGTTCAAATATCCCACCGGCGACCGTGTTCTGCGTTTCATCAACGATGACCCGGCAAATCCGATGCGCGCGACGTCCACGTCCGTCGATCCAAACGTGCTTGGCGGTTTGCTGATTCTGGTAACTGCGTTGACCGTGCCACAACTCTTCGCCGAGAAACCGCTCTTGCCGCGCCGACTCATCGGCGTGATGGTTGGCACGATGCTTGTGTGTATGGTACTGACGTTTTCGCGCGGTTCGTTACTCGGCTTGAGTCTTGCGTTGCTCATCATCGCAACCGTGCGTTATCGTCCGATCATCGCCATCGCGCTAATTGCCGTAACCATCGTGCTCTTTTTGCCGATGACGCAAGATTACGTGGGATACTTTGTGGACGCGTTCACGGCAGGCGATCGTTCAACGCAAATGCGGCTGGGCGAATACAAAGATGCGCTGACGTTGATTTCGCGTTATCCATTTTTCGGGGTTGGGTTTGGCGGTTCGCCGGACATTGACACATATCTCGGCGTATCGAGTGTGTATTTGTTGATGGCAGAGGAAATGGGCTTGATTGGCTTGAGCGTTTTCCTGTTGACGATGGGCACATTTTTCTATCGCGTCTTTCAAGCGTGGTCGGCCGGTCTTGCGCGTGATCCGTTCCTCGCGCCGATTGTGTTGGGCGTCGCCGGCGCGTTGCTCGGCGCGATGATCGGCGGCTTGGCGGATCACTATTTCTTCAACCTAAAATTTCCTCACTCGGTGGTGTTGTTTTGGATGTTCGTCGGGTTGGGCATGGCGGCGATGCGCGTGGGCGCGCAAGGCAAAGACGCCCGATGAAAATTTCTCGCCGCGTTGGGTTGATGGTGGTTTTGCTCGGCGCGTTCGCGTTGCGCGCGTATCGACTCGGCGTGGCGAGTTTGTGGTACGATGAAACCGTCAGCGCGTTTCTCGCGCAACTGGATCTAGTTTCGCTCACGCGCCACACCGCCGGCGACATTCATCCGCCGCTGTACTATTACCTCTTGCATTTCTGGGGGCGCCTCGCCGGTTGGTCTGAATTTTCTCTTGCCTTCCCCTCGCTTTTCTTTGGCGTTCTGCTCATCGCGTTGACGTATCGCGGCGCGCGCGAATGGCTTGGCGCGCGGGTGGCAATGCTCGCCGCACTGCTTGTGGCGATTTCGCCGTACAACGTGTGGTACTCGCAAGAGGTGCGAATGTACACGCTCGGCGCGGCGCTGGGCTTGGCGTCGGTGTACTTTTTCGTGCGATTGTTCAGGAGGCAGACAACAGGCGGCAGTCAACAGATATTATTCTCGAGCGATTTCATTGCGTACGCGATTGTCAGCGCGTTGGGTTTGTACACACTGTATATTTCGCGTTTCTGTTGATTTTTGAAAATCTCGTTGCACTTGTCTGGCTCGCGAGAAAATCAAAATCACCAACTACCAATTACAGTTTACGCTCTTGGATTTCTTCTCAATTCGCCATTTTCATTCTCTATCTTCCCTGGGCATTTATCGCCTTGCGCCAAGCAATCGATCCGCCGGTGCCGCCGTGGCGTTCATTCACATCGTTGCCGCAAGTCGTGCTCGAATCATTCTCTGCGCTGGCGTTCGGACAATCCATCGACCCGGCATTTGCGTCGCCGTTGTTGCTCATTATCGCGCTTCTCGTCGGCGCGGTGTTGTGGCACGACAGGCGCGGCTGGTTCTGGTTCGGCTATACATTTGTCCCGCTCGCGATTATTTTCCTGCTCTCGTTTTGGAAACCGCTCTATCACGTCCGCTATCTTTTTATTTACGCGTCTGGCTTTTACATCTTGCTTGCGCTGGCGCTGGATCGTTTGCGCGTGTTTCGCCGTTCGTCGTTCATTTTGCTTGCGGCGTGTATTGCGCTCTTGTCCGCGTTTTCGATTTACAATTTTTGGTTCGACCCACAATACGCCGATGACGATTTGCGCGGCGCGGCGCATTACATTGCGGAGCGTTATCGTCCCGGCGATGCGATTCTGATTGATGCCGGTTACACGTACACCGCGTTTGTGTACTATGTTCGATCAACCAATCGCGTGGCGCGGACGCTTGACCGATTACATCCCGCGCGATTCACGCGACGCGATTGTCTTGCAAACCGGCTCGATTGGCGGCGCGGCGAACCTGGGTTGGCAAAATCCGGAATCCGATTTCTATCCGACGACCGCCGAAGCGACGCGCGCGGCGTTAGACAAGGTTTTCGCCGCACACCCGCGCGTATGGCTGTTTCGATTGTATGACACCGTCGTCGATCCCGATGGTGTCATCCGCGATTATCTCGCGCAACGCGGCAAGATTATCGACGACCAAGGATTTGCCGGCGAATCATTTGCGCGCGCGCAAGGCTATTTGACATCGCGCACGCCGGTGCCCGCGTTGCCGGCGAACGCAACGCGCGTTCAGGTTTCATTGGGCAATCGCATCACGCTGCTGGGTTTTGACCCGGCATCGACGATTGTTCGCGCCGGCGATCCCATCGATGTAAATGTGTACTGGCAGACGCAGGAACCCACGAATATTGATCAGCATTTGTTTGTTGGTTTGTTTTCGTCGGAGGGTATGCTCGTTGCGCCGACAAATGAAATTCCGCTCGGAAATGCGTGGGGCACATCGCGGTGGACGCCCGGCGAAATTCTGCGTGAGCCGGTGCGTTTGATGACGCCAGCGTACATCCCGCCGGGAAATTATGTGTTGCGCGTTGCATTATTCAATCCGCAGACGAACGAGCCACTGCCAGCGCAGCCCGGCGCATGGGTCGCGGAATTTGATCAGGTCAGATTGACGAACGTGAGAATCGAAAAGTAATAACCTTTACGTTTATCATTTCGATCCGCGCAGCGGCGAGATATCTTGTTTTCCCAAGTGTTGGCGGGATTTCCCAGTCGCCGCGCTCTCTCGAAATGATAGCGAGTGCAAATGTCCAGGGTTTCGAGACTCAAAATCGCCGGGCGCTCGTCATGCGATTGTACAAATGCGGACTGCATCGCGGGAATACAAGTGCATTTTTCAATCGGCCAAACGCGGCGATGTTGAGTTAGATCGTTTGGCGATTGGCGTTGCATATCAGGACAAGACGAATGTGAAACGCTGGGGCGCGGGACGTCAGGACTGCCGATGCCGGGGCACTACGTGGTTCGTGCCGTGCGAAACGATTCGTCATCGCGACGTAGAACGTCCGCACCCGGCGGCATTTCGGGTGAAAATTCCGCGCTTGGGCATTCAATTGCACGGTGTCAAGAAATCGCGCTTGGTCGTCGATCCGTTTCTGGGCATCGGCAATATGGAGCTCGCATGTCGTGAACACGGTGTCGCTTTCGTTGGTTTTGAAATCGACGCGAGATTTTAGTGAAGCCCGTCGCGCGATTCAACGCGCGCGCAAAACCTGATCGAAGGAGGATCAAATGCAAATTGTAAGTGATCGTGGCATGGACATGGCATCGGAGCAGATGAAGGGTTTGGATATTCATCTCGTTCCGCTCACGCTGACACTCGATGGGAAAACGTATCGCAGTGGCGTGGACATCGAGCCCGGCGAGTTTTACCGCTTGTTGGCGGGGACCGAAAGTTTTCCCACCACGTCCCAGCCATCGGCGGGCGAGTTTGCGGAAGTGTATCGACAATTGGCGGCAACCGACCCGGACATTTTGTCGATTCACATTTCGTCAGGGTTAAGCGGGACGCTGAACGCGGCGCGCGCCGGCGCGGCGCTGGTCCCGGAAGCGCACGTAACGTTTGTCGATACCAAAACTTTATCCGGCGCCGAGGGCTGGCAAGTGGAAGCGGCGGCGCGGGCGTTAAAAGCCGGGTGGAGCTTGGAAAAAATCTTGCCGTTGGTGGAGCGTGTGCGCGAAGCAACCGACACGATCTACACGCTCGGTGAACTCAAATACTTGATTCACGGCGGACGCATCAGCCACCTTAAAGGATTGATGGCATCGGTGCTCGAATCTTAAGCCAATCATCGGCGTGGAAAAAGTCGAAGGCAAGTATGCGAGCATTACGCAAGCCCGCACGCTCGAGAAAGCCATTCACAAAATTCCGGAACATATTGCATCGGTGTATCCAGAAGGCACGGCGATGCGCGCGCAAATCATGCACGCGTTCAATCCGGACGGCGCGGAGCGATTGCGCGAAAGCATGGACCAGTTGTTCAAATGCGAGTGGTTGCCGGTCGGACCGATTGCGCCGGTGCTGGGTGCGCACACCGGACCCACGCTCGTCGGCGTGGCGTACGCGCCAATCGCGGCATATCCGCAATTGCCCTAGCTCCGAAAAAGTGTGATATAATCGAAACGAGCGGGAAATCCGTCTTGATATATCAAATCAGAGGAGGATAACATGAATCTCAGCAAAGCGATGCAGGACGCGTTCAACGAACAAATCAAAAACGAATTCTATTCGGCGTACCTGTATCTGGCGATGTCGGCGTACTTTGAATCGATCAACATGCCCGGCTCCGCCAAATGGATGCGCGCGCAATTCGCCGAAGAGCAAATGCACGCGCTCAAAATGCTCGATTATGTGGTCGATCGCGGTGGGCGCGTTACTTTGCAAGAAATTGCGCAACCGCAAGCGAAATGGAAATCACCGGCGGCGGCGTGGGAAAATGTGCTGGAGCACGAACAAAAAGTGACCGCGCTGATTCACAAACTGTACGCGCAAGCCGTGAAAGCGGAAGACTATGCGTCGCAAACTTTCCTCGCGTGGTTCATCGGCGAGCAAGTCGAAGAAGAAAAGAACGCGACGTTGATGGCGGAACGCTTTAAGCAAGCCGGCGATCACGTCTCGACGTTGCTTTTGTTTGATGGTCATTTCACCAAGCGTGGCGAATAGTTGCGCATGCAATCAACCTTGCGAAGGCTTTTTCCCTTCGCAAGGTTTTCTTTTATCAACGGAGAAAATATGAATCGCGATGAGATTCTGCGCACGATCAAAGAACAATACGCTGAACTAGTGCAGGCAATCGAAAGCGTTCCAGTCGAACGCTTGACCAAGCCGCCGCTCGTCGATTGGTGGACGATCAAGGATCTGCTCGGACACGTGACGATGTGGAACCAAGTCGCCGTCAAGTTTATTCACGAGTATCAGCACGATGGCACGCCGAAACAACTCGGGATCAAGGACGATGCCGATCTTGACCGCTACAACAAGCGCGGTGTCGCGATGCGACGCGATTTAGCGTTCGCGCAGGTGCGTGCCGAATTCGATGCGACGTATCGCGAATTGCTCGCGGCGGTGGAGGCGTTGCGCGACGAGGATTTGAGCAAGCCACTGCCACCACCTTGGGGTGAAGGCGCAACGCTGGAACGGTTGATTGCGGTGAATTCGTATCAACACGTGCCAGAGCACGTTGAGCAAATCACGGCGTTTAAGGCGCGGCTTTGAGTGCACCAATGTCATGCGGCGAAAAGTTTGTCCAGGAAAATCAATAATGCCCATTCCACCCGGCGATTCAAAAATCTCCATTACCGTTTCTAATCTCGAACTTGAAGTGTTCGCGCACAAACCGAACACGTACACTCCTGCGACTGGGCGTTTGCTGGTTGTCTTTCACGGCGTTTTGCGCAACGCCGATGAATATCGTGATCACGCGCGCGGGATGGGCGAGCGTTTTGGCGCACTCGTTGTCGCGCCGAAATTCGATCATGAACGTTTCTCGACCAAGCGCTATCAATTCGGCGGAATTTTTCGTGACGACGGCACGTTCGCGCCATGCGCCGAGCGGACGTACGGGATGATTCCACAAGTCGTCGCGCAAATTCGCAACATCGAAGCGCAACCCAATCTGCCGTCCTATTTCATTGGGCATTCCGCCGGCGGACAATTCGTCGTGCGCATGTGTGCGTTCTCGAATGTCGCCGGCGCGCATTTCGTCGCGGCGAATCCTGGCTCGCACGTTTTCCCAACACGGGCGATGCCGTTTCCTTACGGTTTTGGCAATCTGCCGCCGGAATTATCGGACGATGCGGCGATCCAAGGCTATCTCGCCAAGCCGCTGACAATATATCTCGGCACGGCTGACGATCACCCGGATGAACATTTCGACGATTCGGTGGAGGCGATGGCGCAGGGCGGTTCGCGGTTTGAACGCGGGCAAAATAATTTTGCGCTGGCGCAAAAACTCGCGCGCGAAAACGGCTGGGTGTGCAACTGGCGTTTGGTGACGGTTGCCGGCATCGGGCACGATCATCAAAGAATGTTCGATGCGCCGGAAGTGGCGAAAGCGTTGGAGTTGGAAGGTCGAGTTTAGGAATCAGAGGTTGGCGATGCCAAAGCGCCTTCAGGTTTACCGATGGCTATTCGAGCCAGCGCAGTTTGATGCCCGTCCACGCGCCGGCAAATATGAACACCATCACCACGATACTGCTTAATCCCAGGATCGGCACGCCGCTGAACGCGTGCAAGATATTATCGCCGAAGGCAACCGTTGCGCCCAAGCCCATCAGCGTGCCACCCAGAAGCGCTTGCGGAATACGCCGAGATTTTAATGGTTTGTGGACCTCGGTGACGCCGTGCAAGCGGCTGGCGATGAATGCGCCAATTGGAATTGAGGCGACCATGAACAAATTCCAATTCAACGCGCCGAGGTCGCCTTCAAGAATTAGCGCGGCGATGTTGTTGCTTCCTTGAACTGTGCCCAGCCCGGTGGGGTGACCGGTGAGCGATGAGGTGACCCACGCCATGACACCCACGATGCCGAGCGCGATGCCGGTCTTGAACCAATCCCAACCCCGCGGGCTAATCAGATATTGCCGGCGAATCAAATACAAAAACGCCGCTAGCGCAATCGCCGCGATGAACACCCAGCGATCCAGCCCCAGCGTGCGCGGCAACGCCAACGGAATTCCATTTCCGCCAAGAACGCGCCGAAGCACATCGGTTAACCAGTTGTCGCTTGCCCACGCGCTGACGGCAAACGCGCCAAGTGCCAAAAGATAATCGATCCGGCCTTCGCCCGCACGATAAAAAATCGCGCCCGAACAGCCAACGGCTAAAACCATGCCTAGCCCGAGCACAAATCCGCCAAACGCAGTCGCAACGCCGAAGAATTGCAGATAAGGAACCTGAACATTCTCGAATTCGATGAACAGATTCACGGCAATCATTTGGACGAGGACAGCGAGGAGATACGCACGGAGTGTTTCTGGCACACGGCCAGTGATGACCTCGTAAAAGGCGGTGAGCATTCAGAATCTGCCGCGTTGCGAGACGTACCCGAACGACAGACCGACGAGGGCACCGAGAACAAGTGTCGTTAGCATAATGCTATTTTATCCCAATGGGGATAGTTAGACAACTTGCGAATTATCCCAGGCGTGTCTTGCCGCCTTACATGCCGTGATACGATGTGCCGGCGATTAGGTTCGGCAAGGTAAAATTGACCCACGTGTTGAAATGATTACAATGCAATGGAGAATTCCAGCGAGGTCATTATGAAAATTGCAATTATGGCGGCGGGCGGTTTGGGCAGTTATTACGGCGCGCTCTTGGCGAAAGATGGGCACGACGTTACGTTTGTCACGCGCGGCGCGCACTTGAAAGCGATGCGTGAAAACGGTTTGACGATCAAAAGTCCGCACGGCGATTTCGTCGTCAAGCCGGCACAAGCTACCGATAATCCTGGCGATGTCGGCGTGGCCGATTGGATTTTGTTCAGCGTCAAGACGTACGACAACGCCTCGGCGGCGCAAGCGCTCAAGCCGATGATCGGCGCGAACACAACCGTCGTCACATTTCAAAACGGCGTCGACAACCACGACCAAATCGGGGCAGTCATCGGACGCGAGCACGTCATCGTCGCGCCGACGCAAATTGTATCGAATGTGACCGCGCCGGGCTTGATCGAGCAAAAGAGTCCATTTCGCAATTCGTTCATCGGCGAAGTGTACGGGCAAGGGCTGACGCCGCGCGTCCAAGCTTTTGCCGATATGCTCAAACGGACTGGCGTCGATGTTACCGCCGTCGCCGATGGGCGCACGCCGCTGTGGCACAAACTTGTTTTTATCGCTTGCACCGCCGGGCTGGCGACGCTTGCGCGCACCGCGCCGTACGATTTGTTTCAAATGCCGGAAGCGCGCACGATTCTGCGCGCGGCGATGGAAGAAGTGTATGCGGTCGGCAAGGCGCAAGGCGTGAAACTCGATGACGACATCGTCGAACGGCAGTATCAATTCACGCTGAATCTCAAACCGGGCGCAAAACCATCGATGCAATTGGATTTGGAAGCGGGCAAGCGTTTGGAAATCGATGCGATGAGCGGCGCGATTATGCGACTCGGCGCGTCGAAAAATGTGCCGACGCCGGTGCATCAAACGATTTACGTCGCGTTGAAGCAAGAAGACGCGCGGAATCAAGCAAATCGCGTTTGACAAACTGGCAAGTGTGTGTTATATTTCTTGCCGTTAGAGACAAGTAGATTCGGTTAATTGATGCCGCCTGAGCTTGTAGCTCGGGGCGGCTTTTCTTATACCCCCCGCTTTCCCCTAACGCTTGCCAAGTGTGTTGCGTGTGAACAAAACTGCCCGTGATACTTGCTTGGCGACCGACGTGTCCCCAGCGGTTGTTCACCTCGGCATATTTTCACCGCATCAGGAGTTTAATGAGTTTCAGTTCGTTCACACTTGACCCGCGTTTGCAAGACAGCGTGCGGTCGATGGGTTTTGCCCAACCCACGCCGATTCAGTCCGCGACGATTCCCGCCGCGTTGACCGGTCAAGACATTTTGGGTTCGGCGGAGACCGGCACCGGTAAAACTGCGGCGTATCTCTTGCCAGTTGTTACATCGATTGCTCGCCAAACCCGCTCGCAGGTCACGCGCCCCGCGTTTTGATTATGGTTCCCACGCGCGAACTCGCCTTGCAAGTTGCCGAACAAGCCGACGCATTGAAGCGCGCGCACCGATTTGCGCGTCGCCGCGATTTTTGGCGGCGTGGCGATGGGCAATCAGACCAACGCTTTGCGCCGCGGCGTTGACATTGTCATCGCCACGCCGGGACGTTTGCTCGATCACTTCGACGCGCAAGAACATCGACGTTCGCCGCGCTTGCAAGTGCTCGTGCTCGACGAAGCCGACCGGATGCTCGATATCGGCTTTTTGCCGGACATTCGCCGCATCATTGCGCAATTGCCGCGCGAACGCCAAACGATGTTGTTTTCCGCGACGTTGGCGCGAGCGATCATTCAACTCGCGGCGCAGATCACGCGGAATGCCGCGCGCATCCAAGTTGAAAAAACCACCACGCCGGACGCGATCACGCAAACATTGTTCCCCGTGCCGGAACATTTGAAAGCGCAGGTACTGCAACAATTACTGCGCGAGGAGGAAATGAACAGCGTCTTGATTTTTGCGCGCACCAAACATCGCGCCGATCGCGTGGCGCGTCAATTGCAGCGCGTCAACATTCGCGCTGGCGTGATTCACGGCGATCGTTCGCAAGGCCAACGCATCGACCGCGCTGGAAGATTTCCGGCGCGGCAAATCGCGCGTGCTGGTGGCAACGGACATCGCCGCGCGCGGCATCGACGTGGAAGGCATTTCGCACGTCGTCAATTACGATGTGCCAATGCAACCGGAAGACTATGTGCATCGCATCGGTCGGACCGGGCGCGCGCAAGCCGTTGGCGCCGCGTACACGCTTGTGACGCCGACCGACGAAAGCATGGTCAAGAAGATCGAAATGGTTTTACAACAGAAAAGTTCAACGCCGCCGCTTCGATGGGGTCGACTATCGCGCGCCGGCGCTCGTTCAGCCGGACGCCGAAGCGATTCGCCGCTATGTGGAAGCGCATCGTCAGGCGCGGCAAAAAAATCTGGCATCGCGCGCGGCATAACGCGCACGGTGCCCAACTTTTCGGAAGCAATGACTCGCGCGCGGCGCTGGGGCGTGCTTTCCCGAACCCAAGAGGAGAGGTTCAAAAATGGAATCGAAATTGTATGTCGGTAATTTGTCGTACAACGTCAGTGAAGGCGACTTGCAACGACTCTTCGCCGAAGCCGGCGAAGTCAAAGAAGTCGCGTTGATCATGGATCGCATGACGCGCCAGTCCAAGGGTTTTGGTTTCGTCGAAATGACGACCGAAGCCGATGCGCAAAAAGCGATCGAAATGTTCAACGGACGCGAGCTCGACGGTCGCAACATTACGGTCAGCATCGCGCGCCCGCGTGAAGAACGCAGTGCCGGCGGTGGTGGCTATCGTGGTGGCGGCGGCGGTGGCGGTGGCTATCGCGGCGGCAGTGGTGGTGGCGGTGGCGGCGGAAATCGTCGCGGCGGCAGACCACGCGGACGCTACTAGAAACCCAGACCTGGCAGGTTGCAAAACCTGTCAGGTTTTTTTGTAGTATAATCAGGGACGAAAGGAAACTGGATGAACAATCATCTCCGATTATCCCGACGAGACGTTTTACGTCTCGCGATTTATAGCGCGGCGACCGCATTTCTGTCCGCGTGTGCGCGCGCATTGGAACCGATTACTGTACCGACGCCGCAACCTTCTGCGCCGGCGGCAGCAACGCCCAAACCGATTATCGCTAGCGTGCCGATTACGTCGAACGACGATTTCTACGTTACTTCAGCCGGTGCCACACCATCGATTCCGAAAGATTGGAAATTATCGATTGCCGGGCTGGTGGACAAATCGTTGGCGCTGTCGCTCGACGAGATCAAAGCGATGCCGGCGGTCATCGAGATGCGCACGCTCTCCTGCATCTCAAATCCGGTGGGCGGCGATTTGATCGGCAATGCGATGTGGAAAGGGGTGCGCTTGAAAGATTTGCTGGCGCACGCCGGGCGTGAAATCGAACGCGAAATTCTTAAGGTTGGAATCGTTCGATAATTGGAGCACCGGCATTCCTCTCGAACTGGCGATGGATGAACACGCGTTGCTTGTCTACGAAATGAACGGCGTTGATTTGCCGCCCGATCACGGCGCGCCGTTGCGCTGTCTTTTTCCCGGACGTTTTGGGATGAAGCAACCCAAATGGATTCGCGCGATTACGTTGATTGAAAAAGAGTATGCCGGCTTTTGGGAAAAGCAGGGTTGGTCGGACGAAGCGCGGATTCTGCCGTTCTCGCGCATCGACTCGCCCGCCGACCTCGCCGTCGTCAATGACGCCACGTTCACCATGTCCGGCGTCGCGAACGCGAATGAAACCGGCGTGGCGAAATTGGAAATCAGTTGGGACGACTCGAGCCAATGGCAAGCGGCGGAACTCGTGCGCGGCGCATCGACATTGGCGTGGGTGAAGTGGAAATGGATCGGTAAAGCACTGGCGCCGGGTCGTCACACACTTTACGCGCGCGTCACCGATGGCGCGGGGCGGATGCAAACGCGCGGCGAAAAAGTTACGCTCATCGGCGGCACCTTTCCCAACGGCACCGATCAGATGCACTCGATCATTTTGGATTTCAAAGGATGAGCCGAGCGGCATTGCGATGGCTGGGTCTCGGCGCTCTAGTTGTACTCGTCGCGTTGATTGCCGGTGTCGGCGTCTTGTCCTATCTCGAACAGGATGATCGATTTTGCGCGTCGTGTCACACGCAACCGGAAACCGAATTTTTCGACCGCGCGCGCGCGGCAGTGGAAACACAAAACGCGCCAGACCTCGCGTCGTTTCATCGACGCAAAAAGGAAACCAAGTGTATCGATTGTCACGCCGGCGAAGGGGTCCTGGGACGCGGAATCGTCGTCTCACTCGCGTTGTGGGATGCATTCAAGCATTACGCCGGCGTCGCGCGCCAGCCGGCGGTAATCGTTTTTCCGGTACAGAACGAGGCGTGCATGAAATGTCATCGTCAAGAAGTGGTCAAGCCGGGATTTGAAAACCACATGCACAATAAACAATTCGATGGCAAAGACGCGGTGCCGGCATTGCGATGCAATGATTGCCACGTTACGCATCGCCTCGGCGACGAACGTGCGATGTTTCAATTCCGCGATGCGATTTTGCCAAAGTGTGAGTACTGTCATGTGACGGTGGGGAGAGGACCGCGGGGATTGTCAAAGTGAGAATTGTAAAGAATTTTCATCACACCACCGGCAATCACTGCGGCTCGACTGCGGTGCGTGACCTGTTGCACTGCGTCGGACTCGATTTGAGCGAGGCCATGTGCTTTGGTCTTGGTAGCGGTTTGGGTTTCGTCTATTTCCGCGACGTGCCCGAAACGGGCATTTCGCATTTCTTTCACGGTCGCTTGGCGACGCTCGAACGCGATTTGTGTCAACACCTGCGCTTGGATTTTCAAGAAGGCCAACACGACCAAGCCGCTGAAGCATGGCAGGTCGCGCGCGCTTTCATCGACGCGGATTTGCCGCTGATGTTGAATGTGGAACTGAGTCGCATTCCGTACTATAAATCGCGTACGCCGTTTCCCGGACATCGGGTTGTGCTTGCCGGCTATGATGATACCCGGCATGTTGCATTCCTCGCCGATAACGCGTTTGAACACTTGCAGGAAATCACATTCGATGATTTGCGCGACGCGCGTTTTGCGCCGGTGCCATCGACGATTTTTCCACTCCGCAACGATTGGCTGGTTGTGAAATCGGCGATGCACGTTGCGCCGATAGCAGACGCGATTGTTGTCGCATTGCGCGAGAACGCGTTGGAAATGATTGGCGATCGTTCGCCGTATCGTGGCGTCGCCGGGATGCGCACATTGGCCGAAGATTTTGTAAACTGGGGGAATGCATCGGACTGGGAATTTTGCGCGCGCTTTGGTTACCAAATCATCGAACGGCGCGGAACGGGCGGCGGCGCGTTTCGCAAAATGTACGCCGAGTTACTTGGCGCAAGCAATCGGCGTGCCGAAGCACTTGGCAAACGCGATGCATGAAATCGCCGAGGCGTGGACAATGTTGGCAATGCAACTCAAGCGCGTCTCGGAAGAAAAGAATCGCGCGCTGTTCAAAGAATCGAGCCAAGTCATCGAGCGCATTGCGACGCTCGAAGAACAATTCTGGGGACGCGTGCTCGATTTCACCGGCGAATGAGAATCGACATTTTGACGTTGTTGCCGTGCGCGAGTATAATCGATGTGAACTCGTTCGCCAAGGAGGACGTGTGGATTTTCGATTGACGCCCGAACAGGAATTGTTTAAACAATCTGTGCGCAAGTTTGCGGAAAAGAAAATTGCGCCACGCGCCCGCGACATCGATCAAAAAGGCGCCGGTCTGCCGGAAGATATTTTGCAAGGCATGGCGGAACTGGGAATTTTTGGTGTGATGATTCCGGAAGAATACGGCGGCTGTGCGAATCGCGGCGAAGAAGTCGTTTACGGCATGATCGCGATTCACGAACTCGCGCGCGCGGACATGTCGATGGCTTTGCCGGTCTACACGCTCTTGTGTTTGGGTTGGGGCAATCTCGTCGTGCGGCACGGCACGGAAGAATTGAAACGCGAACTCTTGCCCAAAGTTGCGAGCGGCGAATGGTTTTTAGGTATTTGTACCACCGAGCCAAGCGGCGGTTCTGATTTGGCAAATATTCGCACGTCGGCGCGGCAACAGGGTGATCGGTTCGTCATCAACGGCGATAAAGTGTACATCAGTGGCGTTGTCGAAGCGAAAAAGCGCGGCGGCGGACATTTGACGCTTTTCAAAACGGCGCCGGAACTGGGCACGCGCGGAATGACATTTGCGTACGTACCGATTGACACGCCCGGCATCTCGACCACGAAATTCGATTTTATGGGTCGCGCTGGCTTTTCGACCGGCGGCGTGGCGTTCCAAGACGTCGCGATTCCGGCGAAAAATGCACTGGGCCAAGTCAATCGCGGCTTCTATGTGTTGATGGAAGGATTCAACGCGGCGCGCGTGTTGGTGTGCGCGGCGTGCACCGGCGGCGCGGAACGCGCGCTGGAACTGAGTCGCGATTACACGCAGCAACGCGAATTGTTCGGACAGCCGCTGGCGAAATTTGAGGGCATTTCGTTCGAGATTGCCGAAGACTATGCCAAGCTAGAAATGCTCAAGAATCAATTGCTCAAAACGGCGTGGATGATTGATCAATTCTATCAAGACGATAAATCGTTCACGCGCTCGGACATTAACTCGAACGTTGCCATCTGCAAATTGACAGCGCCGTTGCTCACCGTCGATATCGCCAAACATGCGATGATGTATCACGGCGCGTTGGGCTACAGCAAGGAAACGCCGCTCGAAATGTTGATGCGTGGCGTGATGTCGTACGTCGTTGGCGCGGAAGGCGGCGCGAATGTCATGAAGATCATCATCGCGCGCGAATTTATCGGCGATGTGTCGATTCCCTACAAATAAAAAACGCATTTGACCGTTCGCGGCTCTGCGAGTATAATCATCTAACGTCATTTCAGTGAGAAAGTTCAGCAATGCCAATCTACGAATACGAATGTGAAAGTTGCGGTACACATTTTGACAAACTGCAATCGATGAGCGATGCGCCGGTGCGCCAATGTCCGGAATGTTCGGGCACTGTCCATAAAGTGTTTCATCCGGCGGGAATTATTTTCAAAGGGTCGGGCTGGTACATCACCGATAGCCGTAAAAGCACATCGAGCGCGGTAACCGGGGAAAGCAAGTCGACGGAGAGTAGCGCCAAGGCGGACGCGAAAACCGAAACAAAACCGGAAACGAAAACCGAAGTCAAAGCGGAAACCAAGACCGAAACCAAATCAGAGACGGCAAGCAAGGCAGAAGCCAAATAAATCAAAAACCCGTTTTCGGTGAGAAAACGGGTTTTGTCTTATGCCCTTACACTGAGCGGAACCACGCAGCCGCGCAATCGAAGAATATTACAATTGAAAATGTCCGCTCGCCGGAATGACCTTGTACTCAAAGTTCGAGACGTACGTGTTCATGCGTTCTAGCAATGCTTTCCACTCATCGCTGGCGAGGGCTTGGTCAATCGTCGCGCGGCTTTCGGCGACACAGCCGCTGAGAATTTGCGGCGCTTTGCCCCACACGGTGTACCACGCTTCGCTGGGCTGAATGCCCAGCCGTTGAATTTGCGGCACGAACTCGCGCACGGCAAATTCAAAATATTCCGATTCCTTGCCCTGGCGAATATCCCAGGTCATGAGCAATTTCCACATTGGTTTTGCCATCGCGAATAATCATAGCAGAGATTGAAATTTTAGGCAAACGAGGAAACGATGCGTGCGGTAATTCAACGAGTGCGGCAAGCGTCGGTGAGCGTTGAGGGTGAAACTATCGGCGCGATTAGTATGGGCTTGATGATTCTTATCGGCGTGACGCACGCGGATACGGAAGACGATGCGCGCTGGCTCGCGCAGAAAATTGCGACGCTCCGCATTTTTGAGGACGACGCCGGTAAATTCAACTTGTCGGCAATCGATATCCACGCCAGCGCGCTGGTCGTTTCGCAGTTTACATTGTATGCCGATGCACGGCGCGGGCGTCGTCCTGATTTCATCGATGCCGCGCGCCCGGAAATCGCCGAGCCGTTGGTGAATCGATTTGTCGAATTATTGCGCGAGCAAGGACTGCGTGTCGAGACCGGCAAATTTCAAGCGCGAATGCTTGTCCAGATTTCTAACGATGGTCCGGTCACGCTTATTTTAGATTCCCCTGCCAAAGTGAATTGATCAAGGTTGGGTCCAATTCCCGGATACATCCACGCGCCGGCTCTGGTCGTTGATGTTCTGCAATTGCCGGCAATCGAAATCTCCGCCCGTCTCTCGAACATTCACTATACATCCACCAATCGCCCAGCGAAAATTGTCGCGATCGTAATTCCCGCCCGGCACCAACTCAACATCGACAATCGAAATGCCCGGCTTGGAATCATAATTGCCGATGCCGCGAAACGGCGCGATATGTACGTTGATGAAATACTCACAGGTCACGCAATCGGCAGACGGCACCGCTGTGCCAATGGATAGCTCGCTTCCCGGCGTCGTGTCGATGCGCGTGCGCAGGGGCAAATCGATTTCAATGTTTGTCACGCCGGTAACTTTGAGGCGCATCACGCCGGTGCGAAGCGCGGTGATGATCGTCGCGTCACTGCCGAGCGTGAGGTTGAGCGAGTATGCGTTCTGCGCCTTGACCAAAAGTAAATCGTAAATCGCGCCTTTGGACTGCGTCAGTGCAAAGGTTTGATAGCCGGCAGTCTTTGCCTGTTGAACCAAGAAATCGCGTATGCCGTCCGTGTTTGTATCGCGCACGATCCACATCGCGCGTTTGCTATCGCCAATCGATTCTGCGCCACTCGGCAATGCGATTTGTTTGTCCCACCACGGCGGCGGCGCAGTTTGCGCGATGCGCGTCGGTGCCGCTGTTTTGAACGCGACGTTTGTCGGCGTGGACGATGGCGCAACGCGTGTCGGCGTCGGCGTGGCGAACGAACCCAGGTTGCAAGCCAGCAGGAAACATAATCCGAGAATAATCGGCAAAAGTGATTTGGGATAAATCATTTTCATCGTGCGCTTAGCCCCCACCACTCGTCGCCACGGCGTTGCCGTTGATGCGCGCCGGATTTGATCGCGGTGAGTTCTGCGCCCAAGAGCAGAATCGCGGCGGTAACATAACCCCAGAGCATAATCGCGACTACTGCGCCTAGTGGACCGTAGACCAAATTAAGTGCGGCGTAATTTGTAATGTACCACGCAAACACGATCTTGGCGATGTGCCACAACGCCGAAGCCGCCACCGCGCCAAACAAAACATCGCGCCATTTTACATTTTCGTCGAACGGAACATATTGATAAAGTAAACCAAAAACGACGATGCTGATGATAAAGCCGCCGACGTCGGTCAAGAAATCGATTGCCGGCGGTGTGCGCGCCATCAAACGAAAATGGAAGGCGAGGCGCAACCACGTAGTCAGCGCGAAACTGAGCATGAACAAAAGACTCACCCCCATGACCATCGCCATCGACACGAGGGTTTGGCGCCACTTGGGGCGCGGCTGTTGGACGCGAAACGCGCGATTGATCCCGCGTTGCAACATATCGAACACACCGCTGGCGGACCACAGAAAACCGGTTGCCGAGACGAGTGTGACGACGCCGCGCGCTTGAATCGCTTGTTGCAACGCCAATTCCAGCGTCCGTGTGTTGAGCGGAATATCGGATGAGAAGAAACCGACGACGATGCGCGTCACGCGCTCGGATGGAATGAACACGCTCGAGATCGCAATCAAAAACAGCATCAGCGGAAAAATCGAAAGCAAGGCATAATACGATAACGCGGCGGCAATCATCGAGCAATGGTCAGCGGTGTACGCTTTGTATGTGTCGAGCAACAGATTGACGATCGATAATTTACGCGCGCGCGTCTCGACGGCTTGTGCTGTTGCGGTTAGACGCTCCGATTGCTGTTGAATAAAATTATTCATTCGATTCCCCGTTGCGCGCGCTCAAAAGAATCGTGCGTCCGCGCAATGCGAAATAAGGCGCGCGCTGAAACAATCGATGTGCAATGACGCCGAACGCGCGCAAGAAACGAATTTGCGAGAGGAAGGGAAAAACCGTCACGCACGATTCGACCGTGAACCCGGCGTTTTCAAATAGGCGACGCAATTCTACTTGATGTGAAAATGTGCGCGTGGTCGTCGTCGGCGAAATGCGCTGGGTCGGGATAGCGCGCGTTCGGCGTAGCAAACGCGATGCGACCATTCGGCTTGAGCAAGCGTTTCCATTCGCGCAATGCTGTGTCCATGTCCGGCAAATGCTCGCCGACATGTTGGGCGATGATCGCATCGAACGCGTCGGCGCGAAAAGGCAATGTGAGGGTTTCGCCAACCTGAACGAGAGATGGGGAGACAAGGAGAATTGGAGACAAGGAGAGATTTTTCTCCCTTTCTCCCCTTCTCCTTGTCTCCTTGTCTTGCCGAAAATTCAAGCGTTCCCAAGCAAGATTTAATGCGACATTGAGCGTGTCAACCCCAACCACATCCACCCCGCGTTCGCGCAACAATCGCATCACGCCGCCGCCGCCGCAGCCAATTTCCAACACGCGCGCACCGGGCGCAACGCGCGCCGATTTAATTAACCAGTGGGCTTCGATGCGCCAATCGCGCCAGGATTCGCGGGTAGTAAAGTATGCTTCCGAATAACTCATGGCTTGGATTGTTTTCGATTGAGCAGACTGCTCAGGAGCGCCAGTCCGATCAGTAGAAACGCGACGATGGCAAATGCGAGCACCGGCGAACTTTCTACCATATCCCCGGCGACGACAAGCAAAAGCAAACCAGGAAGTACGCCAATCAACGAAGCGATGGTGAAATGAAGAAAATGGAGCGATGAATATCCCGCCGCAAAGGAGACGAAGGGATAAACTGGACCGGGCAATAAACGCAATACGATGACGCCGCGCCAACTCATGCGCGCGGTGAGATTCGCCAATTGCGTTTGCGCCTCAGGCGACAAGAAGCGCGTGAGCAAGGCTTTGCCCCAGTAACGCGCGAGCAAAAAGCCGATGCTTGCTCCAAGAAAATCCGCAACGAGTGCGGAGACTAGTCCCAACCACGGTCCAAAGATCAGCCCCGCACCGATTTGGAAAATCACGGCAGGCACAATCGGAATGACCAGCACACCGGCAAGCATTGCGATCAATGCAAGTGGCGCTAGTATGCCGAATGGCGCGAGCAGCGTGCGCAGAACGGTTGGCGTGATGAACGTGCCGGTGATTTGCGCGAATATGAAAAACGCGACGATGAGCGCGCCGAGCGCGAAACCCAGGATGATCATGCGTCGCGTAATCCGCGAACGGAGTTGATGATAGAGGCGCGCGATTGCTTTGATAAAACCGTCCTTTACCGCGTTGCCGCCGGCACGTAATATTTCGTCACGTACTCTTTCACCATGCGCCGTGTCGAATATTTCCACGCGAGAGTCTTGATTGTGTTTTTCATTAGCGTTACCCAGCCGTGCGGAATACCGTTGGCGTCGCGATTGTAAAACAGCGGTGCGATTTCATTTTCGAGCGTCGTGTAAAACGATTCCGCGTCGTTCGCGTCTTGCGCGTCAGCATCGTCCCACGCTTGATCCGCGCCGATCGACCAGCCGTTCACGCCGCGCACGAATCCTTCGCGCCACCAACCATCGAGCACGCTGAAATTCGGCACGCCGTTGAGCGACGCTTTTTCGCCGCTCGTGCCACTCGCTTCGAGCGGACGACGCGGATTGTTCAGCCACACGTCTACGCCTTGGACGAGATAGCGCGCGACATTGATATCATAATCTTCGATAAACGCGATACGCTGATCAAAGCCGGGTTCGCGCGAAAACCGGACAACTTGTTGGATAAAGCGTTTGCCTGGGTCATCAGCAGGATGCGCTTTGCCGGAAAACAAAATCTGCACCGGTCGATTGGAATTCAAAATGCGTTTCAAGCGTTCAGCGTCGCGGAACATGAGCACCGCGCGTTTGTAGGTTGCGAACCGACGCGCAAAGCCGAGTGTGAGCGCATCGGGATTAAACGGCGTTGTGCCGCCGCGCTGATTAATGAAATCGTAAAGTCGATGTTTCAACGCGATGTGGGTTGCCCAAAACTTGTCGTCCGGAATCTTGTCGATTGCCTGCCACGTGGCGGCGTCATCAATTTTCTCGCGCCAGTCGCGCGGCATATAGTCATCGAATAATTTGCGATATTCCGGTGCGAGCCACGATAGCGAATGCACGCCGTTTGTGATCGCGCCAATCGGCACATCGTTCTCTGCACGATCAGACCACAAGAAATGCCACATCTTGCGCGCGACCTCGCCGTGCAATTCGCTCACGCCGTTCGCCGCGCCGGAAAATTTCAGCGCGAGCACGGTCATGCTGAACGCCGCGTTGCCCCCCGAATACTGGCGCGCGAGATCGAAGAATTGTTCGTGCGGGATGTTTAACGATTTCCAATAATTTGCAAAATATTTTTCGATCAAATCGAAACCAAACGCATCGTTGCCGGCGGGCACCGGCGTATGTGTGGTGAAAACCGTTGTCGCGCGAATTTGCTCGCGGGCTTGGTCGAACGTCATGCCTTGTTGCACCAGTTCGCGCGCGCGTTCCAAGACTGAAAATGCGGAATGCCCTTCGTTGAGATGCCACGCACGCGGCGCATATCCCAGCGCGCGCAACGCACGCACGCCGCCAATGCCCAGCACAATTTCCTGCGCGATGCGCATTTCTTGATCGCCGCCGTACAAGCGCGCGGCAAGCTCGCGGTCGTGTGGCGCGTTTGCTTCCACATCCGTGTCCATCAAGAACAACGGCACGCGGCCGACCTGAAATCGCCATATCTTGGCGTAGATCGAACGACCCGGCAATTCCACTTCGATCATCAAATCGTGCCCGTCCGCGTCCTTGACCGGAATCGCCGGGACGAGCGCGAAATTTAATTTGGCGTACGATGCTTCTTGCCAGCCGTCGCGATTGATTTTCTGCTCAAAATATCCTTGCGGATACAAAAAGCCGATGCCGACGAACGGCAAGCCCAAGTCGCTTGATTCTTTGACGTGATCGCCGGACAAGACACCCAAGCCGCCGGAATAAATCGGCAACGATTCGTGCAAGCCGAACTCGGCGGAAAAATAGGCGATGGGATGATTGGTGAGGTACGGATACGTGGCTTCAAACCACGACGTTTTCGACTGCAGGTACGCGTCGAATGTCGCAAGGACGGCGTCAAATCTTTTCAGAAATTCTCGATTCGTGCTCGCGGACTTTAATTTTTCCGGCTGAACTTCGCGCAAAAATTTCACCGAGTTGTGATACACACGTTCCCAAGTTTCGTGATCAACGTCGCGGAAAAGTTGTTGCGCGTCCGGATTCCACGTCCACCACAAGTTGTACGCGAGATCACCCAGCCGCGCGATGCGCGATGGCAGTGCGGCAATGCGTTCGGCGGTATTTTGCAAATCGTGTTCAAGCGCGCGTGTGGCGCGCATGGTCTCTTGCTGGCTGGCGGTTGCGCGCGTGTAAAGTTGTTCGTATTTTTTCGCCGCCGCGTTCCACGATGAATCGCGCGCCATCGCGCGCGTTTGCAAGCCGCGCCACAAGTCTTTTGCCTGATATACTTGCGTCGCGCGCGCAACGGCGGCGAACATCGCCCAGCGATCATACGCTTGAAACGCAAAACCGGTGCCGGTGTTTTTGCGCGCGTCGAAATCTTCGACGGAATCCGCCAGCCCGCCGGTGGCGCGCACAATTGGAATGCAACCATACCGCATCGCGATCATTTGACTCGAGCCGCTTGGCTCACTGCGCGAAGGCATCAAGAGCATATCCGCGCCGGCGTGAATTTTGCGCGCGCGGTCGGAATCGAACGTCAAGAAAATGGCGACTTGTTCCGGATATTTCTGACGCAAGCGCGTGAAGAAATCGTGATAATGCTGATCGCCAGTGCCCATCACGACCAATTGCACGTTCAAGGTTTCGAGGATGTGATCGATTGCATCGCTAACCAGATCAATGCCTTTGGCGCCGGTGAGCCGGCTGACCATCGCGAGAATCGGCGTGTCCGGGTTTTGGGCAAGCCGCAATCTTTTTGCAATGCGAGTTTGTTCGCGGCGCGCGCGTCAATCGACTGCGCGTCGAATTTTTGTGCGAGGTGCGCGTCGGTCGCCGGGTTGTACCACGCGGTATCGATACCGTTCAAGATGCCGGTGATCCGATCCTTGCGCTCGCGCAGAATCGGATCGAGTCGTTCGCCGAGTTCTGGTGTTTGGATTTCGCGCGCATACGTCTCGCTGACAGCGTTGATTTGGTCGGCAAATAAAATTCCGCGCGCCATAAAATCGACGACTTGGTTCAAGTCCGGCGCGACGCTGGGATGCGCGATGAATCCGTAAGACGCCAGCCCTGCAATTTCCAAAACGCGATTGCCAAAGATGCCTTGATATTGAATGTTGTGAATTGTGTAGACGGTTGCGGTGTTGGTGAAAAATGGATCGGAGGCGTAAATCGTGCGGAGCCAGTTGGGGACGAGCGCGGTGTGCCAATCGTGACAATGAATAATGTCCGGTTGCCAGTTGAGGCGCTTGAGCATTTCGAGCACGGCGCGCGAAAAGAAAACAAAACGCTCGGCGTCGTCGGGGTACATATAAATCCCTTCGCGATCAAACAAGCGTTTGTTCTCGACGAAATATGCCGGCACGTCGCCATCGAGTTTGCCTTCTAATAACGATGCGTCTTCGCTGGCGTTGCCAAACGGCACCGGGAACGGGTCGAGTGTTTTGCGCAAATTGAATTGCGCGGGATCGATCAAGCCATAATGCGGCATCACAACGCGCACATCGTGTCCGAGAGCGTGGAGCGCCAGCGGCAATGCGCCGACAACATCGGCGAGTCCGCCGGTTTTTGCAAAGGGCCAGATTTCTGCGGAGAGCATCAGTATTTTCATGAACACATCCTAATTTTCGATTCTAGAATGGACGATTGAAAATCGAAGATCGGCAATGGCAAATTACCACTTGCCAATTACTTCCGGTATTTCTGCCAACGCTTGCACCGTCGCGTCGGCATAGATCATCGGATCGTTTTTGAGTTCGTCAGGAATACGCTGAAACCACATATTCGTGCCGCGATCGATGAAGATGGCTTTCATGCCGGCGCGATGCGCGCCCAGCACATCGTAGCGCGGTGCGTCGCCGACCATCACGATTTCAGTTGGCGCGATGCGCCACTCGTCGCTGACGAGGTGAAAAATGCGCGGGTCGGGTTTGCGCCAGCGCGGGTCTTGAGAACTGTTGATGACCGGCGACAAGAATGTGTCAAGACCCAGTCGCCGAATCTGGTAATGCACCAAGTTGACATCATCGGCGTTAGAAATCATGCCGATTTGCATGCCGCGATTTTTCAGCGTCTGCAACGTGGCGATCGCGTCGGGAAACGCAAACCAGAATCGCGCGCTGTGCTCAAAATAAATATCGACAGCTTGCTGAAGCCAGCCATTCGCCGACGCAAATCCAAGTTGCTTTAGCGTTTCGCCGAGCGCCTCGGCGGTGCGGCACTCTACGCCGGTTTTATCGGCGTTTTCCCAGCACTTGCGGCGCGCGGCGAGGAAATGTTGTGGAAAATCATCGCCGACGCGAACGCCTTGTGCGCCTGGAGAAACGGAAGCATGGCGAGCGTGGATTGCCGATCCACCTCTTCCCAGTTTCCATCAAAGTACATTAGCGTGCCGCCAAGATCGAAGATGATGCCTTTGATCATCGCTAAATCAAAACCTCGATTTGGACGCCGACGAGCGCGGACAAGCGCAGATGTTTTTCTGCGTTAATCCGTATTCATCGGCGTCCAATTTTTCAATAACCTGTTTCAGAATTTACCAAATTCAACAACTCGTCGCCGCGCAAATAGCGCCGCAAATTTTCGCAAAACAATTCTGTCGCGCGCGCATCATAGTTCGGCGTCGCGCCGGAAATGTGTGGCGCGATGAGCGCATTTTCCAATTTCCACAGCGGACTGCCTGTTGGGAGCGGCTCTTGCTCAAACACATCGAGTCCCGCACCGGCAATCCAATTTTCTTTCAGCGCGCGCACGAGTGCCGCTTCATCGATGATTCCACCGCGCGCGATGTTGACGATGAACGCGCTCGGTTTCATCGCGCGCAATTCTTTTTCACCGATGAGTTTGCGCGTTGATTCGGTGAGCGGCGTGGCGACTAGCACGAAATCCGATTGCGCAAGCAAATCGAGTAATTGCGCGGACGTGAACCACGCGTCCGGCAAAATGCCTTCCGGATCGCCGACGCCGGATTCACACCAACCGCGATCGCGTTTCTCACCGCCGCGCGACAGCGCCAGCACGCGCATGCCAAATCCGTGCTTGGCGATTCGCGCGACGTGCCGCCCAATGCTTCCGTAACCAATGATGCCAAGCGTCGCGCCGCGCATTTCCGGTCCCAGAAAAGTATTCCATCGTTCCTTGCTCCACTCGCCGCTGTCTTGCATCCGCACCGCGCGTTGCACGCGCCGCGCCAGTGCGAGCATCAGCGCAATCGAAAATTCGCCAATTGGCACGGCGTGAATGCCGCTCGATGTTGTAACCCTGACAGCGCTGTGCAAAACTGGATGGTTCGAGTTGAGCAGATGGTTGATGCCGGCGCTGTGCAATTGCATCCATTTGAATTTCGGCGCGACGCGACAAATCGCGTGGCGGCATAAAGCCGTACAGGATTTCTTCATCGCCATCGAAGAAATCGCCGGTGTCCATTCCGTCCCAGTTTTCCTTGACCGATTTTTGCACGACGATGAGACGCGGCGAGACCGTGCGAATGCGGGCGAGCAATTCGTCAGTAAAGCGAAGCGTCATCAAGACTTTGATCGAGTTCATGTCGGTATTATACACGATTGAAGCGATTGAACAAAAGGTCGCCGATAACACTCGGCGACTTGTGTTTTGCCCGACAAGATCAATCGTCCGGCACAAGTGATTTGATGACCGCCATATCGATGACCGGCATCCACGCGTACAAGTATGCGCGACCATACTCTTTGAACCCGTACTTGCTTACCACGCGCCGCGACATCGGTTCGGCGTGAATCATTGCGACGTTGTATCCACGCGCACGCGCTTCTTCTAATCGCCGACGCAACAATGTCGAGTAAATATGCTGGCTTCGATACGCGGGCAGAGTGGATGCGCCGCCCAGATACGCTACGCCCATCGTCAGAAGGACGCGCGCATCGGCGACGGGCACGCCATCGAGGCGCGCAAGAAAATGCAATTCCCTTTCGCGCGCTTGCGGACTTTTGATCCGCTCGAAAAACTGCTGACGTCGTTCATCGATTTGTTCTTTGGTCCAATTGAAATTCGCGCCGACGATTTGCAAACTGGCTTCAATCGATTCATCCTTCGTGCCATCGATGAATTCTATTTGCACTGCCGGATTAACCGGAATATCGAGATGGTCCAAGCCCACGCGCGCCATCAATGCCTCGTCGCCGGCGAGCACCAGCCCGTGTCGTTCAAGGCGTTCGCGTAAATCCGCTGGCGTATCAAAGGGATTGACAAAGCACCTGAAGCCGGCGTTGCGCCGGCGATGATCCTCGATCATCGTCTCGATTTTGTATCGGCTTCATCCGCAGTCCATTTGATTAGCCCCACGCCGTTACTGCCGGGATGTGCATTGTCCGAACCCCATTGCGCTTCGTGCAGACTCACGCGCACCGCCGTGTTCGGTGAAATCCATTCACGCTCGTCGAAACTAAATTGCCACTCTTCAAAAAGATGCAAGACTTTAGCATCGCTGATGGTGGCTGGCGCGATCCAACCTTTGCGCCGCGCGCTTCGTTGCGGCTCGGCACAATAAAAATCGATAATGAAAATTAGCTCATCCTTGATTGTGAGAAACGCCGAACGCATATGCTCGATGTACTGTTGATGTTCGGTTGCTTGAATCCGGAATTCGATTGCCGCGCGTGCATCATCGGCGACGAGGTTGAGCGTTTCGAGCGTTGCATCGTTCCATGTCGACCACTCGCGCATGAATCGATCAATCACGCGCCGGCGCGGTCGATAAATTTCCATGCCGTCCCAGCGCCAAATACGTATGCCGACTTGCGGATGTAAGACGCTTTCAAATTGCGCGGCATTGTTCGCCGCAAGTGCGTTGAGAAAATCCTGGGCGAGTTGTTTGGTATGTGACATGATCTTGCGTGACCCCTTGTCAAAGCCTGAAAATGTGTTATACTTTCCTTGCCAGTAATCTCATAAGGAGGTAAATATGGCAAAACCCGGCAAGCACAACAATCCCTGGACGGCTCAAGAAATTGCGTTCCTGAAAGCCAGTTACAAAAAAGGAACGCTCCACCGCGAGATTGCGAAGAGTCTGAAACGCACAATCAACGCAGTGGAATCCAAAGCCACCGAATTGGGATTGAAGAGCAAACGGCGGTAAACGTGTAATGCAAATCGGTCAGGTCGCGCAGACTTGACCGATTTTTTTTACAAGTGCGGTACAAAGTCGGTGAGGACCGATCCGCCGATGAATTCGCGCAGAATGGAATCTTCCGGCACGAAGGTAACATCGCACGGATGGAACCATTCTAGAAATGTGAGCAGACGCCTGGCTTCAACGTACTCCGTTGTGCCCGGCTCAACTTGTCGCAACAACGGCGCCACAATGGGACCGAGCGCGGAGAGTTCGTACACCAACGCCGAGTTGAACATCACGTCTGCTTGTTCTTGGTGCGGAAAAATATTTCGATCTTCACCGCGGCGCACGCTTTCCCAACGCGCGATGGTCTCGCGCGCGGAATAGCCGCGGGTGCGCGCATCCCGCACAATGCGCCGCACCAAACGCGTGTCGCTTGTCGCGACGCGATTCAAGCGATCGAGCTTGAGTTGGGTGAGGGCGGAAATGTAAATGCGAAAAATATTTTCGCGCGGAATGTGGGTGACGAGGTTCGGATTCAAGCCGTGAATGCCTTCGATGAGCAGAACGTGATTCTTGCTCAACTGCACCGTGGTGCCGGTTTCGCGGTTGCCAGTGTGGAAATTGTAATGGGGCATCGCCACGCGCTCGCCGCGAATCAACGCGACGAGTTGTTGGTTGAACAAATCTAAATCGAGTGCGTTTAGATTTTCGTAATCGTACTCGCCGTTCTCATCGCGCGGCGTTTCTTCGCGTGAGACAAAATAATCGTCCAGACTCAAGGGAAACGGGCGCAGACCATTTGCCAAAAGTTGAATCGTCAAGCGTCGCGCAAACGTCGTTTTGCCGGACGACGATGGACCAGCAATCGTTACGAGTCGAATTTGGTCGCGTTGCGTGACGATCGTCGCGGCGATCTCGGTGATTTTTTGCGCGTGCAATGCCTCGGCAACGAGAACGATTTCACGGGAACGGCTCTCGCTTAAATCGAGATTGAGTGAACCGGTGTCCGGCACGCCAAGCAAGTTCAGCCATTGCCCATATTCGCGAAAGACGGCCGTGATTTTCGGCGAATGAATGACCGGCTCTAATGCGGTGGGGCGGCGGCGATTTGGAAATTGCAATACAAAGCCGGGCGGGAACGCGCGCACGGAAAAATATTTAAGGTAGCCGGTCGAGGGCGCGAGCCGGCGACCTAGAAAACAATGCTTGACCCCACGCAAGCCATGCACGCTAACTTCTTTGCGCCCCGATTGTTCGAGCAATAATGCTTGCGAATCATCGCCGTTCGCGCGCGCGTTCGCAATCGCATCATCGATGCGCATCGTCTCGCGCGTGATCGGAATGTCTTCGGCGACAAGCACGCGCATCCGCGCTTCGATCTGCGCGAGTTCGGCATCGGTGAAGGGTTCGCGCTCCAGGGCGCGGCAGAACAATCCGCCGAACGTGAGTGAGTGATCGATCGTGATGCGCGTTTGAAACATTTCGCGCACGACGACATCGAGCAATAGCGTGAGCGCGCGTTGGTACACGCGCATGCCATCTTCGGTCGCCATCGAAATTGGCTCGACGTCCACATCGGCGATGAGCGGCTCGCTCAATTCTGCCAAGCGTCCGTTGACGAGCGCGGCGACAATCGGCGCGGCGCCCGGCGCGGTGATGCGGCGCATGAATGCTTCCAGCCGCGTGCCGGCCGGTCCGCAAAAAACGCGTCCATCGCTCAAACGCACTTGGACATCCGCGCGATGTTCGCACGGTTGAATATCCGAAAAGAATTCTTCGTTCATAACGATACCTGTATGTAGGCGACCATCCTTCGACTGCGCTCAGGACAGGCTTGGTCGCCCCCTACGTTGTGGCGTCCTCTTTCAAGATCATCACGCGATATGCTTCCGCATATTCCAGCCCGCGCGCTTTGCCTTCTTCTTTTGCCCACTCTTTGAGCATCTCGCCCGGATCCCAATCGTGAATCTGGCTGTGATGTTCTTTGAGCGCGGCGATTTTCACATCAATCACAGAACTAATGTCGATGAATGTTTCCGGTTTTTCCGAACCGTGGATGAAAACTTGCTTGACTTCATGCGGCTCGAATCCTTCGTCGCGCAATTCCGGAAAAATGAATTTTGTCCCCGCCGACGGAAACACGGCGTCGAGCGTAACGTCGGCGGCCACGCGATGATCCGGGTGATTCATATAGCTATTGCCGTAAAAACGGACGGTTGGATCGCCGCAAATGACGGCGTCCGGTTTGTATTTGCGAATGAGGCGGGTGAGATCACGGCGCAGTTCAATGGTCGGCTGAAGTGTGCCATCGGCGTAATGCAAAAACTCGACATGCTTGACGCCGAGCACCGTGCACGCGCGACGTTGTTCGTCTTCGCGAATGCGCGCGAGATCCTGCTTGGTCAAGTTTGCTTCGGTCTTGTCATTCGACCCGGCGTCTCCGCTGGTGATGAGCACGGTGACGATGTCGCACCCGGCGCGCGCCCATTTGGCGAGCGTGCCGGCAATCGTGAATTCCTGATCGTCGGGATGCGCGTGAATTGCCATCGCGCTTTTCGGCGCCACGGGTTCTGCCGTTGATGTTTTGATCACGGCGCGTTCGGGAATCGATTGGTCGCTCAATTGTGTGCTAGTATCTGACATTGTAAACCCTCAGCATTCCAAATTTCGATTTTGGATTTGTGATTTTCGATTCACCACTCTTCTGGCAAGAAAATCGAACAAACTAAAATCCAATCGCGCACCCATCTGCGCGCGGATCACTGCCGCCCCAGAGCGTGCCATCCGGTTCGCGGCGGATAATTTGTCCACGACCAAAAACCGAACGCGCATAGCCGGTTACCGGCTTGATGTTGTGTTCGAATTGCGCCAATGCCGCAATCGTCTCAAATGGAATGCCCTCTTCGAGTTCAACGCGGCTCAACGGCGATGCCTCGCTCAAACAAAAGCGTGGACGATCCAACGCGGCTTGCGGATCAAGTCCATCGTCAATCATTCCGATGACGACTTGGAGATGCCCTTGTGGTTGCATGAACCCACCCATCACACCAAACGGCGCGAACAACTCTTGCGGCGGAATTGCGTCCTTCGACTCTGCTATGCTCCGCTCACGCGGAGCGTGCAAATCGCGCGTCAGCATTCCAGGAATAATCGTATGGTACAGGCGTTTGCCCGGCGCGAGCGCATTCGGATGATTGGGATTGAGCGAAAAATTGTTCCCGCGATTTTGAAGCGTGAACCCCCAACCTTGCGGCACGATGCCGGTGCCAAAACCCATATAATTGCTGGCGATGAACGAACAGGCATTGCCCGCGCCATCGACGACGCAAAAGTATACCGTGTCCGATGACGCGACCGGCGCGCCACGTTGCGTGTTCATCGTCGCGCGTTTGGGATCGATGATCGGCGCTGCGTTCGCGCGCATATGCTTTCGACAACAACTCTTTGACGGGAACGTGGAAAAATTTCGGATCGGCGATGTACCACGTCGTGTCCGCAAACGCGACACGCATCGCTTCGATGAGCAGATGCAAGCGGTGCGCGCTGAGCGGCGGATGCGCGGCGAGATCGAATTCCTCCAGCACATTCAGCGCGATGAGCGCGGCGAGTCCTTGACCGTTCGGTGGACATTCCCACACGCGATAGCCGCGATACGTTGTGCTGATCGGTTCATCCCACGATGATGCGTGCGCGGCGAGATCGTCAAGCGTCATCACGCCGCCGGATGCTTGGACCACATTAACAATCGCGCGCGCGATGTCGCCACGATAGTACGCGTCTTTGCCGCCATCGGCAATTGTGCGCAACGTGCGCGCCAAACCCGGATTCCTGAAAATTTCGCCGGCGTTGGGTCCGCGTCCGTCAATCGTCAACTCGTGTCCATTCATCGCCGATTTGAGTTGGCGTTCCGCGCCGCGTTGCCAAAAGTATGATGTAATCGGCGCGACTGGAAATCCGGTTTCCGCGAGTTCGATTGCCGGCGCAAGAATGTCGCGCATCGGCATCGTGCCGTGCCGCGCGATCAAATCGAACCAGCCAGCGCACGCGCCGGGCACGGTGATGTTGTGCGCGTGGTACGGATTCGCGATTTGATGATTCGGCGATTGAAGATTCTGTTTCTGAATGAGGTCAATCGTCAGCGCGGCAGGCGCGCGACCGGAGCCGTTGAGCGCGGAAACGTGTTGTGTCTTCGCATCGTAAAACAATGCGAACACATCGCCGCCCAGCCCGGTCGAAGTTGGTTCGGTGACGTTGAGCGCGGCGGCAGTCGCGACGGCGGCATCGGCGGCGTTACCGCCGGCTTGCAAGATGCGAACGCCCGCCATCGTGGCGAGCGGTTGTGACGAGGCGACCATGCCCTTGCGGGCGACGACCGGCGAGCGACGAGAGTTGAATTCAAAGGACATTGGAAATATCTACCGCAAAGACGCGAAGAACGCCAAGAAGATCTTTTTGCAAATCATTCGCAACGCGCTTGATGCCATCTTTCATTAGCTTAACGTTCCAATTTAGCACAAAACCCAAACGACAACCCCGCAGTTTGAGACAGGTCAATACTTGGGCTAGATGAATTGGCGCGATTTCATCAACTGTTTTGTTTTCAATGATAATACAATTCTCGACCATCATATCGATACGATAGCCCGCATCGATTTTCACACCATCGTATGTCAGGGGCAGAGTGACTTCGCATACTACGGTCAAGCCGTGTTTGCGAAGTTCATGTGCCAAACATTGTTGATACGCCGATTCCAATAATCTGGGACCCAGAATTCGGTGCACGCGAATCGCCGAGTCCACGATAATTTTGGCGATTTCTTCGATTTGCACGAGAGCAATATTTTTCTTTGCGCGCTTGGCGTCTTTGCGGTTTAAACCTACGCGGCCCTCGACCCCGGCACCGCCACCGAGTGAATCAATTCATCAACCACCGCACGCGCATCCACGTTCTTGAGCCGCGCCGCCGGGCTGATGATAAGTCGATGCGCAAGCGCCGGTTCCGCCAGCGCTTTGATGTCATCAGGAATCACGTAATCGCGTGCGTGAATTGCCGCGCGCACTTGCGCGGTCTTGTACAGCGCCAGCGAACCGCGCGGACTCGCGCCGAGGTACACATCCGGATGTTTGCGCGTCGCTTCGATGAGCGCGAGGATGTACTCTTTGATCAACGCGTCAACGTACACTTCTTTGACCCCGCGTTGCGCGTCCAACAATTCCTCCGCCGATGCGATTTGCGCGATCTGTTCAATCGGATGCGTGAATTGTTGCGCGTCGAGAATCGCCATTTCGTCAGTCGTGCCGGGATAACCGAGACGAACGCGGAGCATGAATCGATCAAGTTGCGCTTCCGGCAACGGAAACGTGCCTTTGTACTCGATGGGATTTTGCGTTGCCATCACCATGAACGGTTGGGGCGTCGGGTACGTCACGCCATCGACCGTAACCTGATGTTCTTCCATGCACTCGAGCAACGCGCTTTGCGTTTTCGGCGTCGCGCGATTCACTTCGTCGGTCAGAACGATTTGCGCGAAAACCGGACCCGGACGAAATTCAAACTCGCGCGATTTCTGATTGAACATGCTCACGCCGGTCACGTCGCTGGGCAACATATCGGGCGTGAATTGCAAACGCTTGAACGAACACCCCAACGATTTTGCCAACGCGCGCGCGAGCATCGTCTTGCCGACGCCCGGCACATCTTCGATGAGCAAATGTCCTTGGCACAACAACGCGATCAATGCCAGTTCGATTTCACCGTGCTTGCCCAGAATCACGCGCTCGACATTCGCGGAAACTTTTTCAGCGAGGGTTTTTACCGGTTCGATATTTGGCATAGGGCGATTATACCCGGAAATCGTCAAAACGGAAAGGTCGTGGTATAATCCTGGCGCAATGGGCATCCTCTATCTCGTCGCCACGCCGATTGGCAATTTGGAAGATCTGACGATGCGCGCCGTGCGTATTTTGAGTGAAGCGACGCTCATCGCCGCCGAGGACACGCGCTCAGCACGCAAACTGCTGACGCATCTCAAAATCTCCAAACCGATTACCTCGTACTTTGAACACAACAAGCTGACCAAACTCAATTCGATTCTCGACGCGCTCGACGCTGGCGATGTTGCCGTGATTTCCGATGCCGGGATGCCCGGCTTGTCCGATCCCGGCTATGAACTCGTGTGCGCCGCGCTTACGCGCGGAATTCGCGTCGTGCCGATTCCCGGACCTAGTGCGATCACCAGCGCGCTCGTCGCGTCCGGCTTGCCGACCGATCAATTTGTTTATCTTGGATTTCTACCGCGCCAGAAATCCGCGCGCCGAAAATTTTTGCAAGAAGTCGTGCAAGAAACACGCACACTCGTCCTGTTCGAAGCGCCGCATCGTGTCGCCGCAAGTCTGTCCGATATCGCCGACGTGTTGGGCAATCGGCAAATGTGCGTCGCGCGCGAGCTGACCAAAATCCACGAGGAATTTTTGCGCGGTAGCGTGAGCGAATTGCAAAAACATTTCGTCGCGCACCCGCCGCGCGGCGAGTTTACGTTGGTCATCGCCGGGAAGACAACAGATGACCGACAGCAGACGACTGATGATAACGCCGCCTGGGATGATGAGCGTGTTGTCGATGCCGTGCGTGATTTGATCGCCACCGGCGTCTACACGCACCGACGCGGTGAAACGCATCGCGCGCGCATCGGGACGCGACCGCCGCGAAGTATATCGGTTGGCGATGTCGTCGTAGGGGCACGCCGCGTGCGTGTCCTTCGCGGGCGACCACACCCTGGCATGACTGTGGAGCACTGGCTGTGGGTAGTGGCGTGGAGAGTTCACCACAGTCATCCACAGCCACGTTCCCGCCACGCTAGTCCCCGACACTTGCACCGCACTGCGTGCGTTGCAGTGCAGTGAGCGAAGCGGAGTGGGAGGGCAAGTGAGGGTCGCCCTCGTTTTGCTCTTCTCAAAACTGCGTGATATACTTGACGTACAGGCAACCACATTTGTGAACGAATCTTCACCTAGTTCATCCTCTCTGCCAGCCTCCAATCCGCCGCCGAAAAATCTCATCGTCGCCGGCGTGTGGATGCTTGTGCTCGCGCTGTTCCTCTTTTCCTGCGGCGCGTGCGCCGGCATCGCGTACCTGGTTGTGCCATTAACCGCGCGCGGGTTCGATAATCTGCCGGGCAATGTCATCTTCGGCTCGCTTGCAGGCATCGGCATTTTTCTCGGCGCGGCGATCGCGTGGCAAGGCGCCAATATTTTTCGACGACGCGAGCCGCGTATCGCCGCCAAATCATTTCCTCCGCCGATTATTTTCATCATTCTTTTTTTGTTCGCGGCGATTATCGGTTCGATTGTATTGACGTTTCCTGGTATTGCGACATATGCGTTTCCGCCGTGGCATCTGCTGGCGGGCGCCATTCCGCCGATTGCTTTTGTCGCGTTTGCGGCGCGGCGTTTGAAAAGCAATTCGCACATGCGCGCGCTGGTGACCGCGCTCACCTGGGGCGCGCTCGGCGCAAGTTCGCTTGCGATTGTGCTGGAAGTGCTGGTCGGAATTGCGTTTTTGATTCTCATCGCGATTGTGTTGACGCTTATGCCCGGCGGCATGGCGGCGCTCGATCAATTACAATCGGAGATTTTGTTGAGTCGTGGCACGCTTGATCCGCGCGTCATCGAGCGATTGCTCAGAGAGCCCGGTGTTTTGCTCGCGGTGATTGGATTTGCGGCAGTCATCGTGCCAGTGTTGGAAGAATCGGTCAAGGCATTGGTCGTCGCATTCGTCGATCCGCGCCGCACGACACTGGCGGATGCGACACTATGGGGCATCGCTGCTGGCGCGGGCTTTGCGCTGTTTGAAGGCGTGATGAATTCCAGCATCGATTTGAATTTATGGGTAGTAAATATTTTGGCGCGCGTGACCGCGACGATTATTCACGTGGCGAACGGTGCGACGATGGGGCGCGGCTGGTATGCCGCGCGCGTGGAAGGGAGGTGGAACCGGCTTTTAATTGCATTTCTGATTAGCGTGCTTTTGCACGCCGTGTGGAACGGCACGGCGATTGCGTTGAGCGCACTGTGGGCTGATTTCGGCGATCGCCTGGGTGGTCCCTGGGAATCGCTGATTCCGGCCGGCTTGCCGATTGCGTTGTGCGGGCTAGTGCTCGCCATCTGCGCATCGGCGGGCTTGGTGTGGATTTTTCACACGACGCGGCCTGCGCTGCCAACCGCATCGTAAAAAATTTCGTCGAAAGGAGAAATTCGTGATCGAGATTGTTACCGATTCGTCGGCACATCTCCCGCCGGAACAACGACAACAATACCACATCCATGTTGTTCCGCTCAAAGCGATTTTCGGCATGACCGAATATCGCGATGAAATCGATTTAACGAACGCACAATTTTACCAGATGCTCCCGAATGCCAAGGAGCATCCTACCACGTCCCAGCCCTCGGCAGGCGATTTTATCGAGGTGTACAAGCCGTTGCTTGACGCCGGGCAAGGAAATCGTTTCACTGCATCTGCCGAGCAAGTTGAGCGGCACGTACGCGTCGGCGTGCGCCGCGAAAACCGAGCTGGAGCATCAGTTCAAGCAAGCGTTGCCCCTTTCGATTGTGGACACGCCCTGGCTTTCGATGGCGCTGGGTTTGCTGTGCATCGCGGCGGCGCAAGCCGCGCAAGCCGGCAAATCGCGCGATGAAGTGATCGCGAACGTGAATGCGCTTATTCCCAACTTGAACCTCATCTTTGTCCTCGACACGCTAGAGTATCTCGAAGCGCGGCGGACGCATCGGCGGAGCACGCGCGATGCTCGGTACTCTGCTGAACGTCAAGCCGATGTTGGAAATCAAGCACGGGCAAGTCGAACCGTTGGAACAGCCCAGGTCAAGAACCAAAGCGTTACAGCGTTTGCTAGAGATCGCTGCCGAGCGATCGGGGGGCAAGCCGATTCACGCTGCCGTGTTGCACGCCCAAGCGCCGCAAGATGCCGCGAGTCTCGAAGAACAAGTTCGGGCGCGTTTCGAGTGCAAAACGCTATACCTGAGTGAAATCGGACCGGCCATCGGAGTGCATACCGGACCTAATGCGGTCGGTTTAGCGTTCTATTCCGATTAAGGCACAGTCGCAAGTCATCGTAGGGCGATGCTTTGCGAGTGTCCCTTACGATGACTGCAAATGACGGGCGACTGACTAGCCGGTCAGTTGCCCGTTTTCTATTCGTAACCTCAAGCGCGCGGCGGGGTTGTTATGGGTGAACCCGGCGCGCGCAGGAGTCTGGTTTGTCTGAAACCGAAGAAGAATTAATCGCGCGCGCGCGGCATGACGCCGATGCGTTCGGTGAGTTGTACGAACGCTACGTCGATCGCATCTATAATTACATTTACTATCGCACGCGCGACGTGCACGAAGCCGAAGATTTGACCGCGCGCGTTTTTTATCGCGCCTTGTCGCACATCGGCAAATATCGCCAGCGCGGCGCGCCGTTTGCCGCGTGGTTGTATCGCATCGCGCACAACCTGGTTGCCAATTGGCACCGCGATCGCGGGCGACGCCAATACGTGCGCCTGGATGATGTTGCAACGCTGGCGGAAAAAAACGCGGGACCGCATCATCGAGCGGAGCAAAGCGAACAAGCACGCGCGTTGTTGGATGCGATGGCGCAACTGCCCGCCGAACGTCAGCAATTATTGATTCTAAAATTCGTGGACGAGCTATCGAACGCGGCGATTGCGAGAATTATGGGGCGGAGCGAAGGCGCGATCAAGTCGTTGTATCATCGGACGTTGCTTGCGCTCCGCGACGAATTAGAACACAAGGACGTGTTGAATGACGAGCCTTAAGATCGTTACCGATTCATCATGCGATCTGCCGGAGAGATTTTTTGACGATTACGCCATCGGTGTGGTGCCGATCAACATTCGCTTTGGCGACAAGGATTTTCTCGAAGGCGTGAACATCGACGAGAAAGCTTTTTACGAAAAAATCAAAGCGACCGGCGCGCTGCCGAAAACGTCCCAACCGTCGGTGGGACAATTCGTCGAACGCTATCTCGACTGGGCGCGGCAAGGCGTTGACACGATTCTTTCGATTCACGTCGCAAGCACGTTGAGCGGCACGGTAAATTCGGCGATGGTTGCCGCGCAAGAGGTCACCGAGAAAATCAGAGTGATTCCATTCGACACGCTCTCCGGCTCGGCGGCGATGGGCTTTATGTGCGTCGAGGCGGCGCAACTCGCGCGGCTAGGCAAGAGCGCGGAAGAAATCGTAGCGCGGCTAACGGAGGCGCGGCAAAGCGTGCGCATTTCGTTGACGCTGGAAACGCTCAAGTACGCGGCGATGAGCGGGCGCATCAGCAATATTCAAGCGTTCGTCGCATCAGTATTGAACATCAAACCGATTGTGACATTGCACGAAGGACAGTTACTCGCCGATGGGCGCGTGCGTTCGCGCGCGGCGGCGTTGGAGCGTTTGATCGATTTGACGCGCGGCGCGGCGGGACAAGCGAGCGTGAACATCGCCGTGATTCACAGCGGCGTGCAAAGTGAAGCAGACGAATTGCTTGCGCGCCTCAAGCAATCGCTGAACGTCGTCGATTCGTTCGTCGGCGACATTACGCTGTCACTCGCCGCGCATTTTGGTCCGGGCGTGATCGGCACGGTAGTTTACCCGCACAAGTAAAGGAGGAGCACAATGGCAAAAATAAAAATCATGACGGATTCGACGTGCGATTTGCCCGCAAGTTATTTCAAAGAATACGGCATCAGCGTGGCGCCAATCAACATTCAATTTGGCAACGAGACGTTCGAGGAAGGTGTCAGCATCGACCAAACGACGTTCTACAAAAAGGTCGATGCGCTGGGCATTATTCCGACAACCTCGCAACCGTCGGTGGGACAATTTGCGGAATTGTATCGCGCGTGCGCCAAAGAAGGTTACGACACGATCATTTCTTTGCACGTGACCGGCAAACTCAGCGGCACGATGAATTCGGCAACGCTCGCCGCGCAAGAAGTCGAAAAAGAAATTCGCGTCTTGCCGTACGATAGTCTTGCCGGTTCGGCGGCGATCGGTTTCATGTGCGTCGATGCAGTCAAGATGGCGCGCGCCGGCAAAAGCGCGGAAGAAATCATTGCCGCGCTCGATCAAAAGCGCCCCAACGCGCGCGTGTTTCTGACGCTCGCAACAACCAAATACGCGCAGATGAGCGGACGCATCAGCAATCTACAGGGTTTCATCGCGACCTTGCTCAACGTCAAGCCGATGGTTTCGCTGAAGGATGGCACGCTTGCGCCGAGCGGCCGCGTACGCACGCGCCAAGCTGCGCTGGCGGAATTGCTAGAGTTGACCAAAGAAGCCGCCGGCAATAACCCGGTCGATTTTGCCGTCATTCACGGCGAAGCGCGCGCGGAAGCGGAGCAGGTGATGGAAAAGGGCAAGCGCATGTTGAACGTCCGCGACTCGTTCATCGACGACATTGCGATTTCACTCGCCGTGCATTTTGGTCCAGGCGTGATCGGCACGGTCATTTACCCGGCGTAGGTGAAACGATGTCGGAACGATACGACCCGGCAATCGAAGAGAATGTGCGGCGCGCGCTTGGACGCGTGACGCCGCCGGAGGAATTTCGTGCGCATCTGCGCGAGAATTTGCGCGCGGCGGCGGAATATCGCGCGCAAGACGACGCGTCGCGCGGCGGCGCGTTGTGGTTGCTCGGCGCGGCGATCATCGGCGCGGTGTTTGGTTTGAGCATGATGCTTTTGCGCGCGCGCCGGTTGCGATGATTCGCAAATCGGTGTATAAATCAAGCGAGGAGGTGTAAGATGTTTCCACGCCGTGAGGAAGGTCAACAGATCGTCGAGTTTGTGTTGATTCTCGTTTTGATTTTGATTGTATTGGTGGCGGTGTACCTGTTGTTGGAGCCGCAAATCGCCAAGATTATTTCGACGCCAAGATAGGTTTGTCATTTCGAGGAGAGAAGCGACAAGAAATCGCAGGCAAACAAGATTTCTCGCTCCGCTCGAAATGACAAGGTGCGATTTTGAAAAACACACCGCCCGACAAATTTGTCGGGCGGTAATTTTTTATCGATGCGTTGCCGCGAATTGCTCGGCATGGCGGAGACGCTTGCCAATCGGCGGATGTGTATAGAGCAAGGACTCGGCCCACGCTTCGGGCTCGAGTTCGGCAAGATTCTGGTTCGCCAATTTTTCCATCGCGCCGATGAACGCTCGCGCATTGCGCGTTGATTGCAAAGCATACTCATCCGCCAGCGATTCGCGCCAGCGCGAAAACGCATTACTCACTGGCATCGTGATTAGACTGAACACGCCGAGCGCGAGACCTAGCAGCGGAAACGCCGCGAGATCAGCGATGCCCTCGTAGCGAAAATAACTCACGCTCCATTTCAAAAACACATCGGCGATGAAAAATCCAATGATGGTCAGTATCGTATCGATTGTGATGAGCCATGCAATATCGCGGTGAACGTGATGTCCTAACTCGTGCGCTAAAATCGATTCGATTTCGTCGTGCGAATATTTTTCGTACAGCGTATCGCCCAGCACGATGCGGCGTGTGTTGCCCAAGCCCATTAACGCCGCGTTCGCCGCTGTCGTTTTCTCGGACAGCATCATCGTAAAGACGCCGCGCACCCGCGTGCTGGCACGGTCCGCCAGCGCGGTCAATCTCCGCACGAGCTCGGCGTCTTCAAGCGGCTTGAATTTGTAAAAGAGTGGGAAGATTAAGATGGGTGCAAATTGGGCAAGCAGTACATTAAAGACGAGCATGAACGCGGATGCAATTAGCCACCATGTATCGGGCGCGGCCCGCAAAATCAAATAGATGACTTCTATCACCAATCCGCCAAGGATGATGCCGAGCACGCCGCTTTTCACCTCATCGATCAGCCACGCACGCCGAGTTTGTGTGGACAAGCCATAGCGATGCGGGAGAACGAAACCTGAATAATACGCGAGTGGAAGGAAAACGATCCCGTACGCGATGAGCGCGATGGCGAAATAGAGAAACGTGGAAATCCAAGCATTGCTTGAAATCGCAAGGACGATTTGTTTGAGCCACACATTCAAGCCGAGCGCAAGAACAATGACCAGCGCAAGCGCACTGAGCAGAAGATTGAGCGCAAACAAGCGATGCCGGATGCGCGCGTACTCTTTTGCCTGCTGTTGGCGTTCGGGATCGATGGGCATATCGGCTATTTGCCTCGGTACCATTCCAGCGTGCGGCGCAAACCTTCGCGCACATCGACGTTCGGCTCGTAACCCAGGATTTTTCCGGCGAGTGTCAGGTCGGCTTGCGAGTCGCGCACATCACCGGCGCGCGGCGGATTGAATTGCGTCGGCAGATTTTGCTTGGTCAGTTCGTTTAGTATCCGGATAATTTGATTTAAGGTTGTGCGTCCGCCGCAAGCAATGTTCACGACCGGCGCACCATCGAATTGGCTTCGGCGGCGCGCAGATTTGCGTGCACGACATTTTCGACGTACGAAAAATCGCGCGATTGCTCGCCATCGCCAAAAACCGGATACGGCTTGCCTTCCAGCGCGCACGACATGAATTTGGCAATCGCGCCGGCGTATTGCGTGGTCGGGTCTTGGCGCGGACCAAAGACGTTGAAATAGCGCAACGAAATCGTCGAGAGTCCGTAGAGTTGTGCAAAGACGCGCGCGTACATTTCGCCGGCGAGTTTGCCGACGGCATACGGTGAGAGCGGCTCCGCTTGCATCGATTCGATTTTAGGCAACGTGGGCGTGTTCCCGTACGCCGATGACGACGCGGCGTTGATGACACGCTTGACACCGGCGTCGCGCGCAGCGAGGAGAACGTTCAACGTCCCGCTGATGTTGACCTCATTGCTCTCCAATGGATTCGCAACGGAACGCGGCACGGAAGGCAATGCGGCATGATGAAAAATCACGTCGATGTTGCGCGCGGCGAAATGCACGGTGGTCAGGTTGGTGACACTGCCTTCCAATAATTCGATTTGGTTGATGAGATGCTTGATATTGTCGCGATGCCCGGTCGAAAAATTGTCGAGCACGCGCACTTGCCAGCCTTGCGCGAGCAAACCTTCAACCAGGTGCGAACCGATAAACCCGCTACCGCCGGTAACCAATGCTCGTGGCATGTCTACTCCAATTCTGTTTGTTACGTTCCCCAATCACGATTGTACATAAAGTCAATGCCGATGGTGCGCCCACTGATCTTGGCGACCGGCGCCGGCACGCGCTTGAACTGATTACGCCGAGATCAACTCGACGATGCGTTGTACGACGCGCGCATCGAAACCTTCTGCGATCACGTCATCGATGCGCTTGCGTTGATCGACGAGGCGGTACAGAATCGCGTCGGCTTGATCGTACGTGAAACCCAGTTCGCCCTCATCGGTCTGCCCTTGCCACAAATCCGCGCTCGGCGCCTTGTCGATGATTTTTTGCGGCATGCCAACGGCGCGCGCGAGTTGGCGCACTTGGTATTTGTACAAATCGGCAATCGGTTGAATCGCCGCCGCATTGTCGCCGAACTGCGTCGTGTAGCCCAACAGCGACTCCGTCTTGTTCGATGTGCCGATGACGAGCGCGCGAAATTCTTCCGATTGATCGTATAAAACAAGCATGCGTTCGCGCGCCATCACGTTTCCGCGTCGGCGTTCATCTTTCCCGATTTGGGTAAGATACGGCTCGACCATCGGCGTAATTTCGATGACACGCGTCGCGATGCCCAACTGTTGGGCGACGAGCTCGGCGTCGGCGCGGCTGGCGGGATTGCTGGTCCGATAAGGCATCAGCACGCCCAGCACATTTTCTTTGCCTAATGCTTCCGCGGCGAGAAACGCGACCAGCGAGGAATCGATACCGCCGGACAAACCCAGGATGCCGCGCGAAAAACCAGCGCGCGTGATTTCCGTGCGAATGAAATCGACGATCAATCTTGCGCGCGAGATCGATATTCAATTCCAGTGGTTGTAAAAAACCATTCACTGGGTCTTGTCCGTTCGGCGATCCAATTCAAATTTCGCAACGCGTCCCAACTCGTGCCGCACGAGTTCGCTTTGTTCATCGCGCAACGTCGGCAGTTCGATGCGCGCGCGGCGCAAATGCGTCGGTATCGATTTCGGCGAATCGTCAGCGCTTCCTCAAAATGCGGCGCGGTGGCAATCACTTTGCCATCGGGACCCAGGGCGCAACTGCCGCCCCAAAATGTAATGCCATCTTCCACGCCGACGCGATTGCTGAAAAATACAAACGTCGTCAACAACGCGGCGTAGGTTTGCAGGAAAGTTTTCACTGTTCCGGCGTTCGCCAACTCATCGCCGGTAGAAATGCCATAGCCCGGACTTGCGGACACATCGATGAGAAAATCGGCGCCATCTTGCCACAATACATACGGCGACGAAAGATGCCACGCATCTTCGCAAATCAACATGCCCATGCGACCGAGCCGCGTGTTGAACGCGCGAAAAGAATTGCCGGGCGCGAAAAATCGCGCATCGTCAAACAAGCGATAGGTGGGCAAGTACATTTTGCGATGCACGTGCACGACGTGCCCCGCCGATAAATACGCGGCGGAAATATAATACCGATAGCGCGCATCTTCCTCGACAAAACCGACGACGATATCGATATTGCGGCTCGCGTCGATCAGTGGCGCAAAGCGCGGGTCGTGGGGCATTGGGCGCGCGGCGACGGTGGGAACCAAATCCTTAAGGTAATAGCCGGTCAACGCAAGTTCTGGAAAGATGACCAAATCGGCATGCTGTGCCTGCGCCTGCGCGACGAAATCGAGAATGCGCTTGAGGTTCGCATCGACATCGCCGAGGCGCGGCGCGAATTGCGCGAGTGCGAGAGTGAATTTCATCCAGCGCATTATACCGCGTTGAAGAAGGATTGCAAAATCGCATATTGACGCAGGGTTGTGAACGTGATAGACTATTTGTGCAAGAGTCGCCGTGGCACTTGTGAGTCGTCGTTTATCCGCAGTCCCCATCTGTTGGAGAGGAGGAACTCATGCAACAGTTGCCAGAGAGTCGCTGTCCGATGCGGCAAAAGGTTAAGGCGCTCGCCAAGTTCCAGATGCAACGCCTCGTCAGTCGGCGCGCGGCAAGACAGATCAAAGAGCGTTTCCACACACGGTACGACAACCCCGCGCATCAACATTTTGAACCCCATGATTTCGAATCGCGCGTCGCAACGGAATCGCCGGCGATGCTAGGGTTACCCGGCTATCGCACGCAAACCGGACACACCGGACTCGATCCAATCGAGAGCGTTTCAGAAGTTGCGTTTCTGCACGGCAAATTCATTCGGCGATTGATCACCGGCGAGTTGTACACGCACAATCCACTCTATCTCGCGGTGATGACGATTGCCGGATTGTGTTTCATCGCTCCGTTTGTGTTTTGCTTGCTCGCGTCGATGATGAGCGGTTGGAACATGCAAAACGTCGGACTGACCTTCGCGCTTGCGCCGCTGGCAATTATCGGCTGGAAACTTTGGATTGCGGTCAACGTCAGCGTGCGCGGCGAGCAAATGGCGGCGATGGCGGGATAATCAGTGCTCAAAACTCAGGCGGGTGGCATGCCCGCCTGTTTTCATTTTACCCGTGAAATAATGTGTGCTACAATGCCGCGCAAACAATGAGCAAGCCGATTTCTGCCGATCAACCGCGCGTTCCGCTTGCGCCGGACGCGCAGGTAAAATACTTTGCCGATCTCTATCAAGGAGCAATTAATCCAGACACGCTGGCTAAACTCACGGCGCGCGCGGCCGAGCTTGGGTTGCGATTTACAAACGACGAGTTGCTGGTCCTCGCCGCGCTTGATACGCCGGACAAGGTACAAGCATTTCTCGATACGCACTTGTATTACAACGACGATCACGTTTCGGTCGAACAAGAAGAGACGGCGATGCCGCCGCGCCGCGTTCTGCAAACTGGGGCGGCGCATTGCTTCGAGGGCGCGCTGTTTGCGTACGCGGTCAATTATTTGCACGGACATAATCCACGCTTTGTTCTGCTCGAGACGACGCAAGACATCGAACACAATCTCGTTGTGTGGCAGGATGTGCACACCGGGCGCTTGGGTTGCAACGCGCATTCGACGTATCCGGGTCTCGATGGCCGCCGCGCCGAGTATCGCACGTTGGACGCGCTGATCGAATCGTATTATCCGTACTATTACAGCATTCGCAGTAACGATTACAACGATATTGTGCTCGTCGGCTATTCCGAGCCGTTTGATTTGGCGGAACGATTCGGCATTGCGTGGATGGCGTCAGAGGAAATGTTGTGGAGCATTTACTACACGTACATCGACGCATCGGTAAAGTTCAGGTACTTGAACGATGATGCCCATGAGCCGCATTTATATCCGCTCGTGCACGCGTTGAAAGAAAATTGGATTCGCATCGATGCGAATGGGCAGGGCTATGTGAGCACGCGCGATTTGCCTGATGCCGCGCACAAACTGTGGCATGAATTTTGGCAATTGCATACGGATGCAAGCAAACGCCCTCAACACACTGCCAGCGAAATCGAGCGGGAATTTTTCCGGCTCACCGGCACGACGCCGATTGATCTCTTCGACCACGCCGATGACTTGCAGTGGTTTCTCGCGGCGGGGTACAAAATCGAGCAACTGTTGACAAAGCATTCTGAGCGGAGCCGCGAAGCGGCAGAGTCGAAGAACGCGTAGTCGAAGGAAGTGGTCATTCACTATGCCGCACGTCTATATGCTCAAATGTGCCGATGGTTCATATTACACGGCTCAACCAATGATCTTGAACGAAGATTGTGGGAACATAAAACCGGCTTTATCAAAGGATATACAAGTGAGCGATTGCCGGTTGAATTGGTTTGGTCGGCTGATTTTCCAAACGAACACGAAGCGTTTCTTTTTGAGCGACAAATCAAAGGTTGGTCGCGCGCCAAAAAGCAAGCACTCATTCGCGGCGATTGGAATGGTGTTCATCAAGTTGTGAAACAAGAACGAATGAACCGTGAGAAATCCAAGCGACCTCCTTCGACTCCACTGCGTTCCGCTCAGGATGCGAAAGCAAAATGAGCAAACCTATTTCTCCTGCCGGCATCATTCACCTCTCACCGGCACAACGACTAGAATCTTTCGCCGATTTCTATCGACCAAGATCAAACTCGGTGCAAAGCGTGCGAATCAAAGCGCGTTGTGCTGAACTCGGCTTGCAATTCACTGATAATGAACTACTCGTCATCGGCGCGCTTTTTCATCCCAACCTCGTGCAGGAATTTCTCAACACGCAGATTTACTACAACAACGATCACGCTTCTGTCGATCTGGAAGAAACTGCGATGCCGCCGCGCCGCGTTCTGCAAACCGGGCTGGCGCATTGTTTTGAAGGCGCAATATTCGCATACGCCGTCGATTATTTGCACGGCTACGATCCACGCCTCGTGCTCATCGAGGCGAGCCAGGATTCGGAGCACAACCTCGTCGTCTATCGCGATCCGCGTTCTGGGTTGTACGGTTGCAACGCGCATTCGGCGTTCCCGCATCTCGATGGTCGCGTCGCCGAGTATTCGACGATTCGCGAACTGGTCGAATCGTATGCACCGCACTATTACAGTGACCGCACGATGGACCCGAACGATCTCACCATCGTCGGCTATTCCGATCCAGTCGATTTGATCGCGCGATTCGGCACCGCATGGATTGCATCGAACGAATCACTGTGGGACATTTACCATACCTACATTGATGACACGTGGCGCTTTCACTACCTCAGCGATGATTCCGGCAAGCCGCATGTGTATCCGCTCATTCGCGCGCTCAAAGAAAACTGGATCGCGGTCGATGCCGCCGGCAAGCCGGTGGTCAACGCGAGCAACTTGCCGCGCGCGGCGCAAAAACTGTGGGACGATTTCTGGCGCGCGTTTGGCGCGAACGATGGACGGCGGCCGCAAGGCGTCGCGCGCCAAATCGAAAAAGAGTTTTTCCAAATGACCGGCACTACGCCCATTGACCTCGAAGACAACGCGTTCGATTTTCAATTCTTCCTCGCCGCTGGCTACCGCATCGAACAACTACTTGTTGGGACGCCAACTAACGCAGACAAACGCGGATAAAGAATCTGCGTTCATCGGCGCTCGTCTGCGCCCAAATTGAGTTTTGAAAATGTCTAGAATCTTCATTCCCAACGCGACCCACTTTCCTGCCATCGCTGACCTCGTCATCATCGGCGGTGGCGTGATTGGCGCGGCGACCGCGTTCTATGCCACCCGTGCCGGGTTGAAATCGATTGTCGTCGAAAAGCGCGCGGCGCTGGGCGAACTGACGACGAGCGCGAGTCTCGCCGCGTTCCGCGCGCAATTCGCCGAGCCGGAAAATATCGCGATGATGAAGGAATCCATTGCGCTGTTTGAGCAGTTCCACGAATTGACCGGCATCGACATCGGCATTCACCAGCAAGGATATTTGTTCGTGACGACGGCGGACGATGGTTTGATCAAAGCGCGCGCGCGAGTCAAGGCGCAAAAGTCATTTGGTCTCGACGATGTCGAATTGCTGACCGGCGATGAATGCCGCGCGCGCTTCCCGTACATCGCGCCGGAGATCACCGCCGCGACCTTTCGCCAGCGTGATGGCTGGCTCTCGTCACACGAGCTCACGTATGGTTACGCGCGCGCAAGCGACGCGCAATTTTTCGTCGAAACGCCGGTCATCGATTTTTGTCGCGCTCAAAACAAAATCATTGGCGTCGAGACATCGCGCGGGAAAATCTTCGCGGACAAAATCGTTATCTGCGCCGGACCGTTTGCCGGGGTCGTCGCAAAATTGGCGGGCGTCGATCTGCAATTGGAAAATGTGCGTCATCAACAACTCACGCTCGGCAAGTATCCGCGCATCCCGCACGATGCGCCGATGGTCGTGGATTCGGATACCGGGGCGCACTGGCGACCCGAAGGACCAGGCGCGGTTTTTGGCTTTTCGCGCCCCGAGCCGGCAAGCGCGCCATTGGAGTACGTCCCGACGGACTGGGAATTTCCGGCCCAAGTGTTGAATGGCGTCGCGCGGGTAACGCCGTTTTGGAACGAGATCATTCCGCAACTCAAACGCTCCGATCTGGGATTGGTCGCGGGTCAGTACACTGAAGCGCCGGACTTGAATCCACTCATCGGCGCGACGGCAATCGATGGACTGTGGCTCAACACGGCCTATGGTGGTCACGGCGTGATGGCGAGCGCAGGCGGCGCGCGCATTTTTATCGATGTGATTGACCGGCAAGATGCGCGAGAGCGACAACCCGTTTCGCGCGAATCGCCGTTTCAAGCAAGGCGAAAAGATGGTGCTGTGACCTATTGCGCAAATATATTTTTTGCAATAGAATTGCTCCCAAATTGAAATAAGGCTACCTACATATGATTCATCTGTTTGGCAACAATATTGCGCTTCCCATCGGTTGGGAATTCCTCGATAGCGCGTACGGTTCGTTCATCGCCACGCTGATTGCGTGGTTTCTGATCGCGTTTACGATTTATTTCATCGTTACGTATCCTCTGCGTTGGTTTCTGCGGCGTTTGCCCGGCGAAATCGAAGATATTATTCTTGAACTTTGTCGCGCGCCGATTCTCTTGATTTCGCTTTCGTTCGGCATTTTGGATGCGCTCGAACTTTTGCCGCTGACGACGGATGCGCGGCGTGTGTTGGAACGGATCTTTGCGACGATTCTCATCAGCGTTATTGTGTACACTTTGTGGTGGGTTATCAAAGATGTCTTGGTGTATTATGGTGGACGCTGGGCGCGCCGCACCGAATCAAGCGTTGACGATATTTTGGTGCCCGCGCTCAACTTGTTCGGTCCACTGCTCGTCGTGCTGGCTGGCGCGGCGATGATCCTGCCGTTGTGGGACATTGACCTCAGTTCGGTTTTGTTCGGCGCGGGCGTTGTCGGTTTGGTGCTAGGTCTTGCGCTTCAAGAACCATTGTCGAATGTGTTTAGTGGCTTGAGTCTGCTGATCGAATCGCCGTTCCGCCCGGGCGATTTGATTCTCTTTGGCAATGATAAGGTCGGCGAAGTCGAACACTTGGGGTTGCGCTCGACGCGCATCTATTCGATTGCCGATCACTCGACGGTTTATTTGCCCAACAAATCCTTGTCGGCGAATATGCTCATGAATATTTCCAAGCCGACGGTCGAGCAGAAATATTCGATTGTCGTTACGTTGCCACCCCATCAAGATATGGCGCGTGCGCAAGAAGAACTCAAGTTGATTGCGTTAGCGCATCCCAATGTGGTCACCGATGACTTGGGGAAAAAGATTGTCCTGTTGCGTGAGCGGATTGCGCTCAATCAATCGCGCGCTGGCGTTTTGCCGGCGGATGATCCCGGACGCCGGACGCTGTTGGACGAAGCATCCAAGTATCAACAGGCGATTGAAAAAATCGCATTGGAAGACCAACTGAACCACTCGCTTCTCACGTTGCAAGAGATGCTGTTCAATCTTGTGCTGGCAATTCGCGAGCGCGAGCGGGGCGGTTTTTCAGCGAAAGAGGTACAGGAATTGCGCGCGCAATCTGTCGCACCGGTTGCGGAAGCATTTCAACGCGTCGGCGATCAAGCCGAGGCATGGAGCCAAGCGACAGACCCGTGGATTCCCGACCGTGAACAGCGCCAGCAACGCAAAGCGTGGTCGGAGCAGAATCAGCGATTGCGCCAAAAATGGGAGAACTTGCAACAACACCTGATGCGACCGCGCGGCAAAACGGAATTGCGGCTTGATGATGTAACGATTGCGGTGCTCGATTGGCTCAAGAAAGAGTACAAGGTTCTGCCCGAGGATTGGAAGAATCCCGAAGTGATGTTCAAGGCGTTTACGGAAGAAGGCACGCAACTCCAACTCTGGTTATTTGTCGATAATGTCCGGCTAGAACATTACAGTCGCCCGCAACGGGTCATTACCGAAATTGCGCGGCAGATTCGCGAACACTTGGCGAATCCAGTCAGGTGACGATCTCGAGATTTCAAATGCGGTCACTGTCACATTGGCGGTGAGCAGCAATGAAAAAGCCCAAGTTCTCTGATAGAATTGTGACAGTGGCATTTGGACTTTTGTGGCGAATGTGATAGAATTACATGTACCAAGTTGAAGAACTAGTTTGAATCGGCATATCGACAACATTCTGCCATCCGTGCAGGAATGTTGATTCTCAAGGAAGAGGAATATGGCGATCACCCGTAATTCTCCACGCGCGCAAGCGCTTTCGCCCCAGCAAGCCCGCAGTCAACGGCTCCGAGCCATCAAGAATTTCGTTGCCGCGATGTTGTTTTTGTCGCCTTCGCTGATCATTTTCGTTTTGTTTGTTTTCATTCCATTGCTCAAGACGATCCAGCTCAGTTTCTATCTCACAGATCCCATCGGTCGCATGGTGGCATTCGTCGGGCTGGAGAACTATCAGCGCGTTTTCGAAGAAAAGGATCTCTACAATAGTCTGCGTGTCTCCTTGACGTTTGCGATTTACGTTGTCCCTACAACGATCATCCTGGCGTTGTTTCTGGCAGTGCTGTCCAATGTGCGCTTGCGCATGATCACTTTCTACCGCGTTATCTTTTCATCCACCATTGCCATATCCGGCGCAATCACCTCGCTGATTTTCTTATTCCTTTACAATCCAATCAGTGGTGTGTTGAATTACATCCTCGATCTCGCAGGGCTACCGCGAGTGCAATGGCTTGTGAGCGAAGCCAGTGCATTGATGTCTGTCTCCGCGGTGACCGTGTGGCTCAATCTCGGTTTCTGCACCGTGATTCTCCTGGCGGCGTTGCAAGGCATCTCCCAAGAACTGTACGAAAGCGCGACCATCGATGGCGCGGGATTTTGGGCATCGTTTCGCCATATCACCATTCCGATGATTTCCCCAACGATTTTTTTCTTGCTCGTGGTGCAGACCCTGAATGCCTTGCAAACTTTTACGCAAATCAACGTGCTGACCAAAGGTGGACCGGTTGAATCAACCAATCTCCTGGTTTACCTGATCTATCGCGCATTCTACTTTAATAATCAGTACGGCATTGCCGCTACACTCTCAATAGTCTTGTTCTTGATCATGTTCATGCTTACGGTCATTCAATTCGGCGTGATTGAACGGAGGGTTCATTACACATGAACGAATCATCCGCCCGCTACACGTTACTGCAAAAGATTTTGCTCTATGCCTTGCTCAGCGTCGCCGCAGTGATTGTGATTTTTCCGCTATATCAAGCCGTCATCACGAGTTTGGCGAGCGACACGGATGTTTCCCAGCCAAAATTGTTCCCTGCCAGCTTTCAGCTTCAGAACTTTTGTCGATGCGAACGAGCAAGCGCCGCTCCTGCGCTATTTGCTCAACAGCATCATTCAAGCCTCAACTGTAACCATTTCACACCTGGTTCTGGCGAGCCTGGCGGCGTATGCATTTGCGTTCATCGATTTCCGTTTCAAGAACTTTTTCTTCTTGCTCTTTCTTTCGACAATGATGATTCCATGGGAAGCAACCATCATTCCCAATTTCCTGACCATTACAGCGCGTAACCCAATGCCCTTTTGTTCCGATAACCCGCTCTTTGTCGATACGCTCAAGTTTATCAAAGGGACTAACTTTATCAATTTTACGGTCGATCCAGCCAAGCCGTCGTGTGCGTTCTCGTTCAAAGACACGTATCTCGGCTTGACGCTTCCATACCTCGCAACTGCCTTTGGCACATTTCTCGTGCGCCAATTCTTCATGTCGATTCCCAAAGACCTGCACGATGCGGCGATGATCGATGGGTGTTCGCGCCTGCGCTTTTTGATCACGATTGCCGTGCCGCTTGCGCGTCCGGCGTTGGGCACACTTGCCGTGTTTAGTTTCCTGCAAACCTACAACCAATATCTCTGGCCCCTGCTCGTCACAAATGACAAGTTCATGCGCACGGTGCAGATTGGTCTCGTTCTCTTGCAAGATCAGGAACGTTTACAGTTCAACGTCGTCATGGCAGGTGCTGTCTTTGTGACCATTCCAACCTTTTTACTATTCATCCTCGGCAATCGGCAATTGATTCGCGGTCTTACCGCTGGCGCGGTCAAAGGTTAGCCAGATGAAAGCAATTCGCATTCACGTGTTCGGCGAACTCGACGCGCTGAGATACGAAGATGTGCCGATGCCAGAACCGGGCGAAGGTCAGGCGCGCGTCAAAATCGAGGCCACCGGCGTAAACTTTATCGATATTTATCAACGCAAAGGTTTATACAAACCGCCACTCCCGTTCATCCTGGGACAAGAAGCCGCCGGCATTGTCGATGCCATCGGCGCGGGCGTGAGTGATTTGAAAATCGGCGACCGCGTCGCGTACACTTCCGTCCTGGGTTCGTACGCCGAGTATGCCGTCGTCCCAGCCTGGCGGCTGGTGCGCGTGCCGAACGCGATTACATCTCAACAAGCGACGGCAGTTTTACTGCAAGGCATGACGGCGCATTATCTCGCGACGAGCACGTATCCGCTCAAGCCCGGCGATGTGGCGTTGATTCACGCATCGGCGGGCGGCACCGGTGCGTTGCTGGTGCAAATCGCCAAACAATGCGGCGTGCGCGTCATCGGCACGGCGGGAAGCGAAGAAAAAGCGCGCATTGCCAAAAATGCCGGCGCGGACGATGTCATCGTGTACACGCAAACCGATTTTGAAACCGAGGTCAAGCGGCTGACGAACAACCAGGGCGTGAACGTCGTCTACGATTCCGTTGGCAAGGATACGTTCGATAAAAGCTTGAATTGCTTGAAACCTCGCGGGATGATGGTGTTGTTTGGACAATCGTCCGGTCCGGTGCCGCCCTTCGATCCGCAAATTCTCAACGCGAAAGGTTCGCTGTTCCTCACGCGTCCCACACTCGCGCATTACACTGCCGACCGCGCCGAATTAGTGCAACGTGCCGGCGACCTGTTCCAATGGATGCAAAGCGGCATGTTGCGTGTCCAAGTCGATTCGACATTTACGTTGGCGCAAACTGCGCAAGCGCATCGCCGGCTTGAAAGCCGCCAGGCAATCGGCAAGGTGTTGCTGATTCCATAGCATATCATTTAGCGAGGAGGTGATGTCAAACTATTTGCATCAAAAGAATTGCACGACTGGTTCGTTCATCGAAGATTAATGTCTCAAAGAGGAGAAGAAGAATGAAAAAGCAAGTTTTGTTTGTCGTCGCGTTGATTGTTGTCCTCGCGACAATTGCCGCGTGTGCGCCCGCGCCGACCCCCGCGCCGACTGCCGCACCGCCGACTGCCGCTGCCAAGCCGACGACCGCGCCGGTTGCACCAACAACCGCGCCCGCCGCGGGAGCGACGGCAACTGTCGTCAAAGCCACGCCCGGTTCCGGTGCCAGCTGGCGCAACCAAGTTCGATTTCTGGCACGCGATGGGTGGCACGAACGGCGAAGCCATCGGCGAAATGATGGCGCGCTTTAACGCTTCGCAGAATAAATGCTACGGCACGGCGATCTTCCAAGGCACGTATGACGATTCGCTCAACAAGATCAAAGCCGGTTTGCAATCGAAAGAGGTTCCAGCGATTGCGCAGATGTACGACCTCGCCACTCAATTGATGATTGACCTCAAAGCCGTCGAGCCGATGCAAACCTACATCGACAAAGACAAATTCGATCTCAAGGACTTTGAGCCGAACGTGCTCGGATATTATACTGTCGGTGGCAAGTTGTACGGCATGCCGTTCAACACCTCTGCGCCGATGTTGTACTACAACAAAGACATGTTCAAAGCGGCAGGACTCGATCCGAATAAACCGCCGCGCACGTATGCCGAAGTGCTCGATGCCGCCAAGAAACTGACCAAGAAAGATGCCAGTGGCAAAGTTACAGTTGTGGGCTATGGCATCTCGATCTATGGTTGGATCTTTGAACAATTGAATGCCGCCGCCGGCGGTCTCTATCTGAACAACGACAACGGCCGTACCGCGCGCGCGACTGCCGCCGCGTTCAACGGACCCGAAGGCGTTGGCGCTGTAACGTTCTGGAAAGAAGGCGTGGATGCCGGCGTGTATCAGGTCTTTGGACGACACCCTGCGGGCACGGATGCGTCGTTGCCGCATTCCAGAATCAACAAGCCGCGATGTTCGTCGAATCGACTGCGCGTCTTCGCGCTTTGCTGACGGCGTCTGCAGGCAAGTTTGAGCTGGGCACCGCGTTCATCCCGCGCCCCAACGAAGACGCCTACAAGAAAGCCGGCACGATTATCGGTGGCGCGTCCGTGTACATTATGAAGGATCGCCCCGATGCCGAAAAGAACTGCGCGTGGGAATTCGTCAAGCACAACACCTCCGCCGAAATCCAGGCATATTGGCACACCGCGAGCGGTTACTATCCTGTGACCAAAAAAGCGTACGATGTTCCGCTCGACAAAGAATGGGTTGCCAAGTATCCGCAGTTCTTGACTGCCGTGAATCAATTGCACGAATCGCCCGCCATTCCGTCCTCTATGGGTGGCGCTAGTGGCACGATGCCTCAGAACCGCCAGCGTATCGAGTTGGCGATTGAAGAGGTCATGGCTGGCAAAGCGACGCCAAAGCAAGCACTTGACGCCGCTGCCGTCGACGCCGCCAAGTATCTCAGCCGATTACAACAAGACCGTGCAGTAAATCGATACTTGACCTGTCAGGTCTCACAGACCTGCCAGGTCTCTTTTTTTGAAAAGTACAATGAAATTCTACTTTATTATTTTCCTTTCAATCATTTTAACCGCTTGTGTTGCTCCAACGCCAGAGCCAACTGCCAATGTCAGCGCAATTCTCACCGTCACCGCGCCGCAAAAACCCGGCAGTGCCACTTTGCCGACATCGACGCCGGTGCGCACACTCGTCGTCGCGCATCGCGGCGGCGCGGCGCTTGCGCCGGAGAATACGCTCGGCGCGTTTGAGAACGCGATCAAACTCGGCGTCGATATGGTCGAGTGCGATGTGCATCTCAGCAAAGACGGCAAGTCGTCGTGATGCACGATCCGAATGTTTCGACGACGACAAATGGCAGTGGATCAGATTAGCTGAGTTGACACTTGCCGAAATCAAAAAACTGAACGACGCGGCGAAATTCGCGGACAAGAAATGGTCGCCGCAAGCTGTGCCGACGCTGGGCGAAGTGCTCGATCTCGTCAAGGGTAAAGTCGGCATTCAAATCGAAATCAAGAACACGGCGACCGGCGGACGCTATCCCGGCATCGAGAAACAAGTCGTCGATTTGATCAACGCGCGCGGCATGACGAATGACGTTATCATCATCTCGTTCGATTTCCCAACGCTCAAGGAAGTGAAAGCGATCGATTCGCGCATCAAGACTGGCGCGTTAGTGCGCGCCGATTGGTTCATGCTCCGCAGTCCGGAAAAATCGGTGAGCGATGCCATCGATCCAACCGGCGCGGAATATTTTATGCCAACCGCGAGCCCGGTGAATCAGCAAATCGTCGATGCGGCGCACGCGCGCGGAATCAAAATGGGCGTGTGGACCGTGGACACGCAAGCCGAAATGAAACGCTACGCCGGTTTCGGCATCGATGCGATCACGACGAATCGCCCGGATGATTTGAAAAAGGCATTAGGTCGGTAGGGGCGAGACATTCGCATTCTTGTTGCAACGACCAAGATGTTCGCCCAATGGATTCATTGGTTAACAGGAAAAGGTGAATGTGTTGAATTGCCACTTTGCAAATTCCACGAATCGCGGTATAATGTGTCTCGATGACGGGGCGTAGCGCAGGTGGTAGCGCGCAGCGTTCGGGACGCTGAGGCCGGTGGTTCAAGTCCACTCGCCCCGACAGCCAACGGCAATCGTAATCGCGGTTGCCGTTTTGCTTTTGAATTGACTATTCGCCGGTTTGTCCTATAATGTTCGTCGTCATGCCTCTGGAAATCTTTCTAGGCGATGTCGTGCGTCTGCGCAAGCCGCATCCGTGCGGCGGATATGAATGGCAAGTCGTGCGGCTAGGCGCCGACATTGGCATCGTGTGCCAAACGTGCCAGCATCGTGTGCTGTTGCCGCGCCGCGAGTTTGAAAAGCGCGTCAAAACTTTTATCCGACGCGGCGAAAATCCCGGTGCGTCATCCACCGCGCGTAACGAAACCCCGATGACGAATGATTGACCTCTGATTCTATGAACCCAAGCGGCTATACCGTCGTCCTCAAGAATCGCCAGTTTCTGTCCTTGTGGTTGGCGCAGGTTCTGTCCAACACCGCGTTGAACGGCGCATTCTTTCTCCAACTCATTCTCATCGAACACGTGACCGGCTCCAGCGCGCATCTGGGCGCGGTGATTCTGGCATTCAGTTTGCCGGCGGTTCTGTTGAGCGCGCTCGCTGGCATGGTCGTTGATCGCGTTTCCAAGAAAACGATTCTTGTCTGGTCGAACGCATTGCGTTTTATCACTGGCGCCGCGCTGGCGATTCTTGCGATGCTTTTGCCGACGAACAAATTCAGCGAAGTTTTTTTCCTGACCGGCATTTACATTCTCGTTTTTCTTACTTCGGCGATTGGACAATTCTTCGCCCCGGCTGAAGGCGCCACAATTCCTATGCTCGTGAGTTCGGAAAATCTCCTCCCCGCCAATTCGCTCTACTCGCTGACGTTCACGGCCTCCCAAATCCTGGGCATGATTATTCTTGCGCCTTTGGGCGCCAAAACGATTGGCGTCGCCGGCTCATTGTGGATCGCCGCCGCGATGTACGCGCTGGCGACGATCTGCGTTCAAGTTCTCCCGCGCGATAAACCGATGTCCATCACGTTGCGTGAAGGCGTTTCGGTGCTGGGTCACGCGTGGGACCAAATTCGCGAAGGATGGTCTTTTGCGATTTCCCATCGCGCGATTTTTATCGCCTTGTGGCAGCTCGCGCTCGCTTCGGCCTTGACGATGATTATGGCGGAACTCGCGCCCGGTTTTGCCAAGCGCGTGCTCGGTCTGCAACCGGAAGATTCGATTTACGTGTTTTGGCCCGCCGGCGCGGGGATGTTCATCGCCAGCATTGTCATCGGACGCTTTGGTCATCGTGTCCCGCGCGAAATTCTTGCGAGTCTCGGCATGATCGGCGTGGCCATCGGCTTGGGCGGCTTGGCGTGGGCAGGCGGTGGCAGCATCGTCTTTGGTCAACCGTTGTTCATCGGTCGTCCGGATTTGGTCTTGACGACATCGGCGGCGGTGATGTTTTCGTCGCTCCTTATCGGCATGATGATGGCGACGATTAATATTCCGGCGCAAACCATTGTGCAGGAGAGGTCGAGTGATGCGGTGCGTGGACGCGTGCTCGCGGTGCAATTCACGTTGGCGAATGCGCTCGGCATTCCGCCGCTTCTTTTCGCCGGCAATCTCGCCGATGTTTATGGAATTCCTCTGGTCATTCTCACCATCGCGATTATCATCGCGCTTCTCGCGCTCTTTAACCTCGCTTGGGCAGTATCGATGGTTCGGCTGGCGCGGCAACGCCATGCGCAACACCTCGCCGACTCGCCCGATTCCAAGTCGTGACCGCCATGCGCCGCGTCGTGATTCTAATGTCCGATACCGGCGGCGGGCATCGTAGTGCCGCCGAAGCGATTGTCGCTGCGCTCGACCGGCAATTTCCTGGGCGCTATGCCAGTATCCTGTTCGACGTGTTCAAGCAAGCGGCGATTTTTCCTTTTCACTTTGCGCCCAACCTCTACCTCCCCTTTACCAAATATTTTGAGCCTCTCTGGGCTTTGCTTTTCCTCACAACAAATAATCGATTGTCCGCGCGCTTTGCGATTCCGTTTATCAAGTTCATCATCGGCAAGCGTTTGAAAGAATTCCTGCGCGCGCAATCGCCGGACATTGTCGTCTCGGTGCATCCGGTTTTTGTTCAACCCGCGCGCAAATGTTTGCGCGAAATCGATTCGCGCGCGCCGTTCGTGACTGTTGTTACCGATCTGTTCGACGCGCATTTACTCTGGTTCGATCCCGACGCGGATGTTACGGTCGTGCCAACCGATGGCGCGCACGCCATGGGATTGCGTTACGGCATGCCCGCCGAAAAACTGCGCATTATTGGCGAGCCGGTCAGTTTGAATTTTCTCGATGCGGGTTTGAGTCAGCGCGATGCGCGCGCGAAACTGGGGCTCGCGCCCGATTACGCAACGATTCTGCTCGTCGGCGGCGGCGAGGGCATGGGACCATTGGATGACATCGCGCGCGCGATAGACGATGCGCGCGTGAACGCGCAACTTGCGATTATCACCGGGCGCAACGAATTGCTGCAACGCCAGTTGGAAATGATGACGTGGCAGATGCCGGTACGCGTCGAAGGCTTTGTGACGAACATGCCGGACTGGATGCGCGCCGCGGATGTCATCATCACCAAAGCGGGACCGGGCACAATCAGCGAAGCGCTGGCGTGCGGTTTGCCGATTTTGCTCAGCGGATTTTTGCCGGGGCAAGAAGCCGGCAATGTTACCTTTGTCGAGCAAAGCGGCGTGGGCGTGTTGCGCGAAAAGCCGGAAGACATCGCGTCCACGTTGAACGCCTGGCTCGCGCCGGGCAATGACACACTGGCACGATTGGCCCAGCGCGCGCGCGAACTCGCGCGTCCGTGCGCCGCGCTCGACATTGCGCAAATGCTCGATGAGTTGGTGACTGGGTGAGCCAGCGCATTTTCGCACTCGCGATTATTTTTCTGTCCGCCTGCGCCGCGTTCCCCTCCGATGGTTTGCCCGCCAATTCATCGAACAACGCGATCACGTTGACGTTGTGGCATACTCAATCGGGTGCAGCGGCACGATTACTTGACACCTTCATTGCTGATTTTCGCAGAGCGAATCCTGGCATCCGAGTTGTGCTTGAGCAAAAACCCAACGAAGGCGATTTGATGCGGCAAGGTCTCGCGGCGATTGCGTTGAATCAACCGCCGGATTTGATTATCGCGAGCAATCGCACGCTCGCGGAATTCGCGCGCCGCGACGCGCTGGTTAACCTCGAGCCGTTGATGTACGAGCCCAAGCTTGGTCTGCCGCAGAACGAGCGCGAAGATTTCGTGCCTGGCATTTTCGATGCCGGGCGTTTCGCCGATGCGAAAAATCAGTTGTCCGCGTTGCCGTTCGATACGCAGACAATCGTGCTGTACTACAACGCCGATATTTTACAGGCGGCAAAGATCATCGCGCCGCCGCGCACATGGGAACAGTTTGAAAGCGCCGCGCGCGCGGCGACCAAAGACAATGTCCGCGGCTGGGTGATGACGCCAAATGCGGCGGCGCTGTGCGCCGTTGTGTATAGTCGCGGCGGCGCGCCGCTGAACGAAACGCAAACGCAAGCGCAATTAAACGACGCGGCGTGGTTGAAATCGACGCAACTGATTGCGACGCTCACGCGAAGCGGCGCGGCGTATCTCGTCGATGCGGAAATCGCGCGCAACGATTTCGCGCAAGGCAAAACGGCTTTTTGGATTGGCGCGACCGATGACTTGCAATCGATCAGCGACGCGGCGGAGCGCACGAATCGCGGCACGGCATGGCGCGTCACGAATTTGCCGCAAATCGATTCTGCGCGTCCGATGTCGGTTATGCTCGGCGAGCAAATTGCCATGTTTAAATCGACGGACGAACGCGTGCGTGCCGCGTGGACGCTGATGCGTTGGCTCGTCGCCGCGGAACAAAATGTGCGTTGGGCGCGTGTGACGTTTGCGTTACCGGCGCGCGTCTCTGTGCCGGCGTTGCTCGCGGATAATCCATCGCCGCAACTCGCGCGCATGCGCGAGGGTTTGAATCCGTTGCCGATTTTGCGCACATTGCCAAATGTTAAAGAATCGCTGTCCGTCGACGCGGCCATGGTCGAGGTGTGGACGAGCGTTATTGAGGGCGCTGACCCGACAATGGTGTTGAAAAACGCAAATGCGCGCATCAATCGGATCCTGGGACAGATACAATAGGAGTTTCAATGAGTCAACGTTTTGTTTTTGCAATTCGTGCCGCACGCGCGGCAGGAAAAATTCTTGCTGAAAAACTCACGGCTCAGCGTGAAATCAAATCGAAAGGCAAGCGCGACATTGTAACCGATGCTGATTTTGCCGCCGATCGGGCTATTCGCAAAGTTTTACTCACGCAATTTCCAAATGATCGGTTTCTCTCCGAAGAAGGCGACGCGCGCGAACACGCCGAGTTGTGGGCATTTGGTGACCGACCCAAGGCGGCGCGCTGTGGATCGTCGATCCGCTCGACGGCACAACGAATTATTCGCGCAACCTGACGCCGTTCACCACATCGATTGCGATGTATCGCGCTGGCGCAGTTGAAATCGGCGTGGTATATGATCCGGTGCGAAATGAAATGTTTGCCGCAGAGCGCGGACGCGGCGCGTGGTTGAACAACAAACCGATTCACGTGAGCAACGTCCGAAAGTTTGAGGACGCGGTCATCGGCGCCGAGTGGTCACGCTTGATCAGCGTGCGCCGAAGGTCAACGCAAGTGTTCGGGAAAATGCTCGAACGTGCCATGACCGGTCGTGCGTTCGGTAGCGCCGCGCAATCGTTGTGCGTGCTTGCCGCCGGACGCATGGAAGGTTACATGCATCTCTCGCTTGCGCCATGGGATATAGCCGCCGCCGCGTTGATTGTCGAAGAAGCTGATGGACGTGTGACTGATCCTGCTGGCGCGGCGTGGAGCGTGCACTCTAAATCTTATGTCGCGAGCAATCGACGTTTGCACCGGACGATGCTTGGATTTTTCAAGTGAGCCATCGCGAGCGTGTTCTGAAAGCTTTGCGCGGCGAAGCGGCGAATCGCATCGCGCGCGGAGAGTTTTTTATCGCCGATGAGTTCGTAAGCACTTTTCTTGCGCTCGATGTTGGGACGGTCGTCGCGCACGAACATCGCATCAACCTGATCGAACGACTTGATGCGGACATTGCGGCGGTGGCGTTCAGTGAGGGCTGGGGCGCGCCACGCAACTGGACGAAGATCGGGCAATCAATTCGCTCGCGCGTTGACGCGCCGATTCGGATCGATTTGTTTTTGCAGTAATCGATGGTCCGATTTCAGCGCGGCAACCAAAGCGGCGGGATTCGATGCGTTGATGAAATATTGCACAGCGTGCCCGATGTCGCACGCGACCATTTTTGGCGCGGCGCGGAGGAAACGCGCGTGATCGCGCAAGCCGTACGGATGCGGCGCCGATGGCGTCGTGTTGGGCGAAGACCTGGCGTACAATCGCTCGACGTTTTTCTCGCCCACGCAATTGCGCGAAGGGTATTTCCCGGCGTTGACGCAATTGGTGCGCGATGTTCACGCGCTTGGACTCGTTGTGTTTTTTCATTCTGACGGAAATCTAAATTCGATTCTATCCGACCTCGCTGCGAGCGGGGTGGACGGCGTGCAGGGTTTAGAACCGACGGCGGGAATGTCGGTGCGCGGCGTTCGCGAGAAAATTGGCGATGGGTTGACGCTCTGGGGCAATCTGAGT